>NZ_RQXW01000020.1 GCF_003957515.1 Amphritea opalescens
GCTATCCATTCGAGTCAAGAAAATTTCTTTACGTGTTTTACGACGTTTGTTGTTGAATTCGCTGTCGGCAAAGGTAAGTTGATGTGGCATGGTCAGGCTCGAAGATTAAAAATAAATTGTCTCATGAACAGGGCTTATTCGCATCTTCCCTAATCGCAAAGGTCAAATTGAGGATGGCTTTTCTACTCATTATTCTGAAGCATATTTTTCTTCTATACCCACCTTATTAGCGTTATCCGAAGGTATAGGGAGAGATTTATATCCTGGTATTGGTCTTTTTTCGAAGCAGCAAGGTAAGCCCAAAACCAATGATATATTTGACTCAGTTTCTGGCTTAGAGGTTTTTGAAGAGGCTGTATTAAAACCATTACGTGTAGCTAGTGATGTTACCAAAACAATTACAAATCCAACAGAAGAGGAAAAGCAGCTATTTAATCGGCATCTAATAATGCATGGAAACTCCGATTCATATGGAAGCAAAGTAAATAGCTTAAAAGCTATCAGCCTTGTATTTTTTGTGCATAAATCATTAACGCATTTAAATAGTGCCACACACACATAACAAACAGAGACAGTCGGACGGCTTCGTCGCCCACTGCTTTGGGCGTTAAGGTTCTTATCTGTGAGGATGAAAAATGAATATTTGGAATCAAGATGCATATTTAAAGGCATGGAACTTTGCCTCTAGCATTCATCTAGGACAAACGATACCTGGTAGTGATATTCCATATATCAACCACCTAGGCCTCGTTAGCATGGAAGCAACTGCCGCAATAGCGATGGGTACCAATATTGAGAACCCCAATTTACTTGTTCTTTGTGCATTGCTGCATGATTCAATTGAGGATACAAAAACCACTTTTGAAGATATTAAACATGAATTTGGGATAGAGGTAGCAAATGGGGTTTTGGCGCTAAGTAAAAACGAAAAGTTACCTACAAAAATGGAGCAAATGGACGATAGTCTTCGCCGAATTAAACAGCAACCCATAGAAGTTTGGATGGTTAAGTTATGTGACAGGATTACAAATCTACAACCACCTCCGAAGCATTGGGATACAGGTAAAATATCAAGATACAAAGAAGAAGCCTATTGTATTTTGAATGAGTTGGGTGAGGCTAATCAGTTTCTGGCGGAAAGATTGCGATTAAAGATCGAAAATTATAGTCAGTATGTGAAATAACTAAGCCTATATAGTCCAGTTCAACTGGACGCATTAGGGTTGTCGCGGTTTTTGCTAAAACCAAAAGCTGCAAAAACAACGCCAGCTTACGCACCCGTTAACGCGGCATTATGCAATAAGGAGTAACCATGAGTCCTGAGTTCAAAGGTTCTTGTTTATGTAATAGAGTGGCTTTTGTCGTTAATGGTTTCAATGAAAAAGCGGCTAACTGCTATTGTACTATGTGTCAAAAATTTCATGGTGCTGCATTTGGAACGCTAGTGGGTGTTTCTGGGTTAGTGTGGCATTCTGGTTTTGAATCTATTAAGCATTTTACGGCGCCTAATGGAACGACTCGTTCATTTTGTAAAGAGTGTGGTTCAAGCTTAGGCTTTAGAGTTAAAAATGCTCCAATAGAGGAAATCGAATTAGCCATTGCTCTATTTAATGAGGATGTTCCCGTTGTAATTGATGCTCAAATATATACAAATTACCGCGCTAACTGGAGTCAGTTACAGCCTGATATTCCTGCATTCTGTGATGCTCGGTAGTCTTATAAAAATTGCATAGCAGGTCAGTTCAAGGTCGCTCTCAAAAAATGCTGGCAGGATTCGCTAACGCTTATCTTTTATTGTAGCGTTATATTTTCTAGTGTTGGTCGTCATGTTCACCTATTGCGAAAATGCAGATACAGTCATCAAGGATATAAGATGGATACTAAACGGTGCGTCGCGTGTAAGGAAGAAATTTTAAAAGATGCGCTTAAATGTAAGCATTGCCTACAGATTCAGACCAAGGCTGCAAATCTGCAAAATAAGCCCGCTTTTAATTACCTGCTGATTGTATTACTCGGTGCTTTCATTATATGGATTGCTTACTACATTGTTTCAATCTCAATGAAAGAGCCGTTAGAACCAGCATTTGAGATTAGTTCATCCGCGTTGAATGTAACGATGGGGGACGAAAAACTGAATGTTCGGTGCATCGGAGACATTACCAACCCAACCTTTAAGAGATGGAGTGACTTTTCTCTACAGGCTATCTTTAAAAACGCCGATGGCAAAGTCATTGATGTTTTATATGCTGAACCGGATGTCACTATCTATCCCCGTTTTAGCTTTAAGGGGATAGTCTCTGGAGAAGGCAGTGCAGCAGAATATGAATATCATACGTGTGAGTTATCGGTGATAAATGCGGATGATTACTAACAGATGCTCGCCATCGAATAGGTAAACGACAGTCATCTTTTTTGCTAAAAACAGTCTCAAAATCAACATAAACATAAACCTATGCGCCGTTGTTTGCGGCGTTCTCACCAATCATCCTGCCTCGCAATGCTTCCATCACCGTTGGTGATACCATCATTATCGAACCGACCATATTGATAGTGGTCGTTTTTGAGCACGCGCCTTAGTCATCTTGATCAGCAGAAGAGCCTAGCCCTGAAAAGCAAGCCTCGAAAAAGAATGCGTAAGATCTCTCCACAAGCCTGCAGTTGTTTTGTCGGGTTCAGCTGATGGTGTGATGGCGGCTATATCGATCTGAAACTTGGTTGATGACTGATGTCACTGAATATTTCGTCTGTAGTAGCCAGCAAATCTAAGGTCAAGATTGCGAACAGCTGTCAGGATTTTATATGATGCAGTAAGTGTGAGTCGTTATCAGGGCTCATCCGCGAGGGGAGATAGACATGCTATTCTTAACAGCGAGCATTGTTGGACTAAAGGGGTAAGCCGCTTCCAATTAACGATTAAGTTGGCATAAAACTGTATTTTTACCCATTTTGGTTGGGCTTTATGATGCTAGTCACGTATTTATCGTTAATAATGTTTATGCTGCACCTGCGTAATATAGAATGTAGCGAACGGTCTTGGATCAACTGTCTGACCGGTTCTAATGGCCTATGGAGTAAGTCTCGTGAGTACACGATATCTCAAACGTTTTTTTAAACCTAAATCGATTGCGGTGTTTGGAGCCTCTGAAAAAGAAAACAGTATGGGCGGCGTGGTACTGCATAATCTCATCGAGGGTGGCTATGAGGGTAAGCTCATCGCGGTGAACAAGCGCGGATACGATAAGGTTCACGGTATTACCTGTTATAGCCATTTATCCAAGCTGCCTGAAATGCCGGATCTGGCCATTGTCTGTTCTCCACCGGAAGGGGTCGCCGATTTAGTCCGTCGGTTGGGCATAAGTGGGGTCAAAGCCGCGATGATCCTGACCGGCGGTTTATCTCGCTCCCGTAATCGGGTGGGCAAAACGGTACGGGATGAAATCATGGAGCTTGCGAAGCCCTATGGTATCCGAATACTCGGGCCTGATTGTATGGGGATGCTAGTGTCTAGCAACCATATGAATGCCAGCTTTTCTCATCTGAATATTCGTAAGGGCAAAGTCAGTTATGTTGGTCAGTCCGGCCTATTGGGCACCGCGATGATCGACTGGGCCAACGGTCAGGAGATCGGCTTTTCCCATTTTTTGACGCTGGGTGAGGGGGTGGATATCGATCTGCCTTCTATCATCGACTATTACGCACAAGACCCTTATACCCAATCGATCCTGATTCAATTGGATCACCTTGTTGGTTCATCCCGCAATCTGCTAAGTTCTCTTCGTTCTGCCTCGCGCAATAAACTCGTGCTGGTGTTGAAATCGAATATGATTTTTGATGAAGACAAGGTGCATCAACCGGCTTTAGGTATCAAGGATGAAGATCTCGTCTATGATGCTGCGCTGCGACGCGCAGGGGTTGTGCGAGTAAAAACGGTAGACCAGCTGTATAACGCCCTAGAAACCCTATCGCGGATGAAGCCGATGCGGGGAGAGCGACTGGCGCTCGTCTGTAACGGTATGGGGCCCAATGCGTTGGCGACCGATCAGCTGTTGCGTAAGGGCGGAGAGCTGTCACAGCTATGTGATGAAACCGTAACGGCCTTGAAAGAGGTGTTACCGGATCATTGGAATCTGAAAAACCCTATCGATATGCATGCCGATGCCACCCCCGAACGCTTTGCTCAGGTGACTAAGTTGCTGACGAAAGACCCGAATGTCGATGCGGTGTTGGTGATCCATGCGCCAACGCGTATGGCGCCCGGTGCAGAGACAGCCAAGCAGGTCATCGAAGTGGCCCGTAATACGCCGCGTAATATTCTTACCTGCTGGATGGGGCGCAGTACGGCGATAGAGTCACGAAATTATATCAATGCAGCCGGTTTACCCACCTTTATTACTCCAGAGGAAGCTGTTGATGCCTTTATGCATATGGTTGAGTTTCGCCGTAACCAAGAGGTGATGAGGCAAACCCCAGCACCCTTTATCGACCCGAATGTGCAGAACCATATACAAGCTAAAAACTTGGTGGCCAACGCCTTAGCCGAGGGACGAGACTACCTGACCCACAGTGAAGCGACGGACCTGCTGGATCAATATGATATCCCCGTTTCCCACAGTGAATATGCCGATGATGTCGAGGGTGTGGTTGAGCTGGCGAAAAAAATGGGAGGAACGGTCGCGGTTAAGGTGATGCACACTGAGAATGTGTATCCGTTTAATTATGACAATAGACAATCCCCCCGCTGGAAAGATTTAGCCCTGGATCTATTCTCCCCAGAAGAGGTTAGACAGGCGGCAACCAAGCTCTCGTTTCGAGTGCAGGAGCGCTTTCCTGAGGGGCCAAAAGGTTTTTGTGTACAGCAGATGAAGCGGGGTTATCAGTCGCTACAAATTAATATGGGGATTACCCGTGATCCTGTTTTCGGCCCCTTATTGCTGTTTGGTAAAGGCGGTTATTCGGTGGATGTATTGGCCGATCGGCAGGTGATGTTACCGCCCCTTAATCTGAGCTTGGCACGTCGGCTGATCAGCACTTCGCACATGTTTGATGTGCTGAAAGAGAGCAGTGTGCAGTTAGAGCGTGATCTGGAACAGCTCAGTGATCTGCTGATTAAACTCTCGCAGATGGTGGTTGAGTTACCTAACCTCAAAGGGTTGGAGATCAATCCGTTGCTGGTGAACCGTCGCGGTGTGTTAGCGGTGGATGTGGCCGTCTCATTAGGCGAGCCTTCGGTGTTGGCGATCTCACCTTACCCCGAGTATTTGAGTGAGCATATATCGTTGCGTAAATCGGGCCGCAAAGCGATCGTGCGTGCTATACGAGGAGAGGATGAACCGAGTCACCTCGCGTTTTATAACACCTTGAGTGCGGAATCGATCCGATTACGCTACTTCTACAGCCGCGGTATTCCGACGCACCAAGAGTTGGCTAACTGGACGCAGATCGATTATGACCGTGAGATGGCCTTCATTGTAACTGCGCCGAAACAGAATGAACCCGGTTGGGAAACCTTAGGTGTGGTGCGTGCGGTGACCGATGCGGACAATGTGCGGGCGGAGTTCTCTGTAGTGATTAGAGATGATTTACAGGGTGAAGGGCTTGGTGCTGTTTTGATGCAGAAGGTGATTGATTACTGTAAAGAACGGGGCACGTTAATGCTGATGGGCTCAACGCTTACGTCGAACAAAAGTATGCAGGGCTTGGCGCAAAAACTGGGCTTTAAAAATCATTACAACATGGAAGAGGATGTCGTAGAGATGGAAATGATGCTCAATGAACCGACGGAAGATTGGCAGCGTAGCCGGTTAAAAGGGTAGATGTTGAACTAATCTGCTGTGATGGATCGACGCTCAGCGGATTTATACGATAAAGAGGAAGGCGGGTGTATGATGCATCCGTCTTTTTTATTTGACACTTTAGCTGTCCATAGTGGTCGTTGTCTATGCAGCGCAAGGGTGCGTACTCTGTGGGGCGTCTAAGTGCTGGTAACGTAAAAGATCAATTCAGGGAAAGATTTGATCGCCAGAGTGACGAACGAAGAGATTATCTGCGATAAGGGGTTCAGTGGCGGAAGCTGTTTAGCTTATAAATCTGGGCAGAACATCTCGTGTAGCGTATGAATGATACGGGTGGCGGAATCCCCTGACAGCGAGTAGTAGATCGTCTGTGACTCACGACGGGTGCTGACTAAGCCATCCTTACGTAACACGGCTAAGTGTTGAGATAGTGCCGATTGGCTCAGGTCGAGACAGTCGTTCAATTCGGTGACGGAAAGTTCTTTCCCATCTAAGTAACATAAAATAAGCAGACGACTCTCGTTGCCTAATATTTTCATGAGCTTGGCGGCTTTACTTGAATTCACTTTCATCATGGCCAAAGTATTGGGTGTCATTTGTTGAGTCGTTGTATTCAATCGGTATCCCGCCTGTTTTTATAATTTGACGGAAAGCTATTTCTAGAGCTAGCGGCCAGTAAAGGTTTGGTATTCTACTGTAGCGGCGATTAATTCTCAATTTCCTCATGTAGTGCTTTTAAATATTAGCACACACTAATATAATGTCCAGATTAAAGTACTACCATTGGTGGTACGTGGCAAAAATATTGTTATCAATATTGTTATCAAAAGCACCGAACGAGAAGCCTCAATAGCAGGCATCTCTTACCGTCTTCTATAACCTGCTCCTATAAAGAGTATCGCTAATAAACAGGAACAACCGATGCGCACTACACTGGTTAATCTGTCAATGAATCGTCCTAAATGGGTATTTTGGGGTGTGTTACTGCTGACATTGATAGCAGGGTTGCAGATACCTTCTATTCAAGTTGATACCGATCCCGAAAACATGTTGCCGGCGGATAATCCCGCGCGGATTTTTCATGATCATGTGAAAGAGCGCTTTGGCCTGCATGATATGATCGTTGTCGGTGTGGTGAATGATACGGCGCAAGGGATCTATAACCCGCAGAGTCTATCGGAATTACACCAGCTCGCCGATGCTATCGTGCAGATGGACGGAGTCGTTAGTCAAGACCTGATGTCCCTCGATCGGGTTGATAATATTTCGCAGGAAGGTCCCGGTAGTATCCGCTTTGAGTGGATGATGAAACAGGTGCCGCAAGATCAAGCGGGCATTGATCAGATTCGAACCTCGGTCGAGCGTTTGCCGCTGCTGAATAATACCTTGGTGTCCGGTGATGGTAAGGCCGCCGGCATCTATGTGCCTATTGTTAAAAAGTCAGAAAGCTATCGGATTTCCGGTTTAATTCAGACTGAAATCGAAAAGCTCAGCGGTAATAATCAGTACTACATTTCTGGATTACCCGTCGCAGAAGACACCTTTGGTGTTGAGATGTTTGTGCAGATGGCGATTTCAGCGCCTTTGGCGGGGCTGATGATTTTTGCCCTGATGTGGGTTTTCTTCCGCAGCCTGTTGTTGATTACTGCACCGATGCTGGTGGCGATGGCCTCGGTGATCATTACCATGGGGTTGTTAATCGGGCAGGGCTATACTGTCCATATTATGAGCTCGATGATCCCGATCTTTTTGATGCCGATTGCCGTGGTGGACTCGGTTCATATTCTGTCCGAATTTGCCGATCGCCACCGTCCTGGCGAAGATCCTAAAACCGCGGTGAAAGCGGTGTTAGGGCATCTGTTTACGCCGATGCTGTATACCTCGGTGACCTCCGCCGTGGGCTTTGCTTCACTAGCTTTTACGCCGATACCGCCGGTACAGGTGTTTGGCTTACACGTGGCGTTTGGGATTATGTTGGCATTCCTGCTGACGATTACCCTGGTGCCCGCTTACATTATCAGTCTTTCCCCGCAGCGCATGGCGCAGATGAAAGATCATAATATCGATGAAGATGATAACTCTCTGCTCGGCCGTTTACTGATTTTCATCGGTCGTTTCTCGATCGCGCGGGCTAAAGGGTTATTGGCGTTTTTTGTCCTGATCGTGGTGGGCAGCGTATACGGCGTGGCGCAGATTCAGATTAATGATAATCCGGTGCGTTGGTTTAAGCAGGACCACCCTTTACGTGTTGCCGATAAGGTCATGAATCATCACTTCCCCGGTACCTATAATGCCTTTTTGGTGTTGGATAAAACCAGCGATCTTCGCAGCGGATTGCAACAACAATTGACGGCACGTGCCGCACAAGAGGGCGTCGATCTGCAAGCGTTGTTGGCGAGTGTTAACAACGACAGTTTTATTGAATATACCAACGGCTTAATCAACCTGTTTGATCAGCGTAGTTATGATGATAGTGACCATGAAACCCTATGGCTTGAATTGCTGGATATCACCGAACAAGCGCAAGTTGGCAGTAAGTATTTTCTGACACCGCCAGCGTTGCAATATGTTGATCAATTACAGGCTTTCCTCGATCAGTCTGACTATATCGGTAAGAGCAATAGCTTCCCGACACAGCTGAAAACGGTTTACCGTGAGTTGAATGGGGGCGCCGACGACCAATATAAATTACCACCGACCGCGGCAGCAGCGGCCCAGACTGTCTTGAGTTTTCAAGGATCCCACCGACCGGATGATCTATGGCATATGGTGACCCCTAATTACCGTTCAACCGTGTTGTGGTTGCAGTTAAGCAGTGGTGATAATCAGGATATGAGCAAAGTATTATCCTTAGTGGATGGATATGTTGCGGATCATCCGTTACCGGAGGGTGTTGAGCTTAACTGGGCAGGGCTGACGTACATTAATGTGGTGTGGCAGGATGAAATGGTCAACGGCATGTTGAACAGCTTAATAGGGGCGTTCTTCATGGTGCTGTTGATTATGGTGCTGCTGTTCCGCTCGGTGAAAATTGGCTTGCTATCGATGCTGCCTTTGACCGTAACGATTCTGTTTATCTATGGCATGATTGGCCTCATCGGTAAAGATTATGATATGCCGATTGCCGTGTTATCCGCCTTAACCTTGGGTTTGTCGGTGGATTTTGCCATACACTTTTTGGAACGAACCCGGGCTATCTATCGTCAATGTGGCAACTGGGAACAAACGGTGGCCGACGTTTACCGCGGGCCTTCGCGGGCTATCAGTCGTAATGCGGTGGTGGTGGCCGTCGGCTTTACACCGTTATTATTTGCCCCGTTAGTGCCCTATATCACGGTGGGTTTCTTTCTGGCCGCTATCATGGCGGTATCCGCCGTGGTGACAGTGATGTTACTGCCTGCGGTGATGTCGATGATTAAAGATAAAGATGGCTTGTTTGGCGTTAAATCCCCGAAGGAGAGTGAATCATGATTAAGCAACTGTTGGCGACATTCGTGGTTGGTCTGACACTGAGTGCTTCAGTGCAGAGTAGCGCAGCCGATCTCACCGATGTATCTGAGATTATTAAACAGGCAAACCTCGCCTCTTATTATCAGGGGGACGATGGACGTTCTGAAGCGAGGATGCTGATTCAGGATTCACAGGGGCGTCAACAGCAACGGCAGTTCACTATTCTCCGCCGAGATTATGAGGACGGTGGTGATCAGCAATTTCTGGTGGCCTTTAGTCGTCCATCGGATGTTCGTGACACGGTGTTTTTAGTAGAGAAACATACCCAGAAAGACGATGACCGCTGGCTCTACCTGCCGGGCCTCGATTTGGTAAAACGGATCTCTGCCGGCGATAAGCGCACCAGCTTCGTAGGTTCAAACTATTTTTATGAAGATGTCTCCGGCCGTAATCCGGACGAAGATCTGCATACACTCATAGACACAACCGATGATTTTTATGTATTAGAGAACACGCCGAAAGATCCGAGTTCGGTGGAGTTTAGTCGTTATCAGGTGTGGATCGATAAGGGTAGTTTGTTACCCATGAAAACCGAGTATTACGATACCAATAATAAGCTGTATCGTCGGGTTGAAGTGTTAGCCACTGAGACGGTTCAAGGGGTGCCAACGGTGACTAAATCACGGGTGAGTGATCTGGTGAGCGGTGCCAATACGACGATGGAGTTTCGTTTTATCCGTTATGACTTGGGGATGGATAGCGGGGTGTTTTCCGAGCGATCTCTGCGCAATCCGCCCCGTCAGTGGCTTAAACGTCCTGCGTCATGAGCGTGCCGGCTATGAATACACAGCTAACCTCGCTATTACTATCGCTGGCAGTGGGCGTGACCTCGCCGTCGGTGATGGCGCAGCAGGACACCGCATCAACTGTTAACAGCCAGCAAGATAGCACAGAGCAGGAGTGGGGCGACGATAACTGGGGCGATGACAGCTGGGATGATAGTGGCAGTGATGATAACGCCACTGTCTGGCATGGTTTTATTGAAGGGGGATTAGGCAACCGTGTGGGGTCTGATCCCGTGTTGAATGAACGTTTTTCACCGATGGATGATGCGACGCTAGCCGATCTTCGCGTTCGTCTTGAGACCAGTGGTTTTGTGGGTAATGATCGTTACGCCTTGAAAGCGGATGTCTATGCGGATGGGGTCGAAGAGGGCTTTCGTACGGATTTGCGTGAAGCGTCTTACACCATGAGCCCAGGAGAGCATACCGATCTGAAACTGGGGCAGCAGGTGTTAACCTGGGGTACCGGCGATCTGCTCTTTTTGAATGATATGTTTCCTAAGGATTGGCAGTCATTCTTTTCGGGTCGAGATACCGAATATCTCAAGGCCCCCGTAGTGGCCGCTAAAGCGAGTTATTATGGTGATTCGGCGAGCATCGATCTGGTCTGGATGCCAAATTACACCTCGGATCGTTATATTAATGGTAATCGGTTTTCCTGGTTTTCACCTCAAGTGGGACAAAATGTCGCCGCACCGGAAGGCCGTATTGATGCGGAAGAGCCTGCCAATAGTTTCGCTAATGGTGAGTTTGCAACGCGTATCTCGGGTAGCATTGATAGCACGGAGTGGGCCCTTTATGGTTACCGAGGGTTTCAGAAACAGCCCAATGGATTAGATAGTCGTGGAAATGCCATTTTCAGTCGGCTAAATGTGCTGGGCGCGAGTATTCGAGGCAATGTGGGTTCCGGTTTAGCGAATGCGGAAGTGGCATGGCATATGGCTGAAGATAGCGATGGTAATGATCCCTACTTACCCAATAGTCAGTTCCGTTTCCTGCTTGGTTATGAACGGGAGCTGTTGCCAAAATTAACACTAGGGCTGCAATACTATCTTGAGCAGACGCTGGATTACCACGCGCTGGAGGCCGCATCAACATCGGCCTATAACCCAGAAGAGTACCGTTACCTATATACAACACGGCTCAACTACCGCATGTGGCAGGATAATTTGGTCTGGTCGCTGTTTGCCTTTTACTCCCCCAGTGATGAGGATCACTACCTAAGGCCTTCGGTGAGTTACCGTTATAATGATAATGTGAGTGTGGTGGTGGGAGCGAACATTTTTGAAGGGGCTAAACCGAATACATTCTTTGGTCAATTCGAAGATGGGAGTAACGTCTATGGTCGTATTCGCTACGCTTTTTGATTGGCAGAACCTGTGACCATAAAACCGGCTAATGGCCGGTTTTATACTGTTAGTCATAGGCGAAATCGCGTTGTGGGGTGTTGACTCTGAGGTGCTAGCTTACCTGATCTGCATCCGAGCCATCAGTGGTGGCTTGCGCGCTGTTCATCAGCGTATCGGTCAACGCGGATAATTTCTCCTGCACGAGGTCATAGGTTGTATCAATATTTGCGGCAATATCCCCATCGAGTACCTGTAGACCTTCCAAAATATCACGGGCTTCGGCAAACCCTTGTTCGATTCCACCGCTAATCACCGAGATAAAACTCTCCGCCTGTGTTTGCAGATCCATCTCTGGATGCTGTTCTTGATAGCTACTAAAAAATGCGCCGCTCAGGGAGACGATGCGATCCGCCGTCGCTTCGGGAGTTACATCTAAACCGGAATCATAGGCTTTCTGAATCGAGGAAGTGCCTAAGTCTGTCTCGAGTACCTTATTTAACTCGGTAACCGCTGAGCGGTAGAGCAGGGTCAGTGAATCATTGCCTGAAGAGATACTGACATCTAAAGACGCTTGTAAAATCGCCTGATTATGGGCGGTTTTATTCTGTTGCGCTTGAGTTGGCTCGGTTGTTTTACTCTGCTCGGTAACCGGCTGATTGATTGATGTGATCTCCATATCATCTCCTTTATGTCAGGTTTTTGGCGGGCTCGATATTGCAATAAGCCATCATACTAACCGTTATCGGCAGGTAGGGCGGTTTTATGCGTGAAAAATTTTCATTTGGATCTGTTACTGAGTTTCGTTGAACGGTTGGATTACAAAAGGTTTTGATCTCAAAGTGTTTAGGTCAAGGCTGCCAGACATAAAAAATGCCGCGGTTGGCGGCATTTGGTCATCAATCTATCTGTCTAAAGGGTTATCTAGACTGAGACATCAGGATTAATCGGCTTTCTTGAATCCGAGTAATGACGCGATGGTAAAGGCCGGACACCAACCGGTAAAGGCTGATTGGCATAGACTGATACCGATCACCGCGGTGATATACAAAATCCAAAATGGTGCAGCAAAGAAGAGATAGGCCGCCACGGTGATGAGCACCAAAGAACCGGCGATAAGATGAACACCTTGATGCACACTCATTCCCGTACTACAGGTTTGTTCTTTGAGCTTGAGCAGACGAAAGATGGCCATCGCGGGACACCATTTAGTAAAGGCCGATTGTAATAAGTTAAGCCCAACGAAGCCGGTGAGATAATACCAAGCAGGGTGAGCGTATGTTCCAAGCGCCAAACTGATAAGAATCACAGACCCAGCCAGCAGGCGAAGAGCAGCGTTAAGAGTCATTAGAAAATAACCTCATTGTTAGTGGAAGGAGATTTTAGGTATGACGTCCATTATATATTAGATTTAATTAAATTAGTAAAAGTTAATGTTTCTGGTTGGCGCCGCATATTAAAATGACAGGCTTATTGTGTAACGCCGCCGTTGATCCTTTGGCGTGTGCAATCCATCTCATTCGTTTGTGCTAAATCAAATAATTGAGTTGGCAAACTTGTTTGCTTGCCGCATGCTTAGGTTATAAGCAATGTGGAGGTTTTGTTGTGGATATTGGCAGAATTCTGGTGAATATCGAACAGGGTAATGATAATCATCTGTTAATGGAAAAAGTGCTTCGACTGGCTGAAGGCAGTGGGGCAAAGGTAGAGCTATTTTGTTGTTGCTATAACGCATCGTTGTATAGCAGTTATCTGTTTGATAAAACCTCGCTTCGTCGCGCTGAAGAGGCCTATGTTCGTCATGTCGAAGCTGAGTTAGAACCTTTAACCATGCCGTTCAACGAACTCAATATTGATGTGGATATCGATGTTTGCTGGCACCGGCATCAGGCTGAAGCGGTGGTGCGTAAGGTATTACGCTTTGAACCCGATATGGTGCTGCATTCGGTGAAGCAGCATAGCCGTTTAGGGCACTCGATTTTTGATCAGGCTGACTGGCAGTTAATTAGAGAGTGTCCCGTGCCTCTGTTATTGGTGAAGCAGAAAGCTTGGTCAGATGGTGGGCATGTGGCGGCGGCGGTTGACCCTTTCCATGAGTGTGATGTGCCGGCAGCTTTGGATCAAAATATTCTGGCATGGGCGAGTCGCTTGGTGCAGGCGTTGGAAGGTGACTTGAAAGTGATGCATAGCTTTAGTGTCTTGCCTCATTCGGTTATTTTTGATGAGCATCTGGTCACCGATTTTGAACGTATGCAACATACCGTAAGAACCTTGCATGTGGAGGCGTTGGCTAAGTTGCTTCAACCCTATGGTCTGACGACCGATAGCCCCGCGGTTACCTTGAAAGAGAAAGAGCCCCGTCAGGCGATTCTCGAATATGTGAACGAAGCACATATTGATATTTTAGTGGCGGGCTCGGTAGCTCGGGGTGTACTCGATCGAATTTTAGTGGGCAGTACGATCGAAAGGGTGCTTGATGAGTTACATGCGGATTTAATGGTGGTTAAGCCCGCGGGCTTTATCAGTAGTATTAAAGAGACCGACTAAGGCTGTTGCTGATAGGCAATGGATATAGATGAGTCGCGCTATATTGGTATAAAAAAAGCAGCTGCGGCTGCTTTTATCGTTAAACCTGACAGGCTAAGATTACCTTAGCGCAGGTAGTTTTGGCTGAACTCTCTAAACTGATCGGTACCCGAGGTTTGTATCCATTCAAAGCCAACCATCTCTTTGGTGACGATATGAATGCCGCACTGGCGCATCCGTTCGAGAGCCGCTGCTTTATCGGCAGGGTTACGTGATGACACCGCATCGGCCACTACAAACACTTCACGGGCTTGTTGTTTTATCTGTATGGCTGTTTGTAAAACGCAGACGTGTGCTTCCATCCCGACAATAATGACTTGGTTCGGCTTTAAGCTGTTGATCTTCTCGTTACAGTTAGGCTCTGCCATGCAGGAAAAATGCATCTTCTCCATAAAACCCTCTGGCGGTAACACATCACGTAGCTGTTCAACCGTTGGGCCAAGGCCTTTTGGGTATTGTTCGGTGGTTAGTATGGGGACATTGGCTAGTTTGGCAACTTCTGCTAACCACCGGACATTGGCGATCACGGCGTCACCCTCATGTATCGCAGGGGCTAGTTTTTCTTGAATATCAACAACCAGCAAACAAGAGGCGTTTGGGTAGATCAACATATTACATTCTCCGTGTAATAGAGGCCTGAGGCCTCGCTCAAAAGCCGAGCTAAAATGCCGCAAGGAAAATCTCAAAGCATCGCCGGCACCAACATAGACGTATAAGGATATACCCTAGTGTTGTTTTTGGCTATGTGCTCACTTTTGGTGCGTCCAAGCACCGAGCCACTACTGGCGCCGAGGTGATAATGACAGCGAATTGGGATTTAAACATCGTTTTCCAGTGTGGCGCCCAGTATAGGCAGCCGGTCGAAATGTGAGATGGGATCGGCGGAGCATTACAGCAACCGATATTACTTCGCGGACTAATTATAATGGATGAGATAAATACGGGTATTCCTGTATATAAGAATGCGCTAAAATAACATCCACGCGAGAATAATCAGGAAAATGGATATTACATTATGAGAGTCTATGCAATCGATGGTATTACGCCCGTGGTTGATCCAACCGCTTATGTGCACCCAACCGCAGTGCTGATTGGCGATGTGATCATCGGGCCGGGATGTTATGTCGGCCCTAACGCTTGTTTGCGCGGTGACTTTGGTCGCCTAGAGTTAAAGCGCGGTGCTAATCTGCAAGATACCTGTGTGATGCATGGCTTTCCTGGCACGGACACGACGGTTGAAGAAGACGGCCATATTGGCCATGGTGCGGTGCTGCACGGCTGTGTCATTGGTAAAAATGCATTGGTTGGCATGAACTCTGTCATTATGGATGGTGCGGTCGTGGGTGAATCATCCATTGTGGCAGCGATGTCCTTCGTGAAAGCGAAGATGGAAGTGCCTGATCGCACCTTGGTGGCAGGCTCGCCAGCGCGTATTATCAAAGAGCTGACCGATAAAGAGATCGACTGGAAATCGGCAGGTACCCGCCAGTATCAAGATTTGACGCTGCGTAGCATGAATACCATGCAAGAAGTTGAACCCCTGACGGAAGTTGAAGCCGACCGTCCGCGTTTAGACGTGGGTGTTGAAGGGGCGATACCTAAATATAAAAGTTGAATAATATCAGTGTCAGATCGGCCTTTTATTTAGAGGCGCTATCTAGAAGTACTATCTAGAGCCGCTACATCGAGACACTACAAGCCTGTGCTGTTTCATCACGGCTGAGCGAATATCACTAAGTTAGTCTCGTTAGACTAACTTAGGATTTGACGCTGTATCTCCCTCCCAATCTTTGCACTCCTTCTATTGGCTAACTAAGGTTAGCGCACGGATTATTACAGCGACTGAAGCTGCCGTTATTTTTGAATATCAAAGATAGATGCTGAGCATCGCTTTTAGTGATGCCTCATTCCGCTAGACCTATTGATATCCACCTACAATTCCACGTTGATTCTGATTCTATTTCTTATCCCTTATCGGCTTGTTGCACTGCGTTGTTGACAGGGTAGAGTGTTTATTCTACTCTGCCGGTAGAATAGTTGTTCTACTTACGAGGTAGTCATGCTTAAAACGCAAATCGCCGCGCGTCTTGAGGCGGCATTTAGTCAATACGGTTTTGCCGAACCCAGCGTTGCGCAGTTGAAAGAGGCCTGTCAGGTCAGCCTTCGCACCCTGTATAAACACTATCCCTCGAAAGAGGCGATGGTAGTGGCAGCACTGGCCTATCGTCATCAACGCTATTTGGCATTTCTATTACATGAGCATCCGCCAGTGGGTGTGGAGTCGATTATTTATATTTTCAATCGGCTAGAGCAGTGGATGCTGGAGTATGCGCCGCACGGCTGTTTGTCGATGAATGCCATCGCGGCTTTTCCCGATAATCAGCAGATCAACGAGGCGGTACAAACGCATAAGACGGCGGTACATCAGTTTTTGGCTGAACAAAGCCAGAGGGATGATCTAGCGACCGCTATTTTTATCTTACACGAAGGCGTGTCCAGCGCATGGCCAGTATTAGGTCGAGATGCGGTGACGGCGGCCCAACAGGTGCTATTAACACTTTTTAATGAGGATCAATGATGACTATACCAACAAGGATGCACGGGATTCAGCTAATCGGCCACGGTGGCCCAGAGATGTTGCATCTCAATGAGTCGATTGCCGTGCCAACGCCCAAAGCGAATGAGGTATTGATTCAGGTGGCTGCGGCGGGAGTTAATAATACCGATATCAATACGCGTATTGGTTGGTATTCCAAACAGGCTGTTGACAGTGATAACACTGGCCGTGAGGCCTCCGCTGAGGATGCCAGTTGGTCTGGGAACGCCTTAGGTTTTCCGCTGATTCAGGGAGCCGATGTATGCGGTACCATCGTCGCAGTTGGTAACAATGTTGATGCCCAACGTATCGGTGAGCGTGTATTGATTGAGCCCTGTATTCGTGAAGCCGATGGCCAACAGTTGGATCAGCCTTGGTATTATGGTTCTGAATGCAATGGCGGATTTGCACAGTATACGGTGGTCGCCGCGAGACATGCCTATGCGGTTAATAGTGCATTGACAGATATCGAGCTAGCCTCTTTCCCATGCTCCTATTCGACTGCTGAAAATATGCTAACCCGCGCTAAGGTTGTCGCGCAAGATCGGGTATTGATATCCGGTGCCTCGGGTGGTGTTGGCTCTGCAGCGGTCCAGTTGGCTAAAGCACGGGGTGCTTATGTCATCGCTATTACTAGCCCGAGTAAAAGTGAACAGTTGCTAGCATTGGGGGCCGATGAAGTCGTTCCACGGAGTGGTGATTTAGTAGAGGCTTTGTCTGAAAACAGTGTTGATGTTGTGATTGATTTTGTGGCGGGGCCGCAGTGGCCGCAATTTTTACAGCTGTTAAAGCCGGGTGGCCGTTATGCGGTATCGGGCGCGATTGGTGGACCTTTAGTCGAGCTGGATGTGAGAACGCTGTATCTGAAAGATTTAACTCTATTAGGATGCACAGTGCTTGAGGCGGAGGTATTCCAAAACCTAGTGCAGCGTATTGAGCGGGGAGAGATTAAACCCATCGTGGCACAAACCTTCCCTTTGGCAGAGATCGAAGCGGCCCAAACGCTGTTTTTGAAAAAACAGTATGTTGGTAAGATCGTGTTAACAGTAGCACCCTAATACAGGGCGCTATCACTTTAAGGCGTTGTTTTGAGCGCGTTTTGCCATCTATCACAGCCGGTTACGATGTCTGTAACGCGGCTGTGTGTTTTAAATGGGCGTCAGACGCCGAGTCTCTTCTTAGTAAGCAAGGCAGATCCGTTGTTGTGGATGTGCGCCGGATTCTACCTCGTCGAGTAAACCCACGGCATAATCCTGTACGCTGATTTTGCAGTTGCCCTCGGCATCGCTAAGTAGTTGGTCACCGCCCACGCGATATTGACCGGTTTTTTCACCCGGAAAGATCTCAGCCGCTGGGCTAACGAAAGTCCAGTTGACCGTACTATCGCTGTTTTTGAATACCTCAAGCGCTTCGCCTTGCGCAAGGCCTTCATCTTTAAACTCTGCTGGAAACTCAGGAATAGAGATTAGCTGAACACCAGGTGCTACTTCGAGTGAACCAGCACCACCGACCCAGACCAGACGGTTCAGTGAGGTTGATGCGGCCAATAATTTTTTGGCGCTAGCTGGGACGATCTCATGGTTTCCCTTTGCACGTCCGCCAATGGCTACGATCAACACGTCGGCATCGTCAATCACGTTGCTGATATCATCTTTTTGAATATCAAAGTCATGCTTGGTTGCAATGGTATCGGCCAGTTTACTGCTGTCTCGCGCTAGACCAATGACGTTATGGCCCCGTTCAGCTGCTTCTGCTGCGATAGTGGAACCGATCCAGCCGGATGCACCTAAAATTGCTATGTTCATGTGTGTACTCCTGGCATTTGTGATGCCCGTTGATTAAGGATTGAGTACAGTTTATTGATAACACTATGGGTGATAAATATGTAGAATTGAGCTTATTTGTAACAAATAGGAATCTAATTGATGGTGCAGTTGGATGCGATGCGCAGTTTTGTTGAGGTGGCGGCACTGGGCAGTTTCACTCAAGCCGCCGATCAGTTGAATATTCCCCGTATGCGCATGACTCGACATATTCAGGAACTTGAAGACTGGCTGCAGGTGCGTCTGTTACATCGCACCACTCGAAGGGTGAGTTTAACCACCGCAGGGGAGGAGGCCTTACGTATTTGCGAACGGATACTCAATGATGCCGCCGCGCTTGAAAACAGTGCCCAGCAATATAGCCAAGGGTTGGTCGGTGATATTCGTATTGCCGCGCCCATTGGGATAGGTCAGTCAAAATTATTGCAGTTGATCGAGGGCTTCTGTCAATTGCATAAAAATGTCAGCTTTCAGTTTTTACTGTCTGATAAAAATGCCCAGCTGGTGGATGAGCGGGTGGATATTGCTTTACGTTATACCCATCAGCCGGATGATAATCTGATCGCTCGTCAGCTGTTTGAGTCGGGGCCGGTGCTGTGTGCCGCACCGGCTTATCTGGCAAAGGAGGGCGTGCCAACAACCATTGCCGAGCTCAGTCAGCATCGTTGTTTGGTGCATCTCAATCAGTCACAGTGGTACTTTCCCTCCGGTGAAGAGGTTAAGGTGCGTGGCCCTCTAAGAGCCAATGATGCGGTGACACTGGTTGATGCCGCGCGTGCGGGGATGGGGATCGCTCGTTTGCCTTCGGATTTAGTTGAAGACTATCTAGAAAACGGTGAACTCGTAGCATTACCGGCCACCTTTACATTACCGGCACAGGCGGTGTGGGCGGTATATCTATCGCGCAGCTATCAACAACCGGTGGTCCGGGCCTTTATCGATTACGCGGTAGAGCAGTGGCATTGATGGACTATTTTGCTGTTTAAGCGAGGTATTTAGGCTGACATACTAATAAGTACGGTATGAGTGTGCGTTGCTAATGAGCTACAGCCGGTGCAAAGCGGGTATGGAAGCCGTTGCAACACCCGCTTAATCCGGTAGAATCTGCGCACATATTTACGAATCACTGCGAACGTACCATTCGCATTTGCCATTATTGAGGAGTCGCTTGTGGAACTCGCATGTCTTGACCTAGAAGGTGTACTGATCCCTGAGATTTGGATCGCTTTCGCTGAAGAAACTGGAATTGAAGAACTGAAAGCGACCACCCGCGATATCCCTGATTACGATGTGCTGATGAAGCAGCGTTTGCGTATTCTCGATGAGCACGGTCTGACTCTGCCACAGATTCAAGCCACTATCGATCGTTTGTCGCCCCTAGAAGGCGCACGAGAGTTTATCGACTGGCTGCGTGAACGCTTTCAGGTGGTGATTTTGTCGGATACATTCTACGAATTCGCTGCACCGCTGATGAAGCAATTGGGTTATCCGACTCTGTTGTGTCATAAGCTGGAAGTTGATGGCAATGGTCGGATCACCGATTATACCCTGCGTCAGAAAGATCCTAAGCGTCAGTCTGTCAGGGCTTTTCAGTTGTTAAACTACCGAGTGATCGCTGCCGGTGATTCTTATAACGACACCACGATGCTAACTCAGGCTGAAGCAGGCGTGCTGTTTCATGCACCTCAGAATGTGATCGACGAGTTCCCGCAATTCCCGGCGGTGCACACCTTTGCTGAGCTCAAACAAGAGTTTCTAAAGGCGAGTAACCGCGAATTGACGCTTTAAGTCAGCGCTTAGGTTTCGCTGAACTAGCCTGTTACTCGGTGGTTCACTAGAACAACGTTAAGGGCGCTCAGGCGCTCTTTTTTGGTTTAGAGGCGAGTCGCGATATTAGCGCTTGATTGCTTGAACCTTCATTTTATGATCATCAGAACGTTTGGAAAATCCAGCCCATGAGCCGGTGTTATGCGTTTAGATAAATATATCTGTAAAAGTACTGACTATATGCTCTCTGATGCCGTGGCGTTGATTGAGAGTGGACGGGTTGCGGTTAATGGGCAGTCGGTGATTGATTGCTCGGCTCAGGTGCACAAAAATAATCGCGTGCTGCTGGATGGACAGATATTAACCCTTAGGCCTTTTCGCTATTATCTATTGAATAAACCGGCTGATATGATCTGTTCCAATGTTGATGAACACTACCCTTCGGCGCTTAACCTGCTGAAGGTGGAGCGTATCAATGAACTGCATATTGCCGGTCGATTAGATGCCGATACCACTGGCTTGGTGCTGATTACCGATGATGGACATTGGTCTTTTAATTTGACGTCGCCCAAGCAACAGTGTGAAAAAGTGTATAGAGTGACATTATCGCGGCCCATCACTGAGGATGCTGCGTTGCGTTTTCAGCAAGGGTTGCGACTGCAAGGGGAATCCCAGATCACACTGCCCGCTAAGTTGCAGGTGATCGACCCTTATGATGTGCGCTTAACCCTTACCGAGGGGCGTTTTCATCAGGTTAAACGGATGTTTTCTACCATCGGCAACCGTGTTAAATCATTGCACCGTGAACAAATTGGCAGCCTGCGGTTAGATGTCGAGCGTGGGCAGTGGCGTACCTTAAGCTCGGCAGAGGTGGATGCGCTGTCGGTTGATTAAGTTAGTCGAGAAAGTTAGTCGAGAAAGTTAGTCGAGAAAGTTAGTCGATTAAGTGGGTCGACTAAGCGGATAGGTTAAGCAGATCGATTAAGTTTCTATAGACTTGCGCTGAAGAGAAGAGCCAAATACCAGTTTTATCAAACGTTTACCCATGCTGTTAGATAAATCATTTAATTGTCCGAGCGATAGATCGATACCATGACGCGAAAAAAACTAAGCTTGAAAGTAAAACAACCAAAAGATACCAGCGCTGCTGAGGCGAATAGTGAGCCGTATGAAACGGATCCACAAAAGCGGTTTTTAAATGGCGTTGCGATCCACCCGACCCCCTGTATCCGGCTTGAGTCGGGTTCACAGAAACTGTCGATGCGGGCGATGGATCTGATTACGCCCATCGGTATGGGGCAGCGTGGTTTAGTGGTGGCCCCTCCAGGTTCGGGTAAGTCGACTCTGCTAAAGGATATTTGTCAGGCGGTGGGTACGGCGTATCCAGAGATCAAACTGTATGCCCTGCTGATAGACGAGCGGCCCGAAGAGGTGACCGATTTTAAACGCAGTGTCACGGCTGAGGTTCATGCCTCATCATCGGATGAAAGTTATGCTCAGCACGTGCGCGTGGCTAATGAATTATTGAGTCAGGCACGTAAAGAAGCGGGGGAAGGTCATGATGTGATGATTGTGATTGATTCCCTCACCCGGCTGTCACGGGTGCATAATGCCGAGCAAAAAAGCAGTGGTCGTACTATGTCGGGTGGTGTTGATGCTAGAGCGCTGGAGATACCTCGTAAGCTCTTTGGTGCTGCACGAAAGATTGAGAATGGCGGTTCATTGACGATACTCGCGACTATTTTGGTGGATACCGGGAGCCGTATGGATCAGGTGATCTTTGAGGAGTTTAAGGGTACCGGCAATATGGAAATCGTTTTATCACGGGACATTGCCAATTATCGTGTTTTCCCCGCACTGGATATCGCAAAAAGTAGCACCCGCCGAGAAGAACTACTGCTCGATGCCAAAGATATTGCCAAAGTACGAACATTGCGCCGTTCACTGACTAATCTTAAACCCATCGATGGGGCAAGAAAACTGGTTGAACTATTAGAGACATACCCAACCAATGCCGAGCTGTTGAATGCCATGGTCACGGATTAAATAGCTTATTCAGTGAGTGTCGAGTAGGCCTTGCCGAAAAGCCTAAAGAGCGTACAACGCTCTTTAGCTATGGATGAAGGCTGTTGTTTGTGCAAGCCGATAAAAGTAGGCGTCTCGCTTAACCCCAGATATGTCTGTTAGGCCGGTTTTCGTCCTTGTCATCAGAAGAGGTTTTACTGGATTGTTTAGTATGCGTTCTTGCGGGCTTTTTCGACGGCGCTTTAGGCATCGGTGGTTTACTGGTACGCACAAAGTTCAAAACGGAAATCGGCACCTCTTTTCTGACGGGGAAACCCTCGATCTCTTTACGTTCGATAAGATGATCTAAGCGGCTCTCAATAGCGCAGAGGTTTTTGAAATCACCCATGGCAACAAAAGAGATCGCTTCGCCGGTGGCACCAGCACGACCGGTACGGCCAATACGGTGGATGTAATCTTCAGGCTTGAAAGGCAGATCGTAATTCACGACGCGGCTGAGTTCACCAATATCCAAACCTCGGGCGGCAACACCGGTGGCGACTAAATATTTGAGTTTACCGGATTTAAAATCAGCGAGAATTTTCTCACGCATCATTTGGCTGCGATCACCATGAATGGCTTCGGCAACGATGCCACGCTTAGCCAGCTGCACCACGAGTTTGGCCGCCGCATGTTTTTTCTCGATAAAAATCAGCGCCTGATCCCACTGCTGCTCATTAATGAGATGGCTCAAGAGGGCAGATTTAGTGTCCTTATCGACCGTGATTAACCACTGGTCGATCGTGCTAGCCGCCTTGGTTTTGGGTGAAACCGATATTTCAACAGCGGGGCTGGCCACTTTGCTATCGGTGAAACGATCGGCAATATCGCGAACATCGTCACTCATCGTGGCTGAAAATAGCAGATTCTGGCGGACTTCAGGCAAGCGATCGATGATCTTATTGATATCACCGACAAAGCCCATATCCACCATGCGGTCGGCTTCATCTAAGACCAGCACTTCTAGTTCATCAAAGTGCAATGCCCGCTGATGGGCGAGATCCAGAAGGCGACCGGTCGTCGCTACCAGAATATCGACCCCTTCGATCAGCCGCTCTTTTTGTGGCTCGGCATCCACACCGCCATAAACCGCCATTGAGCTAAGGTTCAGGTGGCGACTGTATTGCGCAACATTTTCGGCGACCTGAATGGCTAACTCCCGGGTAGGGGTGAGAATCAACGCCCGGATTCGTTTGCCTCGCAGCGTGCGTTCTTGATTAAAACGCTCCAGTATCGGCAGAACAAAGGCCCCCGTTTTACCGGTGCCGGTTTGTGCGGTAGCGATCAGATCTTTACCGGACAGAATCAGCGGAATCGCTTGTTTCTGAATCGGCGTAGGGGCGGTATAACCCAGTTCGTTAATGGCTTGTAGAATCGGATCAGATAATCCAAGGTTTGAAAATGACATAGAGGCTCGGCTAGCTCGGCAAAGGAGAGTAACGCACATTATAGCGTAAAGCAGGATGTAGAGCCGTGGTTTGTTGCCTGATGGCACTAAAGTCTTTTGATAGGACAGGCGCATCTCTTTTTTTGAAGGGACAGGCACTGAATGTTTTTTTGTTGTGATAGGATCGCGGTGTTTAAATGCGACAGGCACTTCTAACAATACCTTCATCTAAGGGACGCAAATTAGAAAGGACAGGCACTTTAGGCAAAGTTTTTAAGTGGGACAGGCACTCCTGACAATACCTTCATCTAAGGGAAGCGATTAGCTTATTGGTCGTTGAGCTTGAAAGAGCCTGTTGGGCCGAGTTTCATTAATTGAAGGCTTACCACGATTTTGGGATTAGTGAATAGCTCATCACGGAGCTGATTGATGGTGGGGTTGCTGAAGTATAGCTTAAGCAATTTGTTTCGATCGTTGCTTAGCTTGGCGTCTGGCCGCAAATTTTTTTGGGTAGAGTTGCTCAAATTCTGTGGCATTGCGAAGCCAGTTTTGTGAGTCTAGTCTCAATCGTTCGAGAATAGACGGATGATGCAGTGGGATAGCACCTCGTTTGTCTTTTTGAACCGTCCGACCAGTGTTGTCGACAAGTTCCAGATAGTCTTTTAAACAACATGAGATGTCTGTCTGCGCATTACTCTTGATGCTCTCTTTTAGTGGCGCAAGAGGCTTTATTGGGTAGTCAAAATGCTGCAGTGTCTTCTGTTCTTGTTGTGATAGGATCGCGCCGTTTAGGTCGAATGCTGGGTTGATACGTTCTTTAATGCTGGTGTGTGCTGAATCTTCTGGTGTTTCGGCCATTTCAGATCGTATCGGATTCAGGTCTACATAGGCCATGCAGGATAGCAGGGCTTCTTCACTTAATAAGGCCTGGGATTTGAAACGTGATTCCCAAAAGTGTCCGGTGCACTGATCTTCCTGATTAGCTTGTCGAGCAATCGGTTCATTTAAGCATTTCATAAACCAACTAAGGCTGCTCAAGCGCTCTCGGTAGACCTCGATGATCTGACTAACGGTTTCTATTTCTGCAGCGCTTAAAGACTCACCGGATATCCATTTGCGTACTAGTAGTGGACCCTTGAATAAACTCGTCCAGCGATTAGCAACATCCATATCCGTCCAAGACTGGGCTTGATCGGGGCATATTTTGATCACTAGGTGATGGTGGTTAGACATGACAGCATAGGCACAAACATCGATAGCAAATAGAGAGGATAAAATCCGTATGCGATCTTCAATCCACTGGCGTCTGTGGTCGTAATTTTTGCCGGAAATAGGATCTGCACCGCATAAATACGAACGACGTACGCAGCGGGAGACGACATGATAATAGGGTGTGTTTTGAAGAGATACGAGTTCCTGTCGAGGTCGAGTCATCGGTAAAGTCCTTTTATCGATGTGTTAATCAATGCTGGTTTTGAGATTAGGACTGGATATCTGGTTTGTCAAATAAGGAGTGCCTGTCCAGTTGGAGACTCTATTAGAGGAGGAATAGTAATGCATCAAAATTCAGCAGTGCCTGTCCTTGTTCGGAACTCATCGAATTAAAGAGTGCCTGTCCTTGTGTGGAAAGGCGCTGTGGTTATGACGTTATTTCATCGTTTTTTCTAAGGCGTTGAGTAGGTTGTTTACCTTGTTGTAGGTTTCTTGATATTCATCGGCTATGTCTGAATCGGCGATGATGCCGCCGCCGGCCCAGCAGTGGATCTGACCTTTTTGGCAGATAAGGGTGCGGATGGTGATGCTGGTATCGATCTGGCCGGAAAAACTGAGATAGCCGATGGAGCCGCAGTAAACCGAACGGCGATGGGGTTCGAGTTCTTCAATGATTTCCATGGCACGAATCTTGGGTGCGCCGGTGATGGAACCGCCGGGGAAACTGTGCTCGAGTAATTCTATTGGGCTTTTGTCCGCCGCGAGTTTGCCGGTGATAGTACTCACGAGGTGATGCACGTTAGCGTAGGATTCGACGGCAAATAGTTTAGGTACGCGCACAGTGCCGTGTTCACATACTTTACTGATATCGTTGCGCATCAGATCGACGATCATGAGGTTTTCCGACCGGTCTTTCTCGCTATCGTGCAGCGCCAGTTTAAGTTGGGCATCCAGTGCGGGGTTGTCTCCCCGTGGGCGGGTGCCTTTAATGGGTTTAGTGGTTACTCGGGAATGACGCACCTCTAAAAATTGCTCGGGTGAATGGGAGAGTATCGCGCCATGATTCGTTTCTATATAAGCAGAGTAGGGCGTTGGTGCATGTTCGCGTAAGTATTTATAGGCCTGCCAAGGATCCCCCTGATAACCGCTGCTGAAACGTTGAGCAAAGTTCACCTGATAACAATCACCCGAGTGAATGTAGTCATTAATGCGGGTGAGTGAGGCATGATATTCCGCTTCGCTCATATTGCTGGTAAAGGGGGCGCTGAGGTTAAAATCGCCGGTTTGCTTAATCGGGGCGCTATTGAGTTGCTGTAACACCGCCGCAGCTTCGGTTTCGTCGATAAGAGGGGTGGTCATTAAGGCGGCAGTTTGTTGTTGATGATCCACAATGACCGCCCAGCCATAGATGCCCACGTGCATATCGGGTAGGTCGATATCACTGATCGTTTGTTCCGGCAGTGACTCTAAGCTGCGGCCTAAATCATAAGCGAAATAACCCAGTATTCCCCCGCAAAAAGGGAGCGCTTTGATGTCTGCTTGATGGGGTGATGGACAGCTTAGCTGATATTGATTGAATAGGTTTTGCAGGTGGGTAAAGGGGTTGCCACTCAGCTGTTGTTTGGTTAACGCGGTGCTGATGTCGGTTAAGCGGTCTTGATAGCTGAGTTGAGCCACTGGGTCGGCGGCAATAATGTCATAGCGACCATACTGACCTGAGGGTTTGCCACTATCTAGCATCACCGGCGCCGGTAGATGGCGGATGCGTTCGAAATAGAGGGTAGAGTTAGCTAGATAGGAGAGTGGAAAAAGTCTGTACACCCGAGGAACCTTTATGCTTGCCGGACTTCAGCTAAGACCGGCCATTGTTATATCCGCGACGGTGATGAGTGTGTCGCCGTATCATTAAATCCGAGCCGCTAAACTAAGCCACTAAGATGGTTAATCCCCGATATTGCAGATCAGAGTCTGATGTCGATTGTAGCGAGACGGGCTGATGAAAGCGAGATGCTGAGGTTTTTTTGTCCGTCACAGGCATTCTGCGTGACAACAGGATATTATGCCTATTTTTTACAGCACTTCCCCGCACAACCCAGAGCAATTAGACAGAACGATGATAAAGCACCCTTATAAGATAAGTTCGCAGCAATTTAACCTACCCGATCAGCAGATTAGTTATCAGTTATACCGTAAACAATGCGAGGGGCAACCGCGCCGTTTAGTCATGTTGCACGGTGCCGGCGTGGCCGGTCAGGATACTTGGGGCGCCATCGCTATGCTGGTGGGCCAGTGGGATGAGATTTTGATTCCAGATCAACGGGGGACGGGCAACACCCGTTATCCCGATGGTGAAGAGTATGCGTTCACGGTGACGGAGTTGGTGTCAGATATCGGGGCATTGGTTGATCACCTCGGCTGGTGGCAGTTTGATTTAGCGGGTTACTCGATGGGGGGGATGGTCTCGCTTCTATATAAACAGCGTTATCATGATCGCGTACAGAAACAGTATTTACTGGAAGCGGCGGTATTGGATCGGCCTAGCTGGGAATCAACGATCGATCTGCGTCATCAGTTTAGTGCAGCAGCCGAACAGCTGAAACAGGATCAGGCGGAAACCGGCATCAAAGCCTTTTTGGATACAATATCACCTAACCGTAAAGTGACGCCTCAGGTAGAGTTGTTGACAATCCAGCGTCTTGGAGCACGTCCATTAGGGTTTGCCAACGCCTTAAACTGTGTCACCGAGACGATTAATACCATTGATCGAGAGGCGTTAGTGGCTGCCCAAGGTGATGTGACCAGCTTTATCGGTGGCCAGAGTGTTGAGCTGATGCACCAGTATCAGCGGGATTTAGCTGAACGGCTCCCTAATTGGCACTATTTTATGGTCCCTGGCACGGATCACTCGCTCCCTTTTCAGAAGCCTCGTCAAATAGCCCGCATCATGGATGCCGAATTACTCCGTTTTCTGGCCTGATTCACCCTTATCAACTAGACTGAAAGCCTCGTCATACGGGGCTTTTTTTTGTTTTTAATTTACCTAGAATGTATCTAGAAATTACCTAGGGCATACCCCTATACTTTTGTAGTATGTTGACAGTTTCGCCGTTAATATTGTTGACGCTGGCATTTCAGGTCTGTATCGTTACCAAAATCACGAGATTGTCGACAATCCAATAAGAAGGTTGTAATGGCAGAAATTATAGAATTAACCGAGAGCTCAACCGAAGTGCGGACCTTGGCCGATCGAGTCAGCGGGCAGTTGATCACTGCGATTGTGCGCGGTGATATCCCGCCGGGTCAGAAGATCAGTGAGCCTGAGTTGGCCCGTACTTACGGCATCAGCCGTGGGCCTCTGCGCGAAGCGATTCGCCAGCTTGAAGGGCTGCGGTTAGTGGTTCGAATTCCCCATGTGGGTGCCCGCGTTGTCTCCCTGACACCGGAAGAACTGGTTGAAATCTATCGTATTCGTGAAGCGCTTGAGGGTATGGCATGTCGACTGGCGGCGGATAATATGTCGACAGATGAGATTAACAGCCTCCGCGAGTTGCTCTATCAGCATGAGAAAAACATTCAAGAGATCGATGGTCGAGCCTATTTTCAAAAAGAGGGCGACCTTGATTTTCACTATCGGATTGTTCAATCCAGCAAAAATACTAAGCTATTTGAACTACTCGGTGGCGAGCTTTATCACCTGGTACGTATGTACCGTTATCAATTCAGCGTTTCTAAATCACGTCCACAGCGCGCCCTGAAAGAACACCATCGTATCCTTGATGCGATAGAAGAAAGGGATGGCGAGCTAGCGGAGCTGCTGATGCGCCGACATATCGGTCGGGCACGCCGCAACATTGAAGAACGTTTGAATCCAGCGAACAAAGAAGAGAGGGAGTAACCCATGAGCAAACTGACCGCAGGCGGACGTTTCCGCAAAGCACTCGAAGAGACTAATCCACTACAGATTGTCGGTACTGTTAACGCTTATCACGCCATGATGGCTGAGCGCGTTGGTCATCGTGCGGTTTATCTGTCCGGTGGTGGTATCGCCAACGCATCTTACGGCCTACCCGATCTGGGTATGACTACGATGAATGATGTGTTGGAAGATGTACGTCGTGTCTCCAGTGCTGTCGAAACGCCGCTGATCGTTGATATCGATACCGGTTGGGGCGGGGCGTTTAATATTTCCCGAACCATTAAAGAAACGATTAAAGCCGGTGCCGCGGGTTGTCACCTTGAAGATCAGGTAGCGCAGAAGCGTTGTGGTCACCGTCCTAACAAAGAGATCGTATCGACTGAAGAGATGGTCGATCGTATTAAAGCGGCGGCTGATGCTAAAACCGATGACGACTTCTTCCTGATTGCTCGTACCGATGCGTTTCAGATGGAAGGCTTGAATGCGGCTGTTGATCGTGCCCAGGCTTGTTTAGAGGCGGGTGCTGATGCGATCTTCGCTGAAGCAGTACATACCTTGGATGATTACAAAGCCTTTGCTGATGGCATTAAGGGTGCGAACCTGCTGGCTAACATCACTGAGTTTGGTGCGACTCCGCTGTTCAATAAAACAGAGCTGGCTGAAAACGGCGTGAACATGGTGTTGTATCCTCTGTCTGCGTTCCGTGCGGCTAACCAAGCAGCATTGAATGTCTTTGAAGCGATTCTGCGTGACGGCGATCAGAAAGCCGTGATTGATACCATGCAGACACGTATGGATCTGTATGATTTCTTGAACTATCACGATTTTGAACAGAAGCTTGATGCACTGTTTAAAGAAGGTAAAAACAAGTAATCAGCCTAGCGCTGAACCCGGCCTTTGTGGCCGGGTTATGTTGATATAACCAAAGCAATAATACTGTAACGGGTCGCCATGAATATTTAGACCCGGAAGCAGAAAGGAGAGATAGGATGGCAGAAGCTAAGAAACTGAGTGGTGCGGGTTTGCGTGGTCAGTCCGCAGGTGAAACGGCACTCTGTACTGTAGGCCAATCAGGCGCAGGCCTGACTTACCGTGGCTACGATATCAAAGAGTTGGCGGCTAAAGCGCAGTTTGAAGAAGTGGCTTATTTGCTGCTGTACGGCAAGCTACCAAACCAAGGTGAGTTAGATGCCTATAAGGCGCGCCTGAAAAGTATGCGCGCACTGCCTGACGCACTCAAAACGGTACTGGAACAGATTCCGGCCGATGCTCATCCTATGGATGTTATGCGTACCGGTTGTTCAATGCTGGGTAACCTCGAAACCGAAATGAGTTTCGACGAACAGCATGATCATATTGATCGGATGCTGGCTATCTTCCCAGGCATGATCAACTATTGGTACAACTTTAGCCACCATGGCAAACGTATCAATGTTGAAACCGATGCGGACTCTATCGGTGAGCAGTTCCTATGGACACTGCACGATAAAAAGCCTGCTCCATTGCATGTTGATGTGATGCATGCCTCTCTGATTGTGTATGCGGAGCATGAATTTAACGCATCCACCTTCACTGCTCGGGTATGTGCTTCAACACTGTCTGATATTCATAGCTGTATCACAGCAGCCATTGGTTCATTGCGTGGACCTCTTCACGGTGGAGCCAATGAAGCGGCGATGGCGATGATTGAAAACTGGCACTCACCAGAAGAAGCTGAAGCTGAAATCATGGCGATGCTGGCCCGTAAAGATAAGATCATGGGCTTTGGTCATGCGATTTATCGTGAATCGGACCCGCGTAATGCGATCATTAAAGAGTGGTCTAAAAAACTCTCAGATCACGCCGGTGATGAATCACTATATGCCGTGTCTGAACGGGTTGAAGCGGTCATGTGGCGAGAGAAAAAGCTGTTTTGTAACGCTGACTTTTTCCATGCCTCTGCGTACAACTTCATGGGCATTCCTACCGCACTCTTCACGCCTATTTTTGTGTGCTCACGGGCATCAGGCTGGGCTGCTCATGTGATGGAACAGCGGGCGAATAACCGCATCATCCGTCCATCGGCCGATTACACTGGGCCAGAAAGTGCTGAGTGGATCGACATTGCCGATCGCGCCTAGTTTTATTGATTAGCGCTATTCAAACCTTCTGTTTAATAACGCTATCAATTAGATTTTCAAGTAAAGACAGAAGGGGATACGTCCCCTTCTGGCTGACGATAATATTTTCAATACAGGTGTTATATGAACACTGAATACCGTAAACACTTAGCCGGTACCGACTTAGATTATTTCGATACCCGCGCGGCCGTCGATGCTATTAAACCGGGGGCTTATGCAACACTGCCTTACACCTCTCGGGTGTTGGCTGAGCAACTGGTGCGACGTTGTGATCCTGCCGCGCTAACCGACTCGCTGAAACAGCTGATTGAGCGTAAGCAAGATCTTGACTTTCCTTGGTATCCGGCCCGTGTGGTTTGCCATGATATTCTTGGCCAGACAGCGCTAGTTGACCTTGCCGGTCTGCGCGATGCGATTGCCGATCAAGGTGGTGACCCCTCAAAAGTAAACCCAGTGGTACCAACACAGCTGATTGTTGACCATTCGCTGGCGGTTGAAGCGCCGGGTTTCGATCCAGATGCCTTTGAGAAAAACCGTGCCATTGAAGATCGTCGTAATGACGACCGTTTCCACTTTATTGAATGGTGTAAGACCGCCTTTGATAATGTCGATGTGATCCCTGCCGGTAACGGCATCATGCACCAGATCAACCTAGAGAAAATGTCACCGGTGATTCAATCCCGTGATGGCGTTGCTTTCCCTGATACCTGTGTCGGTACGGATAGCCATACACCGCATGTCGATGCGCTGGGTGTTGTTGCTATCGGCGTGGGTGGATTAGAAGCTGAAACGGTGATGTTAGGCCGTCCATCGATGATGCGTCTGCCGGAGATTATCGGTGTCAAACTGGTCGGTAAACGTCAGCCGGGTATCACCGCGACCGATGTGGTCTTGGCGATCACCGAGTTCTTACGTAACGCCAAAGTGGTGTCTGCTTATTTAGAATTCTTCGGTGACGGAGCTAAAGATCTGACCATTGGTGACCGTGCAACGATCTCCAATATGACGCCAGAATTTGGTGCCTCTGCGGGTATGTTCTATATCGATGACCAGACCATTGATTATCTCAAGCTGACCGGTCGTGAGCCTGAGCAAGTCGCACTGGTTGAGCAATACGCTAAAGAGACCGGCCTATGGGCGGATGACTTAGTTGATGCTGAATATGGTCGTGTGCTGGAGTTTGATCTGTCGAGCGTCTGCCGTAATATGGCCGGCCCTTCCAACCCACACCGTCGTTTGCCTACCGCTGATCTAGAGTCTCGCGGTATTGCGGTTCATCTTGATGAAGCGCTGGCCGAAGAAAAAGAAGGCTTGATGCCGGATGGTGCAGTCATCATTGCTGCAATAACCTCCTGTACCAACACCTCTAACCCTCGCAACGTGGTGGCGGCTGGTTTAATTGCCCGTCGCGCGAATGAGCTGGGCTTAGTGCGTAAACCTTGGGTTAAAACCTCTTTTGCACCGGGCTCTAAAGTCGCCAAGCTTTACCTTGAAGAAGCGGGCTTGCTGTCCGAAATGGAAAAGCTGGGTTTTGGTATCGTCGGTTATGCCTGCACAACCTGTAACGGCATGAGTGGTGCCCTTGATCCTAAGATTCAGCAAGAGATTATCGATCGTGATCTTTATGCCACGGCGGTACTGTCGGGCAACCGTAACTTCGATGGTCGTATCCACCCTTACGCGAAACAGGCGTTCTTGGCATCACCACCATTAGTGGTTGCCTATGCAATTGCCGGGACTATTCGTTTTGATATCGAAAAAGATGTGTTGGGTACCGATAAAGACGGTAACCCGATTACGCTGAAAGATATCTGGCCGAGCGATGAAGAGATCGATGCGATCGTGGCAAGCTGTGTTAAACCTGAACAGTTCAAGCAGGTTTACATCCCGATGTTCGACCTGGGTAAGGCCGAAAAATCGATTAGCCCACTGTATAACTGGCGTCCACAGACCACCTATATCCGTCGACCTCCTTATTGGGAAGGTGCCTTGGCGGGTGAGCGTACCATGAAAGGTATGGTGCCGCTTGCAGTGCTAGGTGACAACATCACCACCGATCACCTGTCGCCTTCTAATGCGATTCAGGCATCCAGTGCGGCCGGTGAATACTGCGCCAAGATGGGCTTGCCGGAAGAAGACTTTAACTCCTATGCAACGCACCGAGGCGATCACCTCACCGCGCAGCGGGCGACCTTTGCCAACCCTAAACTGCTGAACGAAATGTGCCGTGATGAAAACGGTGAAGTGAAGCAGGGTTCGTTGACACGGATCGAGCCGGAAGGCACCGAAAGCCGCATGTGGGAAGCGATTGAAACCTATATGGAACGTAAGCAACCGCTGATCATTATTGCGGGTGCCGACTACGGTCAAGGTTCTTCCCGTGACTGGGCGGCCAAAGGGGTTCGTTTGGCGGGTGTTGAAACCATCGTTGCCGAAGGCTTTGAACGTATCCATCGGACAAACTTGGTGGGTATGGGCGTGTTACCACTGGAATTTAAGGCCGGTGATAACCGCAATACTTACGGCATTGACGGTACTGAAACCTATGACGTTGTTGGCGAGATCAGCCCACGCTGTGATCTGACTGTGGTGATGACACGTCGCAACGGTGAAGTGGTTGAGATCCCCGTGACCTGCCGCTTAGATACCGCTGAAGAAGTGCATGTCTACGGTGCTGGTGGCGTACTGCAGCGTTTCGCACAGGACTTCCTCGAAGCGAACAGCTAAGTCGCTGTTGTGTAGGGCTGGACAGTCTTTTCTGTCTGGCCCTAATTTGATATAGCAGAGTATTTAATCAGCTTATCGCCTCGTTAGTGGTAGAGGTAACCTCATTAAGTACTTTCTGAATAAGAGCATCATCAATCAATGATGTTTAGAGACACAGGAATATAGTCATGACATTTGCTCCCCAGATTAAAATACCCGCTACCTATATCCGTGGCGGAACCAGTAAAGGTGTATTTTTCCGTCGTCAGGATCTACCGGAAGCCGCTCAGGTGCCAGGTGAAGCGCGGGATAAGATTCTGTTACGGGTGATCGGTAGCCCTGATCCTTATGGTCAGCAGATCGATGGGATGGGGGGCGCGACCTCAAGCACCAGTAAAACCGTTATTTTGGATAAAAGTGAGCAGCCTGATCACGATGTTGATTATCTGTTTGGCCAAGTTGCGATCAATAAGGCTTTCGTTGATTGGTCGGGTAACTGCGGTAACCTGACCGCTGCGGTCGGTGCTTTTGCGATTAGTAACGGCCTCGTCGATGCCGCACGTATCCCGGATAATGGTATCTGTGTTGTGCGTATCTGGCAGAAGAATATCAAGAAAACCATTATTGCCCATGTGCCAATCAGCAATGGGGAAGTGCAGGAAACCGGTAATTTTGAGTTAGACGGTGTGACATTCCCCGCCGCCGAAGTGGTGATCGAGTTTATGGATCCCGCCGATGGTGAAGGTTCGATGTTCCCTACCGGTAACTTAGTAGACGATCTTGAAGTGCCCGGTGTCGGTACCTTTAAGGCGACCATGATCAATGCCGGTATTCCGACTATTTTCTTGAATGCGGTGGATATCGATTATACCGGTACCGAACTGCAAAAAGATCTTAATTCAGATGCGGCGGCGTTAGCGCGTTTTGAAACCATCCGGGCTTACGGTGCGGTCAAAATGGGCTTGATCAGTGATATTAGCGAAGCGGTGGCCCGTCAGCATACGCCGAAGGTAGCCTTTGTAGCGCCTGCGACGGATTACACCGCCTCGAGTGGTAAAGAGATTTCTGCATCGGATATCGATGTCTGCGTGCGCGCCTTGTCGATGGGTAAGCTGCATCATGCCATGATGGGCACAGCCTCAGTGGCGATTGCGACGGCGGCTGCGGTACCAGGCACATTAGTCAACCTTGCTGCCGGTGGCGGTGAGCGGGAAGCAGTAACCTTTGGGCACCCTTCAGGCACACTGCGAGTGGGTGCTGCCGCAGAGCAAAAAGCCAATGGCGACTGGACCGCGAAAAAAGCGGTGATGAGTCGTAGTGCTCGGGTGTTAATGGAAGGTTTTGTGCGTATTCCCGGTGACAGCTTCTGATCACGGGTTAGGTTAACGAGTACCGCCCATCATGATGGGCGGTATTGAGATGTCGAAGTGGCAGTCAGACGTTCGGGCCTCCCTATCAAGGATCGCGCGTTTCACTTCACGTTTAGGCTCTACACACTGGTGTAGAGCCTTTTTTTTACTTTGCGTTTAATCTAATTTTTATTTCTTTTATCTTACTTAGCTTCTGAAACCATTGCCGATTAGCAGAGGGGTGTCTTCCCGTATTGCTTGTCTGACTGAAGCTCGGCCCATTGCACCTTATCTTATCGGTTCATCGGTAATAGCAGGGATGGAAGTGATGAGGGGGGTTGGGTTGTAGCTGGATAGCGAGTTGGTCATCAAAACGCTTCGATTGGTTTGTAGATTGGTCTGTGGCAACAGTGTCGCACTTCTAAGAAGTTGAAACGTAACTGACTCAAACAATAGAATTGATAATAACGAGAGGTGGGGCGAACAATGTTTACCTGTTAGTGTTTCTTCCGTTTGGGAGATACGCTGATCGCCTAATGGACTCTCTTTTGCTTGGAAGCATGCGACTGTCCGTTGGGCCGTAGATGGGGTTATCGTGTCGATATTGAGTGCTCATATGCGCTTCCTGAGCATCGAACCGTTGCCATAGTATGACTGTTCTGAGGGGCTTGTTCTGAGAGGGGGGCTAATCGACGTCTGAGAAGGAGGGCAGTATTAAGGGACAGATAAAAAAAGGCCCTGCATGAGCAGGGCCTTAAAGGGAACTAAGTGAAATTTACTTAGTTAACTTTGAAACTTCAGCCATTGCATTTTCGCCAGCTGTTTTAGCCAGTTCAGAGAATGCTTCGCCTTGTGCTTTCAGCATTTCGAACAATGAAGTGTTTGCTTCAACGTTGAATTTTACAACGTCTTCAGGTGTTTTCAGTTCTTTTGCTTTTTCTGCTTCAGTTTTGAAGAAAGCAGCCAGTTGCTCGCCAGCTTGCTTCTGCAGTTCAACAGATTTGCTGATGGTTTCAGCTTGCATTTCCATCAGGTGTTTTACGGATTCAAAAGATTTAGTGAAATCGATAGGGGTTGTCATGGTTGTTCTCCAATAGGATTATGGTGCAGTGCACAATGGAATCCATTTTAGCGATCCCATCATCAAAGTCAATTATTATTTTTGTGCAGTGCACAAAAATAGACGTTGAAGCGATTTTTTGCTGTTAGCACGACAATTTTGAGTTATAAAAAAACCCGGTAGTTTCCACTACCGGGTTTCTTCGAAACAAGTATAGCTTAGCTAGAGAGTTTCGTGATTTCTGCAATAGTTTCTTCGCTAGATTCTTTTGCCAACGCGCTGAATGCTTCGCCCTGAGCTTTCATCAGTTCGAACAGTGCTTTGTTTGACTCAAGATTGAATTTCATGAATTCTTGAGGGGTTTTCAGGCTTTTAGCTTTTTCAGCTTCCCCTTTGAAGAACTCAGTCAACTCTTCAGCGGCTTTTTTCTGTAGCTCAACCGTCTTAGTTACAGCGGCGGTTTGCAGACCCATCAATGCTTGAGCAGACTCTAAAGGTTTTTTGAAATCAAAAGAAGTAGTAGTCATAGTATTCTCCATACGTTAATGATGCAGTGCACAATAGGAGCTATTTTAGTTGAAAAAAGCAGTTGGTCAAGCGTTTTGTGCAACGCACAATGAAAATATTTTAAGAGGCAGCATCGCGCTGTTAGATGGCGATTCGGTGGCAGAAAACCAATCTAGCCGTGCCGGCAAGATTGGTTTGATTCTGGATTAATCATCGACATTGAGCGCTTGTTTTAACTGTTCTATGACTTTGGTTGATAACCGGTTAATGCGTAATGAGTTGGTTTGCGGATCGAACTCAATTTCACTGTTACTGTTGGGGTTGCCAAGGGAGCGTTTAGCAAAGTCGAGTTGCCAGTTATCCATTTTGGCTTTTACTTTGGTGTATGAATTGATCGTACTGGTATGCGGCTGAAATTCTTGGCTGACCTGATAGTTCTCTGAATTAGCGAATTTACTGAAGGTGCCGGTGGCTTGTTCCGCTTGCTCTGGGGGTAGGTGATTATCAAAGATCTGGGCAACGTCAGGAAGGTAGGCGGACTGTTTATCTTCCCGTTGACGGGATAGATAACTGACGACATCCTCGACGATCTCATCTTGTTTCTCTTCAAGGTGATAATGACGACAAAAATCTTCGCTGGCTCTTATGAGATCGGATGTGGATTTTTTTGACGGAACCACATCGGTACAGCCTAAGGCATTGGAAAAATAGTGGGTGATATCGCCTTTACGACGGGAGCCGATAAAGCTCAGGTAGCTATCACTGCCCTCTTTGTAGGTGGTGATATTGATTTTAGCGGCTTGGTGTAACTTTTCTAGATCGACTTCTATCACCTTGGTCGGGTTAAGGTCTTGATCAAAGGCAACGCCTGACTTATCGCGTACCAGCCCAATCAAGAGGTAATCGAACACGTCCGATGAGTAGTACATAAAAATAACGTAACCACCGGTGGCCGAGCGAGCTGAAGGCTGCTGTAGTGATGCGGCTAGCTGCGCTAAGGCCTGATCACAGAGTGATAAAAAGGTCGCATCATCGGGGGTGCTGTCGATAAATTTCTTAAAGCCGGCGATGAAGGGGTAGCCTTCGCTGTTCTCTTCATTAAATGAGCCGTGCGTCAGTGCTGAGCGTTTGCCGTAGGCGGACACCAGCGCATTAAACAGTTGCTGAGCCATGGGGTCTTCTACATCGATAGCACCGCCTTTCTCACTGATTGTGGCAAGACTATCGTCGGCTTCTTTAATCAGTTCGCGGATGGCTAAAAATTTAAGATCCATAGAGGGGTTCCGGTATTGAGGTTGCGCGTGAGTGCGTGGATTAAGGCGATATATACAAGAGGCATAGTGTAGCGGACTTGCCCCGCGGGGTTAAATATCCGGTGCGGTTTGTTGTTCCCATCGCGAGAGAATCGTTAATGCCTGCTGTTGGGTTTCGCCGCAGTGTTCTATGTTGGCCTGAAACTTGTGGCACAGGGGAGGAAAGGATGCTGTATTCCAAATCGTGCAGTTAAATTCATCATCTAGGTTGGCGCAGGGCACCCCCGCAGGCTTACCTTCTGGCATGTTGGGTATAGGTGTGCTGATCTGAGGGGCAATACAACAAGCGCCACAGTGGGGACGGCATTTCATAGAGTAATTTTATCCGCAGGGTAAAGCGTTATAATAGCGCATCCTGTCTAATAAAAGCCCTCCAAAATAAGGTTAAATCCTATGGCGCTTAAGCCAACAATTTATAAAGTCGAACTGCAACTGAGTGATACGGATCGTCATTGTTATGAAACCTGTCATCTGACATTGGCGCAGCATCCTTCTGAAACCTTGCAGCGGATGATGGTGCGGCTGTTGGTTTACGGTCTTAACTATCATCAGGATTTAAGCTTTACGCGTGGGCTGTCCAGCACCGATGAGCCGGAGCTGTGGCAGGTAGGTCCTGATGGCGTCGTTGAGCATTGGATCGAATTGGGCCAGGCCTCTCCCGAACGATTGCGTAAAGCGGTGAGCCGCGCGCCAAAAATCTCACTCTATGCCTATGGTCGTGAAGTGGATGTCTGGTGGGGTAAGCAGGGCAAGACATTAGCCGAGTTGCCGAAAGTCAGCGTTTGGCGATTCCATGATAGTGAAGTGGCGCAGCTAGACTGTTTTGTCGGCCGCAGTATGCAGCTATCTTTGACGATCAGTGATGGTGAGCTGTTTTTGAGCGATAACACTCACCACCTGAGTTTACAGGTCGACCGTTTAGAGTAAGTTTTGCTTTGGGAAATGACGCTAAATACTGCGGGGCAGTCGGTAGTGATAGATGCTTTGTAAAGCGGTTTCTGGAGTGATTTTTCAATGCGGACTGGCTTAAAACGGTAAGAGACCCGGGCCCCACTGCAAGGGAAGGCTCCGCTGGAAGGTAGAGCCGTGTATCGGCCAAGAAGGGCCCGGATAAACAACAGTCTATACTTTTTTGTACTGGGTGCAATTCATGGGTCTTAAATCGAGGCTCAGTATTACCCAGTTTGGGTAGCCTATATGGGACAAGAGATTTTTATAATGACTTGTTTTTATTGGGGTTTTATAGGCGTTAGTCGAAGTTGCACTAGATAAAAATCAGCTTTTTCCTGTTTGCTTCATCATCTTTATCATCGTCATTTCCTGTTCGGTAAATCCTGCTTGCAACCGAGCTTCGTGATTAAGCGGGCCTTTTAGGGGGCCTTTCATATATTTCCATAGCAGGTCAATGAAGGTTTGGTTCGGCTCGAGTTGTCGCTGTTGGCATTGATAATGGTACCAACGGGTGCCGGAGCTGACGTGACCGATCTCTTCATTACCGATCATGGTGAGGATTTCAATCATTCTGCTATCACCCGCTTGATCAAACCGCTGAATCGCTTTGGGGATGACATCCAGCGCCCGCGCTTCAAGCGCTCGGTGTACGATGCCCATCCGCTCTAACATATCATCCGCGGTGTCGATGGCCATGCCCCAGAGTTCGCCGTGGGCTTTAAAGCTGCCGTAGTCATAACCCATCTCTCGAAGACGGCCGCGTAGGGCCATAAAATGGTTGGCTTCTTCGGCCGCGCACTGCATCCAGTCGGCGTAAAATGCTTGCGGCATATCACGATAACGGTACACGGCATCCAATGCTAAATTGACCGCCGTCAACTCGATATGCGCGAGGGAATGAATGAGCGCTGCGCGACCCTCTTCCTTGCCAAACTTACGTGCGTTTACGTCAGACGGTAAGACTATGTCTGGTTTGTCTGGCTGGCCAGGTTGCTGGAGATATTCCGGTGTGTCGCCATCGAGCCATTCTAATTCACCCGCATTCCAGCGGCTGACGGCCTGCTGGGTCAGTTGAATCTTGAGGTCTGGATCTGCGGTGAGGAACGCCTCTTTGGTTTGCGCGTATAAGTTTTGCAAGGGGTTTCCGTTCGGTTGATAACAATCGCTGAGCATTGTACCCGTTGAACGCCTTGCCGTGGAGAGTATGAATACTATTTATTGATTCAATCAGGTCTGATTTTTTTATGCTGAGTGGTTTCTGCTGGATGACCGGTAATAACCTCACGAATAATGGTTAGTCGTGCCGGTAATGATGGCGCGGTGGCGCACGGTCATAAGATCTGCGATCACTCGGATATCTATTTAATGAGTGTCGACGTGATAGGTCTGAATGATGAATTTTGTGTTTATGCATAGGCTGGCGACTGTGATAGCCACGGTTATTCGGCAATAGGTATGAGTGTGAACGGATAATGCCTCTTTGATAGCCTGTATCCGAGGGATATCGCGGGTAGCTGCTCGAATGTCGGTTTGATCGGTAAGTTGGCGCGTGATGATATTGTCGACGCTCCATTGTGTGGCGATAACGAACGGAGCGCTCGGCGTATGGGAATGCACCGATATGCCGGTCACTGATACGTAACTGTAGATGGCCAGCATTGATAGAGAGACCACCATGGATATCCTGCGCGTAACTGTTTAAGGATAGCGTCAGTAGTAGGCAGGTGATCGGTACAAAAAAACGTTTTAAATAGCACATAATTTAACCTCGTTGAATGGTTAAATATTAGAGCAAATCAGTAGTCTTGTGGGGCCAATGTAGCGGATCATTTTTCAGCTAGAAAAGCGGCCAAATTAAGGGAGAGTACAGGTTGAGCGATATCGACTCGCTATCAGGCCGTTATGGATCGGTCTGATAGCGGTGTCTAGTTGGATGTGGGTTGGCGCGTTCGTCTGTTCGGTTAGAGTTCAGGGACTAATCGTGCCAAGGCGCTATTGCGCAGTGGAGCGAAGATCAACCGTCTGAGTTTATACCAGTAAGTCCCGAATAGAATGATAAATACGCCGAAGAAGATAAAGATCATCAAGGGTAAATTATGACCATCTAACAGGTTGCTGCTGACAACCTGGAAAATGGCATAAATTGCATAGGATAGGCTTGATACCAGCATCGCTCGACGGTCAACAAAGAGCGCGGTGAGTAGAAAAACAACAAAGAAAACTAATAGGGCGATTTCACGATTGGTCCCTAGCTCTAATAGCCCTGAATCACTAAAGAGAATCGAGGTCATCATGCCATGCACGATCAGCGGGGATGCCAGCAGGTGGAGCCAGAAACCACAATCACTGGCGCGTAACTGCCGTTGACGGTCACGAGCATCGAAACCCATGGCGATCAAGAAAACCATGAATCCGAGCAGTGAAAAAAGTATCTGGTGTTGCAGTATATCGATGCCAATCATGCTGACGGTGGCGGCGATTAAGCCTGCCGCCGCGGGTAGCAAACTAAAGGGCATGCGGTAGCGAAGATAAAAGAGTAACGAGGCGCCACTGAGTATGAGAAACGGCAGAGTGGCTGTGTCGAATTCAGTAATACCCAATGCTTTACTGAGAAAATAAAGTATAGATACTAGAATAGCGATACCGGGTAGGGCGAGTCGACGAATCCGTACTAACCACTCCGCGGCCCCGAGAAAGAGGCCAGCGGGCAGTAGCCATTCAAGTTGATTCAGATGCATCACCGCGACCGAAAAGGTGACGAATAGCACCCCTAGGGTGATGAAAATATCGCCAAAATTGCGCACAAAACGCAACTGCTCTTCACCGATAGGCTCATCGTTATGGTCCGCGGTGCTGAACAGAATCAGCTGCTGCAACTGCTGTTGCGAGATGATGCCTCGTTGTGCCGCTCTTTCCAGTGTGTCTCTGTCCACAGTATTTCCTGATGGTTAACAAAAGCCGTAGCTTAGCCCTATTGAGGGAATGTTATTTAGCAGCTTGACGGCGAATGCCGATGCGACGGCCTATCCCGCTTGGTGAAGCGAGGGTAGCTTGTTGTTCTGCCATGCTTTGAATCTGTTGCAAGACAGGAGCTGGAAATGGGCTGCTACTGCGGCTACTCAGATCAACACACATCGCCATCTGCTCTAAGGTTGACGCTAAGTATTCACTGCCATCTGGGTTCTGTGCGAACATTTCAAAGTAGAGGTGTAACCGTTTGCTGTCATGATCGACCAGCTGACAACGAACCTCGACGGGTTGGTTGAGTACCACTTCGTTGTTATAAGTAATATGATTTTCCAAAATCATCCACGAGATTTGAGTGGCTTTGGTTTCAGCTTCACTCAGGCCCATCTGGCTGACCAATTCGGTGCCAGCGAGATCAAAAATCAAAACGTAGTAAGCCACATTCATATGGTTGTTGTAATCGATCCATTCAGGCTTGATATGGGTGCGGTAGATAACCGACGCTCGGTCCGACATGGGTGTAGCTCCTTGTGTTTCGCTAGTTGGTGCGGTGGTGGCTTGCTGCGTGTCTTTGGCGGCTTCTTTAGCTGCTTTTTGTTCTGCATTCCAAGCGTTTAGGTCTTCATAGTAAGTATCCCAGACGCAGGGGGAGCAGCCGCTTTCGCAGCACTCATAATCGCCGGGTGGGGTGGGCTTTTCTCTGCTCATACTTTTCAATCATTGGTGTTTAATTCCGACCATTTTACTATGACTATGCCCGCAGGCCCAGCTAACATCGAGAAGCAATACGGTTTTACTATCTGTCGGAGGCCGTTTCTGCGACAATTAGCATCCTCCTAATTTATAGTTGCCTCCTGATATTTCCATGAAAAAAACTGCCCCTGATCTATTTTCCTATCCCCGTTATTGGGCTGAATGCTATGGCATTGCTCCTTTTTTGCCGACGACACGGGAGGAGATGGATCAACTAGGCTGGGATAGTTGCGATATTATCATTGTCACCGGTGATGCCTATGTCGATCATCCGAGTTTTGGTATGGCCGTGATGGGCCGGTTACTCGAAGCCCAAGGGTTTCGCGTGGGTATTATTGCGCAACCCGACTGGCGCAGTGCTGATGCCTTTATGAGTTTGGGCAAACCGAACCTCTATTTTGGTATTACCGCCGGCAATATGGATTCAATGATCAATCGTTATACGGCTGATCTGCGGTTACGTCATGATGATGCTTACACCGCGGGTGGTAAGGGTGGCAAACGCCCCGACCGAGCGGTCATTGTTTACAGCCAGCGTTGTAAGGAGGCATGGAACGATGTGCCCGTTGTGTTGGGCGGTATTGAGGCGAGCTTACGTCGCATCGCGCAATATGACTATTGGAGCAACAAAGTGCGTCGTTCAGTGTTGCTCGATGCCACCGCCGATATCCTACTGTATGGCAATGCGGAACGGGCGATTGTTGAGCTGAGTCATGGCCTTGCGGCGGGTAAAACTATTGATGAGCTGTCGAATATCCGCGGTACCGCTATTTTGCGGCAGGCCCCTCCTGCGGGCTATGTTGAGCTTGATTCGAGTCGTATCGATTGGCCGGGTAATATCGATAAACTACCGAACCCTTACGATTTTGGTACCGATCAAAGCGGTGCGGAGAAGTTAATCGACCCTACGACTAAGCGCTGCGGGGCGGATAGTTCTGTTGCACCAGCCGAGTCTGAGGCGGATGAACATATCTCGCCGATACGGATTATTCCGATGCCGCTCAAGCGTAAAGAGAAACTGGATCCTGAAACGACTTATATTCGTTTGCCTTCGTTCGATAAAGTGGCTAAAGATTCGGCGCTCTATGCACATACCTCTCGGGTGTTACATCAGGAATCAAACCCTCACAATGCGCGAGCATTGATACAGAAACATGGCAATCGAGAGTTGTGGGTTAATCCGCCGCCTATTCCGCTGGAAACACCAGAGATGGATGGCGTCTTTGGTTTGCCCTATCAGCGGGTGCCTCATCCTTCCTATGGCAAGGATAAAATCCCTGCATACGATATGATCCGTTTTTCAATCAATATTATGCGCGGATGTTTCGGTGGTTGTACCTTCTGTTCTATTACTGAGCATGAGGGCCGTATTATTCAAAGCCGCTCCCATGAATCGATATTGAATGAGATGGCTGAGATACGGGACAAGGTGCCGGGCTTTACTGGGTCGATCTCTGACCTCGGTGGTCCGACATCCAATATGTATTTTCTGAACTGCAACGATGATGATATTCAATCGAATTGTCGTAAGCTGTCCTGTGTTTATCCGACGATCTGTAGCAACCTAGTGACGGACCATAGTCAGACCACCGAGCTATACCGTAAAGCCCGTAAAATGGAGGGGATTCATAATATAGCCATCGCTTCAGGGCTGCGTTATGACTTAGCGGTTAAAGATCCTGAGTATGTACGGGAGCTGGTGACCTACCATGTGGGCGGCTACCTTAAAATCGCGCCGGAGCACAGTGAACAAAACACCCTGAGTAAAATGATGAAGCCGGGTATGGATACCTATTATGACTTCAAAAATATGTTTGATCAGTTCTCGGCTGAGGCGGGTAAGAAGCAATACCTAATCCCGTACTTTATCGCGGCGCATCCTGGTTGTGACGATGACGACATGTTGAGTCTATCGCTGTGGTTAAAGCAGAATGATGTCAAAGTCGATCAGGTACAGAATTTTTATCCCTCACCGATGTCGCTGGCCACGGCGATGTACCATTCGGAAAAGAATCCTCTAAAGCAGATTACCTATAAGAGTGAGACGCTGTATATCCCTAAAGATAAAGCGCAACGTAAAGCACATAAAACTCTGCTGCGTTATCACGATCCGGAAAACTGGTCAGATCTGCGGGTGAAATTAAAGGAGATGGGCCGAGAAGATCTTATCGGCACTAAGCCTGGTCATCTGGTAACGCCTGAGGAGGCGCCTAAGCGTCGAGAGAATACTAAGGCTGTGAAAGGTGTAAGCGGCACGCGGATGGCCGCGAAACAGGCACAGAAGAGCAAAAAAGTGTCAGCAGGGCGTCCTGCCAAGAAACGTAAAGGGCCGAGCAGTATTAAAAAACAGCAGCACTGATGTTGAGTGCTGCTGTTTTATCTTCGCTCAGTAAAGATCATATGATTCTCTCAGATGCTGCTTGAGTGAGCGATCCTCCATATAATCTTCAATCATTTTGCGTTTACGATTTTTCCTCGCGATTTTTTTCTGTCGACCTGGCTCAGGGTCGATGAAGAAATCATTATCCATCTCATCTAAGTTTTCAGTGACTAGCGCATCTAGGCGAATTTTATTACTCATAACTACTGACCAAGGGGTTGTGTTGTCGGTGGATCAATCAAACCCTTTATTAATGACGTTGGTGTGACGGCGGGATTAAGGTTTTATAATGCCAAGATGACAGGTTGCTGCTGGGTATTATGTAGGCGAGACAGTGCTGCGTTAGAGGGCTAGCGCGAGGGTGTAATAAAAAGGCAGTCAAGGCTGCCTTTAATCGTAGAATTCTCGTAATTCCTGTTCTAGGCGACGCTGCTCAATCAGTAACTCAATGCGTCTTCTTTTTTCGGCATCACAGCAGAACTTTTTTTCTTTAGCGTCGATCTCTAAATCGATGTCATCATCTAGTATGTCATCGACGATATCGAGATCATCGGTAATATTTTCTTGTTTTGTCATGGCTTCGCTCTTCACATGAATTTGGCTGTTCATCTCTTATCGAGATTCGCCAATACTTATTGATCACATGCTCAAACCCGCTTGCCTTGCAGGTTCGCGTCATTGCCGATTATGAGGTAAAAATTTTTGGCGTAAAATGATTTTTTTTAATTGAATTATATTTTTCATGAATTTTTTGAAAGTAAGAATAACTAGCTAAATTTGGAAGTGATGCTAGTAGGATATCTGGAAGCTCATGCTAAGAATTTATGTTAAGAGCTTATGTCAGGCGCTTATGCGGAGAGAGTGCTAAGGGGCGGAACATAGATCACCGGATTTGAGGCATTGTTGAGACGAAAAAAAACGCCTAGAGTTAGGCGTTTTTTAGAATCAAAGCATTAGAATTTTTGCAGGGCGGCGATACGATCATCAAGCGGTGGATGGCTTGATAGAAGTGCCATAAAGCCATGTTTCATATGGCTGCTGATGCCGAAGGCGATGAGTGTTTCAGGCATCTGGTCGGGTACATTGTATTCCGCTTTTAGGCGTTGCAATGCGCCAATCATCGCGTGGGGGGAGGCGAGTGTTGCACCTGCTTCATCGGCTTTAAACTCTCGACGGCGACTAAACCATGCAACGATGGTTGAAGCCAATATGCCTAGTACGATCTCAGCCACGATTGTGGTGATAAAGTAGCCGATACCGTGCCCCTGTTCGTTTTTCAAGATTGCCCGATCCACAAAGTGACCGATAATGCGTGCAAAGAACATGACGAAGGTGTTTACCACGCCCTGAATCAGAGTCAAGGTGACCATGTCTCCGTTAGCAACGTGACCTATTTCGTGGGCCAATACTGCCTTGATCTCCTCTTTACGAAAACGTTGCAGCAAACCGATACTGACGGCGACAAGGGCGCTGTTTTTATTCCAGCCGGTGGCGAAAGCGTTGGCCTGTTGAGCGGGGAAAATACCGACTTCCGGCATTCCTATCTTCGCTTTATCGGCTAATTCTTTAACGGTATCGAGCAGCCATTGTTCATCAGCCGTACGTGCTTGGGTGATGATTTCTGTACCGCTGCTTCTTTTAGCCATAAATTTAGATAAAAACAGTGATACGAAGGAGCCCGCAAATCCAAATACCGCACAGAAGGCCAGTAGATTGCCAAGATCCATATCAACACCATTTGCCTGTAGGATGGATCCTACGCCGAACAAACTGAGCGTTATGCTGGCGAGGGCAATGACCGCAATGTTAGTTAATAGGAATAGACCGATTCGCATCATGATAGGGTAGCTCTTTGTAGTGAAGTTGTTGATATAGATATAGGCGATGAGAATAAGTTTCAACTGCTTTTTCGTTTTAGGGGATAAAAAACTAGCCCAATGCGGGATGGGTTACTATAATCGCGCCCTTTTACCATGATGCATGTCTGAGCGGACCTTCTATGCAAGCTATTTTTGATTCTATTTCTACCCAGCTTGGCCTATCTCAGGGAGAGGTTCGACGTTTATTTCATGGCCGAGGGCGTTGTTTTCCCGGATATGAGCAGTTGATTATCGATCTTTTGCCTCCCGTGGTGATTATCCGGTTGTTTGAAGCGCATCCGGTTGCGTTGATTGAGCGGTTGGATCAGTTTTTTCAGCAGCTCGATGAGACGATTAAGCCGGATGCTCTGGTTGTACAGCATCGCTACCGCCGGGAAAATAGTGTCGAAATTCGATGGAATAACGGTACAGTAGACCCCGAGCAGTTATTGCAAGTGACAGAGCTTGGCTTGCAATACCATGTGCGTCCCTTGAAGAACCAGAATAGTGGTTTATTTTTAGATATGCGGGAAGGACGGCGCTGGGTGCGACATAACAGTCAGGATAAGCGTGTCTTGAACCTGTTTGCTTACACCTGTGGTTTCTCGGTGGCCGCTATCGCGGGTGGTGCTAGTGGGGTGGTTAATCTAGATATGAGCCGTGGTGCACTGAGTACCGGCCGGGAAAACCATCGTCTTAATCAGCTACCCACCGATCAGGTGAAGTTTTTAGGTCATGACCTGTTTCGTTCATGGGGTCGGCTTAAGCGGGAAGGGCCTTATGACTTGGTGGTTATTGATCCGCCGAGTTTTCAGCGGGGTAGCTTTGTCGCCACTGATGATTACCGCAAAGTATTGCGGCGTTTGCCTGAGTTGACGGTGGACGGTGGGCAGGTGTTACTCTGTCTTAACTCCCCTGAACTTGGGAGTGACTTTTTATTACAGCTGGTGGACGATTGCTGTCCTGAGTTTACGTATTGTGAACGTATTGCCCATCCGGAGGATTTTCCGGACCGGGACCCTGAGCAAGCACTGAAGGTGCTGTTATTTCAAAAGACGGGCTAACCCGTTAGAAAGTAAAGTGATTAGCTAATCAGGAATGTTATGAATTTGATCTGCCTGGATTTGGAAGCCAGTGGCCTAGGGCCTCACTCCTATCCGATAGAAGTCGCCTGGAAAAGTACGGCGGGCCAGAGTGATAGCTTTTTAATCAATCCGGATTCGGTCCCTGGCTGGGATTTCTGGGATGAGTATGCGGAAGAGCTACATAACCTGTGCGTGTCTGAGTTGCGCGAAAAGGGCGTGACGGCAGACGTTGCTTGCCAGCGATTGAATGAGCAGTTGCAGGGTCTGGATGTGCTCAGCGATGCTTGGGAGTTCGATAGTTTCTGGCTTAGCCGACTGTTTGAGGCGACCGGAGAGACGATGGCGTTTCGTTTGATCGGTTTGCCAGCCTTGTTGAGCCCAGATGAGTTGTTAACGTATAAGTTGATCTGCAAGGGGCAGTGGCGTCAGCATCGGGCGATGAATGATGTCGATCATATTATCGAAGCGGTCTTGCGAGTGCATTCTGATAGGGACGCGTAACGGGTAAGCGCTCAGCCCTTAGGCTGATCTATTGATTTATAAAAGGCAGCTCATTGAGCTGCCTTTTTTGTATGCTGTGGTTTGGGCTTTTGAAAATCAGAGATTTAGAACGTGTTTTTCGATATGGGTACGGAGCTCTTCGTATTGGCCCATCTCTTCTGGCTTGAAGTAAAATTTATAAAAATTACGTTCTACGATGCTGCCTTTGGTGTCGCCAATCTTTTCTTTGGTGCTTGAGTAGCGGTAAGCCATCTGTAAATGAATGATTCGGGTGTGCGGCGGCACGCTGATCTTATGACCTTCGAGGTCGTAACGTGTTTTGGCCTCTTTGATGGTATAAAAAGAGATCTCGGCTGCATGACCTAGGTTGATCAGAAAGTTACTGGTGACCGGCAGGATATGATTCTTCTCCATGCCATTGTGTTCCATGTAGATACCGCAATTTTTCTTGATCTTAATAAACATACTGATTCCGCGAGAGTAAGTTAATCGTTAAGGATGTGTTGCCGCCTAGCCTTTGGTTTTAGCGCCTGCTAAATACCCGCTGAGCGTGCTGTTTCCTTATGTTTATCTTTCATGAGTTTATTCTTTAGCTGGCCTAAGCTGTAAGGCGGCTAAATTATACGTCTATTTTGTAACAGAAAGATGACTCAGTATAGCGCTTGATGGGTGAAATAAAAAAGCGACCTTTCGATCGCTCATCAAAAAAACTATGCCTGAGAGTAGTTTTTCAGAAATAGGCCAATCCGCTCGATCGCTTCAATCAGTTCATCTTCACGGGGTAAGCATACAAGACGGAAGTGCTGAGTATCTGGCACATTAAACCCGCTGCCCTGAACAATGAGTACTTTCTGTTGCTGTAGTAGATCCAGCGCCATCTTCTCATCGTTTTTGATCGGGTAAACGTCAGGGTCTAGTTTGGCAAATAGGTAGAGTGACCCCTGTGCCTTAACGCAGGAGACCCCTGGTATTTCATTAAGCTTTTGCCAGGCGATATTGCACTGCTCATATAAGCGTCCGCCGGGGGCGGTTAGCTCATTAATGCTCTGATAGCCGCCTAGTGCCGTTTGGATCGCATGTTGCGCTGGAACGTTAGCGCATAGACGCATACTGGCCAGCATGTCCAAACCTTCGATATAATCACGGGCTTGATGCTTGGGGCCTGTAATAATCATCCAGCCGGAGCGGAATCCCGCTGCGCGGTAGGCCTTAGATAGTCCATTAAAGGTAATGCAAAAAACCTCATCGCTGAGAGAGGCGAGGGGAATGTGCTGAGCATCATCGTAGGTGATTTTGTCGTAGATCTCATCGGCAAAAATAATCAAACCGAACTCTTCCGCCAAGGCGATGATCTGCAACAGAATGGCTTCTGAGTAGACCGCACCTGTCGGGTTATTGGGGTTGATGACGACAATCCCCTTAGTGCGTTCAGTGATTTTACTGCGGATATCCGCTATGTCTGGTGCCCAGCCATTTTGCTCGTCGCAATGGTAATGGATGGGGTTGCCGCCGGCGAGACTTGCTGCCGCCGTCCAGAGTGGATAGTCTGGCGCAGGGATAAGGAGCTCATCATTGTCATTCAAGAGGCCCTGAGTCGCCATCACGATCAGTTCGCTGACGCCGTTGCCGAGAAAAATATCCTCGATAGTGACGTTTTTGATGCCTTTTTTCTGGCTTTCCTGCATGACGGCCTTGCGGGCAGAAAACAGGCCTTTTGAGTCACAGTAACCCTGTGCGGAAGGTAGATTGTAAATAACGTCTTGAACGATCTCTTCCGGCGCATCGAAGCCGAAGGGGGCGGGGTTGCCGATATTCAGTTTGATTATACGTTGGCCCTCTTCTTCAAGACGTTTAGCTTCTTGAAGGACGGGGCCGCGGATGTCATAACAGACGTTGATCAGCTTATTCGATTTTCTGATAACGGACATGGATTAATCCTGTAGTGGTGTCCTGTAATATTCTATGATCGGTAAGTAAACATAGAGGTGAGAAGGGTAGCTGCTTACCGAAGGATCGAAATAATACGCTTTTTAGCGGATGTTGCACAGTAACAGATTGATCTTTTCGTTTTTGTTATCTGTATTGGAGTTTTTTATGGCAAGTCATGATTTTAAAGTGAAAAAAACTGAAGCGCAGTGGCGTGAAGAGCTGACACCCGAGCAGTATTACGTCTGTCGAGAGAAGGGCACTGAGCGACCGGGTACGGGTCAGTATGATCAGTTTTTTAAAGAGGGTGAGTATCATTGTGTCGCTTGTGGCGAAAAGCTGTTTGAGAGCCAAAGTAAGTTTGATGCAGGTTGTGGTTGGCCGAGTTTCGATGCCCCAGCGGTGGCGGAAAATATTACCGAAAATCACGATAACTCTCACGGTATGATTCGTACCGAAGTGGTGTGTAGTGGCTGTGGCGCTCATTTGGGACATCTGTTTCCCGATGGTCCGACTGATACGGGGATGCGTTACTGTATCAACTCTGTATCCATTGATTTTAGCGCTGAGGAGAATTAAGCGGTGAAGTCGTTTAACTGGCTCTATGAGCATGTCGCAGCCCATAAGGCTGGGCAGGATATTGAGGCGTTGCTGCCCCAGGTGAAGTCTGTCGATGAATTGAAAGGGATCGGCGATGATCGATTTTTATCTGAGATGAGCTTGCGGGTGTTTCGGGCGGGCATTAAACATTCGGTGGTGAATGCCAAGTGGCCTGCTTTTGAATTAGCTTTTTTTGGCTTTGATCCTGAAAAAATCATTTTAATGAGCGATGATCAGTTAGAAAATCTGATGCAAAATGATCAAATTATTCGGCATTGGGGCAAGATAAAATCGGTACGCGCCAATGCATTGATGGTGACTGAGTTAGCGGCGCAACACGGTAGCTTTGCTAATTTCATCGCCGACTGGCCGGTCACGGATCTTGTTGGGCTTTGGGCATTACTAAAGAAACAGGGGCAGCAGTTAGGTGGGAAGTCTGGGGCGTATTTTTTACGTCAGATCGGTAAGGATACTTTTCTGCTGACCGATGATGTGGTGGCCGCACTCAAGGCTCAGGATATTATTGATAAATCGCCTACCTCAAAGCGAGATCTCCAGATAGTGCAAAACTGTTTCAATCAATGGCAGCAGGAATCAGGCCGGCCGATGGCGCATATTAGCCGGCTGTTATCCTATACCGTGGGGTGGTAAGCGGGGTTAATCGGCTAAAAAGTTAATCAGTTTGGTGTCGTTGAACGCTCGGTTGACGGTCATGAGTAGGATTTCGTTAACCATCTTTTGGTTGTCGGCCAGTGAAGGGGTTGTCGCATATTGATACTCCTTCTCTGTGCTGTAGTTGCCGCTGAGGAATTTACCATGCTTTTCGGCGATGACGTTGATCGTGGCGTTAAGTTTGACGGCTTGCAGTGCTTTTTGCGTGGCGCTGTATTCTAAGTTTTGTAATTGAACGGTCAGGCGGGTGTCTGATGAGAGTGCCGGCGCTGCGCCGAGTCTCACAACTGCGACTTTAGCGCCCTGTTGCAGTGCATCGGTGGCCGGTGTTGGCAGGTTGACGGGCGCGCGATCGCTCAAACGGCTGATGCGATAGCCGATAGTATCGCTGTTGCGCATATCTTTACTGTGGACTTCGATCTGCAGGTCGCTGGGCAGGGACGCTTGAGTCGTTACCGTTGGGTGCAGTGGTTCGATAGATACCTGATGTGGTTTAAAGGTGCTGCAGCCGGTTAACAGGATCGCACCGGTGATTATTCCAACGAAGGCTTTGCGCATGGTTATTGCTCCAAATCTGGGATCGTTTTTGGGGTCAGCATATCTAAAAATAGGGCCAGTGAATCGGCTAGTTTCATAATAGGCTTTTTGCCCGGTTGTTCTAGCCATATTTCTCCCGTCTGGTTATCGATGGATATAAATTTCTCTCCATCGGGTTCAGTGCAGGCAAAAAATAGGGTGGCCGGCTGTTTCTGTTTCTGCTTAGTCAGCAAATGACCCACCAGGTTCCCTCGCAGGCGTTCGCAATCTTTGTCACTCCAGAGAAATAGCAGGCTAAGGTCGCCCCATTCAGAGGTGGCTGGGAGTGGTTCTGACCAGTAGCGACTGTACCAAGTGCGAAGATCCGTATGGATGCTGTAGCCCAAGGCTTGCTCTAAGCGGTCGAACATATCGTGACAGCTGTTATTGTTGTCGGCCTGTCGTTCGGGTAGCCACTGAATACTTTCGTCGGGCTCAGTCTCGCCGCGAAGACAGTCGGAAGGCCATTCAGGATCATAAGTCGTTAAAGGGGGGCGGCCTATTTGGTCAAGTTGTAGTTTGATCGCTTGTTCTACAAAGGCGTCAATTTTAGTAATAAGAGTCTGGGACATATTTATGGGGTCCGATACGTCTGGATGTAGGTGGGTGTCGCCATCAGGCTGACTTGCGGGTGAGTTTATCAGAGTAACGGTCTGTCGTTGTAAAACTTGATGTGATCCTGCTGGGGCTTTATAGGGTGGTTGGTGCTTTGGGAATGATTTTTTTAGGATAAACGTTTGACATACCAAGCAAAATCATTAGAATTCGGCTCTCGATTTAAGGGGCGTGTAGCTCAGTTGGGAGAGCGTCGCCCTTACAAGGCGAATGTCGGGAGTTCGAGCCTCTCCACGCCCACCAAGTCGAATGACTTGCCAAATTGTTTTTTATGTGCAAAATGGCCGTCGCGAGTTTTGATCTCGCACAATACGAAGCGTGAGTTTCGTTTGTTAGATTGCCAGTCTATCACTGATGTGGGAATGGTGGTCGCGGGTTTGAGTCCCGTATAATGCGGAGTGGTAGTTCAGTTGGTTAGAATACCTGCCTGTCACGCAGGGGGTCGCGGGTTCGAGTCCCGTCCATTCCGCCACTTTTTAAGCTGATTCGATTGTATAATCGGATGAGTGCTTCTAAAGCCTAAAGTGCTAGGCAAGGAAGTAAAACGATAAGCCATCTGCTTAGTGGGCGTGTAGCTCAGTTGGGAGAGCGTCGCCCTTACAAGGCGAATGTCGGGAGTTCGAGCCTCTCCACGCCCACCACTAAGCTTAAACCACTGCGAAGTGGTCGTTTAGTTTGATTGATTACCAGTCTGTCACTGATGTGTGGCATGGTGGTCGCGGGTTCGAGTCCCGTACAATGCGGAGTGGTAGTTCAGTTGGTTAGAATACCTGCCTGTCACGCAGGGGGTCGCGGGTTCGAGTCCCGTCCATTCCGCCACTTTTTTAGCTGATTCGATTGAATGATCGGATGAGTACTTCTAAAGCCTAAAGTGCCAGGCAAGGAAGTAAAACGATAAGCCATCTGCTTAGTGGGCGTGTAGCTCAGTTGGGAGAGCGTCGCCCTTACAAGGCGAATGTCGGGAGTTCGAGCCTCTCCACGCCCACCACTAAGCTTTAAGTGAAAGCTTAAACCACTGCGGAGTGGTAGTTCAGTTGGTTAGAATACCTGCCTGTCACGCAGGGGGTCGCGGGTTCGAGTCCCGTCCATTCCGCCACTTTTTTAGCTGATTCGATTAAATGATCGGATGAGTGCTTCTAAAGCCTAAAGCGCCAGGCAAGGAAGTAAAACGATAAGCCATCTGCTTAGTGGGCGTGTAGCTCAGTTGGGAGAGCGTCGCCCTTACAAGGCGAATGTCGGGAGTTCGAGCCTCTCCACGCCCACCACTAAGCTTAAGTCTTTTTTTGTTAAGGCTTAAACCACTGCGAAGTGGTCGTTTAGTTTGATTGATTACCAGTCTGTCACTGATGTGTGGGATGGTGGTCGCGGGTTCGAGTCCCGTACAATGCGGAGTGGTAGTTCAGTTGGTTAGAATACCTGCCTGTCACGCAGGGGGTCGCGGGTTCGAGTCCCGTCCATTCCGCCACTTTTTAAACTGATTCGATTAAATGATCGGATGAGTGCTTCTAAAGCCTAAAGTGCCAGGCAAGGAAGTAAAACGATAAGCCATCTGCTTAGTGGGCGTGTAGCTCAGTTGGGAGAGCGTCGCCCTTACAAGGCGAATGTCGGGAGTTCGAGCCTCTCCACGCCCACCACTAAGCTTTAAGCGAAAGCTTAAGCCACTGCGGAGTGGTAGTTCAGTTGGTTAGAATACCTGCCTGTCACGCAGGGGGTCGCGGGTTCGAGTCCCGTCCATTCCGCCACTATTAAGCATGAAGGTGTTCAGCCTTTATCGCTTCTGTTCAAAATATCATTATCTCTGTGCTGCCATTAATCGTCTTACTTGGCGATGTCGAATCCATGTTTTAACTAAGTCTAGCCGTAATCTTGATTGTTGATGTAATAGCTAATATCGCTCTTTTTTCGCATCATTGATAATTGCCTGTTTGATATAGTGCTTTATCTTGCTGAATCCAAAGCCTTCCTTCCACACTGTCTGTTTTGCTTATCTACCATTTTGGGTATTTAGCGCAGGCGTATTGCTGCTTTACGTGTTATAAAGTTGCTTAATTTTTATTCTGGTATCTCCCTTGTTTGTTATTACGTGGAATAAGTACTTAATCAAATGCATCTGAATATTAATCAGGCTGAGTTGATATCGATTTGCCCCGACCCTGTGATTGCTGTTAGCCGTCGCGGGATCGTGTCTGTGTTTAACCGTTCAGCGGAAAGCCTGCTTGGCTATGATGCTGAAGCGGTCATCGGGAAGATGAACATTCGCCAGATCTACCCTAGTCACCTTGAAGCCAGAAAGATTATGCGGCTGATGATGGATGAGCAGATGTATGGTGTGGGTAGAATCGAAGGTTATGAAACCTATGTGCTGAATAGTCGTCGGGAGAGGGTGCCTATCCGTTTGTCTGCCGCCGCGTTGATGGCCAATGGACAATACCGTGGCAGCGTGGGGTTCTTTCATGACATGACGAGGCAGAAAGCATTGGAGACCTCCTTATTAAAGCAATCAATTACCGATGATTTGAGTGGTCTATTTAATCAGCGTCATTTTTATGTGCAGGTTGCCAGTGAGATGATGAGGGTTAAGCGCTATGGTGGCGGGTTAAGCTTGATCTGTATTGATTTGGATGGCTTTAAGCAGGTTAATGACACGCTGGGGCATCTGGAAGGCGATCAAATTATCCGTCAGATCGGTCGAGTTCTCCGTGATGGCTTGAGGGATTCAGATCAAGCCTTTCGCTATGGCGGCGATGAATTTATGCTGATGCTGCCCAATACCTCTATGGAAGATGCGTGCAACTTGGCTAGCCGAGTGCGTTCCTTGTTTAATCTTGAGTGTAGTTATTCGCCTGATGCCTTGAGCCATGCTGATGTTAAGGTTTCCATGAGTCTTGGTGTCGCCGCCTGTACCGAGGCTGAGCCCGTCGACTATTTTATCCAAAAGGCCGATATGGCAATGTACAGTGCTAAGCAGGCTGGGGGGAATTGCGTTAAACGTTTTGCTGAAGATAAGCATTAAACGATGCTTATTTATATAGGGTTGAGCGGTTACATCTCCTCGCCGCCATCAGCATATGAATCGTCGTCAAACTCCTCGTTAAGGCTTTCCAGTAGCAGTTCTTCTGTGTAATCTTCCATTTTATTCTCCTTTATTTTGAGTCTGTTATTCTCGGGCGTCTTGATGAAGAAAAAATGACAGGATTCTTACCGTTTTATGACCCAGCATTTACCTGTTGCCAACCCCGTTATTCCTATTGATGTCATTGAGTTGCCTGAGTTTCAGCAAGCGGGCGTTCAGCTTGAGTTGTTGCGTCTTGATCTTGTTCATCCGCTGGTCAGCGGCAATAAGTGGTTCAAGTTAAAGTATGCCTTACAGGCGTTCCAAGCATCGGACTGTCAGCTATTACTTAGTTTTGGTGGGGCTTGGTCGAATCACATTCATGCTTTGGCCTATGCTGGATTTGAGCAGGGGATCGAAACGGTGGGTGTGATTCGTGGGGAGCGACCGGCCAAGCTATCGCCCACTCTCGTCGATGCAGAGCGTTGGGGAATGCAGCTTGAATTTGTGACCCGCGCGCAGTATCGGGACAAAACAGATGCAGTGTTTATGTCAGGGTTGCGGGAGAAATATGGTGAGTTTTATGCTTTGCCTGAAGGTGGCGCGGGTGAATGGGTGATTGCGGGCTGCCGAGAGATTTTATCTCTCTTTGATGCTGCCGCTTATGATCTTATCTGTTGTGCCTGTGGTACCGGTGGAACGCTCGCGGGACTGATCGCGGGTAAACCTGCCGATGTTAGTTTATTGGGTGTTTCAGCGCTTAAAGGTGGCGAGTTTCTTTATGCTGATATTCGCGGATTGCTAACGGCTGCGCAGATTGATGATCCCGGTGGTTGGTCGTTGGCACTAGATTGCCATGAGGGTGGCTATGCTAAGGTGTCGTCTCGGTTGGCAACGGTCATGCAGCATTTTACTGAGCATAGTGGCATTCGCTTGGAGCCGGTCTATACCGGTAAAGCGTTATTGGCATTGTTGCAGAAGATGGAGCGCGGTGAGTTTGCGCGAGGTGCGCGGGTGATGTTGATTCATACCGGTGGTATGCAGGGGTTGCGGGGGATGGAGGCTGCTCTGCTCAAAAAACTATCCTAAGGGTTGATTAAAAAGCCGTGCTAGCTTTATGGGTAGATGCGGTTAAATCGCTATGAATATGAGTATAATGTTTAAAAACAATCAGGTAGCTAAGGTTGTGCAATAATCGTAGCGTTTCAGTGGAGTGGCAATGGATAACTTTCGTAATATTGGTTTGATTGGGCGCTTAGGCAGTACTAAGGTGCTTGATACCCTGAAGCATCTGATTCGCTTTCTCGATGAGCAGGGGTTAACGCCTATTCTGGATCAGAAAATTGCGGCGGTTATGCCAGGTCATGGGCAGCAAACCAGTTCCCCTCGTTTGATGGGTGAGATCTGTGACCTAGTTATCGTTGTCGGTGGTGATGGTAGTCTGTTGGGTGCCGCCCGTAATCTGGCGCAATCGAATGTGCCTGTGTTAGGGGTTAACCGTGGAAGTTTGGGCTTTCTAACTGATATTTCCCCTGCTGAAATCGAAGAGAAAGTGGGTGAAGTTCTGAATGGTCAGTATACGGTTGATCGCCGCTTTTTGATTGATGTATTGGTTAAGCGAAACGGTGAGCCGATCGGTGAGTCAACGGGGCTGAATGATTGTGTATTGCACCCTGGGAAATCGGCTCGGATGATTCAGTTTGAACTCTATATCGAGGGCCAGTTTGTCTATACGCAACGTTCCGACGGTCTTATCGTCGCTACGCCAACCGGCTCTACCGCCTATGCGCTATCGGGTGGTGGCCCTATTATGCATCCTCGACTGGACGCCTTAGTGCTGGTGCCTATGTTTCCCCATACGTTATCGAGTCGGCCTATTGTGGTTGATGGTAATAGTGAACTTAAGCTGGTGATCAGTGATAGTAACGAGACTTATCCGACCGTAAGCTGCGATGGCCAAAAGCATATTAACTGTGCCCCAGGAGATACCATTACAATTCATAAAAAGCCCCATAAATTAAAGCTTTTGCACCCCCTGAGCCATAACTTCTATCAAACCTGTCGCGAGAAGCTTGGTTGGGCCACTCGGTTGGGCGAGTGACCGGAGTGTCTATGGAACGTGCTTATCAAGGCTACGATCTGATCGGTGATGTTCACGGTTGTGGGCAGTCGCTCGAGTTGTTATTAAAAAAGCTCGGTTATAGCCGGAAAAAAGGTATTTATCAGCACCCGCAGCGCCAGGCTATTTTTATCGGTGATATTGTCGATCGTGGACCGCGTATCCGTGAGGCGTTACATATTGTTCGCGATATGGTGGATGCTGGATATGCCCAGATCGTCATGGGGAACCATGAGTTTAATTACCTGTCTTATTTGACACCGGGGTTGCCTGGATCTGGGATGGAGTACTTAAGAGCTCATAACCGACGACATCTACGTATCCTTAATCAAACACTCGAGCAGTTTGCGAACTATCCGCAAGAACAGAAAGAGTTTTTGCAATGGATTAAGGAGATGCCGCTGTTTTTGGATAATGGGCAGTTTAGAGTGGTGCATGCTTGCTGGTCTGCGGCGCATATTAATCGCTTTTTACACACTCAGGGGGGAAATCGAATCGATGATGAGTATCTGCATCGTTCCGCCTATGAGGGGACGCCTGAGTGGGAGACCATGGATCGCTTGTTGCGTGGCACGCATCTTAAGCTACCGAATGATGAAATGATGGTGAGTAAGGATGGCTATAAACGACGTTTTTTCCGCACGAAATTCTGGGCGGAAAACCCTCAGTATTATGTCGATGTCGTTTTTCAGCCCGATCCGTTGCCTGAGCATGTGGCGCGCAAGCGCTTGAGTCCGCAGGATTATAAAGACCTACTGTATTACGGTACTGATGAGTCGTTGCTGTTTATTGGTCATTACTGGTGCGACGGCAATCCTAAGCCGCTGGCACCGAATATTGCCTGTATCGATTACAGTGCGGTGAAGTTTGGCAAATTAGTGGCCTATCGCTTGGATCAGGAAACTAGGATCGATCCAACAAAATTTATCTGGGTTGATGTATTAAAGGAAATTAGTAATGTGCCCTGACAACATGTTGCGTATCGCACGATGATGAATGAAGTTTTTCGCGTCTCTCTTGATCAAGACCTGAGTGGTTTTACGGCTATTCTGTGGCAGAAAAAAATTCCCCACCGAGTGTTAGAGCATGAAGGCGAGCAGCAACTATTAGTGCCTTATAATGTTAATGCCGAGCAGATTGCCGCGCTTTATCAGTTATGGCAGCAGGGTGGGGATCTATCCGGATTGCAGGTTCATCAAGAGGGCGGCCGGTCAGCGAATAGTAATATTTTGGGTAGTTGGTTAACGCTGCTACTGATTGCGTTCAGTGTCGTCATCACGTTGTTGGTGTCGTTGGGCGATAATGTACAGATGATGAGCTGGTTTACCATTGTCGAGTTTCATGTGCAGGGTAATAAGATTTATTATGCTGACTTGCCGGCGATGTTAATGGATGGGCAGCTTTGGCGCTTAATTACGCCGGCGTTTATGCATTTTAATGTGCCGCATATCCTGTTTAACCTGCTATGGGTTTGGGTGGTCGGGCGGCGGATCGAGTTGCTGCTTGGTCGTTCCGTCTTGCTTGGCTTATTTCTATTTTCCGCACTGATTTCAAATGTCGCGCAATTTTGGATCAGTGGCCCCATGTTTGGTGGGATGTCTGGGTTTGTCTTTGCCTTGCTGGGTTTTGCTTGGTTGTGGGATCGGTTGAAGCCGATGACCATGATTGGTATGCCGCCCGCCTTGATGGGGTTTATGCTGTTTTGGCTAGTGTTAGGGTTTTCCGGAGCACTGGAAAGTCTTGGCTTGGGCTCGATTGCCAATACCGCTCACCTAGCGGGGCTGGGTGCAGGCCTGGCGCTGGTGCCGTTTGTGCGGCTGTTTCGGCAGTAAGGTGTTGGCTTAAGTAGGACTAAAAAGCAGTATTTAAAAAGTGTGATTTAAATCGTCCACTGGGCTGTAACGCTAGATGCTAGCTAAGGCTGTGATATTATGACGTCCCATTGTGGAGAGAATAAATGAATTTTGAAAAGATGATTGAGGCGATGACCCCCGAGGTCTATCAAAACCTAAAGCGGGCGGTTGAATTGGGCAAGTGGCCTAATGGTGACCGGCTTAGCAGTGAGCAGCGGGAAACCAGCTTACGTGCGGTAATTGCCTATGATCAGATGAAGTTGCCGGAGCATGAGCGTACCGGTTATATCAATCGCACAAAAACCGATGGTAGTCAGCACGGTTCCGATCCTCTTGAGCCGCAGGTTCTCAAAATTTTGAACGATCATTGATGAATGTTATCGCGCAGGGGGCACTGGTAAAAATGCCAGCTGAGATCGGCCCTCAGATTCGTTATCAGTTGAAGTTAGATGATCAGCTTGTTGAGCTCAATGATTATATTGGCAAGCCGATTAAATTGACCTATCAGGGGCAGATTAACTGCACCCATTGTGGCCGTAAAACCAATAAAAGTTTTGCGCAGGGTTATTGTTATCCGTGCTTTAAAAAGCTGCCGCAGTGTGATCTTTGTATTATGAGCCCAGAGAAATGCCATTACGATCAGGGCACCTGTCGTGATCCTTCGTGGGGTGAACAGTTCTGTTTTCAAAGCCATTATGTCTATTTGGCAAACTCGTCCGGGGTTAAGGTTGGTATTACCCGTGGGACTCAGATTCCGACTCGTTGGATTGATCAGGGTGCGATTCAGGCGTTGCCGATTTTTAGGGTAGAGACCCGTTTTCAGTCGGGTTTGGTTGAGCGGATTTTCGGCGAACATGTGACGGATAAAACGAACTGGCGGGCGATGCTTAAAGGGCAGGTGGATCGCTTAGATCTCTATGCAGAACGGGATCGTCTCATGGATTTGTGCCAGCCTGGCTTAAATGAGTTAGAGAACCGTTTTGGTCTGCAAGCTATTCAGCGATTGGCGGACGCCGAGGTGTTGGAACTTAATTTTCCGGTATTGAATTTTCCGGAGAAAATAACCAGTCTTAATTTTGATAAAAACCCCGTGGTTGAAGGGGTTTTACAAGGTATAAAAGGGCAGTACCTGCTGCTGGATAGCGGTGTGATTAATCTGAGAAAATTTACCGCCTATCAGATTGGATTTTGTGCCTAAGGTTTGTGTCGCTTTCAAAGTTGTATCAGTACCCAAGCGTTATCAGGGTTGAAAGCATATTTATTGTTAACGGTGTCATTGTTATTACAAGGTGAGTGAATGAGTCAGAGCATGATTGAGCAGCCGAATGTTATCTATTTAAAGGACTATGAGGTGCCTGCGTTTTTGGTGGAGCAGACCGAGCTACGCTTTGAACTTGAAGAGGATCAAGCTCTTGTTCGTTCTCAGGTACGCTATGCGCGGAATCCAGAAAGCAGTAACCGGCAACACCCATTGCTGTTGGATGGTCATGAATCATTAGAGTTGCAGCGCCTGAGTATCGATGGCGAGGTCTTGAGCGAGAAAGACTACCGCCGTGTCGGTGAGCAATTGAGCATTCCAAACCTGCCTGATCATTTCACCCTTGAATGTATTACCCGCATCGAACCGCAAAATAATACCGCGCTAGAAGGCCTCTATAAATCCGATGGTATGTTTTGTACTCAGTGCGAAGCCGAAGGTTTTCGCCGGATTACTTTTTATCAAGACCGTCCCGATGTCATGGCGTTGTTTGAAACCATCGTGGTGGCAGATAAGCAGCGTTATCCGGTGTTGTTGTCCAACGGTAATATGGTTGATGCGGGGGATGAGGATGATGGTCGTCATTGGGTTAAATGGCAGGATCCGTTCCCTAAGCCGGCGTATCTTTTTGCATTAGTGGCCGGTGATCTTGAGTGTATTGATGATCGGTTTACCACCGCTTCTGGACGGCATGTGTCGTTAAAGATTTTCGCTGAAACGAAAGATCTGGATAAGCTCGATTACGCTATGACATCGCTGAAACAATCGATGAAGTGGGACGAAGAGGTCTATGGTCGTGAATACGATCTGGATATCTTTATGATCGTAGCGGTCGACTTCTTCAACATGGGGGCGATGGAGAATAAAGGGTTAAATATCTTTAATACCTCCTGCGTGTTGGCGCATCCTGAAACCACCGTCGATGCCGGTTTTCAACGGGTTGAGGCGGTCGTAGCCCATGAATACTTCCATAACTGGTCAGGCAACCGTGTCACCTGTCGTGATTGGTTTCAGCTGAGTCTAAAAGAAGGGTTTACCGTTTTTCGTGATTCCCAGTTCTCGGCCGATATGAATTCACCGACAGTGAAACGTATTGAAGACGTAGCCCTGCTGCGGACGGCACAATTTGCTGAAGATGCAGGCCCGATGGCGCATCCGGTTCGTCCTGCTTCCTTTATTGAAATTTCCAACTTCTATACCCTGACGATTTATGAGAAAGGGTGTGAAGTGGTTAGGATGCTGCATACCCTGCTGGGAGCAGAGACCTTCCGTAAAGGCTCCGATCTTTATTTTGATCGCCATGATGGTCAGGCAGTGACCACCGATGATTTCGTCCAGGCAATGGCTGATGTGTCAGGGCGTGACCTGAGTCGCTTCAAGCTTTGGTACAGCCAATCAGGCACCCCTCAGGTTTCCGTGACCGGTGAATATGACGCCGAGCATCAGCGCTATACATTGCATATGCGTCAGAGCTGTCCAGCCACGGCTGATATGGCAACCAAACAACCCTTTTTGATACCTGTCGCGGTCGGACTACTGGACGCTCAGGGTGATGATATTCCCCTGACGGGTGGTCAGACGACCGAGGTCTTGGAATGTGTTGCAGCCGAGCAAAGTTTTGTCTTTGATAATATTACGGTAGAACCCACTCCCTCGTTGTTACGTGATTTTTCCGCACCGGTAAAGCTGAGGTTCCCCTACAGCCGAGAGCAACTGGTCTTTTTGATGCAGCATGACAGCGATGGTTTCAATCGTTGGGATGCGGCGCAGCAGCTCGCCGTGGGGATCATGAGTGAGTTGGTTGTGGATTATCAGCAAGGGCGCACGCTGGTACTGGATTCTGCACTGATAGAAGCCTATCGGCAGATTCTGAATGATGCGAGTCTCGATAAGGCGATGGTGGCTAAGGTGTTGACGCTACCTTCTGAGGCATACCTCAGTGAGTTGGCCGAGGTGATTGATGTTGATGCGATCCATCAGGTGCACCGCTTTGTTAAAGACGCTATCGCAACGGCTTTAGCGCCTCTGTTCTTGCAGGTTTATCAGGCGAATACTTCGGCTGAAGAGTATAGCCCTGATGCGACATCGGTGGCTCGGCGCAGTCTGAAAAATCTGGCGCTGTCCTATCTGATGACAACGGAGCAGCCGGAGTATCTTGCGTTAGCGCTGCAGCAGTTTAAGCAAGCGGATAACATGACCGATAGCCAGGCGGCGCTGACATTGATTGCTCATTCCGGCTTTGAGGCTGAGGCCGCTGAGGTATTGGCGAGTTTTTACCAGCGTTGGCAGTCTGAGTCCTTGGTGGTTAATCAGTGGTTAGCGGTTCAGGCGAGTGATCCAAAACCAGACGCATTAGCGCGGGTTGAGGCTTTGCAGCAGCATGAAGCCTATGATGCATCCAACCCGAACAAGATACGTTCGCTGGTCTCGGTTTTTTGTGCCCAAAATATGCAAAACTTCCATAATTCTGACGGCAGTGGCTACCGTTTTCTGGCAGATCAGATTATTGTATTAAATAAGCAGAATCCGCAAATCGCATCCCGCTTGCTAACGCCATTAACTCGGTGGAAGAAATACTCGGCGGAACAAGGCGCGTTGATGAAAGCGGAATTACAGCGGATCAACAATAGTGGCGATCTGTCCCGTGATGTTTTTGAAGTATTAAGTAAAAGTCTGGCTGTGTGAGGCCTGTAGAAATAAGGGTAATAAAATGGATAGAACAATCCCGGAACAGGATAAATTTGAGTTACAACAAAACTATCGTCGGTATCTGAAATATCAGGATCAGTACGATGATGCGTTTAATGCGCTAAAGCAGTCCAAGGCGAGTCGAGTCTGGATTGCCGGTGTGGTGACGCTGCTCTTTGGCCTAGGGTCTGAATTCTTTTTTGGCGTGGCGGCAGGGCTCTTTGGCCTGTATTTCTATCGAATCGGCTCAGCTTGGTATCAAAGCTTTCAAATCGATGAAGGTCGAGATGAGGTGTTGCGCTGGTTTTTATCCAAAGGTTTAACCTTTGAAGGCCGTATTCTCTATTTTCGTGATGATGCGGTACTGGCGCAGCCGATTGATCCTTTCGCCGATGAAACCTACGCCTAAGACGTCAAGCGCATGCCTGTTAAGCGTGAGTATCGAGGGATTAGCCGGCGGGCCAGAAGCCTGCTGGCAAAGCCTGAAGGTATTGATGTCGATTTTAAGCGAGAAACGAGCGGCATAAAAAGCCGAGATCTTGTTTCGTTTGCTAACTCCTCCCAAGGTGGCGCAATCTTGGTGGGGGTTGATGAATATACCCGTAGCGATGGCTTGCAGCGAGGGCGTATCGTCGGTTGTAATGTCGATGATGGCGCCCGATTAAGCCTGATTAACAAGGCCACCGATTGCTACCCCATCGTTGATATTGAGTTAGTGGTTGAAAATATCAGCAGCAAACCTTTCTTTCGTCTTGAAGTCGCGCCGGGTAATAAACGTCCCTATTGTACCCAGCGAGGCGAATACTCCATTCGTGCCGATGCCCGTTCCCGGGCACTTTATCCTGAAGAGCTATTAGCGATGTTTATGGACCGTGAAGGGACGCTGTTTCTCAATCGTTTTCGTGAAGCGGTGGCGCAGCTTGAGCAGCGGATGGGCCAGATGGATCACGCGTTTGGTTCGGGTATGGAGCATTTGGTGGCGCACTTAGACGAATTAGATAGTCAGGTGCGTCGTACGCTTACACGGGTTGACCAGATGACCGATAGCGCGAAAAAGCGTTCCCGCAATATGCTGCAGGCCCTTCGGGATTCACAAGAGAGTCTGACTCGGCTGGAATCGTTATTGCTGGCGCAAAGTGACAAACCCACCGGTAGACTGGAACTTATGCGTGATATTCGTACCCGGCTAGATCAATTGACCGATAATTTTAATTCGAATGGTGAACCGCATGATTGAACATATTCGTCGGGCGGATCATTGGATCTTTGATCTAGATGGCACCCTAACCCAACCGGTGCATGATTTTGAACATATTCGCGCAGAACTGGGGCTGCCTTCCGGTTGTGATATTTTAGCGACCATTGCTAGCCGTCCCGTTGCTGAACAAGCTGTGCTGAATCAGCAGCTTGATCAGTGGGAATATTTTTATGCGGATATGGTAAAGCCGGCGGAGGGTGTTAATGAGCTGCTCGCTTGGCTTGTTGAACGAGGCTGCCGTTTAGGGATTCTCACCCGCAACAAACGTGAAGTCGCGTTACGCTGCTTGGAGGTGATTGGCGCAGGCGCCTTTTTTCAGCCGTCATCGGTATTAGGGCGAGATGAAGCCTTGGCCAAACCTGACCCTCAGGGCATTCATCTTTTGCTGGATCAATGGCGAGCCTGTGCAGATCAGGCGGTGATGGTCGGTGATTTTCGTTTCGATCTCGAAGTGGGGCGTGCCGCTGGCGTCGCCACCATTCATGTGGATCAACGTGCGGGCCGAGGTTGGCCGGCGTTGACCGATCTCAAGGTGGATACCTTAGTCGAACTACATCAGCGGTTGATCACCGTACAGGCTTCTGTTTGATATCCGTCAAGCGCCTAGCATAAAACCTGCGGTATAGTGGTTTGTGTTTTATAGGAGGTGGTTATGACGGTATTGAACGATTTACATCAAGATCATGTCAACCTGAACAAGTTGCTCGCGGTGTTGGATAATAAGCTGGAAGCGCTGAAGCAGGGAGAGATGCCAAACTTTGTGTTACTGGGCGATGCGGTGGATTATATCTCCAGTTATGCGGATGCTTATCATCACCCACTCGAAGATCAAATGTATGAAGCCTTTAAAGCTTCTGGTTGTCGAGAGTTGGATGAAGCGATCACACGCTGTGTCGATGAGCATAAACAGCTAAAACAAAGTAGCCATGAGATCATTGAGGCGGTGGATTCCATCTTAAACGATGCGGTTATCCCAATGGATCAATTTACCGCGAAGCTTGAACGGTTTGTTGAAGAACAGATAGAGCACCTGAACCTCGAGGAGGGGACGCTGTTTCCGTTGTTGGAAGAGGTTGGTACCGATGCGCAGTGGCAGATGCTGGCGTCTGAACTGCCGACAATGGATGATCCGCTATTTGGTGAGCAGCAGAAACAGCGCTATATCGATCTCTACACAGAATTACTCAGAGATATGCGTTAATCATTGATGGATACGGGGCTGAGGCTAGTATCCCTAGTATCGAAGGCGCTAAAAAGTTCCGGTTTCATGTTAGGCAGGGCTCGGTATTCAACCCGGTTCCTGCCTTTTTCTTTTGCCTGATAAACCGCTTCATCGGCAGCTTTTAAGAGTGCATGTGCCTGGGCGTTAAGATCATCGAAGGTGAAGCTAGCGGATGTGCAGTGGGTCACTCCGATAGATGCACTAATTCTAAAAGGTGTGTTATCGCTATTATGGATCACCATATGCGCAATTTTATTGCGCAGCTGATCACTAATCTGCATCGCTTTATGGCTATCGCAGTTGGGTAGCAAAATAGCAAACTCTTCGCCGCCATAGCGGGCAACAAAGTCGGTTTTGCGGAGGTTCTGCCTTAACAGCAGGCCTATCGCGCGGAGTACTTTGTCACCTATCTGATGCCCAAAGTTATCGTTAACCAGTTTGAAATAATCTAGATCGATAAATAAACAGCTTAACGGCCTGTCATGGCGACTCGCTCTCGATAGCTCTTTGATGATCTCTTGGTCAAAGGCGCGTCGGTTGTACACCTTGGTCAGCATATCGATAATACTGAGTCGTTTCATGTTTTGCTGGTTGATGCAGTTTTCAATACAGACGGCGATCACTGACGCAAGATGATTAATATAGTCATAGTCAAAATGGTCACTATAGCGGTCGGGATCGTTACTGCCGAGGTGTAGGCTGCCGATTAAACAGTTGTGACGTATCAGAGGTAGTAGGGCGCTGCTCAATATATAGGGTGTACGAGGGAAAGCGATGCTTTTGAGTGGTGGGCTCAATTCCCCCACTCTGAGTGTCTGTGTCGGGAAGAGGCTTTTGAGTAGTTGTTGGTTGTCGACAAATCGAAGGCTGTGTTCAGGTTGTGGTGGTGTGTAACTCTCGAGTAGGTCGCGAGCCGCGTTTTCTGGGTCAAGCAACATCAAGTTGACGGCGCTGAGCTGAAAATGATCCTTAAACTCTACCAAGATTAGGTCTAGAAGTTCGGCTAAATTACTGCAGCTGAATAGGCGGATCTCCATATCGAAGAAGGATCGCAGCAGCTGTTCATTCTGCTCTACTTTCGTTGTCAGCAACCGAAGCGACCTTTTTAGATCGGTGTTCTCTTGTTTGAGCGATTCCATAAAACGCCTGTTTTACGCCTGAAGTCAAAACGTTATCGGCAATCATGGGAAACAATAAAGGAAAAATATCGCGAAAGTGGAATAAATATCGGTATGACGATTGATAACGGCGGAAAAGCGTCTATTTTGGTGGGTGAAGTAGGTATGAAAAAACCACTGACCGTATTGGACAGTGGTTTTTTCGTTTAGCCTACTTTCGCCATTTTTCTACGACGACTTGGGTGAGTCTTCATAAAGTGTGTGAGTACATGACGCAGAACCCTTTCATGGTCTTTATCGCCTTTGCGTTGCGCTTTGGCAATATCATCTAGGATGATTTTTTTTACTTTGCTTTCGCCTTTATGACAGCATAGGTAGTGTCCCATGGCCATGGCGATGATTGGGTCGGTGTGTTCATGCTCCGCTATTGCCTCAACTTCATCCTCTGTGAGATCACTAAGATGGAGGCATTCCTCATAGGTTAACATTGTGTAACCCCCTTATTGTTTTATGCTGCTGATTCGTTTGAAAGAGCAAAGGCTCATACGTTGTAAAATATGTACTGCCGCCTGATATTTAGTTTAGCAATAGATTAGGATTTGACGAATTCAAACGGTAGTTTATTTGGCAAATGGAGGCGTAAAGACTGTTTAATTGATCTGCCTCATGATTATCAGTGGTGAGTGACTTCATGAAGCAGAATCATGGGTGCTTTCCCGTTGCTAGGGCAGCAGAACGGAAGAGGGCGTTTGAGGCCTTATCTACGGGACTTTTATCGACGTGACTAATGAGCGACCTTATTCTTTTTTGAACGGCAGTCGCTGACGAAGCTGCGCCATCTCTTGGCGAATCATCTCTTCCTCTTCCTCGGTAAAGCGTTGCACGGCTTGTTGAAATTCAGGATGCGCTAACCAGTGGGCAGACCAGGTTTCGATGGGCTCGAAACCGCGTTGAATTTTATGCTCCCCCTGGGCGCCGGGATCGAAGCGTTGTAGCTGTTGGCTGATGCAGTGTTCAATGCCTTGGTAATAACAAGTTTCGAAATGCAGGCTGTCATATTCGGCGAGCGCGCCCCAATAGCGTCCATACAGGGTGTCTTCATCTTGAAAAAAGAGCGCGCCGGCAACGGCTTCGGTATCGCTGTGCTGTTTATCATAGGCAAAGCAGATGTGTAACTGATCTCTCAGCGTATCGCGTAACTGTCGGAAAAAAGATTCATTAAGATAACCGTTACGCCCCCGTTTAAGGTAGGTGATTTGGTAAAATTGGTAAAACTGATGGAGCTGGGCATCGGTCAACTGGGCACCGCTGATAAAGCGGTGTTGGATATCCTGTTCGATGATTTTATGCCGCTCTTTACGTAAGTTTTTACGCTTTCGTGAGCTGAAGGTCTCCAAGAAATCGTCAAAAGTCTGATAGTCACGGTTGAACCAGTGGTACTGGGTGCCTAGGCGATAGTTGAGTAACGAGTGTTGATCTTTATTCAGTAGGGTGTCAGCGAGAAAGAGGCCATGCCAGCCGGAAGCGTTGTGTTGCGCTGCAAGCTGTATCACGGCGGATAGCACTTGCTGGGTAAGCGCCTGCTGTGCTGTTTCGCTCAAATCAGCCTGCAGCATGAGTCGAGGGCCATAGCAGGGGGTGAAGGGGATCGCAGTCACAAGTTTAGGGTAGTATTCAAGTCCGTTGCGTTGATAAGCATCTGCCCAGCTCCAATCAAAGACATATTCGCCAAAGGAGTGGTTTTTGATATAGAGGGGCATCGCCGCAATGACTTGCTCGCCCTCGGTGACCAGCAGGTGGCAGGGCTGCCAACCGGTTTTAGGGGCGACACTGCCTGATTGCTCTAAGGCATGGAGATACTCATAGCGTAGGAAGGGGTAATCGGTATAACAGAGGGTATTCCAGCGATCAGCGCCAATCTGTTCGATGGCGCTATAAAAATTGAATTGTGGCATATTGTCCTATACTGTTCAGATCCATATTTATTATCTAACTACCCGATAATAAAGCATTAAATTTAAGTAACTGTTGGCAATGACGGAATATGTGTCGCACTGATTAAAGGGTGCTTTACGCATATAGTATGTTCGTAGGCGCCTTTAAGCTAGGAGAATAAGGATGGATGAGTTGGCGTTAGAATTTGAACTGGACGCTCGCCTAGACAATGATTGCATCATCTTAGGGGATTTTCCGTTATCACGCTTATTATTGATGAATGATGCCCAGTATCCTTGGTTTATTTTGGTTCCTCGGCGTGCAGGGATGAGTGAAATCTATCATTTGTCACTGGCCGACCAAACTCAGTTGTTACATGAGTCTTCATTTTTATCGGAAACTATTCATGATGTCTTTGCGGCCGACAAAATTAACATCGGCGCGATAGGTAATATGGTTAATCAGCTGCATATACATCATGTAGTCCGTTATAAAAATGATGCGGCCTGGCCTGCGCCTGTATGGGGTGCACATCCGGCTAAACCTTATGCGACTGAGCAGGTACAGGAGATTCATCGGAAGTTACAGTTGATGATGCCGCCGGAGGTTAATTTTGTTGCTCAGGATCTGATCGGCTGATTTCTCCTTGAAAAGCACTAAATCGGCCTGTCAGCCGTTAATAATTCAGGTATAATTTGCCCTTTTCTGGGCAAGGTAACGGAGAATTAGTTTTTAGTTGGCGTTTAAGTTAACAGGCTGATGCATATCCGATTGCTTTGCGGTGTGTCTCTCTTTAGTAGGAAAAATGGTAAACGATGCCGATCTTTGATTTTGAATGCCGTCATTGTGGTCATGAATTTGAAAAGCTGGTGCTCAAGTCTGATGCGCCCGCCCCAGAGTGCGCTGTCTGCGAGTCTGCAGATGTGGTAAAAAAAGTATCCGCGTCAGGGTTCAGGCTATCCGGTAGCGGCTGGTATGAAACTGATTTTAAAACCGGAAAGAAAAAGAATCTGGCGGGTAGCCAGAGCGAATCCGGTAACTGATTTTTAATTGTCTGAATAAACACTGATTCAGCTTGCTAAGTAACAGGAACATCTAACTATGCGCAGTCATTATTGCGGCGATCTCAGAAAAGAGCATATCGGCGAAGACATTACTCTGACGGGGTGGATTCACCGTCGTCGTGACCACGGTGGAGTTATTTTTCTGGATCTTCGCGACCGTGAAGGTCTCACCCAGGTGGTCTTTGACCCTGATCGTGAAGAGAGCTTCGCGCTGGCCGATAGCTGCCGGAATGAATATGTCGTTGAAGTTAAGGGAACCGTCCGTGGCCGTCCTGAAGGAACGATCAATTCGGATATGCCAACCGGCGAAATCGAAGTACTGGGTAAAGAGCTGGTTATTCTGAATAAGTCAGATACACCGCCTTTCCAGTTGGATGAGCATCAACAGGTGGGTGAAGAAGTTCGCCTGCGTCATCGTTATATCGATCTGCGCCGTCCTGAGATGCAAGAAAAAATGCGTTTCCGTTCGAAAGTCACTATGGCGATTCGTAACTATCTCGATGAGCATGGTTTTCTTGATATCGAAACCCCGATTCTGAACCGCGCGACGCCTGAAGGGGCGCGTGATTATCTGGTACCGAGTCGAGTTCACGAAGGGCATTTCTTTGCGCTGCCGCAATCTCCTCAGCTGTTCAAGCAGCTATTGATGGTCGCCGGTTTTGATCGTTATTATCAGGTGGCTAAATGCTTCCGTGATGAAGATCTACGAGCGGATCGTCAGCCAGAGTTCACTCAGATCGATATTGAAGCTTCTTTCCTTAATGAAGAAGAGATCATGTCAATCACTGAGACCATGATCCGCAAGCTGTTCCTTGAGTTGAAAGGGGTTGATCTAGGCGATTTCCCACGGATGCCTTATTCCGAAGCGATGCAGCGTTACGGCTCTGATAAGCCTGATCTGCGCTACCCGATGGAATTGGTCGACGTCGCTGATCTGATGGCTGAGATCGAATTTAAAGTCTTTGCCGGACCTGCAAAAGACCCTCAGGGTCGTGTTGCAGCGCTGAAAGTGCCAGGCGGAGCTAAATTAACCCGTAAAATTATCGACGAATATACCAAGTTTGTTAGCATCTATGGTGCAAAAGGCTTGGCGTGGATTAAGGTTAACGAGCTGGAAAAAGGCGTTGAAGGCCTGCAATCACCAATCGTTAAGTTCCTCGGTGCCGATGTTGCTATGGCGATCATGGAACGTCTTGGTGCTGAGAACGGTGATATCGTCTTCTTCGGTGCGGATAAAGAGAAGATCGTTTCTGAAGCGTTGGGCGCATTGCGTATCAAAGCGGGTGAAGATCTAGAGATGGCACAGAGTGAGTGGGCGCCGTTATGGGTGGTCGACTTCCCAATGTTTGAAGAAACGGATAACGGTGGCTTGACCGCACTGCATCACCCGTTCACCGCACCAAGCTGTAGTGCTGAAGAGCTGAAAGCGAATCCGCTGACCGCTCTGTCCCGTGCTTACGATATGGTCCTTAACGGTTGTGAGCTAGGTGGTGGTTCGATCCGTATTCACGACCAAGAGATGCAAGCATCTGTGTTAGAACTCTTGGGTATTTCAGAAGAGGAAGCCGATGATAAATTTGGCTTCCTGCTGAAAGCGTTGAAGTTCGGTGCGCCACCGCATGGTGGTTTAGCATTTGGTCTGGATCGTTTGATTATGCTGATGACAGGCACCGACTCTATCCGTGAAGTGATTGCCTTCCCTAAAACGCAGAGCTCTGCTTGTATGATGACGCAGGCGCCAGGTGTAGTCAGTGCTGCGCAACTGCGAGAGCTGAATATCAAATTACGCAAAACGCCTTAAAGTATTTCGCGTTTAATGATAAAGCCGTGCTCTGCACGGCTTTTTTTATGTCCGTATCTAGGGTATTGTTATCTGTATAAATAAACAGTGCTTTGAGTTGATAATACAGTTATGTTGATTTTGGGAATAGACCCGGGTTCGCGGATTACCGGTTACGGTATTATCAATACGGTTGGCGCTAAGAATGAATATGTTGCCAGTGGCTGTATTCGCCTCAAAGGCGATGAGTTGGCGGTACGTCTAGCGCAAATCTATGCCGGAGTCACTCAGCTTATCGAGCAGTTTTGTCCTCAAGAGATGGCGATAGAGCAGGTGTTTATGGCCCGCAACCCCGATTCCGCGCTCAAGTTGGGTCAGGCCCGAGGCGTGGCGATTGTCGCTGGGGCCAATCAAGGCTTAGAAGTGGCGGAATATGCGGCCCGTAAAGTTAAGCAGGCGGTGGTAGGTAACGGCTCTGCTGAGAAGTCTCAAGTACAACATATGGTGAAGTCGATTCTTAAACTGCCGGGTTTGCCGCAAGCCGATGCCGCCGATGCATTAGCGATTGCGCTCTGTCATGCGCATACCCGAAGTAGCCTGATTATGATGGCGGGTGCGAAAAGTAGCCGAGGCGGTCGTTTGCGATGAGTGTGATGTTTAACGGGTTGTTAACCACTAAATAATTAAGCCCCGTCAGTAGGGCAAACAAGAGAGAATTCAACGTGATAGGACGACTGAAAGGTGAGCTGCTAGAAAAGTATCCGCCGCAACTGGTCATTGATGTAAACGGTGTCGGCTATGAGGTCGATGCCTCCATGAATACCTTTTACCAATTGCCCGAGGTCGGGCGGCAGGTAACCCTCTTCACCCATATGGTGGTGCGGGAAGACGCTCAGCTATTATATGGTTTTTATGAGCGTACCGAGCGTTCTCTATTTAGAACGCTGATTAAGGTGAATGGCGTTGGCCCTAAACTAGCGTTGACGATTCTTTCGGGTATCAGCGTGAATGAATTTGTTTTGTCGGTACAGCATCAGGATACGGCGGCCTTAGTACGTTTACCCGGAGTGGGTAAGAAAACCGCTGAGCGTTTGATTGTAGAGATGCAGGATAAACTCAAGGATTTCGTGTTTAACGATGTTGATGAGTTTGCCCTTACTGATGGTTTGGGTGCCCCGCCGGTGCAAGCGGATAATCGTGCCGAGGCAGAAAGTGCGTTGGTTGCGCTGGGTTATAAGCCGGTACAGGCCACTAAATCGATCGCTCAGGCTGAAAAAGCGATGCCGGGTGCCAGCAGTGAAGAGCTTATTCGTGCTGCTTTAAAGAGTATGGTGCAAGGGTAATCACTGAATGTTAGTTATAGGGTATCAATCATGATCGAAGCGGATCGCTTTATAACGCCTGCGGTGACAGCACCGCAAGAAGAGGTTCAAGATCGGGCGATCCGTCCGAAAGTGCTGCAGGACTACGTCGGCCAGCCCGTCGTTAAAGAGCAGATGGAGATCTTTATCGGGGCGGCGCGAAAGCGTCAAGAAGCGCTAGACCATACGTTGATTTTTGGCCCGCCAGGGTTGGGTAAAACAACATTGGCGAATATCATTGCCAACGAAATGGAATGTAATATCAAGTCTACTTCGGGGCCGGTGCTCGAAAAGGCCGGTGATTTAGCGGCCATGCTGACAAATCTCGAGCCGGGTGATGTGTTATTTATTGATGAGATCCATCGCTTGAGCGCTTCCGTCGAGGAGGTGCTTTACCCAGCAATGGAAGATTATCAGCTGGATATTATGATCGGTGAGGGCCCTGCGGCGCGTTCGATTAAGTTAGAGTTGCCGCCTTTTACTTTGGTCGGTGCGACCACAAGGGCAGGGTTGTTGACCTCTCCACTGCGTGATCGCTTTGGTATTGTTCAGCGTCTCGAGTTTTATAATATTGATGATCTAACCTCGATAGTTGAGCGATCAGCGAATCTATCGGGTAGTGGTGTTGACCATGAAGGGGCTATCGAGATCGCCCGTCGGGCGAGGGGGACGCCGCGAATTGCCAACCGTCTATTACGTCGGGCAAGAGATTATGCCGAGGTTAAGGGCGATGGTCGTATTACATTGGCGATGGCCGATCTTGCCTTGAATATGTTAAATGTCGACGAGCATGGCTTTGATCATATGGATAGGCGCTTATTATTGGCGATGATCGAAAAATTTGGCGGTGGTCCTGTCGGGGTTGATAGTTTAGCAGCGGCGATTAGTGAAGAGCGGGATACGATTGAAGATGTGCTTGAGCCGTACCTGATTCAACAGGGGTTTATGATGCGAACGCCGCGGGGGCGAGTGGTAACCGACAACGCGTATCGTCATTTTGGACTCGAATTGCCTGACACGGATCAATAGAACAATGATCAGCCGAGGATAAGTGATTCATATCAACGCAGAGTTGCGCTTAAGGGATTACTTTTAGCCTATGAACATAAACATCTTGTTTAGGGCATTAAGGTATGAACACTATGAAACGCTGTTGCACCAACGAGTTGCAACTAAAACACCTAAAACGTGAGTTACAGGTTTTATTGCAGCAGCTTCAGTCTGATCTTGACGCAGAGCGGGTTGAGCAGCGGCAAGAGATGAGTCAGTTAAATCGCACTGAAGTATTGGATCGTGGTGAAGCATCTTCTGTGGTAGGTCTTCAGCAGACGAGTCTGTCGCGTATAAAGCAGTTGGAAGAGGAGATTAACGAATGTCAGAATGCGCTTGAGCGTATCGAGGCGGGTCGTTATGGCTACTGTGAACAGTGCGGCGAAGAGATCGAATTAAATCGCTTGATGGCCAACCCAACGGCGGTTTTGTGCGTAAGGTGCCAGTCTAAAGATGAGCTGCAGCGCAACGGACGGTCAATCAAATTGTAATTGTTGTGATTTTTATTTAGCCGCCTACTTTGGCGGCTTTTTTATGGGCGCGCGAATTCAACACCGAAGTGCGACACAACTATGCAACCTGAAGCAGCTCCCGAAAGACGGCTTCTGGCTGCCTAAATCCAAGGCACTTTCTTGGTCTTAAATTCAATCTTTTCTCTGCTCGTCGC
>NZ_RQXW01000021.1 GCF_003957515.1 Amphritea opalescens
GCGACGAGCAGAGAAAAGATTGAATTTAAGACCAAGAAAGTGCCTTGGATTTAGGCAGCCAGAAGCCGTCTTTCGGGAGCTGCTTCAGGTTGCATAGTTGTGTCGCACTTCGGTGTTGAATTCGCGCCTGCTTTACCACTGTCTTTGTAACGACAACCTTCTTGGTATAAGTAACTTCATTTTGTTTTTTATGGTGGCTGTTGTTACCCGCTGTTGCCACGCCTGCAAAAGTTAAAGCCAAAACCGAAAGAGCTGTTACTAAAGTTAATTTTACGTTTTTCATTTTATTTACCCTTGATTAAATTTATTGATTTAAATTCGTTTGTTGCTTTTGTTCAAACGTTGAAAGTATTTTACACGAGATAAATGCAAACTTGGGTAAAGAGGAAGTAAAGAATTATTGAGATCAGAGTAACGTTATTTCTAATTTATTATATTTTTCAATAACTTGAAAATTTAATTTTACTCTAACCCCAATTATTATTCTAAAAAAACTCTTTTAAAACCGCTCTTTTCGTGTGCGTTAACGCCTTGCTGAGCGGATTGGATGAGCTGGCTGCTTTTTTTCGTTTTTTTTTGAAAAAAAGAAGGCTGCTTACCCAAGTCCGACTTGAGCAATTTGTTATGTGATTTATTTAACTCGATACCTTAATAAGACAAGGTTATCTAACACAACATTGTTTGACCAAATAAATGAAGCGCCAGCACCGGAGAACTGTTCTTGGAAGTTCATATAAGCTTTCTTATTATCGACTCCAATTTCAGACTCCGTAAACTCAACTGCGCTTGGCCAAGATAAGTAGCTGTCGTCTGATTTCCAATTTACCGGTATATCCCAATGTAATGAGTAGGTATCAATGTATTTATCCGCACCATTGGTATCGCATTCTGTTGTTAAACGCTGCTCTCTAACCTCTTTAGCACAATTCAGATCATAAATAGGGGAGGTGTAAAAAGTTTGAGCTGACCAACTAGAATCTGTTGTCGTACCATCAGAGAAACTTGCTATAAAACCACCGTCTCCCGGGTGAAAACGTTTACCACGATTATCTTCACTACCCAAGCCAGAATTTTCTTCCCAATCAACAACTTTGATTGCAATATCATATGGCTTTTTAACTTTAAATTTCACGACATTGGAATTAAAAGGAGTAAAAGGTATAGGATCCACGGCTATTAACTTACCGTTTATAAATAATTCAAAGTAATTATCTGCAAATATGTACCCTGTAATAACTTCTCCATCGTTATCTACTTCTATGATAGGTACGGACGACAAGTTAACCTCAGACAAAGACTTTGGGGTTACCTTCGAGCATTCATTATAAAGGTCTGTGGCAAAACTCTTTTGTTCATACTGAACCTTTGCAGGAACAATATATTCAATATTATCATATTTTTTAATGCCGACTGGAGACGGACGTGAACGCCCTTCTTTACAGGTAAATAACGTTGAAACGTTGATTTCAGCCTCACCTTTAATTACATGAGCAGTCCCAGCATAATCATTAGAACTAGCTGATGGCGAAAAACTTAACATAGTAAATAACGATAGTACCGAAAATTTAATTTTAATATTCATAAATATTCCCTTATGAAATAGTAGTTATGCATATATAAAAGAGCCAAAGCATAGGCACATAACGCCGTTTTAAGCGGCAAGTAATAGCTTGCTAAAATGTGGAACGAAGTGAAACTCAGCAAGCTGTTACGTGTCCGACTTGAAAACCCTTGTTATATGGGTGTATCACTAACTTTTTCCAAATAGGAGCATATCTCTTTTTCTATATGCTCAACGGAAGAATCAATGTTACTGAGAAGATTTTCATTGCTGTTATATCCACTATTTTTTCTGAATTTAGTTATCTGTTCAGCAAACTGATCAACGTGTTTCCAATACTTTAAATTTGATAGCTCTTCTTCTCTAGTAACAGCAAGAAGCTTCATATTTGAACCTTCATAATATACCCAGTGAATGTCATAACATATATTAAACAATTTGTGGTCATTGGTACCAACCCAATTATCAATTTTAAATTTTTTGCCAAGTACATCCAAAGTAACACCAAGATCTTCAGCAAAGTTTGAACCACTGAGCCAGTGTATATCCATCGCAGCATCAAAAGCTAACCATCGGCACTTAGCAATAGTCTTACCTGTTTTCGTAAAATTGTTTTTAATATCTCTTCTACGATTTTGAATTGGTTCAGGTAATTTGTTTATCTCATGCGCTGAAAGACCCCAAAAAGCATATTTAGCGATTTCCATATCAAACGCATTCAAAATATCAATTAGGCTAATCATACTATGGATATATATTTCAAATTGTTCTGCTGGTGACTTACCAGAGTGGTTTAATTTTATGTTTTGAATTTGTAACATAGCGACATACGACATTCCATATGTACATCTAGCTTCATCAGATAGTTCTTTAAAGTCAATTTTTCGTTCAGCAGAAAGCTCATCGAAAGATCGATGTGTAGCCTCCGAGTCATCTTTATGACCTGGCCAAAATTTATCACAAAATCTTTGATAAGCCCTCATAGAATTAGCAACGTGCTTGTCTGGCATTTCATTTACACCAATAGCAGTCAAACTAATAAGGGGAGATTTTTGCAAAATATGAACTAAAGGAAGCAGTCCAACTCTTTCTGCATCTCCTATAGATGGGTTTTCAGGCAACTGTTCCATTCTTTGTATGGAGCAATTGTCTAAATTAATTTGAACAACTTTTCCCTGTTTAAAACATTCAAAAGCGTACTCAGGAGTTAGTTCTCTATGACCTTCATCAACCCCTCTACAAGGTTTAATAAATTGTATATCTCTATTTTTAGTCATCATAAAACTCGATTATTGAAAACCACATAACGCCGCGTTCACCGGCTTGTCCGGTGCAACGCTTTGTTAACTATATGGCTCTTAGGTTTACGTAAAGCCTAAACACCGGATTGATAAATTCATAGATTCCCTGCCCCTCCGGGATTCGACGGAGTACGGGCCCGAACTTTCTATCTAATAGTCTTGGAAGGTTCTGATCAAGGTAATCAACTTCAAATTCTGCAGCGTCTTTCCGTACATTTTTGAGTAATATCCTCCCTACATCTTCATGAAATAGAGTCATCTCTTCAGGTTGCTCTGCTAGCAGATGCAATAACATTTGACGAGCCTCCGAATTTCCAATTGCTCGCTGATATGAACTTTCAAGTGTGGGGAATGCGACTCCGCTTTTTATGTCTTCAAGCACTCGATTGTATACGTGCCGATCAATAACGGTAAGCCCAAGTTGGGACGCTTTACTCACACAGGACTTACCAATCATTTGTATAAAATACGGATAACCTTGCGATGCTTTTACAATATCATTTTTAACGTCGTCATCTATCCCAAGGTCACCTTCAAATAATTCTTCAGCTTTATTTAGTACATTAACCGCTTCTTGATCCGGCATTGTTTTTACATGTATCGCACCTTGCTCTAGTAGGCGTTCTACCGATGCATGGTCTTCTATCAGATCCGTGAGATCTTGACCTATACCGCAAACACCGAATTTAATGTCTTTTGAACTTAGCGATTTAATGAGAGAGCCAAGTCCGTTTTTGTTTTGTAAGACATCAAATTCATCCAGTAGAATCAATAATCCATCACGTTTCATCTTGCCTTTGACTTGATGCTGAACGACTGAAGAAACAAAATTTCGAAATGTTTGAACCGTATCTCCCTCAACGACCCGAGCATACTTTGATGATTCAATACCCTTGGCGCCCCAGTTTATAACTTTTAAATCCGCTCCTCCAGAAACCTCTTTTGTTCTGGTAAATTCCACAATTTCTTTTCCATCTTGGGGTACAAGCCTTAACAATCCATCCTCATCATTTTGATCGTTACAAAGCCTAGATACCAAAGCCTCTCCAGATTCTATTATGGCGTCACAAGTATAAAATACGGTTAGATATGTCCTTGGTTTATCTGGAATTTCATGATGCAAACCTGCGTTTGTAGCTAGCGTATAGTCACCCAGCGCCATCTGCTGAACCTGCCTTAACAATGACGACTTACCTACACCACGCTTTCCATAAATTGCAATTAAGCTATTTGGAGAATGTAGCGCCTGCATGCAAGATCTAATCAGATCAATTCGACCAACAAATCTATTTGGGTCAGTAATAACATCGGAAGTAAAACCTTTTTCTGGATCAATCATTTTGATGCCCGACCTTGAAAATTAGAGATAGTTAACAGCTTATTCGTGTGCGTGCCTGATATACTGGCGAGAACTCACCGAGCTTCTGCTTGTAACCAACTGATTTCATTCTGAAACCTTCCATAGTTTGACTATTCCCTTCCAGAAAAGCGTGCGCGCACACTATTTCTATGACGTGTGGCATATAAACTTGCAAACCAAATCAATAACCTATTGATTTTATTGATGATTAAAATATCACCAACCGAATAAACAGGCAAGCACGAAAACTAAGTGCGTCCTCTTTTCTTGAAATGGATGTAATCATCCAAAAAGGGTAAAGTATGTATCCTAGATGTCCTGAATATCAGGCATATGTGACTAAGTATGCGAAGGCAAGGGCCGCCAGAGAGGAAAAAAGGATCTATGGTATTCATCCTGAATATCCGTCTGAATGACCAGACCTTCGTAGGCTAGTCAAAATGACGGACTACGATACGGGTACTCCTTTTACCCATTTAGTTGAACTATATCCTAGTAACCCTGTTGATTGCTACAACGTTTGGCTAAACGGCAAACGCTGGAAAACACGAATGGGTTGGAGCAACGTTCTTGAAGGTTTAAAAAAAGCTTTACCACGTCGTATCAAATCACTGATGGCATGTACGCTGCTGGCACAAAGCTGACATTTCGCTACAACAAAAAAAGAGCCGTCGACTCAACATCGACGGCTCTTTCCTAATGGCTTACCCAAGCAGCATGAAATAGCCCTCAATCGATCAACTGGTGTTCGATCGCATAACGCACCAAACCCGCTGCTGTATGTATATCGAGCTTATTCTTAATATTTTGCCGGTGGGTTTCCGCCGTTCTCACCGAGATAGCTAACTGCCGAGCCACCTCTTTATTACTCGCCCCACCGGCCAGTAAACTCAGCACTTCTGTTTCTCTGCAGGTCAGTGCATCCTGCTGCGGGGCGGTATCATTCTGTAATGTTAAATCGGGCTGACTAAACAGCGACTGAGACACACCGGCGCTGAAGTAAGTGGCGCCGCTATAAACCGTTTTAATCGCATTGACCAGTTCGCTCGCGGAAACATCCTTCAGCACATAACCGGCGGCCCCGCACTGAATCAGTTTGAGAATATATTCACGGCTTTCATGCATGGTCAAAATAAGCACCCGCACATTCGGCTGTTCAGCGCGTAACCGCTCTGTCGCCTCAAAACCATTCATCACCGGCATGGAGATATCCATCAACACCACATCCGGTTTCAATTCAGCTACAAGGGGCAACGCCTCGGCACCATTACTCGCCGCACCGACAACCTCCAATGAAGGTTCATTCTCTAATCGAGCAATGATGCCTTCCTGTACGAGTGCATGATCATCCACCAACACCACTCGAATCTTTTTTTCTGTCATCAGTTGCACCTGTTCATCTATATCAGAGAGAACCCTGCGCGGATACGTGTTCCGCCACCCAGCTTAGTTCGCACGCTAAACTGGCCACTCAACAGCTCCGAACGCTCTCGCATGTTGAGTAGACCAATCCCCTCACCGGTGTTATTGGATACATCAAACCCTTGGCCATCATCACGAATCTCAATCCAGATTAAGTTTTCCTCCTGCCAGATGCGAAAACTCACATTCGCCGCCTGCGCATGCCGATCAATATTCATCAACGCCTCCTGACCGATACGGTAGAGGGTAATCTCAATATCATCGGGTAAGCGTTGTTGCGGTAGTTCTAAACGCAGCTGTGAAGTGATCCCCGTACGTTCAGAAAACTCTTCAACCATCCCCTTAATCGCCGGTTCTAAACCAAGATCATCCAGTTGAATCGGACGCAGGTCATGGGAGATACGCCGAACCTCCTGAATCGCTTGGTTTAATACTTCACTGCCACGCTCTAATTCGGCTCGCGCCTTAACCTCGCCCGGAGGTAACTTATCGCTTGCCAGTTCCAAACGAAATTTAACCGATACCATCAACTGATTAATACCATCATGCAGTTCGCGGGCAAAATTACGCCGCTGACTCACCTGAAACTGCACATAACGATGAGCGACTTCGCGCAACCGTGCATCAGCCAATTGCGAGGTATGCACATTCAGCCCTAACGCTAATAGCGCAATAATCACCACCGTGGCTGCCAAAATGGCCACCACCGTCAAAAAGGTATTGCGAATATTATGGGTGACTTTAAGACGGGTGATCGCCACTTCTTTGGCGATATCATCAATATATAGCCCAGTGCCCATCATCCAGTTTAATTTTGGAATCTGAATCACATAACTCAGCTTATCTTCGAAATCACCTTTAGAGGGTTTACGCCAGATATAACGATGAAATCCACCGCCCTCCTGCGCGACCTTTAAGAGGTTACGAATCACGTAATCGCCGTTCGTATCCTGTAGATCGATCAGGTTTTTGCCCACCAGCTCTGACTGAATCGGATGGACCAAATTGACACCTTTGGCATCATAAACAAAGAAATAGCCATCATCGCCATAGGTCAGGCTATGTAAGATCCGCTTCACTTCAGCCTCAGCCGCTTTATCCGCAGGCCCCGCTTGCCCCACAACATGGGCGATGGAGGTCATCGCGAGCCCGACATAGTGCTGTAACTCTTGCCGCTTGGACGCCAACAAGTTCTCTTCGAAGGTTTTAATCTCCTGCTCAGACAATAACCGAGCCTGATTCAAACTTATCAGCGTAATGGCTACCGTTACCAAGATCAGAGGGATAATCGATAACAGTAGCATTTTCGCCTTAAGCGACGTCACAAGGGGTTTCATAGAGTCAGCTTTGGCCTATTTTTATCCTCAGTATATCGTTAACCGTTGCTTTAAAAAGGCCTTTTAGTTGAGACCATAGAAACTAGGGAACAACAGTATCGAAATCACCACCGCCACCTGCATCGCAATAAACGGCATAACACCGCGATAAATATCGACCGTGCGCACCTCGGGCGGCGAAACCCCTTTCAGATAGAACAGACTGAAACCAAAGGGTGGCGTCAAGAAACTGGTCTGCAGGTTCATCGCAATCAAGATAGCAAACCAAACCGGCGCAATCCCCAACGCATCCGCGACGGGCGCAAGAATCGGTACGATAATAAAGCTGATTTCGACAAAGTCGATAAAGAAGCCGAGCACCATAATCGCCAGCATAGAGAGAATCAAAAAGCCGGTCGTGCCACCCGGTAGATCAGACAGTAACTCTTCAACGATATAGTCGCCGCCGGTATAGGTAAAGGCCATCGAGAACGCGGTTGCGCCCAACAGAATCGCAAACACCATCGCCGTGACTTTTACGGTTTCAGAAGCGGAATCAAATACCATTTTCCAGCTAAACTGCCCATAAACCGCCGCCAGCAAAATAGCACCGACACCACCTAAGGCTGAAGATTCTGTCGGTGTAGCGATACCGGCAAAAATAGAGCCCAGTACAATCAGAATCAAGGCTAACGGCGGTACAATCGCCTTCATCGCTTTAACATACTGCTCGGTCTTACTATTAACATCGTCATCCATCGGCAATGCGGGAGCAGCTTCAGGCTTCCTCCATGCATAAATCAAGATGTAGACGATATAAAGACCGATCAAAATAAAGCCTGGGCCAACCGCGGCTTTAAACAGATCACCAACTGGGATACCCAGCACATCGCCGAGAATAATCAGAATAATAGAGGGCGGAATAATCTGCCCTAGGGTGCCCGACGCACAGATGGTGCCGCAGGCGAGTGATTTGTCATACTTGTATTTCAGCATGACCGGTAATGAGATCAAACCCATCGCCACCACGGAAGCCCCTACCACGCCAGTTGAGGCCGCTAACAACGCGCCTACTAATACTGTCGAAATGGCCAATCCACCACGCACACCACCAAACAGTTTCGCCATCGCTTCTAACAGCTGCTCAGCCAAACGAGTACGCTGTAACACGATCCCCATAAAGACAAATAACGGCACCGCCATCAGCACCGTATTTTCCATAATGCTTTGAATCCGGAACGGCATAAAGGCGAACAGCTCAGGCCCTTCGGCAAATAAACCAAATAGCAGTGCGACACCACCAAATGTAAACGCAACTGGGAAACCGACTAGCAGCATCAACAGCGCAACACAGAACATTACAATACCAATCATCGTCAGTGCCTCTTAATGCTGTGGGGGTTGATAATTATCCGCCTGACCGTGGCCAAGAAGGATATTAATGGATTTGAGCAGCATGCCCAGACCACTGATCACAATGGAGAAGAAGGCAAACGGAATCACCGCTTTAATAATCCAGCGATAAGGCAAGCCACCGGGGTCGCCAGAGGTTTCGCCTAGATCATAAGCTTCCATCGCAAAGCCGACGCTGTACCAACCCACCAGCGCACAAAACGGTATCAACAAGATTAAAACGCCAAACATATCGATCAGAGCCTTAGTTTTAGACGTGAGACCCTCATAGATAAGATCGACGCGCACATGACCGCCGGTTTTCAAGGTGTAAGGTACACCCAAGAGAAAAACAGACGCGTACAGATGCCACTCCAGTTCTTGCATCCCGATCGACACATCATTGAACAGATAACGCATCACAACATCGAAAAAAACATTGAACAGCATCACGATGAACAACAGTGCAGAGACTTTGCCTAATAGTTCGGAAAAACTATTGCAGACCTGCTCTAGCCTGGTTAATAACATATTCACTCCCACTCTTTAAAAACGCAGCAGCCTGCACCTGAAATCAGGTACAGGCTGCTCTGTTGTATCGCTTCAACTCAGTTGGATTAGTTACTGACGTTATCCAGATATGCTTTATCTGAAATCTCAGTCCAAACCCGAACCTTTTTCATGTATTCCGCCTGAGACTCAAGAATCCGTTTAGCTAAAGGATCAGCCGCTGCTTTCTCAGCCAGCAGTTCGTCGTTCGCCGTACGCATTGCTGCGAGTACTGCTGGTGGGAATGACTTCACTTGGATATTCGGGAACTCTTGCTTCATGGTCGCCCAGTTTTCGCTGGACAGGTGGTAAGACTGGATATACATGTCATATGCAGCTGTACGCATTGCAGTCTTCAGAATCTGTTGCAGATCAGCAGGTAAAGAATCGTACTTCTTCTTGTTGATCATGAACTGAAGTTCAGTCGCTGGCTCATGCCAGCCGGTATAGTAGAACGGTGCAATCTTGTGGAAACCCATGCGTAGATCAAGGGAAGGTCCAACCCACTCGAGTGCATCGATGGTGCGACGTTCCAGCGCGGTATATAGCTCACCCGGTGGAATGTTCGTTGGTTTAGCACCGAGCTTAGCCAGCACTTCTCCCGCGAATCCAGGGATACGCATCTTCAAGCCTTTAAGGTCATCCAGTGAGTTGATCTCTTTCTGGAACCAACCGCCCATCTGGTTACCGGTGTTACCACCTGGGAATGACATAATATTGTACTTACCGTACACCTCATCCATCAGCTCCTGTCCGCCGCCATGGTAAAACCAAGCGTACTGTTCAGGTGCTGTCATACCGAAAGGCATGGTGGTGAAGTACAGGGTGTTTGGCACCTTGCCTTTCCAGTAATAAGACGCAGAGTGGCCCATGTCATACTGACCCGAACGCACCATATCAAAGACACCGAACGGTGCTTTGTGCTTGTTTTTTGAATCGATAGTGATCTTTAATCGACCATTCGACATCTGTTCAGCCAGCGCAGCCATATTTTTAGGGGCATCGCCAAACACAGGGAAATTGGTTGGCCAGGTTTCAGCGAGCTTCAGTCGATAGACTTTTTCAGCCGCCATCAACGGGCTTGCTAGCATCGTTGCGCAAGCCGCTATCGTCACTAGCTTCTTTGCAAAATTCAGTTTTAACATTGTTATTATCATCCTCTCTTTGCAACTCCCCTTGCGGGAGAGCATCTATAAAAGCAGTGAAACCTGAAACAGCGTCGGGCTGAGATCACCACCGGATAGCGCCGTGTAAACACAACGCTAGCATCTGCATAGTGTGATGAAATAACCGAATCTTGCCTATTCGGGATACTGCGCAAGGGATGAAGAGAGACTACGTAGAGGGGCTACGTAGTTTTACCTAGAAGCTTTTCATAGAAATTTAGAACAGGGCTGCTTTACAATGAGTTAGACTGTTAGGCTTGATGCGATTCTGACATTTCGATTATCCATCTTAGTCTAAGATAAGAACTGACTAGAAATATCATCCAACCGATCCAAATGGCCTTCAGCTTCTTTGAGTAATTTCACCAATACGCTACAAATAACTAGACTAGTAAGTTCATTCAGTAACTTAGCCTAATATGATGCGCGAAATGTCGAAATTAAGCCATTTTAGGTTATGTAAATTTAGAAAATATTAAATAATTCGTGAAGGAACCTTCAGGTACATACCACTATTAGAAGACCACCTTAAAGAAGAAAACCCTCCCATTAACCTATGCCCTACCCATCTAGTGTCAACGATAGAGGGTTCATTAGGAAGGTTTGCTAATAATAACCTCCCCATGAAGTCAATCCACTGTTTGTTATTCAAACCGGTACTTCCATATGCATGTAAAGATCGCCCTGATTCATAAAAGACTAAGCCTGAATAAATATGATTTGGTAATATCTTATACAGCGTAGCCTTTGCGTATTTTAAATCTTGAACACTACAATCAAAATCTATCATTGGAAGATGGTACTTTCTCTGCCCTTTTTTATAAACAGAATGAAAAGCTAACTCTTCACCAACAGCTAAGCTCTTTAATTTATCAGTTATCCATTTTTCATTCACATCTTTAGCAAGCACATCAATAAATGCTCTATTATCAAATACATTTTGAGGCTGATACTCATAAATACTAAATTGCATTTCAATATCTTGCTTATTTTTAAAATAAGATAAAACATGTGACAAAGGGTGATTTTCAAATGTCATACTATATTGACCTCGATACCATGAAAAAGCCGATAAAGCTTGAGAGAAAAATCATCAGTCATGCCAGATATATAATCAACAATAAGTTGAAACCTAATAAACCATTCATTATCGGGATCGTTATCTACACTGTATTTATAGTGATCCACGAGACTCTTGGGAAGTTTTGAAAACATTCTTCTTTCTAGATTATTCTTACCATTACCATCGACAAGATCTTTAAAATCTTTCTGTTCCAAACTCAATAACAGTGAAAACTTATCCAAAAGCCCATGTACTATGTTATAACCTGCAATTTCAATATCTTCAGCTTCCTTTGATTCGTATAGCTTTTCACGACAGTAATTATTAATAATATTGAGAGCCTTTGAATAGTCATCATCATTACTATTATCAAAAATAGATTTTCTAGTACCAGCACAGAAATCTTCTCTATTTTTAAAAAAATATTCAGCAGCATATTTTGTAAGGAGATTAATCATATTTGTTCTAAAACCAACAAAACGTCCAACAACCTTACATTGTGCGCTATCACTCTTAGGTATACAATTTTTAATTTCATCTTGAAAAGCAGAAAATTTATCCTCTAAGAAAGCTATTACTTCACTTTCAGTGATTATTGTTTTTTCGATACCATCTTCAATATCACTCAAGCTATATGCAATATCGTCAGAAGCTTCCATTAAATAAACAAGCGGATGCCTTTGTCCCCACTTTAACCCTAATTTTTTCCAAGCTTCTATTAATATTTCTTTCTCAGAGGAGAATGCAGCAATTTTCTTATATTTTGAAGACCCCTTAGATAACTCATCTGAAAACTGAGGATATTTAATTATTGCACCAATCTGAGCAACAGTAAGATTTAGTCCTTTTTGGTCAGGAAACCCCTGTAAAGTAATAGCTATTCGCGCTCCCTGAGGATTACCATCAAAGTTTATAAAGTCGTTATAATATGAGTTCGATTTATCTATATCATTATTTTTAGACTTTTTATGGATACTATTAGAGTTGTCTCTAAACCATTCCTGAATAGCCTTCTCACCTAAATGACCAAAGGGAGGGTTCCCTATATCATGTAACAGACAGGCAGTTTCCACTATTGGTTCTATCAGAACAAATTTATCTAAAAGCTGAGAGTCTTTTTCTTTTTCAGCAACAAGGACTAATTGTTGAGCAATATAACGCCCTACATGAGCAACTTCAATTGAGTGGGTAAGTCTACTTCGAACAGCAGCATTACTTTCTAAAGAAAAAACTTGGGCTTTACTTTGCAACCGTCTTAGTGGAGATGAAAATAGAACCCTGCCTCTATCACTCTCAAACTGCTGCTTAGATGTTCTAGTGTCAGTGCTAGAGCTTTGCCTTAGACGCTCAATACTAAATAATTTATCTTCCATAAAACTGCAATCCTTTTGTATTTTCCAATATAACGAGGGATTAGTATCGTAACCTATGGGTATGTCCGTCAAGCATAAGACTAACTTTTACGAGGCATCAGATACACTGTTGAAATCATTGATTGTAACCACGTCTAAAATAGACATCACGGAAAATCTATTCCATCAAGTGGCTGATCGTAAAAAATAGCCTAACAAGTACAGTCAAGAATACTCTTTACCTTGTACAAAACAAATTAAAGCCATCATAACTATATGTATGACGGCTTTTAAAACTTACCTTAGTGACAAAAAATTTGATCCGCCAGATTGGAGGATAACGCTTCAATCGTATTAAAACTAGCACGCTGCTTAATCAGTAGCTTCCCGAGTGTCAGTGCTAAACGTTCAGATTCCGCCCGCTGTTGAGCATCTTCAATCGATTCAATATCCAGCACATGGGCCAAACCCACAGTACGGCGAATCACCTCAGTACCCGCATAGCCCAAACTATCTGCTAACAAGCTCGACAGATACCAATCGGCAAATCCTGCTTGCTGTAGACTCGGGTCTGTCGTTTCATCACGCATATGCTGTCGAACGCCTTGCGCAAAAGTGTTCCACAAGATATTAATGCCATTGAGCAGCCACTGTTGATAATCTTCACGCTCGGCCTGATCCCCCGGCAAGTTTGACTGCCCGGCAATATTCAACACATAGTTACCAATGATGGAGCCAATATCAAAGCCCGCTGGGCCGATAAAGGCAAACTCAGGGTCGATGATTTTGGTGCCTGATTCATTGGCAAAGACCGATCCCGCATGTAGATCACCGTGCAGCAATGCCTCGGCTTGGTTAAGGAACTTCAGCTTCAGCTGCGCGACTTCCAACTTCAACGCTTCATCCTGCCAAAGCTGTTCGGCATCGGCGCGTAGATACTCGTTGATACTGTTGCGCTCATGGTCACAGTAAGGGTCCCAGAAAAATAACTCTTCCGAAATTTTGCAAAGATCGGGATTGATAAACCGCTGCACCAACGCTTTTTTCGCATGGCCATCTAAATACAGATCCGATGTATAAAACAGGGTATCGGCTAAGAAGCGGCCAAGATGCTCAGCCAGCAAAGGCAGTTTCTGGCGGGCGACCATCACATTGCGAAGATTGTCATAAGCACTGATATCCTCCATAACGATGGCACACTGCTCGGCATCATAGTGATAGACCTCAGGCACGAGATCGGGGCAGTGAGAGGCCTCCAGCTGTAATGCCTCGGCTTCAATCCGTATACGATCTTGCGATAAAGGCCAACCTTCACCGATGCTGCGAATATAGGGCAACGCTTGCTTGATAATCAGACTCGTGGCGGCACCGGACACCCGATAAACAAAGTTAATATTGCCGTCACCGATTTCCTCGACCCGCAAAGGTTCATCGGCCATAAACAGATCACTATGCTGACGCGCAAATTCGATGACATCAGCATCAGATGCAAATTTTTTAAAACTCATATTCAGGCTTGGTTCCACAACGATTAAAGAAAGCAATTTAGGCGGGTATCGATAACCAACACCGCACAGATTAGATTGACTGCATTGTGGCAAATAGGTTCGCCTCTGCATACCCCTTTTCTGATTGAATGGTTCCTGATAACTTAGGCGCCCCAAACCCTTTTGTTATTGGAACCTCCATGAAAGACCTCATCGCCACCAGCATTAAATATCAACAAGGGGCGCTGTCTATTCTCGATCAGCATCAACTACCGCATCAAGAACAGTGGCTCCCCTGCGACAGCACTGAGACTATGATCGCAATGATCAAACAGCTACAGATCCGTGGTGCGCCACTCATCGGTATCGGCGCTAGCCTATTATTAGCGCATTTAGCAGAACAGGGTGTCTCCACAACCACGTTACGTACCGAAGCCGAACGTTTACGGGCAACCAGACCCACCGCGGTCAATTTAATGAACTGCCTTGACCGCATGTTAGCCACCCTCGATAACGAAGGGCCAGCAGCGCTGCCCCGTTGCGCCGAGCAACTGTTCCATGAAGACGTAACATTATGCAATCGTATCGCCACCGCGGGTGCTGCACTCATTGAAGACGGTGCGAATATTCTCACCCACTGTAATACCGGCAGCCTCGCCACTGCGGGGGTTGGCACGGCTATCGGGGTGATCGGCGCGGTGAAGCAACAAGGTAAAGCACTGCATGTTTGGGTCGATGAAACCCGTCCATTATTGCAAGGTGGCCGTTTAACCACCTGGGAGATGGATCGACTCGGCGTACCCCATACATTGATCTGCGATAATATGGCCGCCCTGCTGATGGCCCAAGGAAAGGTCGATGTAATTCTCGTGGGTGCTGATCGCATCGCCGCCAATGGCGACTTTGCCAATAAAGTGGGCACCTATTCGCTAGCGGTGGTTGCGCAATATCACAACGTGCCCTTCTATGTGGTTGCCCCCTACACCACCGTCGATGCAAACTGCCCTGATGGCAGTGCTATCCCTATCGAACAGCGCAATCCCGCCGAAGTTCAGGGTGTTAGTGGTAGTTTTGGCGAGATCAACTGGGCACCGGATAACACCCCGGTCTATAACCCGGCGTTCGATGTCACCCCCGCCAAACTGGTAAGCGGATGGATTCTCGATACGGGTGTTTATCGCCCAGAACAGATAGCTGCTGGGGCGTTGAAAAACCTGTAATGCTATCGATGTTAATCACGCTTAGATGAATTGTATCTTCAACGATAATGATTCATCTAAGCTCCTCTTTTATCTCAACTAAGTATATTCACGACACCCTAATCCATGATCAGCGTGGTAAAACACCCTCAACCCAACGAGCAAGACGCAATAATGACTGATCCTCATTTAATCGTCCGACCAGTTGTACTCCCAACGGTAGGTTCCCCTCAAAAACATGACCGGGCAGTGTAATCACGGGCAGGTTCATCGCTTGCCATGGCCGACTCATATGTGGCGCGCCGGTTTTATCAATACCTAAAGGCGCTACACCCGGCGCTGCCGGCGCTAACATAAGATCACAATCAGCATATTCTGCCCAAAGCTGCTCTCTGATTTTCTCAGCCTGTTGCCGAGCCGCGAGGTAATCATCATAAGAGATCGCGACCCCTCGATCGATTAGGTCGATTAAAGGCTCACTGAGTAATTCTGGCTGCGCGGCTTCTTGAACCAAGTTACGGCACACTTCATATGCCATGATGCATTGGTGATGATCAACTAACTCTTTCAACAAGCCACTCGACTGAGCGGACATCTCGATAATATCGACACCGTGACGGCGTAGCTCAAGTACCGTGGATTGAATCGCTGCTTGCATCGCACCATCAACATCACCAATGGCTGCCCCATCACACACAACCACTTTAGTCGGTTTCTGCGCGGCAGGCAGATCTAACGGGGATGGTTGTTTTAGTAATATCCCTCGCATCAATTCAATATCTTCCACCGACCGAGCAAGTAGGCCCAGTGAATCCAGTGACTGTGCTAGCGGCTGAATACCTCTTAGAGAGAAATCCCCCCGTGAGGCGACATAACCCACTGCGCCACAATAAGCGGCAGGACGAATAACAGAGGCGGCGGTCTGCGAGCCTAGCGCAACAGGCACCATACTATCGGCGACCGCCGCAGCAGAACCACTGGATGACCCACCAGGGGTACGCAGCAGATCTTTTGGATTACAGGTATCACCGGGTTTAAAGTACGCAAACTCAGTGGTGACCGTTTTACCTAATACAATACCCCCGGCCTGACGAATCTGACTGACACAGGCTGCATCATCAACGGGCTGACGACCCTTATGAATCGCCGATCCCATCTCCGTTGGCATGTTAGCTGTGTCAATAATATCCTTAATGCCTACCGGTAAGCCTTTTAAGATACTTTGCTCATAAAAGGATTGGTATTTTGTATATTGGGCTAAATACTCCTCTCGATTTAAACGACACTGCCACGCCTTAACCACCGGCTCACGGCGTTCTAACTGATCAAAACAAGCGTTAATAATATCGAGGGCCGTATATAAACCCTCCTCAATACCCTGTAGGGCGCGCCGTAATCCTAAAGAGCTTAGTGAATCAGTTGTTTTCATCGTCGAGCGCCTTTATCGCTTATACCTGTGGTTAATATGTTGAGTACGTTAGCAAGAACGACTCAACCTAGGTGCAGATACCCATTTAGAGGATCGGTTAAAAAAGTGTTGCCAACTTTGTCGACGATTAAAGTGATGGATGTAACTCAGGCACCGCATAACCACCGTTATGAAACACCAGTGACGAGGTATCGTCATCATAGCCATACTCATTCACCTGACCGACAATAATCAGGTGGTCACCACCTTCATAAACATTCCAGACATGGCACTCAAACCAAGCCGCCGTACCGGTAATGCGTGGAGCGCCATGAACGCTATCACTCAATTCAACACCTGAGAATTTATCTTCTCCACGACGCGCAAATTTATTTGAAATATCAACCTGATCATCACGCAACACATGGACCGTGAAAGGCTTGCCTTCAGCAAAAGCATTTAAACTCAACGCCCCCTTATCAATGCTCCAAAGAACTAACGCAGGTTCAATCGATACAGAGTTAAAACTACTGGCGGTGACACCAATTTTATTACCGCTGTCATCGACTCCGGTAATCACCGTAACACCGGTAGGAAACTTACCTAAAGCACGACGAAAATCTTTTACATCCACCAACATAGAACCTCCAAAAATATTATTTATTATTGAGACAAGAACGGACGATATAAACATGTAGAAAAAAGCCGTTAACACTGAATCATGATGGACATCATCATCGCTTTAAGGTTTTCAGTGTTAACGCTTACTTTTGGAGCTTTAAAGATCAATCACCAAACGTGGGCTCTTAGCGCGTGAGCAACATAGAGCGATCTGATCATTATCTTCTTTCTCTTCATCGGTGAGAAAGTGGTCTCGGTGATCGGGCGTACCTTCGATAACATCGCAGATACAGGTACCACAAACACCTTGTTCACAGGACACATCAACCTTAATGCCAGCGGCTTTAAGTGCATTAGCGATAGACTCATGGGCTTGAACTTGAATAACCGCCTCTTGCCCTTTTATCTGCACTTCAAAGGTTTCACCTTCGATATCGACCTCTGCATTGAAATACTCGAAATGTACTTGCTCTTCCGCAAGCCCATTTGCTTTCACTTCAGCGATCACCCAATCCATAAAGCCACCGGGACCACAAACATAAACATGTTTTGTCGCAGATAACGGCTCAACAATCGTCTTAGGGTTAAGTCGATTAGCCTCGCCTTCATCATCAAAATGCAACGTCAGTTCGTCTGCAAAAACACGCTGCAGTTCGTCCATAAAACCGGCTTTCTCGCGGCAACGGCAACAGTAATGAAATTCAAAAGAACGTCCTGCTGCTTTGAGTGCATATGCCATCGCAATCATCGGTGTGACTCCGATCCCTCCCCCAATGAGCACCGAGTGCTCTGCTTCCATATTTAAGGGGAAATGGTTACGAGGCTCACTAATACGCACCGCACTACCGACCTTCAAAAGCTCATGAACCTTTTGTGAACCGCCACGAGACTGAGGGTCTTTGAGAATACCTAATCGGTATTGGTTACTGTTATCGGGGTTATTAGACAGTGAATACTGTCTAATAAGGCCCGATTCAATTTCAAGATCAATATGTGCACCCGCCTCAAAAGGTAGCAACGCATCTCCATTCTCACTCGCTAATTCGAAAACAGCGACATCATCGGTATGATCTTCACGGGATATCACCACCGCATTAATAAGCGTTTGACTCATACAACCCCCGAAACTTTTTTAGAAGATAAAGCTCACAGTGCGTAAATAACTTTCTGTATGCAGCAACTTCACGACTTTTTGTTCAATTTTAAATCCATCAGCACTGCGGTTCAGCGTGTACTCGACCTCAGCAGGATATGTCACCAGCACACCGTGGCGCATCTCATTCAAAGTCATCGCTAAACGCACCTTCACCTGATCATCACTGCTCTCGACAATACGGATACGTGAGATCATTCGGATAGTGCCACTGACCGATGCGGCTGACACCGACTCACCATTTTCGAGTCGTTTCACCCGCAGTTGACGCATTTCATCGTCATCCATCGCCAAGTTAACGCTATTGAGATAATCGGTTTCATCCAACTCTGCAGGGACAATATAAAAGCCGGTTTTGGTCCATAGCTGAAGCCACTCCTGATAGGATTTATGATCGAGCAGATCGGCTTCGTACCAAAGAAACTCAGAGACAGAGATAAGTAGTTGAGTATCAGATTGCATCGTTTATTTATCCTCTGTTGAGCTCATCATTTTTTTATACTGTTGGTATGCCGCACGCATACCCGTTTCGGAGCAAACCTCACCCGCTGGATTATTATCTGGCGATTGATGCAGGTTCTTGATCCCGCGATTCACCATAATCCAACCATCAGGGCCCGCAATAGAACCTTTCTGTACACGTTCCCACGCTTCACCATCATCTGGCGTACCAAAACCCATAGGGCCTTGGAAATGCTCATGTAGACGAATCCGCTTACGGTTAAAGGCTTCTGGTGCGCCCTCACCTCCTAGTGCTACGTGATGGATCGCCGTTTCGGAAACGCTCACCGGTCGTAAAACCCGGAAAAAAGCCATTGAGCAGGAAACGTTCGGGAATAGGTTTAAGTTAAACCCTGTTCCGTGTGCCGCTCTGACTAAACGCTTCACTTCTGGCTCAGCAACGCCTTCCTGACGCAACTCTTCTGCCAGTTTTTGAAAACGTTCTGGAATAGGCTCATCTAAATTCTCTTCAAGGTCCGTCAGCTCAGGAATCATGACCATGACACTGTGGCCATTACCAAGATCTTCGACGAAGCCTTCGCCATCCAAAAAGTCAAAAATATCAGCCGTTTGATCATCTAATGAACTGATAAATGACTTATGAACAATCGGGAAATGATAGGCGTCAGTCGTATTTTCCAATTGAATTTTCCAGTTTCCTGGAAAGTTAAAACGATGTTCACCCAGTACTTTTAATGGATAGCCACCACCTTGCTTAACAAACAGGTCGATCCATTTTTTTGCCCCTCCAAGAAAATCTTCAAGAGGCTCAATATCTTTCTTATAGGTCGCAAAGACTAAGCCGTTATAGGTCTCATGCCGAAGGTTCACCAAGGACATATCACTCTTGGCAAAAACACCCTTGTACTCTTCCTCTTTTGGCAACCCTCTCAAGCTACCATCCAAGCCATAACCCCAACCGTGATAAGGGCAGGTAAAGCTTTTACTCTTGCCTTTACGCTTTTCGCAGACCGTTGCTCCGCGATGGCGGCAGCGGTTCTCCAATACATGAAGTTGAAGTTTACGATCTCGGCTTAAAATGACTGGTTGGCGGCCAACCCAAGCGGTCTTATAGCTACCCGCTTCTGGCACTTCACTTTCATGACCAATAAACACCCAAGTGGAATTAAAAACTTTATCTAGTTCTGCTTCAAAAATCGCTTCATCGGAATAAAGTTGTTTATGTATCCGACCCTCTTCGACCATGCTTGCGGCCCGGCAGGCTGTCGATAGATTATTTTCTTCTAACATTGAGTAACTCCTAACTCTATAAAATGAACAAAAACGGCTATTCGTCCTCTGCGGGTACAGGCAATGCTTGCGGACAATCCCAGGCGGTATCAACGGGCCGATTAAATCGGCTTTCTGTGGTGAAATGTGCAATCTTCCATTGTTCACCAACACGTTGAAATAAAACGTCTAGCAAGGCTGCACTCAGCTGTGAACGGCCATCATTAAAGCTTGAGGTTTGCAGTAACATCCAAGTCCCACGCGCTTCTGTCGGGCTCGTCACCGTAATTTTTTCAGACGTTAAAAAGTGAGCATTAAGCGCAAAATGAGCCGGCGGCTGAACATATTTATCAAACATTTGCCGGATAGCCTCCCGCCCAACCCGACGGCCAAAACTCTTTGCATATCGCCCCCCTTTACCTTCCCATACCGCATCGGTGGTAAATAAAAACATTAATGGCTCCAGATCAAAGCCAACATCTAACTGATCACAGAGACGCATATACTCATGCATACATGCACTCACTGCTGAAGCAGATTCCAATGCACTCAGACGCTCATATAAACGATCAAACTCTTCTTTCATAATAAGAAACCAATAATGTTTTAATAATTAACAGGCATATTTAAAAATATTAATAACTCATCATTATTTTATTAGATCAGGCACAAATGAAACAACGACAGGGAAAAAAAATATCAGTGCAATAACTGCAACCTCAATTAATACATAAGGTATAACCGCTCTATAGATATTCCGTATATTCTCTGTCGGCACAACCCCTTGCATAACAAATATAAGCAACCCGAAGGGAGGGGTACACAAGCCCACTTCCAAGACGATAAGTGCCATAACACCAAACCAAACCGGATCTACGCCAATCACATTAATCAATGGCATAAAGATAGGAAGGGTCAACATCATGATGCTGACTTGGTCCATGAAAAAGCCAAGAATCAGCATGACTAACAACATACAGATCAAGATATACGCATTATCCAGACCTAAATCGACGACGAGCGCAGAGAGTGTCTGTGTTGTACCAGAAAAACCAAGTATTTTAGAAAAGCTAGATGATGCACAGATAATAAAGAGGATCATTGATGAAAATATAATCGTTTCCATTAATGAATTTTTAAAGCCCTCAAGTGTAAATCGTCGATAGACTAAAACCATAAATAAACTAGCGATACAGCCTAATGATGCTGACTCTGTCGGTGTTGCAAAACCGCCAACCATACTGCCAACAACGACAAAGAATATGAGTACGAGTGGCGCAACATAGACTAAGAATGGCTTTATTCTCTCAGCAAACGGCTGAGATTCGACATCATATGCTGGTGCTAAATCTTTATTAAGCACGCATTTAAGAAATACATATAGGAAGAACATAAAGGCAATAATAAATGCTGGCACGATAGCGGCGATCAGCAAGTCATTGATTGATATTTTACCCATGCTACCTAGCAGTACAGCCAGAGCCGAGGGTGGGATCAACATCGCTATACCACCAACAGCCATGATAGGCCCCATGGAGATACTAGGCGAGTAGCCTCTCTTTTTCATTTCAGGCATTAACGTTTTGCCAAGAATAGCGGTATTAGCCATTGTTGAGCCTGATAATGATGAAAATATTGTGCCACCAATAATGGCAACAATCGATAAGCGACCTGGAGTCTTAGCCAGTAATTTATCAATCGCGTCAATCGCCTTTTTTGCCACACCGGATTGAAGTAAAATCTCGCCCATAAAGACAAATAAAACAATCGGCACTAACGAAAAGTTAGAAATAGAGCTTTGCATATTCCTAACCATCTGCAAAATACCCGCTTCGCCTCCCATAATGAAAAATGAACCCAAAATATTCATTATAAGAAAAGCAAAAACAACAGGTATTCCAGAAAGCAACAGAGCGACTACGCCCAGAAACATACCAGACAGTATAAAATACCATTCCATGACTACGACTCCGCCTTAAAAAAAGAATACAATCGATAAAGCGCTTCGGTAGAAACCAGCAGCATAGATACAGGGATAATCCAGTTTATATACCACTCAGGGAAAACTAACATTTTGTAAACATATGTATCTCTTTCTATAGATTCAAAGAAAGAGTAGGCGCCGTAATAGAATACAAAAAGGCATGTAAACAATATGACAACATCAACCAAAACAGCATGATATTTCTTGAAATTATCGCTCTTATTAGCAATAAGTATGTCAACTTTAAGATTACTTCCCCTTTTGTAAACCCAAGGAGCACATAATAATCCGATAGCTAACAATGCATATTCAGACAGTTCTACTGTACCTGAAAACAATCGAACACCGAAAGAACGAAAGATGACATCCGCCGATATAAAAAAGGTCAAGTAAAGCATACAAAGACATGAGAAGTAGAAGCAAATATCTACAATCTTTGTCTGTATTTTATATAAATAGAGCATAAAACACCTATGTAAAAAATGGACATCCCTGTCCTACTTAAGATTACTTATTCATTAATGCCTTAAGCTCTACAGCAAAATCAGACTTTTTAGTCAGCTCATCCCAGTAAACCTGGCGGGCCATTTCTGGAAACGCTTCGCCGAGGTCAATCGATTTGATACCGATAGATTCCTGACGTTTATATTCAGCACTAACCATCTCTTTCAGCTCAATCTGAATATTTTCTTCGAAGACCTTAGCCGCTTCTCGAAGATACTCGAGTTCCTGGTCCGTCATCTTAGATTTAGACTTATTTGACAGCATGATATTAAAGACAGTGGAGTAGAAGCCTGGATCTACACGGTAATGAGTCATACCTTCCCAGCCCATGTCATCTATTCCTAGAATATTAAAGGCATAACCATCAACCATTTTACGTTCTAGGGCTGTAAACACTTCAGGAATCGGCACATCAATCTGCTGTGCTTTTACTTTACGTAGCAAAGCCTGGCTTAACTCAGAACTTCTTAAGCGAATCCCTTCAAGATCACTTTGAGTTTTAATCTCTTTGTTAAGATAAATATGAAAAGGTACCCCTAGGGCATAAGTCGATAAGACTTCAGCATCAAAACGTTTGTTGATAACGGCTTTCAATTTGTCGTAAGAACCGTTTTCTTTTTGTTCATCAAGGCTGATATTAGAGATTTCTTGAACATTTGCTTCAGGGAAAGCGCTTCGGTAAGCACCAGGGAACGTTGACAGAATATCAATGATACCGGAACGTACTGAGTTAATTTGCTCTCGAGCAGGCAGTGATTCTGGCCCAATAACCCGAATTTTAAGTTCACCACCGCTCACATTATCAACAGTTTCTACATATCGGGAGAACACTTTACCCCAAACCGAATCGGCAGGCACTGGCACCGCTGCGGTCAAGGTTTTTTCAGCTTGAGCTAAAGGTGATAACACCGTGGTTAACACGAATAAGCTGCTCGCTAATAAATGCTTTATAGACATATTACTCATAGAACTCACCATTTTTATGTTTGTAAAGTTAGTAATCTTTTGAAGCGTTTAAATTTTGATGTCTTTAAATATAACCATAGAAAGGCTCAACATCGGTCATTACCGCACCTGCACCATCAAAAACAGACTCATTGATATGTGCATGCTGATTGATAACCATGGCATCTCTTAAGATTTTTTGCAGGCGCGAACGTAAGAAGATTGAATTAATTCCCGATAAGCTGTAACTCTTTTCTACAACTTCAGCGCATATCTGTGCGGTGTAGGTTGCAGAAAGACGCATCTCATTAGTCAGATCGACTGAAATCTCATTACCTTGCTCAATCTCATGCCAGACTTTTTCACAAACAGCGTAAAAATAAGACCGTACGCTTAAAAAGCTAGCCGTGGCTCGAGAAAGCCCCATTCTAAAATAGGCTCTATCGGCTAAGCTTGGCGCTCCCGTTGTCGTTTGTCCTTTACATATCAACAACAACTCACTAATAGCCGCCGCCGCCAATCCCAAAATAACAGCCGTATGAACCTGGCCAGAAAAAGCCACTGTCGGAATATTATAAATAGGCTCTTTAACGATCGCTTGAGCGCCCCGTATAAAGGTCCAATCTTCTGTTACATGCTTATCCGTCACGCTAAGGTCATGGCTACCGGTACCTTCCATGCCAAAAACGTTCCAGTTATCGACAATGTCGACTTGGTCAGCGGGAAAAATAGCTGTTCGAGGTCGATCTTGGAAACCACTCCCCGTTTGCTCACTAATACCAACGCCGATCCAATCAGCGGTTTTACAGCCGCTCGAAAATTTCCATTGGCCATTCACCAGCCAACCGTCGCCTTCTTTAACTGCAGGCTGGACTGGGAAAAGGCCTCCTGCAAACATCTGATCAGGGCCATTTTTATAGATGATCTTCTGTACTTCTAAAGGCAAGGCAGCAAGGTAATAGTTAGATGATCCAAAGCTTGCAACCCACGCCGCGGATCCATCTACCGATGCTAAACGCTCAATAGATTGTAAAAAGGGTAATGGATTGCCGGCATTGCCGCCAAAAATACGTGGAACCAGTGCCCGAAAAAAACCAGCCTTTTTCATTAACTGAACAATTTCGTCTGGCACATAGGCTTGTTCTGAATAAGCTTCGCGTCCCTTCTCTACTTCAAGTAATAACTGCTCAAAGTCATCCTTACCTTTTTCATCAAGATAAACTGACTTATAAAGATCATCTATTGCTTTCAACGGTTCACCTGCTTGTACGATACATTTTGTTCTTTTATTTATAATACTAATCAAACATGCAAACAAATAAGCAGTATTGATAGTAGGAATTAGCACAAATAATAGTCAATTAAATGATGCAACGCACAATGAAGAACAGCTAGAGATTAGTCTTTTTGATTCACATCAATGCTTACTGAAAAACGGTGTTTTCAATACAAAATCTACGCTATTTACCTGAAATATTGCACTAAATTAGTGCGCTAAGATAAAGTGCGTAAATAAAGCGCACTGAAAAATATCATCTTTGAAAAGCCGATAAATGCATATTTTCTTAGTTAAATATCATTTCCGATCACCTTCGCTGCAAAAAGAACGAAAGAACGATAGAAAAAAAACGGGTATAAAATTACGTTAAAATACAAAATAGCGACTGTGAGTCGATAATCCATCAGGCTAACCGTGGCATTAACGAAGCGACATAGACGATCAAATCACCGGATTAGCCTGTTCAACCCCTCGGCGGAGCCAATAGAAAATTCACTGTTTCAGCCGCCTGGTATGACCCTGTTCTCATTCAGATGGGGAAGGAGCTCTTACCAAAGCGACAGACCACTCCTTGTTAAAAATATATTATATTTATAGAACTTCGATTAGAATAAGTTGTATTTATAGAATAAAAACGAGAGGTGTCGTATGAACAACAGACAATTTGATCTGAACCTGATAAGAGTCTTTTGTACCGTCTACGACACTGGAAGCTTGACCCTCACCGCTGAAATTTTAGAAATCACACAACCTGCGATTAGCCACGCCCTAAAAAAACTAAGACTTTTCTACGATGACCCGCTTTTTGTAAGATCAGAAGGGAAGATGCTGCCAACACAGAGAGCAAAAAACATCATCCCAAACTTCAAGAAATCGATAGAACTTATTAATATTTCATTACAAGCAACGACGCTTTTTTCACCCGCAGAATCAAAAAAGAAGTTCCATTTTTCGATGTCTGACATGTCTCAAATATACTTTCTCCCGCCCCTTTGCTTAATCCTTGAAGAAATAATAGATAAAGTAAGCATAGACATCATGCAGGTAACACAAGAAAAAATAGAAAGGATCATGCGTGTCGGCGATCTGGACTTTGCTTTAGGCAACCTGCCTGATCTAATAAAACCAGATGGCAAGATAATTTCTGAAACATTATTCACCGACAAATTCATATGTATGATTCGAGATGGTCATCCATTAACGACTAAAAACAACAAAACCATTAACTTTAAGAAATTAAATATAATGGAGTTAAAAAACAAAAAAACTGGCCACCACAAATTAATTGAAAGTATCAGCAAGGATTTCTTTAACCATGTAGCTTTATCAATATCTAGTTACACCGTGGCACCTGAAATAGTCAAGAATACAGATTTAGGTGTTATCATTCCTAAATCGGTCGCAAAACGTTATAACAGTGAAAATCAATTTAGGTTTTATGAAATCGATATGCCTAACAACAATATCGATGTTAACTTGTATTACCATCAACTATACGAAAATGATCCTTCAATCATTTGGATGAAAAATATCATCATACAAAACTTTAGAGAAAATTAGCCTTACTTATATCGACTATAAGCAGTATGAATTTTTAAAATAGCTTCTTGTATCGTATTCTTAAAAAAACGGAGGCTATATGAACACACATTTCAGTTGCATCATAAAAATACCATCTACCGGAAGCGATATAGACAATATCAAATCATACTTAATCAATCGCTTTTCAAATAAGTCTATATTTTCTGAAATACTTATTCATACACCTTCACACACTAATGATAAATATTTAGCAAGTGAATCTAATCCCTTCATCATTATCGAGTTAAATTCAATAACTATAGAGAATATTGAAAATAACCTCTACAGCATTTCAACGGATATCGCAGAACTATCCTCAGCAAAAAAACCTCAATGCCAAGTGATGTTATCGAGATCATTTCTACCCGAGAGTGTTAATTCAAATGACTTAACGCTCACTAGCTACTTTGTAGAATATGAGGGCATCGTTAACAGCCCTGCTGATTGGTCAAGCCACTATATCAAGCATCATGTTTCATTGATGAAAGAACTCCCTAAAATCCGTCATTTACTCGTTTACTCCCCTGTACCTTGGGACCAACAAGAAGCAGTAGAAACGTTCTCAAGCATTCTTTGCAACAGAGTTTCTTTCCTCAATCATCAGCAACTTGATGAAGCATTAAACTCCCCTATACGCGATAAAATGCGCCTTGACTACAATAGCCTGCCAGCCTATCAAGGCACCTGTACCCACTACCCTATGGACACATATGTTCTTGTCTAACCGAAGCTAAATTGGCAACCCTCAGCGCCGATAGGGGCAAAAACCCCTTGCTCCTATCGGCACCGAGAAGCCAGCACTTCTCAAAAAGCCTTTATTCCCTCTAAGCATAACAACCTAACAGGCTGTACAGACCCGCGCTAATCCTCAAACTTAGGAAACTGATCGGCAATCGCACTACCGGAATAGTTAGCCACCCACCCTTCGGGATTATTAAATAACCGGATCGCGGTGAAATCAGGCTCAGGCCCCATATCAAACCAGTGAGTCGTATTGGCGGGCACAGAGATCAGATCATCTTTGCAGCATAGTGCTCTATACACCTTATCAGCGATATGTAGGTAAAAGATTCCCTCGCCCCGGACAAAGAAGCGTACTTCATCTTCGCTGTGGGTGTGTTCACTGAGAAACTTTTGCCGCAATTCATCCTTAGCTGGATGGTCACTCGCCAAGCTCATGGTATCCACCGTGACATAACCCTGTTCATCTTTCAGTCGCTGAATCTCAGCCGCATAGGCAGCTAAAATCTCGTCAGCTTGACTCTCAGCACTGATCGGCTGAGCGGCTTGCCAACGCTCGAACCGTACACCGACATCCGCCAATTGTTGGCTAATCTCAGCAGCATCACAGGTAACCGTTAAAGGTTGTTCCGGCTTGTCATCCTGATATACACGTAATTCACTCACGTCTTAATCCTCTTGTTTAACTATGCGTTCAGCGCTATCTGCTGAAAATTTTCGACCACTAGATGATCACTGGCAACCGGTTCATCCCGCGCCAACAGAACCGTTGCCATCCCGGCTTCACGGGCCGCATTCAACTCTTCGACAATATCCGATAAAAATAGTATTTCAGTGGCTGGCAAACCGATATCCTCGGCTATCTTGCGATAAGCAGAAGCTTCCCGTTTATGGCCAATATGGGTGTCGTAATAGCCACTGAATAGAGGCGTCAGATCACCGAAATCACTATGGCCAAACAGCAGTTTTTGCGCCTTAACTGAGCCCGACGAGAACACATATAAATCGATCCCCTGCTGCTGCCAATGCTGTAAATATTCGTAGGCATCATCATATAGGTGACCGGTAAAATCCTGATTTTCATAGCCGCTGACCCAAATCAGCCCTTGTAAGTTTTTCAGCGCGGTGACTTTTTTATCCTGCTCGATCCAGTTCAAAAAGGCACTGATCAACGTCTCTAAATCGGCCTCCGGTTGCCCTAATACCTCACGGGCCTCCGTTAAGATAGATTGCACGGCCTCATCATCAGCGTGGCTGCGTAGATAACCGGGCAGATGCTCATAGGCATAAGGAAACAACACCTTATGTACAAAATTGATATCGGTGGTGGTGCCTTCAATATCGGTTAAGATCGCTTTGATCGTCATACTCTATCCATCCTTATTTCACACCTAGGCGGCGCATCTCTAACTCACAGGCAAACAGAAACTCTAACCCTTCAAGATGACGACGGGCTTCAGCGATATCTTTACCCCAGGCATAAAGACCATGACCGCTCACCAGGAATCCCCAATTCAGCGGTGTTTGCTGCCAGCGCATCGCCAACTGTTCAGCCAGCTCAGGCATATCTTGAGTATTATCAAACACCGCTAACTGAAGCGTCTCATCATGACGGGTATTCCCCGCTAGGGATTTTTGCATCTCATAACCAGAAATCGTCAACCACTCGCCCGTTACCATACGGGACAACACCGTCGAGGCGACCGAATGGGTATGCAACACCGCACCGATCTGCTTATCCAATTGATATAGTCGCGTATGCAGCAAGGTTTCAGCTGACGGTTTAAGATCAGAATCAACAGGGTTGCCTTGCAGATCAACCGTTAACAGATCCTCGGTTGTTAACCGCCCCTTATGGCGTCCGGAAGCGGTGACTAGCGCCAGATTTTCACCCAAGCGTGCGGAGAAATTACCACCGGTGGCTGGACACCAACCCTGACTATCGATCCAACGTCCTGCGTCAATGAGTTCCGATGAAAGAAGTGCCTGCATGCCTCAATACTCAGTCTAAAAATGGTGGCCTAGTGTACTCGATTTTTGCGCCTCAACAAATCTAAGGCGAGATGAAAAGTACCGATATTAATCGATCAGATGAGATCTTAAAGGGGATTGGGATCTTACAGATGTTTGTTGAGCTGTTAATGGTCAAACGACGTCATAATACAAAACCAACGACTAGCTTGAGGACTGAAAGCCCTATAAATATCCGCATTGAACAGTACGAGGGGAAATACAATATTACTCGTTAGTGCTTTGCAAACTTTGCATATAACTATTGAGTACCAAATTATCCTTTTTCCCGCTTTTAGTAATCGCCATATATTGCACGGAATAACTAAAAGTTTCGGGCCGTAAGCTACGAAACGAACTCGCTTGCTCCCAGTTGATCGCATAGTGCGTCGGTAAAAAGCCGATAAAGCAGCCGGTCATTAATAGGAAGGCGACCCCTTCTCGATCACTGACCGTCGCAGTAATTTTGTGCTGATCATATATTTTTTGAATATAGTCAGGTAACGCATGTGCTGGCGCAACCGTGTCGTGTTCCAATATCAACTCGGGGGTCAGTTGTTCTTCCGGGATTGTGAAAAGCGGATGGTGCTCACCACAGTAGAGGCTGGCATGCTCTTCATACAAGGGCTGATAATCGAGGCCGGGACAGTCTCGAATAATGGGCACCATGCCTATATGTAGTTGGCCATTGAGGACGCCTTTTTCAATCTCATTGGGAGGCATCATAGTCACATTAATAGTCACATCTGGCGCCGCTTCTTTAAGACGTCGTAAAGAGTGTACGATGCGCATATGTTGCATGGTAATCAGATTATCGGTAATACCAATGTTTAACTCCCCTGTTAATGAGGAATGTATCGCATTCACCTGACTGCGAAACATCTCCATTGAATCAAAAAGCTGCAACACATGTTGATAGATCTGTTTGCCTGGGTCCGTCAGCGAAAAACCGGAACGCCCGCGCTCACAGAGCTTTAGGCCTAATCGAGTTTCTAAATCCAGCATACTTGAACTAATTGCGGAACGGCTGACATTCAGTTCAATTTCGGCCGCAGTAAAGCCTTTCGATTCGACTACCGCCTTAAATACCCTAAGCAAACGTAAATCCATATCTTGGATCTGTCGTGTGAAGTGCATTTTAGAAGTCGCCATCGGTTTACCATCTCAATAATATTTAAACTCACTGCCGGAAACGATGTGACAGTGAACGCATTTACAGTGCTAGCGTTAAGATATCACGCTGATCAATAAAATCATGCCTCTTGTTCAAACGCGATATCCTTTCCTAAGAACTAACCCAGAGAATTTAACCAGAGGCACGCAAACAGCGTCTCTGAAAAACTCCCGCTTAGCTTGGAAACGCGAAAGTAGCCCCTTCCCGCACACCTGCTGATGGCCAACGCTGAGTAATCGTTTTACGTTTGGTATAGAAACGCACCGCATCGGGACCATAGGCGTGCAGATCACCAAACAATGAACGCTTCCAACCACCAAAACTATGATAAGCCACCGGCACCGGCAACGGCACGTTGATACCCACCATACCCACCTGAATATTATCAGAGAAATAGCGTGCAGCTTCACCATCGCGGGTGAAAATACAGGTGCCATTGCCATACTCATGATCATTGATCAATTGCATCGCCTCTTCCATGGCCTGCACCCGCACAACCTGCAACACTGGACCGAAGATCTCTTCACGATAGCTGTCCATTTCAGGGGTAACGTTATCGATCAAGGTGCCGCCAACAAAAAAGCCATTTTCGTAGCCTTCGACCTGTACCTGCCGACCATCGACGACAACTAGTGCGCCATCCGCTTCGGCACTATCGATAAAGCCGCATACCTTATTGCGGTGTTCTGCGGTAATAACCGGACCGAAGTCATTACTCTTATCACTAAAGGCGCCAACGTTCAGCCCCTTCATCGCTTGCTGCATTTTAGCTACTAACGCATCGGCGGCGACATCACCCACCGCAACCGCTACAGACAGTGCCATACACCGCTCGCCTGACGAACCAAAGGCTGCTCCCAGCAGCTGATTAACCGCATTATCCATATCCGCATCGGGCATCACAATCGCGTGGTTTTTCGCCCCACCCAATGCCTGACAACGCTTTCCGTTAGCATTGGCAGTACTGTAGATGTATTCAGCAATAGGTGTCGAGCCAACAAAACTCACCGCTTTGACCCGTACATCATTCAACAGGGTATCAACCGCTTCTTTATTACCATTAACAACGTTCAACACACCATCGGGCAAGCCCGCTTCCTTAGCCAAATGGGCGATATACAGTGTTGAACTTGGATCGCGTTCAGACGGCTTAAGGATGAAAGTATTACCGCACGCAATCGCCATAGGATACATCCAGAGTGGCACCATGGCCGGAAAGTTAAACGGTGTAATACCCGCCACCACGCCCAATGGCTGAAACTCACTCCAAGAATCAATATTCGGGCCAACGTTACAGCTATGCTCGCCTTTGAGCAGCTCCGGTACGCCACACGCATACTCAATATTTTCAATACCCCGAGCTAATTCGCCCGCCGCATCATGGCTGATCTTACCGTGCTCTTCACCAATCAACTCACAAATATGCTCAGCATGTTGTTCCAACAACTGCTTAAATTTAAACATGATACGAGCCCGTTTAATGGGGGTGGTATCACGCCACGCAGGAAAAGCAGCCTGTGCACAGGCGATCGCTTCTTCGACCGTGGCGACAGATGCCAAGGCGACCTGCTTAGTCACCTCACCGGTTGATGGGTTATATACCGCTTGAGTGCTTGCTGCATCGCAACGGATCTCACCGTTAATTAAATGTCCAACAATGTTCATGGATTGTGCCTTTTATTTTTAGTGGATAGCGCTAATGAATGAATACCCCGTTAGCTAGCGGGGCGATCTCTGGTCACCGAATGAGTTACCGCATTAGTAGCGATAAGGTATCACTGACTTTATTCGCAACAGATTTACCCAGAGATGGGCCCGGTTTATCTTGATACAGATTTTCTTCCCAGGTGAACGCCTTCACAATTGTTTTTGATGTTATCCAGCGAAACGGTTCCGGCTCCCATCGACGCAAGACCCGTTTGTGTGGCGCATGATTAAACGCCCAAGGCATTTGGGTATAAACGGTATCGCGATTCAAAATCAAATCGGCCAACGTGCGGCCAAACAGATGTGACGGCGCAACGCCCTGACCACCATAACCACCAGCCGTGGCAATGCCTGATTCTGCGTCATAAATAGCATGAGGTGCAAAGTTTCGAGGCATCCCCAGCGAACCGCCCCAACCATGGGTAATATTGACATCTTTTAACATCGGAAATAGGTCAAACATCAACTCTTCCCTAATCCGAAAATCTTCGTCTTTAAGTGAGAAATCGCTGCGCGGTTTACCGCCGTAAACGTAGCCACCACGGGCGCCAAAAATCATTCGACCATCCGCAGATTTTTGACCATAGCTGACCATACGGCTGCCATCGCAAAAAGCTTCACGATTATTTAAGCCGATCTCATCCCAAAGGCTATCGCTCAACGGTTCTGTAGCAATAATTAAGCTCTGAACCGGAATAACATAACGGCCAAAGCCTGACACCGTTGATGAGTATCCCTCAAGTGCGGGTACAACTGTGGTCGCACTCACCGTGCCTGATGCTGTAGTCACCTTTCTCGGTTTAACAGCCGACACTCGAGTTTTTTCGTATATTTTAACGCCCATGGCTTCGACAGCATCCGCTAGGCCTCTGACCATTCGCGCGGGATTCACCGTGGCACAATGGGGTTTGAATATAGCACCGAGTCCATTTCTTAGACGCACTTTATCCTCAAGTTGCTGAGCATCAAGCCAGTAACAATCCTCTTCGGTATGACCCGTTTCATAGAGCTGTTTCAGCAGCTTACGTTGCAACCGCTCTTGCTCGGGGTAGCGGGCCGCCGCATACAAAACGCCACCTTTATTAAAGTCGGCATTGATACTCTCTTCTTGCAGCCTAGCCCCGATTTCGTCGACATTATCGAACAGCACCCGGCAGCACTCTCGACGAGCATCCATCGGCATAGGCGCGACATACTTATCTAAACCCGTAATAAAACCAGCGACCCATCCACCGTTACGTCCCGATGCCCCATAACCCGCAATATCGGCCTCGAGAATGACGATATTTAGTTCCGGCTTCAGACTTTTTAGGTAATAGGCCGTCCATAAACCGGTATAACCCGCACCAATGATCGCTACATCAGCGTCAATATCACTGGTTAATGGATTGCGTACTGTAGGCTCTTGATCCATGGTATTGAACCAGAGACTCGTATTTTTGTAATTATTCATCGTCGCAGCCTTATGTTGCAATTTATTAGCTGTATCCATTTTTAGTACAACGCCTGTGCGGCGATGCTGGCTAGACATTCAAGCGATCAATCAAAGATTATAGATGCGTGGGTCTATCCATACTCAATGGGAAAAGAGTGATGACGATTTAAGCAATGCACTATTTATATTTAATAAATAACGCAGCCATCACTCTCGTTAGGTTTAAATTATTGACACTTTGCAATCACAAAGTATTTTTTAACGGCTGTTTTAGATTCCCAAACACCATCAAAACCAGGCTCAACGACAAAAGCATCGCCCGCGCTAAATTCGCTAGCGTTGCCCTCTGTATCCGAGATTTTCACGTCCCCTTCAATCAGATAGCAAAATTCCATATCGTTAGGATGAAATTTCTTTTTACTAAAAGCCTCGGATGACCAAATACCTGAAATAACAGTACCATCAGTCGATGAGAAAGGAATATACGCCTCAGTATCACCATTACCGCTAATCAGAATATCAGCAGGGGTTGGCATCGGTGTACGTGCTAAACCTTCAGTCACAACCATTGGTTTAATAAATTTTGCAGCCATCATTTTTCTCCGTTAACACACTATTTGATTGTTTTTATTTAAGCCCTTTCATTATTTTAAATAATGCCTTTGGCCCGAAAACTCTTAAATATAAACATCTTTCTGCTTACGTTAGGTTTTGCTGACTTATCGCAGAGTAATAAAAAATAGAGCAAAAAAAGACCGATTATTTTCAAGCAATACACTTAAAAAACCGGTCAAACCTTTAACAGAAGGTAAAAAACAAGGTCAACCCATTCGTTAGCCCAAAAATAGCTCAGGCAGGAACAGTGATACCTGTGGGATATAGGTAGTGACCAACAGGGTTGGAATCCAGGCAAACAGAATCATAATCAAGGTGGGATACAACATCGCCTTGACCGGTACCTGCGTCACCCGTGAACCCAGATAGAGTAACGGTGCTGTCGGCGGGGTAATATTGCCCATACCTAGATTGACACCTACTATCGCGGCAAACTGGATCGGATCGACCCCCAGCTCAAGCACGATAGGAAACAGTAACGGGGAAGCTAGCAGCACACCACTGACATCATCCATCAACATGCCCACCAGAATCATCACCACATTAATCATAATTAAGATAATGATCGGATTCTCAGAGACAGAAAAGATCAACTCTTTAGCCAGTTCAGGGATATCTTCAAAGATAAATAGGCGACTCACAATCATCACCATAAAGAACATCACCATCACCACACCCGTGGTTGTCGCTGACTGCACTAAGGCTTCTTTAAAGTTACGGATATTCAGACCTTTATAAATAAAGAAACCGACCGGAATAGCATAGATAACAGCCACGCCCGCCGCCTCTGTCGGCGTCATAATACCACCATAAATCCCCCCCAAAATCATAAAGGGCATCAGTAATGCAGGCAGTGCAAAACGAGACTTTCTCGCCACATCACCGACAAAGTCATCGGAAGGCGGCAACACTTTAATATTCTTGTATTTTCGCAACATCACATAGTTAACAAGACAGAGTAATACCACCAAGATAAGCCCTGGGACGATGGTGGCCAAAAAGCATTTCAGTACCGATTGACGGGTAACCCAAGCATAAATAATTTGGATCGCACTCGGAGGAATCAGTAACCCAAGAGGGGCTGCATTGGTAATTAACGCCGCCGACAAGCCTTCCGGATAGTTCGCTTTGCGCAGTTGCGGCATCATAATACTGCCGATACAGGTAAGCGTGGCGGTGGCACTACCCGCAATAGAGCCAAATACGGCACTAGCACCCACGGCAGTGTAGGCCATTCCTCCTTTAAATCGGCCAACAAACAGGTCAGCCAGTTCAACTAAAGGTTGGGCAATTTTACCCCGTTCCATAATAGTACCCGCCATAATAAACAGCGGGATAGCCAAGAGCACTAGCACGTTCATGCGCCAATGGCCCGACGTTAGAAAACCAGCCGGATCATGATCACCGGTCAACGACATATAGATCATCGCCAAGCCAAAAGCGAATGGCACTGGGATACCGGCGACAAGAGCCAAACAGATCACCAGAAGTGTCAACAGAATAAGCATATTATTGTTCCATTCATGCAGTAAAGCGCGGCTGAATGTTCATCAGAAAAACAGCCGAACTGAAGAGGTCTACTTGATAAGCGTTAGATATGAGGAGGGGCTTCATCCTCTTCCCATGCTTGACTAGGCCCATCTCGTAAACCGCTATAAAGATGTAATGCGGTGTAGAAGGCCATCAAGACAAAGCCAAGAAAAATACCTAGTTTTGGAATAGCAAAGGGCAGCCCGAGTCCAGTCGTGGTTTGCCAATTAGGATAGGCACTCACCTCCTCCATCAGCATTAACCAACCCCAGTAGACCATAACAAGACCGATCAACACTTCGATAAATAAAGTGATATTGATCACGATCCACTTAGTACGCACATTATCGATAAGGGATAAGAGAAAATCGGCTTTAACATGGGTGTTTTGATAACTACCCATTGCGGCTCCCATAAAATAGAGCCAGAAAGCGATCATCAACACCCACTCTTCATAGGCGAAAAGATCGGCATCAAATAGATAGCGCAGTATCACCACTAAGAAAAAAACAGACGCCATCACTAGACTGGCCACTGCTAAAAAATATTCTTTTATACTTAAAAGAATATTAACCAGCCCTGAGATTGGCTTAGGAATATTTAAATGCATACAATTCCCCTTTTATTATTAATATCTATAGGGATAACCCATTACCGCGAGAATAGAGCTGTGGTAATCAGTCAAAGGAATATAAAAAAGGAGCCTCTAAAAAAACCTCTGAGGCTCCAATGGGTATCAAGCATTAAAAATCGGCAACGATCTCGGCTAATACATCTTTGCCCAACCGTTCTTCCAACTTTGGCCAAGTAACGGCACGGATCTTTTCAGCAATGACCCGTCGTTCAGCATCGGTCATTGGCAAGATTTCAACCCCGAAAGCTGCCAATTTTTCCAAGTTGGCAGCATCATTTTCACGGCTCCATTCAACAAAGGTCGCGGCCGCCTTAGCGAAGACATCAGCAACAACTTTACGCTGTTCGGCATTCAGCTTCTTTTCCCAGGTTTTTTTACTGGCGTAGTAAGTCGTGCTTTCAACAAAGGCGTTGTATGGAATGTAATAATTAATAGCTTCTTTAAACGTGGCATAGGTTGCTTCAGGCGTTGCGCCGATCATGCCATCCACGACCCCTTGCTGCAGTGCCGGAAAAGCATCGCCCCAGTCGATGGTGGTGGTGTTGTAACCCATATCCTGAGTCGCCAGCTTAGCGGCCTGAGAGCTCCAAACACGAATATTCTGCCCCTTATCGTCAGTATTGCGATAGTTATCAGGCACCGCTGAAGTCATCACGCCAACAAACCCTTCACCGGTCATCCCCAGAAGTTTCAAGCCTAGTCGATCCATACGCTGGTCGAACAACTTATAAAAGTTTGAACCTGGGCTGTAAAGCTTCTCCATCTCGTCGTAATTAGACACAAGATAAGGCAAGGAATTGATTTCAAGAATCGGGTCCTTATGGCTATAAACAAAGGCATGTACGATATCAACACTGCCGCGCACCGCTTCACCCATTAACTGCTCGCCGGACCCCAGTTGACTCGCCATATGGAGTTTCACTTTGAGATCTACCCCCGCGCCTTCCAGATCTTTTTTGATCTGCTGCATCACTTCTGATGCATATTGGTCTGGCGCATGCGTGGTGGCTATACGAAGTGTTGTTGCGTGGGTTAACGGAGCCAATGTTGCGCCAAACACCACGATACCCGTCGCTAGCGCTTTCATGTTAGACATAAAACACGATTTAAACTGAAAGCGGTTATGGATTTTATTCATATTATTCTCCACGACCTTCTTTTGAAGGTTATTGTTATTTATCTGCAGCCATAGACGATTGCGCCAAAAAATTATTCGTTCATCGGTCACAAGAGAACGAGAACGAACGCCTGTTTTCGATGATGCAAACCATCCTAGACACGGAAGAGGTATGTTTAAAACCAAAGTTGCTAATGTTTAAGTTATCAAGAGGTGACCTATTGAAGCACAGGAAAAAAATTCATTACCAAGGGATGATAATCATCATTCACAGACAAGATGATATGGAGAGCTAACCAAGTAAGCTTCAGAGTCAACGAACTGCCATGTGTTCTGCAGCTTTCGCTTTTCAGGTCAAACACCGGACAGGCTTCTACGGACGTCTATAACCACCATCCAACATGCAAAGACGGTTCATCTCTCATTTGCCAAGAGATATTGTGATTCAGATAAGTAGAACGAAAAAACTTAGATCGATAACAGACAACGCGATTTTATTAAAGTGATGGATATAATGATGCTTGTGCCGCACAGTAAGTTGATTGAGGATATAGTAATCCTCCCGAAGAATAACGGCATCAAGACTACGTCTTTCTTCAACCGGATCTGAGCAAAAAGAAATTAATCGTTAAAAAGTTCAATACATTACACAAAAGCCGTTATTGGACCTCTTACTCTTAATGACAAAAACAACCGTCTCGATAGTTTCGACCTTAATGGCCTTACCGCCACCAAACCTGACGGTAATATGTGTAAGCGCTCACAGCACCAACGCTTTTAATCATCAGAGCTGTGAACCAATAAAGTATCACCAATAGGCCTGTCACACACAATAATAACGACATTCAAAAGTAGGCAGTAAAATAAGATACAGCACTCGTCCCAGTCGTTTGCTAGTTACTCTTCAGTATAAGGCTCTATTTTGTAGGCTTCCATCGTATAGCCCGATGTACCCAGTTCATGGGCAACGGTAGCGACTTTGATTTCACCGCTTACCCAAATCGCATCATAGAGGTTTTCGACATCGGTACCCGGCTCGAAGGTCACATGAATCATCTGATTCGACGGTGGTGGCGGGACATGAATACAGGCGCCAAAATATGGTACGAGAAAGAACTCGGTCACCGCCATCCCCTCTTCCACCAGCGGCACGACAAACCCAGGAATACGGATCATTTTGCCATCCACTTCGGGCACCACCGGCGCAGAACTGAGTGCTTCCATCATCGCTTTTAACTTGATTTCAGCCAGCGGATCATAGTCATCCAAGCTGCCAAACTGAGTGGTATCAAAAATAGCCTCGAAAGAGTAGTCCGCCGGCATCAGGCTATCCCACTCCATATTCTCCACCGTTTTGCCATTGATCGTCGCCGCTTGTAACACGCCAACGGATAGCATAAGGGTGAAGGTCAGGCGGGTAACAAAAAACATAAATCGTTTCATTAAGTCATATCCGTACAGTCATACCATCGGCCAGCGAATAACGATAGGCGCGATAGCCAGGGATCAACCCAGTAAGGGTGCCAGCCACTAAGACCAGTAGTAATAACTTAAGTTCAGCTAACTCAGGCAAACTCAGCGATAACTGTAGGCCATACCACTGCTCTAATAGCGGCAGTCCAAGTGCCAAACCACTATAAAGTAGCAACATGCCCAATGCTATCCCTAGCAACGTCAATAAGCCCGTTTCGATTACTAGTAGCATCACTATCTGTAATGGCCGACAACCGACCGACCGCAGAATAGCTAACTCACGACGACGTTCGTTTAAGCCGGTTAATAGCACCGTCAACATCGTAAATAAACCGGATAAAACCACAAAGCCTGAAATCAACAGCAGTGCATTTTCTGCAATACCGATCATCCCCCAAAGCTCTTGTAAAGCGACGCCCGGCAAGACCGCTTGAAGCGGTTCTGCACGATAGTTACTGATATAGCGCTGCAACTGAAAAGTCGCTATCTTCGACTTCAGCCCCAAGAGAAACGCAGTAATTTGATGCGGTTGTAGGTCTCTCTCCTCCAGTGGCATAGTTCCACCGGAACCTGGAATATACGCACCACTTTGCCAATCCACATGGATCGCCTCGATCGCTTGAAGGCTCACGTGCAGTGTCCGGTCGACGGGGGTTCCCGTCGCTGCGAGAATACCCGATACGGTAAAGGGCTGATCTTTATGCTTACTAAAACTGGTACTCCCTACCCCATGAGCAATCACGACCTGATCGCCTAACTGGTAGTTGAGTTTTTTAGCCACCTCAGCCCCTAGCACCACATCATGTAATTGCTTAAACGGTACTCCTTGAGAAAAAGTCAAAGGCCGTTTTTTACCATAACGATAGTGTTGAAAATAAGCATCGGTAGTGCCCAACACCCGATAGCCTCGATGGGAATCCCCTAGCGAAAAGGGAATGGACCAAGCCACCTTAGAGTTGCTGGCAATATCCTGATAACTCTCCCAACTAACATTGTTGGTGGCATTACCAATGCGAAAGACGGAATACAGCAACAGCTGAACCGACCCCGACCGTGCACCGACAATCAGATCGGTGCCCGCGATGGTCGAGCTAAAACTCTGCTTTGCGCCATGGCGTACCTTTTCAACCCCCAATAGCAGCGCCACGCTCACCGCAATTGAACAGATGATCATTAAGGCCGTCATCCGACGGTTCAACAAACTTTTATACACCAAATTCAGAATGAGTTTCATCCACGGCCTCCCGCACGATTTAACTGCTGCAGATCGACCACGCGGGTGAAGTGCTTGGTTAACGCCCGATCATGACTGACAAATAGCAAGGTAATGCCATGCTGGTCACACTCCTCGATTAACAACTTAATAAAACCCGCCCTATTGTCACTATCCAAAGAGGAGGTCGGCTCATCGGCAATAATAATACGGGGATTGCCGATCAGAGCACGAGCCGCGGCCACCCGCTGTTGCTGCCCGATACTGAGATCCGTCACCGGTTTATCAATCAACGCCGCTAATCCTAACGATGCTAACAACGCCGATGCAGCAGCCTCCGCCGTGCCGTAGTGAAGACAGGCTTGCTCTCGCCGTAGTGCCGAAAAGTGACAGGGTAATAACACGTTTTCCTGCACCGATAGGTAGGGCAATAAATTAAATTGTTGGAAAATGAGTCCAATATGATCCGCACGGAAACGATCCCGTGCAGCAGCAGACAGCTCACTGAGATCACAGCCATCCACAACAATGCGCCCTGTCACTGGCTGATGGATACCCGCCATCAGGTTCAGTAAGGTTGACTTACCACAGCCTGATGGACCATGCAGAAACAGCTTTTCTCCAGCTTCAATCTGCAGTTGATCAATATCCAGCACCGGCGTGTCAGGACGCCAGTAAAATTTAAGCTGCTGCAGCTCAATCAATGAACTCATTCGGACAGGTTTCCTGTAACTAGAATTTAAATAGCGGCTCGGCAGCGGTAAGGTGCTTCACACCTTGGTCAAAACCAGCTTCCACAGGGACAATGTATTGCACTTCAAGTTCCTTCAGTAGCGGGAAATGGCTAAAGAGTTTAACGTCGACTTGTTGCAATGCTTGGATGTTGCCACATTTAAACTGATAATCCAGATCATAATCACTATGGCCGGCTTCATCATGGTGAGCGTGTTCTTCACCATCATGATCGTCGTGGTGCTCTTCGTCATGATCGTGACCTTCTTCGTCATGATCGTGATGCTCTTCATCATGATCCGCTTCATCATGATCGTGATGGTCTTCGTCATGATCATCAGCTTTATCGTGCTCATGCTCATCATCCTGTTCTGATAACGAGCTTTCGATCGACGCCAGTGTCATTTTACATTGCGCCGCGGCGGGCAATGACACCACATTCTCTGGGTTGTTAAGTAATGCTGTCGCCTGCTCAACGATGCTGCGCTGCTCTGCTGTATGGGGTGCGTGCTCAAACCCCAGAATATTCATCGCGGGCGTTTCTATCTGTAATTGCAGAACATCATCTTCAATGACAAGCTGCATCGTCGCGGCACCATGTTCATGACTTCCGTGCTGTCTCTCATAACCCACCGCAGGCACCGCGAGGGTTGTTGCCATCAATGCCAAGCAATACTTATTCATAAATACAAACTCTCTCAGATGATTCTAAAAAAGTTATGTTATAACAAAAGACAGCTATAAAGAATGGTTGCGACATAAAAAAACCCCGACCGTCAAACGATCAGGGTTTTATTGAGCCCGTCAAAATCTGCCTTACGACATCTCGCCGCACAGTGGCTTAATCATCAACGCCCCGACCTGCTCTTGGGGTTGAGTGGCGATGAGATAGTGCAGCTTAGTAAAGGCCGCTTCCAATGTCAGATCGCTACCGGGAATAACACCAATACGATTCAGGGTGGCGCCGGTCGCATAAGCTCCCTGACTCACTCCACCCTGTAGACACTGGGTCACATTCACGATGCTAACGCCCCGCTTAATGGCCGCTTCGAGAACCATCATTAATTCGCTGTTCGCATCTGGCGGATTACCCGCACCATAGGTCTGCAAGACACAGCCTTTAACCGCGTTATCATTGAGTATTGCGTCAGCCACTCTAGCAGATATACCGGGATAAACCGGCAAGACCACCACCGCATTCGGATCAAACACCGGAAAGCTCAAGGTGGGCTCGCCAGCGGGCAGTAAGCGCTCGGAGAAAAGCTTAAGATGAATACCCGCCTGGCCTAAGAGTTCACAATTCGGTGAAGCAAACGCATCTAACGCTGAACTCTTTAGTTTACGAGAGCGATTACCCCGAAGCAGATAACCATTAAAGCAGAGACAGACTTCAGGAATATCATAGCGACCAGCAAACATCAGCGATGTTAACAGGTTATCGAGCGCATCATTGCGTAACTCGGCCAACGGAATCTGCGAGCCCGTCACAATCACCGGCTTATTCAGTCGCTGAAACAGATACGACAACATGGAGGCGGTATAAGCCATCGTATCGGTGCCATGTAGCAGCACAAAACCATCATACTGCTGCCAGTGAGCGCCGATAATACCGGCCAGCTCACACCAGTGATGGGGTTGCAGATTGGAACTGTCGATCAAGTGATCCAGTTCCAGCAGATCGAATGTCGGTAATTGATCTGCTTGATCACTTCCCAACTGCTCACGCACCTTTTTCTCAAAACCGGCCACTGGCACATAACCCTGTGCCGAGGCTTGCATACCGATAGTACCACCGGCATAAATGATCAAGATATGTCGCTTCAGAGGCATCATTACACTCAACATCAATAGGTCAAATAACTAGAAAATCACTAGCCTAAAGGCATTAGTTCTGTAATTTCCAGCTAACCTTCTGTCCAGCAAAGAATGGCACAATGGGACGACCATCCGGCAGAATGATCTCCTCAGGCAGGGTCCACTCTTGGCGCACTAAGGTGATCGTGCCCTTATTACGCGGCAGGCCATAAAAATCAGCGCCAAAATGGCTAGCAAACCCTTCCAACTTATCCAACACCCCCAGCTCTTCAAATACATGGGCATACAGCTCTATTGCGCTCCAAGCGCTGTAACAACCGGCACAACCGCAGGCATTTTCTTTTGCCTCTTTCGCGTGAGGGGCCGAATCGGTACCCAAAAAGAATTTAGGCGAACCCGACTGTACCATCTGTCGCAACACCGCCTGATGGGTATTTCGTTTCAATACGGGTAAACAGAAGTTATGTGGCCGCACTCCGCCCACCAGCAGATCATTACGGTTAAGCAGTAGATGTTGTGGGGTAATCGTCGCGGCAACATTATCGGATGCTTCATCGACAAAGTGTGCGGCATCGCTGGTGGTGATATGCTCAAAAACCACTTTAAGCTGCGGAAAGGCCGCCACAATCTTACTCATTTTCTGATCGATAAAAACTTTTTCACGATCGAAGATATCAACATGATGGTCGGTCACTTCACCATGAACCAAGAGTAACATCCCCTGTTCGGCCATGACCTCAAAGATAGGATACATCGCTTCTAGATCGGTCACCGCCGCTGAGGAGTTGGTGGTTGCTCCAGCCGGATAAAGTTTGGCCGCTACCACGCCTACCGCTTTAGCATCAATAATATCCTGCCCCGTGGTGGCATTGGTGAGATACAGTGTCATCAATGGTTCAAAGGTTGAGCCCGGCTGCCGCGCCGCTAGAATCCGTTCTTTATAGGCCATCGCCAGCGTTGCATTAACCACCGGTGGTGCCAAATTCGGCATCACGATAGCTCGCTGAAAGCAACGCGCCGTCGCCGGAACCGTTTCTGTCAGCATATCCCCGTCACGAAAATGTAAGTGCCAGTCATCAGGGGTACAGATGGTCAAAGTTGTCATAGAGTTGGAATCCTAAACGCAGAAAGGGATATCGGAAGAATAAATATCATTATACAGACGCACCCCTAGAGCGGGAAGCTAAGGCAGATAACAGTGGGAGTGCACTGGGTAAAAAAGATTATTGCGCGTCGCCACGCTGAAGAAGTTTTAATTTAGCCGGGCGCGACATTTTTTTGATTTCAGCCTCTCGTTTACACGCGGCTGAACGGTTGGCACAAGCCTGTTGATAAACCAAACTCACCGGCCGTCGAGGACGGGTATATTTGGCCCCTAAACGATCATCGAAGTTATGTTCGTTCAAGCGCCGCACGGTATCGGTCGTTACACCGGTATAAAGGGAGTCATCAGCACAGCGTAAAATATACACATACCATGATGTTAACTCGCCAGACATTAGATCAAGTCCATCTGGCTCAGATCAATATCAACACCATCGGTCGATGCCAAAAAGTTAATCAGCACAGGGTTAACCTGCTCTGGTTGCTCTAATGTCACCATATGACCGGCCTGTCGTATAATGGCTAACTGGCTGCCGGGCATCAAACGGTGCATCTCTTCGATCTCTGACTGAGGGCGAGGAATATCATGTTCGCCGGACAGCATTAAGGTTGGGCAGCGAATATCAGACAACTGATCCAACATCGACTCCCGTTGAAATACCTGCTTCCCCATCGCCGTAATACCGCTCAGCTGCTCTGGCTCAAGAAACATTAGATCAAAACGGAAAGTTTCAGACAAAGCGGGATTCGCCAGCTGCGTCTCTGGGCTAAAAAGAATATCCACGATAGAATCAACGACTCGAGTCGGCAGGCTTTTTAGTTGCTCAACGACATTTAATAGGGTCAGGTAATCTTCTTCGCCCTCTTCCGTCTCACTGCCTAAATAACAGGAGATCAGCGCTAAGCTGGCGACTTCGTCAGGGTATAACATCGCTAACTTAGCCCCCCACAACCCACCGGTCGACATACCCAAGACACTATAACGGTCGATGCCGAGTTGCTGCATCAACAGATGATGATCTTCTGCCAGCCGCTCGACACTCAGATCACCATCCGCTATCGGCTGCGAGCGACCATGCGACCATAAATCGGGAACAATACAACGAAAGTGTTGCGATAAAAATCTTAGCTGAGTATCCCATACTCGACAGTCCCACAAGAAACTGTGCCCCAATAGAAGCGGAAATCCTTCCCCCTGATCTAGATAATGCATCTCGCGCTCATTTATCATACAGCTGGGCATGGTATTCCTCTTGACAGCGACTGTCGGTTTAAATGAAATATATAGATACCTAAAAGCTCACAGACCACTCCAAAGCAAGTACATACACAACATAAAGCCTATTTACATTAGCCGCCCAATATAGAGAAGCGCCTCCTATAACAACAGCGTTACTCTGCATAAAAAACATACACACTACCCAAATTGGGTAATATAAAAACCCCTAACCAACGTAACCCTATTGCAATGTACCGACAACCATGAAAATCAACTATTTTCACTGAATAAAACATTGAAAACCTAACCACAACCCAACAATAACGGGTATGACCGATCGCTCAATATGACTTATCAACTCAAAGATAATAACTCATTGCCTTCAGGGTTGATCTCGATAAACTATCATTAAGTTTTACATTACCTATCACTATAGCAGGCCTTTGGGGCTCCCATGAGAAGAATCACCCTACTTAGTTATTGTTTAGCGGCCGCGCTACTCAGCGGTTGTGCCACGAACACAGTTCAACTACCCGAGTACCAAGGGGTCGGTGGTATGACGCAATGGGACATACAACCTGAAGCCTACCTTTATCACTATGAACATGGTTTCAGTGGCGTTGATGCATTGGGTTATGATGAGCAATTACAACAGGTCTGGTCACGCTTAGGGGCGGCGATCACCTGTCGTATCGATTATGACAAACCTCATATGATTCAATTATTGATGCAACGATTTGGCGAAAAAGCCATTACCCACGAACTCAATGGTATCGGTTTCCATAACGTCCAGAGTCGAAAAGTCCCGCAGTTCTGTAGTGAAGCGAGAATCAACGAGATCACTGTAGTGCTACAACGATATAAGCAAGCTAGGTTTAATTAGCGATAAAGCTAGCTAATCGCTTCCATATAACCTCGGCCGAAAGGCGGATCAACAAGACAAAAAAAGAGAGGCTTTCGCCCCCCAAAAAGTCGCAATATCTCAAGCGGACTAACGATGAAAAAATCGATGGGGGCTGATGACGTCCCCCTATCTATAGACAAAAACAGTTACAGGTTAGGATCGACCAATGTCCGTCCCCGAATCTTACCGGCCAGAATATCCGCCGCCGTCTGAGGCACCTCAGATAAACCAATCACATGGGTTACATCACCCAATGCTGCCGGTGGTAGATCACTCAATAGGCGAGTCCACGCTTCCATCCGCACGGAGACTGGGCACATAACCGAATCAATTCCCTGCAGTCGCACATTGCGTAGAATAAACGGCATCACCGTCGAAGGTAGATCTAAACCACCGGCTAAACCACAGGCCGCGACCACCCCTCGATAATCTGTTTCAGCCAGCACCCGCGATAACATCGTACTACCCACCGTATCAATGGCACCGGCCCATCGTGGACTCTCTAATGGATTAGGCGCTTGTGCCATCGTTTCACGGGATAACAGTTCATTCGCACCTAGCTCTTCCAAATACGCGTGGCTAGATTCACGACCGGTCACAGCAGCCACTTGGTAACCAAGTTTATGCAAGATAGAAACGGCCAGACTGCCGACACCTCCCGATGCACCGGTCACCAAGATAGTACCTTTATCTGGGGTAATGCCACCTTCTTCCAGTGCCATCACACAGAGCATTGAGGTCAACCCGGCGGTTCCAATGGACATCGCCATTTTGGCATCCATACCCGTAGGCATTTTCACCAGCCACTCGGGCTTAACACGAGCGTATTGACTGTATCCACCCCAATGGTTTTCACCAACTCCCCAGCCCGTAAGGATAACCTGGTCACCTGGGCTAAACTTTTCACTGGCACTCTCTTTAACCACACCCGCTAAATCAATACCCGGCACCATCGGAAACGTACTCACCAGCCCCAGAGTACCGGTCACGGTTAAGCCATCCTTATAGTTCAATGACGAGTAGGTCACCTCAACCAACACATCCTCTTCTGGTAGATCTGTCAGATTCAGTGACTGAACAGCTGCAATGGTTTTACCTTCTTCTTGCTCAAGCACTAACGCATTAAACATATATAACCTCACCTACCCGTTGGGTAATTCTTTTTATTGTTCTCTGTTTTATTGCCCACCGTAAAGTGTGACGTAAACGGAAATAATCAGGCTATGGAGCGTTGTAACCCCATCCCTTCTAACGTTAAAACTAATGCCTATCGCCCCCCTACACACCACTCGAAAGGATGGTTATCGACTCCCCTCCTACCGTTAAAATAGTGATCATTGCCATGGAACCTCTAATAGAAAAATACGGTTCTGTGGCACAGGGCAGCCAGCCTCATCTGGTTTCAACCATGGAGTCGCTGGTCAGTTGCAGGATAAACCGATCAACATAATGAGTATCGAATGATGACCAAACATCAGCAATGCTGGATGATCAAACATTACGCGAGCGGTGACCTTAAAGGCACCGAATTAGAGCTGGTTGAACGGCCGATTCCAGCCCTGACTAAAGGCGAGGTTTTAATCAAGACCATCATCCTCAGCTTAGATCCATCTAATCGAATATGGCTCAGTGAAACAGCAGATTACCTGCCTCAATTAGCCATAGGTGATGTCATGCGCGGATTAGTGATCGGGCAGGTAACTGAGTCTCGCCATCCCCATTTTCAAACGGGAGATTACCTCCATACCCTGCAGGGGTGGCAGGAATATGCGGTAGTGGATGGCGATGATCTGACGCCGGAACAGGGCACTATTCGCTTTACACCACATCCAGATATCCCGCTGGATGCCTATGCTTCCGCGTTAGGACTAACCGGCTGGACCGCTTTTGTCGGGCTCAAGAAAATTGCGCAACTAGGTGCCAATGACAACCTTCTCGTATCGGGAGCCGCCGGTGCTACCGGATTATTGGCTTGTCAGCTCGGCAAAGCGATGCACGCCAATGTGGTCGGTCTCGCGGGAGGTGCACAGAAATGCCATTTATTGGAAACTCAATTTCAACTCGATGGCAGCATCGATTACAAAGCAACAGATAACCTATCGGAAGCTATGGCACAGCAGTTTCCAAACGGCATCAATGTGTTCTTCGATAATGTCGGCGGGCCGATGCTCGATGCCGCATTAGAAAACATGGCTATCGGCGGCACCATCGTAGTCTCGGGAAGCATCTCACAATATCAAAAACTAGGAGACAAAACTCAACTATACGGCGTACAAAACACCCCCATGCTGGTCACCAAACGTCTGAAGATGCAAGGCTACCTGATTCTTGATCACCTTGATGAAATCGATCACATACTACCCGAACTTGAACGCTGGTTACTGGAAGAGAAAATACAGTATCGCAACACCGAAGTGATTGGGTTGGAAAATGCTCAACTAGCCCTGCCGCAGCTCTTTTCTGGGCGTAATACCGGCAAACTGGTGGTGCGCGTAAGCTAACCAATAAACCACTGTTTGTTACCCTTAAGGCGTAACAAACAGTCAGTCAAACCTGAGTTACTTCACTCAGTCCTCTTTCAATACTGTCAGTCGATCCCTTCCCCTGCATGTCTATCGGATATCGCTGCTTCCCTAAACTTGTATGTCTCCTATCTCCGCTCGCTGATTCACAATAGATCGCAATCGCTAACAAGACTCCAAATAATAAAATTCGTTAATCAAAAAATCCCCGGTTGCGATCAACAACCGAAGATTCTTTAATCTACTCTCGCTATGAAATAATTAAGCGGTCTTTGGCCGACGGTGTAAAAAAGCGGCTAACGCGGGCAGTAACGTCAGTGCACCCACCATATTCCAGATAAACATAAAGGTCAGCAATATACCCATATCCGCCTGAAATTTTATCGGTGAGAAAGTCCAGGTGCCAACGCCAATCGCCAGAGTAATACCGGTAAAGCCAACCGCCTTACCCGTTGTTTTCAACGTATTAAAATAGGCTTCTTCAAGCCCTAACCCCTGATCAAGGTAACCCTGCATCTTCGAATAGATATAGATACCATAATCCACGCCGATACCCACGCCCAGTGCAATCACCGGTAAAGTGGCCACTTTCACCCCAATACCGATCTGCGCCATCAACGTCTGACAAAGCAACGAGGTAAGACTCAGTGGTAACAGAATACAGATCACGGTTCGCAGTGAGCGGAAACTCAACCAACACAGGATAAAGACCACACCATAAACCCACGCCAGCATTTTATACTGGGCGGTTTCGATTACTTTATTGGTGGCCGCCTCAATACCCGCACTACCGGCAGCTAATAAAAACTGTAACTCGTCAGTACCATTTTCAGCTGCAAAACGTTCAATTTCACCGGTTACTTCGGTTAACGTGCTCGCTTTGTGATCATTAAGAAACACAATCAATGGCGCCAAACTACAATTACTATTAAAGCTACCGGGGGGTGCCTGAACAGAGGCCGCATTCAACAACTGCTGATTACGGTTAAGTGCATTCCACTTAAGGCTGCCTTCGTTCATCCCAGATAAGGCAATCTTAGTAAAGTTCACCAGCGAGTAAGTCGACTGCACCCCAGGAACTCCTTCAAGCTGCCACTGCAAACTGTCGAGTGTATCTAAGGTCTCATAGGCCGAACATTGATCAGCGGTGGTCTTCACCATCACCACCAGAATATCGGTACTGGTCGAGTAATTTTCGGTAATAAACTGATTATCTAAATTATAGCGAGAGTCCGGCCGAAGCTCTGGCGCCCCCGGATCGAGATCACCAATTTTCAAATCACCACTTTGAGTAAAACCGACCACAAACAAACCGGCTCCCACCAGCAGCACAATGGCAGCTCGACGACGCTGGGTGAAGTTAGCCATAAAGTGCCAGAAGGGATGACTATGACCCTCTTCTTCGTCCACCAGCTTTTTAATCGCCCGCGGACTCACACCGCTATATGAGATCAAAATAGGTAGGAGAATCAGGTTCGTCAGAATAATCACCGCGACACCGATACTGGCTGTCAGAGCGAGCTCTTGAATCACGCCAATCTCAATCACCATAAGGGTGGCAAAGCCGATTCCATCGCTAATCAATGCTGTTAGGCCAGGTACGTAGAGGGTCCTAAACGCATTGCGAGAGGCGGTTAAACCATCGGCACCTTTAGCCACTTCATGCACAATGCCGTTAAATATCTGGACGCTATGACTCACACCAATCGCAAAGACCAAAAAAGGCACCAGCATAGAATAAGGATCTAAACCTAAGCCCATGCTATGCAAAATACCCAGCTGCCAAACCACAGCCATGATAGAACAGGACAGAATAATCAAAGTACTGCGTAAGCAGCGCGTATAAAACACCAGCATTAACAGTGAAAAGACGACGGCAATGGCGAAAAACAGAGCAACCTGAGTCACACCATCAATCAGATCACCCACCACCTTAGCAAAGCCCGTGATATGAATAATGACCTTATCGGATTGATACTTATCCCGTATCCGCTTTTCCAGGCGGTCAGAAAACAACTTATAATCCAGTGCCTCTCCCGTGTCCGGATCAAACTCCATTAAGGGAGCATATATAATGGCCGATTTAAAGTTGTTGGCTACCAGTGTCCCTACCTTGCCAGATTTCAACACATTGGCGCGTAACTGTTCGATACTAACGGCTGAACCATCATAGGTATCGGGAATCACCGGCCCACCGGCAAAACCATCTTCAGTTACTTCGGTCCAGCGAACACTGGCGGACCAGATAGATAACATGGCGGTTCGATCTACACCCGGAATATAAAAAACTTCCTCATGGATCTGTTTTAATGTGTCTAAAAAATCAGTGGTGTAAATTTCACCATTCGGATTTTCAACCACCACCCTAACCGCATTCCCCAACCCTTTAAGCTCGTCTTTATGCGCTAAAAAGTTTTCGATATAGGGATGAAACGTCGGGATCATCTTTTCAAAACTAGCGTCGGGTTTAATCTGTACCGCCTGAAATCCCAACCACAGCGTGGTCAGTAAAAACAAGCTGACAATAATAGCTCGCCGACCAAACAATGTTTTTTCAATGAATGCCTCACCTAACCGGCTAACTAAGCGACGTGGCTTTGTCTCCATTGGCGTATCTTTCTTAGAAAAAGTCATCGAACCTCCCACTGCATCTGTGGCAAATTAATGTGAGTCATGCCATTAACACCGACCAACAACAGATCATCAGAGGTGGCCATCAAACCGCTGCTCAACGCACTTCGATCCTGTGTCAGGCCACGGCCTTTCAACTCACCATCATCACTAAACTGATAAAGCTCGCCACCATTGGTCAGTAAAACGATACGATTACCATTGATCTGACTAACGCCCAGCACCGCGGCATCACTATCGACATCAAGCTCCGACCAGTGATCTCCTCTATCGCTGGAGATAAACGCATGCCCACGGAGACCATAAACGACAACACTTTCCTCTCCTGAAGGCGTCTGAGTGACGGCCACACCAAAGAACGGGCCATCGTAGGGAGAGGTTAAGGTCGACCAACTGAGACCCTGATCATCGGAGCGATAAATTGAACCGGCTTCACCGGCCATATAGAGTTCATCGCGCCCCTGAGTCAGAGCGTTAATATGAAAGTTATCCGGGTTGGCTAGATTAGCCACCCACGGTTGCCAGTGTTCGCCACCGTCTACCGTCCTAAAAATCAGACCATAGGCACCCACAGCAAAACCCTGTCGCTCATCCAAGAACTGCACATCTAAAAAGGGACGACTAGCACCCTCTTCGCTGAACAACTGAGCATCTTCTAATAGATATTCCAATTCTTCGGTTTGGTACTGCACACCCTGTTCGAGACGTTCGTTATCGGACAAGGCTAATAATCGTTTAAGTTCATCTTCGATCGCTTGGTTAGCCTGATAGCCATCCAGCTGTTTTTGCCAACTCACACCACCATCTTGAGTCGCCAAAATGACTCCGTCATGCCCCACAACCCAACCCAACTGAGCGGTAGCAAAATCGACCGCCGTCAACGTTACCCTGACGGGAACTTGCGCTTGTTGCCAGTGTTGTCCTTGATCGTCAGAGTAGAGGATATGCCCCCGCTCTCCGACGGTTACCAGCCGCTCCGCCGCTTGGGTAATATCAAGCAATAACCCCTGTTGAGCCCGCTCACTTTGCGGAGCTCTATCCTGAAGGGGATCAATGACAGCCCATACCTGCGAACTGATCAGCAGCAAACTCAAACAGATCATCAGGCGGTGTATCATCTGGCCCGTTAGATCATAAAGCGGGCGATAAAAGTAATTGATTTTACGCATACTGAAAACTCAACAAAAAACAGGTCTGACATATCATTTAGAAGGGGGAAGTGAACAACATCCCAGACCTGAAGGGTGAGAGGGGTAACAACGCTACCCCTGAGGACGTAAACTTATCGACGACTCAACTTACGTACGTTACTCGGTGTGTAGAAACCATGCTCTTCACCCTTGTAAAGCTTAATAGGCTTGGTATCGATCTCGTTAAAGGCATAAGCACCATTTTGCAAATCAGTATGCCAGTTGCCCCGTATCAACGTACCCGGTAGATCATAAGCGTTTAACATGCTGGCAAAACCAACACGCCATAGGTTACCGCGACCATCGTAGATATCCGTAGCAACGATCGCCCAGCTATCTTCATCAAGGTAGAAACGACGTTTAGCATATACGTGACGTTTGCCCTCTTTTAGCGTCGCATCCAATACCCAAACACGATGCTTTTCCCAACGTTCGTAATCAGGGTTAGGGTGATGCGGTGTGGCTATCTCACGGATTTTGCTATCACCTTCACTAAAAGCCTGAATCAGATGGTTGTTGTTATACGGGATATACATCTCTTTCTTACCGGCCAGCGTCCAGTCATAACGTTCGGGCGAACCATTAAACATAAACGCATTGTCATAGGTTGCCTGACCGTTAAACTGTGCATTCGGTGTATCAAAGGCAATCGTTGGAGCGCGACGCACCCGACGCTGTCCAGGGATATACTGCCATGCCTGACGAGGGGTAGATGCCTGATCCATCGGGTCTTGCAACAAAATAACCTCACCCTTACGGCGTGTCGGTTTATTGTAGATCAGCAACAACTCAAGCAGATTGCCATTAAAGGTTTCAATACTGCCATCCTTAGCGTAATAGGGATAAGTTTCCCAAAGATCGCCACCGCCATGACCCAGTGCGCCATTATCTTGTACTGTCACGGACACATACTCTTTAAAAGCGCCCTCACCTACCCAGCGTAAGAGGTGGTTCCAAACCACTTCACTACCATTTTGAGGTACCGGAAAAGGAATACCACCATAAGCATTATCGACACTATTACCGGTGGCATCTAATTGAGCACGGGTCGCATTTTTGAAGGTATTGTCATACACATACTGAGGTGCTGCATGGGTACGATGGGTAGGATAAACATCCATACGAAACGTGTCAGGATACTTTTCAAACAGAGCTACCTGGCCCTCGGTCAACTGCTCTTTATATTGCTGATAATTCGCCGCGGTAATCTGAACCTGCGGTTTTTCGCCGGCAAACGGATCAATACGGCCGCCGTTTTCAGCCAACTCAGCATTAACAACTTCACCAGTCCACGCAGGGATAGAACCGTCCGCATTGGCCGCACGAATGGCACCTAAAGGCGTGAGGTCACCGTTTAAACGGGCTGCTGTATCGGCATCCACCGCAGCGAAAGCCAAGCTACTGCAGCATAAACCCGCTGTTAGTCCGGAAACCAATAGCCATGTTTTAGTAAAAGGGGGTGTATTTGTTTTTATCATTGTCATATACCTTTATGTATCAAAAGACAGCAGCCGCTAGTAGCACAGGCACCGGCTGCCGTGCTCAATCAGAAACTGTATTTCGCGCTAATAGAGACAAAATCTCGGTCAGCTTGTGGGTCTTCGTCAGCACTCCCAAGGTAAGTAGTGTATTTAATATCGGTTTTGAAGTTATTCAGGTAGGTGAATTCTGCCCCCACACTGACGACATCCTTACCCTTATCAAACGTGGCTAGCACCGCCGAATCGCCGCCGAGATTACCCGCCAAGTCATGGTTCCAGATAATCGGGATATTCATATCAATACCGGGCATCACCTGCTGGTATGCCAAGTCAAACTTGGCAGCAAAACCCCAACCATCGGTATCATTTGACAGTAGCTCGCTGGCTTTAACACCATGTACCTTGTTGTAACCCAACTCACCCACAAAGGTGGTATCGTCCGCCAAGAAACTTGGGCCAAAAACATGAATCGCGGAAAGTTGAACCGTACTCAAATCGCCTTTGATCGGCATCGTCGTACCCGGAGTGGAATCTAAGAACAGCATTCCATCACGGTAGCTGTACTCACCGCTGACGTTCGTATCACCAATAACGGTACCGAAACTAGCGCCATAAAGTTTGATATCCTCGGCATAGCGTAAAGCATAGGTGCCGTTGCTAAGCGCCTTACTCCAATCAAACACCGGCAATTTATCGTGATAGTTAAGGTAGTAGAAACCAAATTCAGTATTGTTAAGATCTTCGGCTAGATAACGAAATGCCACACCATACTGGCCACTATTATCCGCAGCGGTATCATCGCCTCGGGTCAGCGTTCCCAACCCAGTAAATAGCTGTTCACCACCTTCATCGAAATAATCATCGGCGCTGAAGTAACTACCGGCAGCGACTAAGCGTGTTTTATCCCATTCAAATTGATAATAACTCTCGACCGACATCGCCTCGTTCAAATCCAACTGCATATACAGCTGCTTTTGCGGTAAAAAGATATCTTTCAGTTCAACCCCTGGCACACCTAACTGGGTGGCATCCAGAGGACTCTGTGCCGTGGAGATACCACCGACAACGAATACACTTTCACCCCAACTAACCACCTGACTACCGAGACGCACATTAAGGTTCTTACCAGACAGATCGAAGTTGCCGTAGACAAAATAATCCAGCATCTCCATTTCGTCGCCATGACGTTTCTTGGTCTCCTCATTAAACTCGTTGTAGTTGTGCGAAGCGCCATTAAATGTGCCCGGAGAGTCGTTATCCGTATCCTGGTGATAGACATCATCATAGTAAGCACGGCCACGGAGAAACATACCGTAATCATTACGGTAATTAATATCCATTTCAGTGGTCACACTGACCCTATTGGAGATCAGCCCTTTATCAAAGTTGCGATCACCATCATCTTTATTGACATTAACACCCCCATTAATAGTTGGATCAACTAACCGCTCATCTCTGTCTTCTACTCGCCAGCTGGCACCGTAATTCAGCGTGGTATCCCAATCAATATGTAATTCTTCTGTCGGTTCGAAACTCAATGCATACGCACCTTGAGAAAAACATATAGACACCGCGGTGGCCGTCATAGCTTGTTTTAACAGCCGGTAAGACTGCTTTCTCCTGCTAGGGAAGTTCATCATATCGCCTCTTTTTTATGTTTATTATTAAGCACTGCCAGATCTATCCTTCATCAACTTGTTAATGCCTTATCACCCTGATCTGATCCAGTAGGTTTATTCAAACTATCAAAAGGCCACCCATCAAAAACCATCCCAAAGGATGGAAAAACCACCCACCCACTCAAACAATCAGTTCTATCCTTTCGGGTGGTTACCCCCTCATTTTTCATAGCTAACCTGCAAGACATAAACCCGAAAAACAGTGATAGGTCTCTGCTTTTGCTGCTAAGAAATCACCAAGCAAACAGAGCAACAAACGTTAGCTATAACAACAATAATGAGGTTCTTAGTAATGCCATTACATCATCAAAATATTCACGGCCCTCAACTTTCCCCAACTGGTTTGGAATCCGGTTTAACCGAAGAAGAATTAGCCGTTCAAGAAGGCGTTCGACGATTCGCCAAAGAAGTACTCCGCCCTATCGGTATGGAACTAGACAAAGTGACACCGGAAGAGATGATCGCGGAAGGGTCAAAGCTCTGGAGCGTACTAGAACAAGCAAAAGAACTAGGCCTTTCCGTCACCGCGATGATGGACATGGCACCGGTAGAGCGGGCTAGACTCATGGCCATTGCCTCGGAAGAACTCTCTTGGGGTGACGCTGGCCTAGCCGGAGCGATTCTAGTGAATCAGTTTCCCGTACTCTACGCAGCCATAGCGGGTAATCACGAGATGGTCGCATTTTGTGATGGTAAACGCGGCTGCTGGGGTATTACCGAGCCGGATCATGGTAGCGATATGCTCGATACCGATGGCACGATGCAAGACTCCGCAGGACAGTATGGCCGACCAAACTGCACCGCCCGTATTGAAGGCGATAAGATCATTATTAATGGTCAGAAATCCGCTTGGGTTTCCGGTGCGATGACAGCTGAGGTCTGTGCCCTGTATTGCCATTACGATGATAACGGCACCACCCGCCCAGGCATTTCTATGATTGTGCCGCTAGATGCTAAAGGCGTTACTCGAGGCAAACCCTTAGATAAAGCAGGCGTTCGTGCGCTCAATCAGGGCGAGCTCTATTTCGACAATGTTGAGGTTCCCCTAAGCCACCTACTAGCAGGGCCTGATACTTACGCTAAGTTTCTCTATAGCACGCTTGCCGAGGCCAATGCCCACGTTGCCAATATGTATATTGGTGTGGCCCGTGCCGCCTATGAACATGCCTTAACCTATGCCCATGAGCGCAAACAGGGCAGCCTGCCACTCATGCGCCATCAAAGTGTTAAAAGCCGGATGTTTCATATGTTCCGCAAGATAGAAGCCGCCCGCGCGCTACTCCGACGTACCGTGGAATACAATGCCTCGGCATCAGATCACGCTTTGCAAGGCTCTATTGCCGCCAAGATTACCTGCACAGAAACCGCCTTTGAAGTGGCCAGTGATGCCCTACAGATTTTCGGTGGTAACGGCATGACCAAAGAATATCCCATGGAAAAGCTACTACGCGATGCTCGTTCAGGCCTGATTGCCGACGGCTGTAACGAGGTGCTCGCTATCAAAGGTGGCAACCTGTTGATCAATCCGGAACTGCTCTAAAACCGCCGGTTCCTGACTGATAGCCCAGAGATAACGCAAGGATAATAAGATGAAACAGAATGCATATATTGCAGGCGTAGGTATGACACGGTTTGGTAAACACCTAGACCGAGGCCTGAAATCACTCACTATCGAAGCCGTAAACCAAGCATTAACTGACGCAGGATTAGACGCCAAAGACCTGCAAGCCGCCTATATGGGTAATGCGGCTGCGGGCGTCATCGTAGGACAGGTCTGTGTGCCCGGTCAGATGGCCCTACGGGAGATCGGCATTGGCCAGATTCCCGTCATTAATGTCGAAAACGCCTGCGCTTCGGCCTCAACGGCCTTTAATCAGGCCTGCACTATGATTACCAGCGGTCTCTATGATGTTGTGTTGGCCACCGGTGCGGAAAAACTATTTCACTCCGATAAGCTAAAAACCTTCTCGGTTTTCAGCGGCGCGGTTGATGTCGAAAACTATGATGCGGTTGAGCAACAGATCGTGGCTCGCGCTGAAGCTGCGGGTATGAAGGTAGACATGGATGGCGCCGGTACTAAGCGTTCGGTTTTCATGGATATCTACGCTTCAATGGCGCTGGAGCACATGAAAAAGTATGGTACTACTCAGGCTCAATTTGCCGCTGTTTCAGCCAAAAACTCCTTCCATGGCAGCCTAAACCCCCGCGCTCAATATCAAGAACTGTTAACCGTCGAACAAGTATTGTCCGCACCGGAAATTGCATATCCGCTGACCTTACCTATGTGCTCCCCCATCGGTGACGGTGCCGCCGCGGTGGTACTGGTGAGCGAACGAAAGGCCCGTGAAATGGGTTTAAGTGACCCTGTTAAAGTGGCTAGCTCCGTACTACGCAGCGGCTGGGACCCACAGTCGGAAGATGAAGCCGGTGTTACTGAGACCTGCGCAATGGAGGCTTATGAAGAAGCGGGCGTAGGCCCGGAAGACCTTTCTTGTATCGAGCTACATGACGCCTCCGCGCCTTCTGAACTGATCTATTACGAACAACTCGGACTCTGTAACAAGGGCGAAGGTGGCCGTTTCGTGGAAGAAGGCCATAGCAAGCTAGGAGGCCGCGTACCGGTGAATACCTCCGGCGGACTACTTCGTAAAGGTCACCCTATTGGTGCCACCGGTATCGCCCAAATCGTTGAACTAACCGAGCAGTTGCAGGGCCGTGCTAAGGGACGTCAAGTCGAAGGCGCGCGTATTGCCTTAGCAGAAAATGGCGGTGGCTGGATCAATACCGACGCTGCCGCTGTGGTCGTTAGTATCCTGACAAAATAGAAGGTCTGCTATGAGTATTAGAGACGAGCTTATTCTTGCCAACCTGATCCAAAATTGGGTGGACCGCCAACCGGACCTGGATGTCCTAACCTTTATCCATGTGGATGCCGAGGGCTGTATTCAGGAACAGGTGCGCAGCTATCAACAACTCTGGGATAACGGACAGCGCATCGCGGCGGGGCTGAATGCCCAAGGCCTCAAGCCTGGACAAACGTTTGCTCTGCTAATGCAAAACCATCCAGAATTTGTTGAAGCGATGATTGCGGCATCCATTACCGGTACCGTATTTGTGCCGATCGACCCTCGGGTTCAGGGTGCCAAATTGAAGTATATGTTGGAATTTTCCGAGTGCCGAGGGGTGATCTGTGCCGACTACGCCCTCGACAACCTGTATTCGATCAAAGCTCAACTACCCGAGCTTGAGTGGATCATCCAACTGAATACCGCCTCAATGGCGACTGCGGGCAAAGGGGCCTTGGATATTCAAACCCTGCTAACCGCTGAGGTACCCACATTGCCCGTGATCTCTCAAGATCCGGATGCGCCGATGCAAATGTTATATACCTCAGGCACCACCGGTGACCCTAAAGCAATACTCTCCTCGCACCGCCGCTTTGGCGATGTGGTCAGTCAAGGGGAGTTTCTCGGTATGCGTCAAGGAGATCGCCCCTATACGGGTCTATCACTCACCCATGCCAACGCTCAACTGCTCACCATGGGCGTGGCACTAAAAATGGGGCTCAGAGCAGTCATCAGTCGTAAATTCACTAAATCACGTCTATGGGATATGACACGTCTTTATGGTTGTACCGTATTCAATTTGTTGGGAGGGATGACCACCGCACTGTATAGCCTTCCCAAGCAACCCGATGATGCCGACAACCCTGTACGTTATGTCCTCAGTGCGGGTATGCCGGCAGCGCTTTGGAACGACTTTAAAGAGCGCTTCAAGGTTGATATTTACGAACTCTATGGCGCGGCCGAAGGCGGCCTATCGCTAAACCCAATGGGATTAGGTCCCGTGGGCAGTATTGGGAAAGCCCCTGCATCACTGGAGGTTCGCATCGTCGATGAAAATGATACCGAATGCCCTCCGGGTACACCGGGCGAGATTATCTTCCGTAATGCCGATGGTAGCGTACCTAAGGTAGCCTACTTCAAGAACGAAGAAGCTTCCCGAGAAAAGATTCGTGACGGCTGGTTACGTATGGGTGATATAGGCCATATCGATGAGGAGGGTTGGTTATTTTTTCACTACCGCAAGGGAGGCGGAATTCGCCGTAACGGCGACTTTATTAACGCTGCTCATATTGAAAAAGTGGTTGCTGAAAACCCTCAGGTTGCCGATGTCTATGTTTATGGCGTTGCGGCAAGCTCAGGCGCCCCGGGCGAAAAAGATATTGTGGTGGCCGTCGTTCCACAGCCTGGTATTCACTTCTGTGCTGATTCTCTATTCAGTGATTGCAGAGCAAACTTAGAAGCTAACTTCGTCCCCAGCTATGTGCAGTTAGTGGATGAAATACCTAAAACCGCCTCCGAAAAACCCCAAGAACGTTTCCTATTGGAACTATTTGATACCCAATCGGAAAGGGTTTTTAGCTAAATAAGACGTGACTCTTTTTGCACTCACTCACCGCAGTGATAGCAATGGAACCACGGACACAAACAGAAAAACCTTAGCCTATTAATAAACATAATAAGAGGTTCACCCCATGAGTAGTAAGCGAAATGTATTGATCTATGGTGCCAGTGGTTACACAGGTAAGTTAGTTGCCGAATCTCTGGCGCAACGCAATATACCCTTCTATATGGCAGGCCGGAATCAAACCAAACTAGAAGCCGCCCGTAAAGTCGTAGAAGAGCGTTTTGGCGCGCCCATCGATGCTGAACTCCTCGTCACCAGTAACGCCACAGAAGAACTGTTACCACTACTTGAAAATGTAGATGTCCTCATCAATGTCTCAGGCCCCTTTATGCAGCTCGGTTGGCCCATAGTCGAGGCTTGCCTACAAGCCAATTGCCACTATTTGGATACCACCGGTGAGCAAGATTGGACGATCGCTATTCAAGAGAAATATGGCGCTGCCTTTGCCGCCAAAAACCTGCTACTCAGCCCGGCAAATTCCTTTATGTGGCAAGCCGGAGCACTCGCCGCTGAAGTTGTTTTGGAAACCAAAGGTGTCGATAGTCTCGACATCATCTACCAAGTCGATAATGCCCAACCTTCCGTGGCATCGACCAAATCCTTTCTCCGAATGCAAGGTAACCCTGATACGCAATTCTACCTTGAGGAAGGCGAATACAAATCATGGCCTAATGACAAAGCCTATACGGTCAATCTTCCCCACCAATCACTGCCCAAGTTGGCCATTCCTTGGGGCGGCGCTTGCGAACCTGTGTGGTTCAAGATGGACGAACGCGTCCGTAACTGCTCTGTATTGACAGCATTCGGTGACGAAATTATCAACAACGTCATTTTAGCTATCCAAACCTACAATGAACGTTCTCAAGGTATGACACAGGAAGAAAAGGAACAGCTGACTAATCAGATGGGTGGTGAAATGACAACCTCGGAGCCCGCCAAGGATAATCATAATCGCTTCCGCAGCGTGATTGTCTGTCATGGCCAAGGCAACCAGGTGACCACCACCTTTTCGTTATCCCTATGGGCACCTTACACCTTTACCGGTGAAATCTGTGCCGAATCCGCTAAGCGTATTTTAAACGGCCAACTCAAAAAGGTTGGCTTCCAGTCGGCCGCCAAAGCCTTTGGCCATCACGAACTGCTTGAGTTTTTCCATGAGCAAGGCTTTTGTAACCTGCCAACTAAAGCGGCTCAATAACAGCCTATTAAAACGGTCAGCCTAAGCTGATACCAAGGGGGGGAATACCCCCCTATTCTCTTGTTGCTGTATAACACAAGGTGACCTGCAATGAACAATAACAATAAACATCGCTCATTTTTTTTCACCGCGGCCCTGTTCAACTGGACAGTCGCGATCATCTTTTTGTTTGCTTATCAGCCTGTCTTTAACCTGATAGGCCTGAGCCCTGTGCCACAAAATCCAATCTATCTACACCTGTTTGCCTGCTTGGTCGCACTTTTCGGTCTGGGGTATTACTGGGTGAGTTTAGACTTCGATAAAAACCGTAATATCGTTTACCTCGGTATTGTGGGAAAACTCTCTGTGTTTGCGCTACCTGTCGGATACTATTTTGCAGGCAGTATCTCCTGGCAATTACCAGCACTCACCAGCGTTGACCTCGTGTTCGCTATGTTGTTTTTAAACACCTTACGGCAATCACCCTCTTCATAATTCAACAGACCTTAATAAAGCACAGTGTTCATCAGCCAGCGATCCTGAAGATTAATCCTCAGGCAGCTAAACAACTGATGAACGTCTGTACCGGGTTTATTCCGCTTTCCCTAATAAAAACAAACGAAGGAAACATCATGAACGTTAATCCACTCAACCTTGAGAATAAAGTGGCACTCGTCACCGGTGCAGCCACTGGCATCGGCGCCAGCTGTGTCGAGTATTTAGCACGTATGGGCGCTAAGGTAATGGCCACTGACATCCAAACAGAGCTCGGTCAACAGAGCGTTGATGGCTTACGCGAACAAGGCTTAGATGTTGCTTTTCATACCCTCGATGTCTGCTCAGAAAATGATTGGGATAAAAGTGTAAAGGCAACGCTAGCGCAGTTCGGAGGACTCGATATTCTCGTCAATAATGCGGGCATCTATATCGGCGGCACGCTGCTTGAAAACTCTCTCGAACAGGTACGTCACGTTCATAAGGTCAACGTTGAATCCATTTTTTTGGGCATGAAGTCCGCAGCCGAAGTAATGAAACCCGGTGGTGCTGCCGGTAAAGGTGGCTCCATTATTAACCTATCATCCATCGCTGGATTAATTGGTGTCCCTGGTCATAGCGCCTATGGCTCCACCAAAGGCGCAGTGCGCCTATATACCAAACACGCAGCCGTTGAGTTCGGCAAGCTCGGCTATGGTATCCGCGTCAATTCGGTACATCCCGGTGTCATCAGAACCGATATGGGGGCTCAAGCCTTTCAAGATTTCGTTGATATTGGCTTAGCTAAAACGACGGCAGAAGCCGAAGAGCTAATCATCGGTATGACCCCCATAGGTAAGCTTGGTGAAGTCGAAGATATCGCACAGATGATTGTCTTCCTCGCATCCGATGCGGCTGGCTTTATCACTGGGGCTGAATTTTCCGTTGATGGCGGTATGGGCGCGCAATAAGCCCTCTCTCAGGCCTCAATCTCCGCCCAAAGACAGGGCGTATTAAAGTAATAAACCGAATTGATCAGGAGATTTACCCATGCGTTTACACAATAAAGTCGTTTTAGTCACCGGTGGTGCTTCCGGTATTGGTAAGGCAATCTGCGAACGTTTTACACAGGAAGGAGCCAAGGTTGTGGTCGCGGATATTGACCATGAACAGGGGCGAGCCCTTACACAAGAACTAGGGGACCAAGCGCTCTATATCGAATTAGATGTCAGACTGCCAAAAGCCTGGGAGCTAGCTAGTCAAAAAATTCTGACCCACTATGGCCGCCTAGATGTTCTGGTGAACAATGCTGGTATCGTGATCCCCGCCAATGTAGAAGACTGTACACTCGAAGATTGGCAGCATACTCACGCTATCAATAATGATGCTGTTTTTCTCGGTTGCCAAGAAGCAATAAAAACCATGAAGGTTGCAGGAGGCTGCATCATTAATGTATCTTCCATTGAAGGAATTATTGGCGAACCGAAATTAGCGGCCTACAATGCGAGCAAAGGAGCCGTTCGTGTCTTCACCAAATCCGCAGCTCTCCATTGCGCGAAGGAAGATTATAATATCCGAATCAACTCTCTCCATCCCGGCTATGTAATCACCCCCCTCGTTAGTCAAGCAATGGAAGACCTTTCAGAAGCCGATGCGGCTGAACTCGAGCAACGAGTTTTATCCAACATTCCCATGAAGCGAATGGCCCAGCCTGAAGAGATCGCCAGTGCGGCTCTGTTTTTGGCTTCAGATGATGCTCAATATATGACCGGAGCTGAACTGATCATAGATGGTGGATATACAGCTCACTAAGCTGATCACCTCTATTTTGTGCCCTTCTAAATATCACTTTATAGGACATAAGCTCTTAAAATATGACGAATAACAATAATAATATTCTCATAATAGACACTAAGCTGTCCCCACCCCTCCCCTGGGGTCGGGACATGCTTGCACGTCAACAACTGCTTGATCAGCTCGATCTAAACCGAGATAAACGCTTAATACTGATCGCAGCACCCGCTGGCTACGGCAAATCAACCCTCATGTCACAATGGCAACACTCCTTGACACAACAGGGGGTATCGACTGCTTGGCTCACCCTTGATGAGGATGATAATGACCCGGGCCGACTATTCACCTATTTACGCTACGCATTGACCGGTAATACCCAACCAACCGGATCCATCGACCTACGTCGTTCGATACTCAACCACGCCACCTTGCTCGCAGATTTTTTTAAAGAGAAGCAAGCGCCATCGGTGTTGTTTATCGATGAACTCGAAACGATCAACGATGCTGAATCGATCCGCCTACTGTCGATGTTGCAGCAACAGCTACCACCGGGGAAGCTGATGGTGGTCGCCTCAAGAGAAAAAAAGACGGACTGGAGCCTCGCCAAACTTAAGCTACAAAACGAATTATTAGAACTGAGTGATGTGGATCTTCGTTTCAGTACCCAAGAAACCACCCGTCTCGGTGAACTCAGGCTAACGGGCCCCTTTAGTGATGCCATCACCCAAACATTGACCGATAAAACCGAGGGTTGGATTGCAGGCATCCGTTTAGCCATGCTCTGTTTCCCGCGCATGGATGATGCACAAACCTGGGTACAAAACCTTACCGGCGAAATGGATGAGATTACCGACTTCCTGTCTGAAGAGGTCTTTCGTCGCCTAGGTACAGAGCAGCAGCTATTCTTGCTCAAAGTATCTGTTTTAAACCGCATGAACGCCTCGCTCTGTGAAGCCTTAACCGGAGAACAAGGGGCACAAACACAACTGGAGAGTTTCTGCGAAAAAGGCCTTTTCCTTCAACCCTTGGATCAACAGCGCCACTGGTTTAGGCTGCATGGACTCGTACGGCAGTTTTTATTAAAACGATTAACTCAATTAATTCCTCAAAAAATCGCCGCATTGCATGATAAAGCCGCCTGCTGGCATGACGATCAAGGCTATAAATTAGAAGCGGTTCATCATGCTATTGCTGCGAAAAACCTACCATTTGCAACGGATATATTGGAAAGCTTTAGTAAATACCTAGTGACTCAAGGGCAACTCGGAACATTGATTACCCTAACCTCGCAGATCTCGGCTCAATACCCCATTAATACGCCAACGCTGTTATCCAGCACCTGCTGGGCTAGCCTCTTTCTCCACAAACAAGAAACGGCAGAAACACTACTTCAAAGCCTTAGAACCATTAACGACGAACAGGGATTACCTGAAGAGCTACTCTCATTATTCTTCACTCTTGAGTCTTTGCTGCTCATTATGAAAGATGATGTCCCCTCTGCCGGCACATTAGCTTACAAACAGCTTCCCTACATCCGTGAAGAAGATCATTTCGAACGGGGCGTACTCGCCAATATTCTTGCGTTATACAATATAGGCGCACAAGAATATCAACTTGCTCAGCAGTATATTTTAAAAGCCCGGGCCGCCCATATTAAGTCGGGCAGTTGCTTTGGTTTAGCCTACTCTGACACCCTTGCAGCCCTCAGAGAGTGCCAGTTGGGTAATCTGTTATTAGCCAAGGAGCGATTTAGTCAGATAGGCTACGATTCTGATTATCAAAATTTCAATGATCCATCCCTCACTAAACAGGTATCTAAAGCGGTCTGCCTTGGCTTTCAAGTCGGGTTGCTATTCGAACTAAACCATCTAGATGAAGCACAACAACTGCTGGATGAACATTTTGCCGATGCGATCAACAATACCATCCCCCCAGATATGGTCATCTCCGGCTGCCTGACACGGGCACGCATTGCCTTTATCAATGACGACCTAAACACCGCTTACTCATACCTTGAGGAGGGTGAAATCGCCGGTGTCAGTGCATCACTACCACGGCTGGTTAAGGAGATGCGCTGGGAAAGAGTTCGCTTCGCCATTCTTCTTGGCGATTTAGATGCCGCTAAAACCTTTGCCACGCAAACAGATATCGATAACATCCCAGACTATCCTGCGGGTTTTCTCAATCCCGCTGATATCCGAGGTTCTCAGGATATTGCCCCATTACGCTATGACATACATACCGGCCATACCAAACAGGCTTTAACACAAATTGATCTATTTTTATCTAATGCTAGACATACCCCCTGTCGGACACTAACACTCTTAGTGTTGCAGTCCATTGCTTATGGCTTGAGTGAAGATACTCAGAACGCCCACCGCTGCATGATCGAAGCGCTCGACCTAGGGCTAAAAATCGGTTCAATGCGGAGCATTATCGATGAAGGCCCTCTGGCCATCGCATTGCTCAAAGCACTCTATATCGAGTGGAACAAACACCCTAATATTGCCAATAATAAACGCATAACCTACTGCGATTCATTACTGCTATTAGTGGGTGAATCATTGGCCGCCGATGTTGAAAATGCCTCATTAGTGGAAGATTTATCGGACCGTGAACTTGAAATTCTCAAGCTCGTTGGTGGTGGCCTGAAAAACGATCAGATCGCGGATAACCTATTCCTATCGGTTAACACCGTTAAATGGCACCTGCGACGGCTTTATGAAAAACTTTGCGTAAAGTCACGAACTGAAGCGCTCGCCGAAAGCCGAAAGTTAGGGCTGATCGATTAACACGCTAAGCGCCAGTCAGCGATATCCACATAACTGATATCGCCTTAATAGGGGGATGAACGATGGCTGTTCTACCCCTATTAAGGCGACTCTTCTCCCCAGTACGGCCCACTCCACCAAGGTGAAACGACTGTCGTTACATCTTACGCCCTAGCTTGAACTCATCACCTTAGGTAAACCATCCCTAATGATGGCGGCTAACTAAACGCTGTTTGATAGATTAAATAGGCGCGTTGGCGCCCTTCTCTCTTTAAAAATAACAAATAGGACGGGCTTAGCATGATAGAGCTTTACACGGCAGCGACCCCTAACGGCCATAAAATCAGTATCGCCTTAGAAGAGATGCAGCTGCCCTACTTAATAACCACCTTAGATTTGACCAATAATGAGCAAAAAAGCTCTCATTTTTTAACCATCAACCCAAACGGGAAAATTCCCGCCATCATCGATAGAGGCAACCATAATATTAGCGTCTTTGATTCAGGCGCCATTTTAATCTACCTAGCCGAAAAATCCGGCAAGCTACTATCCCAAGAACCTAATGAACGTTCACAAACCTTACAATGGTTGATGTTTCAAATGAGTGGTATCGGCCCGATGATGGGACAGGCCAATGTCTGGTATCGCTATCGAGAAGATCAGTATCAACCGGCTATTGATCGCTATCAAAATGAAGTTCGGCGATTATATGCCGTCATGAATAATCACCTTAACGGCCGTGACTATCTGGCACAGCATTACAGTATTGCCGATATCGCTAACTGGGCCTGGATACGTACCCATGAATGGTCAGGCGTTGAGGTCGATGAGTTTCCTCATTTACAAGATTGGATAGAAAGAATCGCCCAGCGTCCTGCCTGTCAACGGGGTATCAACTTACCGCCCATCAACATCCATAACGGAAATGCAGAGAGGTTCATCCAAACAGCCCGCTCTATTTTAGTTAACTGATCTTAAAAGGAACGTTTAATGAAACTCTATGACTGCACCTCCGCACCAAACACCCGTCGTGTTCGCATGTTTATGGCCGAAAAAGGGATCGATATCCCCCGCATTGAGATCGATATTGCTCAGGGTGAAAACCTGCAATCAGACTTCCTCAGTAAGAATCCACGGGGGGTATTACCCTTATTAGAACTCGACGACGGTAGTTATCTCGATGAAAGTATCGCCATATGCCGTTATCTTGAGGAGCTTCATCCAGAGCCCGCACTCATGGGCCATGATGCAAAAACCAAAGCGAAGATAGAATCTTGCCAACGCCATATTGAGTTTGATGCCCTACTACCGCTGGCAGATGTATTACGTAACTCTGCGCCAACCTTTAAAGAGAGAGCCTTGCCTGGCACTTCCGGGGTAATCGCTATCGACGCTTTAGTCGACCGCGGTATCGCCAGTTATCAACGATTTCTTGAACGGCTAAACGACCGTCTTAAAGATCAACCCTATGTTGCCGGAGAAAGCTTTTCGATCGCCGATATTACCGCACTCTGTGCACTCGACTTCGCTAAATGGGCCAAACTAAAAACCCCAGAACAGCATACCCATATTCTGCGCTGGTATGCTCTCGTCAATACCCGCACCAGCGCTGGAGCCTAAGAATAACGGCAAGCCTAGTGATCAACATCATCTGCTTGCCAATACAACGGCGCACTGAAGCATTGGGTATAGTAATCTATAAACGCCCTCACCTTGGGGGCGAGTAAGCGCGAACTGGGGTACACCGCCCAAACAGCCGTGTCAGACATTAATGGATAACCCTTCAGTACCTGCACCAACTCACCTGCCTGCAGTTGTTGATAAACACTCCAGGTCGAGCCAATCGCGATGCCAACGCCATTCACGCAGGCATCTCTAACAGCTTCGCCATTATCGGTACGAAAATGCCCCTGCACTTTTATAACGTGCTCCCCGCTTGGACCTTTAAAACGCCAATGCTCCAAGCCCAATAAACTGATACAGCGATGCTTGATTAAGTCTTGTGGTGATCTGGGTTCACCATACTCTTTGAGGTAGTCAGGCGAGGCACAAATAATACGATCATCCGGTGCCAGTTTACGAGCCACCAGCGTTGAATCTTTTAGTTCAGCAATACGAATCGCAATATCAAAGCCCCCTTCCACCATATCAATAATGGAGTCGGATAAGCGTAGATCGACACTGAGGTCAGGATAGCAGGACAGGAAACCGTTCAACGCAGGCACTAGATGCATACGCCCAAACGATGCCGAGGCCGACACTCTCAATGTGCCGGAGGGTAAGTCATTGCCCACGCCCACCGAAGCACAGGCCGCATCAACGCTGGCCAAGACATTCTCGGCATAGGGCAGAAAGTCTCGCCCCTCCTCGGTTAACGACACCTTACGGGTTGTTCGGTGAATCAGACGCACCCCAAGCCCTTCTTCCAGCTTGTTGATATGAGCACTGGCGACCGCCGGCGACAACCCTAACTCGGCGCCGGCCTGACTAATATTGCGGCTCGCCGCGATCCTAATAAAGAGTTTCAGATGTTCAATATTCATCGCTATTATCAATATAATCTAAAAACAGATTGAGTATTATTAAAGATTATCATCATAAACAACAAGGAATAAAGTACAACCATTAACTAAACAGAGGTTCCCCCATGAAAGCAATGATTGTCCGTGAATTTGGTGCTCCTGAAGTATTCGAGCTTGCTGAAATCCCAACACCGGAGGCCAAGCCGGGTGAGGTATTGGTACGCATCGAAGCCACCAGCGTTAACACCGTCGATATGATGATTCGTCAGTTGGGCCCAGAATTACCACTCTCTCCCCCTGCGCCAGCCGTGCTGGGTATGGATTTCGCAGGGACAATCGTTGCTTTGGGTGAAGGTGTCACTACATTTGCCATCGGCGATGAAGTCTATGGCTGTGCCGGTGGCCTCGCCGATCTTCAGGGAGCCTTGGCTGAATATATGCCTGCAGATGCTCGTCTGATTGCCCACAAACCAAGTAATCTTTCGATGCGTGAAGCCGCCGCCTTACCACTCGTTGGCATCACCGCTTATGAAGGCTTACTTCGTACTGGCATTAGCGCCGGTCAACGGGTGTTGGTACATGGTGGTTCAGGCGGTGTTGGCCATGTTGCCGTACAGCTTGCACGTCACTTTGGTGCCGATGTCTATGCTACCGGTGGCGGCGAGAAACAACTCGCCCTGATCGAAAAGCTGGGAGCCAAAAGCATCAACTACAAAACCGAAACCGTTGCTGATTATGTTGCTAAACATACTGGTGGTGCCGGCTTTGATGTCGTCTTCGATTCGGTAGGTGGCGCTAATTTAACCCACTCGTTCGAAGCCGCCGCATTAAATGGTCAGATTGCTTCAACCGTTGCTATGGTCGAGCTCGACCTATCCGTTGCGCACTTTAAAGGTTTGTCACTGCACGTTGTATTTATGCTGATCCCGATGCTTCATAATCATGGACGTGCGGCCCATGGTCAGATATTGACCGAGATAGCCAAGATCGTTGAAGCTGGAAACCTAATGCCAGTACTCGATGAGCAGCGCTTTACGCTCACCGAAGCAGGTAAAGCACATGCGCGCCTGAGCAGCGGCCAAGGCATGGGTAAAGTCGTTATCGATATTTAACCTGCCCTAACGGGCCAAGGAAGGCCTGGATTTAATTTTAAGCGGGATACGAACAAAGAGAGCTAGCGTGAGCACACAATCGACCCCGTTGAAACAACAACTATTTCATATGACATGGCCAATGTTGATCGGCATGCTGGCCATCAGCAGCGGTCAATTAGTTGATAGTGCCTTTATCGGCCAGCTTGGTGCCGAGCCACTCGCGGTGGTGGGTTTTTCAATGCCCATTTATCAATTGATTATTGGTATCCAGGTTGGCCTCGGCATCGCCACCACGGCAGTCATCTCAATGGCCCTTGGCGCAGACAAAACCGCCTACGCCAAACAACTGGGGGCACTCATTATTGCCACCGGTTTTATCCTTATATCATTGCTCTGCTTATTGCTTTGGGCGACACAGTCTTCTATTTTTTCGTTACTAGGCGCCGATGCAACACTGCTGCCATTAGTTCGGCTTTACTGGTTTCCTTGGCTTATCAGCTGCTGGCTAGGCGCCATGCTGTATTTCGGCTTCAGTCTTTTTCGTGCCTATGGTCAAACACGTTTTCCGGGCATTGTGCTGGTGTTTACTAGCCTGATCAATATTCTGCTCGATCCACTGTTTATCTTTACCTTTGATATGGGACTCGCAGGGGCTGCTTGGGCTACCGTCGGCGCCTTTGGTCTAGGCTGTATCATCATTTTCGTGGCTATTTATCGGCAACGCTGGGTTCAGCTACCTAACACCTTAGCGATCATCCGCCTTGGCTTACAACGGCTATTTAGCTTTACCGCACCAGCGATGCTGAGCCAGTTTCTGCCACCATTAACCGCCTTGGTCGCTACTGGGCTGGTTGCTAGTCATGGTAATACTATCGTTGCCGCGTGGGGATTAGGTAGCCGGATGGAGTTCTTCTCTATCATCATCGTACTTTCACTGACCATGTCGATGCCTCCGATCATCGGCAGGCTGAGAGGCCGTCAACAGCTTGCTCAAATTGATCAACTGATGCGTATCGCCATCGGCTTTGTTATCGTTTTTCAACTGTTTGTTGCCCTCATGATTTTGTTCGTTTCAGCTCCCCTTAGTCACCTCTTAACCAGCGATACACTCACCGCCGACAGCGTGCATCAATACCTGTTATTAGTGCCGCTAAGTTATGCGGGGCTGGGGGTCAGTATGATCACCATCTCTGCCTGCAGCGCCATCGGCATGCCCGCTCAGGCGGTGATTATTTCAGTCATACGTTTATTTGGCTGCTATCTGCCGTTGCTCTGGATAGGCTCCATATTGGCAGGGCCGACCGGACTCTTTGCCGGCGCGATGCTCGGCAATTTGTTGGCCGGTTATCTAAGGAAGCTACGATTAAGAAGTCGTAAAACACCCAACCTCTCTTTTTCAAATAAAAAAGCACAAGATTCCACCTGTTTTGATGCTTTTCATCACTAAACAAGCTTATTTAGCCTTGTTTAGTGGA
>NZ_RQXW01000022.1 GCF_003957515.1 Amphritea opalescens
TTCGGTCAACTGTTGATATGTCATAGTGATACACTTTGTCTTTGGCGAGAAGAAGCGTACCACGGTCAGCAGTTGACCACCTCTCCACCTTTAGCAAAAAGTGTCGCACTTATTATATGAATCCCCGTGGTTCTAAAGTTTCTGAAATAATGGAGGAGCCAAAAATAGCGGGCGCTACTTAAACAGCAGCAGATAACGGACTTCTGGAAACCTATTTGGACGGGGAAAATAAAAAAGCCCTGTATTTTCAATGTTCTTCACAAGGTAATACAGGACTTTACAACATTCTTGGACGGGTAGCTTTTTATCTAAGAATCTATTCGATGTTTTGTATTTGCTCTCTCATCTGCTCGATTAAAACCTTAAGCTCCACGGCGCTTTGCGTGGTGTCGGTGACGATAGATTTGGATGATAGGGTGTTGGCTTCGCGGTTGAGTTCCTGCATCAGGAAGTCTAGGCGACGGCCGATGGGGCCTTTGGATTTGAGGACACGCTTAACTTCTTGGACGTGAGTATTGAGGCGATCCATCTCTTCGTCGACATCGGCTTTTTGTGCGAGGATCACCATCTCTTGTTCTACGCGGGCTTGATCGAGGTCTGCTTTAAACTCTTCTAGCCGAGCCTTGAGGTTGTCGCGTTGGGCTTGCAGGATACCCGGTAGTTTACTGCGCACATCGCCGACGATATCGCTGATGGTGTCCAGGCGTTGATCGATCAGGGCGGCGAGTTCGACGCCTTCACGGCCACGGCTTTCGATGAGTTCATCGAGGGCGGTATGGAAGAGTGTGAGCGCCGCTTTTTTTACGGCATCCATATCGAGGCTGGTATCTTTTAATACGCCGGGCCAGCGGAGCAGGTCCATGGTGTCGATTGGCTTTGAAACCTGCAGTAGGTTTTCCATTTGCTGTGCGGCGTCTAGCAGTTCGCGAGCAAAGGTTTCGTTGATGGTTAAGGTTTGGGATTGGGCCTCAGGGACAAACCGCAGAGTGCATTCGACTTTTCCGCGACTGAGTTTTTTACGTAGGGCTTCCCGTAATGGGCCTTCGATATCACGTAGGCTGTCCGGTAGTCGCAGGTGGGGTTCGAGATAGCGGTGATTGACGGAACGGACTTCCCAGATCAGGCTGCCCCATTCATGTTGCGCTTCTTGGCGGGCAAAAGCGGTCATGCTGCGTGTCATATTCTCTGTTCTCGTTTAGAATGCAGGTTTCGTTGTCGACGTTTAACCGGTGTCGGCGGATTTACGTTTTATTCTAACAGCCCTCGATCGCTTCCTCTATGCGTTCGGTCGGGGTTCCGAACAGGATCCTTAAGTTCATGAGTTCAACAATTTCAGATCAGTTGCAAAATCTTGGCGTCACGACGTTTCGTCCGAGCAATCGTGAGGCGGATCAGATGCGTGAAGTCCGTATCACTCGTCATTTCACCAAGCATGCAGAGGGTTCCGTGCTGGTGGAGTTTGGTGATACCAAAGTGATCTGCACCGCGTCTGTTGAGCGGGGCGTGCCGCGCTTCCTTCGTGGCTCAGGTTCTGGTTGGGTTACAGCGGAATACGGCATGTTGCCACGCGCCACCGGTAGCCGTAATGGTCGGGAAGCGGCAAGAGGCCAGCAGGGCGGTCGTACCGTGGAGATTCAGCGTTTGATCGGTCGTTCTTTACGGGCCTGTATGGATCTGAAAAAACTGGGTGAGAATACCATTACGATCGACTGTGATGTGATTCAGGCCGACGGTGGCACACGTACAGCTTCTATTACCGGCGCCTACGTGGCCTTGCGGGATGCGATTAGCTTCCTGAAAAAAGATAAGCACGGTGCCATGAAGGGTGATCCGGTTAAGTGTGGCTTAGCGGCTATTTCGGTAGGTATCTATAACGGCAAGCCGGTGCTGGATTTGGATTATGCTGAAGATTCATCGGCGGAAACCGATATGAATGTGATCATGACCAGCAAAGGTGGCTTTGTAGAGGTGCAGGGCACCGCTGAAGGCGAGCCTTACTCTCAGGATGAGCTGAATGCCATGCTGGAACTGGCGAAGAAGGGTATCTCTGAATTGTGCGAGATGCAGGAAAAAGCCTTAGCCTGAGTCGGTTAGGGTGTAAAAAAGGGAGCCTCGGCTCCCTTTTTTGATGATCGCTGTCGCGTCTAAGAGGAATAGACTTCAGAGATCGTAATCAATAATCAGCGGTGCGTGGGCAGAAAAAACCTGTCCCCGATAGATGGAGGCTGATTTGATCGTTTTGCGCAGATTGGCTGTGGTGATCTGATAATCTAGGCGAGCACCTTCATTGAGCTCACGGGCCTTGTTGTAGTCCGGCCACCAAGTATGTTGCTGATCAACGCGATTCACCTGACGGAAGGCATCGACATAACCCATATCACCAAACAGATCTTCTACCCATTCGCGCTCTTGCGGCAAAAATCCGGAGACTTTCTGGTTAACATACCAGTTGCTCAGATCTTGCGGTTTATGGGCGATCAGTAGCGGGCCACAAAAAATAAACTCACGACGTTTACGCAGGGTTTTCGTGAAGTGGCCTTTGAGTAGCTGCAGGTATTCCTCTTTAGCCTGCTGTGCTTCTGCACTTTTAAGACCGGAGGGCACGCTAAAGGAGGCGACGCTGACGTTGTCAAAGTCTGCCTGTATGAAACGTCCGTGGAAATCGCATTGCTCAAAGCCTAGCCCGGTCATGATCGCCTTAGGCATCACTCGGGTATAGATAGCCACGCCGCTATAACCATCTTCAAATGCATCGAAGAAGTAAGCTTCATAGCCCTCGGGATGATAACGTTTATCATCCAGTTGGTAGTCTTTGGCACGCAGATCCTGAAGGCATACCACATCAGCATCCTGTTCTACCATCCACTGGAAGAATCCGTTATCTGTAGCCTGCTCAATACCCTGAGTATTGAATGTAATGACGCGCATAGCTTATAAACCTGTGAAAAACGCAATTTGTAGCGAAAGGCGCATTGTACTGGGTGTTTAAGGAAATTTAAATCTAAAGCACGGACTATTAAGCTCAGGATGGGTAAATCAGGGTTTAACTATTGTTCATAATGGAGGGGCAGGAAGAAACCCTGTATCATACGGCCACTTTTTAAACAGTGTTGCGGAGAGCCCACATGCAGGATTATCAGAGAGAGTTTATCGAGTTCGCGATAGATAAAGAGGTGTTGCGATTCGGCGAGTTCACCCTGAAATCGGGCCGTACCAGCCCTTATTTCTTTAATGCGGGTTTGTTTAACAGCGGTGCCGCATTGGCCCGTTTAGGCAAATGCTATGCGGCGGCGATTCAGCAATCGGGTATCGAATATGATGTCATGTTGGGGCCTGCTTACAAAGGGATTCCTCTTGCTGCAGCAACCTGCGTTGCCTTGGCGACTGAGTTTGGTCAGGACGTTCCCTATGTGTTTAACCGTAAAGAAGCCAAGACACACGGCGAAGGCGGCAACCTGGTGGGCGCACCATTAGAAGGCCGAGTATTGATCATTGATGATGTGATCACGGCGGGCACGGCGATTCGTGAGGTGATGGATATTATTGCACAGGCTGGCGCGACACCCGCCGGTACGGTGATCGCACTGAATCGCCAAGAAAAGGGCAAAGGCGAGTTATCGGCTATTCAGGAAGTCGAGCGTGATTATAATATGCCGGTTGCCAGCATTGTCTCGTTAACCGACCTGCTAACCTACCTCGATGAGAAGGGTGGCATGGATGAGCAGATAGCGGCTATTTCAGCATATCGGGCTCAATACGGCATCTGATCGGTTACTGATTGATCAATAACGTAATATTTTTAAGGTGAGCGAGCAATTCGGTTGATTTTTCCTGCTTGGCCGTGTTTAATACGCCTCTCTTGTGTGCCCGGATAGCTCAGTCGGTAGAGCAGAGGATTGAAAATCCTCGTGTCCTTGGTTCGATTCCGAGTCCGGGCACCATTTATACTTTTAAGCCTTGCAGTCAAATGCAGGGCTTTTTTGTGTCTGGAGTATGGCAGCTCGGAACGCGAACCAAGTTCGATTATTCGTCGCTGCGCTCCTCTCCCTTCGGGCCATCGTCAAAAAGCGACGATGTTGTTATGGCCTACGGCCATCACTCCGAGTTGGGCACCATTTATACTTTTAAGCCTTGCAGTCAAATGCAGGGCTTTTTTGTGTCTAAAAGAATCGAACCGGTTCGATTATTCGTCGCTACGCTCCTCACCCTTCGGGCCATCGTCAAAAAACGACGATGCTGTTATGGCCTGCGGGCATCGCTCGGAGTCCGGGCTCCATTTATGCTTTTAAGCCTTGCAGTTAAATGCAGGGCTTTTTTGCGTCTGGAGTATGGCCACTCGGAACGCGAACCAAGTTCGATTATTCGTCGCTGCGCTCCTCACCCTTCGGGTCGCTCTCAAAGAGCGACGGTGTTGTTATGGCCTGCGTCCATCTTTGTACCGGAGCACCATTGGCTTTAAACCGTGCCATAAGTCGTATTTTGGGTGATTTAAGGTTGACTCCACAAAGGGATCTAGTCTTTGTTGTATACAATATACGGCAATTATTGTGTTAACTTTCGCACTAAAAGTAACCGTTTTTGCAGAATATCTGAGGGCAGTGCCTTGTGATGAGGCATGCTGTTTTTCCCGTAAACGCTAGTTTGAATATTTTTTATCCTATTTAAGGTGATGTTTTAAAACGCTATCTGCCATTTGTTATTTATTTTCTGACCACTTGGCCAGCTTTTTGCTCAAGTAGTAAGTAAAGGGTCTTGTTGGACAGCCCGAAAATTAAATAATGAAAAGAATGGGATGATGATCACTATGAAACGCAAACTCGCACTGGCCGCTCTGTCTGTAAGCGCTTTAATCGCTACACCCGCCTCCGCTGAAATGCTCTGGACCAATACCAGCCTGAGCTACTTGAAAGGGGATGATTATAAGTTCACGCCCACCGGCAATATGGATGTTGTCACACTGGAAAATGCCACCGGTCATAACTGGGGTGATACCTTTCTGTTTATTGACCGCACCATGCCGGAAGATGGTGATAGCAGTTTCTATGGAGAGTTCTCCCCACGCTTAAGCTTGAGTTATGCCACCGGTAATGACCTCTCTTTTGGATTTGTTAAAGATGTCTATCTGGCGGGTACTTGGGAAGCCGGTGATGGTTTTGATAATCAACTTTACGGTGTGAGCGTTAACTTGGATGTGCCTGGGTTTAGATATTTCACCGCCAGTGTATACAAGGCTAATAACGAGTTTGCGGATAATGATGAGCAGTTAACACTGACATGGGCTTATCCCATCGAAGCGGGCAGCCAAGAGTTCCTGATCGATGGTTTCCTTGATTGGAGTTCGAGCAGCGACACCAATGAATCCGAGATGAACTTCACGCCGCAGTTGAAATGGAATGTCGGTAAAAATATGGGGCTGACATCGCCGCTGTATGTGGGTATTGAGTATGCCTATTGGAACAATAAATACGGCAGCACCATTGATGAACGCAACGCATCATTATTGTTGAAATGGCATTTTTGATCGTTCACTTGCTTGAATGCGGGGTGTCGTGCCCCGCTACTCATAAGGAGTCCTTATGTCGTCACAAAATACGAACGACCTGATCTATTCGCTGAATGCTAAGCCCGGTGCTGTAGAGTCCGGTTTTGCCGCACTACAGCATGTATTGGCTAGCTTTATTGGTATCATCACTCCCACGTTGATTATTGGTGGCGTACTGGGGTTGGGTGAGCATGTCCCCTACCTGATCAGCATGGCGTTGATGGTATCCGGTGTGGGTACGATTATTCAGGCCCGTCGTCCCTTGGGTATGGGGGCGGGGATGATCTGCGTGCAGGGCACCAGCTTTGCTTTTCTTAGCTCGGTGTTGGCGGCAGGTTTTATTGCCAAAGGGCAGGGCGGAGGCCCAGAAGAGATGCTGTCCCTGATTTTTGGGGTCTGTATGCTCGGCGCCTTTATTGAGATCTTCCTGAGCCAGTTTATTCATAAGCTCAAGCGTGTTATTACCCCGTTGGTAACTGGCATTGTGATTACCATTATCGGTGCCAGCCTGATTAAAGTAGGCATGACCGACCTAGCCGGTGGCTTTAAGGCGAAAGACTTTGGTGATCCTGCCAATCTCATGCTGGGCGGTGTCGTGCTGATCAGTATTATTGCCCTGAACCGTTCTAGCAATAGCTGGATTCGTCTGTCGTCGATCGTGTTAGGGCTAGTGATCGGGATGGTGATTGCTGGGTTTATGGGGAAGATCAGTTTTGCCAACCTGAGCAGCTTGCCGGTTATCAGTATTCCTGTGCCGTTTAAATATGGTTTCTCGTTTGATTGGAGCGCTTTTCTGCCGATCGCGATGATCTATCTGATTACGGCTATTGAATCCACTGGCGACATTACCGCTAACTGTATGGTGTCGAAACAGCCTATTAAAGGGGATGAGTATATTGCTCGCGTTCGTGGCGGCGTCTTTGCCGACGGTTTTAACTCGCTATTGGCAGCGGTGTTTAACACCTTTCCTAATACCACGTTTAGCCAAAATAACGGCGTGATCCAGTTGACCGGCGTGGCGAGTCGCCATATTGCACTGTATATCGGAGCTATCCTGATCTTATTGGGGTTGTTCCCGATGATCGGTGGCATTCTGCAGCAGATACCTAAGCCGGTACTCGGTGGCGCAACGCTGGTGATGTTTGGCACGGTGGCCGCCGCTGGCATTAAGATTATTGCATCGGAGCATCTCGATCGCCGTAAGCTGCTGATTATGGCCGTGGCGTTTGGTATGGGGCTGGGTGTTAGCATGACACCGGGGCTGCTGGATCAGCTACCGAAGATGGTACAGAGTGTATTTGGTTCTCCTATTACCACCGGTGGTATGGCAGCTATTATTCTTAGCCTACTTTTACCGGAGGAATTGGGTGAAAGTGACAGCGTTGCTGACGAAACCACTGTCAGTGATTTGAGTGCTGTGCAGGCGGATTAACTATCGGTTAACTCGATGGAGGTCGTAAGATATTTGCGTAACCTTGAATATAAAACACCGCGTTGATCGCGGTGTTTTTGTGTGTGTCGTTTGATCAGCGTGTGCGGTTGTTAATCACCCATGGCGGTGCCTTCCCGGCGGGGATCGACTGCGCTGTGCCAGCGGCCGTCAGATTGGCGGAAAAAGCCATGTAGGCCGCTGTTTTGGTCTTTGATCTTGATTTGATGGCCCAGCGCCCGTAGCGGTTCGGCGAGCTGTTCCGCCGTGGTGCTTGCTTCGAGTTCGGTCACACCGTTACGGTTAACGACATGGGGGCTGTTAAAAGCTGCCTGCAGTGAGATATCGGAACTCAGTTTAAGGTAGAGGTTTTTAGCCACATAGCTGATGATGCGACTGCCGCCGGGGGAGCCCAGGGCGGCGACTAACTGATTATTTTGATCAAACACCATCATGGGCGACATCGAACTGCGAGGGCGCTTATTCGGCTGTACTCGGTTGGCGACCGGTTTACCGTCCTGTTCTGCGACAAAGGAAAAGTCGGTGAGTTGATTATTGAGCAAGAACCCACCGGCCATCAGCGTGGAGCCGAACGCCATTTCGATACTGCTGGTGATCGATACCGCATTGCCCCATTTATCGACGATGACAAAATGGCTGGTGGAGGGCAGTTCTGGTGAGCGATCATCGGCCTGGCTGATGGTTTGTGGCAGTTCGCCTGGGTTGGCTTGGCCCATGTCTTTCAGTGGGCTGATCAGTTGGCTGCGCTGCTGCAAATAGGTTTCGTCTAGTAGGGCATCAACCGGTACATCGATAAAATCACTGTCGGCTAGGTAGCGGCCGCGGTCGGCATAGGCGAGTCGGCTAGCCTGAGTGAACAGGTGATAAAACCCTAAGCTGTCGGGTTGTTGCGGCTGGGATTCGGCTAACTCCATGAGCTTTATGATCTGTAGCGTGGTGACGCCACCCGATGTCGGTGGAGGAAAGCCACAGACGCGGTATTGGCGAAAGGGGCGGCAAATTGGCTGTCGTGCGACGGGACGATAGTTCTGAAGGTCGCTCAGTTGGAGCTTGCCGGGGTTGTCGGTGGCTTGCTTAACGGCGGCAACGATCTTTTGGCCGAGTTCTCCTTGATAAAGCGCGGTGGCACCTTGTTCAGCGATCTGCTGTAGTGAGTGTGCGAGTGCGGGATTGGTCAACCGGTGCCCTTCAGGTAGGGCTTCCCCTTCGGGGGTGAAGAAATATGCGCGAGCTTCGGGGTAGCGTCCCAGTCCGGGGTTGATGTTGGACGCCAATAACTGATGCAGTCTGGCGCCGACATTGAAGCCCTCTTTAGAGGTTTGAATCGCGTCACTGAACAGTGAAGCCCAAGGCTTTTTGCCGTACTGATGGTGGCTGAATTCAAGCATTGCGAGAACCCCCGGCGTGCCCACTGAACGGCCGCCAACCATGGCATCCCACCAACTCATCGGGGTTCCCTCTTCGGTTAAAAAGAGATTCTCATCGGCAGCAGCAGGGGCGGTTTCTCGGCCATCAAAGGCGGTTAAGCGTTGCGTGCTGTTATCCCAATAGAGCATAAAGGCGCCACCTCCGATACCCGAGGATTGCGGCTCCACCAGTGTCAGCATCGCCTGAACGGCTACGGCGGCGTCAACGGCGCTGCCCCCCTGTTGTAAAACGTGATAACCCGCTTGGGTGGCGAGTGGGTGAGCGGTCACCACCATCTGCTGCTGTGCGGTAATACTGTTTTGATGCAGCGTGCCGGTGGCGGATTCCGGTGCGAGGTCTTCATTGATCGCATAAGTGAATGATGAAACAGCAGCGAGGGTGGCGAAAATAATAGAGAGATAAGGTGTTCGCATAATTCAATTCCTGAAGCGTCTATCGCGGGTAGTTGGAGATAGCCTGAGTGGTTATTAAAGCAGATATTGGCGCTGTTTTTTGAATAAAGCAGGTTTATCGCGCGAAATTGATGCGGAAAGTGGGCTCCTGCAGATATTGCTGTCTATATTGAAAGATAACTCGGCTGAAACAGTTAACGCTGGGGGATTAATACGGAATAAACGTGAGGCTAATCATGGGGCTAAGGGTGGCTCGGAATGAGTAGTGTTGTTGTATTGGCGAGCCATTGTCTCCCTTATACTAAGATCGGCTAAAGATGAGGCGTTTGAGGCCGATACCATTAAGTTAAGGACTCACTAGCAACTAGGAGATTCACTTTGTCCATAGCGGTAAAATCTATTTCTTGCGCGGATGATGATGCTAAAACCATTAGAATGGTGCTGTTAAATGACCATGAAGGTAAGGCATTGGTCCTATTGCCGGCCAATATGCTATTAAACTTGGTCAGCATCTGGAAGCATTCGGGGCGGCATCTGCAACCGGTGAGGGGCTCGGATGCCACTAAATTTTTCAGTCAAGCGGCGTTAAAAATAGAGCTTGGCCAAGAAAAACTATTTCAACTGCCTGTCTTTATTGATAGCTCGCTTGAGGGGTATGAGCACTTCAATGTAATTGAAGCGTATACCGGGCTCTCTTTTGAAGCGCATAAAGAGTGGTTTAAAGATCACCTGTCTCAATGCTCTTTGGGGCTGACACCGCATGCGATTGAGCAGTTTCAGCCGGCCGGTAGTGATGAACAGGTGATTACCCGCGCCGTTGAGCGTTTTACCACGTTGCGAATACAGCAGCGGTTAGAGGATACGCTGGGTTTACCGCCGTTGCCGATGACGATGCAGCGTCTGCTTGAGTTGCGCTCTGATCCGATCGCGGGCATTGATGATCTGTTACCTTTGGTCTGTAGCGATGCGTCCTTGGCGTCGCAGGTGATGAGCTGGGCAGGGTCTCCTTACTATGCGGCGCCGGGGGAAGTTCACTCGGTGGAAGATGCGGTGATTCGAGTACTGGGCTTTGATCTGGTGGTCAATTTGGCATTGGGTGTCGCGATGGGTAAAACTCTGACGGTGCCCGATGATACGCCGCGGGACGGTATTCCTTATTGGAAACAATCGGTGTATGTCGCGGCGACGGCGGAGTTGATGTGTAAGAAAATTCCTGTCGAGAGCCGTCCTAAGCCTGGGTTAGTGTATCTGGCTGGGTTGCTACAAAACTTTGGTTATCTGATTTTAGCGCATCTGTTTCCGCCACATTTTGCACTGCTATCACGTTATATTGAGGCGAATCCTCATATGCCGTTGGAGTATGTGGAAAAACAGGTCATGAATGTCACCCGTGAACAGATTGGTGCCTGGTTGTTGAGTGATTGGGGGTTGCCAGAAGTGGTGGTGGAAGCGGTTCGTCATCACAATAACCTGAGTTACGATGGCATCGCGAGCCATGAGGCCAAGTTGATCTATATCGTTAACCGAGAGTTGCGTCGCCAAGGTTTGGCTGACGGTCCGATAGAGGACGTTGCCGATAGCTTACTGCAGCAGTTGGGGTTAAGTCGGGCGGATGTGGATGAGGTTGTTGCATCGGTTGCCAGCAATACCGGCGATCTAGACGCTTTAGTACATACGATTATGCATGCTCACTAAGGCTGGGTTGATGTCGCTTGGCAGAGGCCGTTTAATCTAGGTATTAAACGGCCTTATGATGTTTGTTTGTTCCCCTGCGCTTGTGTTAGAGCGTCGTTTCGCTTTCTAGTTGCTCTAGTTCTTCGAGTTTTTCCATCCATTCAGATTCAATGGCATCTGCTTTTTGTTGCAGTTCGCCCTGCTGCTGTAGCTGACGTTTAAGTTGTTCTTTATTGCCCTCTTCGTACAAGCTGACATCCGCCAGTGAAGTTTCCACCAGTTGCAGCTCCTGCGTCACTTTGTCGAGGGTTGCCTCCAGCTTATCAATGGCTTTGCGCAGCGGCCGTAGTGCATTGCGTCGTTCCGCCTCAAGCCGTTTCTGCTCTTTCTTTTCAGCGGCGCTGAGCGAGCGGTTTTCTTTCGGCTCTTCAGGGGTTTGATTCTGTGTCCGTCGCTGTGTCGCCAGCCATTGTTGGTAGTCATCCATATCTCCGTCAAAAGGGGATACTCGGCCGTTGGCTACCAGCCAGAACTGATCTACGGTGTTCCGCAATAGGTGACGATCGTGAGAGACCAGAATCAAGGCACCATCGAAGTTTTGCAGTGCCATCGTGAGCGCATGACGCACCTCTAGGTCGAGGTGGTTGGTGGGTTCATCGAGCAGCAGCAGGTTAGGGCGCTGCCAGGCGATTAATGCCAGGGCTACCCGCGCTTTTTCACCGCCGGAGAAGCGTTTGACCGGCTCGAGCGCGCGATCACCATTAAAGTCAAAGCTGCCTAAGTAATTACGGATTTCCTGATCACTGGCTTTCGGCGAGATGCGCTGAATATGCAGTGCTGGGGAGGCTTCTAGATCTAAGGCTTCAAGCTGGTGCTGGGCAAAGTAACCGATTTTTAGGTGCTCACCGGCGTTATACACGCCATCAATCAGGGGGAGATCTCGGGTAAGGGTTTTAATCAGGGTTGATTTACCCGCACCGTTGGGCCCCAATAGGCCGATACGATCGCCCGGCGAAAGGGTGAGTTTGACGTTGTTTAGAATGGGCTGGCTATAACCTAACTGGCAGTTATTCAGGCTCATCAGCGGAAAAGAGATCTTATCTGATGACTGAAAGGTAAAGCTAAACGGACTATCGACATGGGCTGGCGCGATCAGCTCCATGCGCTCTAACTCTTTAACTCGGCTTTGGGCTTGTTTGGCTTTAGTGGCTTTCGCTTTAAAGCGGTTAACAAAGCTCTCAATTTCAGCGATTCGCACCTGTTGTTTTTCAAACTGAGATTGTTGCTGCGCGAGTCGTTCGGCGCGCCGTTTTTCAAAGTCGCTGTAACCGCCTTTATACAGTTCCGTTTTCTGGTTGGACATGTGGACGATATGGGTGCTGACCGCATCGAGAAAGTCGCGGTCATGGGAGATCAGCAGGAGTGTTCCCTGATAATTCCGTAGCCACTGTTCCAGCCAGATGGTTGCATCCAGATCAAGGTGGTTGGTCGGCTCATCGAGTAGAAGGATATCGGAATGACTCATCAGCGCTTGCGCTAGGTTGAGTCGAATCCGCCAGCCGCCGGAAAAGGTATTCACCGGCCGTTGGGCATCGGAGGTCGAAAAACTCAGACCGTTCAATAGCTGGTGGGCACGGGCTTCAGCGCTGTAACCATCGATGGCATCCAGCTGAGCATGTAGTTCGCCGATCCGATGATGGTTGCCTGATTGCTCGGCGTCGGCCAACCCTTGCTGTACCGCCCGCAAGCGGTGATCACCATCGAGCACATAGTCGATCGCGCGGTCTTCGCTGTCGGCGACTTCCTGCGCCATATGGGCGATCGTCAGGTTGCCTGGTAGCTGTAGATCACCTTCATCGGGCTGTAGCTGGCCAAGAATAAGTTTAAAAAGCGAGGATTTACCGACACCATTGGCGCCGACAATGCCCACTTTCTGATTGGCGTGGATAGTTAATTGCGCTCTGTCTAGCAGGCGCAGGGGTCCACGTTGTAAGCTTAACTGGTTTAACTGAATCATGGCGGCGGATTTTATCACAGATGTTAGATAATAATGTGTTTTGGCACTTCGCAGTGCAGATCTATTCTACCCCAGAGGTGGCGGATCTTTGCTTAACATTGCAAAACCGATATCAATTGAGTGTGAATGACCTGCTCTTTGGTTTATGGCTAGCGCGAGAAGGAAAGCAGTTACCACCACAGTTGGATGATCAGCAGGTGCAACAGTGGCGTAGCCGTACGCTTGAGCCGCTGCGTAAACTCCGCTATGACTTACGCCAGTCAAAGCAGTCTGAGGATCAGCAGTGCTGCTATGAGGCGATGAAACAGGCGGAATTGAGTGCCGAAAAGGTCGAGATAGGATTGCTCTATGATCTGCGGGATCTGTGTCCTGATGCAGCCGGTGCGGATGTAAAGCCTCTGAATCAGTTGAGTTATCTTAACCTCTGTGTTGCCGCTAAGGTGACGGCTAAAACAGCAGAAAATTTAGGTGATTTGCCGGCTCTTTTACGGCAATTAAGCGATAAAGCCGCAGGTGCGGTAGTAATCGGCTGAACTTTTCAGTTTAATGGCTTACTAACAGCACATAAATGATCCCGGAATTTAAGGAATGACAATGAAGAAGACGCTGGTGGCCGTGGCCGTAGCAAGTATCGTATTGGTTGGTTGTGGCCCTGATAAAGAGAAGGCCGTCGCAGAGGTAGAGAAGCCGTATACCCTGGAAACCGATCAGCAAAAGTTAGGTTATAGCTTGGGTCTGATGTTGGGCGAGCGTCTGAAAGCGGATGTTGAAGAGTTGGATGTTGATGCCCTGCGCCGGGCTGTTGAGAGTGTTTATTCCGGTGATGAGCCACTGCTGAAGCCTGAAGAAGTGGAAGCGACCATGATGGCTTTCCAGCAGGCTAAAATGGCCGAGCAACAAGCTGAATTTGCCAAGATTTCAGACGGTAACCTGAAGAAAGGGCAGGATTACCTCGCTGAGAATGCTAAAAAAGAAGGGGTGGTTACCACCGAGTCGGGTCTTCAGTATGAAGAGTTAACCGCAGGCGAGGGTGATAGCCCGAAAGCAGAAGATACGGTTAAAGTGCACTATCGTGGTTCATTAATCGACGGTACGGACTTTGATAGCTCTTATAGCCGTGGTGAGCCGGTTTCTTTCCCGTTAAATGGTGTTATTCCTGGCTGGACAGAAGGCCTACAATTGATGAAAGCGGGTGGTAAAGCGCGCCTAGTGCTTCCGGCTGACTTGGCATACGGCCCGGGCGGTATGGGTGATGCTATCGGTCCGAATGAAACACTGGTTTTTGAAGTTGAGCTGTTAGAGATTAACCCCGCTGAGTAAAGCGCCAAATGCGGTCAAAAATATACAAACCACCCTCTTGGGTGGTTTTTTTTGGTGCGAAAAAAAGGCTTTGAATGTAAATGTCATAAAAAACGAGCGTTTTTGATAGTTATTTTGTAGATTTATTTCAACATGATGAAAGGGTAATACAGCTGCTAGCAACGATCTCCTGTACAGATGGGGAACTGTTGCTACACTTAGAGTTAAATATTTGGAATATAACAATAAAAAGTGGAATGCTACTTGCTTAATTAGATGTATGGCAAGGCTGCCAAAACGGCGCTGCTTTTATTATTCATTCATTTGTTACAAAGAGAGGAAGCATCCTATGAAGAAGAAACTGATCTCTGCTGCTGTTTTGATGGCTGCGATGACCGGTGCTGCTACGGCAGGTACTTTAGAAACAGTGAAGGAACGTGGCGCTGTACAATGTGGTGTGACCAGTGGTGTCCCTGGTTTCTCAGTACCTGATGATAAAGGTAATTGGAAAGGTCTTGATGTTGATCTTTGTCGAGCTGTTGCCGCTGCAGTATTTGGCGATTCAACGAAAGTTAAATTTATTCCGCTTAACGCGAAAGAGCGTTTTACTGCGCTGGTGTCGGGTGAAATCGATGTATTGTCCCGTGTAACGACTTGGACACAGACCCGAGATACCCAACTGGGTGTTAATTTCGCAGGTGTTAACTATTATGACGGTCAGGGCTTTCTTGTGAAGAAAGATCTGGGCTTGAAAAGCGTTAAAGAGCTGGATGGTGCAACCGTTTGTGTTCAGTCCGGTACTACTACCGAGCTGAATATGGCCGATTACTTCCGTGCTAACGGTATTACATATACGCCGGTAGTTTTTGATACCAATGATCAAGCAGCACAGGCTTTTGACAGTGGCCGTTGTGATTCATTCACCACTGACTTATCTCAAGCCGCGGGTTTACGTACCCGTATGCAAGATCCATCAAGCGTTGGCGCACTGCCTGAGGTTATCTCTAAAGAGCCTTTAGGACCTGTTGTACGTCAGGGTGATGATACTTGGTTTAACATCGTTAAGTGGACGCACAATGCGATGCTTAATGCTGAAGAGCTAGGGGTAACATCCGCTAATATCGATAAGATGAAGTCTGAAAGCACTGATCCAAACGTAAAACGTTTGATTGGTTTAGATGGACCTAAAGGTAAAGGTCTTGATCTGGCTGATGACTGGGCATATCAGATCGTTAAGCAAGTCGGTAACTACGGTGAAGCTTATGAGCGTAACGTCGGTAAAGACTCTCCACTGGGTCTAGATCGCGGTTTGAACGCATTGTGGAACCAAGGAGGTCTGCAGTACGCTCCACCCATGCGTTAAATGCTGATCAACGGCTGGCCTAAGGGCTGGCCGTTTTTGTTTCTGCCCTTTGGTATATGCCTAGGCAGAAATATCTGTGTACTGATTTTTGGAGTTAACAATGTCCTCAGACATGTCGAGTTCAGGCCACAAGCCTGATGGCTCAGCCAAAGAAAAAGCACCGCCGGTGAGTCAGCCAAAATTCTGGAACGATCCGAAAAAGCGATCGTTACTGTTTCAGGTGCTGTTATTGTCGGTCTTGGGTTTTGTCTTTTACACCATAATAGACAACACGCTGACCAATCTTGAACAACGTGGTATTACGACAGGCTTTGATTTCTTAACCCGTGAAGCCGGTTTTGGTATTGCCATGAGTCTTATTGATTATACGGAAGCGTCTAGCTACGGTATGACCTTTATTGTCGGCCTGCTCAATACCATACTGATTGCAGTAATGGGTATTATTGCGGCGACGATTCTTGGCTTTATTCTGGGTGTTGCGCGGTTATCGGATAACTGGTTAGTCGCTAAGTTCTCTGCGCTTTACATCGAAATTTTTCGTAATATTCCTCTGCTGCTGCAGATCTTCTTCTGGTACTACGCGGTACTGCGAACACTGCCTCAGCCACGTCAAAGTATTGAGTTTTTAGGTTCCTTTATTAATAACCGGGGTTTTATTTTTCCTGCGCCGGTGCCTGAAGAGGGTTTTGGTCTTGTGACCGTTGGCTTTTTTGCGGCGATTGCGGCCAGTTGGCTAATTGCCCGTTGGGCGAAAAAACGCCAGGAGCTAACGGGACAGCAGTTTCCGGTGGCGCTGACGACCATCGGGCTGGTTATCGGAGTGCCTCTGGTACTGTTCCTGTTTAGTGGCATGCCACTAGGGTTGGATCATCCAGAGCTGAAAGGTTTTAACTTTAAAGGTGGTATCACCGTGATACCCGAGCTAATCGCTCTTTGGTTGGCGCTGAGTATCTATACCGCAGCCTTTATTGCCGAAACGGTTCGTGCCGGTATTCTGGCGGTTTCCCATGGCCAAACGGAAGCGGCTACGGCGCTGGGTATGTCGAAAGCGAAAACCCTGCGTTTGATCGTGATTCCACAAGCGTTGCGGGTGGTGATTCCACCGCTGACCAGCCAATACCTTAACCTGACGAAGAACTCCTCCTTGGCGACCGCGATCGGCTATCCCGATCTAGTGAACGTCTTTGCGGGGACAACCCTGAATCAGACAGGGCAGGCCATTGAGGTGATCTCCATGACCATGGCGGTCTATTTGGCGCTCAGCTTGATGACCTCATTCTTTATGAACTGGTATAACGCCAGAATTCAGTTGTCGGAACGTTAGGAGGGGATGCTATGAAATACGAACTACAACCCACGTTGCCCCCACCGGCGAACATGATTGGTGTGATTGGCTGGCTGCGGAAAAACCTATTTAACGGTCCGGTGAATTCGATCGCAACGATCGTGGTCGGCTACTTTCTGATCAGTTTTTTGGTGCCCACGATTCAGTGGATCTTTATTGATGCCGATTGGGTCGGCGATAGCCGTGATGCCTGTACCAGCGGTGGCGCCTGCTGGGTGTTTATTGCCAATCGATTGGATCAGTTTCTCTATGGGTTTTACCCAGAAGCAGAACATTGGCGGGTGCAGATAGCCTTTATTATTTTAATTGGCTCAATCATCTGGCTGGTACTACCTAAGACACCGAAGAAAGGAATTGTCGCCGCACTGCTGCTGGTGGCTTATCCTGTCGTCGCGTTCATCCTCTTATACGGTAATTCCTTTGGCCTGCCTCAGGTGGAAACCCACCTGTGGGGTGGTCTTACGCTGACGCTGGTATTAGCCGTTGTTGGTATTGTGGCTTCACTACCCTTGGGTATCGTACTGGCATTAGGACGGCAATCGGAGATGCCGATCGTGCGTTCGGTGTGTGTCACCTTTATCGAAATCTGGCGGGGTGTTCCGCTGATCACGGTGCTATTTATGGCGTCGGTAATGTTGCCACTGTTCTTTCCGGAAGGCATGAGCTTTGACAAGCTGCTCAGGGCGCTCATCGGTATTACCCTATTCCAGTCTGCCTATATGGCGGAAGTGATCAGGGGTGGACTGCAGGCGATTCCTAAGGGGCAGTATGAAGCGGCGGATGCGCTAGGGCTCGGTTATTGGCAGAAGATGATTTTGATCATCATGCCGCAGGCATTGAAACTAATGATACCGGGTATCGTTAATACCTTTATCGCGCTGTTCAAGGATACCAGCTTAGTGCTGATTATCGGTTTGTTTGATGTGTTGGCGATTGGTCAGGCGGCAAACCAAGATCCTAAATGGATTGGTTATTCCACCGAGAGTTATTTATTTGTTGCCCTGTTGTTCTGGGTGTTCTGTTTCAGTATGTCGCGTTATTCGCAGCATCTGGAAAAAGCATTAAATACCGGCCATGGCAACCGTGCCTGATTACAGAGAGATTTTGATATGAGCCATTCACAAGCGACTGATAAAATGATGGTGGAATTGCGTAACCTGAACAAATGGTACGGCGAATTTCATGTGTTGAAAAATATTAATCTGGAAGTTAAGCAGGGCGAAAAAATTGTTATCTGTGGCCCATCGGGCTCCGGTAAATCAACGATGATTCGCTGTATTAACCATCTGGAAGAGCATCAGAAGGGCGATATCATCGTTAATGATATTCCCCTTAATGAAGATATTAAAAACATCGAAGCGATCCGTAAGGAAGTGGGGATGGTGTTTCAGCACTTTAATCTATTCCCTCACCTGACGGTGTTAGAAAACTGTGTTCTCGCTCCGATCTGGGTGAAAAAGATGCCCCGTAAGGAAGCTGAAGCTCAAGCGATGGAGCTGCTTGAACGGGTTAAAATCCCCGATCAGGCACTCAAGTACCCTGGCCAGCTCTCCGGTGGACAACAGCAGCGGGTGGCGATTGCCCGCTCACTCTGCATGAACCCCGACGTAATGCTTTTCGATGAACCAACCTCGGCACTCGACCCAGAGATGATCAAAGAGGTGCTCGACGTTATGATTGAGCTGGCTACCGAAGGGATGACCATGCTGTGTGTGACCCACGAGATGGGTTTCGCTAAGACCGTGGCCGACCGGGTGATCTTTATGGATGGTGGGCAGATTGTTGAAGAGAACGAGCCCCATGAGTTCTTTAACAATCCGCAGCATGAGCGGACGCAATTGTTCCTGAGTCAGATTTTGCAGCATTAAGCCGCATCCTTAAATAAACGCATTAAAAAACCGCCGTTGGGCGGTTTTTTATTGGATCGACATAAAGTGCTGGGAGTCGATCGGTGCGGTCGCGCTCCCAGTCTGTGGTTCACTTGATAGAAGCTTCTGTGTATTCAAGCTCATCCAGCTGACCATCTTTGTTAACATCAGCGGCTTCAAACATCTCTGTTAGCCCTTCGATGTTTTTTGCTTCTTCTTGGCTAACAAAGCCATCACCGTTGGCATCAGCCAGGTTAAATTCAGGCAGATCAACGGCGAATGCTGCTGCAGATACAGAAGTCAGGGCGATGGCACATAGGGTTTTGATGTTCATGGTGAAGCTCCTTGAGTTTTTAAGTTTGTCGTTCAGTTGGATTAATCCGTCAGGCTTATAAGTTACGCGGAATAATCACTTTTTTATCTGGATACATGATGGGGTGATCAGCATGACTGAGACCCCAATCTTTGAATCAACCGAGAGTGATTTCAGTGTATTCAGCGGTGTCTAATTGACCATCCTTGTTGATATCCGCGGCTTCGAAAATCTCAGCTAAACCCACAATATTTTGAGCTTCTTCCTGGCTGACAAAACCATCGGCATTTAGGTCGACAAGGTTGAACTCAGGCTTATCGACGGCGAATGCTGCTGCAGATACAGAAGTCAGGGCGATGGCACATAGAGTTTTGATATTCATGGTGAAGCTCCTAGAGTTTTTCAGTTTGTCGTTCCGTTGGATTAATCCGTCAGGCTCATAAGTTGCACGGAATAATCACTTTTTTATCTGGGTAAATGATAGGGTTATCAGCATGACTGAGCCCCCAACCTTTGAATCAACCGAGAGTGATTTCAGTGTATTCAGCGGTGTCTAGTTGACCATCCTTGTTCATATCCGCGGCTTCGAAAACCTCAGCTAAACCCTCAGCATTTTGAGCTTCTTCCTGGCTGACAAAACCATCGGCATTCAGGTCGACAAGGTTGAACTCAGGCTTATCGACAGCGAATGCTGCTGCAGAAACAGAAGTCAGGGCGATGGCGCATAGGGTTTTGATGTTCATGGTTAAGCTCCTAGTTTATTTGCTTGAATTGATTAATCCGTCAGATCAAATAAGTTGATCGGAATAACCCCTTAATAGCAGGTGCTGTGCCAAGTCTGATTAGTTCTTATAAATCAATAAGTTATTGTTGTTAATAAAGCGAAAGTGGAGTATTCCTGTCGCTATAGGCCAGCGATCTTGAAGAGTGTTTTCGTAACTATTTGATTTTATTGGTTTTTAACTGTCTGCAGATAGAGACCAAGAGGATATGAGTTATATAAGGACTTCGAGCTTCGGGGCCGCAGGCCGGGCTATAGTGGAGTTAAGCGTTACCCGTGTGCTGTAGGTTTGCCGGTATGGAGGAGAATATGAGTAGGGAAAGGGTCGGAGCAGGTTGACGGAGAACGTGATTAACCGAGCAGCTAATCACGTGTTGAGAAATATCAAAACGATGACGTATCGTCTTGTGTTATTTCAGTTCGTTGATGATGCCGTTAGATCCCATGGCGTAATATTGGCCGTTGCCAAAACTCACGGAGTAGACGCCGGTGCTGGTGGGCCCGTAGGGATCGCGTTTATGGATATTCCAGCTACGTAGTATTTCGCCACTGCTGGTGCTCCATAGCTGAACCGAGCCGGAGGCTGTGCCGGTGAGTAATTGGCTATTGTCGGGAGAGAAGCGGGCGGAGAGAAAGCTGAGTCGCTTACCAAATAGATCACTGTTATCCGACAGGGTGTGTAAGACCTTGCCGTCCTGCGTACTCCAGATAACCGCACGGTCTAGACTGCCGGCACTAAAGGCGAGCTGTTTATTGGGTGAGAGGGCGACAGTATCGACGATATTACCGAACTTGAGGCTGTGGATAACTTTGTTGCTCTGAACATCCCATAGCTGGGCGTTATAGGCGTCGTCACCGGTCAATGCGAGGAGCGCGTCATCGCTAAGGTCAACCGACTTGACCCGTGCCTCATGGCGGAAGGTCTGCATGACGCCGCCCTGTTTGGCGTTGAAATAAACCGCCGTATGGTCGGCTAAGCCTAACAGTGCATAGTCACCATTAGGGGAGAGATCCATGGCGAGGATTTCAGCCGGTGAGCTCCAGAACCCTTCGGGTTGGCCGTTACTCAGGTTCCACAGGACGAGGTCTTGTTGCTCAGCGGTAGCGGCATATAACTCATCAGGGGAGAAAGCGCTGGCAGCAATTAAGCTATATTCGCCGGCTTGATGATTCCAGTTATACAGCCGTTCATGTTGTTTGACGTTCCATAAACTGCCGCCATGGGTGAATGAGCCAACGGTTGCATAGGTTGACTGTGGCGATAGAGTGGCTGAATAGGCGCCTTGAATTGCGTATTCAACGTATTGGGCAGGATCATCGTTATTACTGCAGCCGGTCAGTAGGGTTGTGACCAGAAGGGCACAACCAACAACACGCAACCTGTTCTCCATAAAGTGTTCCTATCTATGCTCTCAATGCAGGGTGTGCCTGTCTTATACTTGGGGCTCGGCAAACACGCGTTCACGGTGAGCGATATGAAGAATCTCAATCATTTTATCTTCGAGGGCAAAACGTTCTTCCAGTGTTTCACCCAGTGATGACAGCTGACAAGTCAGTTCATACATCTGCTGCAGAGTGATCCCTTCAAAGTTGGAATAGAGATCATTGAAGTCGAGTGCGGCATCGGTACTGTTCTGAATATTTGGGAACAGTGCTTGGGCCTTTTCGAGGCTGCCATCATTGAACTCGCTGCCCTGCTTCAATAGTTGTTCATACACTTCAAAATGGCCTGATGAGATATAGTCCATCATGAGTTGGCAGAACTCCTGAATTTTATCATTCAGTGCATCCTGAACATTTTGTTGCGGCAGAGAAACAAAAAAGCTGATCAGTTTTTGACGTCCATCGAGCCAGTTATCAATAATGTCGCTCACACCTCCCCAGCGTTCCTGGGCATTACGGCATTTTTCTAGCATAGCAGGCCTCCTTTAATGTTCAGCACTTGCAGTCTGAGTGCCTCAATACTAATCCTAACGCTGTGAAAGAGGCAATAGCCGAGCCCTTTTCACTCAGAGATAGCTAATCTTGATCATGTGACACTGATATTTTTTGCTAAAGATGGTACAACAGGAGAATCTATCGGTCGGGTCTTACTTTGCTGTGGCGTATGCGACGGGATCGGCTGAAGGGGCAGAGGGATTGCTGTGAAGTGTCTCTTTGTGGGTTAACATTATGTTTTTATTTATTTCATTGTTTTCAGGTCAGAGTTGTTCTCTGATATCAGATAGGGAAACTTAAACATGCTGAAACGTTTTTTATTGGTACTGTTTTTAGGCGCAATGTTGCAGCCTGTTTGGGCGGCTGATGAACCATCAGCAGAGGATTACGTTAACTATATTGAGCTGAAGCCCTTCGTGGCTAACTTTGTTAGTCCGGGGATTCTGCGGTTTTTGAAGTGTGAGATTACGATCCAGGTGACCAGCGCTGCAGCTCACCATGCGGTCAATTACCATAAAGCTGAGATTCGTCACGAAATTTTGATGCTGTTAAGTTCGAAAGAGGAAGACCAATTAAAAACGGTTGATAAGCAGCATATTCTGGCTCAGGAAGCGTTAGAAAAGGTGCAGCAGGTTTTGTTAGCTGAGGAGGGCGAAGCCTATGTGGCCGACCTATTCTTTACCAGCTTTGTGTTGCAGTAGCGCGCTGGTCTAAAGCGATTGAGCAGCTTGTTCATCTCATAAAAAAGCCCTGCTGAGAATGCAGGGCTTTTTTTATGCTTAAATCGACATCCGGATTACTGTGCGAGGTAGTTCGCTAAATAGGTGTCGAAGTCGATGGTATCGCTCATCTCGATTTGTTGTTGCTCGGCGATAGAGCTGAGCCCAAGATTATCAAGATACTGTTGTTGCTCAGCATCGAGTCCTGTGCGGGTAATCGTTTCCCGATGTTGGCGGCTCTGTTGCAGAATAAAGGCTTCATAGCTCAGGCCTGAAGACTTCATCTGTTCGAGAATCTGTGCCGATGGTGTCAGGGCTGGATCATCGAGTTTAGCTTGCTGAGCATTGACCGCATCGGAGTAGCGGCTATCACCGCTTACCTGATCGAGTACGGCTGCAGTTTTACGAATATCGCTCAGAATCTGCGAACCCCATTCCGGTACTGAGATGGGTTGATTATCCTTAGTCAGCATTAAGCCCGGTGCTCTGCCTTGATTAACCACTAAATTGTTGTTCTGGTTAATCAGCTCGCATTCATGGTTGTCGACATCGCTAGGATCAGAGAGTAGACAGGTGACGAGGAAGGCGTCGAGGAAGTCGGCCTGTTGCTGGTCGATACCGACAGGGAGCAGTGGGTTGATATCGGTGTTACGTACTTCGATATATTCAACGCCACGCTCTAAGAGGGCATGCACCGGTTTTTCGCCGGATAGCGCTACCCGTTTTGGTCGAATATCGCTGTAATATTCATTTTCGATCTGCAGAACATTATTGTTCAGCTGATTGTAGCCTTGCTCGGTTTTTACCCCGATCTTTTCATACGGTGGGTAAGTTGTATTAATGGCTTCGGTTAAGCTGTGAATATAGCTATCAAGGTGGTTAAAACAGATGCTGAGGGCAGACTGTGCTTTGTTTGAATAGCCGAGGTCGCTCATACGCAGAGAGGTGGCGTAGGGGCGGTAGAGGGTTTCTTCGTCCCACTGTTCAAGGTCATGTTTGCGGCCGCGCATAAAGCTGGCAGACAGCGCCGGCGATGCGCCAAACAGATATAGCAATAACCACGATGAGCGGCGGAAGTTGCGGATCAGTTTGAAATAGCCGGATGAGCGAAAGGCTTGCAAGCTTTTCTGGCTGCCCTGAAGTTCACGTAGCACGGGCCAGAGTGATTCAGGCAGTGAAAAGTTGTAATGGATGCCCGCAATCGTTTGCATCATCTTGCCATAGCGATGCTCTAGGCCAACCCGATAAATATACTTTAGGCGGCCGACATTGGAGCTACCGAAACGGGCAATTTGAATCGCCTCTTCGTTGTCGATGTGGCAGGGCATGCTGGCATTCCACAACTCTTCATCGCCAAGGTGCTGATAGGCATAAGCGTGTAGCTGCTGTAAGAACTCCAGGGCTTCGGCGGATTTTGGAAACGCCGGGGTGATGAATTCGAGTAATGCCTCCGAGTAATCGGTGGTGATATGGCTATGGGTCAGGGCGGCGCCAAGCGAAGCCGGATGGCCTGTTTGGCTAATTGATCCATGGGCATCAGCCCGTAGGCCTTCCTTCTCGATACCATGAAGAATGCCGTCAAGTGCCAGAATCTGACCCTTTTCTATAATTAATTGCAGATTCTGTTCCAGTGCTTTTGACACAACCGGCTACCTTTTAGCGGAAAAAAGAGCGCTATTATAGCGCAGCATGCGCGAAACATAACCCTGTAAAAAAGGCGGAGATTTAAGGCCATAAAAAAGGCCCGCTAATATGACTTAGCGGGCCGTTCGGATGGTGCTTTTTGAGCGAGTTTGAGGGCCTTATGGCACCTGTAAAACCTGCATAGAGTTTGTCCCGCTACCACTGCCGATCACGGCTCCTCGAGTGAGTAGAATCAAGTCGCCACTCTCTAACAAGTTTTGCGCTTTGAGGGTCTCTAGTACCTGATGGTTAAGATCGCTGTTATCGATTCCTGTGGCATCGAACAGCATTGGGTGGACACCGCGGAACAGGGTCATGCGGCGCATGGAGCGTTCATTGCGGGTTAGGGCATAGATCGGAACACCCGAGCGGATACGAGACATCCAGCGTGGCGTCGAGCCAGATTCGGTCAGACAGACAATCGCCTTAACGCCAACGAGGTGATTCGCGGTATACATGGCCGAGCGGGCGATGGTTTCATCGAAATGCTCACAGCGTTGCGATATGCCGGTAGGCGCTGGGCGGGAAAGCTGGTGTTTTTCGGCGCCTTGGCAAATTTTAGTCATCGCCTGTACGACTTCAACGGGGTAATCCCCAGCGGCTGTTTCAGCTGAGAGCATCACCGCATCGGTACCATCTAAGATGGCGTTGGCCACGTCGAATACCTCTGCCCGGGTTGGCATCGGATTCTGAATCATGGTCTCCATCATCTGCGTCGCGGTGATCACTACGCGGTTGAGTTCGCGGGCACGGTTGATCAGGTGTTTTTGTACGCCGATCAGTTCGGCATCGCCAATCTCAACCCCCAGATCACCTCGGGCGACCATGACGCCATCGCAGGCCAGAATAATATCGTCGAGTGCTTCGGTAGAGCTGACGGTTTCGGCCCGTTCTACTTTGGCAATGATTTCAGCATTGCTGCCGGCGGCATCGAGCAACTGGCGGGCTTCATGGAGATCGCTTGAACTGCGGGGGAAGGATACGGCGACGTAATCCATATCGATCTCAGCGGCAACTAAAATATCCCGTTTATCTTTCTCGGTTAATGCCGCTGCGGAGAGGCCGCCACCCTGACGGTTGATCCCTTTGTTGTTGGATAGCGGGCCGCCGATAATCACTTCGCAGTTGATACGGCTGCCTTGCACGTCGATGACTTTAAACTGTACTCGGCCATCGTCTAGTAACAGGATGTCGCCGGGGCGGCTATCTCTCGGGAGAGCTTTATAATCGATACCGACCTGCGTTTGGTCGCCGGCATAGGTATCTAGGGATGAGTCGAGGGCGAAGTGATCGCCTACCGCTAGCTTAATCTTCATATCATCTTTAAAACGGGCGATACGAATCTTAGGGCCTTGCAGATCGCCAAGGATAGCGACAGGAATGGACAGCTTGCTGGATATTTCGCGGACTTCACGGGCCCGACGACGGTGGTCATCGGCGCTGCCGTGGGAAAAATTGAGTCGTACCACATTGACGCCGGCACGGATCATTTGGTCAAGGATGCCTGGTTTATCCGTTGCAGGGCCGAGTGTGGCAACAATTTTGGTGCGTTTTAGCATGATTTAGATATCCGGTAGACGGTATGGGTTTACCTGTTAAACTTTAAGCTGTGTTATCTATTGCAAGATAAGCGGCTGGCAATAGTATTTCAAGCCATCGGGTTGTGCATGTTTGTTGATGGAGGGCTTTATCTTCCCTCGTTGGCTAAACAGTATCTTGTAAATATATTACAAAATATGTTTTGTTTGGTCGTATTCTAATGCTTTTTAGCTTTTTTTGTTAGTTTAAATGAATATTTTGTAGCTTATTTACAGGAGTTTTGGTGATTAAAATCCGGTTACGTCCCCTATTACTGCTGTCATTGGTCACTTTGTTTGTGGTGGTCATCTTTGAGACGATCTTAGTAAGCCACAGTCGAGCCACCGATGATCTGCAACAGAGCGCATCGGCGGGCCTGAATCGTTATATTTTGAGCCTGCAGCAGGAGCTTGATCGGTATAAAGATCTACCCAAACTGCTGTCATCTCATTCCGAGTTGGTGAACCTGTTGCTGCTGGATGGCAATGAAGGCGTTTACCGAGCGAACCTCTATCTACAAAAGGTCAACGATACCGTGGGCGCCTCGGATACCTATCTGATGGATACCAACGGCACAACCCTAGCGTCCAGCAATTGGCAGAAAGCGCATACCTTTGTGGGGCGTAACTTCTCTTTTCGGCCTTATTTTCGAGATGCGATGGCGGGGCGAGCGGGGCGGTATTTTGCATTGGGCACCACCTCGAAAAAGCGGGGTTACTTTTTTTCCTATCCCGTTGAATATAGAGGCACGGTGTTAGGGGTGATTGTGGTGAAGATCGATCTCAATGATATTGAGACCGAGTGGAGTGACCCGATGACCGATATCGTGGTGACCGATGAAGATGGCGTTATTTTTATCAGTACCCGAGCGGAGTGGAAGTTTCGGACGCTGAAACCCCTACAGCCGCAGGACTTACAGCGGATTGTCGCCAGCTTGAGATACGGCAACCATGAATTAACATCGCTGCCCATTGTTGAGCGAAAAGCCTTGGGTGAGAGTGAGGTGGTGACACTGATCGAGGGGGATCGGATTGATAATCCTGCTTTAGATGGCATCGAGACCCGCCAATATTTGCAGCAGACCCGCACCGTCGAGGATGCGGGCTTTAATGTATCCATTTTAGCGGATCTGAAACCGGTCGATCGGCGGGTGTTGAATAATGTTTTACTCACCGGTTTTGTTTACAGTGCGTTAGTCTTTTTGGTGCTATTACTGTTGGCGCGGCGGCGTATTTCGTTGGAACGCGCCCGTTTTAAACGGCAGCAGACGCTTGCGTTGGAGAGGAGTGAGGCGCGGATTCGGGCGATTATCGATAATACCCATGCGGGGTTGATCACGCTGGATATCCACGGGGTGATTGAATCATTTAACCCCACCGCGGAAAAATTGTTTGGCTACAGCTCCGATAGGATCACCGGCGAGTATTTTAGCAAACTGATTAGCCAGCCCGATCGGGCCGTGTGTTGGCGGCATATCTCGCAGCAACGTGATGATGACGAGTCGGCAGAACTAATGGTTGAGGTGGCTTGCGTCAGGGCCGATGGCTCGCCCTTCCCTGTGGAGTTGATTATTGGCCGTATGGCGGATAACAGTGCCAGTCGGTTTGTGGTGACGATTCACGATATTACCGAACGGAAAGAGAACGAAGAGCAGTTGCGTGAAGCGCGGGATCAACTAGAGCAGCGGGTTGATGAGCGGACTCAGGATCTGACGCGGGCAAATGCGCGTCTGCTGCAGGAAGTAGAAGAGCATAAAAATACCCAAGATGAGTTGATTCAAACCGCTAAGCTGGCGGTGCTGGGGCAGATGTCTGCGGGGATCAATCACGAGCTCAATCAGCCGCTGACCGCGATTCGCAGCTATGCCGATAATGCACTGTCATTTTTAAAGCTGGGCAAAACGGACCCCGTGACGAGCAACCTTCAGGAGATCGGCGGCTTGACGGAGCGGATGGCGAAAATCATCGCGCCATTAAAAGAGTTCTCCCGTAAAACCACCGGCCAGCAGATGATGATCAGCCTGAAGGCGGTGCGTGATGGGGCGATGTCGATCATGTATGGCCGATTGGATAAAGCCAATGTCAAGATTGAATGGCCCGAACACCTCGATCAGCAGTTTGTATTGGGGGATATGCTGCGGCTTGAACAGGTGGTGGTGAATCTTATCAGTAATGCACTGCAGGCGATGGAGGGCGTGGCTGAAAAATGGATTGAGATCGGTGTTGAACGACAGGGTGGGCGTTTATTGATCTCCTTTAGAGATCACGGCCCGGGTATTCCCGCGTCCGAGCTGGGTAAGGTGTTCGAACCCTTTTATACCACGAAGAAAGCGGGACAGGGGCTTGGCTTAGGGTTGTCGATCTCTCATCGTATTATTGAGTCTATGGATGGGCAGTTGAGTGTCAGTAACCACCCCTTCGGCGGTGCTGTGTTTACCATTAATCTGCCGGCAGCGGATGCGTCTGACTCGATAGTCGGGTTAGAATAATTAAAATTAGACAGGAAAACGAACCGCCGATGAATGCGAATCCCGTTGAGCTGCAGCAACCTCACCAAATTTTACTGGTGGATGATGAGAAGCATATCCGGCTAGCGGCTGGTCAGACGTTAGAATTAGCGGGCTATGATGTGGTCACCGCGGATGGCGCCGAAAAGGCGTTAACCCTGTTGGATCGGGATTGGCCTGGGGTGGTGGTGAGTGATATCAATATGCCGGGAATCGATGGGTTGGAATTGATGCAGCGAATCATGAGCATCGATGCAGACCTGCCGGTTATTCTGATCACCGGGCATGGGGATATTTCGATGGCGGTGAGCGCGATGCGTGACGGCGCCTATGATTTTATTGAAAAACCTTTTTCGTCTGAATTATTGAATGATGTGGTGCGTCGTGCGGCGGAGAAGCGTCGTTTGACGCTAGAAAATCGAGTGCTGCGTAAGGCGCTGGAACAGCAGGGCGGTATCGGCCCACGGATTATTGGTCACTCGCCCGGTATTCAGCAGTTGCGTTCGATGATCCAACATATTGCCGATACCCCTGCCGATATTTTGATTCAGGCTGAAACCGGCTCGGGTAAAGATCTGGTCGCCCGCTATATCCATGAGCACAGTAATCGCCGGGATAAAAACTTTGTTGCCATCAACTGCGGTGCGGTACCTGAACACCTGATTGAGAGTGAGCTGTTCGGCCATGAGAAGGGCGCCTTTACCGATGCGAAGAGTCGCCGTATCGGTAAGTTCGAACACGCGAATGGCGGCACGCTGTTTCTCGATGAGATTGAGAGCATGCCGCTGTCGTTGCAGGTTAAGTTGTTGCGGGTGTTAGAAGAGCGACATATAGAGCGGCTCGGCTCTAATGAACTGATTCCACTGGATATTCGGGTAGTTGCCGCCACTAAGGTCGATCTGAAAACCTTGAGTGAGCAGGGGGGTTATCGGGCGGATCTCTACTATCGGCTGAATGTCGTTAGCCTAGAAATCCCTCCGTTGCGGGAGCGGCGGGAGGATATTCCGATGCTGTTCCAGCATTTTGCCCTGATCGCATCGGTGCAGTATCAAAAGGAAGTGCCACAGTTGAGTGTTGAAAAACTCAGTGCGCTGGTGGCCCATCATTGGCCGGGCAATGTGCGAGAGTTACGTAATATTGCTGAGCGTTATGTGTTACTGGGGCCTGCGTATAACTTTGCCGTGGGTGATGCTGGCGAGCGGATGGCGGCTAAGCAGATGACGCTGCCCGAGCAGGTTGAGCGGTTTGAAAAGCTGGTGCTGCAAGAGGAGCTGTCGCGTAATAATGGCTCGCTCAAGCTGACACAGGATAAGCTAGGCCTGCCACGTAAAACCTTATACGACAAAATGAAAAAGTATGATTTGAGCAAGGATGATTTTAAATAAAGACGTCTGCTTGCAAACGAAAACGGCGGCCCTGTAGGCCGCTGTTGACGTTTAAAGCGGGTTAGAGTTTGAACTGTTGAGCGCGTTTTTCCAGTTCGTCAGCCAGTTTACTTATCTGTGTTGAAATCTCGGCTAGGCGTACAACTCGATCTTTAGCCTGCTCGCTGCCGTTGTTGATCTCATTGACGGCCCCTTCGATCTCCAGTGTGGCGACACCACTCTGTTTCACCGACTGGGAGATGCTGTGGTTCGTTTCGGCGATGGCTTCCATCTCTTTCTGAATATTAAACAGAACCTTTGAGGTTTCCTGTATCTCTTTAACATTCGATTCTGTTTCGCTACTGGCTTGGCCCATCACCTGAGCCGCCCCTTTAGCATTCTGTTGTAACGCCCCGATAATCTCGTTGATTTCCACCGTCGCATTCTGGGTGCGCAGTGATAGGGTGCGAACCTCGTCTGCGACAACGGCGAACCCTCGGCCCTGTTCACCGGCGCGGGCGGCTTCAATGGCGGCGTTGAGTGCTAGCAGATTGGTTTGTTCGGCAATGTCTTGAATCACGCTCAACACCGCATCAATGTTATAGCTTTGCTGTTCGAGCTGAACGATGACATCGGTGGCGTGTTGAATCTGCTGCTGTAAGGCTTCAATCTTTTTCACAGTGCCCGCGGTAATCTCCACGCCGTTACGTGTTTCTTGCAGCGCTTTATCTGATGCTTTGGTGGTGACATCGGCGGTGGCGGCAACATTCTGTGTGGCACCATCCATAGCGATCATGGCGGTAGTGACGGCTTCGGCCCGGCTAATCTGTTTGGCGGTGCCGGAGTTCGCAAGATCGGTGACATCGCTAATCTGTTGGCTGCACTGTCCGAGCATATCGATTGAGTGCACCACATGTTTAATGCTGTCATGGAAGGTGCGCAACATACTATTGAAGGAGGCCGACATCTGACCGATCTCGTCATTCGATTCGATCTTCAATTGCTGAGTGAGATCGGCATTTTGTTCGATATTACGGATGGTCTGGTTCATCTTATTGATCGGTTGCAGCACGATACGATGAATCATCCAGCCCACGAGGAATAGTGCCGCAATAAAGAGACCGAGTTCAACCAGCGCGATGTTACGAATATTGGTGAGAATGTGCTGGTCAATTTTATCGAACGTGTAAGTGACTCGCACCGCACCGAGGATGGTGCCCTCTTCAACGGGGTGGCAGGTTAGGCAGTTTGTGCCTTTATAGTTCGAGCTAGCCCGCATCGGGCGAACCACGGTCATGCGGTGGCCCTCTTCGTCATCGAGTTCCACGGTAATTAATTCGCCACTCATCGCCCGTTTATCGAGATCGTCTTGAATATGTGAATCGGGGGTGCCCTCGCCATACATGGAAGCCACCGGCTCACCGCGAATGATGCGGGCTTCGGTTAGATCGGGGTTGCTAAGGATTTTCGACTGTAGCGTTTGTCGGTTAGCCATGGCGCCGCTCAGCATCATGATGTTGATACTGTCGAAATAGGCATCAGCGGTATTTTGTGTGTTTTGTAACGCGATCTCAGAAGAGAGGATGGTTTCACTTCGATAGATGACTGAGACTGATGAGATAAGAACGATTAAAAAAACGAATGCTAGGCTGAGGTTTACTTTTGTTTGAATCGCCATGTTTTATTATCCGAATACCGTTTCTAATTTGCCTCTAATATACCTTGCTGTGATGAGAGGGGCGACTGCCTATGTCAGCATTTTGAGTAATAATCTGCCCGCCGAGGGTATGGGACGTCGATTGAATGTGTGGAAATCCCTCCTTTTCGGTTGCGTCGACGGGTGGAATTCCACCCATTAGTTGGATGGGTCGTTATTTTTCATCTTGATGCGATGTTTCTTAATATGCTGATTTATATGTAAATTAAAATTAATAACGCTGTTTTTAATTGATTGGCCTGTTCCTTGCTTTTACTAGTCTGAGTTAATAACTGTGCGTGGGTTCTGCTGTTAGACCCGAAAAAAGCGCCTGAATAATTACAAAACTGGAGAAGCAATATGCGTCTTTTATCTGCTGCCGTTACGGCAATGGCTCTGACTTTTGGTGCAACATCTGTCATGGCTGCACCGATTGAAATTAAATTCTCACACGTCGTCGCTGAAAATACCCCGAAAGGTCAGATGGCCAATAAGTTTGCTGAACTGGTTGCTGAACGCTTAGCCGGTAAGGTTGAAGTTAACGTCTTCCCAAGTTCACAGCTGTTTGGTGACAATAAAGTCCTCGAAGCGATGCTGCTAGGTGATGTGCAGATGGCTGCGCCAGCGCTGTCTAAATTCCAGAAATACACCAAAAGCTTACAGCTGTTCGATCTGCCGTTCCTGTTTAAGGATATGGAAGCTGTTGAACGTTTCCAAAAAGGCCCAGATGGTCAACATATGCTGACATCACTGGAGTCTAAAGGTTTGGTGGGATTGGGTTATCTACACAACGGTATGAAGCAACTGTCTGCCAGTAACCCGATTAAAGTACCGGCGGATGTTGATGGTAAGAAGTTCCGTATCATGACCTCTGATGTGCTGCAGGCGCAGTTTGAAGCGGTGAATGCTGTACCACTGAAGAAGCCATTCTCTGAAGTCTTTACCCTGCTGCAAACACGGGCGATCGATGGTCAGGAAAATACCTGGTCTAACATCTACTCGAAGAAATTCTACGAAGTACAGCCATACATCACCGAAACCAATCATGGTTTGTTAGATTACATGGTAGTGACCTCGGCTGAATTCTGGAATAGCTTAGATGACGATCTGCGTGCTGAATTGAAAGCAGCGTTGGATGAGTCAATTGCCTTTGGTAACAGCATTGCGGCTGAAAAAGCGAATGGTGACAAGCAGGCGATCATCGATTCTAAACGTTCTGAAATCCTTGAAATTACAGCAGAAGAGCGCGCCCAGTGGGTGGCAGCGATGAAGCCTGTATGGGCTGAGTTCTCTGATGATATCGGTGCTGACCTGATCAAAGCCGCTGAAGCGTCTAATCAGTAATCGGCTTAGCTGACCTTTTGTATAGCAGGTCAGACTCTCATGCTACGGCGGGCAATACCTGTCTGCTGTAGCCTTCGATTGATTTAATACTGTTTGTGGGGTTACACAGGAGAGTCACGTCGGCTCGGCAGGTCTTGCTGAATGGCTGCAAGGTTGTCCTGTGACGCACACATACTGCTAAAAAACAGCGGAGCGGTTGCTCATTACTCATGTGTTTTGCTGTTTTAAAGGGGGCCGTTATGGTTCGTAATCTGGTCACGCAACTGGAAGAGGCTTTTCTCTCCTTGCTGCTGGTAGCGATGACGCTGCTGGTATTTGTCGAAGTGGTGATGCGCTTCGGGTTTAATATGGGTATCCATTGGGCTCAGGAACTGACGCTGCTGATGGCGGCTTGGTTTGTGCTCTATGGCGCCTCTTATGGTGTAAAAGTGGGAACACATATCGGGGTCGATGTGTTTGTTAAATTATTACCCACCAAAGCACATCGTTTTTTCACACTGTTAGCGATCGCATTGTGTCTACTTTATTGTGGCCTGTTTCTCTATGGCTCATGGATCTATCTCAGCAAGATGAAGATGATCGGTATCGAGCTGGAAGATATGCCGGTGCCTAAATGGTTGGCGATGAGCATTCTGGTGATCGGTTTTGCGATGCTGATGCTGCGTTTCTTACAGCTGGGGTGGAAGGTGATCACCAAAGAGGCCGATGGCTTTAACTTCAGTGATGAAGCGGAAGATAGTATGGCTATTGCTAAAGAGCTTCAGGAGCTTGAATCGAAGGTTGCGTTGGATAATGCCGATGCGAGTCATAAGGGGGGACGCTCATGACTACTGCGGCGCTATTTATTATCTTGTTTGCCTGTATGTTTATGGGCATGCCGATCGCCATTGCACTTGGTTTGTCGAGTGTGGCCACGATTCTGATGTTCTCCAACGATTCTTTGGCTTCGATTTCGCTGAAGTTGTTTGAAGCGACCTCAGAGCACTACACATTGTTGGCGATTCCGTTCTTTATTCTTTCCTCTGCGTTTCTATCCACGGGGGGCGTGGCTAAACGCCTGATCAACTTTGCGGTTGATAGTGTTGGACATATTCGCGGAGGTTTGGCGATGGCATCGGTACTGGCGTGTATGCTGTTTGCGGCGGTTTCTGGGTCATCTCCCGCGACGGTTGCTGCGATCGGTACCATCGTTATTGCCGGTATGGTGCGTTCGGGATATCCCGAGTCGTTCGCGGCAGGCGTTATCGCCAATGCCGGTACGCTGGGGATTCTGATTCCGCCTTCTATCGTGATGTTGGTGTATGCGGCGGCGACAGAGGTGTCGGCTTCACGGATGTTTATGGCGGGCTTTATTCCAGGGCTGATGATGGGCGGCATCTTGATGATCGCTATCTATATCGCTGCTCGGGTGATGAAGTTACCGGCAGAACCCTTCCCTGGGGTGATGAAGCTCGGTAAATCATTCTTGATCGCCCTCGGTGGGTTGATGTTGATCATCATCGTGCTGGGTTCTATCTATGGCGGTATTGCGAGTCCGACCGAAGCGGCTGCTGTTGCTGCGGTGTATGCCTATTTGGTATCGGTGCTTGGCTATCGTGATATTGGGCCGATGAAAGGTGTTGCGTGGCGTAATAGCGGCGAGTCTATTTTGGCTGCTAGCGTTCGTAATATGTTGCAGATGTTATGGGCGATTCCAAAGTCGGCGCGTCACCCTGAAGTACGCAAGGTGCTGTTGGATGCGTCTAAAGTCTCTCTCATGCTGCTATTCATTATCGCCAATGCGATGCTGTTCGCCCATGTGCTGACAACCGAACGGATTCCACACCATATAGCGGAAATCATCGTTCAATGGGGCTTGCCTGCATGGGGCTTCCTGATTGTGGTAAATATTCTGCTGCTGATTGCGGGTAACTTTATGGAGCCGTCGGCGATTCTGCTGATTATGGCGCCTATTCTGTTTCCTATCGCGATGAAGCTAGGTATCGATCCAATCCATCTGGGTATTATTATGGTGGTGAATATGGAGATCGGTATGCTGACACCGCCTGTGGGGCTGAATCTATTTGTGACTGCGGGTATCACCGGCAAGAATATGATCTGGGTGATTAAAGCCTGCTTGCCATGGTTGTGTCTGCTGTTGATGTTCCTGATGCTGATTACCTATATACCGCAGATATCGTTGTTCCTGCCGGAATATATCGATCACCTGAAGGGTTACTAAGCGATTAAGAGTTGTTCATTCGTTTAACCGAATGAGTAATTATTCAGAGCCGGTGCTTCGTTATGAAGCGCCGGTTTTTTTATATCGTCAGAAAACCTTGAATCTATTATAATCGCCAGCCTGTTTCTAAATTGCTGATGGTATGCTTGTGTTAGGTTATCTTGCTGTTGTATGGGGTATTGTCGGTATTACCTTTATCTTTGGTAATGCCATTGTTCGAATCGGAACGATAGGGTTAGATACCTTTGCATTCTCATTAAACTGGTATCACTGGGCGGCGTTGGTGATCAGTGTTCTCTTTATGGGGTTTGCTGAGGGATATAAAGGTTTTCAGCGGGCCTATTCTCCCCGAGTGGCGGCACGGTTACTCTATCTACGGGATAACGTCACCCCCGTCCGTTTAGTGTTTGCGCCCCTGTTCTGCATGGGATTCTTTGATATTCGCCGCCGGCGTATGATTATTACCTACTGTTTATTGCTAGGTATTTTAACCTTGATACAGTTGGTTCATATGCTGGATCAGCCTTGGCGCGGTATTGTCGATCTAGGTGTAGTCGTAGGCTTAAGCTGGGGTTGTGTGTCGATTGTGTTGTTTGTGATGAAAGCCTTTATGTCTGAGACATTCGAATATTCACCGGAAATGCCAGAACTTAAAAACGCACCCTAAGGTGCGTTTTTTTATTGAACGATGATCGCAGCGTTTTAGCCAAGAAATAGCTTATAGGCTGGGTTCTCGGTCTCTTCCCAATAGCTGTAGCCAATATCATCGAGAAACTCAGTCACCTGCGGATGCTCATCCGCGGGCACCTGCATACCGACTAAGACTCGGCCATAAGCCGCCCCGTGGTTGCGGTAATGGAACATTGAGATGTTCCAGCGGCCACCTAGCTTTTTCAAGAACTTCATCAGTGCCCCAGGACGTTCTGGAAACTCAAACCGGTAGAGAATCTCATTGGTGACCGATGCCGGCGCATGACCACCCACCATATAACGGACATGGAGTTTAGCCATCTCGTTATCGGACAAGTCGATAACCTTATAGGCTTCCGACTTTAACTCACCGAGGAGCTCGGCGCGGGCATCATTGCCGGCCTGCAGCTGTACACCCACAAAGATTTGGGCATCGTCATCATTAGCATAACGGTAGTTGAATTCGGTGATATTGCGTTTGCCCAATGCGGCGCAGAACTCTTTGAAGCTACCCGGCTTTTCAGGAATTTTAACCGCGATAATCGCTTCTCGGTTTTCACCTAACTCTGAGCGCTCGGCGATATGGCGTAAACGGTCAAAGTTGACGTTAGCACCACTGTCGATAGCGATCAGGGTTTGGTCTTTGGCGGATTCCCGAGCCACATATTTTTTCAAACCGGCAACAGCCAGTGCGCCGGCGGGTTCGGTGATGGAGCGAGTATCTTCAAAGATATCTTTGATAGCCGCACAGATCTCGTCGGTATTTACGGTGATCACTTCATCGACATACTGTTTACATAGGTCGAAGGTGTTTTCGCCGATCTGAGCCACGGCAACGCCGTCTGCAAAGATGCCTACTTGAGGCAGAATAACCCGTTCGCCAGCTTCGAGTGCGGCTTTAAGGCAGGCGGAATCTTCAGACTCGACGCCGATGACCTTCGTTTCTGGGCGTAGGTATTTGATATATACCGCAATACCGGCAATCAGGCCGCCGCCACCGACGGGGACGAATACCGCATCGATTGGGCCGCTCTCTTGACGCAGCAGTTCCATGGCGATGGTGCCCTGACCGGCAATCACATCCACATCATCATAAGGGTGAACATAGGTAAGACCCTGTTCTTCAACCAGTTTGAATGAGTGTTTTGACGCTTCGTCAAAGGTTTCACCGTGCAGGATGACCTTGCCGCCCCGCGCTTTGACACTGTTAACCTTGATGTCAGGGGTGGTTTTGGGCATGACGATGGTGGCTTTCACGCCGAGGATTTTAGCCGACATGGCCAGTCCTTGGGCATGGTTACCGGCTGAGGCGGCAATCACGCCGCGCTGACGTTCTTCTTCCGTCAGCTGGGACATCTTGTTGTAAGCGCCTCGCAGTTTGAAGGAAAAGACCGGTTGTAGATCTTCTCGTTTTAGCAGTACTCGATTGCCGAGTCGTTTGCTGAGGCTCGTCGCCTCATCGAGTGGTGTTTCGATAGCCGCATCATAGACGCGTGCATCAAGAATTTTCTTTATATATCGGTGTGCCATGGGATGCTTTCAATGTGTTGTTGCGGTCCGACAAGGGCGGCAGTGTGAATAAAGCATTAAATGGTAATCCTTGAGGCTGTTTTCGTCTATAAGATATCGCTTAATCTGCGTATAATAACTGCCAGTTATCGACATTTATGCGGGGTTTCACACAATATGACACAGGATGAGATGAAGCTAGCAGTTGCCCAAGCGGCGGTTGCTTATATCCAGCCAAAATTGAGTCGTGACTCTATCGTTGGGGTTGGCACCGGTTCTACGGCTAATTTCTTTATCGATGAGCTGGCCAAAATTAAGCATCTGTTTGAAGCGGCGGTCGCGAGTTCTGAAGCTACCGCTGAACGTCTGCGGGGCCATGGTATCGACGTTTATGATATGAACTCCGTTGATCAGATGGCGGTGTATGTTGATGGTGCGGATGAGTTTGATGGTCGCCTGAATCTGATCAAAGGGGGCGGCGGTGCGCTGACCCGGGAAAAAATCGTCGCGGATGTGGCAAAGGAATTTGTCTGTATCGTCGATGAAAGCAAAAAGGTCGATCTGTTAGGGGCCTTCCCGCTGCCGATTGAAGTGATTCCCATGGCGCGTTCTCAGGTGGCTCGTCGCTTGGTACAACTCGATTGTATGCCGGTTTATCGGGATGGCTTTGTGACTGATAATGGCAATATCATCCTCGATCTACACGGCCTTGAGATTGAACAACCTGCGGAACTCGAAGCGGAGATTAATAATATCGTTGGCGTAGTGACCAATGGGCTCTTTGCCCGGCGGGGTGCCGATGTGGTGTTGATGGGGACCACCGATGGTGTGGTAACGATTACACACTAATCCTCGAACAATAAAAAAGGCCTTCAGATGAAGGCCTTTTTTATATCTAACCGAAACGGCTTATGGTGCTGTTACAACACACTTACCCAGCCAATAATGGCTGGCATGCAGGTCCACGCCAAAGCGCAAATGTTGATCACAAACCATATAGAACTTGAGCTGTCACGGAAGTTTTCGTCATGTTCTGCCATGATTATTCACCCGTTGTTATTGATAAAGCTGTTATGAACCGTACTGCTGTGCGTCTTAAGACATCTTATCTAAACGATTCGGGCCGTTATATTACCAGCAAGGTTTCTGACAGGGTAGTGAAATTTAATTTGGTCTATTAAGTTGTTTGTGTCTAGGGCTAAAGGATGTCGCTTCAACCCGAGATAAGCTGCTAATATCATACGAGTAAACCTCGACAAGTAGATGGGCCGGTTATGAGTGTAAAAGGTTTTATACGTGGCAGTGTGATTGCTGTCCTTGTGGTTTTTTTGTTGTTACACACTGCGGTTCAGGTGGGTAGAGATTTCGCCATTCAATGGCTGTTGGATCAGGGAGCCAGTGAAGCGCGGATTCATCGTTTATCGATTAACTGGTTTACCGGTGGGGTGACGCTGTCCGGTGTTGAGGTGATGACGCCAGAACAGCCCGCGATACGGCTTGACCGGTTGCAGGTTGATATCGATTATCCCTCGTTATTTGAACAACGTATTTTGATCAGCGATCTAACCCTTGACGGGGTGGCGCTGTATCTTCATGAGCAGACGGAAGCAGAACCGCGGCAGTTTTACCTTGGCCCTGTAGCGTTACCGAGCGCTGCTGAGGATGCGGTTGAAGAGGTTGAGAGCGAACCCTCTGCTTGGCAGTTTGGCTTGGCTCGGGTGAGGGTGTCCGACTTCAGTTGGCGCTCAGAGCTGCAAGAGGGTGACCACCGATTACGCATCGATCAGGCGGCCTTAGATACCTTTTATACCTGGCAGGAGGATGCGATTACGCATCTATCGATTCAGGGAGCGATTAATGATGCTGGATTTGACCTGAATACCGAGGGGCAGCCGCTGCCGAAGACCAAACGGTCTGAGTTGCATCTGAAGCTCGAACGATTGCCGCTACACCCTTTTACCGCGCCCTTTGTGCCTGAATTACAAGCGACCCTATCAACCGACCTGAAGTTAACCATCGTGGCGGGTGAGCAGATTAGTATTATCCAGAGCGGTGATATTCAGCTGGATGATTTCGCCTGGGAGCAGGAAGGCTTAGCCGTCAGTCAGCGTTCACTTACATGGAAGGGCGATACCGCGTTCACGATGAATGCAGGGCAACCGGAATCGGTTGGGGTTGATGGTGTGCTGAATCTGTCGACCTTAGGGCTGGAGACTGACGGAGTAAAAGTGAATTTGGCAGCGGCGGATTGGCAGGGCAAGACGGATCTTTCCTTCGCCGCGAGTAGTCTCGATAAGCTCGGTGTGGCGGGGCAATTGACGCTATCAGCATTAGGCCTGACGGCGGAGGGTATGCAAGTCGACCTGGGTGAGGCAGGCTGGAAAGGCAACACCGACCTGAGTTTTGCCGCTACGGGTCTTGAGAATCTTGATGTGACCGGTAATCTAACGATGGCGGCGCTGGATCTGGCTGGCGATGGCATGAATGTGCAGCTGAGTGATGCTGGTTGGCAGGGTAGTAGTGCGGTGAGTTTCAATACAGCAGGCGCCGACCGGGTCAATCTAGATGGACAACTCACGGCGGCTAAACTGCGCTATCAGGTGCCAAAGCAACTTCAAGCTCAGGTGAATGCGATCGATTGGCAGGGTGCTTTATCGCTGTTATTGCAACAACAGCCATTGGCCATTCGGGGAGATAAGGGGCAATTAGCACTGAGTGGCGTCGATGTAAAAGCATTGCAAGGTGATCAGATGTTAGTGAGTCTGGCGCAGGCTCAACTCACCGATATTGGTCTGTCGTTGCCGGAAAAATTAACGCTAGGCAAGTTGAACACCTCGGGCTTGAGTGTCTCGCCACAGGCGGATGATACCTTGGCGCAACTTAACTTGAATGTCAGCGGTGTGGACTTCGCCCTAGGCAAACAACTGACTATTGCGCAGGTTGAGTTACAGAACCTTAAGGTGCGAGAGCAGTTGAGTGCGCAGAAGCAGCCCGTGAATGTCACCCGGCTGCAGACGGGCCTGAGTCGCCTCACCCCTGCGGCTGAGAGTAATGGCGCTGCTGATACGTCGTCCTCCGATGAGGCTGGGTTGCGTGTACAGGTGAAAAAGCTGCTGGTCAGCGGTGCGAGTCAGGTGAACTTTACGGATAACAGCACGACACCGCCGTTTGTTTCTGAAATCTTAATCGCTAAGGCGCAACTGCTCGGGTTAGATACTGGCAGCCGGACACCGGCGCAGTTTGAACTAGGTTTGAAATTTAATAATTTCACCACCTTTGATCTGAGCGGCGATACCGATATGGCGGGCGGTGGTGCAAACGCCAACTGGGAAGGGGCACTAAAGCAGTTGGATCTGCCGCGTTTAAGCCCTTACAGCATCGGATATACGGGCTACTATTTACAAAATGGCCAGATGGCACTGAACAGTTCCGGCCAGTTGGATGATGGCAAGATTACCGGTAAAAACGAGATTAAGATTCATCGGTTGGATGTGGAGCCTGCTGATAAACAGCAGATGGCTAAATTTAGTAAACAGCTCTCGATGCCGCTAGGTACGGCTATCTCGGTTTTGCAGGATGGTGACGACAATATCGATCTGGATATTCCTATTAGTGGCTCGCTCGATGACCCGGACTTTGGTTTGCAAAGCGTTGTTACACGGTTGGCGGGTAAGGGGCTCAAGAAAGCCGCCTTCAGTATTCTGCTTAAGTCGTTACAGCCTTATGGCACGTTAATCAGTCTAGCGGCGGGTGCGGTGAGCGAAGGTAACTTTATTAATCTAGACCCCGTGGTCTTCGCTCCCGGTGGTGCTGAGTTAGATGACTATGCGCAGGGTTATCTGACCAAGATTGAGGGGATGATGACGGAGCGTAAAGGGATGCGTTTGAATATTTGTGGCCAAGCGGTGCAGCAAGATTTAACGCTGATTCGCGCAGCATTGGAAGAGCAGAATAGTGAGCGGAAAAAACCATTTACAGCCGAAGAGCTGCTAGCACTGGAGCAACAACAGTTGGTTGATCTAGCACAGCGGCGGGCTGACTTAATTAAACAGCAGTTAACCACGAAGATAGCGGGAGAGCGTATCTTTAGCTGCTTCCCCGTCCCCTCATTGGATGACCCTAAAGCGAAACCTTCGGCGACCCTAGGTTTGTAGGGTCGCGCTTAAAGGCGGCTGGCTTAGAAGCCCCAAATCAGTGCCGTTGTAGCTGGCTGAAACCACTTTTACGGTGACTGATCAGGGTGCTGAGGGTAAACAGTGCGGTGCCTGCGAGTGGCAGTAAGATCCAGATGCTGGGGTGTAGAATGACGGGTAACTCCAGTAGCCGAGAACTGATCAGCCCCGTCACTATCTCGGTGAGTAGCGCGGCCATCATGCCGCTAGCAAAGCCGAGCAGGGCAAACTCTAAGATATCCAATTGCCGAGTCTGTGCGGGGGTGCTGCCAAGCACCTGTAGCAAGGCATTTTCATGACGGCGTTGCTCCAGCTCTTGATAGACCAGTAATTGCACCAACACTAAGCCGGCACTGAGGGTTAGTCCAAGAATCAGGGTCGATGCTTGAATCAAGCGGTCGATCAGCGTGCTGGCCTGTTCAATCCATTGGCTGACATCGATCAGCGTGAGGGACGGGAATTGCCGTAGCAGCTCACGGCTGAGCCCTGCATGTTCTTCACCTAAGCGGAAGCTGGTGATATAGGTCTGTGGATAGTTTTGTAACACGCCAGGGCTGAATATCATGTAGAAGTTGGGCCGGAACGAACGCCACTCTACTTTGCGGATACTGCTAATCGTGGCGCTAAAGGCTTGTCCTGCGACTTCAAAACCGATTTTATCCCCTAAGGTTAAACCTAAATTTGTGGCGAGTTCTTGCTCGATGGAGATCAAACTCTCTTGGCTGTCTTCGGCCCACCAATCCCCCGCTAGTAGTTCATTATGTGCCGGTGCCGTGGCGGACCAGCTCAGGTTGAGTTCTCTTTTTAGCGCGTTATTTTGCATCTGCTGTGGACTCAAGACCGCCTCGGGTGGTTGATCATTGATCAGGGTGATGCGCCCCCGAATCATAGGGTACAGCGTGGTATCGATGCCCGCCTCGGTAAGAAATTGACTAAGGGGTTGCAGCTCCCAGGGTTGGATGTTGATCACAAACTGGTTCGGCGTATTAACCGGTAGTTGCGCCCGCCAGCGATTAACCAGTTCCGTTTGGCTGAGTAGCAGGCTGCTGAATAGGGTGAGTAGCAGGCACATAATCCCCAATTGTATACGATGCCATTGGCGCTGCTGTCGCAACCGGTAACTGAGTAAGCGCCCGAGTCGAAAACGGCGGGCGAGTAGTCGCCCTAGTGGCGGTAGCATCAGGCTGGCGCAGAGGCCCGCCACCAGAATCGTCGCCACCGTGAGCAGGATCGCAGCAAGTGCATTAATGATGGAGCCCAGATAGAGGGCGATCACAACGCCAGATAACGCCAGAATAATCAGACGAATGGGCCAGCTAAGCCCTTGGTGGCTGAGTTGATCCCGGCGTAACAGACCCATGACCGGAATTCGACTGATACCCATGAGCGGCGCAAACCCGATCAGGATGAGTAGTGTCAGGCTGAGTAATGGGCCAATCACTAGCAGCCGGTAGTCGGGTGCGGGGAGGCCGGATGGCAGAATCGTTTGCAGGAGCGAACCGGTTAGTTGCAGTGCTAAGCCGCTGGCGAGTATCCCCAGGAGCGCGGCACTCGCCCAGCCGAGCATTAGCTTGAAGAGGTATAGGCGCAGCACATGTTGGGGTCTTAACCCAAGGCATTGCAGTAGGGCGCTGCGACGATATTGCGCATGGCTGTAACGTCGCAGACTCAAGGTGATCAGTAGACCGCACAGCAGTAAACCGAAGAGTGAGGTCATGCGTAAAAAACCGGATGCATTTTGCAGTGCACCGGCCGCCAATGGCTGATCCGCATAGACCGACCAAAGCCGTTGCTGCGGGGTCAGATCGCTATTCAGCTGGGTATAGAAATCGCGCACCGGTGCTTCGGCGCCGCTAAATAGGGTGCGATAGCCGATGCGGCTGCCGGGCTGGATCACCCGCGTGGCGGCAAGGTCTTGATGGTTGATCAGCAGTTGCGGGCTGAAACTGCGAAAGCCCGTGCCACGATCCGGCGAACTGAGCACTGCTGCAGTGATGGTGAATGTTGCATAACCGAGATCGACGGTCGCGCCTACCTGTACACCTAGACGCTCTAAAAGGGATTGCTCGGCCCAGGCGGTGCCTGGTGCGGGGATCGGCGTTGATTGAGGTGGATCGGTGATGATCTCGCCACGCAGAGGGTATGGGGCATCGACGGCTCTGATGGAGCTCAGTAGCATCTGCTCATCGGTGCTGACCATGGAGGAAAACTGCACCACGTCGGTATATTGCAGACCACGTTGCGCGGCTTCTTTACGCAGCGCTTCGGCGATCGGCTGGCTGTCACTGAGGCTCAGATCTGCGCCCAGCATCGCTGCACTTTGGTGGCTAAGCCCTTTTTCTAACTGATTACCGAGTAGGGTGAGAAAACCCGATAGGGCAGTGGCGAGAAATAGGGCCAAGAGTAACGCCCGCCATTCAAAGGTGCGTAGATCGGAGCGGGTTTGTTTTAGGGCTAAGCGAACCAGTTGTTGTGATCTCATCTTACTGCTCCTGCAGCGTACCGTTATGCAGGTAAAGCCGTCGTTGACAGCGCTGCGCTAGAGAGGCGTCGTGAGTGATCAAGATGAGTGTGGTATTCAGTTGGCGATTTAATTCAAATAGTTGCTCAATGATTTCCGTGCCGGTTTTTTCATCGAGGTTGCCGGTGGGTTCATCGGCAAATAGTAGGCTTGGCTCGGTAGCAAATGCACGGGCGATCGCGACCCGCTGTTGTTCTCCACCGGATAAGCGGGCGGGGGTATGCTGGTGGCGATGACTCAGCCCAACACGGTCGAGCCAGTAGCCCGCCTGTTGTGCTGGGTTGGGATGGCCCTGTATCTCTAGGGCTAGCTGTACATTGTCGAGGGCGCTGAGTTCCGGTAACAGTTGAAAGGACTGAAATACAAAGCTGATATGATTGGCGCGTAGTTCCGCACGGGAAGCCTCATCGAGTCCGGTCAGTGGTTGGCCGAGTAACTCAATGGTGCCTTCGCTAGGCTCATCAAGCCCGGCTAAAATGCTCAGTAGGGTCGATTTTCCGGCACCGGATGGGCCTATGATGGCAACACTTTCGCCCGCATCGGCGCGGATGTTGATATGATTGAAAATATTCAGTCCACCACGTTCATCTGGAAACGTTTTAGCAAGATCGGTGGCAATCAAAACGGAACGGGGTTCAGGAGTCAACATGGCATCTCTATTTGGAATCGGCTTATTACTTTTGTCTAGCTTAGCATGGAGTAGTTCAATTTTAGTGATGGGTGACAGTCTTTCTGCGGCCTATGGTATTCCTGTTAAACAGGGCTGGGTCACACTGCTGGAGGAGCGTTTAGCGCAGACTCACCCAGACTATAGCCTGGTGAATGCCAGTATTAGTGGCGAGACCACCCACGGAGGTCTTACGCGTCTGCCGGCCGCGTTGGATCAGTATAAGCCAACATTGGTGGTACTGGAGTTGGGCGCTAATGACGGACTGCAGGGTGCGCCGTTGAAGGTGATTGAAAACAACCTGAACCAGTTGGTCAATCAGGTACAAGCGACGGGGGCGTCGGTGTTGTTAATGGAGATGCGTATTCCACCGAATTATGGGCCCCGTTATAGCGATGGCTTTACCGCGCTGTTTAGCCGAGTCGCGGCGCAACATGATATTCCGTTGGTGCCATTTTTTATGGCGTCGGTGGCGTTGCAGCCCGAGTTGATGCAGGCGGATGGTCTACACCCTAAAGCAGCGGCTCAACCGGCTCTGCTGGATCAGGTGTGGCCGGTGCTAGAGGGTCTGCTTCAGGCTCCATCTTCAGCGGAATAATGGCAATAATCCTTGTGCCCTGGTCATGGTTTTTACTGATCTGAAAGTAACCATCTAATGCTCTAACTCGCTCGCGCATACCGATCAGACCGAAGCCCTTTTTAAAGGCTTCGGCTTTGATATCAAAACCACAGCCATCATCGCTGATCATCAACTCTAAGCGATCACCACTGATATTCTTTCGTTGGCCCTCGCTGGTGCGGCGGATATCTAGCCAGACATTACGTGCCTGATGGGCGTATTTAATAATGTTGCTAAAGGCCTCCTGAGTCAGCCGGAACAGGGTGATATTGTAATCTTCTGACATCTCGTTTAATGGGCCACTAAAGTCTGCATGCAGGGTGATGCCGTGCTCGGTAAAACGGTTGGAGATGATGCACTCCTGAATGGCATCAACTAGACCTAAATCATCCAGTGCGGAGGGGCGCAGCGAGCGCATCATACCGTAGGTGACGTCATAGATATTCTGGGCGATCGCATCAATGGAATCTGCAGTTTGATTCACGAGGCTGCTTTCTTCCGGGTGGGTGCGTTTTAGTATCTTGGCATCGGTACGAATCGCTGTCAGCGACTGGCCTAACTCGTCGTGTAGTTCGCGGGCGAGATTGCGACGTTCCCGTTCCTGAACAGCCAGTACCTGATGGGTGAGCCGTCGATTTTCGGTCAGCTGTTCGTTCAGTTCTACGGTGCGTTTATGGATGCGATTTTCCAGCTGTTGACGCTCATGCTCCAATGTTTCATAGACCGAGGAGTGCTCTATGGCGGATTGCACTTTCTGGCGTAGATAGGCGGTTAGCATAAAATAGAATGCGAGCGAGGTGGATATCAGTATGAGTAGCATCCCGAGGTTAATATCCTTCGGCCCGATTTGATGCACGAGGCTTAGCTTAAATGACTGCCCAAAGCGGTTAACGGTGCGCTGCTCTTTCAGCACCGGAAGCCATGAGAATGTTTTTTTATCGGTGGAAACATACTGCTCAATAATATCACCTTGATCGTTCATCAGGCTGATACTGGCATGCTCAGAGAGAAAACTGGTGGTTGGCAGCATGCCCTGCGTATTGATAATCAAGGAAGCGATATAGAGGTGTTCGGGGGTTTGTTCGGTATCACGCTCAAAAAAGGCTAAAAACAGCCCATAGCCGCTTTTGTTATGGTCCAGCGGGAAGGGTGGAGATGTCACTGGCTGATGATATTGACGGGCGAAACGGATCGTTTCAGCAAAAAGCGGCTCCGCTAGTAGATCTTTATTGAGCAGATAACGGGTATCCGAATTTAGGGGTTCGACAAAGGTCACGGGGAAGCGGACATTATAGTCAGTATTGGTTGGGTCTATGTTGTAGTTGGTGGATGCACCGTAGCTGATACTTAAAGGGGGGAGTTGGTGTTGAATCTGCAGTCTTTCGATGTGTGGATATCGTTTGCGCATCTCATTGGCAAAACGGCGAATCACCGCATCGTTTTCAGGGTCAGCGGAGACTAATACGGTGAAGTTCTGTAACAGAACCTCATTGATATAGGTTTTTTCATAGATAGATGAATAGACAAAATGGGCATCATTGCTGAGTTTTTTTTGCAGTCGATCATAATCAGAGGCGAGGCTAATACTCAACATGAGTAAGGTCAGCAAGAACCAAATCGTGGTGGTAAGCGGGAAATAGCTTTTTTGCATAGTGGCGTGGTTCCGTGACCATATGATGAAATCCGTATCATCCGCTAAGTGTAGTCTATTTCTCTGGATGCTAAAACTGACGCAAAAAAAAGACACCCAGTAGGTGCCTTTTAGCGATATCTTTTAAGATTTCACGAATTAACCAGCAAAGTTTTGGTTAACAAAGTCCCAGTTGACCAGAGCCCAGAAGCCTTTCAGGTAGTCAGGACGTACATTGCGGTAATCAATGTAGTAAGCGTGTTCCCACAGATCAACGGTCAGCAGTGCAGTTTGGCCATTGGTCATCGGCGTGCCAGCATTGCTGGTGTTAACGATTTCAATAGAACCGTCAGCGTTTTTCACTAACCAAGTCCAGCTAGAACCGAAGTTGTTAACCGCTTTGTCGTTAAGTTCTTCTTGGAATGCAGCAAAAGAACCCCACTTAGCGTTGATTGCATCAGCAATAGCGCCAGTTGGCTCACCGCCACCGTTTGGTGACAGGCAGTTCCAGTAGAAAGTGTGGTTCCAGATCTGAGCGGCATTGTTGAATACGCCGCCAGCTGGAGCTGACTTGATGATCTCTTCTAGAGATTTTGTTTCGTATTCAGTACCTGGGATCAGACCGTTCAGTTTAACCACATAAGTGTTGTGGTGTTTACCGTGATGGTAGTCGAGAGTTTCGGCAGAGATGTGTGGTTCCAGTGCATCTTTGGCGAATGGCAGTGCTGGCAGTTCAAAGCTCATAGTTAATTACCTTTTATAGTGTCAGGATCAGCATAGATTGTGAAATTGTTATATAAACCAGGGTATTTATATAAGGTCTTGATAAGAATAATTCAAGCGTCGTTGATCCGTGGAAGCCGAATCATAGCACCCTTATACAAGGTTTTCATCGCATTGTTAATGCTTAGGTACGCCGTTGGAATCGGCAGGTTGGTTGGCAGCATCAGACTAAAGTTATCTGACAGATGTTACGGAACTGTTAGAATCAAGGCTCTTTCAATGAATCAAATAATGATAACAAGACAGGTGTTGATAGGTTATGGGTAAAGTGTTTCTCTGGATTTCTGCAGTGCTGTTAGTGGTTTTTTTCGTTAAAACGCAGTATCTGACATCCTCAACGTGGGAGCCCTTTAAGCAAGGCTGTATGGCTGGTGGTACGGCGACTGAAGCGCAATGTAGCTGCCTATCGGATTATGTGCATAAGCATTTTAGTGATAATGACGTCGAGCGGATTATGGCAGGGTCGATTACTGATCCGGCGATGAAGCAAAAGGTAGAAGGGATAGTGCGGGTCGGTGCGCGGCAGTGCAAAGCGCCCTAGGAAACTATCAGCGATGATACAAAAAAGCCCTGAAGTTAACGCTTCAGGGCTTTGTCGTTAATGGCTTGTGTTTATTTATGGTTGCTAGCCGATGACTCGGTCGATGGGGCCAGTATTTATACCTGCGCCTTACGTAGCTGATCTCTCACCATATAGAGTGCGGCAATCGCCCGTCCTTCGGAAAAATCATCTCGACTAAAGAGCTCATCCAGTTGATCGAGTGGCCAGTGTGTCACTTCCATCTCTTCGGGTTCGTCACCGGGTAAGCGGCAAGGGTATAAGCCTTGGGCCAATACCACCGTGATTTTGTGGCCCATGTAGTTGGGCGCTGACGTCATCTCTTTAATGATTTCTAACCGCTCGGCGCCGAATCCCGCTTCCTCTTTAAGTTCGCGATTGGCGGCTTGCAGCGCATCTTCGCCGGGATCGATCAAGCCTTTAGGCAGCGTCAGCAGATAATCCTCGATGCCAGCCGCATACTCCTGAATCAGTAAGACGTTCTGCTGCTCATCGATGGCGGCGATCATGACTGCCCCAAGGCCTCGGCTGGCGAGTCGTTCATAAGTTCTTTCAACCCCATTGGAAAAGCGTAGGTCAATCTCTTCAACTTGAAATAGACGGCTTTTAGCGGTGGCGGTTACCTTCAAAATATCCGGTTTTACAGGCATACTGGATCATTCCTCGTCATTCAGTGACAAATCTAACCTAATACTAACCTGCAGCTTTGACTTTTTATATGGATTGGAAAAATATTGATACGGTGTTGCTCGATATGGATGGCACCCTGCTGGATCTACATTTTGATACCTATTTCTGGCTGAAGCATCTTCCGGTCCGTTATGCCGAGCTGCATAGTATGGATCATGACGTCGCCCAGCAGTGGCTGCATAAGCGTATTATGCAGGAACAGGGCACGCTGAATTGGTACTGTTTGGATTACTGGTCCGAAGAGCTGGGTGTCGATATCAAAGGGCTGAAACGTGAAATTCGTGAGCGTATCGCCTTTCGACCCCATGTGCATGATTTTCTAGCGCATCTGCAGGCGGAAGGCATTCGGCGGGTGATCGTGACCAATGCCCACCGGGATAGCTTATCCCTTAAGCTGGAGGAGACCGACTTAGATCAGTTGGTTGATGGTATTATCTGCTCCCATGATTACCGGGTAGCGAAAGAGCAGCAGGCCTTCTGGCATCGGTTGCAGGAAGATGAGCCGTTTGATCCCGCGCGTACGCTGTTGGTGGATGACAGCTTGGCGGTGCTCGCATCGGCTAGGCAATATGGCATCGCTTATCTGCTGAGTATTATTCAGCCGGATAGTCAGCAGGCTGGTCGCGACATTACAGATTTTAGTGCTATTACCCATTTCGATGAGTTGATGAAACGATAGATGAATAAACAGACGCATAATCGATCAGATGTTCAGGAACAGAAAGTTCGCTTAGATAAATGGCTCTGGGCCGCCCGTTTTTTTAAAACCCGAGGCGCGGCGAAAGAAGCTGTCGAGGGGGGCAAAGTCCACTATCAGGGGCAGCGCGCTAAGTGTAGCCGCATCGTCGAACTGGGGGCTAAGCTGGTCATTCGTCAGGGGTTGGATGAAAAAACCGTGATTATCGAGGCGATCTCTGATCAACGTCGCGGTGCACCTGAAGCTCAGTTGTTATATCAGGAAACCGAACAGAGCATAAAGTCGCGTGAAGATAGCGCGGCGTTACGCAAAGAGATGCGCGGCAATGTCGCCCCAGATCACCGCCCAAATAAGAAAGATCGGCGCAAGATTATCCAGTTTAAGGATCGCTAGATTTATCGCGATTATGCTAATATTGGCTTTTTATTGGGCTGATAATCTTACGACAGCGCCCGATGAGTGACATTTTTAGATAGGTTTCAAGGAATATCATGAGCAGTTCTGATCAGCTTCAACGGGTCATATTTGAGCATGCGGATATCCGCAGTGTTTTGGCCGGTCTCGAACAGAGTTATCAACAAGCGATTGCAAAGCATCACTACCCAAAGTTGATCAATGTGCTGCTGGGTGAAATGATGGCGGCGGTCAGCCTGCTTAGCGCCACGCTGAAATTTGATGGTCGGTTGTTATTACAGGCTCAAAGCAGTAATCAGGTAAAAATGATGATGGCTGAGTGTAACCATCAGCGGGACCTGCGGGCGATTGCCCGTTTTGATGGCGAGTTACCGGAACAGGCTGAGTTTTGTGAACTATTGAAAGGCGGCCAGCTAGTCATCACTATTGAACCCGATCAAGGGCAGCGCTATCAAGGGGTTGTGCCGCTGGAAGGCTCCCATTTAAGTGAATGCCTCGAAGCTTATTTTCGCTTGTCAGAACAGTTACCGACGCAGATCCACCTAGTGGCGGATGAGCATCGGGCGGCTGGGTTTTTGTTGCAGGTTATGCCTGCTAGCGGCGATCCTACCGCAGACTGGGAGCATTTTAGTAGCCTCTCCGCGACCCTGACCGATACCGAGTTGCTGGAACTGGATAACGCCACGATTTTGCATCGTCTATTCCATGAAGAAGATGGCCGGCTCTATGAGGCCGATAAGTTACAGTTTAAATGTGACTGCTCTCGTGAGCGAACCTCTGATGCACTGCGGGCGATGTCGCGGGAAGAGTTAGAGCAGATCGCTCGAGAAGACGGCAGTGTAGATGTGAGCTGTCAATTTTGTAATGAGCTTTATCAGTTTGATCTGGCGGATATCGCCATGATGTTTTCTGATAGCGCTAAGGTAGAAGGTTCTGATCAGCTTCACTGACAGAATTTAATCATTAAGTTGCTTAAGGTTGGCAGCTATTTTTGTAAAGCGTGACTGAGCATTTTTGTTTTGCCGTTGATAAATAGTTAGGCGAATGGTGTTTTGAGTACTTTTTTGACATAATACGCCTCCTTATAATAACGACCCCGTTGGTTTTCCGGCAGGAATTCACAAGATGTAGGGGCGAGTCCACTTTATTCAGGTAAATTACTTTTTTTGGCTAGAAGCCAAGGGAATCAAGCAATGAGCAAAGAAACCGTGAACACTGTACACGTCAATTTGAGCCCGGCTCAGCTAGTTGAAAAAGCCATTCAGCGTGGCGAAGGAATACTCGCTGATTCAGGCGCGTTGGTTGTTGAAACCGGCAAGCGTACAGGTCGTTCTCCGATGGATCGCTATATCGTTGACGAAGCCAGTACCTCTGATGCAATCCACTGGGGTCCGATCAACCGTCCATTTGATGCAGATAAGTTTGATGCTCTGTGGGTACGTGTTGAAGAGTATTTGGCTGCTCGCGAACACTTTGTTGCCAATGTTCATGTCGGTTCAGACGTTAATCATTACCTGCCGGTGTTGATGACAACTGAAACTGCATGGCAGAATCTGTTTGGTCAAAACCTATTTATTCGTCCTGAAGAGTACAATCCGAAGTCGAAAGAAGAGTGGCAGGTTATCAATGCGGCTAACTTCGAGTGCGATCCAGAGCGTGATGGTACTAACAGCGATGGCTGCGTGATCATCAACTTTGCCAAGCGTAAAGTGTTGCTGGCGGGTATGCGTTATGCGGGCGAAATGAAGAAAGGGATGTTCTCTGTACAGAACTTCCTGCTGCCTGAAAAAGATGTACTGCCAATGCACTGTTCGGCTAACGTCGGCGAAGATGGCGATACTACATTGTTCTTTGGTCTGTCGGGTACTGGTAAAACAACCCTGTCTGCTGACCCTGAGCGTTATCTGATTGGTGATGACGAGCATGGTTGGGGCAAAGGCGTTGTCTTCAACCTTGAAGGCGGTTGCTATGCTAAGACTATCGATCTGAGCCAGAAGAATGAGCCTATTATCTGGGATGCTATCCGTTTCGGCGCAATTGTTGAAAACGTTAAGCTGAACGAAGAGCGCACTGCTGATTACGCTGATACCTCACTGACTCAAAACGGTCGTTGTGCGTATCCTCTGGAGCACGTTGAAAAACGTACCGCAGAGAACAAAGGTGGCGAGCCTAAAGCGATCGTCTTCCTGACCTGTGACCTGACCGGTGTTCTGCCTCCTGTGTCTATCCTGTCTAAAGAAGCAGCGGCATACCACTTCTTGTCCGGTTATACCGCGTTGGTGGGTTCGACTGAAATGGGTTCTGGTGAAGGTATTAGATCAACCTTCTCTACCTGCTTCGGTGCTCCTTTCTTCCCACGTCCAGCTAGCGAATACGCTGACTTGCTGATTAAACGTGTTGAAGAGTTCGGTAGCCAAGTGTACCTGGTTAACACCGGTTGGACGGGTGGATCTTTTGGTACGGGTTCACGTTTCAATATCCCAACGACGCGCGGTATTATCGCAGCGATCCAGAATGGTGATCTGGTTGATGTTGAGACTGAACATCTTGACGGTATCAACCTGACCGTACCGACATCGGTACCGGGTGTTGATGCTGGGCTGTTGAATCCTCGTAATACTTGGGCTGATAAAGATGCTTACGATGCGACGGCTAAAGATCTGATTAGCCAGTTCACCAGCAACTTTGAGAAGTTTGATGGTGTCGCTGAAACGATCATTGCGGCAGGCCCGCAAGACTAAGTTAGCGTATCATCCATAAAAAAGGCTCCCTCGGGAGCCTTTTTTGCGTTTGGGCGAATGCGTGACTCGCGCTAACAGGATGGGCTACTTAAATTTAAAGCTGTATCCGGCATTGGCAAGATAGTCTGCTTCCTGCTCTAGATCGGCCTGAGTGAGTGGCTGATGGTTAAGCCAGTTATCAGGGAAGCTTAGGGATAGGGAGTTATCTGCGGCGGTTAGGTGGAACGAGGGTAGGCGCTCACGACTACGGCTGCGGTTCAGTATAACGGCGAGTCGTAGCAAAATAGTTAGACGGCCAAAATGCTTCGCTTCCCGTGGTGGTAGTTGCTCTAGGGTCGAGATAGGGAATTTCCGCCGATGTCCCTGCACGATAGCCGCCAGTTGAATCTGCTGGCGCTTGGTAAAGCCGGGAAGGTCGGAGTTTAGCAGCAAGTAAGCGCTGTGCTTGTGGTATTGGCTGCGGGCGATGGTCAGGCCTGCTTCGCAGCAGCGTGCCGCCCAGCTGAGCATATTATGATACTCATTGTTATCGAGGTTCCAACTTTCACGCACTTGGGTTAAAGCGATTAATGCGGTTTGTTCGACCCGCATAGCCTGCGCTTGATCGACCCGATAGCGCAACATCATGGCGTTGATACTACGCTCTCGCACATCTTCATGGCGCAGGCGCCCGGTCATATCGTAGAGTAGCCCTTCACGCAGAGCCCCATCTGAAAAGTGGATCTCTTTGATGCCCAGTGATTCAAATGCGGCAGAGAGTATCGCAACACCTGCGGGGAATACCGCGCGCCGCTCCTCTTTTAAACCGTCGATCTCGATCTCATCCACATGGTTATAGCTGAGGATCTTCTGCTTCAGTTGTTGCAGTGCTGAGGCGCTGACTTTATCGGTTGAATAACCTAGGGTGATACAGGCATTACGAACGGCCTTGATAGTGCCGGATGAGCCGACACAGTCTTCCCAGCCGAGACGTCGATAGGTGCGTTTAATATGTAGCAGCTCACGTAGTGCGCCAAAGACAGCGAGCTGAAAGTTTTTTTCGGTGATCACGCCATTAGGGAAATAGCGGCCATTGAAACTGACGCAGCCCATCTCAAGGCTTTCGAGCTCTAGCGGTTCGAAGCGTTCACCAATAATAAATTCGGTACTGCCGCCGCCAATATCAATGATCAAGCGGCGGTCGTTATCGTCAGCAAGGGTGTGCGAAACGCCAAGATAGATGAGGCGGGCTTCCTCAATACCGGCGATGATTTCAATCGAGCAGCCCATGATTTTTTCCGCTTCAATAATAAAATCATCACTGTTGACGGCCTCCCGTAGAGCGTTGGTGCCGACGATTCTGATCTGTTGAGTCGGTATGTCCCGTACCCGCTGGGCAAACCGCTGCATGCACTCTAAGCCGCGCTGTATCGCTTCAGAGCTGAGCATGCGGTTTTCATCGAGGCCAGCGGCGAGCTGTACTTTCTCTGATAATAGATCGATCGGCTGTAATTCGCCCTGAACCAGCTTGGCGACAACGATATGAAAACTGTTCGAGCCTAGGTCGATGGCCGCCAAAAGTGACTGATTATTGGGGCTAGTAGTTTCCTGATTCATAGGGATGCACTTTAAAAAAAAGATAATGCCTCCATCTTAACAGATATATGTTACTGATTAGAGCGCCAGAAACTCTGTTATTGATGTCGATATGGAGATCAGCAGAGGTTCTCGCAGTATTCACAATCCTTTAATGACAGTGGTATGATCGGTATCTATAAATATTTAGTGAATCTCACTGCAGAGGCTTTTTATGAGTGAAAATATTGTTAACGTAACAGATGCTTCCTTTGAAGATGATGTATTGAAAGCTGATGGCCCGATATTAGTAGATTACTGGGCAGAGTGGTGTGGCCCTTGTAAAATGATTGCTCCGGTACTGGAAGAGATTGCCAAAGAGTATGATGGCAAGCTGAAAGTCTGTAAGTTAAATATCGATGAAAACAACGAAACACCGCCTAAATTTGGTATTCGTGGTATTCCAACACTGATGCTATTTAAAGACGGCAACGTTGAAGCAACAAAAGTAGGTGCATTGTCTAAATCACAATTAGCCGCTTTTATTGAAGAAAGCATCTAAATTATTAGTTGGATAAAATCGTAGGGAGTGACCAAGATCATGGTTTGCTCCCTGATTTACTGGACTCTTTTTAACCAACGCATTATAGTGTTACCTCCAAACACCGGATTCTGTTCCAGAACCCTAAGAAATACTCTGGTTTAGAACTCTAATTTCACATTATCAATTCAATCTGACCCGAATAGTTTTTTTGCTGTTCCGCTCAAGGCGTTGACCTGTCTCCCTACACTACATATACCTATGAATCTTACCGAACTTAAAAAGAAAAGCGTCCCCGAATTGCTAGAAATAGCGAAAGAGATGGGACTTGATAACCTGGGGCGATCCCGTAAACAAGATGTTATTTTTGCGATTCTTAAGCGTCATGCTAAGGGTGGCGAGGATATATACGGCGATGGCGTGTTGGAAATTTTACAAGATGGCTTCGGTTTTCTCCGGTCGGCAGAGGGTTCATACCTTGCCGGACCTGATGATATCTATGTTTCGCCGAGTCAGATCCGCCGCTTTAATCTGCGTACCGGTGACACTATTTCCGGTAAGATCCGTCCGCCAAAAGACAGCGAGCGTTATTTTGCCCTGCTGAAAGTTGACCAGATCAACTTTGATAAGCCGGAAAATGCCAAAAACAAAATTCTATTTGAAAACCTGACGCCGCTGTTTGCGCAAGAACGGTTGAAGATGGAATTAGGTAATGGCAGTACCGAAGACTTGACCGCCCGTGTTATCGACCTGGTTTGCCCAATGGGTAAAGGCCAGCGGGCGCTGTTAGTGTCTCCGCCGAAGGCGGGTAAAACCCTGATGCTGCAGAATATTGCTAATTCTATTAAACGGAACAACCCAGAAGTTCACCTGATCGTCTTGCTGATCGATGAGCGTCCAGAGGAAGTGACCGAGATGCAGCGGACTGTTCGTGGTGAAGTAGTTGCCTCTACCTTTGATGAGCCTCCTTCACGTCACGTGCAGGTTGCCGAGATGGTGCTGGAAAAAGCCAAGCGCTTGACCGAGCACAAACAGGATGTGGTTATCCTGCTCGACTCCATTACCCGTTTAGCCCGTGCTTATAACACCGTTATCCCATCGTCCGGTAAAGTACTCACCGGTGGTGTAGATGCCCATGCTCTAGAACGCCCTAAGCGTTTCTTTGGTGCGGCGCGTAACATCGAAGAGGGTGGCAGTTTGACGATTATCGCTACCGCCTTGGTTGATACCGGTTCGAAGATGGATGAAGTAATCTTCGAAGAGTTTAAAGGTACGGGTAACTCCGAAGTGCATCTGGATCGTAAAGTGGCTGAGAAGCGGGTCTATCCTGCCTTCAATATCCGCCGTTCAGGCACCCGCCGTGAAGATCTGCTGACCACTGAAGAAGAGCTGCAACGGATGTGGATTCTGCGTAAGTTGCTGGATCCAATGGAAGACTCTGCCGCGATCGAGTTTGTACTCGATAAGTTGAAAGACTTCAAAACGAACGACGAATTTTTCCTCTCTATGCGTCGTTCATAATTCATATCTTTGTTATCAAAGGGTAAGCTTAACGCTTGCCCTTTTTTATAGCTGAATATTATGTCAAACCTGAAATATAAAGACCTGCGCGACTTTATCCACAGCCTTGAACAGCAGGGCGAGCTGGTACGCATTAGCACCGAAGTAGATCCTAATCTCGAAATAACGGAGATCTGCGATCGCACTCTCAAGGCGGGCGGCCCTGCACTGCTGTTTGAAAATCCCAAAGGCTATGATTATCCCGTGCTGGCAAACCTCTTTGGTACGCCGCGGCGGGTAGCGCTGGGTATGGGACAAGAGGATGTCGCCAGTCTGCGAGAAGTCGGCAAATTGCTGGCGATGCTCAAGGAACCTGAGCCACCCAAGGGGATGAAAGACGCTTGGGAAAAGCTGCCGATCTTCAAGCAGGTGCTGAATATGGGGCCGAAAAAGGTCCGTAATGCCGCCTGCCAGACCCATGTGATTGAAGGCGATGATGTGGATCTGGGTAAGCTTCCGGTGCAGCGCTGCTGGCCTGGGGATGCCGGTCCGTTAGTCACTTGGCCGCTGGTTATTACCCGAGGCCCGAATAAATCGCGGCAAAATCTGGGAATCTATCGGCAGCAGGTGATCGGTAAAAATAAACTGATCATGCGGTGGTTGGCGCATCGTGGTGGCGCACTGGATTTCCGTGAATGGCAAGAACAGCATCCGGGGGAGAACTTCCCCGTGGCGGTGGCTTTAGGCGCGGACCCTGCGACGATTCTAGGGGCGGTCACACCGGTACCGGATAGTCTTTCTGAGTATGCTTTTGCAGGCCTGTTGCGCGGTGGTAAAACCGAAGTGACCCAGTGTATTGGCAGTGACTTACAGGTGCCGGCCAGCGCTGAGTTTATTCTAGAGGGTTATATCAGCCCTGATGAAATGGCTGACGAAGGCCCTTTCGGCGATCATACCGGGTATTACAACGAGGTCGATAGCTTCCCCGTGTTTACTGTGGAGCGGATTACTCACCGGCCAGATCCTATCTATCACAGCACCTATACCGGTCGTCCACCGGATGAGCCTGCGGTGCTAGGGTTGGCACTTAACGAAGTATTCGTGCCTATTTTGCAGAAGCAGTTTCCTGAAATCACCGATTTCTATTTGCCGCCGGAAGGCTGTTCCTATCGTATGGCCATTGTGACCATGAAGAAGCAGTATCCGGGCCATGCAAAGCGGGTGATGATGGGGGTTTGGTCATTCCTGCGGCAGTTCATGTACACCAAGTTTGTGATTGTCTGCGATGATGATATCAATGCCCGAGACTGGAACGATGTGATTTGGGCGATTACGACACGGATGGACCCGATTCGGGATACCACCCTGATCGATAATACGCCGATCGATTATCTCGATTTTGCTTCACCGGTCTCAGGGTTAGGCTCAAAGATGGGTATGGATGCCACCAATAAGTGGCCCGGTGAAACGACTCGTGAATGGGGAGAGCCCATTGTGATGTCGGATGAAGTGAAGCAACGGGTCGACGATATCTGGGATCAGCTTGGTATTACCAGTGACTAAGCGTTATCGCATCACCGTTAATGAACAGCATGTTATCGAAGCCGACGCAGGTGTGTCGATATTCGATAGCCTGTCGCGCGCGGGTTACCGCATGCGGATTAGTTGTCGTAATGGGGTGTGCCAGATTTGTAAAACAACGCTGTTGCAGGGCGCTATTGTGCAGCGTTACCCCGCGCTTGAGCTGTGCTTGGATGAAGGCGATAATGCCGCGCAGATTTATGCATGTACTGCGGTGCCCCGCAGTGATATTAGGATAGCCATCGATGGGCTGCTACGCCCAGGAGAGTTACGAGTGAAAAAACTGGTTTGCGATATCGCCGCCATTGAGCAGTTGAGTCATGATGTGTATCGGGTGCGTTTGCATCTCCCTGTGACCGGACGTCAGGCTGTTGAGTTTCATGCGGGTCAGTATCTCGAAATTATTCTGCCCGATCAGCGCCGCGCCGCTTTCTCTATCGGTAGTGCGCCCGATTTTAGTAGTGATCTTGAGCTGCATATCCGCAAGATACCCGATGGTGAAATGTCACTGGCTATTATTGAGCATCTCACTCACCAGCCTAGTGTTGAAATCGAGTTACCGAAGGGCGATTGTTATCTCACTGCCGATCAGTTGGCGCCGGATACCACGGTTATTTTGGCGGCTGCTAGCACCGGATTTTCACAGATTAAGAGTATCGCCGAGCATCTGTTGGCGAACCAGGTAGCTAACCCTATTCATATTTACTGGGGCGCTCGGGTCGAGGCGGACTTCTATCTTGAAAAGCTACCTCTGCAATGGGCTGCAGAGCATACCAACGTTCATGTTCATTTCGTTATCAGTGAGCCGGATAACAGCCCTGGCTGGTCTGGCCGTACGGCGCTGTTGCCGGAAGCGATTGTGGCGGATTTCGAGCATTTTGATCATGTTGAGATCTTCACCAGTGGGTCACCGAGCATGGTTTACGCATTGGCTGACGCCTGTGAAGCCAAGGGATTACAAGATACGCAGATCCATTCGGATGTGTTTGCTTACGCGCCGCGCAAATAAAATCGGTGTTAATCAGATGAACAACCAAGAGTGGTGAGTGCTCTTGGTTGTTTAGAGGTTAAACATCGTCAGGCAGCATGTCTGCCGTTTTATGCAACCTTCGGTATTATTGAGTCACCATCTTTTTGGCTTGAGGTGCCGCCATCATTTTCTGTGCACCGCCTTTTTTCTGATTGGCCGCCATAACCTTGGCATCTTTCACGGTCAAATTAACCAAGGACTCCGCTAACGCTTTAATATCCGCATTGCTGCTGCGGATGAATCGCTTCGCTTCTTTATTGACGCTGCTGACAGTTGCCGCGCTGGTGTCCAATCCTCCGTTGGGCGCTATGTGCAGACAGATATAGCCTGTGCCTTCACTGCCGTATGCGCAGAAACTCTCACTGCACTCCATACAGCCCGCGCCACCGGCGTTGGGATCGCACAACCATGCGGCTTGTCCTGCCGTAGAATAAAGCCCAATCATGATCATGCATGCTTTTAATAATTTCATATGACTACCTGTCGCTAATTAACGTGAATATGCCAAGGTTATGATCTTAGCAACCTAGGGAATAATAGATAGCTGTCGCGAACGACAGGGTATTGTTCATTAGCGCTGTAGGGGTTGCTGGTGGCAATAAAAAAGAGAGCCAATGGCTCTCTTCTAAATATGCTATTTACTTCGTCTCGCGACGGGTATCAATGCTTTAAAGCGGTGTGATTTTGGTGCTGCTGCCTTTGTTTGGCAACGGCAGGGCGGGAAGCCCACCCCCAATCACGCTAAGGTGCTGGTCCATCAATTGACGCAACTTGTCTGCTTCGCCGAGATTCTTCAGCAGTCTTGCTAATTCGCTGAGTGTTTCGGCTTTAGGGTTTTGCTCCAAGCTTTGTTCGAAGTAGCTCACGGCCTTGCCCCAGTGCTGATTGCGCTGTGACAGACGGCCTAATGTCAGTAGTAGATCGGCATTGAGTGGATCATCTTTCAGCCAGCGATTAGCCGCTTCTAGCTGTTTCTTCGGATTCTCACCTTCGATACGACCATAGAGGTTGATCAGCTCGTTATCACCCTTGCGATTGATCAAATCACGCAAGACAGGTTCGGCTTTGGCTTCTGCACCGATACTCACGAGTAGTTGGGTATAGTGGCGAGCCAAGATATCGTCTTGGGCCAGTTGGCCGGGCATGTTATGCCAGGTTTCAGCTAATGCTTTACGCTGTTCTTCGGGTGAGCTGCCTTCGGTGATGCTCTGTTCTAATAGATTCTGGTAGCAGAGTTGTTCCGTTTCGAGCAGCTTCTCGGGTTTCATCGCTTTGTTTTTCCGCAGTAACGGAATCAAATCTTTCACCGCCTGCCAGTCATGCAGCTGAATATAAACCTTGTTCAGCAGTTTCATCACATAGGTGTTTTTTGGGGCTTTCTTGCGCAGGCTTAGCAGGGTGGCAAGGCTGGGTTCGAGTTGGCCACGGGCCAATTGAGTTTGCGCCTGATTGATACCAACAGCGATTTCGGCTTCTGGTGTGGTGGTTCTGGCTTTTTGTAGCAGTTCATCGCAAGCTTTTTCGTCACCCTGTTCTTGCGCTGCGTGGGCGGCGGCAAGATAGTTGATCAGTGGCAGGTCGGCGTTATCGGCAGACATCGACAGCAGTCGTTGGGCTTTCCACCAGTTACCTTCAGATAACGCGATCAAACCTTTCAGGGTTTTATCATGGGCGATACGGCTTTTACGGCTACCGCTCCATAGGCGTAGGCGAGTGCCTGATTTGAGGGAGCGGTTAAAGAGATTAATGCCCCAGTGGAGCGCGAAAAACAGTACCACAACCAGTACGAGAAAGACCCAGAGGCTCATTTCGATGGTGGTCTGGCCGTAGGCAAACAGGGTGTAGCCTGAATCCTGGATCATTTTTTGGCCGATCCAGGTGCCCGCAAAGAGGAATAATAACAGCAGGATAAATATGCGTTTCATCAGGCAGCTCCCTCTTTCAGCTTACGCATCGCTTTCACGTAGTGCTTTAGGGCGGCGAGTGAACCGGAAATATTGGGCATCTGTGGCGCCACATCAACCTGTTCTAATTCGTTTAAGGCCTTTAGCAGGGCTTGGGTGTTGCTGTCGTTCTGCTCAAAGTAGGTGCCAACCCACTGCTGGGCTTTGGTCAGACTGTTAAGGTAACTTTTTGGTTTACGCTGCAATAGAGACAGCTGTGCTTGTTCCAGCATGAGGTGTAGATTTTGCTGTAGGTAGTAGCTTTGCTGGGGTGATAACAGCGGCTCAACCGGTTCACTACGATCCTGAATAACAATCAGTTGGCTGGCTTTATCAGATAAAGTCGCCCAAGCCTGTTTGATATCGCTGCTCCAGCTGGAGGCAAACTCTTCGCTATTCATCTGATCCAACAGATCTGGCAGCTTGTGCTGTTCTGTTAGTGGGATGACTTGCAGTTGATCGACCTGAGTGCTGAGAGCACCCAGTCGTAGGAAGACGCCTTCGGTATCGAGTTCTGGTACCGCTTCAAGCGCGGCGATATCGGCGGCAACGGCTTTGCGAATCTCGTAGATGGTGACATCGTCGGTTTCGCTGAGGATCTTATCGGCAGAGCGTAGTAGCTGCAGCGCACCCCGAGGAGTTTGTTCCATCAATACCCGTTGATTCGCCAGTCGTAGTAGATATTCGACTTCGGCTAGCAGCCAATCTTCACGGTTGTTGTTCTGCGCGGCGGTGACTTGCTGGATGCTTTGTGTCAGTCGCTTCTGCAGTTCGTTCACATTGGACTGATCCTGGGTGGCTTTATTCTCGAGCGCTGATAGCTTCTGATTTAGAGTGCTGATCTGTTGCTCGAACTGTTGTTGGCTCTTAGTCAGCGCACCATTGAGTTCGGATGTGGTGTTTTGCTGGCTTTGTTGCAGTTGGTCGCCGGACTGAAGCTGCAACCAGTAAAGATAGACGACACCGGCAATGGCGAGCAGTGCTAACAGCAGCGCTATTCTGCCGGCCCAGCTCGCTTTGGCTTTCTTCGGCGTCTCTTTTTCAGGGGGCGCGGTGTTAGCTTCTGTCTTCTCGGCTTTTTTATCCGCAGTGTTGGCGGACTTGCCCGTGGCAGACTTCGCTGAAGAGCTCTTGTCGGTTGGTTCTGGCTTATCGGCGGGGACGGAATCCTTCTCGATTAGCTCTCCCTCAATCACTTCTTCGGGTTTGTCTGAAGTGGCTGGATTGTTATTCCCGCTTTTTTTCATGTTCTGTCATCCATATCGATAGTCGATAAAACTGTTTCTGCCATTGCCTGGTTATCGGGTCCGCTGGCGGTCATTACTCGAGTATAGCCTAACTCTGTTGCGATTCGGGCAACTCGTTCACTGGGTACAACCAATGGTGTATGCCGTAATGCTTTCAGATCATGGTCGTTGATCAGTTGGGTTAGGTTGTTCACCGCTTCGCCGCTGGTCAGCAGGGCGGCAGCGAGAGGCTTATCTATGATACTACTAATGATCTGCTCGGAGGTATAGTGGGGCATGCTGCGACGATACAGATCGGCGTAGTCAACTCGGGCGCCACGCTGGCGTAGTTGCTCGGCAAGGGTTTCTCTGCCGCCTTCGCCGCGCATAATCAATATTTTTTGTTCTGCAATGTTTTGTAACAGAGGAAGGGATAATAGCGCCTCTGAATCATAACCGGCGGGAGAGCGTTGGGCAGTGATGCCAAAGTTATCGAGTGTCAGTGCGGTTTGTTGACCAATAGCGAACCATTCAATGCCGAGGGGCAGTTGTGGCCAGTATTGATCAATCAAATCCATACCGGCTGTTACCGCATTGGCGCTGATGAAAATGACCTTGTGATACAGATCGAGATCCATAATATTGCTTTTTAGCAGGGGGAAAGCCGAGTCTGCCTCGGCAACCGCTGTGATCTCCAGAAGCGGGAGGGACACCGGATCGATTCCTAAGCTACAGAGCAGCGTCATCTGGCCCTGGGCTTGGTGCGCAGGGCGAGTCACCAATACCCGTGGTTTAGCCATTCTGTTTATATACTTCAGCGAGAATGTCATCCGCGCCAGCCGCTAATAAGCGTTCGGCGAGTTCGATACCCATCTGTTCTGCTTGATCAGGGCTGTTGCGTAATTCATCCCGTAGAACCCGGGTGCCATCGGTGCTGGCAACCAAGCCGCGTAGGTAGAGTTCATCGCCGCTCGGGTTGAGGGTGGCGAAGCAGGCGATCGGCACCTGACAACCCCCTTCTAAGCGGCGGTTCATGGCGCGTTCAGCGGTGACTCGGATAGCGGTTTGTTGGTCGTGTAACGGTTTCAACAGTGCCAGCGTCGAGGCGTCATCACTGCGGCATTCAATACCTACGGCGCCCTGTCCTCCGGCGGGTAAGCTGTCTTCTGGCGGAATTTCGCTGGCAATGCGGTCGCCCATCTTCAGACGCAATAGCCCAGCGGTGGCGAGAATGATGGCGTCATACTGACCTTCATCCAGTTTGCGCAACCGAGTGTTGACGTTACCGCGCAGGGTTTTGACCTGCAGATCGGGCCGTTTTTCTTTAATCTGTGCTTCACGGCGGAGGGATGAGGTGCCGACGATAGCGCCCTGTGGCAATTCATCAAGAGAGGAGTAGTTGTTCGATACAAAGGCATCGGTTGGTTTTTCGCGGGGGCAGATCACCGCTAGTCCAAGCCCTTCAGGGAACTCCATCGGTACATCTTTCATGGAATGTACCGCGATATCCGCTTCGTTGGCGAGTATGGCGACTTCCAGCTCTTTAACAAATAGACCTTTACCGCCAATTTTCGAGAGTGGCGAATCCAGTAGTACATCGCCCTTAGTGGTAAAGCCCATGAGTTCGACGGTGATACCTGGATGAAATTTCTCTAACTCGGCTTTAACATACTCCGCCTGCCACAGGGCAAGTGGGCTTTGGCGGGTGGCAATACGGATTATTTTATCGGTCATACAGGATCCTGGAGGGCGGTTGCCCGGTCAGCTACGCAAATTATTTTTCGATTTTAACAGATAAGCAGGCCGGTAACAGCTGATCGGACATGCGGTTAGGGGGTGGGTTGCTGTATAATGCCTGCCATTGATTTAGGACAGGGTCCGCTTGCCGTCGGTGCGGATGACAGATGTGAGGTTTCAGCATGAGTGAAGAACAAACCAACCAGCAATGGGGTGGCCGTTTTAATGAACCAACGGATGCCTTCGTTGCGCGCTTTACAGCATCGGTACAATTCGATCAGCGGATGTATAAGCAGGATATTCAGGGCTCTGTCGCACATGCGAAGATGCTTACTAAAGTGGGTGTGCTGAGTGAAGCAGAATGTGCCGATATTCTTCAGGGGCTGAGCGAAATTCAGTCTGATATCGAAAATGGCAATTTTGAATGGTCTATTGCGCTGGAAGATGTGCATATGAACATCGAAGCGGCGCTGACTAAGAAAATCGGTATCACCGGTAAAAAACTGCATACCGGTCGTTCACGTAATGATCAGGTCGCCACGGATATCCGTCTCTATGTACGCGAAGAGATCGACAATGTGCTGGCTGAAATTACCCGTCTGCAACAGGGCATCATCGGTTTGGCGCGTCAAGAAGCCGATACGGTCATGCCGGGCTTTACACACTTACAAACCGCGCAACCGGTGACCTTTGGACACCATCTGATGGCATGGTTTGAGATGCTAAGCCGAGATTATGAGCGCTTTGTTGATTGCCGCAAGCGGGTCAATATTCTGCCATTAGGTGCTGCGGCATTAGCGGGCACGACTTATCCTATCGATCGTCACCTCACGACTGAGCTGCTGGGCTTTACGGCGCCGACTGAAAACTCATTGGATTCGGTTTCCGACCGTGATTTCGCCATTGAGTTTTGTGCCGCCTCTAGCATCATGATGATGCATATGACCCGTTACTCTGAAGAATTAGTGATGTGGGCATCGGCGCAGTTTAACTTTATTAACTTGCCGGATCGTTTCTGCACTGGCTCTTCTATTATGCCGCAGAAGAAAAATCCAGACGTACCCGAACTAGTGCGGGGTAAGAGTGGTCGTGTCTATGGCCATCTGATGTCACTGCTGACGTTGATGAAGTCGCAGCCGCTGGCTTACAACAAAGATAACCAGGAAGATAAAGAGCCGTTGTTCGATGCGATCGATACGGTTAAGGGTTGTCTGCGAGCTTTTGCCGATATGGTGCCAGCGATTGAAGCGAAGCGTGACAACATGCGTGAAGCGGCTCTGCGTGGGTTCTCCACCGCGACGGATCTGGCGGATTATGTGGTACGTAAAGGGATTCCATTCCGTGATGCCCATGAGATTGTCGGTAAAGCCGTGGCTTACGGTATTGAGCAGAGCAAAGACCTCGGCGAGATGACACTGGAAGAGCTGCAGCAGTTCTCGGATCAGATTACCGGTGATGTGTTTGATGTGTTGACGTTGGATGGATCGGTCAGTGCACGGGATCATATCGGCGGCACAGCACCTAATCAGGTGCGTCAGGCCTGTGACCGTGCAGAAAAAATGTTGGCTCAACGTGGTTGATATTTAACGTTTTTATTTAAGCCCACGTTGGTTCGCCAGCGTGGGTTTTTTTGTGTTTACTACCCAGCTTGGGTTATTAAGATAAGTTTCTGTTGCTGGAACCGAGTAGATTAATCGATTAGGCTTTCAACTGAATCAATTTAATATGTAAAAAGCGCTTTGTTTTCAAGGTGCTTTATTAACCTAGCCGGATGGCGATGTGGTGCTGGAGCACAGATGAAACTCAATATCACTCATAAAATGATCGTCGGTTTTATGCTCATGGTCGTATTCATTATCGTTGTGGGTTTTGGTGGCTTTAAAGTTATCCAGTTAATTTCATATAAGTTTCAACATGTCACGCAGTATGTCGTGCCGTCGTTAACCGATGGTTTGCGTCAGTTAGTGCGTCTGGAAGAAGCAAACAATGAGCTGTTTGCGGCTTTATCGCAGCGCCAGGTTAGAGAGTTGAATCAGCAGCGAGAGCTGTTTAAAGAGCAGTTGGAGGCTTTTCAGGCGGATCAGCAGGCGCTAGCGGAGCGGGTCGCGGATAACCCTGAGTTGGTGGGCGAATTAGATCGGGTGAGCGCATTGATCGACCAGTACTTTATGTTGGCCGACAAGGTGTTGATAGAGCAGCGAAATATTCTCGATAATGAACGACATATTATCGATGCGGATATTCAGGTGCGTAAGTTAGATAACTCACTATCCGGTGCTTTGAGTAAGCTGCAGGTTGATTATGCCGGCACCCCCGTTGCGAAAGCGGGTAAGGATTTGAGCAAAACCCTACGAATATTTCGGACTCGGTTGATGAATTTTAATCGCACTCGGAGCATGACGCGACTGGATAAGTTTTTGCAAACCAAGCAGGGTGATCTGCCTAGCGGTTATGAAAAGATTATTAGCTTGGGAGGGCGGTTTGCCGCCCAACAAGATGACGTGATGGCGTTTGAACAGCACTTTTATGGTGATGCTGGGCTGATCGCTTATCTGCGTACAATGGATAAGGCTGAGAATGCTCAAGCGTTACGGCTGCAAAGCACCTATAAGCTGATTGATCAGACCCGCTCAGCGGTCGAAGCGTTTATTGATAAGAATAATCAAATACTGAATCAGGCTCAGGCCCAAGCAAACCAAGAGGTGCTCGTTGGGCGGTTGTGGATTGTGGGGCTGTCGGTTGGGGCGGTGATCTTTGGACTGATTATCGCGTTTGTCTTGGTGCAGACCATTCGGGTGCCGTTGGCGCATATCCATCAGGGCTTGGGTGCGTTTCGTAAAGGCGACCTGAGTGTGGTGTTTGAGGTGCAACGTGAAGATGAATTTGGTGATTTAAGCCGTTATCTCAACTCCGTGGTGACGGAACTACGCGGGATTTTACAGAAGGTGGCGGAAGGGGCTGAGCGGCTGTCGACCGTGGCCAATAGTAATGCGGCGGTTAGTCAGCAAACCACTCAAGCGATGAATCAGCAAACAATGACGCTGGAGCAGACCGCCTCTGCGGCGGTGGAGATGGAGCATAGTGTTGCGGAAGTTGCCGATCACAGCAAAACAACCCTGCAGGCGGTGCATGAATTTGAATCCCTGAGTCAGCGGGTGAGTCAGCAGATGTTGGATACCATTGAGAGTATTGAAACCCAAGCGGTGGGCATCGATCAAGCGATGGGCGTGAGTGCTGAGATGTCGGCGTTTGGTGAGCAGATCGTGATGATTTTGACCACCATTCAGGATATTGCCGATAAAACCAATCTGTTGTCGCTGAATGCAGCGATTGAAGCGGCGCGTGCCGGTGAGCAGGGGCGTGGATTTGCGGTCGTCGCCGGTGAGGTGAGAGGTTTAGCCGGTCGCACCCGCGATTCGGTGAAAGATATCCAAGAGATGGTGGGCAATATGCAGAATGCGATTGTGCGCGTCTCGGAAGTGATGGATCAGAGTTATCAGCAAACGCAAAACTGTGTTGAGCAGGCCGGCTTGTCGCAGGATGTATTAAAAAGCATGAATGAGTCGGTGGCGCATATCCGAGACCTGAATGTCTTTATTGAAAGTGCCGCGAATGAACAGGCGGGCGCTGTCGCAGAGGTGAGCCAGACATTGGTTGAGATTAATACCGCAGCGACTGAGATCTCTCAGGGGGCGGTGATCGCCTCAGAGAGTAGCCAGCAGTTGTTGGATGTGGCACAACAGCAGCAAGCATTGCTCGCGCGCTTTTCCAAAAACTGATGGTCTTTTTTGCTGGCAGTGATCTATTTAAGGTTGATTTAATTTCTTGAATTTAAATAACTTTTTCTGTTTACTCCCTTGGCTTGCATAACTTTGAACACCGAGGCTGTGTTCAAAGGTTGTGGGGCTGAATAAGACACAATAATAAAACACACTATAGTAGAGGCGTAATGAATGAGATTGAATGTCACCCATAAGCTGACGGCTGGCTTTGCCTTAATGGTTATTTTTATTGTGATCGTTGGCGCGGGCGGCTTACTGGGAAGCCGAGCTATTTCAAATCACTTTTTCACCGTGTCTGACAAGGTGATCCCTTCGTTGTCGGGCAGTTTCCAGCAAATGGTCTATTTGGAAGAGGTCAATTCAGCGCTTTTCTCGGCGTTATCGCAAAACCGTATCCGAGATTTGAATAAGAAGGTCAAAGAGGTTAAGGCGAATATTGTTAAGTTTAATGAAGCGCAGGCGCTGGTTGCCGAAAAAGTGGCGGATAAACCAGAACTGAAGGCAACACTCGATGAAGTAGAGGCGGTGAGTCAGCCGTTCTTTGACATCACCCGTCAAGTGATAGCTGAGCGTAAACAGGCCCTTATCCTTGGTTTTCAGACCCGTCAGGCGGAACTCGATTTTCAGTCGCTAGGCAATACGCTCAACCTCTGGACGCAGTCGCTATATGAAGATCAGGTCGATCAAGAGGTGCTGCGCAAGGCACAAGACCTGAATATTATTTTCAGAATGCACCGTTTTCAATTAGTTGACTATCAGCGCACAAATGATATTGAAAAATTGCAGGAGTCTTTGGCCAAAAGTAAAGGTGAGCTGCTTGCCGCATTGAAGGAAGCCGAGCCTATGGTGCCTAAAGTACAGTTGCTTAAGCGAACCATTACGTCGGTTAATAATCACCTCTATAGCGATGGTGGATTAGTCGATTACTACACCGAGCAAGCGGCTGCGGATAAAGCATTAGTTGAGAGTCTGCATAAGACGGATGGTCTCATTACTCAGGCCCGTGATGCGATGAACGCGTTTATTGAAGCGAATCATCAGTTAGCGGGCAATGCGCGTAACGAAGCCCAAGCCTTGGTCAACTTTAGTCATGTTGGGATAGTGAGTTTGTTGGCGGGCTCAGTCATCTTTGCGTTGATAGTGGCGTTTGTGTTGGTGCAGACCATCCGAGTGCCGCTGGCGCATATCCATCAGGGACTGAGTGCCTTCCGTCAAGGTGATCTGAGCGTCGTGTTTGCGGTGGAGCGTGAAGATGAATTGGGCGATCTGAGCCGCTACCTTAACTCGGTGGTGGAGGAGCTGCGGACTATTTTGCAGAAGGTAGCCGAAGGGGCAGAAAGATTATCGGCGGTGGCGAATAGTAATGCGGCGATTAGCCAGCAAACGACACAATCGATGGATCAGCAAAGTATGAAGCTGGAGCAGACATCATCGGCGGCGGTCGAGATGGAGCATAGTGTGTCAGAAGTGGCCGATCACAGTAAAACAACCCTGCAGGCGGTACATGAGTTTGAATCCCTGAGCCAGAGTGTGAGTCAGCAGATGCTGGATACCATTGGCAGTATCGAAACCCAAGCGAGTGGTATTGATCAAGCGATGGGGGTGAGTGCTGAAATGTCCGCGTTTGGTGAGCAGATTGTGATGATCCTAACCACCATTAAGGATATTGCCGATAAAACCAATCTACTGGCGTTGAACGCAGCGATCGAAGCGGCTCGAGCGGGCGATCAGGGGCGGGGCTTCGCCGTGGTGGCCGATGAAATCAGAGGGCTAGCAGGTCGGACCCGTGCCTCGGTACAGGATACTCAGGAGATGGTAGGGAATATGCAGGGCGCTATTCAGCGGGTGTCGGCGGTGATGAATCAGAGCTTTAAGCAATCACAGAACTGTGTAGAGCAGGCGAGTCGTTCACAGAATGTACTGCAAGCGATGAATGAAGCGGTGGCGCATATCCGCGATCTCAACACCTTTATTGAAACCGCGGCGGTTGAGCAGGCACAGGCGGTTGCCGAGGTGAGCCAGACCTTAGTTGCGATTAACTCCGCGGCGGCTGAGACCTCCCAAGGAGCGGTGATTGCTGCCGACAGTAGCCAGACGTTATTGGATGTGGCTAAACAGCAGCAGGCGCTATTGGGTCGATTCTCTATCGGTCGCTCTTAGTCGGTCGTGCTTAAACGAAACCCGCCAGTAGGCGGGTCAGGTTACTGATAAACCCCAGTATTTTTGCTGGGGTTTTGCTTTTCTAGCGCCATGACTGTTTTATTAACAAAATACTGGGGCAATAGTTTGAGGCCGTTTTAAGTCGCCTCAAGACCTCTCAGGCC
>NZ_RQXW01000023.1 GCF_003957515.1 Amphritea opalescens
GCTATCCATTCGAGTCAAGAAAATTTCTTTACGTGTTTTACGACGTTTGTTGTTGAATTCGCTGTCGGCAAAGGTAAGTTGATGTGGCATGGTCAGGCTCGAAGATTAAAAATAAATTGTCTCATGAGAAGGACTTATTCGCATCTTCCCTATTATATGTACATGTAGATTCAACTCGGAGGTTAATTTGGGAATTATCTGCTTTGGGCAATTTTTGCTCTTGTCACGGTTTTAAAAAAACTCAAAACCAATGCCAACCCAACACGGTTCTCTGCAAGGCGATGTGTCATGTTGAACTCAAAATGAGGCTGTTTCGTGTGTAGCAAGTGCAGCGCGATAACATAGAGAGCCCGTGATACGGGCTTTAAACTGAATTACTTGTCTTCGCTGATATCCAATCACAAGAAAAAGCGCTCGAAGGTCGCATCGATCTATTTATATAGGAAGATCCTCAGGTTTGATCGTCAGATATTGACGCCGCTCTGGCGGAATTAAATGGTAAAGGACTTCTAAAAAATGGCGTACGGCAGTTTCCCCGACCTCTGCAAATACTTTATCAAGAGTCGCCTTCTGTTCGGCAAATGCTATCTCTAAAACTGAGAGGCCTTTGGCGGTTACATAATGATGTCGAATACGGCGATCGTCTTCATTTGTTATCTGTTCGATGTAATCATCACGAACTAACTCTCTCATTACGCGATTTAGGCTTGCCGCGTTAATCATTAACAACTCTTGAAGTTCGTTTGTTCTGATCCCTCTGCGGAAACGCACAAAATACATCACTCTAAAATGCGAACGTGTCAGGCCCATTTCTGCCAATTTAGCGTTTGCAGATATCGTTGCAAAACGAGGTCCCCAGAATACAAGTTCTGAGGTGCAAATGTGAACCGCATCTGGAAGATCGGCCGGACGTATAGTTTCTGGTTTCAAGGCTAATCTCCTATTTCAGTTTTTATTGTGCCGTTTATCGGGATGAAAATAAACTATGCAATGCATTATATATATGTATTGCATATATAATATTGATGTAGTAATTTGTTTCAAGCCAGTTTCAACTGGTGATAAAGCGACTCTGGAGGGTAAATAATGAAAATAAGAATGTTTTTTTGCGGTGTTGTTGCCACCATCATGGCGAGCAGTGTTGCCGCCCAGAACGTAACTTGGCGTGTGACATCGACCTATCCGTCTAAATCTCATGTTGGGGCATCGTTCAATGCGATGGCTGAAGAGCTTTCTCGGCTAACGGATGGGGGATTTGTTTTACAACTTAATCTTGATGGCTCTCTTGGGTTCAAAGGTGCTGATAATTTCGAGATTGTTGCTGACAATGTTGTTGAAATTGCAGAGACAGGTGCTGTCGATCTGACGGGTTATGAGCAGATTTTTGGTGTTGTGGGGCTACCTTTTGTAGCACCTAGTAACGATGATGTTTTGCGGATGATGGACATTGTGACACCTGAATTCGCTGCCGCGTTTGAAAAGCATGACCAAATAATGATTGGATGGGGATCATTTCCTGCTGTTGGTATTTTTGGAAAGCATGAAATATCTAGCGTGGATGATTTCGCTGGTGTGAAGATTCGTACTTATGATTCGTTTTCGGCTAGTGCATTTAGCGATGTAGGTGCATCACCAGTGCAATTAGCTTGGAGTGATGTCGTTTCCTCATTATCGTCTGGAGTAATTGATGCGGTGCTGACGTCTTCCTTTGGCGGTGCAGCGATTAAAGCGTGGGATTTAGGGATTACAGACTTCAGTGAAATTGGGTATTCGACACCGATTACCTTGCTTCATGTTTCAAAAGAAGCATTCGATGATCTTTCACCTGAATATCAGAATGCCTTACTGAAGGCCGGTGATGTCTATACACAGACTAATTGGAAGGAATCTCTGGCAGCGATAGATGGCTTTAAAGCGTCATTTCGCGAGCATGGAATTGCTATACACGATAAGCCTAACGATGACTTAAAAGCCCGTTTTACAGAAATTTCGGAGACTGCCGCTTCCGAATGGATTAAGGCTGTTGGGCCTACCGGTGCGGAGTTATTCCAGGCAATTAAAGAAAAGTAATCGCGAGGACCAATACAGGTGGCTTTTGTAATCTGGCCGCCTGTTCAATCCTTCTATATGGAGAATGACATGGCCATTATTCAGCGATTAGTGCGTCACCTTTGCACGATTTGTATGATTGGCGCGACGACTGCCATTACCACGCTTGTCTTATTAATTTTAACCGAAATCCTTCTGAGATCAGTGTTTGATAGTTCTCTGCTTGTCACTGAAGAGTTTGCAGGTTACCTCGTTTCAGGTGCCATTATCCTAGCGTTGGCACCGACATTTCATGATGGTGCAATGATACGGTTGACGTTGCTCAGTGACTGCTTAAGCGAAAACCATCGAAAAGTTTTAGAACTGTGTATGACTCTTATTGCCTTATTTGTTGTCTTGTTCTGGGCGCGCTACATATTACGTGCGGCATTGAAACTGTTCGACCGAGGGGTAACCTCTCCTGGAGTATTCGCCTTTCCCTTGTGGATTCCTGAAGGAGTAACTTTATTTGGTTTGGTTTCTCTAGCAGTCGTTATATTCGCCCACGGCTTAAACCTTATTTGGCCTAAGGCATCGGTAAATACTAATGAAGGAGCGATTGACTATGGAGATTGAAATCGCGATTGTCCTTTTGGCTATTTTTATTGGGGCGCTGGCACTTGGACTATGGGCCTTTGTAACTTTATTTGTTATCGCGATCCTAATGATGGTACTTGGGGGCGATTTCAGTTTGGAAAAAGCAGGGATTCTTGCTGCTAAGGTTTCTGTTAGGGCGTCACGTTCGTGGGAATTATCGGCCATCCCCTTGTTTCTTTTGATGGGAGAAATGCTTTTCCGAGCTGATCTATCAAAGCGACTTTTTGAAGGGCTTGCTCCTATATTCAGGCACTTTCCCGGTGGGTTATTACACGTTAACGTTGCCGGATGTACTACATTTGCCGCAGTTTCGGGATCTTCAGCAGCAACGACAGCGACGATTGGCCGGATCAGCGTGCCTGAGTTGTTGGGGCGCGGATATGACCGGCGATTGGTTCTAGGTTCACTTGCAGGTTCGGGATCATTTGGACTGCTTATTCCACCTTCTATCGCAATGATTGTTTATGGGGTCATTGCTGATGTTTCTATCGTACGTCTATTTGCTGCCGGACTAATTCCTGGATTGGTGTTGGCTATGATGTATTCATCATATATTGCGCTACGCGGTAGGGGTACTAAGCTCGATTCAAAACCGGAAAACCTGAGTGCGTTATTAGGCCTGATACCTATTCTTGTACTTGTGTTTGTGGTGTTAGGTAGCATTTATGGTGGTATTGCTTCGCCGACGGAAGCTGCTTCAGTAGGTGTTGCTGGAGCCTGTATGTTGATTCTTATTGAACGTCGAATGTCTTGGGAGTTATTACGCAGCTCGCTGGTAGCAGCCACTCGGCTAACGTGTGTAATGGGAGCGGTGGTTATTTCAGCATCTGTTATGTCTGCGGCAGCCGGGATGGTTGGAATACCACAAGCTTTGGCTAACTGGGTTGTCGGCATGAGTCTAAGCGCCACTATGTTGTTGATAGCGATTGCTGTTTTTTACATTTTCTTAGGACTGTTTTTAGATGGCATTTCAATCATGGTGGTTTCACTTCCTCTGATTATGCCCATTGTTATCGCTTCAGGAATTGATCCGATCTGGTTTGGTGTGTTTTTGGTTTTAATGATCGAACTAGGGCTGATGACTCCTCCCGTTGGATTCAACTTGTTCATCATTCAGTCAATCTCTGGCGCAACAATTGGTGAGATCGCACGAGCAACGGTACCTTTCTTTTTGATTATGTTGTCAGCGGTGGTCTTGTTTACGATTTTTCCACAAATCGTTCTGTGGTTACCTGAAAAGATTTTCTAACGAACGCCGGACCGGTTTTAAAACGGTGCGGAATTATTAGATAGGAGTTAATACATGAGAGATGTTTATATTGTCGGCGTTGGTATGACCGATTTTGGTCGCCACTTAACGCAAAGTGTGAAGTCTCTGACGCGCATCGCCGTGACAGAAGCTCTAGAAGACTCAGGCGTAGAAGCCGGTGATCTAGATGCGGCTTATTTTGGTAATACGGCACAAGGGTTGCTGGAAGGCCAGTACATGATAGGAGGACAGATTGCATTAGGTGCCATGGGAATTAGAGGTATACCTGTGGTCAATGTGGAAAATGCCTGCGCGACGGGGACTACCGCGTTTCATATGGCTGTTAATCATGTCCGTAGTGGTGCGGCCAATGTGGCTCTTGCGGTAGGTGTTGATAAGCTGCTGACGGAGAATAAAGCGAAAGGCTTTGAGATTTTCAATACGGCGTGGGATGTTGAAACTCCAGAGGAGAATATCAAAACATTAATTGGGGGGTATTTCTCGCCGGAAAATTCTGCGGCAGATGGAAGAAAGCGCTCGATGTTCATGGACCTTTACAATCATATGGCCCGTCATCATATGGAAGCCTACGGTACCACACAACGACAGATGGCAGTGGTGTCTTCTAAAAACCACTTTCACTCTACGATGAATTCTAAATCCCAGTACCAAAGGGATATGAGTGTCGAAGAGGTCCTTGCTGCACCTATAGTGACCGGTCCTTTGACCATTCCGATGTGTTCTCCAATCAGTGATGGCGCGGCAGCGGCAATTGTTGTCAGCGGGGGTATGCTACATCGTTTCAAGGGGATGCCGGTTAAAATTCTTGCCACAGTGCTGCGTTCAGGCACCAACCGAGATGCGCGTGATTATAAAAATCATATCACGACATTAGCAGCCCAAGCAGCATACGAACAAGCAGGATTAGGACCCAAAGATATGAGTGTAGCGGAGGTTCATGATGCCGCGGCTTTTGGGGAAATTTTACAATCTGAATGTCTCGGCTTTGCGCCCTTCGGCGAAGGTGGTGTGCTTGCTGAAAGCGGAGCGACACGCCTAGGTGGAAGTATTCCCATCAACCCATCAGGAGGGCTAGAGAGTAAAGGTCATCCCATTGGAGCTACTGGCTTGGGACAAATATATGAATTAACGCAACAGCTGCGAGGACGTGTAGGCGCTCGGCAAGTTGAAAATGCCCGCTTTGCGATTGCCGAAAATGGTGGTGGTTTACTGGGTGTTGAAGAAGCGAGCGCCTGCGTGACGATTCTTGGGAACAGTTGAGGGAAGGGATAAATGGACATAGTTACTGCATTTGAACAAGGCTTGGCTGGTTTCCCTGAACGAGCTTGTTTCGTGGCTGAGGAACAATCATGGAGCTATCGAGAGATCGATTGTTTAACCAATCAAATCGCTAACAAACTACTCACGTTAGGGTTGGGAGAAGGTACACAGGGGGCGGTTCTCAGTGCGAATGATGCTGTAGCCTTTTCTTGTGTACTTGGCATTATGAAAGCGGGGATGTCTTGGGTTCCACTCAATGCTAAGAATACGGCGGATAACAACCGCGACCTCTGCAATGCTTTTGATGCCCAAGTTTTGTTTTACCATTCAAACATGGTTGAGACTATTCAGGAGATTCGTAACGCGTTGCCTAAGATTAAGGTTTTTATCTGTGTTGATCGAGATATAAACAGTGATCTGAGCATTGATAGATGGCTAGGTGATACTTCAGATGTTATGCCGAAAGTGGATCGATCTTTAGATAAGATGTGTATGATATTGCCGACTGGCGGGACTACTGGGATGCCCAAAGGCGCCATGTTGAGTCGGAATAATTTATCGATATTTAATCGTACGATGATAGAGCTTTGCCCTCATGATGCTCCTCCTGTGTACCTTGCCGCTGCGCCGCTTACCCATGCAGCAGGATTACTTGCCTTTCCTATCATGGCTAAAGGTGGAACCACCGTTATCACTACTTCGCCTGATGCATTGAACCTGATGGAGTTGATAGAAAAACATGGAGTGACAGATCTTTTCCTACCACCGACTTTGATCTATATGATGCTTTCTCATCCGAAGGTGCGGTCATTTAATTATTCTTCATTGAAGTACTTTATTTATGGTGCGGCACCCATGTCCGTGACCAAACTGAAAGAGGCCATCACAGTATTTGGGCCAGTTATGACCCAATTTTTTGGTCAATCAGAAGCACCATGTACTTGCGCGCATCTTTCTGCTTCGCAGCATTTGTCTGATGATGGGTTTGCTTCTGATTCTGTGCTTTCAAGCTGCGGTAAGAGTACTCCGTATGTTGAGTTGGCGATTTTAGACGAAATGGGTTGTCCTGTTAAAGACGGTGAACGTGGTGAAATGGCTGTCCGGTCAGATCTCGTCATGTTGGGGTATTATAAGAACCCAACAGCCACAGCAGAGGCGACCGTTAATGGTTGGCACTTAATGGGAGATATCGCGTTTAAAGATGCGGATGGATATTATCACTTAGTCGACCGTAAAAAAGACATGATTATTACGGGTGGTTTTAATGTTTTTTCTTCTGAGGTTGAGCAGGCTCTGCTTTCTCATGAAGCAGTCCAAGACTGTGCTGTTATCGGAGTACCAGATGACAAATGGGGAGAGGCAGTTAAAGCTGTAGTTCAGTTACAAAGTGGGAAACTGACAACCGAAATCGAGTTGATTGAGCATGCAAAATCTATACTTGGCAGTGTTAAATCACCTAAAACGGTGGAAATATGGGAAGACCTTCCGCGAAGTCCCGTCGGAAAGGTTCTTAAGCGTGCAATTCGTGAGAAATACTGGGTCGATAAAAATCGTTTGATCAACTAAAGACTACGGATACGAGTTTGGCAGCGGGTGTCGTTTTATTACTGGGCAGTAACTCAGTTAGAGACCATTTATAGAAGCTTATTTTGATCATCAAAGAGCAACCGGGTTTAATCGATCAGGGACGTAGCTAGCAGATGTGCTCAATGCGAGACGGAGGCGTTATTCAACGATAAAATGTTGGTTTTGGTTCCATATCGTCCTACTCGTTTAATCAACAGGTCTATGATGAATGACGACCTTGAAACAATTGACTCATCCTTTATTCGCGGAGTAATGGGTGAGTTGATCCCACACTGTTCTCCGCAAGTCGATGTACCATATCCATTTCAAAATAAGGCTGTTTTGTGTGTCGCAAGAGCGATAGATGCTTATATGCGGGATAGTCTGGATGCCCCGTAATACGGGCGTTTCAGTTTGTCTAACTTTTAAATACCCTATTAGGATTTTTTGGCAGACGGTTTTACTGGCCTCAAGCACTGACTTTGTCTAGTTTTTAAATACCCTATCACAAATATTTTTTGATAAAAAACGGTTCTTAGGAGCCGTTTTTTTTGTGTTAGGGGTATTTAAATTTTAGACAAACGTTCGTTTGTCTAAAATTCTAAAGGGGTTATAGTGATATGTTCATTATCCCTGTTCAACGGACCTCTTTTCCCTTGAATACACAAAGTATTGAGCCAACGCTTTGATTTAGCAGCATCTAGCTATTATGATTGAGTCACGTTTATGGCAGGGATGCGGCCTCGATCGGCACTAATATTCTGTAAAGTGCTTCTCTCGTACGTTCTTAACCTTCTGATATATAAGATAAAAGCTCCCTTTGGTTTATCGTATTTCTAGCATTATGGTGCTTTGGCAATATAGCGCCAAAGTGCACTATAATTAGCTGTTAGCCCCATCGAGCGATCATTTTCTCGAGTGAAATACCATTGAGTAGGAAGTAAAGAAATGCAATTCATCACGGACGGCCCTGATATACCGGATGCGCTCTTGCAAGCGCATGAGGATGGTCGTGTGGTGTTCTTTTGCGGAGCAGGTATTTCCTACCCTGCCGGTTTGCCGGGTTTCAAGGGCCTTGTAGAGCAAATTTACCGGTTGAATGGAACGGCACTTTCGGACATTGAACGAGGGGCCTTCGAGCGTGGGCAGTTCGATGCCACACTTGATCTGCTCGAACGGCGCCTGCCGGGCCAGCGTTTGGCCGTCCGTCGTGCTTTGGCAAATGCCTTGAAGCCAAAACTCCGCCGCAAGGGGGCAACCAATACACAGGCAGCGCTGTTGCATCTGGCGCGCAACCGTGAGGGAGCGTTGCGGCTGGTCACCACCAACTTTGATCGTATCTTTCACGTGGCGGCCAAACGCACGGACCAAGAGTTCCAAGAGTACGCAGCCCCTATGCTGCCCATCCCCAAAAACAGCCGTTGGAACGGGCTGGTTTATCTACACGGCCTGTTACCTGAAAAGGTGGACGACACGAGCTTGAACCGTCTGGTTGTCACTAGCGGTGATTTCGGCTTGGCCTACCTCACAGAGCGCTGGGCGGCACGCTTTGTAAGCGAGTTGTTCCGCAATTATGTGGTCTGCTTCGTGGGTTACAGCATCAACGATCCGGTGCTTCGCTACATGATGGATGCGCTGGCTGCCGACCGGATGCTTGGAGAAGTCACGCCGCAGGCTTGGGCACTGGGAGATTGCGAACCGGGGCAAGAGCACAGTAAGACCATCGAGTGGGAAGCCAAGGGTGTCACTCCTATACTCTACAACGTACCTGCTGGTAGCCATGACCACTCAGCGCTACACCAGACTTTGCATGCTTGGGCAGATACCTACCGCGACGGAGTGCAGGGCAAAGAGGCCATTGTCGTCAAACACGCCCTTGCTCGTCCACAGGACAGCACGCGGCAGGATGATTTCGTTGGCCGGATGCTGTGGGCCTTGTCAGATAAATCAGGTTTACCGGCAAAGCGCTTTGCGGACCTCAATCCTGTCCCTTCGCTGGACTGGCTGCTGGAGCCCTTCTCGCATGAACGTTTTGGGCACGGCGATCTAGCCCGTTTTGGCGTGCAGCCACAAGATGATGTGGATGCCGAGCTGCGCTTCAGTCTGATTCGCCGACCCGCATCCTATGACCGTGCCCCATCCATGCTACTGGCCTCTGGGGACCTAACCAGCATCCAGTGGGATGATGTGATGTTCCATCTGGCCCGCTGGCTGGTACGCCACCTGGATGACCCGAGACTTATCATCTGGATTGCTGAGCGCGGTGGGCAAATGCACGACCGGTGGCAGTGGTTGATTGAGCACGAACTTGATCGCTTTGCTTCATTGGCGCGTCAAGGCAAAACCTTCGAGCTGGATGAAATTCGCTTGCATGCCCCCAAGGCGATCCCTGGCCCCTTGATGCATACCTTGTGGCGCCTATTGCTCAGCGGTCGGGTGAAATCCCCGTTGCACGACTCCGGTCTGTATCGCTGGAATGATCGGCTGAAGCGGGAGGGACTGACTACGACATTGCGTCTGGAGTTACGCGAGCTGCTTGCCCCCAAGGTGGTTTTGAAGAAGCCGTTTCGCTGGAACGACGACTCGAGCAGTACCGATGAGCCTACAAAAATCAAGCAGTTGGTGGACTGGGAACTGGTGCTGGCCACTAATCACGTGCATTCCGCTCTGCGCGACCTTGCCGATGAGCCATGGAAATCAGCTCTGTCGCAGCTGTTTGAAGACTTCCAGCAGCTGCTTCGTGACGCACTGGATCTTTTGTGCGAGTTGGGCGAGGACGACAACCGTAGCGACCGCTCGCATTGGGATCTTCCATCCATCACGCCACATTGGCAGAACCGGGGCTTCCGAGATTGGGTGAGCCTGATCGAATTGCTGCGTGATGCTTGGTTGGCGGTTCTCGTGAATGACAGCGTGCGCGCGACACGAATCGCACAGAGCTGGTTTGAATTGCCGTACCCCACCTTTAAACGTCTGGCGCTATTTGCCGCTAGCCACGACCACTGCATTCCGACAGAACAGTGGGTGGATTGGTTGCTGGCGGAAAACGCATGGTGGCTGTGGTACACAGATACAGGGCGGGAGGTGTTCAGACTGATCGTTCTGCAGGGACGGCATTTGGCAGGGGCTGCACAGGAACGTCTAGAAACAGCCATATTGGCAGGCCCGCCGCGCGCGATGTACCGAGACGATTTGGAGGAGGATCGGTGGCAAGACTTGGTAGCTCGCTCCGTCTGGCTCCGCTTGGCCAAATTGAACACATCAGGCCTCGTGTTGGGGGCGCCTGCAGCGGCACGCTTGGCGAAAATATCCGCTGCCTACCCGCAATGGCAGTTGGCGAACAATGAAAGTGACGAGTTCTCACACTGGATGAGTGGCACGGGCGATCCGGATTACGAAGACAGCCGAGAAGTCGACATTGCACCCCGCAAGCGGCAGGATCTGGTGCAATGGCTCACAAAACCGGCGCAAGAACGGCGACCCTTCTACGAAGACACGTGGCGTGAGGTTTGCCGTTCGCGCTTCTTTCACAGTTTGTCCGCATTGTGTGATCTAGCACAGGATGACGTGTGGCCCGCTGGCCGGTGGCGCGAAGCTCTGCAAGCTTGGGCTGAAGAAGGAATGGTGCTGCGCTCATGGCGTTACGCAGCGCCGCTAGTGCAGACTATGCCTGATGCAGTACTCCAGGAGATTGACCACGCAGTTACGTGGTGGATGGAAGCCGTTTCCAAGTCCATCAACGTCCACGAAAGCATTCTGCTGAATTTGTGCCAGCGCGTGCTGGCTCTGCCGATTGATCCGGGCACGGGAATGACGAGCAACGGAGCATCAATTGACCAACCTGTTACGGAGGCCATTAATCACCCGATCGGGCATGTCACGCAGTCTTTAATCAACTTGTGGTTCAAGCAGAACCCGAATGACAACGATCTGCTTCCTGCTGAATTAAAGCCCATCTTCACCACTCTATGCGACGTGCAGATAGATCGACTCCGGCACGGTCGGGTGCTGATGAGTTCGCGGCTGATTGCATTTTTTCGTGTGGATCGCCCTTGGACCGAACAGCACCTACTGCCGCTGTTCAGCTGGAGTAACTCCGTTGAAGCCAAGGCCGCTTGGGAAGGCTTCCTCTGGTCACCCCGTTTATACCAGCCATTGCTGACAGCCTTAAAGTCACAGTTTCTGGATAGTGCAAACCACTATGCCGATCTTGGCGAGCACCGACAGCAATTCGCAACTTTCCTCACCTACGCGGCATTGGGTCCGACCGAGGGATACACTGTAGAGGAGTTTCGCGCTGCGATTGGTTCGCTTCCACAAGAAGGCCTAGAGGAATCCGCGCAAGCGCTCTCCCAGACGCTTGAAGGTGCAGCCGATCAGCGTGAAGACTACTGGAAAAACCGTGTCCAGCCGTTCTGGCAACAGATCTGGCCAAAGTCCCGCGACTTGGCGACCCCGCGAATCGCCGAGTCCTTGACCCGGTTGGTCATTGCTGCCCGAGGCGAGTTTCCGGCGGCCTTGGCTGCAGTGCAGGACTGGCTGCAACCCATTGAATACCCTCACTACGTCGTTCATCCACTTGCCGAATCTGGCCTGTGTAAACGATTCCCAACGGAGGCACAGTTGCTGTTGAATTCAGTGATTGGCGATCAACAGTGGGCGCCCCGGGAACTGGGGCAATGTTTGGACGACATCGTGCAGGCTGATACACAGCTTGGGCAAGATGCGGGATACCAGCGACTAAGTGAATACTTTCGAAGGCGCGGCGCGTGAAAGTGACGGGAATGGCGCTACGAGACCGGTGGGTCTAACAAACGCGTCAATAAGGACGTTCGCAAGCTCGCGCCTATTACGCGGGCGTTATACACAAGGAGTAGTGGTACAAAATGGCAAGGAATTCTAACCAAGGCGGTTTTCTAGCTTCGAGACTGATCGGCCTCTTTGCATCTCTGTTTTTTTCTGTTCCTACCGCTGCGTTGATCTGGTTTGGAGTCAACAAGCAGCTGTCATACTTTGATGCAGGGTTCTTCAGCAGTAGCTATCTTATTGCCTGCATCATCATATTTGCTGTGCTTGCGTTGCTGCTTCCGCGTCTTTTTCCATCTATTCTTGGGGGGATTTGGCACGGCATACTCAAGGTTGAACGTTGGTGGGGCTGGTAGCTTTATCTATAACCCATCATTCAAGTTCGTTCCCGGTCTGCGGTCGCCCACCGGACGCCTCTGTCGGGCCGCCGCTCAATTTAGGCGTTATGCTCAATAAAACGATGCGAGATAAATAATGTATGAAAGTAAGGGAAAACCTTTAATCGATAAAAAATCCTTTAGGAAAAGAGTGTTACTCCATATATTGGCAGCACTGTTATTGGTCATTGTAACCTTGATCATTGGAGTCGTTGGCCATATCTACTTTGACAATATGAATTTTGGTTCAGCCCTTGTCGCTTCAATTACCCTAACGAGTGGACTTGGATTATCAATTATACCTGAAAGCATCCCAGGGCAATTATTTGTTAGCATATATGGAATACTATCTAGCTATATTTTCCTTGCTACGAGCAGCATTATAATCGCACCCATTCTTCACAGATCTTTGCACAAGTTTCATTTAGATGAATAGTCACCGCATCAAAAGTGAATCATGTCGTTGGTCAACTCACTGGGGAAAACACTCCCCAACCTTTGCCAAAGTGTTCGCATTTACCCCCTATTCAAAGCGTAATGTTGAGGGTCTTGATCGTAGGGTCGAGCGGATATCAGCCAATGGTGGCTGATCGCAGTGTCATGTGATGATTTGCCTTGCATTAAATATTAGCAATAACTAATATAAATAAGGGAATGTACTGAGAAGCCGATGAGTGTCGGTTGTTTGATTGACTTAACGTGTTTGAAAGACAATGACGCTGCCAAGTAAAGTGTAAAGATAAAGTGTGCAAAGTGATCCGTAGGCAAATCAGCTTTAGAGGGTTTATGTCAGCGTAGTTGGCGTATCACATACTTCAGGTAAACGATAAGGTGTTATGCCTTAATCTCGACCTGCCGCCCAATAAATAAAACAGGGGTTTCTCATAAGAGTTCGCCCTGTGTGGCTGTATCAGTTACCACACTCTATTTTGAGTCAGAACGAGGATGTAAAAATGGCTATTAGTCGACGTAAACTGCTTATTTCTGGTGCTGCGGTGGGTGCTGCTTCCGCCACGGGCTTATTAGCGTGGGAACTGAATAAACAGGAAACAAACGCGAGAATTGTCATTGCGGGTGGTGGCGCGGCTGGGATGGCCATTGCCAATAAATTGAACATGTACCTTAGAGGTGCTCGCATTACGGTGGTGGAACCTCGGCCTTATCATTGGTATCAGCCGGGACAAACATTATTACTGGCGGGAGTGTATGACAGTCGTGATGATGTGGTCAGCACGAATAAAGAATACATGGACGCTGATGTGCGTTGGATTAATGACAGCGTGACGGAGTTTGATCCGGATAATAACCAGCTGCACACCGCTCAAACAGGAAAGCTGGATTATGATTACCTGATTGTCGCAACCGGTTTGGAGTTACGCTTCGATTTAATTGAGGGCTTAGATCCCGATCAGATAGGGCAAGACGGTATAGCGAGTATCTATCATAGTCCCGAGGCGGGTATTGCCAGCCATAAACAAGCGATGAAGTTTGCGCAATCCAATGGTGGGCAGGGGGTATTTACACGGCCGAAGGGCGCGATGAAATGCGCTGGCGCGCCTTTAAAAGCGACGAACTTAGTCGAATATTTTGCGCATCAGGCGGGCCAGCGGGATCGTTTTCAATTTGATTATATGACGGCTGAAGATTTCTTATTCAGTGTGAAGGTGTTTGATAAACGGTTGCAAGAAATCTGGCAGGAAAGAGAGATACAGCCTCATTACGAACACGACCTGCAGGCCATTGATAGTCAGACTCAGGAGGCTTGGTTTAGCACCCGCGATGGCGGACAAATTAAAGCCGAATGGGACTTTATCCATATTTCGCCACCCATGTCGGCGATACCGGTCGTGCGTGATTCGGCGCTAGCGGATACGGCTGATTTTAAAGGTTATGTCGAAGTCGATAAGTACAGCTTGCAGCATAAACGCTATGCCAATGTCTTTGGCTTGGGTGACACAGTAGGTACCCCTGTTGGCAAAACGGCCGCATCGGTGAAGGCGCAGTTACCCGTTGTGGCGACCAATTTGACGGCGCTCATTCGTGAAGAGGAGATGCCAGCACGATGGGATGGTTATACCTCTTGTCCGATGATTTTGGATGTCGGGCATGCCATGTTGTGGGAGTTTGACTATAGTTTGCAGCCGGTGACGGCCTTGCCATTTGAGGTGGTGGATCCGCTTGCGAAAAGTAAATTATCTTGGGTGATGGAAAAATCATTACTCCGGCCCGTTTACGACATCATGCTGGAAGGCTATACACCGATTTAAATCATCGCGAGAGTGGCGCTATTATGAGTTACCTGTTGGTTGTGCTGCTCGCCGTGGTGGTGTTAGTGGGGGTGTTTGTCATCGCTATCCACTTGGGGTTTCGTGCCCCAAAAATAGAGTCCACAGACACCCCTAAAACACGGCTTAATGTTGATTTCTTGTCGGTCTTGATTCCGGTTAAAGTCAATAAGCATTTATCCGGCTGGCTGTTGCCGATAGAAGGCGCGCAAGAAACCCTGGTTGTGCTGCATGGGTGGGGCAGTAATGCCGCTATGATGTTGCCGCTGGCGCTGCCATTTTATCAGGCAGGTATGAATGTGTTGCTGTTCGATGCACGCAGTCATGGACAGAGTGACGCCGATACATTTTCATCTTTACCGCGTTTTGCTGAGGATATCGGTAGTGCCATCGACTGGCTGAAAGGTGAATATCCCGATCGTGCCAAGAAAATAGCGTTATTGGGTCATTCAGTCGGAGCGGGGGCGGTCTTGTTTGAGGCGTCTAGGCGCACCGATATTGCTGCCGTGATCAGTGTATCCGCGTTTGCGCACCCAGAATGGATGATGCAACGCTATCTGCAAAGCTTGCATATACCGGCATGGTTGCGGCGAAAGGTTATCCGTTATGTCGAGTGGGTTATTGAACATCGATTTACCACCTTTGCGCCTATTAATACGGTTTGTCGTATCAGGTGCCCGATATTAATGGTGCATGGCAAAGATGATCTTGTTATTCCGGTTGATGATGCGCGAGCGATTCTACGTCATTGCCCAGCGCCACACTTACGCTTAATTGAGATAGAGGGGGCGGGCCATAGTTCGGTTGATAAAATTGAGCTACATGCCGATACATTAATCCAATTTCTACGCGAAGCTGGTTTTACAGGTCTTAAACACTGACGTTGTCTAATTTTCAGATGCCCTATCGCATAAGCATTGTTGGATGAAAACGGTTCCTCGGAACCGTTTTTTTTAGGCCGATTTTAGGGCGACTTCCTGTGCTTGAATCCCTTTGAGTATCAGAATCATGCCAGCACCCAGCACGGAAATAGCGGCAGCGATATAGAGGGAGTCGGCATAGCTACCGCCTCTGTCGGCGATGATACCGGCAATCGCGGGGGCGCCGATCTGGGCAATGCCGTATAACAGGGTGAGTTTTCCCATCAGTTTGGCGGGTTTGGTGGGGTAAAAACGTCCTGCCATGGCTAACACTAAGCTGACAATGCCGATAAAACTTCCGCCGTAGAGCATCGCGCTGAGCAGCGCTACCCACAGGTTATCACTCACCACCGGCAGGATAATGCCGACAATCTGAATTAAGAAAGCCAATAATAGGGCGTTTAATTCACCCTGTTGACGAGCAAATCTATCCCACAGGATAACCGCGGGCGTTGCGCTCAGACCAACAAAGATCCAGACAATTTGGCCTTCACCCTGCAAGCCGGGCTGTGCTTCAACGATGGCGACGAGAAAGGTCGCGCTGATAACGTAGGCATACCCAGCACAGAAATACATAATGCCGAGCAAAAATAACCAGCGGCGACTGGGGGGATTATCCTGTAATGGCACCCCCGCTTTTGTTTGGTGACTGGTATCGGGGCGGGGTAACCAACGCCAAGCGGGGATAGCGATCAGTGAACCGATGATGCCGACCGCGAGCCATTGATCATGCCAATCAAGGTGGCCAAGCATCAATTCAGCGGCTAGGCCACTGACGATGATGCCTAAACCAGCACCCGCATAGTGAATGCCGAGTTCTGGTCGATGACCGTGACGCAGCAGCCAGTTCATGATTAAGCCTGCACTGATTAACATACCGCTGGCGCTGCTCAGCCCAGAAAAGAACCGCAGTACGCCCCATAGCCAGATATTATCGGTGAAGGCCATGCCGAGGGTGGTTATCACGGCGGTAATCAACCCAGCACGATAGAGTCTATCTTTGGTTTTTAAGTTGCCGACGGTGGCCGCGAGTACTGCACCGCACATATAGCCGATGTAGTTAATGGTGGCCAGATAGCCTCCGGCTAAGTCGCTGAGTCCTGCTTCGGATTGCATGACTGGCAGCAGTGTTGTGTAGCAAAAGCGTGCGATACCGATGGTTAGAATAAGCCCCAGCAAGCCTGAACCCAGCACCTTGAGATGCTGTTTGTCATCCGTTGTACCCATTAATTTATCGCCTATTATTGTTATACCAATAAGCGTATATATTTATATAATTCTTTACAAACGAATTATTGAGATACTAATGTTCTGTTATTAAGAATGGTAGGTGAGCGAAACAATCATCTACGGTTATCTGTCATGGAGGCAATGTTGGAAATCATAGCACTGAAAACCTTTGAAAAAGTGGCCAAAGAGGGCGGTATTTTAGCGGCGGCCAAGCAGTTGAACACCGTACAGTCGAATGTCACGACCCGTATCCAGCGTTTAGAAGAGGAACTCGGCACCCAGCTGTTTTCACGCAAGGGACGTGGGCTTGAATTAACCGGCCCAGGGCGGGTGTTATTGGAATACGCTGAACAGATTTTACAGTTGGAGCGTCAAGCCGGTGTTGCGGTTCGGTTGGCAGGGAAGGGAGCGGCTGAAATCAAAATTGGTGCGATGGAAACGTTCACCGCCACCCATCTGCCTCCGTTGCTCGGGGCGCTCCGCGAGTGTTGCCCTAAATTAAAACCACAGGTGATGGCGGCGACAACCGCTGAACTCGTGCGGGCCGTACTAGATCATCATGTGGATTGCGCTTTCGTCGCGGGGCCCATTAACCATCCGGATTTAATGAGTATGGATGTACTCAATCAGGAGCTGGTATTAGTGCAGCCTAAACATGTCACCCCAGCGGATAATCTGGTGCTGTTTCGTGAGGGCTGTGTTTATCGCAGCAAAGCGTTGTTGTGGGCGCGGGATTATCGCGATAGCCGTTATGGTTTAAGCGAGTTGGGAACCCTTGAAGGCATTCTCGGCTGTGTGGCGCAGGGCCTAGGCGTTACCCTGATGCCGCGTAATGTGGTTGAGTTGTCGGTTTATCGTGAACAGCTAACATTAGAGGTATTGCCCGATGAGCTAGCGATGGTGCCCACGGTTTTGATTCGGCACCGAAGCACGCCTAGGTTGAAGGTGATCGAGTCATTATTGACCTCGTTGCGCTGGTTACCGGATCAGGCTGCGACGGGGTAACGACTACGGATGCGTGTTGGTCTGAAAGTAGGTTTGTATGGCGAACATTAGAGTTGATTGGCTTTACGATAGCGGCCCTGATAATCAAAAACGCGCTCTTGAATACGCCAGAACTGCCCTGATTTTCGCGCGACAACGAAATCGGGTGCGGTAAAGAGTGTTGCGACGGCTAAGACCTCGTCGGTGGAAGTAAATTGACGTGGTGTTAGGCTTTGACCGAAGCGGCGGCCGAAAAGCTCATTAAAGCGTTTACGCTGCGCTATTTTTTGCAGATCAAACTGTTCGCTTAGCTCTTCACCTTCTTCATCATGATAGATGATCTTTAGTTTACCCTGGGTGTCGGTCATTGAGATGCCGGCACAGCGGATCACGCGGGCGTCTTTGAGTTTAAGGGCGGCCTTGAGCTGGTCGTCGGGGTCGATAATGGCGTGGCCGCATTGATGGCAGTTGCGGGCGGCAATATCGTTTTCTGCATTACATTGTGGGCACTCTTTAAAGCGGAAACGGTAGTCGCATTGGGCGATTGTGCCGTTATCATCCGGTAACGTGCCTTGGCAGCGTCGGCCGAAGTGCTCGATCACATTGCCTTCATCATCTGTCTTACCCCAAAAAATATTGGCAAATTCGCATTTGGGACAAAACACCTGAACAGGAACGCTACTGCTATCGGGCTTTGGTTGGCCTACTTCGGGGGCAAACAGATTAAAACCGTTACCGGCATAATCCATCACGAGGCAGTCCTCTTTTCCTTCAGCGAGCCGGAGCCCTCGGCCGACGATCTGTTGGAACAGCGACACCGACTGAGTAGGCCTTAGTATTGCGATAAAGTCGACATGGGGGGCATCGAAGCCGGTGGTGAGTACGGCCACGTTAACCAGGTATTTGATTTTTTTCTGCTTAAACTGATGGATCAGCTCGTCCCGTTCGGTATTGGCTGTGGCACCGGTGATCAGGGCCGTTTCATTAGCCGGTAAGTATCGGCAGACCTCATGGGCGTGTTTAACGGTGGCGGCAAAGATCATCACGCCTTGGCGTTCAGCGGCAAGGGTTTCGATCTGCTCACAGATAGCCTGGGTCACTCTCGGGTGGCTCACAAGCAGCTGATTCACCTCTGTTTCAGCATAGTGACCAAAACGGTTGGCATTGAGTGCTGAAAAATCATACTGGGCGATCGGCGCATCCACCATGCGGGGTGGGGTGAGGAAGCCCCGTTTAATCATATATTGCAGGGGCAGCTCATAGATGCAGTGTTCAAAGGGGCGTGCCTCGCTGCTGCGACAGAAGCCTCGATAATGATAACGGTAGATCCAACCCATCCCCATCCGGTAGGGGGTGGCGGTTAGCCCCAAGAGTTTCAGTTGTGGGTTAAAGCTTCTCAGTTGGGTGAATATTTGCTGATACTGACTGTTTTCATCTTCACTGATGCGATGACACTCATCGATAATCACTAATGAGTGTTCGGTGGCAAAGTCTTGCAGGTTGCGTACAACGGATTGCACACTGGCAAAGGTCACCTGATAATGACTTTGCTTTTGCTTCAGGCCAGCCGAATAGAGCCCGCCCTGTAAACCATAACTCAGATATTTGTTGTGATTCTGTTCGACGAGCTCTTTCACGTGAGCCAGCACTAGAATTTTGCGGCGGGCTAGCCGGGCCAGTTCTGCTATCACTAAGCTTTTACCGGCCCCGGTGGGTAATACGATTACCGCTGGTGCATCACTTTGGCGGAAATGAGTCAGTGTCGCCTCAACCGCATCCCGTTGGTAGTCACGTAGTTGGAACTTAGTTTGCATAATGCTGCTCTGGGTTTAACTTAATCATGCGCCGGATGGACGGGCGAGTTAAACAGACAGGGGTCGAGCTGACTCGACTTAGAATATCCGTTTTTATGATCGTTTTTGCTGTGTTGATGGGGCTCGTCATACGACTATTGTAGCGTGTAAATACGCGATTTAAACGAGCTATTTCAAACAGATTGTGCGATATTTCAGCCAATGGAATAGCGACGACTCAGAATTAATTCTGATAGATCGGTGTTATACGTCTATTCTGAAGTAAAGATTTCAAATAACACTGCTTTTATCAAATGAGGAAATAGCAATGGATCTATCTTTTATCGATGTTTACATCATCCCTTGGGTTATCAATATCGCGATGGCCGCGGCTATTTTTATCGTTGGTCGGATGATCTCAAAATTCCTAGTGAAAATGCTGGGTAAAGTCCTCCGTAAAGGCAAAATGGAAGACATACTGGTTAACTTTATCAGTGCTATTGCCAATATCTTGTTGTTGCTGGTGGTTGTGGTTGCGTCATTGGATCAATTGGGCGTCGATACAACGTCAATGATCGCGTTGGTTGGTGCAGCAGGTTTGGCGGTTGGTTTGGCGTTGCAGGGTTCACTGCAAAACTTTGCTGCCGGTGTGATGTTGATTATCTTCCGTCCCTTTAAAGAGGGTGATTTTATCGAAGCGGCAGGTGTTGCCGGTGTGGTTGAACAGATTAGTATCTTCAACACTGTGATGCGTACTGGGGATAACAAAGAAGTTATCGTGCCTAACGGTAATATCTATAGCGGTGTCATCACCAACTATTCTGCCCGTGATACTCGTCGGGTCGATATGGTATTTGGTATCGGTTATGGCGATGATTTGAAGAAAGCAAAAGCATTGCTTGAAGAGATTGTCAAAAGTGATGAGCGTGTACTGCAAGATCCAGCACCGGTGATTGCGGTTTCAGAACTGGCCGATAGCAGTGTCAACTTCGTGGTTCGCCCATGGGTTAATGCAGCTGATTTCTGGGCGGTTAAATTTGATACCACTGAAAGCGTTAAGTTACGTTTTGATCAGGAAGGTATCTCGATTCCGTTCCCACAGATGGATGTTCATCAGTACAAGCACGAAAACGACTAAATCGTTCTGAACGATTGATAGCCAAAAAAACAGCCGCTGATGCGGCTGTTTTTATATCGGTTGAGTATCGTCCGGCGGCTTGTTGTTTTCCAGTGCTTTTTTGATCTCCTGCGGGTTACCCACGTCCAGCTCAGTTTCAATCTCTAGTGTGTCTTCTAACTGTCGCTTCAACGCCTCGTTCTCTTGACGAACCTTCTGGGTTTCAAGGCGGTAACGGTAGATATCCTCAATCCTTGTTTCAAGTTTCTGCTCTAGCGCTTCGATGCGTTTGTCCTGCAGCCTGATGATATGCTCATACTTTTTGACCTTATTCTGCAGGTTATTGATTAAACCATAATTTTGCATACCGCTTTGCGGTTGCAGCATCTTTTCATGATCGGGGTGGTGCTGCTGACTCAGCTCGGTCACTAGGTGTTTGTACAATGATTTAAGGTCGGCGGATTCGCGGGTGTTATAGCGAATGTTGTTTTCCACCGCCTTGTGCGCACTGGCTGAACCGATCGAACCGGCGAGTGTATGTTCAAGCAGACGGTGAAACTCCAGCAGTTCGATAATAGCAATATGGGTTTTGCCGGTTACCTGCAGGTCTTCAGTAATTTGAGTCAGGGCTGCCTTGGCTTTTTCACTACTTAGATAGCCTTCTAACAGTGTGCGTGCTTCGTCGAGTTTCTCATTGAGTGAAATATAACGATCCAAACCGGCGGGGCGAGCGGTACGCACGGAGGGGCGCATGGCGCTAAGAAACTCGGTGGATAGATTACGCTCGGCTTTGTGGGGGCTATAGAGTAGTGAGCCGAGAATATAGAAGCTGATATTGACCACAAGTGTCCAGAACACGCTGTGAGGAATAGAGCCGATATCGTCGAAGCCAAATAGAGCCTCGGGTCTTAGTAATGAAAAGCCGAATAAGCCATCCTGTAGAATCGCTTGATCTAACCAGCCGTGTTCCACGAAAGCTGGGATCAGCAGGGTATAGGCCCACATGATAAACCCTGAGAGTAAGCCTGCCAGCGCTCCTGCGCTATTCCCGTGACGCCAGAAGATGCCCCCCAATAAGGCGGGGGAAAACTGCAATACCGCGACAAATGAGATTAAGCCGATGGCGACTAATATATAAGCATCACTGAAAAATATGGCAAAACCATAACTACCCAAGAGAATCAGTGCGGCCAGAAACCAACGAATCTGCAACAGAAACGGTTTAATAAATTCGCAGGAGGGCATTCTTTCGATGATCGGCAGAATTAGATGATTAGAGGCCATGGTGGACAGCGTCATGGTGGTGACGATAATCATACCGGTGGCGGCGGAAAATCCACCGATAAAGGCGAGTAGGGTCAGTCCATCATTACCGGCTAACTGGGGCAGCAAGAGCACATAGAAATCGGCCGATTCTTCCGGTAAACCAAGCAATAAACCACCGGCGGCAATAGGCACCACAAAGAGGTTGATGAGAATCATATACAGCGGCAACAACCAGATCGCCGCCTTGATATGTTTAGGGTCGGCATTTTCCACCACGGCCACATGGAACATCCGTGGTAGGTTTTGAATCGCGGCAAAGCTGAGGACGATCAATGTGAGCCACATGATTCCCGAATCTCGGGCGCCACTGACCTGAATTACCCGTTCAAAGCCCTGTTCAAAGAGCTTTTCGGTAATATCATCAAAGCCATTAAACAGGCTGAAGCTGACAAACAAGCCGACGGCGACAAAGGCGATAAGTTTGACCAAACACTCGACCGCCAGTGCGGTCATCATCCCTTGGTGTCGTTCGGTGGGGTCGAGTCGGCGCATACCAAACATAATGGTAAAGGCGACCATAAAGAGGGTGATGATCAGACCCGACAAGTCCCAGCCCATGGGAGAGTTTTGCTGATCGGTAATGAGTTGGAACGAACCGGCGACGGCTTTCAATTGCAGTGCGATATAGGGAAGAATACCAAACAGGGCCATCAAGGTGACGAGCGCGGCAATGGTTTCGGAGCGGTTATAGCGGGTTGAGATAAAGTCTGCGATGCTGGTGATACGAAAGGTTTCTTTGGCATAGACCATGCGTCGCAGTGTGATCCACCAGAAGGCGATGCCCAGTATTGCGCCGATATAGATGCCGAGAAACTGTAATCCGGAGCTAGCGGCAAAACCGACGCTGCCATAAAAGGTCCAAGAAGTATGGTAGACCGCCAAAGATAGGCAATACACCCAAGGGCCTTTAAACCCAGCCCCACGGCTAGTGCGTCGCTCAACGATCTGCGCGATACCAAAAAGTACCGCCATATATAAGGTCACAGTGAGAATAATGGTGAGTGAGCTAAACATCCTTATCCTTTATATCAATCATTATGTCCGACCGTCTTTGTAAATCAGATCGTTAAGCTAGCTTAGTTGGGCAATGAAAAAGATATCCTTCTGTTTTTCGTTATGCGCCTTAACTCTTATTATGGCACTGGCCTTAATTCTAGTCTTAGCTTAGGTCTTAGTTATGGCTCTGGCGCGTGATCTTCTGAAGTGGATTTCCCATGACAGCAAGCGGGTGGCACGGGATCGAAGCCGCCCGGGTGACCTGGGTGGCATTTACCTATCCGCTTAATACCTAGCCAGCAGCCTTTTAAAATACCGTGGGTTTCAATCGCTTCAACCGTATAGGCGGAGCAGGTTGGATAGAACCTACAGTTAGGCCCCAACAGTGGACTGACCAAGTATTGGTAAGTGCGGATCAGAAAGATAAAGCAGCGTCGTAAAATCATACAGGAAGTGTAGCGCCGCCAAGCTAGAGGATACAAGCAAAACCGGCGGAAGGCTTGACCGAGATCGTTGCTTAGAAGAGGGTTTCAGCGAATAAAGTAAAAAAGCCGCTAACTCGGTAGCGGCTTTCAGGAGGTCGAGCGCTAATTAAAGATGCTCTTCTGCGTATTCCGCCAAGCGTGAACGGAAGATACCTTCTAAGTGAATGGTTGACGCGCCTTCAAATCCTTTAAAGCGTTCAACCACATAGGTTAGGCCTGAGGTGAGGGCGGTGAGATAGTTGGAATCAATCTGTGCCAGATTACCCAGACAGACCATTTTACTATCCTTACCACAGCGGGTGAGGATGGTTTTCAGTTGCTGTGGTGTGAGGTTTTGCGCCTCATCAATCAGCACCACCGCATTTTGAATGCTACGCCCACGGATAAAGTTGAGTGATTTGAACTGAATGTTGGCTTTCTCAATAGCATATTTCACACTGCTTTGAGGGCGTTCATCGCCTTCGTGCATCGCTTCTAAATTATCATGTATAGAGCTCAGCCAAGGGGTCATTTTCTCCTCTTCGGTACCCGGTAAGAAACCGATGTCTTCTGCCACCGGCGGGGTTGAACGGGTGACGATAATTTTATTGTACCGGCCCTGTTCAATCACCATCTCAAGGGCGCAGGCCAGCGCAATCAGTGTTTTACCGGAACCCGCAGCACCGTTGAGTAGGCACAGATCAATATCAGGGTCTTGCATCGATTGCATGGCAAAGGCTTGGAAGATATTGATGGGATGGATCCCCCAGCACTCCTGCTGCATCAGTTTTTCGTAGCCTAGATCTAACAGGATAATCTCTTCATGGTTAACCGAGACGACCCGCGCGGCAAAGTCTTTTGAATCATCGTAGATATACTGACAGGGATAAGTGTCGGGTAGCAGATCAGGGTTGATTTTATGATAGGTGTTAGCACCTTCCTGATAGCTTTTGACCTTGTCTACTTTCTCCCAGAAGTTACCTTCAATATGGAAATGGCCCGAGGGCAGTAGGTCTAAATCAGACACTAATTGATCTTTGCGATAATCCTCTACTTTTTGTAAGCCCGCCCCAAGCGCCTTGAGACGCATATTGATATCTTTGGTGACGAGGATGATTTCGCGGTGAGGATCGCTGCCCTGCAGGTGCAGTGCGCAGTTGATGATGTGGTTGTCGTTGTTTTTGTTGTCAGGGAGAAACCCCTGACGGGTGGTGAGTTCATGATCGGGAAAGATACTCAGCTTACCCAATCGCGTGTCATCTTGGGTGCCGGGGACGAGAATCTGTACCCCTTTAAGGATTTGCGAAGGGGTCGCGGCACTGAGAATGTTATCGATTGCCCTGATGACGTGGCGGGCTTCCTGCGCCACGCTCTGTTTACGGTCCTTGATATTGTCCAGTTCTTCCAGAACTGTCATGGGGATAGCGACATCCTGCTCTTTAAATTCGTACAGGCAGTTAGGGTCATGCAGTAACACATTAGTATCGAGGATATAGAGTTTATCAGCACTCATGCTAGTTTCCTTCTCGAGCCGACTCAAATGTTTACACAGTTACCGGTAAAAAACCGCCGGCCTGTCTAGTCAGTTAAGCAGATGTTGGCGTAGGATTAAAGCTATCGCTAATATTTTTAAGGAGTTATACGGTGCGATATCAGCATATTGTTATTCTCACCGGGGCGGGAATCTCTGCCGAATCCGGCATCAAAACATTTCGTGCGGCGGATGGTTTGTGGGAAAACCATCGCATTGACGATGTCGCTACCCCTGAAGCGTTTGAGCGGGACCCTGCATTAGTGCATACGTTCTATAACCAGCGCCGTGAACAACTATTGTTGCCCGATATTCAACCGAATGCCGCCCATGAAGCCTTGGCTCGATTAGAACAGCATTTTGCGGGTCAGTTTCTGCTGGTGACGCAAAATATTGATAACCTACATGAACGGGCTGGCAGTCAGAATCTGATTCATATGCACGGTGAGTTGCTTAATCTTCGGTGTACCACGTCGGGTCAGGTATTTCCTCATCAGGGGCCGGTGATGCCCGATGCTCGTTGTGGTTGCTGTGATCAGCATGGCACTCTGAGACCCGATATTGTTTGGTTTGGCGAGATGCCGATGCAGATGGAACTGATCTATGATGCGCTTGAGGCCTGTGATCTGTTTATCTCCATTGGTACCTCCGGCCATGTCTATCCGGCGGCCGGTTTTGTGGAAATCGCCAATAGCGTGGGGGCTGAAACGGTTGAAATTAATCTCGAACCGTCGAAAACGCAGTCCGCATTTGATCGCCATATTTATGGCCCAGCAAGCCGCGAAGTGCCCCTTTTTGTTGAAAGTTTGATCAGTGGTTAATGCTTCTTTTTCAATAAGTTACTGGAGTGGTAGAGCATTGTTCACTATATTGTAACCTGAGTTATGTATTTTCAGGTGGTTCAACTCGGTATCGCTCAGTCAGTGCAGAAGCGCCGTTACACCGCTATGACGCACAGAAAAGTACAGCAGCGGTTAAGTATAGAGAGATAGAGACTAATACCGAGCGCGAACCGCTAAACCCGTGTTCAACCAGACAATTTACGGTACCGGGATTTCTATTGAGAGAGGCAAGATTATGATGACAGAACAGTTTGTAACCGCCAATATTACACCGTTGGATAGCCTCGATACGCTGTCCCCCTATGAAGTCGCCAAGCTTCAAGACCGCAACGAAGCGGGCCTATATCCTCTATTTCGTCAATGCGCCTTGGCGGTACTGAATTGCGGTAGTGAGCTGGATAGTACCCAGCAGGTGTTGGATAAACATAAAGATTTTGATATCCGAGTTAGTCAAAAGCATCGTGGCGTTCAACTTGAACTGATCAACGCGCCAGCGAGCGCCTTCGTGGATGGGGAGATCATTCAGGGGATTCGGGAGCATCTATTTTCGGTGTTGCGCGATCTGCTCTACGTGGGCGATGAGTTTGCGGCCAAGTGTTGTGATGGTTTAGACGAGGGGGGGCAGACCACCAACATGGTGTTTCATATCCTGCGTCATGCTAAAGCGATTGAGCCCCATGTTAAGCCGCATCTGGTGGTGTGTTGGGGAGGCCATTCGATCAGCCGTGAGGAGTATATCTATACCAAACAGGTAGGCTATGAGCTTGGCTTGCGGGGGATGAGTGTCTGCACCGGTTGTGGCCCCGGCGCGATGAAAGGGCCCATGAAGGGGGCAACCATCGCGCATGCCAAGCAACGAATGGCGGATGCCCGTTATGTGGGCATCTCGGAGCCGGGTATTATTGCCGCGGAATCACCCAACCCGATCGTTAATGAACTGATCATTATGCCGGATATCGAAAAACGACTAGAAGCGTTTGTTCGTCTTGGGCACGGTATTATCGTCTTCCCTGGCGGAGCGGGCACGGCGGAAGAGATTCTCTATATGTTGGGGATTCTGCTGCATGAACGTAACAGCACCTGCCCACTACCGTTGATCTTTACAGGCCCAGCAGGCAGTGAAGCATACTTCGACACCGTGGATAAGTTTATCCGCGCCACCTTGGGTGACCGTGCGGCGAGCCTGTATGAGATTGTTGTCGATGATCCATACGAGGTGGCGCAAAAAATGAAAGCGGGGATGGCGCGGGTGACCGATTATCGCAAAGCCACCGATGAATCCTTTCATTTCAATTGGCAGCTCTATATTCCGGCCGAGTTTCAACAACCGTTTGAGCCGACCCATGAGAACATGGCCGCACTGGATATAACTCGAGATCAACCGGATTACCTGCTGGCTGCGACCTTACGTAAGGCGTTATCCGGTATTGTTGCGGGAAATGTTAAAGCGCCAGGTGTTCGTGCGATTGCGGAGTTTGGCCCATTTGAACTCAGTGGCGAAGCGGATCTCGTCGGTGAGTTAGATGAGTTGTTGGCCTCCTTTGTGCAACAGCGGCGGATGAAAATCGATTATGAAGAATACAGCCCCTGTTATCGTTTGGTGCACGCAGAGACGGCTTAAGGCACCGACTTAAAAAGCGTGATTAGAAAGCTCGATTAAAAAGCCCACTGCATATTCGTGGGCTTTCGTTTATCCGTTAGCGATAAGATTTATTGTGACCGGTTCGTTTGAGCTGGCTAAAAGCGTGTAATCGCACAGTGAACCCAGCATGAGATATCACAATACCTCTCTATGCCCATGAGAAAAATGCTATCTATCTGTTTTAATGGTTATTTTATGCCTAAACGATAATGCCCTTAGGTTGGCTGAGTTATTACTTAATCAGCCGTGTCGACGAGTAACGGACTAGCCAACTCGTGAAATATTGGTAATATGACGGCCACTTTTTGGCCCATTGAGAACCGCTGATGCAACTACTGTTTGATATTGTGATACCTGTTTTTATCCTTATGGTGCTGGGGTGGGGCAGTTCTCGTACGGGTTTACTGGAGCCGTCTAGCGAGTCCGCGCTGAATCGTTATGTGTATTATATTGGCGTGCCGGCATTGATGTTTTCGTCGACGGCGACGGTGGATATTCAATCGGTATTACAGTGGGATTTTATCGCCGTTTATCTCGGCGGCGGCGTGATAGCATCCTTAATTGCTTTTTTGGCCTGGCGAAAAATGCAATTAAGTGACCCCCTCGATTGGACGGTGGTTGCACTGAACTCCGCTTGGGCGAATACCGTCTATATGGGCGTGCCTATCTTTTACTTTTTGTTTGGTGAGCGAGGCGCCTTGCCGGTCATTATCGCGACCTTAGCCAGTAATCTTCTCTTTATTCTGGTGTTGGCGTTGATGTCAGAGTTGCAGAATAGCCAAGGCGGAATATGGGTGAAGCTGAAAACCCTGTTGCTGCAGGCGCTGCTGAAAAACCCAGTGATGATGGCGCCATTAATTGGGATGTTGGTATCGGTCAGTGGTGTTAGCTTACCGGCCATGATTTTAACGCCGATACAGATGCTAGCGCCTTCCGCCGCTCCCGTGGCGCTGTTTGCATTGGGTATGTCCCTCAGCGGGTTATCGGTTAAGGGAGGCAGTTTTGAGTTAGTGTGGCTGACATTGGTAAAACTGGTGCTGCATCCGTTAGCGACATTTGGCTTGGCGCTATGGGCTGGGCTAGAGCCTTTTTGGATTGCCAGTGCAGTGGTGTTATCGGCGCTGCCCACCGGTGCCATGGTGTATGTGTTGGCGCAGCAATATAACACGAGGGTGACACTGACCTCTGCAACCATTATGGTGACAACATTAGTATCGGTGGTGACGTTGGCTATATTGCTACCGCTGATGAAACAATTAGGTAGCTAGCGAGTCATTTTAGGAGAAATATCATGCAGTGCCATAAGGTAGATTACGAGATTATCGGTGACTCAATGCCGATGCTGGAAGTAGAGCTTGATCCTGGTGAAACGGTGGTAGCTGAAGCGGGTTCGATGAACTACATGGAGCAAGACATCAGCTTTGAGGCCAAAATGGGCGATGGCGCCGATCCCGAAGAGGGGATGTTCTCTAAGTTGTTCTCTGCCGGTAAGCGCATGGTCACCGGTGAATCGCTGTTTATGACGCATTTTTCCAACAGTGGTAGCCAGAAACGTAAAGTCGCTTTTGCAGCACCCTATCCTGGCATGGTGGTGCCGGTGGATATGTCACAAACCGGCAACCGACTGTATTGTCAGAAAGATGCCTTTCTGTGTGCGGCACTCGGCACCCGTCTATCGGTGGCTTTCTCTCGTAAACTGGGCGCTGGGTTCTTTGGCGGTGAAGGTTTTGTGCTGCAAAAGCTGGAAGGTGACGGCATGGCCTTTATACAGGCGGGCGGCACCGTGGTAAAAAAAGAATTGAATAATGAAACCCTCAGAATTGATACCGGCTGCTTGGTGGGCTTTAGTGAAGGGGTTGAGTATGACATTGAGATGGTTAAAGGTTTGAAATCGATGTTTTTAGGTGGTGAAGGACTGTGGCTGGCAACCCTATCAGGGACTGGCTCTGTTTGGGTTCAAAGCTTACCTTTCTCCCGTCTTGCCGATCGGATTATTGCGGCGGCTCCTGCGATGGGCGGTAAAAATAAAGGTGAGAGTTAAGTAAGCCTAATGGGGCCAAAGTCATAGAATGGCCTGCTTTTCATGTCATTTTTATGACTTTCTGCCCCAATAAAGGTATATTTCCCCGATATTTCTTATCGCGATTGTTGGTTTTCTGTAATGCTGCGTAAAAAACTGGTTATAACATTAACAACTGCGCAGGGGTCTCGGCAGTATACGCTGGGGCAATTGGCGCGGTATCTGATTGCCCTTTTTTTGTTGATGGCGATCTGCAGTTTTTTTGTGTCTAATCTACTACTGGTTAAAACCTCGGATGAACTCGATTCGTTAGAGCAGGGGATCAACTCACTTTCTAGCCAGTATGAGATGACACTTGGTACTCAAGAGTTGCAAAAAGGACAGTTAGATCAGTTGTCGTCGACATTGCAGGAACTGAAAGTTGAGCGGGATAAGCTGCAGGAGGAGAACCTCCGTATTGGCGAGCTCAATGAAACACTGGATGCCAGTCTCTTCGGTCTTGAAGACCTGCTCGGATTACCGCCTTCAAAAAGTATGACGTCAGATCGGGCTGATGCCTTGACGGTGATGACCAATCAGCGACTGTTTTTCCTCAGCGTTTTGCCTAATGGTGAACCCATCGATGGGCTGCGTATTAATGATTCTTACGGTATGCGTATGCACCCGATTCGTAAGAAGAAAGTGATGCACAACGGTATCGATTTTAAAGCCCGCACGGGCACACCAGTATATGCCACCGCAGATGGTGCGGTAGAGTTCGCCGGTATGCATAAGTCGAGCGGTTTTGGAAACCTGATTATTTTGCAGCATGCGCTTGGGTTTAAAACCTATTATGCGCATCTGAGCGGTGTAAAAGTAAAAAGTGGCACCTTTGTCAGTAAAGGTCAGTTGATTGGTTTGAGCGGTAATACGGGTCGATCAACGGGGCCCCATCTGCACTATGAGGTTCGCTATCTCTTCCGCCCTATCGATCCCAAGCCGTTTATCGCTTGGAATATAAGTAATTTCGATTCACTGTTTTCAGAAGTAAAAGGTGTAAAATGGGCTTCTTTACGAAAAATGTACCCGCTAAATCAGGTGCTGGAAACGGCTCAGCAATAACCATTATCGCTGAAGGTAATAAGTTCAGCGGTGATATGAGTATTATCGGCCGTATGCATATTGATGGTACCTTTGAGGGTAATGTCTCATCGCTGGATAATATCTCTATCGGTAAAAGTGGCCATGTTCACGGTGTTGTTAAAGCTAATCATATTACGGTTTGCGGTCTGCTCGAGGGTGAAGTGATTTGCGACGAACTCGAGATCGACCGCGGTGGTAAAGTCGTGGCGACGGTGATCAGTAAAGTGATGGCGATTCATCCGGAAGGCAACTTTATCGGTGAGCGACGGATGAAAGAGAAGGGAGTGTTAGAGCACTCGCCAAAAATTGAATCCGGGGTTGACGCGATCGATTCACTACCGGATAAAGTCACCCTTAATACGACTAAGGAATCTGTATAAGCGATGTGTGAACTGCTCGGCATGAGTGCCAATGTCCCAACCGATATCTGTTTCAGCTTTAGTGGTTTGATGCAGCGGGGTGGCGAGACCGGCCCGCATAAAGATGGTTGGGGAATTGCCTTTTATGAGGGTAAAGGGTTGCAGGTCTTTCATGACCCGGCCCCGAGCTGCCAGTCCGAGATCGCTCAGTTGATTAAACAGCATCCCATCAAGAGTAAAACGGTGATCAGCCATATTCGCCAAGCGAATGTGGGCAGTATTTGTCTCGAAAACACCCATCCGTTTACCCGTGAACTCTGGGGGTTTAGCTGGACCTTTGCCCACAATGGTCAGCTAGATCAGCGGTTGTTTGATCTACCGTTAACGTCTTATCAACCGGTCGGCACCACCGACAGTGAATACGCGTTCTGTTGGTTGCTCGGGCAGGTGAGGGAGCGTTTTCCCGAACGGCCGAGTGATTTCTCCCAAGTGATTGAGTTTATCCACTGTTGTGCCGACCAGTTACGTGAGCTGGGAGTTTTCAATATGTTGCTGACTGAATCCGAATACCTGCTGGCCTACTGCACCACCAAGCTGTCATGGATTACCCGCCGAGCCCCTTTTGGTCGGGCGCGGTTAACCGATGAAGAGCTAACGGTGGATTTTGGTCGAGAAACCACTCCACACGATATCGTCACGGTGATCACAACCGAACCCTTGACCGATAATGAACACTGGCGAAAGCTGCAAACCGGCGAAATGATCGTCTTTCGGGAAGGTGTACAACAGCCGCTGAGTCGCTGCTTTGGTCACGCCTGATTTAAACCTCTTGTAAATTGACTACCCCATTGTGACTGCCATTATTAAGCAACTATATGCCCGGCTGGATAACTGCCTGATTGCCGACCGTTTTGCTATTCGGAAAAAAATTCAGCGGTTACAGCAAAGTATTAAACAGCAAAAGCCAAATGATCGCCTGCAAAATGAGATAGACGGGGCGCTGCAACGTTCAGAAGAGCGGGTCGCGCGGCGCGATTATAGCCAGCCGATTAACTATCCTGACCTGCCGGTGAGTGGTCGTCGGGAAGAGATCGCCAAAGCGATAGCGGAGCATCAGGTGGTGGTGATCGCGGGTGAAACCGGCTCGGGTAAAACGACGCAGATTCCGAAAATTTGTCTAGAACTTGGCTTGGGCAAGGTCGGCTTGATCGGCCATACTCAGCCTCGTCGTCTGGCCGCAAGAACCGTAGCAAACCGTATCGCCGAAGAACTACAAACCTCTTTAGGCAGTACGGTGGGCTATCAGGTACGGTTCACTGAACAGGTGGCGGATAACACCATGGTCAAGTTGATGACCGATGGTATTCTGCTAGCCGAAACGCAAAACGACCGTTATCTCGAACGCTATCAAGTACTGATTATCGATGAAGCGCATGAGCGTAGTCTTAATATCGATTTTTTACTGGGTTATCTGCACCGAATTCTACCGAAACGTCCCGACCTGAAAGTCATTATTACCTCGGCGACCATCGACCTCGAACGTTTCTCGCAACACTTTAATAATGCGCCGGTGATCGAAGTCTCTGGCCGTACCTTTCCGGTTGAACTGCATTATCGTCCACTGGAAGAGATGGATGATAATAGCGAAAAAAGTATACCCGAAGGCATCGTCTGTGCGACCGAAGAGCTTGTCCAGCTAGAGCGACAAAAGGGTATTAGCGGCGCGGGTGATATTTTGGTGTTCCTCAGTGGTGAGCGAGAGATTCGTGAAACCGCAGAGTACCTACGTAAGGCGGCTCAGCAGGGACGTTTGCGGCATATCGAGGTGATGCCTCTGTATGCCCGCCTCAGTGTTGCCGAACAGAACAAGATATTCTCGTCGGTACGGGGCGCAGGGCGACGCATTGTGCTGTCGACCAATGTGGCGGAAACATCACTGACCGTGCCGGGTATCCGCTATGTGATTGATCCCGGATTGGCGCGTATTAGTCGTTATAGTTACCGCTCTAAAGTGCAGCGATTGCCGGTTGAACCGGTTTCTCAGGCCAGTGCCAATCAGCGTAAAGGTCGGTGTGGTCGTGTGGCGGAAGGGATCTGTATTCGGCTTTACTCCGAAGAGGATTTTAACGCCCGACCTGAGTTTACCGATGCTGAAATTCGTCGTACGAACTTGGCTGCGGTTATTTTACAGATGCTCAACGTGCGGCTCGGCGCGATTGACGAGTTTCCCTTTATTGATCCGCCCGATGGTCGTTATATCAATGATGGCTTTAAACTCCTTCAGGAGCTCGGCGCGGTTGATGTGAAGCGTCAGCTAACCAAACTTGGGCGACAATTGAGCCGTTTGCCGGTCGATCCTAAGATCGGGCGGATGTTATTAGCCGCGGCCAAGAATAACTGCCTCAGCGAAATGATCGTTATTGCCAGTGCGCTGAGTGTGCAAGACCCCCGTGAACGGCCGATGGATAAACAGCAGGCGGCGGATCAGAAGCATCGAGAATATGCCGATGAAGAATCCGACTTTGTGACGCTGGTTAATTTATGGAACCTCTATGAAGAACAGCGCCAAGAACTTAGTCAGAATCAGCTGAGGAAGTATTGCCAGAAGCAGTTTCTCTCCTATATGCGGATGCGAGAATGGCGGGATGTACATCGCCAGTTACACCTTATCTGCCGTAACCTCGACTATAAAGAAAACACTCAACCGGCAGGCTATGATGCGTTGCATCAGTCTCTACTGACCGGTCTGTTGGGCAATATGGGTTTCAAGCAGGAGGGCAAGGAGTATCTTGGTGCCCGTAATCGGCGCTTTAATATCTTTCCCGGCTCGATGCTATATAAGAAAGCCCCGAAATGGATTATGGCCGCCGAGCTGGTTGAAACCAGTCGGTTGTATGCCCGAATGGTGGCGCGAATCGACCCTCTCTGGGCAGAACCGCTGGCGGGGCACTTAGTGAAGCGCAGTTATTTAGAGCCTCACTGGGAGAAGAAAAAAGCACAGGTGGTGGCACAGGAACAAGTAACCCTCTATGGGCTGATCATTGTGCCAGGACGCACCGTTCATTATGGCCGGATCGACCCAGAGGTCAGCCAACAAATATTTATTCGCAGCGCATTGGTGGAAGGGCAGTTTAGTACCCAAGGGGCGTTTTTTAATCATAACCGCAAATTATTGACCTCCATCGAAGGGCTTGAAGCGAAAACCCGACGTCGTGATCTGCTGGTGGATGAAGACACCCTAACCGAGTTCTATACCCTGAGGTTGCAGGAGAATAACGGTGGCGCGGTAGTTAATGGCGCGGGGTTTGAAAACTGGCGCAAAGAGATAGAGCAACAGAATCCTAAGATTTTGTTCATGCAGGAAGAAGATCTGCTACAGCGTTCAGCCGATCATGTCACTCGCAGTAGTTATCCTGAGCAGCTCATGCTTAACGGGGCGAAGCTTAAGCTGAGTTATCATTTTGAACCCGGTGCAAAAGATGATGGTGTCACCCTGCAAGCACCCTTAGTACTGCTGAATCAAATCTCTGCGGAACGGCTCGAGTGGTTAGTGCCGGGGATGCTCAAAGAGAAGTGTGTGGCCTTATTAAAAGGGTTGCCGAAATCGCTACGTAAAAACTTCGTGCCGATTCCTGATTATGTCGATGCCTTTGTTGAGGCGGCGGTATTTGCTGAAGGCTCATTGAATGAAGCCTTAGCGCTACATCTAAAGCGTATGACCGGCGTACGAATCAGTAAGGATGATCTGGATGCCGTGAAGCTCGATGATCACTATCGGGTGAATATCCGTCTGCGCGGAGAAAAGGGTAATACCGTCACTGAAGGGCGTGACTTGGCGGCATTGCAGCAGAGTTTTGGCGCGCAGGCACGGCAAGCATTAACGCAGGCTCCTTCTGAAAGCTGGGGGCGTAAAGGCATCACCGGTTGGGATTTCGGTGATCTGCCGGCGGCTATCACCTTAAAGCAGGCCGGAGGTTTAGAGCTTGAAGTCTATCCCGGATTGCAAGATTGTGGCGACAGTGTCGAACTCAAAGTGTTTGATGATCGGGCGATGGCCGCCTATCAAAATCGCTTAGGGCTAGCCCGACTGTTTTTGCTGCAACTGAGTGAACAGGTGAGATACCTGAAAAGTCGCTTGCCGAAGTTTCAACAAACCGCCATCTTGCTGGCCAAGGTGCAAAACAAGAATCAGTTGCATGAGCAATGTCTATTGAGTGCCGTGATCGCTACCTTTTTGCGAGAAGATGCAGAGATACGCACACAGCAGCAGTTCGATGATCGGCTGAACCAGTATCGCAGCGAGTACTGCGCGCAGGCAGAAAAGCAAGCTGAACGGCTGGCGGGTATTGCACAGCAATATCATGGCCTCCAAAAAAAGCTTTCAGGTTCGGTTAATCTTCAGGCTGTTACTATCCTCAACGATATCCGGCAGCAACTCGAGGGCCTAGTGTACAAAGACTTTTTGCTTCGCGTACCCACGGAACAGTTGCAGTCCTATTCTCGTTATTTGAGTGGGGTTGAACAACGGTTAGAAAAGTATCAGCGTGAATTGCCCCGTCAGCGTATGTTAAGCGAGCAGTTACAGCAGTTGACCCGTCAGTATCGAGGCCAAGCGGAGCTTGATAGTAAGCATAACCGTTACAACGAAGCGCTAGAGAATTATCGCTGGATGTTAGAAGAGTACCGCATATCTCTGTTTGCCCAGCAGTTAGGCACCCGAACAACGGTGTCTGAAAAACGACTGAAGCAGCTGTGGCAACAGATAGAATAGCCATTTAGGCTGTGCTATTTGATCTGTATCAGCATTGTCTGTAGAAGTTCCATAAAATAACGCAAACAATGCAAATAAATGGGTTAAATAGTTGCGAAGCGTTGGTTGCTATGGTGTAATGCGTGAAATTTATTTAGAAGTGGTCCGTAAACACCGGTTTTTAATCAATTTTAGCCTATAATGTTTAGGTGAATGATTAAATAATCTAGGTTAATTGATCGAATCACGATAAAATGCATGAAAGGCTGGTTTTAGATAGTTGGCCTTAAAAGTTCAATCTATGTGGATTTATTTCTCACATGGGATTGAAATTAATCTGTATTATAGTATTTTTCTTGTGTGGTCTAGCGTAGTTGATGACGCGAAGCCTCAAAGAAATTATAAAGTTTGACTACTAGTACGTTAAATATTGAAGGGGAAATGTTAATGAAAAAGTCTCTAATCGCTCTGGCTGTTGCCGGTGCTCTGACGGCTCCAATGGTTGCTCAAGCTGACGCAACTTTGTACGGTTCTTTACGTGTTCAAATGAGCGATGTTGATGGTCAAGACCTAGATATCCATGACAACACTTCACGTATCGGTATCAAGGCTACGTCTGAGTTGTTCTCTGGTGCGACTGCAATCGCTCACTTTGAAACTTATGTCAGCACTGAAACTGGTGCTTTAGATAGTACTAATGTATCTAATATTAATCCAGATGGAAGTGTCGATTCTAAAGGCCGTTTGGCTTATGTTGGTATCACCGGTTCTTACGGTACTGCAACTTTCGGTCGTCAGTGGATCCCAGCTTACCTGTTTACCATCGCTAAGACTGATATCATGGCGGCTGCGAACACTGAAACAACTCACAGCTATCTTACTGGCGGACGTCAGGGTAATACGGCTGCATACGTTTCTCCATCTATGAGTGGTCTGAAATTGGCTGCTGCATTTGTAGCTCGTGCTGATAATGGCGTTGATGCTGATGATACTGGTGATGATGCTGACGCTTGGCACCTTGCTGCTAACTACGAAATCGGTGATTTCACAGTAGGTCTGTCTACATTACAGTATCAAGGTACTGTAGATGAAGATATCAACTCTATCGCCGCAAGCTATGCTGCTGGTGATTGGTATGTTGGTCTGTCTGTTGAAGATGATGACGTTAACCGTACTGATGATGATGCAATCGTCGTTCTGGCTGGTTCTTACACTATGGGTAACACTACCCTGCTGGGTTCTTACACAGCTTTCGGTGATGACTCTTCTGATGTTGACCAAGGTAACCGTTACATCGTTGAAGTTCAGCAAAAACTAGGTAAGCAAGCATTTGTATTTGCTAACTATATCGAAGCTGATAACGATGCTGAAGATGCTGGTGAAGCTGCAGATACACTCGCTGTTGGTTATAACGTAAGCTTCTAATCCTTATTTAATAAGGGTTAAGTTTATAAAAAAGGGTCCCTAGGGGCCCTTTTTGTTTGTCTCGTTTTTATCTGGGCTCAATAAATAATGGTAAGAGCCGTTAGCTTTGCCGGTTTTTACCATTATTTCTTGTTCGCAATTTTTTATGTTGTGATGCACAATACAGATTATTGATCGTTTTAGGGATGTTATCTATGCCAATATTCAAACGGCTCTTGCTGACTGCTTTTGTTATGCAGTCGTTAATGTCACTGTCGGTGCAAGCCGAGGAGACGAGAGAGATCGATCCATGGGAAGGGTTTAACCGGAGCATGTTTAGTTTTAATGCTACCCTTGATCGTTATGCTTTGACGCCTGTTACTAAGGGCTACCAAGCGATTACGCCTGATATTGTTGAGACAGGAGTTGGTAATTTTTTTGGTAATTTGGGCGATGTTGGCAGTATGCTGAATAATCTACTGCAATTTAAACCTAAGGCGGTGGTGCAAGATCTTTCTCGGGTTGTATTTAATACCACGATTGGTTTAGGGGGAATCCTCGATGTTGCAACCCCGATGGGGTTGCCCGAGCATGGTGAAGATTTTGGCCAAACACTGGGGTATTGGGGCGTTAAGACAGGCCCTTACCTGGTATTACCTTTCTTGGGCCCATCCAATATTCGGGATGGCATTGGTTTGATACCCGACTCTTTGATTGATCCCGTGGGCGAGATCGACCCCATCCGTACCCGTAATCAGCTTTATGGCTTAAGAGTGATCGATACCCGGGCAGAGCTGTTTGCCGCAGAAGAGCTTCTTAGCGGTGATCGTTATATCGCGATGCGAGACGCCTATATGCAACGTCGCGAGTTTTTGGTTAATGATGGCCAAGTCGCCGCCTTTGATGATGACCAATTCTAGGGTGCGCTGAAGCATGAACCGCACCATGGGTTATATTACCATCGCAGCCAGAGGCAGCTCCCACAAGTGCAAAATTGTAGGGTGCTGGTGAGGAACGAACCGCACCACGTGGTGATATTACCATCGCAGCCAGAGGCAGCTCCCACAAGTGCAAAATTGTAGGGTGCCGGTGAGGAGCGAACCGCACCATATGGTGATATTACCATCACAGCCAGAGGCAGCTCCCACAAGTGCAATATTGTAGATACCATCTCTCACCACCGGGTTCAAACTGTTTTTTAAGCCGTTTGAACCTGGAATTCACTTTGATTCTTAACCACGCCAAAACATACTTGTACCAGCTTTCTCATGGCCGCTCCCAAAGCG
>NZ_RQXW01000024.1 GCF_003957515.1 Amphritea opalescens
TTGGAGAAAAAAGAAGTCAGGTTTAATCTACGGCACAGCATCAAAGTGCTAAGGGTGCTCCCAAACTGACTGACTTCTTTGCAATGGAGATAGCTAATCATCCATCGCTGAGAGATACAAGGGTGCTGGTGAGGAACGAACCGCACCATGGATGATATTATTTATCGCAGCCAGAGGCAGCTCCCACAATCGTAATATTGTAGGGTGTCGGTGAGGAACGAACCGCACCACTGATGCCAACAGTCTCCAACACCTTTTAACAAGTTCCCCAACATAAAAAACGCCGCTAATTCTCATTGGCGGCGTTTTTGTCTTTATAGCTAAAATTTAATATTAGATTTGACTCAGTAACTCTTCCAACTTCACTTGATCCGCCGCAAAATTACGAATGCCTTCGGCGAGTTTTTCCGTGGCCATGGCATCTTCATTCATCGCCCAGCGGAACGCTTGCTCGCTGTTTTCCAGCTTGGCTTCATTGCATAGGGGATTGTTAGCAAACAGTTTCTGGTCTAGCGGTAGTGGGGTGTCGGCCAGTTCTGAGATTAAGGCAGGGCTAATGGTCAGTCGGTCACAACCGGCTAACTGACGAATCTCTTCACTGCTGCGGAAACTGGCACCCATGACGACCGTATTGTAGCCGTGATGTTTGTAGTAATTGTAGATACGACTGACTGAGACTACGCCGGGATCTTTGGCGCCATTGAAATCGGTACCTTCAGGGTTGTTAGCTTTATGCCAATCGAGGATGCGGCCAACAAAGGGTGAGATCAAGAATACTCCCGCATCAGCACAGGCGATCGCTTGTGCGAAACCAAACAGCAGAGTTAGGTTGCAGTTGATGCCCTCTTTTTCCAATTGGCGGGCTGCTTCGATACCCTCCCAAGTAGATGCAATCTTAATCAGTACTCGCTCATTACTGATACCAGCTTCGTTATACAAGCCGATCAGTTTTTTCGCTTTATCGATGGTTGCTTGAGTATCAAAGGATAGTCGGGCATCGACTTCGGTAGAGATACGTCCGGGAATCAGCGTGAGAATCTCACAACCGGCTAATACCGCGAGTTTATCGGTCATATTGGCTAGCTGTTCGCCATCACTACCGCCTTGGCTCAGTGCCCAGCTTTTAGCTTGTTCCAGATAGGGACGGTAAGCGGGGTCTTGGCTCGCTTTGAGTAATAGAGATGGGTTTGTGGTCGCATCAACCGGTTTCAGGTCTCTGATCGCATTAATATCACCGGTGTCGGCAACAATGGTGGTCATTTTTTTGAGCTGATCCAGCTGGCTTTCCATATTTATATTCCTGTAAATTACTTAAAGGGAGGCGACTTTTTCAACGGCCCGTTTTAACACATCAACATCAGCACCCGCTTTATGGGCATTTTCACTCAGGTAGCGGCGGAATTGACGACCGCCCGCTTGGCCGTGAAACAGCCCGAGTAGATGGCGGGTGATATGTCCTAGATAACAGCCCTGTTTTAGCTCCTCTTCGATGTAGGGGTACATCTGCTCGATAATCTGTAAGCGGGATTGCTGCGGCGTATCAGACTGATAAAGCGCATCAACCTCACTCATCATATAGGGGTTATGGTAGGCTTCGCGGCCAATCATCACACCATCGACATGTTTTAAATGTGCACGGGTCTCATCGAGTGTTTTAATGCCGCCGTTAATCAGTATTTCCAGTTCAGGAAATGCCTGTTTAATGCGGTAAACCCACTCATATTTGAGCGGCGGGATATCCCGGTTTTCTTTTGGGCTCAGGCCTTTAAGTATCGCTTTTCTGGCATGAATGATAAAGGTTTTACAGCCGGATTCGCTGATGGCTGCAACGAATTGATGCAGTTCTTCATAGCTATCCATATCATCTATCCCCAACCGGTGTTTGACGGTGATAGGAATCGCGACAGCTGACTGCATTTTTGCCAAACACTCGGCTACTAATTCAGGGTGAGCCATCAGGCAGGCGCCGATCATATTGTTTTGTACCCGATCACTTGGGCAGCCGACATTGAGGTTCACCTCATCATAGCCGGCATCTTCAGCCATTCGGCTACAGAGTGCGAGGTCTTCCGGTTGGCTGCCACCGAGTTGTAACGCGAGAGGGTGTTCGGCGTCGTTATAACGGAGAAAGCGTTGTTGATCGCCATGAATCAAGGCGCCAGTGGTGACCATTTCGGTATAGAGCACCGCATGTTGGCTGATGAGTCGGTGGAAATAACGACAGTGTCGATCAGTCCACTCCATCATCGGTGCAACGGAGAAGGTTCGGTTGAGCGGTGTGATGTGTTTAGATTCGGTCATATTGAGTATCAGGCCTAGGTTGACTGTCAGCGTTTTGATATTTCCCGCATCAGACCACTGAGATCCAATCCCTGCAGTTCTGCCAGTTTTTGTATATCACTTTCGGTGCGGGGGGGAGTTTGCTGGCCGCTTTAATAGCCTGCTTTTTCTCTGCTATTTTTGGGTTAAGTTTTCTAGCAGATTGTTTAATTGTTCCAAGCCGAGAGTATTCAGCTGTTTATCTACTTTAGGATTAAGCATTTCGATAATATAACTATTCAAAGAGAAAGAATGTTGCTTACCGTTCTGCTGTGATGGTCCGTTATCAATAGATCCTTGGTTAACTACACAACCGCGTGTTGGCGCGCTTAATTGAAGCCTTAAGATTGTCGCTGAATGGGGCGTGCAGGGAGCCACTATAACATTTAAGGGCATTTATTTTAAACGGATATTAGGGTTATTTTTTTCGCTTCAGCCGTGCTTTTTAAGCCTGATACTCTTCGTTTTGGAAGCGTTTTGGACGCGTTTTGAGGGTTAAAAAATAACGGATACATCCAGGGGAATCTGCTGCGATCGGCAGTGAGGGGCTGCTTCCATCGCCATTAGACGCTATTGCCGGTCGTAGAATGGACATTATTTTCATGTTTTAATACGGGCTTCGTCCCTCAACAGTAGCTATTCCGATGTATCAGGTTAAACGAACCGGCGTTAAACGTTTTTATTTTGCCACTAAATATTCACTCCAGGGTATTAAAGCAGCCTGGGTAGAAGAACCCGCATTTCGCTACGAGGCGACCGCCGCTCTTGTGTTGCTGCCTGCGGCTTTCTGGCTGGCGGAATCGGGTATGCAGCTCGCTTTATTGCTGGCCTGCTGTTTTCTGGTATTGGCCTTTGAGATTGTTAATTCGGCCATTGAAGCGGTGGTGGATCGTTGGGGGCCTGAATATCATGAACTAGCCGGACGGGCCAAAGATATGGGCTCGGCCGCGGTTTTTATGATGCTGAATATGACTTGGGTGGTCTGGGCTAGTGTGGCTTGGGATAACGGTTATCTCGATATGATCAAAGCACTTTTTTAGTCGCTGTTTTAACGCGCGACTTTAAGCGCTTATTTTGAGAGCCAGTTTAAGCACTGGTTTCAGTGCTTATGCGAAGTGCTCGTTCTAAGTGCTTATTCTAAGAGATAGTTTTAGTGATTATTTCAGCATCGCTCTAATCTCCGGTAGGCAGGAGCCGCAGTTACTGCCGCATTTTAGCTGCGTCGCCAGTTTATCGGTGCTGTTTACGCCCTGTTTTATAGCCTGACGAATCGTGTTTTCACCCACCTCAAAACAGCTGCAGACGATGTTACCGCCGTCATCGTTGTTATCCACCGGTTTCCCCGCGAGAAGCGACATGCGTTGAGCGGCAGAATCAATCGGCTGGGTGAACTGTTTACTTAGCCAACTGCTGTTCGCTAGAGCATCGGTGGAAGCGAAAAACAGTGATTCCGGTTGTTGCTGCTCAAAACTCACCATACGGTAAGTGGATGAGGCCTTTAGCTCGATTCGATCATCCCCCAGTGTGATCAACTGTTGTAGCCATGCTTGCCAATCTTGAGGTAGATACAAGCCGGTGAGTTCATAGCGAAACCCCTGTGCCAGCGGAATTTTACACCAGTATTCGCAGGGGAGGATCTTGGGTTCCTGATGGGTAATCAGAATAGCCTGCCAGCGACTCTCTACTTTTTGGATGATAACGGGGCAATGCTTTGCCTCTGGCTGTCCAGAGATAGGATCTTTAATCGCTGTAAATAAGCTATCGACCCGCGCTTCAGAGGCAAATTGTGCCGTCCAATGAATCGGCATAAACAGTGAACCGGCCGGTTGGCCTGCCGACAGCTTTGCTTTAACGAGACAGCGTCCCTGTGTGCTGCGAACTTCGACTAGATCTTGTTCGCTAATACCATAATGCTGCGCATCCTGTAGCGATAATTCTACATAGGGCTGATCAATATGATTGAGTAGTCGAGCCGCTTTAGCGGTACGGGTCATGGTGTGCCATTGATCTCGAATCCGACCGGTATTGAGAACCAAAGGGTACTCTTCGGACACCTGATTGAGTGGCGCTTGAGGGGTAATTGGCAGCATGCGTGCGCGGCCTGAGGGGGTGTTAAATCGACCCTCCGTAAATAATCGCAGCGGGCCGTTTTGTTGCCCCTTTGTAAGAGGCCATCTGACGGGCTCTAGTTGGTTGTATTCTTTTGGTGAGAGTTCAGACAGTCCGCTGATATCAAAAAAACGTTGCCCCTTATTTTGATATCCCGATAGTGCCGCGTGTTCGGCAAAAATCTCGCTGGGTGTCTTAAAGCTAAAGCCTTGTTTATAGCCCATCGCTTGGGCCACCGCGCAGATGATTTGCCAATCGTGACGACTGTTTCCAGCGGCGCTGAGAAAGCTTCGTTGCCGCGAGATCATCCGTTCAGAATTGGTCACGGTGCCATCTTTTTCTGCCCAACCTGTGGCGGGTAGTAGGACATTGGCGCAAGCGGTGGTGTCGGTTTTCGCCATACAGTCGGAGACGACCACCAATTCACAGCGTTCGAGTGCATCACGTATAAAGTCGGCATCGGGCATACTGACCACAGGATTCGTACCGATAATCCAGATCGCTTTGATTTTTCCTTCACTGACCGCCTGAAACATATCCACCGCTTTGAGCCCTTCGCTGCGGGCCATGTGTGGGGCTTGCCAAAAGGATTCGACTAATTCGATATTAGCAGGGGTGCTAAAGTCCATATGGGCCGCTAATTGATTGGCTAAGCCGCCAACCTCTCTGCCACCCATGGCATTAGGCTGACCGGTAATGGAAAAGGGCGCCGCGCCGGGTTTACCTATTTTCCCCGTTGCTAGGTGGCAATTGATAATAGCGTTGCCTTTATCCACACCGGATGAGGATTGATTGATACCCTGAGAAAAGAGGGTGACTACTTTATCGGTGCGACTAAACCAGTCATACAGTTGGTGAAGATCCTGCTCTTCTAAACCACACAGCTTGGCGGTATCTGCTAGGTTGCCGGTGATGCTGTTCGCCGCCCGTAAGGCGTTCTCGAAGCCTTCGGTATGCTGGGCGATATAGCTGATATCCAACGTATGATGATCGGCCAGATAGCTTAATAGGCCGGTAAATAGATAACCGTCGCTGCCGGGTTTTAATGACAGGTGAAGGTCGGCCATATCACAGGTCGCGGTGCGGCGTGGGTCGATAACCACCACTTTCATCTCGGGGCGTTTTTTCTTTGCCGCAAGAATGCGTTGATAGATAACGGGGTGCGCCCAAGCGGTATTTGATCCGACCAAAATCAGCAGGTCGGCCAGTTCCAGATCTTCATAACATCCGGGCACGAGGTCAGCACCAAAGGCGCGTTTATGGGCTGCCACTGCGGATGACATGCACAATCGAGAGTTGGTATCGACATTGGCGGAACCGATAAAGCCTTTCATTAACTTATTGGCGACATAGTAGTCTTCAGTCAAAATCTGACCGGAAAGGTAAAGAGCCACCGAATCAGGGCCATGGGTTTCAATCGTTTGGCGAAACCCCTGGGCGATATGTTCAATGGCTTGATCCCAGCTAGTGGTTTCGCCGTTGATCTGTGGTTCTAACAGGCGCCCTTCGAGCCCCGCGGTTTCATGTAGCGCTGCACCCTTAACACAGAGGCGTCCCTCATTCGCGGGGTGGCTTTTATCACCACTGACTGCGATGAGTTGGTCGTTACTGATGATGGCATTCACGCCACAGCCAACACCGCAATAGGGGCAGGTGGTTTTTACCTGACAGGTTTCCGGCTTGGCTGTCTGAGTCATGAATTCGGTTTCCTATGTGGCTGATGCATGGGATCAGCGGGTATATGAGCGGTTAACACTATGACCCAAGCGCGGCCACCATGGTGCCGCGCAAGGTGTCGCGCTGGATCAGAAGAGCACTTCTACCTGACCCTTTTCGATACGGGCAGGCCAGGCTTGAATCGAGTTGTTTTCATCCTCTAGACAGTGGCCGGTTTTAAGACAGAAGTGCTGTTTATACACCGGCGAGGCGACAAATATCTGCTGATCTTTTGAGCCGACTAATCCACGTGATAAGACATTGGCTTGACTGAAAGGGTCGAGGTTGGCCACCGCAAATACCGCTTGTTCTTTTTTGATATAGAACAGTGCGATTTGAGTATTGTGGATCAACGCACAGATGCCAGAGTCGGCCACTAGATCGTTTTGACTGCATACCGCAGTCCAGTTGGTATCGGTTGTCATCGTTATCTCCTCTGTTTTAACTGACCAGCTTAATCGGCTCGGCGGCAATGGCGTTTTTTTCATCTGGGGTAGCGGGGCGAATCTGCTGCCGCTCTTCAACGAACACAATGTTGCTATCCGGTGCGTCGGAATTAACAAAATGGCGGAAGCGTTTGAGTGCTTCAGGGTCATCGAGGGTGGTTTTCCACTCACATTGATAAGTGGCGACGACCTCGGCCATCTGCTGCTCTAACTCTTCGTTTAAGCTCAAGCTATCTTGAATAACAACCTGACGTAGGTAATCCAATCCGCCTTCCATATTTTCCATCCATACCGAGGTGCGTTGTAGGCGGTCGGCTGTTTTGATATAGAACATAAGAACGCGATCGATATAAGTGATCAGGGTGGCGCGATCGAGGTCGGTAGCAAACAGGTCGCCGTGGCGAGGCTTCATGCCACCGTTACCGCAAACGTAGAGGTTCCAGCCTTTTTCGGTGGCGATAATGCCGATATCTTTGCTTTGCGCCTCGGCACACTCTCGGGTGCAACCGGACACGGCAAATTTGATTTTGTGTGGCGCACGAAGGCCTTTATAGCGATTCTCCAGATCGATGGCTAACCCGGCACTATCATCGACGCCAAAGCGACACCAGGTGCTGCCGACGCAGGATTTAACGGTACGCAGTGATTTGCCGTAGGCGTGGCCGGTTTCAAAACCGGCATCAATTAGAATCTTCCAGATCTCAGGTAGCTGCTCTAAACGGGCACCAAAAAGGTCGACCCGTTGTCCGCCGGTAATTTTGCTATAAAGGTTGTACTGTTTAGCCACTTGCCCGAGTACGATCAGTTTATCGGCGGTGATTTCGCCGCCTGCGACCCGAGGCACCACTGAATAGGTGCCGTCTTTTTGCATATTGGCCATAAACGTATCGTTGGTATCCTGCAGGCTCACGTTTTGCTCGGTGAGAATGAAATCATTCCAGCAAGAGGCCAAGATACTGCCCGCCGCAGGTCGGCATATCTCACAGCCATGCCCGTGGCCATGTTTATCGAGAAGTTCATCAAAGCTGCGAATCCCTTCGATACGCACGATGTTATATAGATCTTGACGGGTATACGGGAAATGCTCGCATAGGTCGCGGTTAACATCGACACCCCGCTCTTCGAGTTCGTGATTGACCAGGTCGGTTAATAGGGCAGAACAACCACCGCAACCGGTGGCGGCTTTCGTGCCGCCTTTTACATCGGCAAGGCTGCAACAGCCGCTATCAAGTGCGGCCCGCACATCGGCTTTACTGACGTCGTGACAGGAGCAGATCTGCGCGGTTTCTGGCAGTGCAGCAACCCCCAAGCCGGTTTGTGTATCATCGCCTCGGTTAGGTAGAATCAGCGAATCTGGGTATTCTGGTAGGTGAATACCGTTGAGCATATATTGTAATAGTGTGCCGTAGTTTTCCGCTTCGCCCACCAGAATCGCCCCGAGCAGCGTCTTACTATCGGCGGATACCACAAGCTTTTTGTAGACCTCTGCACGTTCATCAACAAAGGTATAGTTGCGGGCACCGGGTGTGCGACTATGGGCATCACCAATACTGGCGACATCGACACCCATTAATTTCAGTTTGGTACTCATATCGGCACCGGTGAAACTATCGCTACCCCCAGTGAGGTGAGATACGGCCACTTTAGCCATCTGATTACCCGGTGCCACTAATCCAAAAATCTGCTTATTCCAGAGGGCACATTCACCGATGGCATAAATACTAGGGTCAGAGGTTTGGCAGTGGTTATTGATGACGATGCCGCCGCGCTCACCAACCTCAAGATCACTCTGGAGGGCCAGTTCATCTCGCGGGCGGATACCGGCAGAGAAGAGAATTAGGTCGGTTTCTAGCACTTCGCCATCGGCGAAATTCATTTTGTGGAAACACTGTTCACCGTCATCAATGAGCTGAGTGTTTTTTTCCGTATGCACGCTGACGTCCAGCGCTTCGATTTTTTGGCGTAGCATCGCACCGCCGCCATCATCCAGCTGAACCGCCATCAAGCGTGGGGCGAATTCAACGACATGGGTTTTCAAGCCGAGATCGGTTAACGCTTTTGCCGCTTCTAAACCCAGTAGGCCTCCTCCGACCACGGTGCCGACGGTGGCGTTTTTAGCCGCAGCAGCAATCGCATCGAGATCATCCAGGGTACGATAGACTAAACACTGTGGTCGGTCGTGGCCCGGCACAGGAGGGACAAAAGGATAAGAGCCGGTTGCTAGTACCAGTTTGTCATAACGGAGTGCTTGGCCCTTATCGGTCGTGACCGATTGTTCGTCTCGGTTGATATCCGTGACTGTCTCACCCGTGAGTACGGTGAGGCCCCAGCTGCGATAGAGATCGGCATTACCCATGGCAAGATCGTCTGCGGTTGCGCCGGAAAAGTACGCGCTCAGGTGCACTCGATCGTAGGCTAGTCGGCTCTCTTCGCAGAAAACAGTGACGTCAAAACGGTCTAGTTGTGCGCTATCCGCCAGCGTCTGTAGGAATTGATGGCCAACCATACCGTTGCCCGCGATTACCAGTTTTGTTTTTTTCATGAGGTCGCTCCTGTTGCCAAGCTTAATTGAGGTGCTGAGGCGTTTATATCGGTTGCACCGGCAGATGAGGTGATGGATTCAACATCACAGTAACGTCGGCCAAAAATGAGTTCGGGCAAGTGCTGAACTTTTTGTTTTGTCTGCATCAGTTCGAAATACCAATTGCCATCATTAACCGCGCCGAATAACACGGCGCCGGTGAGTCGCTGATGACGAAAAATAAGTTTGCGATAGATGCCATTGTTGGGGTCTTGATAGACGATCGATTCGCTATCGGGAGTATCCAAAAACTCACCGGCGGAAAACAGATCGATACCGGATACTTTGAGTTTGGTGGCGCAGGGTTGCACGCTGAAGCGGTGGTCGGCGCTCTGGCAAAGCTGATCCGCAAGTATGCTCGCTTGATCCCAGAGTGGTGCGACCAACCCAAAGGTGTGATCGCCAAATTGGGTGCACTCGCCAAGGGCATAAACATTCGCGGCTGAGCTTTGGAGCCGGTCGTTAACGAGAACGCCTCTGTCACATGCGATGTCACTGAGCTTAGCGAGGCTGTGATTGGGCGTGATACCGATGGCAATAACCGCCAGTTCAGTCGGAATAACCTCACCGTTTTTCAAAATGATCTGACGTAGGGATTCATTCTGTGTTATCTGCTGATCTGAAGTCGGGTTTAACTCAGCCGTGAACTGACTGATGTCAGCCCCCAGCTTAAATTGAATGCCACGGGATTCGAGCGATTGTTTTAATAGCTCGCCTGCGGCAGGGTCGAGCTGACGATTGAGTAACCACTGGCCTCGGTGAATAACGGTCACCTCGAGCCCCTGTTGTTTTAATCCCCACGCCGCCTCTAAGCCTAATAACCCGCCACCGATGACCGTGGCGTGGCTTATCTGGGGGACTTTCGCCATGATCTGATCAATATCGGCTAGGTTACGAAAACTAAGTACGCCATCCAGCGTTACACCGGGTGCGGCAGGAGTGATCGGGTTAGAGCCGGTTGCAAAGACGAGCTTGTCATAACTAAATTGATCACCGCTTTGGCAGCTTAAAGTCTGTGTCAGGGTGTTAATCGCGCTAACAGGGTCCGCACTATGAAGACTGATATGGTTATCTCGATACCACTGTTCCGAATGAGTCACGATATCGTCCGCGTGCATTTCACCGGCTAATACGGGTGATAGCATGATGCGGTTGTAGTTGGCATAGCCTTCGGCTCCGAATACGGTGATCCGGTACTGGTCCGGATTTCGTTTCAGAATCTCGTCCAGCAAACGACCACTTGCCATGCCGTTACCGATAATGATGAGATGAGCTTTAGGCATAAAAAAAATCCAAAAAAAAATGGCATTCACCGACCAGTACAAGTGCGAAGTACTGGAGGATGAACACCATTGTCCAAAAAAAAAATATGAGAAGCCTAAGATAGGCACGTAGTATAAAGCAGAGAGTGTGCCACTTTTGTAAATAGCATTAATATTCAATAGCTTACAGGCTTGTAAGCCGATTCTTATTCATCGCTTCAGTATTTCTATCGTTTATTTGAACGATCTTGGTGCGGGTTTTCAGCGTTGTGCACACTAAGAGGCCTTTGTTGTGCGCCTGTGATAAGGGCTTGTGGTGAGGGGCTGTGCTGAGGGATTGTGTTGAGGGGTGGCGAGAGAGCAGGCGAGGGGCCTGATAGGGTTGGGTTCAGTGTAAATATGGTATAAAAAAACCCAGCGATTGCTGGGTCGTAGAACAGAGAACGGGGCTGTTTAGGCGGCCTGTTCATCCGTCGGAGATTTTTCTGTTCTAGCAGAGTTAACCGTGCTGTTCGACGCGCAGGTTTCCGGTGTTTTATCTGCAGCCGGTGTTGAAGGTGCCTGTTTTTTCGCCGGTTGAGCGATAGGTTCGCCCGGGGTTCTTTGCTTCTCATAGAGAAAGCTTAAAACGGCGGCCCGATAATGGTTATATTCCGGGTCATCGGCTAAATCAAGGCGGTGGCGGGGACGTTCTAATTTCACGTCCAGTATCTCGCCGACAGTAGCGGCAGGGCCGTTGGTCATCATGACGATGCGATCCGACAATAACACCGCCTCATCAACATCGTGGGTAATCATAATCACGGTGTTATTCAAATCTGCCTGAATCTCCATGAGTGAATCTTGTAGGTGGGCGCGGGTGAGGGCGTCTAGGGCGCCAAAGGGTTCATCCATCAGCATGACCGTGGGTTCCATGGCGAGTGCGCGGGCGATGCCGACACGTTGTTTCATGCCGCCGGAAATCTCATCTGGACGTTTGTGCATGGCATGGTCCATGTGCACTAAACGGAGATTATGTTCGATCCACTCCTTCATCTCTGCTTTGGATTTACTCTTTTTGAAAACCTGCTTAACGGCCAGTTCGACGTTCTCATAAGCGGTTAACCAAGGAAGCAATGAATGGTTTTGGAATACGACCGCCCGTTCAGGGCCCGGTTCGTTAACCTCTTTGCCATCGAGTAAAACGCCGCCCTTGGTCGCCTGATATAAACCGGCGACAATGTTGAGAACGGTCGATTTACCGCAGCCTGAATGACCGATCAGAGAGACAAACTCACCCCGATCGATCTTTAGGTTAACATTGCTGAGTGCTTTAAATGGTCCATTCGGCGTTGGAAAATCAATATCGACGCCGGTGAGCTCAAGGTGTTTATTGGTCATCACTTTTCTCCTTAATGCTGCCTTAGCGCAGTTCGACGGATTTATCCCAAGATACTTTTTTCTGCAGTGCTAGCATGATGCGATCGAGCATGAAGCCGATCAGGCCGATCACTAATACGGCCACCATGATGCGTCCCAGTGAGTTAGAACTACCATTTTGAAACTCATCCCAGACAAACTTACCCAGTCCAGGGTTTTGTGCCAGCATCTCGGCGGCGATCAATACCATCCAGGCAATACCGAGAGAGAGTCGAAGACCGGTGAAGATCATCGGAATAGCCGAGGGGATAACAATCTTTATGACGTGTGTTAACCAAGAGAGCCGCAGCACTTTGCTGACATTATTAAGATCAGCACTGATTGTCGACACCCCCACGGCGGTATTTAGCAGGGTAGGCCATAGGCAACACAAGGATACGGTGATGAGTGAGGTGACAAAGGATTTGGCAAACATCGGGTCATCACTGACATAGATCGCACTGACCACCATGGTGACCAGAGGTAGCCATGCCAACGGTGACACGGGTTTGAAGAGCTGGATAACCGGATTAAACGCGCTATAGAGGGTTTTATTCAAACCGATCACGATGCCTGCGGGGATCGCAATGAGTGACGCGGCAAAAAAGCCTGCTAATACTGTCACGAGGCTTGTGCCTATCTGATCAATAAAGGTCGGTTTACCGGTGTAGGGGCGTGTTTTCACCACCGCATCGGGGTTCTTCTCGAGCTTTTTGGCATTGCGGACATCCTGACGTTGATGGAAGGCCACCTCTTTCTGCCGTTCCCGATTATGTTCTGCGAGCAGGTTGACGCTCTGTGCGTAGACTTGGGAGGGGCCGGGAAACTCTCCTAGGGAGGTATGAATATTTTGTGCGGCGATATTCCAGATAAACAGAAACACCAGAATGCCGCTCAAGGGCACTAACAGGGCTTTGATCACCTGAGCCGCGCTCAGCTTTTCGGGTAAGCCTAATGCTTTGAATAGTTTAAGTGCGATGTTGCTCATACTGTATCTCCAACGGGTTGCCCATGGACAACCCTTTGGTTTTCTGTGGGTTATTGCTCGCCATGGATATTAAGACTGGGTCTCAATGTTAAATTTCAGTATCGGGTTTGAGGCCGATCTTAAACTTGGTGAGATATTTGTTAGGCTGAGTGCCGTCGTAGGTAATGTTATCGATAAAGTGAGTTTGAGGTGGTTTGAAACCTGACTCAGCGGTGAAGTCTGGGAATTCACTGCTCTCCACTTTACCCTCTGCGATTAACTCACTCGCGGCCAGCGCATAGATATCTGGGCGATAGACTTTTTTCGCTGTTTCCATAAACCATTCGTCCGATTTTGGCTCGGCAATCTGACCCCAGCGACGCATTTGGGTTAGGTACCAAATAGCATCAGAATAGTAGGGATAGGTGGCGTTATGGCGGAAGAAGACATTAAAGTCGGGCACTTCGCGCTTATCACCTTTTTCGTATTCGAAGGTGCCGGTCATCGAGTTGGCAATCACTTCGTAATCCGCACCCACATATTCAGGGCGAGACAGAATCTCTACCGCTTCTGGGCGGTTACCGTTGTTATTGTCATCTAACCATTTAGCCGCTCTGATCATCGCTTTGACGACACGAATATGGGTATTCGGGTACTTATCCGCCCAGCCTTTAGAGACACCGAAGACTTTTTCCGGATTATCTTTCCAAATTTCATAGTCGGTGACGACTGGGACGCCGATCCCTTTAAAAACGGCCTGTTGATTCCAAGGTTCGCCAACGCAATAACCGTAGATCGTGCCGGCTTCCATGGTGGCAGGCATTTGCGGTGGTGGTGTTACCGAGAGCAGGGCGTCGGCGTCGATCTGGCCAGAGGAATCACCTTTATGAGGCGCATAAAAGCCTGGGTGAATACCACCGGCGGCTAGCCAATAGCGTAGTTCGTAGTTGTGTGTCGAAACGGGGAAGACCATGCCCATATTAAAGGGCTTGCCTTGTTCTTTATAGGCGTCAACAACCGGTTTAAGCGCATCCGCTTTGATTGGGTGGATCGGTTTGCCGTCTGCATCTTTATCGATATAGGGTTTCATCTGTTTCCAGATATCGTTGGAAACGGTGATGGCGTTACCGTTAAGGTCCATACTAAACGCTGTAATGATGTGTGCCTGAGTGCCGAAGCCGATGGTGGCACCTAATGGCTGCCCTGCTAACATATGGGCACCATCTAATTGACCATCAATCACACGGTCGAGTAGTACTTTCCAGTTCGCTTGGGCTTCTAGCTGAACATACAGGCCTTCATCTTCGAAATAGCCTTTTTCATAGGCAACGGCCAATGGCGCCATATCCGTTAGTTTGATAAAGCCAAACTTTAGATCTTCTTTTTCGGGTTCGCCGACAGCCGCCTGCGCTGAACTGAGCGTAAGCATGCTACCGACCGCTACTGCGCCGAACATTGTTACCGCATGTTGCAGCAGAGTACGGCGTTTTATCATCTTAGAAAGCAGTGTGTGAGTCATGTTGTTGGCTCCTGTATGTACCAAAAAATAATCAAAAAAAAACGCCTGCCCTGTCCTGATATCACTATCAGTAAGAGCAGACGTCGTTGTCATGTGTGAAACCGGATAAGTGGTTTCGAGTATTTATATTTATTGATACAGATAAAGCAGGTAGTGTGCCATAAAGCTTAAAACTCTTTTTAAACAATAGCTTAGTGATTTTTATGATGATTAAGAATGCATACGCTGAACGTTTGGGGCTGTATTCTGCACTTATATAGTGCTGTCGAAGGGCGTTGAGCACTTAAACAGCGCTTGCATCAACGCTATCCGCTTTAAAGCCGGTTAGGTTCAAAGGTGCCACCGTTAAAGAATAGATCACTGCCCATGGTGACGGCTCCTGCGCTGCCTTGTAAAACCCACTCGTTGTCATGAAACCCTTCAGGCTTGAAGTCGATCGTCGGATGGGAAAGTTTCATTTTGCTGGCCACGCTGCGGTACAGATCGGGTCGATACACCTGACAGGCAACTTGCTGCAGGTCGGTCTCCTCCTTGAGTTGTTGCGAGTGCTGCATCTGTTCCAGAAACCACAGCGCATGGGAGCGCCAAGGATAGCTGGCGGCATAACGGAAAAACAATCGGTTACCCTGTTTAAGCTGGGGGTGCGACAGCATTGATAGCGCTGGGCCGAGGTAGGCGTGACCCAGTAGAATATTCAAAGCTTCCTCACTATTTTGTGGCATGTCTAGCCAGTTAGATGCTTGAATCAAGGCGCAGATTAACGCCTGATGGGTGGCAGGGTGCGCATCATGCCAGCTTTCTAATACGGCGAAGACTTTGTCAGGACAGTTATTCCAGATCTGATAACCGGAGATCACAGGGCTGCCAATGCCCATCTCCTGAGCAACGGAGTTCCAAGGCTCGCCGGCACAATAACCATCGATTAAGCCTTTCTTCATGGTGACTGCCATCTGTGGCGGCGGCACGACTGTTAGATTGATATCGTTATCGGGATCAATACCCGCCGCGCTGAGCCAATACCGCAGCAGATAACTATGGGCCGAATAGGTGTACACCATGGCGAGTGTTATTTTGGGCCGACCACTGGCTTGACGATAGGCGATCAGTTGTTTTAACCCTGCCGCTGAGCTGTCGCTGGGGTGGTGGCCGAGCTCATCAATCTCCGCGAGTAGTTCGCGGGAGAGGGTGATAGCGTTACCGTTTAAGCCAATGCTAAAGGCGGTTACCATCGGTATCCGCGGTGATCCTAAACCTAGGGTTGAGGCGAGGGGAATGCCTGCTAGCATCTGCGCGCCATCGAGCAGCCCGAGCATGACTTTATCGCGGATGGAGGCCCAAGAGCCTTCACGGCTTAATTGAACATTGAGGCCTACCTCGCTAAAAAAACCTTTTTCTTTGGCGATCACCAGTGGGGCGCAATCCATCAAGGGTAAAAAACCAAGTGTTAGATCGGATTTTTCCGGTGCATCCAGTGTCGGGCTGTGTAGTAATGTCATGATGTTGGCCCTGTGCTTAATTCAGCATCTCAAGTACTGATATGATGTTTTTTGCTATCTGTGTCATGGTTTTACCCTGATCCATCGCCATCTTGCGCATGGCGGTATAGGCTTTATCTTCGGTGCATTGTTGATGTTTCATAATGAGACGTTTCGCCTGTTCTAGCTGTTTACGATCTTCCAATTCATTGCGGACATCATTGAGTTCGTTGCGTAGCGCTTGAAACTCTCGAAAACGGGCAGCCGCTACATCCATGATGGACTGAATTCGATCGGGGCTCATGCCGTCAACCACATAGGCGCTGACGCCCGCTTTGATCGCTTTTTGAATCGTTTGACTGTCACCGGATTCGGCAAACATCACCACTGGGCGAGGAATATGACTGTTCAGAGTTGCCATGTGTTCTAGAACGTCACGGTCGGGAGAGTCCAGCTCGATAATAATAATATCCGGCTGAATCTGTTCCACTTGAGCGATTAATCCCTCGGTATCATGTAGGCGACTGACTACCTCATAGCCCTGATCGTTTAGAGCTTGTTCTAGCAGTGCTGAACGGGCGGTATCCTTATCAATGACGAGTACCCGTTCCGGTTGTGATTGAATCGTGGTCATAGGGATTATTCTTAAGAAGGTATCAATCACAGTGCACTTAGCGTGCCAGCCTAAAATGTCATCCAAGCAGCCCTCATGCAAAAGTGGTTTAGACTCGCTGAAACCTAAGCAGGGCCGCGGATGGCTGCTCGGACAGGAGTATGGATTACTGAAAAGCGGAGAGAACTTGCGTTAACGCTGAATTGCACTAAATCGGTGCGGTTGGTTGTTGGTCTCTGTGTAAGATCGACTGCGGGTTGGATTACGGTAGGCGCTTATCGGTCAAGCAGGTATAATGCCAGCCAATTTCCCTAAATCAGTCTGGATGCATATTTTCTGATGACCGTACGTACCCGTATCGCACCGTCTCCAACCGGTGATCCGCACGTAGGCACCGCCTACATCGCTCTGTTCAATATGGCTTTTGCCCGTCAACACGGAGGAGAGTTTATCCTGCGTATTGAAGATACCGATCAGACCCGTAGTACCGCAGAATCAGAACAGATGATTCTTGATTCGCTGCGCTGGTTAGGTTTGGATTGGGCTGAAGGCCCCGATAAGCCTGGACCTTTTGGCCCATACCGTCAAAGCGAGCGAGGTGATATTTATCAGCAACATACTCAGATTCTGCTCGATAGTGGTCATGCCTTTAAATGTTACCGCACCTCAGCCGAACTAGATGAACTGCGCAACGAACGGCGCGCTCAGGGTTTACAAAGCGCGCTGAAAGAGAGTGATCTAGCGCTACCGGCTGAAGTAGTGGCTAAACGCGAAGCGGCGGGCGAACCCTATGTCGTGCGCATGAAGGTGCCGGAAGAGGGTGTCTGCGTGTTTGACGATATGCTGCGCGGTAGCATCGAAGTAGATTGGGCGCAGGTCGACTGCCAGATTCTGATGAAATCTGACGGCATGCCAACCTATCACCTCGCCAATGTGGTGGATGATCACCTGATGGAGATTACCCACGTATTGCGAGGCGAGGAGTGGATCAACTCTGCCCCGAAACATCAGTTACTGTATAACTACTTTGGTTGGGATATGCCTAAACTGTGTCATATGCCACTGCTGCGTAACCCAGATAAATCAAAGCTGTCTAAGCGTAAGAACCCAACCAGCATTATCTATTATCAGCGTATGGGGTATATGGCCGAAGCGGTGCTTAACTATTTAGCGCGCATGGGTTGGTCAATGCCGGATGAGCGGGAAAAATTCAGCCTAGACGAGATGATCGAACACTTCGATATCAACCGTGTATCGCTGGGTGGCCCGATCTTCGATCAGGAAAAACTCAGTTGGTTGAACGGTCTTTGGATTCGTGAAGAGCTGACTGATGAACAGTTCGCGGCTGCCTTCCAGCAATGGGCACTGAACCCTGAGTACCTGATGCAGATTATTCCACTGCTCAAACAGCGGATCGAAAAATTCTCCGATGTCGCGCCTGTTGCGGGCTTTCTGTTGTCCGGCATGTTACCGATCACCGAAGAGAGCTTTGCTCACAAGAGCTTAGAGAAAGACGATATTCGTCGTATTCTGCAATTTGCATCTTGGATGCTCGACACCGAACAGAACTGGGACAAAGACCACCTATTCGCACAGTGCAAAGCGCTGGGTGATGCGATGGGTTATAAAGTTCGAGATTTTCTGTTTCCGCTGTTCATTGCGATTGCTGGTACCAGTGCCAGTGTCTCGGTGGTGGATTCTATGCAGATCCTCGGTCCCGATATGAGCCGTGCCCGTATCCGTCATGCACTGAATATCGTTGGTGGCCCTTCGAAGAAAGAAACCAAAAGCTGGGATAAAGAGTATCGCGCCTTAGCCGCAACACTCGTTTGATCTACTTACATTAAATGACTCAAAGCCCTGCCATGCGGGGCTTTTTTTTGTTCGCATAAATAACGCTTTATAGATTCTCCTATCGCCCCTAAAAGGGTCTCCTGCAGGACGTTATCGAGTGTAGGAGCTGGCTCTGGCAGCGATACGGGTTACGGGGCGTGGTCTCGTGTAGGGACTTGCCTCAGGCAGCTCGAAGAGCTTTAAGGTTTTTACCGTTAAAATACAGCAACAATACTTGACACTCGAATGCCTCATCATTATTATAGCCGCCACTTGGTTTTGGGGCCTTAGCTCAGCTGGGAGAGCGGTTCGCTGGCAGCGAACAGGTCAGCGGTTCGATCCCGCTAGGCTCCACCAATTCCAACGTAGATCCGCGGTTCACGCGGCCTCCAGCGTACTGAAATTTGGTCAATCCTGTTTTGTGCTACCAACCTGTGATACTGAGGTTGTTTATGAGCGCGAAAATTCCTAATACATATCGTCGTAAAAATGGCATCTACTACGTCTGTTTCAGATGGCCTGCTGAGCTTTGCGAGCACTTTAACCTCTCTAATCCTTTAATTCGTTTCTCAACCACGACGGCTAATGAGTCTGAAGCAAGATATCGCTCAGCTATTGTTAGATCGAATTATTATATGCTGATTGGTGAGCTTTCTGATTTGTTATATAATGGCGCGTCTTTATCTAACCCATCAAGGTTTCTGACTTATGTCATTCTTTATCTAAGAAGTCAGAAGCAGGAGTATCTAAACATGGTTATGAAGGAGTTCGAATATCCCAATGTAGCGCTCAACTCCTCATCGGCTCCTCAAGAAAGTTCAGCGGCAGACTCTGTTGAAGTGACCACCGTTACCTCAAAACAGCATAATCCATTACCAGTGGACGCTGTTGAAGTAACCACCGTTACATCAAAGCGATGCAATCCATTACCAGCAGACACTGTTGAAGTGACCACCGTTACCTCAAAGCGGCGCAATTCATTACCGACAGACTCTCCTGAGAATAAAATCATTATCGAAGATTTTCCTGATGGGCGTCGGAAAAAGTATTCGGATTTGACGGACCCTGTTGCCGCTAATGCTGAGCTTTTCCAATTTGAACAAATGTGTGTCCAACTTGGCGGTACTGGCGGGGGTGGGCCATCATTAGGTGGACCTTCAGTAGACACTGTTGCTGCACAGTTTAAAGAAGAAAAAAAGCGTGATGATTGGAGTAATCCTAAGACATATTCTATTCGTGTATGTCGATTAGAAAGGGTTGTTGACTGGCTTGGGCGTAATAAAGATATAACGAGCCTTAAGCGAAAAGATATCCTTGAGGTTAGGAAAAAGATCCGCAGTTTATATGAACCTGATCGAAAACGTCGTTCGCCGAAAGATGGAAAAATGTCACTGCATACGGCTAAGAGCCATATGCAAATCTGTAAAGCGTTGTTCGCATATGCATCCGATGAAGACATCATTGAAACCAACATAGCGGCAGATGTTTTTTTGAAGCTATCAGGGTCATCAACGAGCAAGTTATCCTATCTGCCTTATATGAAAGAAGAAGTGGCCGCGATGCTCAATGGCTATGTCTATAACCTTCAGGAGCTTCCACGGCAGCGAGATTTGATTGATGCGTTCTTCTGGCAGCCTTTCATCGCAATGTTTTCAGGTGCGCGTGTAGGCGAGCTTTGTCAGTTAACCATTGGCGATATCAATGTGAGAGATGTGGTCGATAGTAACGGTCATGTTAAAGACCGGATTTGGTACTTCTGGTTAAACGATGAAGAACTCGCTCAGGCTTTGAAAACAGAATCATCACGGCGAGAAGTCCCGATACATAGCGCTATTTTAAAGGCCGGATTTCTCGAGTTTGTTGCACTACGAAAACAGGAAGAGAAGGGCAATTTAACCAAGCCACTCTTTCTTAGTCCTGATAAGTCTAAAGATGTGAATGCTACACGTGCGGTGGGGCGGTGGTTCAATGGTGAAACGGGGTTCAAAGGGTATTTAGACAACTTCTCGATCAAAAACAGAGATAGGAAGTGCTTTCATAGCTTTCGCCACACCTGTGTTAAAGCCTTAAGAAGTCAGCACTTTGATAACGAAGCGATAGCGGCGACGGTAGGGCATGAGCCGAACTCAATGACCGGTAAATATGGCGATGGCTTTGAGCTTGAAACCCTGAAAGAGATCATTGAGCACATCGATTATGGGGTTAACTTATCCCATATCCACTTTGCTAACTACCTGCCTTACCAGCAATGCAAAGGTCAGCCGATTAAAAATCGACACTTAGCCATAGCTAGAACTAAACGAACACTTCCTGAGGTGTAGTTAAAATCGGTATTTAAGGCGGCATTTGCTGCCTTTTGTCTGTCTGGCTAGCCAGTGTGATCGCTGCAAACACTATAGTTGTATAGGCATTTCTGTATGTAATATACAGTATGATTTGAACTTTTCTAGGAAAGGGGACACACTTAGTTTTCGTGCTTGCCTGTTTATTCCGTTGGTGATACTTTGATCATCAATAAAATCAATAGGTTATTGATTTGGTTTGCAAGTTTATATGCCACTCCTCACCGGAATAGTGTGCCCGCACGCTTTTCTGGAAGGGAATCGACAAACTATGGAAGATTTCAGAATGAAATCAGTTGGTTACAAGCAGAAGCCCGGTGAGCTCTCGCCAGAATATCAGGCACGCACACGAATAAGCTGTTAGATTGGGTAACATGTTCGCAAAAGACTCAGTATTTTTGAATTTACCGGCAGCTCTTAATCCGAAGCAAGCCGTTTTTTTTGATGGAATGAGGCATTCGGCGCAGATCATTAATCTGTCATATAGCCGGTTATGTAGGTCGTTAACCGAGCTATCATTGGTAGATTCTGGAGTTTCCGAACAGTCTTCATTCACGCACGTTTTTCTTGATGCTTGGGCATTCATTGATGCCGCAGATAGGTTTAGGTGTCTATGGGAAATGCAACCGAACTCAGACACTATTCCTGATACGTTTTCCCCAAAAGTTGTGCGTTCTCAGCTACAAGCTATTCGAGATATTCGAAATGTGTCGGCGCATATCGCACAAAAGGTTGATCAAATTATTGCGTTGAATTCATCGGTTCTCGGTTCTATTAAGTGGGTCACTATGGAGAGCGAAAATCCGCTCAAATTGAAAACTCACTTCATACGCCCCGGAATAACGCGAGGAAACGTAAAAGCACAGTTTGCGATGCCCAGTGGGGATATTAGTTTTAACCACGGGAGTGGGTGCATCTCATTGTCTGTTGGAAAATATGAAGCTAATTTATCGGCTGCTTACAAAACTATATGGTCTGTCGTCAAATTTGCCGAAGCGACTCTCGCGAGTTCTATGCAACCGGCTACCTCGCAGGAACGTATACCTATAGACATGTTTGGTTCAGCCGAGCTTGATACCAGTCAGTCGTGAGGGTTCAATCTAACAAGTGGCTGTTGGCGGACGCACCTGCGCTAGCGCTCCGGCACGCCGCAAAGCCAAGCGTTCAGTGCTACTCGCGACATATAAATGAATAAGGAGAATAGATTGACAACATTAGCTGCGGGAGAAGCCTCTTTACGTGCCCTCATATCTAAATTGAAGAATGACTCCGATATGAATGAAGCTCAGACAAGGTTTCATATCATTGACAAAGTATTGTTTGATTGCTTCGGATGGTCGCGGGATGAAGTTGAAGTTGAAAAATCTGAGCAAAGAAAGTTTACAGATTATGAACTAGGGAAGCCAAGGCTTGCTATCCTTGAAGCTAAACGCGAAGGTAAGACCTTTGAAATTCCAGCTGGACTGCCGAAGTCATTAATAAGTGACTTGCCTTCAATAATGAGGGTTGACACAGACTCATCATCTGCAATCAAACAAGCACAAGAGTACTGCAGTCAGCGGGGGGTGCCAATTGCTATCATTAGCAATGGACATCAATATATAGTTTTCCTCGCTTCCAGACAGGATGGGGTATCTGTCTATGAAGGAAAAGCTGTCGTTTTTACAAGTCTTAGCCATATGCTCGAAAACTTTCTTATTGCTTGGAAGCTTCTTTCTCATGCTGGAATCAGGGAAAGAAATATTTCGAGATATTTGGTTTCGGGCGAAAGTGGAATACCAAACAAACTCTCTTCAAAATTAATAAACTATCCAGTTGTCAGATACCCAAGCGAGATGCATGCGACCTTGAGGCAACTCTCTGAACTATTTCTACAAGATATTATTGAAAACAGTGAAGTAGAGGAAACATTTTTCTTAGAGTGCTACTGTGACAGCGGCGCATTGTCAAAGTATGCTTTATTAAGTAAAAATATCTTAGAAGCCAGATATGCATCGTTATTTAACGAGACCGAACCTGTTCCACATGTTGCTCCTGTCAAGGAAAAGAAAAGTGATAATTTTTCGCCGGACATTCTCGCTGAGGCAATAGCAAGGAGGCCAATAGTATTATTAGGAGATGTTGGGGTAGGAAAAACTTCTTTTGTAAAAAATCTAATGTATAACAGCGCTCATGAAGAGTTTAAGAACGCAATCTATATCTATATTGACCTTGGATCTAAAGCTGCCCTTGCACATGATCTGAAATCTTTTGTTCTGAATGAAATTGAAGCACAACTTCATGAAAAATATAATATAGACGTCAATGCCTTTAAATTTATTAAGGGGGTTTATGCATCAGATATACATCGTTTTTCAAATGGCATATGGGGAGAGAAAAAAGAAAGTAATCCAGATCTATATGAAACTAAACTGTTGGAAATGCTTGAATCTATTACTAGCGAAAAAGATCAACATTTAAAGAGGTGTATCAATGGACATGCAAAGTCTACTAAAAAGCAGATTATCATTTCCTTAGATAATGCAGATCAACGGGACTTTGACACCCAACAAAGTGCATTCATTATTGCTCAAGAACTTGCGAAAGACTGGAACTCAACCGTTTTTGTCTCTGTTAGGCCCCAAACATTTTTTAAATCCAAGCGTTCCGGCGCGTTAGCGGCATACCCTCATAAAATATTCACAATATCTCCGCCAAGAATTGACTCAGTTATTAAAAAACGGCTACTTTTTGCTCTCAGTATGGCGGAAGGGAATGTTCCAATTGAGGCCATTAATTATGTAAGAGTAAATGTAGGTAACTTAGCTCAGTTTTTAAAGGCACTTATAACATCTTTGACCGAAAATTCGGAACTCTACGAGTTTCTATCAAATATTACTGGTGGGAACATACGGGCTGCAATCGAATTTGTAACAGGATTTATTGGAAGCCCAAATGTAGATGCAGAGAAAATTATTAGGATTATGAATGAGGAAGGACGATATAGAATACCACTTCATGAATTCACTAAATCAGCCCTGCTAGGCGATTATTCTCATTATAATCCCGATACCTCAATTGCGATGAATATCTATGATATTTCTTCCACTGATTCAAAAGAACACTTTTTGAAGTCAATCATATTGGCATTGCTAGATAGTACTGGTGAGCATCTTGATAATGATGGATTCTGCCAGACGACTAACATGTTTGAGCAGATGCAAAGCTTTGGATTTACAGCCGACCAAATAACACACTCTTTGAGGAAGTGTACGAATAAAAAGCTCATTGAAACATCCCAAAGAGTCACATTTGAAGAGGATATTAATGGTACTCTTATTGGCGAAATGCCAAGCTCATTCCGAATTACGAGCGTAGGCGCTTATCACCTAAAAAGATGGCTTTCAGTTTTTTCTTATTTAGATGCAATGGTTTTTGACACCCCAATACTAGATAAAGATATACGAGAAGAACTAATGCACGACTTGAATTCTCTAGCTATCGATTCTCGATATAAAAGAGCAGTCAAGTTTAAAGAGTATTTAAAGAAAGCATGGATTGATATGGGTAATAAGCCTAACTACTTCGACTTTAATACTTTAGTTGAAGATGGCAATAAGACATTCAGAACTGTTAAGCGTGCAATAGATAGCAATAGTCATAGTTAAAACACTGAACAAGCGCCTGCAATCTGACCTCCGGTAGTTGAGGTGGGCATTAGATCTATGAGGTAAATTGTGGAATTATCGAAGAAGAGCTATGGAAAATGCGAACAAGACAAGCCAGTTGGAAAGTTCTAAATGAACTGAAGCTTTAACCCCATACTTACCTCGGTAAGTATGGGGTTAACTTATCCCATATCCACTTTGCTAACTACCTGCCTTACCAGCAATGCAAAGGTCAGCCGATTAAAAATCGACATTTAGCCATAGCTAGAATTAGACGAACACTTCCTGAGGTGTAGTCAAAATCAGTATTTAAGGCTTCATTTGCGGCCTTTTGTCTGTCTGGCTCTCAAAGAGCTTGGCTGGTCATTTAAGCTGAGAATTCTCCATTTTTTTGCAGGTTCTAACGAGAGTATGGTCTTGGTAGTAGTTCAGTGAGTAATTCTAAATGTTTTGGCGCACCTGCTTGGTATTAGCATGGATGCGTTTTATAGGCATTTCTTTATGTGATATAACGCATGATTTGAACATTTCTAGGAAAGGGGACATACTTAGTTTTCGTGACTACCTGTTTATTCGGTTGGTGATACTTTGATCATCAATAAAATCAATAGGTTATTGATTTGGTTTGCAAGCTTATATGCCACTCATTACCGAAATAGTGTGCACGCACGCTTTTCTGGAAGGGAATCATCAAACTATGGAAGGTTTCAGAATGAAATCAGTTGGTTACAAGCAGAAGCCCGGTGATCTCTCGCCAGAATATCAGGCACGCACACGAATAAGGTGTTATACGGCACTTCAAACTAGTATGACGACCCTTATCTGATGCTATAGGCGATAAGGTCAGATTAAATAAATTGAGGGGTACATATTGTTAAATATAATTGATAAGTCGGTAGTTTCTGATTACTCCCAAGGTCAGCATTCATTTAAGAAAGTAGTGCTCAAGAATCTGGAATACCAAGCTCTCATCGAAGAGCTTATCGAAACGTTGCCTGATTATTATATAGATCCTTTATCAATGGCGTGTACTCTTGAGCGCTTAGGTAAACCTGCTGCCGCAGCAAAGCTCAGGTTAAAAATTCCCGAAGTAACAAAAATTCGGTCTGGCGATATTGGCGAAGTGATCACAACGGATTATATTGATGAGCAAACAGTTTTTTCTGCACCAATAAAAAAATTGAGATGGAAAGATCACCGTAATATGGCAATGCGAGGTGATGATGTTATCGGAGTATTTATAAATCAAGAAAATCAAACAATAAAATTCCTCAAAGCTGAAGCTAAAAGCAATCTATCGTTGAGCCGTAATGTTTTAATAAAAGCAAGGGGTGAGCTTGATCTTGATGAGGGGTTGCCTGCGCCACATGCTCTTGAGTTTGTGGCAGAGAGGCTTAGAGAAACAGGCAGTCAAGATTTGGCAGACCTTATAGAAAAAGCACAGCTCGTTGATGGAATTGGCAATAATCAAGTTGAGCACTTACTTTTTACCTTTACATCATCAAATCCTGAGACTCTTCAAAGAGAGGCATTTGAGAGTTATGGCGGTAATATAAAGCAGTCCTCCGTTGGTTTTCAAGTTAGTAATCACCAGGAGCTTATTGGAAGTGTTTATCAGGGGGTGCTAGATGGCCTCGACGATTGAGCAAATAGAAGAAGCCATTCGGCAGGCAATAGCTACCGGTTTCAGAGGGCGGTTACTTGAGCGGGGTTTGGCGCGTTCAATGATTTGGGCTGACGGTGAATTACCTGATGGTTCACCAAATTTTGCAGAAAAACTTAGTTATGATCTCCTATCCTACGGTTATTCACTATTATCTCTTGCTATTCGCCTCACAGAATTGAATGGGGATGCTGATCTTGCCCGTGCTGCATTTGAAAAGTCCGCCACAGCAATAACAGACGTTATACATAATGGTAATTCTGATGATCCAGAAAGTGGCTTTCATAAGGTATTGGCGGCATCTAGTTATCATCTAGGGCGTTTTTCGGCTAAAGCATTTTCATTACTCAATCATAGTATTGAAAATGAAAATTTGAGTCGAATAGAGAAAATGCTTTCGTTACTCATGTTAAGAAAGTTTGCTGCGCTTGAAACTTCAGTACTAGATTGGAAAACATCTGGTCTTGGGACTGATAATTCACTCGCTGAAAAGCTAGGCTTTGAAGTTGACCAGCTTAGTGATCAACTTGAGTCAGAGGATCAAGAAGAATTTGGAATAGCATCAATTGAGCTACCTGTAATCGATTTAGCACTAACAGACAACTATTATTCTGCAATTTATGAGTTTTTATTCGCACTAGAGACAGGAAACTCCGTACTGCTAGAGGGTGCTATTAATCGGGTAGAAAATAGTCTGTCTGTTAGTGCAGAGCTTAACATGTTGCCGCAATGGTGGGTTTTGAGAATAACCAAGTGCCTATTTCTTGATCTTTGGGAGTCCAGCTTTCATAGGGTTATTCCTTTCTCTCCTGATCAAGAAAACAGTGAGAATTGGACACTACTACGCTGGCTTTTTATTGCTTCACTATTCAAAAGAAATAAGGCTGAGATTGATCTTTGGCCATCCCAATTGGAGGGGGCTAGGCGTGCAGTTGGTGATTTTGACGATCTTGTGGTTTCACTGCCAACTAGCGCAGGTAAAACACGCATCGCAGAATTATGTATTCTTCGATGTTTGGCTATTGGAAAGCGCGTGCTATTTATTACGCCGCTCAGGGCATTGTCCGCCCAAACAGAGGCATCACTTCGTAAAACGTTTCTACCGTTAGGTAAATCAGTTTCTTCGCTTTATGGCAGTATCGGAACAAGCGATTTTGAACAGAATATTATTAAATCTCAAGACATAGTAGTAGGCACTCCAGAAAAATTAGATTTTGCTTTAAGAAATGACCCTTCATTAATAGATGATATTGGACTCGTAGTTTTAGATGAAGGACATATGATTGGTCTTAATGAGCGAGAGATAAGTTATGAAGTGCAAATTCAGCGTTTATTAAAGCGTGGGGATTCTGAACAAAGAAGAATTGTTTGCCTTTCAGCTATATTGCCTGATGGTGATCAGTTAGAAGATTTTGTGGGTTGGTTGAGGCGGGACAAGGAAGGCGATGCTATAAAATCTGTATGGCGACCTACAGATCTAAGGTTTGGCGAGATTGTATGGCAAGAAAATACTGGACGAATTAACTTTACTATTGGCGAAGAACAGCCTTTTATTCCTAATTATATTCACCCATTTATTCCGCCAGTTGGTAGAAGAACTACGCCGTTTCCGAAAAATAAAAAAGAATTAACCTTGGCAGCTACTTGGAGGTTAGTTCAGGATAACCATACAGTTTTAATATATTGCCCAGAAAAACGATCTGTTAATAGTTTTGCGAAAGACATTATTGATTTGCACAAGCGAGGTGCTATCAATTCAGTGCTGACTGTTCCATTGCAACAACTAGATCTAGCAATAGTGTTAGGAAAAGAGTGGTTAGGTGAAGGTCATCCAGTTGTTAAATGCTTAAAAATAGGTGTGGCTGTTCATCATGGCGCTCTTCCAACTCCTTTTAGGAAGGAAATGGAAAATCTGTTACGCGAGGGAATTTTGAAAGTTACAGTTTCATCTCCCACCCTTGCTCAAGGTCTAAACCTATCTGCGACTGCGGTAATTATTTATTCCTTAACACGTAATAGAAATACAATAGATGCATCTGAATTTAAAAATGTGATTGGTCGAGCAGGTAGAGCTTTTGTTGATACACATGGGTTAGTCCTCTATCCAATATTTGAAAGACATGATTGGTTTCGGACTCAGTGGGGTAGTCTAGTAGAAGATACTAATGCTCGAAATATGGAGAGTGGTTTGGCTCTTCTTGTCAGTACTCTTGTAAGTCGAATGGCTCAGAGTATAGGAGGGACAGATATTGATGGTCTTCTTGAGTATGTTTTAAACAACACTCAAGAATGGGTCTTTCCTGATGTTGCTAATGAAACTGAAGAGCAGGCAGGGGTGCAGGAAATTGAGTGGAATAAGCATATCGTAAGCTTGGATACAGCTCTTCTAAGCATGCTAGGCGAGGAAGAGGTTTCAATAATTGATATACCAAATGCACTGGATGTAATCCTTCAGTCTTCACTATGGCAAAGAAGATTAACTCGTCATGATGAAGAGCAACAAGGCCTAAAAGGACTGTTTGATTCCGTATTAGCACAACGTGCAAAACATATCTGGAATGTCACCACTACTCTTCAACGCAAAGGATATTTTCTTGCTGGTGTTGGACTGGCTACAGGTCAGAGGCTTGATGCTATATCCGCTCAAGCAAACGTATTGCTTGTAAATGCAAACATATATATAGCCACCAACGAACAACAGTTAGCGATTGAGACAATAATACAGTTAGCCGAATTGGTTTTTGACATATCACCTTTTACACCGCGTAATTTACCGGAAGAGTGGAAAGATATTTTGGCGGTTTGGTTAAGGGGAGAAATACTCACCGATCATGAATTTATTGATATCAATGAAGCTCTAATGTTTATAGAGGATGGATTGATTTACCGTCTACCTTGGGGGTTAGAGGCTATAAGGGTTCGTGCACAAGCTAATGAAGATGTTATTTCCGATGGTGCAACAATAGTTGATTATGAAGTTGGGCTAGTAGTTCCTGCTATCGAAAATGGTACTTTAAATAGAAGTGCTGCACTGTTGATGCAAGCTGGATTTAACTCAAGAAAGGCCGCTATACATGCAGTCAATTCTACCAATGCTTCTTTCACAACGGGTGATCAATTAAAAGCGTGGCTAAATTCTCTAGATGTTTTTGAACTTGCAATTAGACTTGATTGGCCAACACCTGAAACTTCTAATTTATGGTGGAGTTTTATAAAAGATTATGAGCCAAAATCAGAGACTACTTGGAGATCAGTTAGTGCAGTAGTATTTGCAACATGGGTTAATACTTATGCTCCAGTTGAAGGGACGCCTGTAAAACTAAAAAATATTGAGGATGGCAATACTCAAATATTAGCATCAGATGGTGATAAAATAGGTACTGCTAACTGTCGATATAAATTACTCGAAGGTGGCGTTTACTTAACTAAAATTCATAGTGATACTAGATGTCTTGGCGTGACGTATTGGGGAGGGGGGGACAGTCCATTTGATTATCATGCCTAAGAACGGAAAATTTAGGGTGCTTTTTTATCCCAAAGTAAAATTTAGAGTTTAGTAAATCTACCGTATAACAATCAAATGCACTCGGACATTAAAAAGCGTTCCTCGTTCCTCGCTTTGCTTTTTTCTTACGGTGATGTGAAGCGTTAAGCTTTCATGGAGAGTTAAATGACTAATCAAAAAGAAAAAATGAAATGGGTGTTATTTTGGGTTTTTCTCATCCTTTTTGTAGTTATGGTCCTTGGAACTTTAGCAATGGTATTTCTAGGTTTTGGATCACCAACAGAAAGTGAAAGAGAGCTGATGGTGAAAGGCCTTATTGGTGAAGTTGCAGCTTGTATTATTGCTTTATTCTATTCTATCTTTGGTTTGAAGGGAGGTGCTGAAGAAACTGATAAATTACAAGAATTAGAAAGTAAAATCGAGCACTTATTATCAGTAATTGAAACGTTTAAATTAAGCGATAAAAAATCACGAGTGGTTCCATTATCAAGTGTGGAACAAGTGAGCACATCTGCATCTGTTGAGAGTGTCGCACAGGAAGATTTTGAAGGCAAAGTCTATGTACTTGGTACTGAACCCGCTTTTCCAATAACTGAATATGAATTAAAGCCACTTCCATCCGACATAAAAAAAGATATACGTAAAGCTAAACCACTAGATGTTAAACATAGAAAGTCTTCATACAAAGGAATGAAGGTTCAGTGGAGAGCTCTTTTGTCTACGGTAGAGGAGAAAGGTGACAATAAGCTTCGGATAACAGCAGATCTAGATGACTCTCTATTGTTTGCCTCATTTGAAGTGGAAAAAAATACAAATAATACGTTATTAATAGCTGATGAAGGTGAGCCTTTTTGGTTGTGTGGTGAAATAATTGAAGCTGAATCATACACAATTGAACTGGGTAAGGTTAAATTAAAGTTCAGGGAAACTTAATAAGGCATTTAAACGAAACTAAAACAGTTGGTTAGGTACCGCTTCGCTCCACATTATAACCAACAATTTTAGTCCGCTTAATACCGCGTTATACAGCAATGATACTCTGAGTTTAAGCAACTAATTAGAGGTATACTCAAATGGGCATCGATGAAATTGCGACAATATTTCGAGGGTTTGAACGACTAATTATTATTGGCGCCGCTATTCTAGCTCTTTACTTCGGATACAAACTATTTATAGCTGGCATTGATAGCGAGCAGTCTGGAGAATTTTCAGGGAAAAGCTTTACTATAAAACTTATTAAAGTTGGCCCCGGAATTTTCTTTGCTTTGTTTAGCACGTCTGTGCTGATTACAATGACATGGCAAAATGTTCAGTTCAGCGAAAACAGCAAGAGTCCTTCTGCCCCCGATATTTTGGGATCCCGGCTTACATCATTTTTTGGTGCCGAAGACTCTAGTCATTTGAAAAGACAGCTTGAACTGGCATCACAAATGAAAAGTCGATTTCAGGCTGGTCAGATACCCAAGGAGGTTTTTCTTTCTAGTGTAAGTTCATTACAGAAAGTCGCGGCTAAAATATATGTCGGTAAGGAAGTATATGAAAAGTGCGAATTTTTTCCTGAAAAACCAGTAACTAACGATTGTCGTATATATATGGAGTTAATTAAATGAAGTATATTCTTGCTTTCTTGGTTTTAATATTGATGCCTACAACATTATTAGCACAAGACAAAATGGACTATTTTAGAGGTTTAGTTCAAACTTTTGAAGATCGTGTTTTCCCCCGTCTGCTTGACCAAATGTCTAATTCAGATCGGAAAATTCTTCGAAGCGTCGACTTTCAGTTCATTGAAAATCCAGTAGTTGTAACTGCTGTATACACTGAAAGTGATACTAAAAAAGTCTATATTTATGCCGGCTTTCTAGACGGTCTATATAATTATGTTGATTGTCTGATTATTACAAAAATAAGTGATGGACGAAAAGCCTGTGATAAATATTTTGATTATTATTTTGGAAATGTGGTATCAAAAAGTCCAACTCCCCCTCTATCGTTTGCTGAAATAATCTTTACGGATGATACTAAACTTGAAGCTTGGCAAAACAATACAACAATGAACGACGCTAAAAATCTATACATGATGAGTGCCCTGATTTTGATCGGCATGCATGAGATGGGGCATCATATCACTGGTTTCGCTCAAAAAAACGCATTGTTATCAGACCGTCGAGGAGCAGAGATAAAGGCTGACAAGTGGGCTGTCGATAATCTGGTCCGGATGAACGAAAATCCAATATTGGGTATTACTATGTCTTTAGGCTATCTATCTCAGATAGAAAGATTTCGACGTATCAAGCAGGTTAATTCATTTAGTTCCCACCCAATGCCAAAGTCTCGAGCGCAATATGCTTTTGATAAAGTATGTGTTGGAAAACTTTCGAGCCCTATGCAAAAGTCTTGCGATTTAATTAGTGGCTTGATCGACGAATTTGAGTAAGAAGGTGGTAATATCATAAGAATTGTAAGCTCTAGTTACCGCATAATAAGCGCATTAAAACTGACTCCGCAAGTTGGCCGATTTTTTGCTAATACCAAAAGCCCAAAAAATCGTCCAACTTGATACGTAGTTTATGCGGGCGTTATATGACCGCTATATTTAAAATTTTAATGAGTATATATGTCTAAGATAAAAAAACTTTGGTGTTATTTAAATATATCTAACCCCATTGGTGCATGGGAAGTCGCTATCGGAAGAATATCTTCTATTGATACATCTGTGAATTTGACAGAAGAGGCTAGGAGGTCATATTTATCTTTGTGGCAGTAAAGTCGTTTAAAAATAGCCTGCGATCAAAGGTTGTGGCAACCATTCATAAATGAAATGGAGATTGTGAACACCCGATATAACGAATTTCCTAAAAAAGTATCAAGAATTAGGGGTTGTTACTTCTTTGAATCAAGGAAAATGGTCTTGGATGTAATTCAAAGTTTTAATTGGAAAGGCGTTGGCTTTAAAGAAGAATATCTTTCAGAAATTGAATTCATATATGATGAAGAAAATAATTTCTATGTTTATGATTCTGCTTGGATGAGCAGTGTAATGTCAAAAGATGAAATTGAGAGTTATTTAACTAGTGAAACAAAGTATTTAAATACCGCTTCTGCATTTCTATGCTACGGTCGAGGTGTCGTATTAAATCAAGACTTGATTAAAAATTCTGAAGAAATTGTAAGAGAAAGCTTTCCTTCATCTACTGCATTTTTAGATTCAGCTAAAATCATTTTCCATGAACTCTTTTACAAAAAATTCTCTAATGGATTGTTTCTCGAATGTGATGCTTATCACGTAGGTCAATTATCTCCTTTTATTAAAAATTTAGATGATGAACATGCAGAGGTAATAATTTTAATGACTGACTCAGCATTTAAAAAATATGGAGTTATTAAAGATGGTAGAGAACTGGTAACCCCTGATCTACGTGAACATATGTGTACAATACCTAAATCTCAGTTTTTAAAAGATAATTCTAAAACTGAGACAGTAGGAATATAACAAACGGCTGCACCGGAAAAATTTACGCTGTCACTTTTTGTGCAAATACACGCACAACAACCGCCATCAAAAATTTGCTCGGTCAGCCGGCGTTATGTGCGTTAGCCATCACTAGAAGGAAGCTGAATTGATGTTTTTAAACAGATATCAAAGGTGTCAGAAGCTGAACCCCGTACGTCTACTTTTATTCATTCATTATTGCTTAGTTCAATTTCCTAGGTCTGCAATAAATTAACGAAGACCAAAAGACTTACACAAAGTTATTGAACTTGTTCGTTTCTCAGGCCTGATATTTTATTGAGTCGATTTTTAGAGCATATTTCTACTGAGTGCCCGGTTAGCTCTTTACTCGTGTTAATGCTTGTAATATCACCGCACTGACGTTTGAGGTTATCGCCTGTTTTAGTGAGAATCGGAGCAATACGTGATGGATTAAGGGTTAGCTTTCATCCAGATAGTAGTAAATCTTTATCTACGCGGCTCTATGTCAGGCTCTGGCCGTCTCCTTGCGGCATGATAGTTTTGCTTGACCCATCGGCTTATATTATTGAGCGTGATGGGCTCATTTTTATGTTTCTTGAGATGATGTTGGTTACGTTTAGTCACTTTTTTAACAATACCTTTATCCGGCTTCAAGTAATTTCTTGAGTGCTGAGCGCTACGAGGGTTCCCATACACCTCAACGCTGCTGACTGATTGATGACCCATGATGGCGGCAATTTCTTCCTGCGGCATATCACTCGCTTTCAAGTCAGCACCTAACTGGTGCCTCCAAGTATATAGAGATGGGTGCACTTTGCGCTTTGGCCACAACCTTTGAGTTAGCTTATCAAGTCGCTTCTGTACATATCTGATCTGATCGGCATACGGGGCATTTATCAAGCGTTGATGGTGCTCTTTCAAGCGTGTGAATAAAGCACTGTTATCTATCTCGATGAGGCGGTCTAGCCCTCTTACTCCGTCTTTTGTTTTTTTCGCAGACGGGATGCTGATGTAGCGAGGAGTGATGAACTTTAGTTGCCTGAGTTCGGCGGGTCGACATCCCAAGTATCGAACAAGTGTAACCGCCGCAAAAACGGTTACCTCTTCATTATGATCTGGCAACAGTTTTCCGGACACATTTCTTAAGCTGCCTTTGACAGCGGTTCCTCAAAGACCAATGGCGCAATATACCCATTGGTTGAGTGAAGTCTCTCTCGGTTATAAAACACCTCGATATACTCAAAAATAGCCCGCTTTGCCTCTTCTC
>NZ_RQXW01000025.1 GCF_003957515.1 Amphritea opalescens
GATCTTTAGGCACAAGCTCATCAATACAGACAAACTCAAGGGTGGACTGGGTTTGGGGGCGTTCTTTTAACATGGCTCTATTATAAAAAATCCTCGTCATTTGACGAGGACTTTTTCAGCAGTCTGACCGGCCAAGGCCGGTTTTTTTACAGCTTAGATCTCAAGGAGATTAAGCAGCAAGTTTCTTAATAGAGGCATTCAGGCGGCTTTTCTTGCGAGCTACCTGGTTTTTGTTGAAAATGCCTTTAGTTACTGCGCTATCCATTAATGGCTGAGCGGTAACGAATGCTGCGGTAGCCGCGGCATGGTCGCCGGACTCAATAGCAACAACTATTTTCTTAACGTAAGTGCGAACCATGGAACGCAGGCTCGCGTTATTTTGACGGCGCGTCTCGGCTTGGCGAGCGCGTTTACGGGATCCTGCGGAATTTGCCACAATCCGACTCCTCTAAACAGTGTAAAAGTTGATCGATATAAAATAATCGATATTGAGACATCCTAGGGTTCATTTTCGAACGTCTGGACATCTAAAATTAAGACGCGAGATTATTCATGTTTGTGCTCTGGCTGTCAATAGGCAAATGAGAATAAAGTAAGGGCGATGATTCGTTGGGCGGTGGCGCTAATCTGTTTGCGCAAGCATTTAATCCGTTTAATCGGTATTATCAGCACCCATCTATTTTGGCTGTCAGGAAAGCAGAACATTGAGCAGAACAGAAGTGTCATCACCGGCGCCGTCCAGTCATCAGCCTGAAGGCAAACCGCCTAAATCGCGTAGTTTGCTACGCTCGAGTGCGTTAGTTGGCATCATGACGATGCTGTCGCGGGTGCTAGGGTTGGTTCGTGATGTTGTGGTGGCTAATTATTTTGGTGCGGGCAGCAGTGCCGATGCTTTTTTTGTAGCCTTTAAAATCCCCAACTTTTTGCGACGGTTGTTTGCGGAGGGTGCGTTCTCTCAAGCCTTTGTGCCCGTGTTATCAGAATATCGAAGTTTAAGGGATCTAGCGGCGGTTAAGCAGCTGGTCGACCGGGTGGCGGGTAGCTTGGGGTTGGTGTTGCTGGTAGTGACCGCTATAGGGGTTCTGGGTGCGCCGGTACTGGCGGCCATTTTTGCACCAGGCTTCTATCTTAATGATCCGCTGCGTTACGAACTCGCCGTGGAGATGCTGCGCTATACCTTTCCCTACCTGCTGCTCATCTCTTTGACGGCTCTCTCTGGCAGTATTCTGAATAGTTATGAGCGTTTTGCGGTGCCTGCGTTTACGCCGGTGTTGTTGAATCTATCTTTGATTGGCGCGGCTATATGGATGCAGCCGTTGTTTGAACAGCCGGTGATGGCGTTAGCGTTAGGTGTGTTAATTGCCGGCTCGGTACAGTTGTTGTTTCAAATGCCGTTTCTTTGGCGTATTCAGCTATTGCCCACCCCTAAGCTGGGCTTTCAGGATGAGGGTGTTAAACGCATTTTGAAGTTGATGATTCCGGCGCTGTTTGGTGTTTCGGTGAGTCAAATCAATTTGTTACTGGATACCTTGTTAGCCTCTTTTTTACAGACCGGCAGTGTTTCTTGGCTCTACTATTCGGACCGTTTGGCTGAGTTGCCGTTGGGCGTGTTTGGGATTGCGATCGCCACGGTTATTTTGCCAAGTTTATCCCGTAAACATGCGGAGAAAAGTACCGAAAACTTCTCGCGAACCCTCGATTGGGCGATGCGGATGGTGTTGTTGATCGGTTTGCCTGCGGCGATGGCGCTATTGGTGTTGGCTGAGCCCTTGTTAGCAACGCTGTTTCATTACGGTGAAATGACGGATCATGATGTCACCATGGCGGCGATGAGTCTGCGGGCCTATGCTTGTGGCTTGTTGGCTTTTATGATGATCAAAGTACTGGCGCCGGGTTATTACTCTCGTCAAGATACTAAGACGCCGGTGAAAATCGGTATCTATGCGATGGTCATCAATATGGTGTTAAATCTAATACTGATCTGGCCATTGGATCATGTTGGTTTGGCGCTGGCGACCACTCTGTCGGCCTTTTTGAATGCCGGTTTGTTGTTGCGTGGGCTGTTGAAAGAAGGCGTCTTTAGTTGGCAGTCCGGTTGGCTTAAATGGCTATTGAGAATGGGGTTAGCCAACCTCATGATGATTGCTTTTCTGTTGTGGCTGGCCGGTACGCCGGCACAGTGGCTGAGCTTCGATATGTGGCAGCGAGTCACGCAGATGGCTATTTTAGTGGGCGGTGGTGCGGCGATTTATCTGTTGGTTTTGGCTGCAACGGGAATGCGATTGCGGCATTTACGCCATTAATCGCCCTATATCGAGGTTGACCGATAGCGAATATCGCTCTAACTGGGGTATAATTCCGCGCTTATTTTATTTGCCAATGAGATCGGGGTGACATGGAGCTAATTCGGGGTTTGCATAATCTGCGTGACAAGCATAAAGGCTGTGTCGCAACGATCGGCAACTTTGATGGCGTGCATCTAGGTCATCAGCAGGTGTTGGCGCAGGTATTGCGCAAGGGTAAAGAGCTGGGCTTGCCGGCGGTAGTCATCATTTTTGAGCCGCAACCTCGAGAGTTTTTCGCGGGGAATCAGGCGCCACCTAGGTTGACTCGCTTCGATGAAAAGGTCCGGCTGCTTAAGGCTCAGGGCGTTGATCGCGTGTTATGCCTTACCTTTAATGAACGATTACGGACCATGAGTGCGGATCAGTTTGTTGATGAACTGCTGTTAAAAGGCCTTGCGGTACGGCATTTTGTGGTTGGCGATGATTTTCGTTTTGGCTGTGATCGCAGCGGTGATTACAACATGCTGCGACAGAGCGGCGAACGCTATGGTTTCAGTGTCGTTAATACCGAAACCTTCGATGTCGATGGTGAACGGGTCAGCAGCACGCGCGTCCGTCATGCGTTGCAACATAACGATCTAACATTAGCCTGTGCGTTGCTAGGCCGTCCTTACAGCGTGACGGGACGTGTGATGCATGGCCAAGAGCTGGGTCGCACTATCGGTGTGCCTACCGCGAATGTGCGGATGCATCGGTTTCACTCGCCGCTCAACGGTGTTTATGCCGTGACCGTCACCGGAAAAAACCTGTCAGCCCAAGGGGTGGCGAATATTGGTATGCGCCCGACCGTCAATGGAAAACAGCCGGTACTAGAAGCTCATCTGTTTGACTGGTCGGGTGATCTATACGGCCAATTATTAACAGTAGAATTTAAAACGTTTATTCGTCCAGAGCAGAAATTTTCTGGGCTGGATGCGCTGAAACAACAGATAGACAACGATATTCAACAGGTCAGGAACTACTTTCTGACAGGTGCCTTGTAAGCAAGGCCAAACTAGACGATTCAGAAGCGATACGACAATGACCGATTATAAACCGACCCTGAACTTACCGAATACTAAGTTCCCGATGCGCGGCAATCTGGCTCAGAAAGAGCCGCAGATGCTGAAACAGTGGCAGAAAATGGATCTTTACCAAAAGATTCGTGAAGTCAGTGCGGGTCGGCCAAAATTTATTTTGCATGATGGCCCTCCCTACGCGAACGGCGACATTCATATCGGTCACGCGGTTAATAAAATTCTGAAAGATATTATCGTTAAATCCCGCACGATGGCGGGTTTTGATGCGCCCTATGTGCCGGGTTGGGATTGTCATGGTCTGCCCATTGAGCACAATGTTGAAAAGAAGATTGGTAAAGCGGGCGTAAAAGTTTCTTACAGTGATTTCCGTAAGAAATGCCGTGAATATGCCACTCGCCAAGTAGACGGTCAGAAGAAAGACTTTATCCGTTTAGGTGTGTTGGGCGACTGGGAAAATCCCTACCTGACCATGAACTTCGCCACTGAAGCGAACATTATCCGAGCGCTGGGCCGTATCGCGGAGAATGGCCACCTGGTCAAAGGTTACAAGCCGGTTTACTGGAGCGTCGTCGGTAGTTCGGCGTTAGCGGAAGCCGAAGTTGAGTATCAGGATAAAACCTCACTGGCTATCGATGTGCGTTTTGCTCCGGTTGACCAAGAGGCTTTCCTTAGCTGCTTTAGCGATCTTTCCGGAGAAGGCGAAGCGACCGTTGTTATCTGGACAACCACACCGTGGACGCTACCAGCTAACCAAGCGGTATCGCTGAATGCCGAACTAGACTATGTCTTGGTGCAGGTAGGCAGTGAACGTTTGCTCATCGCTGAAGCATTGGTTGAAGATGCGATGCAGCGTTATGGCATCGAAGAGTATCGTATTGTGGGTCACTGTAAGGGTGAGGCGCTGGAGCATCAATCGCTGCAACATCCGTTCTACGATAAGCAGGTGCCTGTTATTTTGGGTGATCATGTCACCACGGATGCGGGTACGGGTGCTGTACATACCGCACCTGATCACGGCGTAGAAGATTTCAATGTGGGTCGTGCTTACGGAATTGGCACACTGAACCTCGTCGGGCCTGATGGCGTCTTTACTGAGAATGCCGCTGAGTTTGCGGGTCAGCATGTCTACAAGGTAGAAGATGCGATTGTTGCTGCGTTGGAAGCTAACAACCGTTTGCTATTGAAGAATAAGTTTAGCCACAGTTACCCCCATTGCTGGCGTACCAAGACACCACTGATCTATCGTGCGACACCGCAGTGGTTTATCAGTATGGAAGCGAAAGGCCTGAAAAAAGATGCTTTAGAGGCTATTAAAGGTGTCGAGTGGTTCCCGAGTTGGGGGCAGAACCGTATTGAATCGATGGTTGAGCAAAGCCCTGACTGGTGTGTATCCCGTCAGCGTACCTGGGGTGTACCCATTGCGCTGTTTGTGAATAAAGTCACCGCTGAACTGCATCCTGAAACGCCGCGTTTGATTGAAGAGGTGGCGTTAAAGGTTGAACAGACCGGTATTGATGCTTGGTTTGAATTGGACGCCAGCGAACTGTTAGGCGACGAAGCTGACCAGTACGAGAAAGTAGTGGATACATTGGATGTTTGGTTTGATTCCGGTGTGACTCACTACTCGGTGCTAGATCGCACCGAAGGGCTGCAGTTTCCAGCGGATATGTATCTAGAAGGCTCCGATCAACATCGGGGTTGGTTCCAGTCGTCACTGAAAACCAGTATCGCTATTAAGGGCTGTGCACCTTACAAACAGGTGTTAACCCACGGCTTTACGGTCGATGGTGAAGGCCGGAAAATGTCTAAATCGGTCGGCAATGTGGTCTCTCCGCAGGAAGTGATGAATAAGTATGGCGCTGATATTTTGCGTCTATGGGTCGCTTCAACAGACTTTAGTTCTGAGATGACCGTTTCCGACGAGATTCTTAAGCGTACCGCTGATGCTTATCGTCGTATTCGTAATACGGCTCGCTTTCTGTTAGCAAACCTTGAAGGCTTTAACCCAGCAACCGATATGGTTGATCCTGCGGATATGGTTGCACTCGATCGCTGGGCGATTGACCGTGCGGCGTGCTTACAGGATGAGCTGACGGGTCATTACGACCAGTATCAGATGTTGCAGGTTTATCAGAAGATCTCCCACTTCTGTTCTTTGGATTTGGGTGGCTTCTATCTGGATATCATTAAAGATCGACAGTACACCGCGAAATCTGATTCGGTTGCCCGTCGTTCTTGCCAGACCGCGCTGTATCATATTGTTGAAGCGATGGCGCGTTGGATCGCTCCGATTCTGAGCTTCACAGCCGATGAAATCTGGAAAGAGCTTCCAGGTGAACGGGCTGAGTCTGTACAGCTGGCCACTTGGTATACCGGTCTAACGACACTGGATGACAGTGCGGAGATGGGACGTGATTACTGGGCGCAAGTGCTGGCGGTTAAAACGGCAGTCAATAAAGAGCTGGAAAATCAGCGTAATGCGGGCCATATCGGTGGCAGCTTAGAAGCGGAAGTAACGCTCTACTGTGCTCCTGAGTTGGCGGTTCAGTTGGAAAAACTAGCCGATGAGTTGCGTTTTGTGCTTATTACCTCGAAAGCGGCGGTACGTCCGGCGGCTGAAGCGGTAGACGCGGTGGCTACAGAGTTGGATGGGCTGAGCATTACGGTGATTAAGAGCGAGCAGGCTAAGTGCGGTCGCTGTTGGCATCACCGTGAAGATGTCGGTAGTCATCCAGAGCACGAAGAACTGTGCGATCGCTGCGTTGATAACGTGGTCGGTGATGGTGAGCAACGTAGCTTCGCCTGAGGTTGATATCGTGAAGAGCTCTCGTACGGCGCTATCTTGGCTGTGGCTAGTTATTATCGTGATTGTGCTGGACCTGTTCACTAAGTATCAGGCCAGCAGTTTGCTTGCTTACGGTGTTCCACATCCGCAGTTGGCGATTTTCGATTTAACGCTATTGCATAATACCGGTGCGGCCTTTAGCTTCTTGGCTTCGGCTGGGGGGTGGCAGCGCTGGTTGTTTGCCCTGATTGCCATTGCGGTTAGTGGGATGTTGTTGGTGTGGATGGCACGTACGCCCCGCGAGCAACACTGGCTAGGCGCTGGTTTGGCGCTGGTGTTAGGGGGCGCGCTGGGTAATCTGTATGATCGGGTTGTACATGGTTATGTGGTCGATTTTATCTCGCTGCACTATAACGGTTATTACTTTCCTGCATTTAATTTGGCCGATACGGCGATTACGATTGGTGCAGGCCTGCTGATTATTGATATGTTATGGTCTTCGGATAACCAAAATAAATCTAAATAAGGTCTGAGTTATGTCACAACAGACAATTGTACCGGATGCGACCGTTACGCTACATTTTGCTATCAAATTGGCAGATGGGCAGGTGGTTGATTCCAACTTTGAGGGTAAGCCGGCCACCTTTGTGGTGGGTGATGGTCAACTGCTCGATGGTTTTGAACAAGCATTGTTAGGTATGAAGGCGGGCGATGAGGCTATCATCGATATACTGCCAGAACAGGGGTTTGGTATGTCCAATCCCAGTAATATGCAGCGCTTACCTCGTAAACAGTTTGGCGATATGGCACTAGAGCAGGGATTGGTGGTTTCATTCGCCGACGGTTCTGATGGCGAGTTGCCCGGCGTAGTAGCCGAGTTTAATGAGCAGATGGTGACGATCGATTTCAATCACCCGTTGGCGGGTAAGAATCTTAAATTTGAAGTGAAGATTCTTACGGTTGAGTAGTTCAAGTTAGGTCCAACATTAGCTACATAAGAACGATGACTGATTAGCGTTTTTAATTTTTATTGGCTACATTATCTTTATTGATTACGACAAGGATGTTGTGATGAGTAGATATGGATGTATGTTAATTTATCCTTTTTCCTGCCAGATTTTCGATCGGCAGGAGTCTTGTAAGTCTTTTGATTGCTCTTCCGAGCGTGGCACTACCCTGATTGAAGTGTTAGTTACCCTCGTGTTGGTGGCCATAGGCCTGTCCGGCATGATGGCGATGCAGGCGCGAGGGGTGCAGCAGAATCAGAGTGCCTATCTACGTACCCAAGCGGTTACCATCGCCAGTGATATGGCAGACCGACTCCGTCTCAATCGTCAGGCGGCGTTAGCCGATGCTTACTCCCTAAAACTATCTCAAACCGTTGATGCTTTCAGCAATACCGCCGGTCTATCTGGAGGCGAGAAGCTGGCTAACAATGATCTCTCTGATTGGTTAGGACGGGTTAATGCTTACCTTCCTAGTGGGGATGCTGAAATTTCCCGCGATGATCAAGCGATTCTTATCACACTCAGTTGGGATGGGCGGCGGGATGATGGCACTCGTTCTAGCTATCAGCATGAGGTGAAGCTATGAAGTCGCGTTATTCCCCCGTAAAACATTCACAGCAGGGTTTTACACTGGTTGAGCTAATGATCTCATTCGTTATCGGCCTTCTGTTAACCTCCGCCATGTTAGCCGCCTTTGTTGCCTCTGCGCGCACCTATCAACTACAAGATGCGATGTCGGAGGTGCAGGAAAATGGCCGCTTTGCACTGGGTGTGCTCTTAAAAGATCTACGACAAAGCGGGATTGATTCTTCATCCGGTGAAACGGTGCTGGGCGTTGAAAATACCGCGAAAACAGTCGAAAACTTTGAAGACAAATATGGAAATTTAGTCATCTCACAGCGCAGTATTCAAAGCGAGATTATCTATTTGCCGGGTTTAGATACGACTTACTATGTGGGTGATACCGGTGTTGGTCGCCCTTCGCTTTACCGGAAAGACCAGCCGTTAGTCGAGGGGGTAGAGGGGTTGGTGCTTGAGTATGGTATCGATGAGGGTGACGACAACCTTGTAGATAGTTATAAGTTGCTGGCTGATATGTCCAAATCGGACTGGGGCAAGGTGATTACCGTGCGCTTTAATCTATTACTCTGCAGTACGGGGAACGGCGTATCGGACCGCCAGCAAACACTGCCATCACCTTTTGACGGGGTTGATACCTCCGACCGGCGACTCTATCAGGTTTATACAGCAACGGCGTTGCTAAGGAATGCGGTGCTCTGATGATGAATAACGGTTTGGCGGGACAGCAGGGGGGAGCAACTCTGATTGTTGCATTAATACTTATGTTGATCATGGGGCTGATGGCTTCAACCTCAATGAAAACGAACGTCTTACAATCCCGTATGGCGGCCAATATGCAGGATGAATCGATCGCGTTTGAAGCTGCTGAAACTGGGTTGACCTATTCTGAACAGTGGCTCGGGGATCAAGATTCCACGCCTGACCTAGTGGAATATAGTGATTTGCAAACGGGTTTGTCGGATTTTGTGGTCGATAGTCGGACGAGTAGCCAGTTTAAAGCGCAGTTGTTGAACCTGACGACGGTTGGTCAGTGGGAGAAAGGCACCCAGCCACTAACGGCATTCAATGCTGACCCTTTGAGTTCGGTGTCTGAGCAACCCCGAGTGTCTATTGAGCTGACAGAGTTTATCCCCGATGACAAAACTCAGGGGTATAGCTATGGCGGGACGACGGGGATCAGCTTATTTCGTCACCTGAGCCGGAGTACAGGCAAAAGTGGCGAGAGTGAAGTGATCCTGCAAAGTGAATATGGTAAGCGTTTTAGGTGAGATCATGAAGAGAACAAGGATGTTCACGCTCATTGTTACTGTCGCTACATTAGCCGCTAGCTCGGTTATGGCTGCTGATTACAAGATCAGTAATGTGCCCATCAATGTAGCAGGAACAGCAGAGCCTAATGTGATGTTGTTGATGGATACCTCTGAGAGTATGGCTAACCGACCTAAAGACTCAGCGGAGGATGGCGATTCTAAAATGGAACAGGCGATTTCGACGGCTAAAAGCGTTATTCAATCCGGTGACGGTATGCGGATTGGGTTAGCTCGTTTGAATCGGACGGATGGTGGTCGAATCGATCTTGTGTGCGGTAGTAGTGAAACCACTCTGTTGGATCAGTTAGGTCAATATGTAGCAGGTGGAAGTACGCCAATTGCAGAGGCTTATTATGAGGTAACGCGCTACTTTAGGGGAATGGAAGGGTTCTTTTTTCACAGGAACAGTAAATATACATCACCAATAACCAGTCAGTGCCAGAAAAATTTCACAATAGTATTGACTGATGGACAGCCGGAAAATGATGGAGCGTTTAATCATCTGAATGATTCTGATGGTAAGGATTCCGAGCTGCCAAACTGGGATAAAAATGATGAATATTCTGGAAACTATTACCTCGATGATCTAGCCAAGTTTGCTTGGGATACGGATATGAGTGATCAGCCGGGCCTGCAAAATATGTATACCTACACTGTTGGTTTCGATATCGATTTCCCCATGCTGACGGATGCCGCGCAAAATGGACATGGTGAGTACCTTATTGCCGGTAATGAGGATGAGCTGCTTACCTCTCTGAGAAGTATTTTTGCCGATATTAGTCGTAAGTCCTTCAGTAGTACTCGCTTGAGTGCTAATAGTGGTTATGTCACCAGTGGGCTCGATATTTATCAAGCGAGTTTCAACACCACGGATTGGAGTGGCGAATTAAACGCTTATACCACCACGGTGAATAGTTCAACGGGGTTGTTAGAGGTAAGCGATACGCCTTCGTGGGAGGCCGCTGAGGAACTACCTCCCCCCTCTAGCCGCGCTATTTTAACGAATAGAGGAAGCAGCGGCCTCGCTTTTCGTTGGAATAACTTTACGAGTGACGAGAAGAATGCATGGTTTAATCGGAATGAGAACCAGCTGAACTATATTCGTGGCAATGATGTTTCCGGTTATCGCAGTCGCAACTCATTACTCGGCGATATCGTCCACTCAAACCCTATCTATGTCGCTAGCCCTTCAGCCTATTACAGTTCAGCCAGCTATCGGGCGTTTAAAGAGACATATTCTGCCCGCGAGCCGATGATCTATGTTGGTGCAAATGATGGCATGCTACATGGTTTTAGAGCATCGGACGGCCAAGAGTTGTTGGCGTATATTCCATCCATATTATTGCCGGATCTAAAAGATCTTACCGTCCCTGAGTATAGCCACCACTATTATGTCGATGGCACACCGACGATACAGGACGCCTATGTTGACGGCGAGTGGCGCACCCTGCTAGCTGGCGGGTTAAATGCAGGAGGTCAGGGCGTTTATTTGTTGGATGTAACCGATCCAAGTCGTTTTTCCGAAAGCGCTGCCGATGATATTTTCTTACGAGAGTTTACCGATGCCGATGATCAAGATATGGGCTACAGCTATGCTCGGCCCGCTATCGTCAAACTAAGGGACAATAAATGGTATCTAGTGTTTGGGAACGGTTATAACAATACGGTAAATGATGATCATGTCAGTGACTCGGGCGATGCGGTGATCTATCTGCAAGGGCTCGATAGTGGCTCCTCCCTGATTAAATTATCCACGAATACCGGCTTTGATGAAGCGCCGGAAGGCCTCAATCTTCCCAACGGTATGTCGACCCTTGCACCGGTGAGTGATGATGGGCAAACGGTGAATATCATCTACGGTGGGGATCTGTATGGCAATGTTTGGAAGTTTGACCTGAGCAGTACGGATCCCACCGATTGGGCGCTGGATTATCGAGTCTTTCAGGCCTGTTCGAGTACATCCTGTGGTGCTAATGAGATTCAGCCAATCACCTCGCGCTTGGCGGTATCCGAGGATAAATCAGGCAATAATATGATCTATTTTGGTACGGGTAAGGATTTTGAATTTTCGGATAAGTCCAGCACCAGCCTGCAAACCTTCTATGGCATTGTTGATAGTGGGAGTGAGATCACGTTGGGGAGAGATGCGTTACAACAGCAGTCCATCTATGCCCAGAAGTTTTACTCCTTTGGCGACGAGAGTCGCGAACTGAGATTGACGACCAATAAGAGCCTCGATAGTACCGATCGGGGTTGGTATATGGATCTAGAAACACCTCACAGCTCTGGTGAGGCGGATCAACTGGGCGAACGGGTGTTGAGTACCCCAGTATTGCGGGGTTCACGGGTGGTCTTTTCAACCCTCACCTATACCAATGATCCTTGTGAAGCCGGAGGGTATGGTTGGGAGATGGAGTTGAATCGTTATACCGGCGGCCGTCTTAGTTATATATCGGTCGATTATAACGGTGATGGGGTGTTTGATGAGAATGATCAGGTCACGGACGGGGATGGTAACCTAGTCAGTGCTTCGGGTATGCGGGCTGGCAATGGTACGGGGGTAACTGAGCTAGTCGATGGCGAAGGGTTGCAGCGTATTCATAACGACGACGAGCTTGGTTCGGAATTAGTACAGTTAGCGCCGGAAGCATCTGGTCGAGCTAGCTGGCGTTATGTGGAGCGTCTCTGATGAATAGCTTTGGTCAACCTCGGGTGCGGGGCTTTACCCTGATTGAGTTGCTGATCGCGGTGGCGATTGTCGGCCTGCTGGCGGCGGTCGCCTATCCCTCCTATATGCAGCATATCCAACATAGCTGGCGAGAATCAGCGCGGTTGTGTTTGATGGATATGGCGCAACAGATGGAACGCCGATATGCGGCGGAGCTCGCCTATACCTTGGTGGATGCGGATGGCGATGGCAATGATGATCTACTCATGGGGTCATCCTGTGTTAGTGCGGGTGATATGAAATCTCGTTATCAATTTAGCGGTGGGCCTAATAAGACCGGGTTTAGCGTATTGGCCACGCCGATTAACGGGCAGGCGAGCGATGAATGTGGTTCGTTAGGGCTAGATCAATCCGGTAATCAGACCGCGTCAGGCTCTGCTGGAGCTGCAAATTGTTGGTGAGCGGAGGGGATATGGCTAGGCAGCAGCAGAAGGGCTTTACGCTGATGGAATTAATGGTCACATTGAGTGTACTGCTTATTCTGATGACGGTCGGAATGCCTTCGCTGTCGAATTATCTGCACTCGCAACGGTTAAACACCGCCACTCAACTGCTTAAAGACAGTTATAACCAAGCGCGTTTCGAAGCCGTGACCCGCAAGAAAGCGGTAACCTTGTGCCCTCTGGATGCTTCAACCGGAGGCTGCGGTAATAGTTGGGGGGCGGGTATTCTCGTGTATATTGACGAGAACGGCGATGGAGCTTTTGTGGCAGCGGATGATCTACGTTTGAGGCAAGCCGACTTCCCCGATGGCGTGGCTGTTGCTATCCCGAGCCGTACGCAAGTTAGAATCAGTGCTGCGGGTACGACGACCGATACCGGCACTTTCACCATTAGTGTATCAGGCAGTACGAATCAAAAGAGCCTGGTCATCTCCTCTGCTGGCCGCATCCGGTTAGGCTGAATGCGCGAGTCGCGTACGTTTCATATCCAAATAAATGTTAAACCAGTTACAGATGTCGTTGAATTGGTTTAATCTTGTTCTTTAATTCCATTTGTTGACTTCAGGCAATTCTATTAAGTCGTTGCAGGTGTGTTAATCGTTTTTAGCGTCTAAAATGTAACCAGTTGTTAGTAGATGAGTTTTATCGCTTCTATTGATCCAGATATGAATTAGCATCGGAGGTTTTTTTGCGAGTTTCTGTACGTAATGGCTTTTCTCTCATAGAGCTGATGATTGTATTGGCGATATTGTCGGTATTGTTGCTGGTTGCAGTGCCCAATTTTGGTGATTTTGTTGCAGATAGCCGAGTGGGTTCTGTCAAAAGTAAATTGATATCGAGTATCTCATTGGCGCGAAGCGAAGCGATCAAAAGAGGTTCGAGTGTGGCCGTTTGTCGCACGTCAAGTGGTACTTCTTGTGATGCAGATGGAACCGATTGGTCTACCGGTTGGTTAGTTTATGATGTTAGTACAAACGATATTATCCGTGTGCAGATGGATATTGAGGACGCGAGTTCTATTGTATACAGTCGTAGTGCAAAAGTTATTTATGATAGTCAGGGTATGTTGGTAGCCGCAGCAAATGGTGATAGTGTTTTTATTATTGGCGATTCATCCAGTGACACGGAAGAAGACGGGTTGCTTGTGCGTTCAACGGGAAGGGTTAGGTCTTGTGAAGATTGGGATGCAGGGGCGCATGTATGCAACGACAGTTAGGTTTTAGTTTGATTGAGGTTATGATCGCGCTAGTGATCTTGACGATTGGTATCTTGGGGATGGCCAAGTTACAAGTGACGGGTATTCAGCAAAATCAAAGTGCGTATATGCGTAGTCAAGCCAATCTGTTGGCTTATGACATAATTGACCGAATGCGTGTTAATCGTGATGCCATTGATAGTTATTTGCAGGTTTCGAGTGGAACAGCAGAAGCCGACTGCTTAGCATCAACGGGTTGTTCGGAAACAGAAATGGCGGCGCATGATTTGTCTGAGTGGTTTGCCACTATCACTCGTGAATTGCCATCGGGATCAGGGATTGTTTGTCGAAGTGATAAGGCCGGCGATGCTAATGGTGCGCCTGACTGTGAAGGCAACAGTACGGATAACCCTATTGTGGTTTACCTTTGGTGGGATGATGATCGTGATGGATCTGTGACGCAGCTAACCGTGAGTGCTGAATTATGAATAGTCCACTTCATGAATGTCAGCGTGGTAATCAAACGGGATTAAGCCTAATTGAGTTGATGATCGCCATGGTGATTGGCTTGCTTTTAACGGCAGCCGTGTTACAGGTGTTTGTGGGTAGTCGTGCAACTTACTCTATGCAAACGGGTTTGGCTAAACTACAGGAAAATGGTCGTTTTGCGACACAGTATTTGTCACGAGATTTGAGAAAGACCGGTTTTATGGGCTGTTCATCGAGTAATACGCTAACCTCTATATTGGTGGATGATGGTTCTGCAATTTGGGATTTTATTGATTTCTCAAACGAGTTATCAGGGGAAGATGATGTTGATGGTACGGCTACCTATGGAACCAAAAGCCCCATTGCGGGGACCGATACGATTACCATTAAATATGCTGACTCGGGCAATAAGTGTACCGTCTCTCAACTTACCGGTACTGATATAAGCTGTGATGCTACGCCAAGCTTTGAAAAAGGTGATGTGTTAATCATGTCAGATTGTTCTAGTTCAGCGGTGTTTCAGAAATCAAATGGTGTGAGTAGCCTAATTAAGTATGAAGACAGCGGTGTAACGCCGGGGAATTCCTCAGTGACTTTAAATCCTTTCCCGCAGGACTCATCGGTTTTTCAATTGCAGGCTTACCGTTTTTTCGTAGCCAATAATGAGTACGGTCAGTCTTCTCTTTATCGCCAAGGAATTTCTAATAGTGCCGGAGTACTGAGCTTTGCTGAACCGATTGAACTTGTCGAAGGTGTTGCAAGTATGCAAATCCTCTATGGGGAAGATACTAGCGGTGATAGTCGGCCAAACCGTTATGTCTCTGCAGGGGCGGTGTCTGATTTTGATAATGTCATAGCGTTGAGGGTTAGCTTGCTAATTGAAAGCAGTGAGGACAGCCTTGTAAGAGAAGGGCAGAGCCTAGTGTTTAACGGTGCTACCGTTAATTTCAATGATGGGCGTTTAAGAAAAGTATTTACAACGACTATTGCCATTAGAAACAGGCTAAAGATATGAATCAAAGGTCAGAGCAAGGCTCGGTATTAATTGTCAGTATTATTATATTATTGGTCATGACGGTCATTGGTTTAGCGGGTATGGAGTTGACCGGCCTTGAAGAAAAAATGGCGGGTAATATGCGTGATCGTAATATTGCTTTTCAGGCGGCAGAGGCGACGTTAAATGATGCGGAAGATTACTTAGCCGACGTCGTTTTGCTACCCGATTTTGATGGCTCGGTGGCGGGGCTGTATGAATCCGATGCTGACTTATGGGAGACGGTTAATTGGACGAGCTCGAGCGCAGTAAAAGCGTATTCGGGTGAGGGTTTTACGGCATTGGCTGAGACGCCGGCCTATGTGATTGAAAAATTAGAGTTTGTATCTAAGACTGACGATAGTCTTGGAATGGGCGGTGCTGTTGATACCGATAGTTATTATCGAGTATCGGCCCGTGCCGTCGGCCAAACCGATACTGCAGAAGTGATTTTGCAGACGGTTTACAAGAGATAAAGAGGTAAACGTCAATGAGTTCTTTTAAATCGTTAAAGTTTGTTAAGAGCTTGTTGCTCTTTTTACCTCTATGTCCGATGGCATTGCAGGCGGAGATTTCTCAGCAGCCGTTGTATTTACAGACTAGGGTACAGCCTAATATCTTCTTTTTGGTAGATGATTCCGGCAGTATGGATTGGGAGGTGCTGAAGTCTAATGGTGCTAACGCTATTTCGGCATATGATTCTTATCGAGATAGTGGTATCCAAGAGTGGTGGCCTGATTCATCATCGAGTTATCGTTACTCTGTTCTTGAAGCTTGCGCGGGTTATAACGTACTGTATTACGATCCCTCCGTGACTTATGTGCCTTGGGCGGGGGAGGATCGAGACGGTAATACTTATGCTAACCAAAGCATCACTGCCGCACGGTTGAATCCTTATGACTCACGTGATGGATTCGTTAATCTATATGCAGCTGATCGATATGGTTATTATGATGGATATTACACTTGGACGGATGATGGTGATGGCGTCTTAGAACGAGGCGAGTGTCCTGATGCTAGTTTAAGAAGTTATAATTATAGTTCGCAGTTTGTATCCCCTAACCCCAATGCAGGGGCGCAGGTAATGAGTTCCAGTGAACAAACCAATTTTGCCAACTGGTATACCTATTATCGTAAGCGTGAATATGTTGTTAAAGCTGCACTGTCAGGGATTGTTAACAGCGCAACCGAGCGCATGGGGTTAGCAACGATTAATAATAACTCGGGTTCCGCTGCTGTTGCTGATATGACTGATAGTGCAACAAAAACGGATTTACTTAATCTGATTTCAAGAATTGATTCGAGTGGGGGGACTCCTCTTCGTTCAAGTCTTAAAACAGTTGGAGAGTACTTTAAACGGAAGTCTGGTGGTCCTATTTTAGATCTGGAGCATGGAGGTGCTTGTCAGCAAAATTTCGCTATTCTTATGTCGGATGGCTATTGGAATAGTAGCTCTCCCAGCGGTATCGGAAATGCCGATGGCGATAATAATAGTGACTTTGATGGCGGTAGTTATGCGGATAATGCCGGCAAGACTACTCTTGCCGATGTGGCGATGCATTATTACGAAAATGATTTGAGAACTGATTTGCCCAATGAGGTGCCAACCTCGCCTCTCGATAACAATGATCAACAGCATATGGTGACTTACACCGTTGCGTTTGGCGTTAACGGTACGCTTGATGAAAACCCTTCAGATACCACTACCCCTTTCAGTTGGCCAACACCTGTTAGTAATCAAGATACAACCATTGATGACCTTCGACATGCGGCATGGAATGGCCGCGGGGATTTTTTATCAGCCTCATCACCTACAGGGCTGATCACCGCATTGAATAACGCTATTAAGAGTATTGATAGCCGGGTTTCATCATCATCGGCGGTCGCCGCAAACTCAACGCGCTTAGACACGGATACTAAAATTTTCCAAGCTCGGTTCTCTAGTGGCAGTTGGAGTGGCGATCTATGGGCTTATGATCTTGATCCGGATACTGGTGCAGTCGGTTCATTAGCGTGGAGTGCTGCTGACCTGATGCCGGCGGAAAGTAGCAGGAATATCTTTACCTCTACTGGAAGCGTAGATCTAGGGGTTGAGTTTGAGTATGCAAATTTAACCAGCCCTCAAAAATCGACTATTACAAGCGATGAAGTGGCTTATATTCGCGGGGATCGGTCTAATGAAGGTACTACCTATCGGTCTCGAGTCTCTATCTTAGGAGATATTATAAATTCTGATCCTATCTACAGTGGAAAGGATAATTATAATTATTACTCACTGGAAATGAGTGGAACTGTATCGACCTATAATGCTTATTTAACAGGGACTACATCCACTTGGCAAAAAGGTAACCGTATCGATGTGCTCTATGTGGGGGCAAATGATGGCATGTTGCATGCTTTCAGTGGTGATGGCGAAGAGTTATTTGCGTACATACCTAAATCGTTAGTCTCTTCTTTGTCGGATTTAACCGATTCTGCTTATGAACATCGATATTATGTCGATGGTACGGCTAGTAATGGTGATGCATTCATTGATTTTGATGATTCGGGCAGTGAGCGATGGGGTACGGCGCTGATTGGTGTTCTAGGTGGCGGAGGGAAAGGTGTTTTTGCCCTTGATATCTCGGACCCATTAAATTTTGATGACGAGGATGTGCTTTGGGATTTAGATGAAGCCGATCTAGTCGACCTTGGTTATACCTATAGTCAACCCAGTATTGTTAAATTGGCTAATGGAGACTGGGGGGCCGTCTTCGGTAATGGTTATGGCAGTGCTAGCCATGAGGCTGTGCTTTATATTGTTAATTTAGAAACCGGCGCTGTTATTAAAGAGTTTCACACAGAATCCATGGGCGACAGCGTTGATACCAATGGTTTATCAACACCAATAGTGGTCGATACGAACGGTGATTCAGTGGCCGATGCCGTGTATGCTGGCGATCTCAAAGGCAATATGTGGGCGTTTGATATTTCGGGCAGTACTGTCGATTCATGGGATATTAAATATTACACCGGAACGACACCCAAACCATTGTTTACAGCTTGTACCGATGACCCCTGTACTGACCCTCAGCCCATTACTTCGAAACCCCAGGCTATCGAGGCCGACGATGGTAGTTTGATCGTGCTCTTTGGTACCGGTAAATACTTTGAAACGGGTGATAATTATGATTTGTCTCAAGACCAAAGTTATTATGGTGTTCAGGATGATGATGCTGTTGTTGACGGTCGGGACGAGCTTGTGGAACAAACAATCATTGCTGAATATTCTTCCTCGGCCACAGGCTTGTCTTATAATACTCGACTAACATCGGATAATGATGTCGATTTAGCGACTAAAGATGGTTGGTATATGGATTTTAATAGCAGCGACTATCCTGGAGAGCGAATTGTCTCTAGTTCTTTGGTTCGTAGTGGTCGGGTTATCTTTCCAACGCTAGTGCCTGAAGCAGATGCCTGTTCCTCAGGTGGTACTAGCTGGTTGATGGAACTTGATGCAGACACGGGTGCTAGGTTGGCCTCGTCGCCTTATGATATGAATGGCGATGGAGTGATTGATGACAATGATTTGGTTGGGATTGATACCGATAATGACGGTGTGGCTGATACTTATATCGCTGCTAGTGGTAAAGAATCAACGGTAGGCATCATCAAAACACCGGGTGTTATTTCAACCGGTGATGATGAGAAAAAATATACCTCCGGTTCATCTGGGGACATTGAGGTGACAACGGAATCATCCGATAACACATCAGGGCGTCAGTCTTGGGAGCAGTTAAAATAAGTGGAAATTGATATGAACAAGGGTAAGGGTTTTACACTCATTGAGTTGATGATTACAGTAGCGATTATAGGTATTCTCATCGCTATTGCTTATCCTTCTTATATAAATTATGTCAGGACGGCTAAGCGAGCGGATGCGCAGGCAAATTTAGTGGAATTGTCGCAGTGGATGGAGAGACGCTTTACGGTTAATGGTAGTTACTTGGCAAGCGGTGCAGCTCCAGCATTGCCTTTTACTAAATCGCCACAGGATGGTACTGAAGTTGCTTATAATTTAACGGTATCAGCTGCTAGGAGTTCATATACTCTTACCGCGACACCAGACGGGTCTCAGGCCGACGATACATGCGGAACAATGTCGGTTACTCAAACTGGTGCTAAAACCGCCGCCGAGTCTGATTGCTGGTGATTTTCGCTGGGAAGTCATAATTTGTTATAAAAATACGCGCCTCGGGCGCGTTTTTTTATATACTCTTTTCTCTTTGTACAAACCATAAGGCTTAGAGATGTCTGACTACCTGATTGTTGGGGCAGGCGTGATCGGAATGCTGACGGCCAGAGAACTGGCTCAGTCGGGTGCGAGTGTCACGCTTGTGGAGATGAATAACTGTGCACAGGAAGCGTCTTGGGCGGGAGGAGGGATTGTCTCACCGCTGTATCCTTGGCGTTATTCTGATCCGGTGACGGCCTTAGCGACGTGGTCGCAAACGAGTTATATTCACCTCTCACAGCAACTGTTGGAAGAAACCGGTTTAGATCCTGAGCTACGCCTTAAAGGGATGTTTATGGTGGGGGTTGATGATGAGGATAAGGCGCTGGCGTGGGGACGGAAATATCAAAAACCGATGGAACGGGTTGATCGTGATTTTCTCTATCAGAAAGAGCCTAACTTAGCGCCTGGCTGCGAATCTGCACTGTGGATGCCTGAGGTAGGCAGTATTCGCAACCCTCGTTTAGGTCGCTCTTTGCGCCGTAGCATGGAGATGACCCCTAATATTCATTTAGTGGAACAGAGCCGAGTACAGCACTTAGTGGTTGAGAATGAAACCATTACGGGTGTGCAGTTGGCTGATCGAGTATTGCATGGTAACACCGTGGTGGTGGCTGCAGGTGCTTGGAGTGGCGAGCTGCTAAAACCATTGAATATCGAGTTGCCCGTTGAGCCAGTTAAAGGTCAGATGATGATCTTTAACGCGAAGGTTGGTTTGATTAACCGAGTTGTCTTGATGGAAAATCGATATCTAATCCCTCGTAATGATGGACGTATTCTGGTGGGCAGCACACTCGAGCGCGTTGGATTTGATAAACAGGCCACCGATGAGATTAGGCAATCACTTTATCAAACCGCGCTAAATATCTGCCCCGCGTTAGAGAACTATGAGCTAGAACGCCATTGGGCAGGGTTGAGACCCGGTTCTCCAGAGGGCATACCCTATATCGGTGCCGTACCGGGATATCGCAACTTGTATATTAATGCGGGTCATTTCAGGAATGGTTTGGTGTTGGCGCCAGCCTCTACCCGTTTGCTCGGGGATATCCTATTGAAACGACAGCCGGTGATCGATCCTGAACCCTATAAAATGGTGGGGCGGGTATAATTTCCGCTAAAGCGGTGATATAAGAAAGGCCTCATCCGAGGCCTTTTTTTAATCGTAAATGGTGGGTACTGGCTGACGCTTATGTTCCGTGCGTCGGTAAATGCCGATCAACTTTTCTTCTACCTCTGGACTGACGGGTTTACCTTCGAGGAAATCGTCAATTTGATCATAGCTTAGGCCCAGTGCGGCTTCGTCTGCTTTTTGCGGCGCATCGCATTCAAGATCGGCGGTAGGTGTTTTATGGATCAGTTGCGCGGGTGCCCCAAGGGCTTCGGCCAAGGCGCGAACCTGACGTTTACTGAGACCAAATAAAGGCGCTAAGTCGCAGGCGCCATCCCCATGTTTTGTGTAGAAACCGGTGATGTTCTCCGCAGAATGATCGGTACCTAAGACAAGGCCGCCCAGTAGACCAGCTATTTCATATTGAATAGCCATACGGATACGGGCTTTTACATTACCCTTGGAAAAGTCGATGTGGGCAGGACTTCCCGCGTCAATACCGGCCTCGTTGAGTGCGGCTAATGTGGCTGAGTGAACGCCATCGGCGCCGGGTTGTACATTGGCCGTTAGGCTAGCAGAGGGTGAGATAAAGGCTATCGCTGCTTGGGCATCCTCTTCATCCTGCTGTGTGTTGTAGGGTAAGCGCACGGCTATAAATCGATAATCGTTGCTGTTGCTTTCCTGATTGAGCTGCTTAATCGACAGTTGAGCGAGACGGCCACAGGTGGTGGAGTCGACGCCGCCGCTAATGCCTAACACTAGGTGCTTGCAACCGCTGGCCAGCAGGGTACGTTTAATAAAGTCTATTCGTCGTTCGATCTCTGCTGCGGTATCGATTTGTGGCTTAACCTGCATCGCGGCAACAATTGAAGCTCTGTCCATTATCAATTCTCGTGGTCTTTAGGTGGGTCTGCCATTTATTCTATGTGAAAGTCTGGGAGGCTGTGAAGTGCTTTTATGTGCTGCTGAATATTTGCACTATGAGTGGGCGTAAATGAGCCATAAAAAAGGCGCCAATAGGCGCCTTGATCAGAAAAAGTGCGATTATTTGTCGGCTTCGTCGTCGTCATCGAATGCGCCGAAGGTTAGACGGCTAAACCAAGAGCGTTCTTGCTGCTCGGTTGGCTTGCTTTGTCGCTGCGGTACGGGGCGCGCTGTTTCGTCGCTGCCGAGCAGGCCAAAGGTTGCAGTACTCAACAGAGACTCTTTTTTCGCCAGCTGGATATTGGACTGATAGCCAGGAAAGTTAGTATCTAACACTGCTTGTGAGTCCGCCGCTAAATCGGTCATGCCTAATTCATTATAAGCCAATACCATCACTGACAGTGCGTCTGGCACGGCAGGGGTTTGCTGATAGTTCTCAACCACATAGCGCCCACGGTTAGCCGCGGCAACCCACGCTTCACGTTTGACGTAGTAGCGGGCGACATGAACTTCGTGGGTGGCCAAACGGTTTTTGAGATAGGTCATCCGTTTTTGCGCATCGGGTGCATATTGGCTGTTAGGGAAGCGAGACACTAACTGCTGGAAGCTTTGGAATGAGTCTAGCGCACTGCCTGGATCTCGCTGTGTTTCATCGATCGGTAGATACTTTTCGAAGAAAGAACGGTCTTTTTCAAAAGCGGTGAGGCCTTTGAGGTAGAGGGCGTAGTCTAGGTTTTCATGATTTGGGTTCAGACGGATAAAACGATCCGCTGTTGCCCGCGCCGCTTCCGGCTCATAATTTTTATGATACGCGTAGATAAGCTCTAGTTGTGCCTGATCGGAGAATCGACCAAAGGGGTAACGAGCTTCGAGCAGCTGCAGTTTTTCAACGGCGGCTACATAGTTTTCGCTCTCAAGCATATCAAGGGCTTCTTGATAGAGCTGTTGTTCAGGGACATCTGGGGCCTCTTTGTCGTCACCACCAAACCATGAACAGCCTGATGCTATCAGGGTGATCGAAACAATCGCGAGCAACTTTGCCAGGCGCATAAACATTTATCCTGCTATAAGTGAGAGTTTCCCGTTAGTTAACAGCGGCTACTGCTCGTTTCGGGTATACTGTGCAAAATTAATTCGGCCTATTTAACCATAACCGAATGGCAAGCCAAAGCGTCTCCGCGTTTTCCTTGCAATTAAAGCCTATATTTTCTTAATTTTTCCGAGAGTTAGATAAAACATGACTGAGAAGGTTCAACTTAGCGCAACAGTATCTGATGATCTGATTGGCAAACGGTTAGACCAGGCTGTTGCCGAACTTTTCCCCGAATACTCCCGTTCACGGTTGCAGGGCTGGATTAAGGATGGGTTTTTAACCGTAGATGGCAAGGTAAAGCGGCCCCGAGATAAGCTAATGGGCGGCGAGCAGCTGGAAGTGTCAGCCGAATTGGAAGTGATTGATCAGTATAAAGCGGTGGAGATGCCGCTGAATATCGTTTACGAAGACGATGATATTATGATCATCAATAAACCGGCCAATTTGGTTGTTCATCCGGCGGCAGGCCACTGGGAAGATACCTTGCTCAACGGTTTGTTGCATTACTGTCCAGAAATTGCGCAAGTGCCGCGGGCAGGTATTGTCCACCGCTTGGATATGGACACTACCGGCTTGATGGTGGTGGCGAAAACCATTCAGGCACAAACCGAGCTGGTTTCTCAGTTGCAGGATCGTTCGATGGGCCGTGAATATGAAGCGATTGTCGCGGGTGTAATGACCGGCGGTGGTACCGTTGATGAAGCACTGGGTCGGCATTCACGTAATCGTCAGAAGATGGCGGTGGTGGGTTTAGGAAAAGAAGCGGTGACGCACTATCGGGTGTTAACTAAGTTTCGTGCCCATACCCATATTCGTTTAAAACTGGAAACGGGGCGGACGCACCAGATTCGGGTGCATATGTCCCATATTAACTATCCGATCGTGGGCGACCAACTTTATGGTGGGCGTTTCCGCTTGCCAAAGGGTGTGACGCCTCAGCTTCTGAGTAAATTGAAGGAGTTTAATCGTCAGGCATTGCATGCGAAACGTTTAGAGCTGTTTCATCCGGCGACCGGTGAATTGATGTCTTGGGAGGTCGATCTGCCGGAGGATATGCAACGGTTGTTGAACCGTCTCAAGAAAGACGCCGCTAATCACGATACCGATCTGTGAAATTGATTGCTGCTGATTGGTCGGCGCCGGATCATATCCAGGCGTTTACGACGACTCGCTTAGGTGGCTGCAGTGAAGGTGTCTATCGCTCGTTTAATCTAGGTGATCATGTCGAAGATGCCGCGGCGCACGTCGCAGCCAATCGAGCATTGCTTGGCGAGCAGTTTCAAGGATTGAAAGCCCCTCAATGGTTATCGCAAGTGCATGGTACGGTGTTGATCAAAGCGTCCGAGCAGGGTGTGGTGGAAGCCGATGCCTGTTGGACTGATGAAGTCGGTCAGCCCTGTATTGTGATGACCGCCGATTGCTTGCCGGTTTTCTTTAGTGATAAAAATGGTTCGCGGGTGGCGGTGGCCCACGCGGGTTGGCGCGGGCTTGTCGACGGGGTGCTGGAGCAGACCCTGTCTGTGTTTGCTAACCCCTCTGAGGTGCAGGTCTGGTTAGGGCCGGCCATCGGTCCACTGGCGTTCGAAGTGGGTGATGAGGTTCGAGAGCGGTTCTGTGATCTGATCACGGCGTCGTCTGATGCCTTTATCGCCACCTCGACACCACACAAATGGATGGCGGATATCTATCAGTTGGCTCGATTGCGCCTGCAGGCGGCGGGCGTGCAACATATTACCGGTGGAGATTTCTGTACCTTCACGCAATCTGAGTTGTTCTATTCCTATCGCCGTGATGGCGTCACAGGACGCATGGCGAGCGTGATCTGGATCGCCTGATCTGCATCAATGGAATGTTATTGCGGGTGCTTGATCCGTGTCGATCGGAGTATGATAATAGTTCTCATTAATCTTTGAGGTGTTTCGATGACACTGATCGAACTAAAATCCCGCCAGCAGGCTCGAATTAAAACCATTGCTGGGCCAGAGGCGCTGCGCCAGCGACTCGTAGCGCTGGGTGTTCTCAAAGGTTTGAAAGTCTCCGTTGCCGCCACCTCTTTACTGGGTAATCCCCGGGTCTACTCCATCGGTAAACAACAGATCTGCTTGCGTAGTAAAGAAGCAAGTCATATTGAGGTGGAGTTACAGCGCTAATGTCCGATAATCAACCTTCCTATACCATCGCTCTGATCGGTAATCCTAATTGCGGTAAAACGTCACTCTTTAATCAATTAACAGGCGCTCGGCAACGTACCGGTAATATGGCGGGAGTGACTGTTACCAGTCGTGAAGGTCATAAAGAGTGGCGTGGTATCGATGTTCATTTTATCGATCTGCCGGGCATCTACTCACTCGCGAATAGCCGGGTAGAGGAGATGGTTGCCCGTGACTATTTGATTGAGACACCTCCTGATTTGATTCTGAATGTTGTGGATGGCAATAACTTAGCGCGGAATCTAGCGTTGACAACCCAAGTATTGGAGCAGGGTCTGCCGGTCGTGATTGCCATTAATATGCTCGACGAGTTGGAGAAGCAGGGCGGTAGTATTGACCTCGTTGAACTGGGTCTTGGCTTGGCGAAGCCTGTTATGGCAAGTGATGGCCGTAGCAATGGGCATATCTCTGAACTTATGGATCTGTTACTGGACAATATTGATCAGCCGAGTGAGCCTTTAGTCATTACCTATGAGCCGCATGTTGAAGAAGCTATCTGTTCATTGGAAGCTGTAGGGCTGGCGCGTTGGCAAGCGATTCGGTGGCTGGAGTCCGGCGGAGAAGGCGTCGCTCTGATTAATGATGAGCAACGGAAGGTAGGGCAGCAAGCGCTGGCGCTACTGAGTAGCCGTCATGATGAATCCCTGGCTGAACTGATCGCCGAGGGACGTTATGGCTATATTCATGGTTTGCTGCATAAGAGTAGTAGTGAACATCAAGATCAATCCGCGGCGGATCACTGGCTGGATCGATTGACCTTGAACCGCTGGTTGGGTGTGCCGATTTTTGTATTTTTGCTTTGGGTTATGTTCGAGGCGACCTTTACCTTAGGTAGCTATCCGGCTGATTGGATTGATGCAGGGGTTAGCTGGATAGGTCAGCAAGTAGGTGCGGTTATGCCGCCTTCGTTGCTGAAAAACCTCATCGTTGAAGGGTTGATTGCTGGAGTTGGTGGGGTGTTGGTGTTTTTGCCCAATGTGGTTTTGCTGTTTTTCTTTATCGCCTTGCTGGAGCAGAGCGGATATATGGCGCGGGCCGCGTTTCTCACCGATAACTTAATGAGCAAAGTCGGCCTACATGGTAAAGCGTTTGTGCCGCTGGTCATGGGCTTTGGCTGTAATGTGCCCGCGATAATGTCGGCTCGAACGATTGAGGAGCCGCGAGCGCGTTTAATTACCATTTTAATCAACCCGTTTATGAGCTGTTCTGCTCGGTTGCCGGTCTATGTGCTGCTGGCGGGGATCTTTTTTGCTGACCATGCGGGCACCGTATTGTTTGGCCTATACATGCTGGGTATTTTGGTGGCGTTTACAATTGCGGCGTTATTGGCGAGAACCATTACCTCCCATCATGATGAGACCTTTATTATGGAGCTGCCGCCTTGGCGCTTTCCTTCGGGTCGGTCGATGTTGCTGCATGTTTGGGATAAGGCGTCTGACTTTCTGCGGAAAATTGGTGGGGTTATTCTGGTTGGCTCGATTCTGATCTGGTTGCTTCAGAGCTTCCCGATGGAAGGAATGTCATGGTTAGAGCAGTTAGGACGTTTCGTTGCCCCACTGTTTGCACCGATGGGCTTTGGCTGGCAGGAAACCGTCGCGTTGCTGTCAGGATTTATCGCTAAAGAAGTTATTGCTGCCTCGCTGGTGGTGGTGTATCAAACCGACATGAATGATATGGCGGGGCTACAGGCGGCATTGGGTGCCGCCTTAGCGCCCGCGTCGGGTTTAGCGCTGATGGTCTTTACTTTGTTGTATATGCCTTGCCTTGCCACGATAGCGACGATTCGCCGAGAAACGGGAAGCTGGCGCTGGGCTGGGGTTTCGATCTTGATGGGGCTGGTCTTGGCTTGGACGGGTTCTTGGCTGGTGTATACCCTAGCGACATTATGGCTATAGTAAGAAAGGTGATTCTATGACGCTGTTTGATTGGATCGTTCTGATTGTCGTGATTGTGCTGCTGGGGATATGGTTTGGCCGTTACCTTTATCGCACCTTTAGTCGGAAATGTGGCAGCACCGGTTGTAGCAATTGCTCCGGTTGCAGCCGTTCTAAAAAGAAAGACCTATAAAAATAGAGGAATATATATCAGTCTTTTCTTATATAGACTTGAATTCCTCTTGATCTACCCGCATTTACTTTAGTAAGAGTAAGACAGCCCGCCATCAGCTTTAATCAAAGCGCACAATGGGTAGGGTGAAATTGATTAGGAGGGAGCCATGCAACCCGAACGTTTTACGAGTAAATTACAGTCAGCCCTAGCAGATGCCCAATCACTAGCCGTGGGTAAAGATCATAACTATATAGAGCCTGTTCATCTGTTGTTGGCGCTGCTGGATCAACAAGGGGGCTCGATAAAACCTTTGTTGGCCAAATCTGGCGCTGATGTTAATCAGATTGCCTCATCCGCGCAGAAGTTATTCGGTGAGTTAGCTCAAGTAACGAATAATGATGGCGAAGTTCGTTTTTCGCCGGCGATGGGTAAATTGTTTAACCTCACTGATAAACTCGCTCAGCAGCGGGGGGATCAATACATTGCCAGCGAGCTATTTTTATTGGCCATGCTGGAAGATAAGAGTGGTGTCGGCAAGCTGCTTAAAGCTGCGGCCGTGACCAAGCAGCAATTAGAACAGGCGATTACAGAGATGCGCGGGGGTGATAACGTGAATGATCCAAATGCAGAAGAAAACCGGCAAGCGCTGGATAAATTTACCGTAGACCTTACTGCGAAAGCTGAATCGGGCAAGCTTGACCCTGTGATTGGTCGGGATGACGAGATTCGCCGTACCATTCAAGTGTTGCAGCGCCGGACTAAAAACAACCCTGTTCTGATTGGTGAACCGGGTGTCGGTAAAACCGCTATCGTTGAAGGTTTAGCGCAACGGATTATCAACGGTGAAGTACCTGAAGGGCTCAAGAATAAGCGCGTGCTTTCTTTGGATATGGGTTCACTGATTGCCGGTGCGAAATTCCGAGGCGAGTTCGAAGAGCGGCTTAAGTCAGTTCTTAATGAGCTGTCTAAACAGGAAGGTCAGGTCATTCTGTTTATTGATGAGCTGCATACCATGGTCGGCGCCGGCAAGGGCGAAGGTTCAATGGACGCCGGTAATATGCTCAAGCCTGCATTGGCGCGTGGTGAATTACATTGCGTCGGTGCAACTACGCTGGATGAGTATCGGCAGTATGTCGAAAAAGATGCGGCTCTAGAGCGTCGTTTCCAAAAAGTAATGGTCAATGAGCCTAGTGAAGAAGATACCATCGCGATTTTGCGGGGCTTGAAAGAGCGCTATGAGATTCACCATGGTGTGGATATTACGGACTCCGCGATTATCGCCGCCGCTAAATTGTCGCAACGCTATATCACTGATCGCCAACTACCAGATAAAGCGATTGACTTGATCGATGAGGCGGGTAGTCGTATCCGTATGGAGATCGACTCTAAACCTGAGAGTTTGGATCGTCTTGAACGTCGCTTGATTCAGTTGAAAATGGAGCGTGAAGCGCTCAAAAAAGAGAAAGACCAAGCGGCCATCAAACGGTTGGAAGAGTTGCAGTCTAATATCGAGTCGATAGAAAAAGAGTATTCCGATCTTGAAGAGATCTGGAAAGCTGAGAAAGTAATGCTTCAAGGTTCTCAGCAAATTAAAGAAAAGTTAGAGCAGGCACGGACCGAGCTAGAGCAAGCGACTCGTTCCGGTGATTTAAGTCGTATGTCTGAACTGCAATATGGCGTTATTCCCGAGCTTGAAAAGCAACTGCAGGCGGCTGCAGATGTTGAGGATGAACCACAAAAATACCAATTGTTAAGAAATCGCGTTGGTGAAGAAGAGGTTGCTGAGGTTGTTTCTAGGTGGACAGGGATTCCTGTTTCTAAAATGCTAGAGGGTGAGCGTGAAAAACTGCTCCGCATGGAAGATGAGTTACATAAGCAGGTCATTGGGCAGCAAGAAGCGGTACGCGCTGTGTCTAATGCCGTTCGTCGGTCTCGTGCAGGGTTGTCTGATCCTAATCGACCAAATGGCTCTTTCCTCTTCCTTGGGCCAACCGGTGTTGGTAAAACAGAGCTTTGTAAAGCATTAGCCGGCTTCCTGTTTGATACAGAGGAAGCGATGGTGCGGATCGATATGTCAGAGTTTATGGAGAAACACTCTGTTGCTCGGTTGATTGGTGCGCCTCCAGGGTATGTGGGTTATGAAGAAGGTGGCTACCTCACAGAAGCGGTGCGTCGTAAACCTTATTCTGTCTTGCTGCTCGATGAAGTAGAAAAAGCGCATCCCGATGTTTTCAATATACTGTTACAGGTATTGGAAGATGGACGGTTAACTGACGGCCAAGGACGTACAGTTGATTTCCGTAACACTATCGTCGTGATGACCTCTAACCTAGGTTCCGATCTGATTCAAAACTTTAGTGATGATGACGATTATGATCTGATGCAAAGCGCAGTAATGGAGGTTGTGGGCAATCATTTCCGTCCAGAGGTGATTAACCGTATTGATGAAGTCGTGGTTTTCCATAGCCTGCGTAAGGATCAAGTAAGAGGGATCGCGGAAATTCAACTGAACCGTTTACGTGAACGATTAACTGAACGTGAATTGACCTTAACATTGACTCCAACTGCTATGGATAAGCTGGTGGATGTTGGCTTTGAGCCGATCTATGGTGCTCGTCCGCTAAAACGGGCTATCCAGCAATGGATAGAAAACCCGTTAGCGCAGGAGCTATTGGCGGGTAAATATCTGCCGGGGTCCGAGATTGGTGTTGATGTTGAAGCAGGTAAGTTCGTTTTTCGATAAAACGACTTGCTAGCTAGATAACTCTAAAAACCGCCGTCAGGCGGTTTTTGTGTGCTTGTGGGGCCCCTTTTCTTGGGGTGGCACCTGCCAAGCGGTTTGTACTTTCTGGTAGGAGCCTCTTCCAGAGGCGATAAGCTTAAGGCTGTTGTTTTTTGCGCTACATTTAGCCGCTTTAGCGGGGTCTATCTAGGTGAGCAACGGGCAGCTGTTAAAAATCCGACCTTTTTCATTAAAATGACACTTTTTCGTGCTGCCCCTGTTGACTCCCTGCCTGTCCGGTGTAGAATGCGCCTCCTCGCTTGAGACAGCCACCGGAAACGGTCACTGAAACAAGACGAGCTGTTTGATTAACCCATTGAAAGCACGGCGTTTAACGCAAGCTTTTAACAGTGGAAAGTGAAACAGGAAGTCGCCGACTTCGTTTGAGAATTTGCTAAAAATTCTTAAACAAAAAGGTTGACTTCATCAGGGTGTTGAGTAAAATACGCACCTCGCTTGAGACGACTCACCGCAAACGG
>NZ_RQXW01000026.1 GCF_003957515.1 Amphritea opalescens
AGTGTAAAAGGAGGTTCTCGTATCAGTAAGGCGGGAAATGCATACTTAAGATCAGCACTTTATATGCCGGCATTGTCAGCAGCCCGTCACGATGAGAATGCTCGTGAATTTAGAGAGCGACTGGTTGTTAGAGGAAAAACGAAGCTGCAGGCTAACGTGGCTATCATGCGTAAGTATTTAACGGGATTATGGACTGTTTACCGTCAATGCCAAGCTTTTGATTCTGACAAATTATTCAATTTCAGTGAAAAAAAGCTTGAGCATTAACAGAGTATCTACACGGATTTTAGCCAATGCCTGTGGGAGCTGCCTCCGGCAGCGATAGATTGTATCGGTACGGATCATGTAGGGGGCAGGTGAGCTTTGCGAACCGCACCGGTGATGAGAGATGGTTTTTGATCTAAGATTGTTTCCATTGGTGCGGTTCGTACCTCACCGCTATCCTACGAGAAATTGTTGGAATTAGATGGCGGGTTATATAGGTACGGATCATGTAGGGGGCTGGTGAGCTTTGCGAACCGCACCGGTGATGAGTGATAGCTTTTGATTTAGGTTGTTTCTATTGGTGCGGTTCGTACCTCACCGCTACCCTACGAGAAATCGTTGGAATGAAATGGTGGGTTGTATCGGTGCGGATCATTGTAGGGGGCTGGTGAGCTTTGCGAACCGCACCAGTGCTGAATGATAGTTTTTGATCTAGGTTGTTTCCATTGGTGCGGTTCGTACCTCACCGCTACCCTACGAGTAATCGTTGGAAATTAGATGGTGGGTTGTATCGGTGCGGATCATGTAGGGGGCTGGTGAGCTTTGCGAACCGCACCAGTGCTGAATGATAGTTTTTGATCTAGGTTGTTTCCATTGGTGCGGTTCGTACCTCACCGTCACCCTACCCGTACCGAGTGCTTGTTCTTAAATAATCGCTATCAGAATAACATCAACCCGTCATAGATCAGTTTAACGCCCACCACTATGGTCAGTGTTTCAAAGGCGCGTTTCACCCAGCCATTACCGCGGCTCAGGGCGAGGTGTGTACCCGTATAGGCCCCAATAATCGCACCGGTAATCAATGCGGGAAGCCATTCCCAGTGGGGCGGTTGTTGTAACGCAACGGTGATTGCACCGGAGCCGTTCCAAAACAGCCCGACGAGCACCAACACATAAGCCACCGCCGATTTGTAATCTAGGCCAAACCACCGTACGAGCCATAAGGTGACGAATAAACCGGTACCCGAGGTTAATGAGCCGTTGAGTATGCCGATCAAGCAAAGTACCGATCCGCCGATGAGCATGCCATAGGTATCTCGGTGGCGAGGCGCTAGGGTCATTCCGAGTTGAGCTTGGAATATTGAATAGAGCCCAAGGCCAGAGGTGAGTATCCCTAGGCTTAAGATGGTGAGCGATTCTGGTAGTTGTAAAACTAAAACACCCCCGAGAATCACGCCGGGCAGGCCGCAGGCGAGTATAAACAGACAGAATCGGCGGTCGAGGGATTTCTCTCGCAAGTGGCGTAGGGTCGCGCCGATGCCTAAGGCGACGCTGGCGATCTTATGGGTGGCGAGGGCGCTGCTAAAGCTCAGCCCAAGAAAGAGTAAGACCGGGAGTTGTAACAGACCAGCGCCCCCGCCAGCCATGGCAGAAAGACCATTGGCTAGCAGTGAAATCAGGACTAGGCTGAGTTGTTCGAGGATCATTTATCAATGTATCTCGGCGAGACCGCAGTGTTAGCGACTCGCTGCGGCAGCAAGAATCGCCCACTGGTCGGCCCAGTTGAGTGTCGGGCGCGCCTTAAACTCGGTACGCACAAACTGACGGATCCGCCCTTCAGCACAGGCCAACATTAAATTAGCAGTTGCGCCGGTAGGGAGTTCTGTCCGTAAGCCTTCGGTCTGCTCGGCGGTACGCATAATCTGTTTTAGCTGGGTTTCTAACCGTTCAAAAAACTGATTAATACGTTGGCGTAATCGGTCGGTTTCACCCGACAGTGCATCGCCCGTAAGAATGCGGGCCATGCCGGGGTTTTTCTCAACGAAGGCTAGCAGCAGAGTCAGAATCTGCTCACACTGTTTCAACGCATTGGCGTCAGAACCGGTGATGATGTTGATTCGGCTGAACACGGTATCTTCAATGAAGGTGATCAGTCCCTCAAACATCCGAGCCTTGCTGGGGAAGTGGCGGTACAGTGCCGCTTCTGAAACACCGACATGCTTTGCCAGTGCCGCCGTTGTAATCCGGGCACCGGGATCGCTTTCTAGCATCATCGCCAGCGACTGCAAAATTTGCTCGCGCCGGGATGGTTTCTCTTTTGCCTCTGCCCCCATTATTCCTGCACCTTTCGGGTCTGATTGGTGATGAGTGTGCCGACACCTTCGTCGGTGAATAGCTCCAGAATACAAGCATGCTCGACGCGGCCGTCGATAATATGGGCGCTGTTAACACCGCATTTTACCGCGCTGAGGGCGCAGTCGATCTTCGGTAGCATACCGCCATAGATGGTGCCGTCAGTAATGAGTTCATCGACCTCCTTAGTGGTCAGGCCGGTCAGGACATTACCTGCTTTATCCAGCAAGCCGCTAATGTTGGTGAGTAAAATCAGTTTTTCGGCCTGCAGTACTTCGGCAACTTTACCCGCTACTAAGTCCGCATTGATATTGTACGAAGCGCCATCGCTACCAACGCCGATCGGTGCAATCACGGGAATAAAGTCCGAGTTGCTGAGCATATCAAGAACCTTGGTGTTGACGTGATCGACTTCGCCCACATGGCCAATATCGATAATTTCGGGCACCGACATTTCCGGTGATTGGTGTTTAACCTTCAGTTTGCGAGCGCCTAGCAGCATGCCATCTTTGCCGGTTAGGCCGATCGCTTTGCCGCCATTGCGGTTGATGAGGCCAACGATATCTTTGTTGACCATACCGCCGAGCACCATCTCAACCACGTCCATTGTTTTCGCATCGGTGACCCGCATGCCGTTAACAAAGTGAGATTCGATGGCGAGTTTGTCTAGTAGTTCGCCGATCTGAGGGCCGCCGCCGTGTACCACAATAGGGTGGATACCGATCAGTTTCATCATCACGATATCGCGGGCGAAGCTATCCTTGAGTTTTTCATCGATCATGGCGTTACCGCCGTATTTGATCACCACGGTTTTACCCGCAAACTGCTGAATATAGGGGAGTGCTTCGCTTAGCACGTTAGCGGTATTGATCGCTTCTTTACGTGACAGTGGCATCTGTATCGTCTCTATTTGTAGGGTTTGTGTAGTTTGTAACCGCTAACTCAGGTATTTGCAAGTCTGGCATTACCTGTTTCAGGGTTTGTTCCACCTGAAGACACATCCGATGGAGTGCCTCAGTGGACAGTGCTTCGATTCTTAAGGTTAGCATGGGGGTAGTGTTTGAAGGCCTAATGCCGAACCAGCCATCCGCATATTCGACCCGTAAACCGTCGACAGCACAGACGGTAGCGGGTGAGAAATTGATCTGTTTAATCTGCTCGATTATCTGAAACTTGTCGTCATCGGGTACCGCGATATTGATCATCGGGGTCGAGGGCAGTGTCGAAAAGGGGTGGAATAGTTCGGCGGTGCTGTGTTCCGTCTGGCTGAGTAGTTCTAACAGACGGACGGCGGCATAGAGGCCATCGTCGAAACCATACCACTGCTCGGCGAAAAAGAGGTGGCCGCTAAACTCACCACCAAATAGGGCGCCTGTCTGCCGCATACGGTTTTTAATCATGGAGTGGCCGCAACACCACATATCGGCGTTGCCTCCGAGCTTCTTGATCAACAAACCGATATTGAGCGAGCACTTCACATCATAAACGATATCGGCACCGGGCTGACGTTGCAGCAGGTCTTGAATAAAGAGGCAGATCAGTTGGTCCGGAGTAATGATATCGCCGGTATTGCTGATCACGGCTAAACGGTCGCCATCGCCATCGAATGCCAAGCCGATATCGGCGTTTAATTCACGCACGGTATCGATGAGATCAACCAGGTTTTCAGGCTTTTCCGGATCAGGGTGATGATTGGGAAAGTGACCATCCACATCGCAATAAAGCGGCGTCACATGGCAGCCAAGCCGCTGCAATAATGGGACGATTAGCGGGCCAGCGACCCCATTGCCACAATCAACAACCACATTAAGTGGCCGCTGCAGTTGGCGACTTTGTAATATCCGTTCGAGGTAGGCCTCGGTAATCTGCTGTTGTTGCCGTGTGCCGCTACCTTGGCTGAGCTGATTATCGATGCAGCGTTGGTAAAGGCCGGTGATCTCTTCCCCAGAAAGCGTGTGGCCGCCCAGCATGATTTTAAAACCATTGTATTGTGCCGGGTTATGGCTGCCGGTCACCATGACCCCTGAACCGGTATTGAGAGCGTGGGTTGCAAAGTAGAGGGCGGGGGTGGGCAGCATGCCCAGATCAATCACATCGATACCGCTACTGAGTAACCCCGCCGTCAGCGCCTGAGCGAGTTCTGGGCTAGATAGTCGTCCATCATAAGCCACACAGATGCAATTCTGCTGCCGAGCGAGGGCTTCACTGCCAATCGCTTGGCCGATGCGCATAGCGGTATCGCTATTGAGACTATCGGGATAGATACCCCGAATATCATAGGCGCGGAATATGGCTGGGTTAAGTGCCTGTGGCTTCAACGGTTGCGGGTTTCCTGATTCAAAAATAAGAGTGGCAGAGGGCGCATCAATCAACCTGTTTAGCGGCGATCATGTTGATGATCTTACTCGCCAACTGGCGTTTACTGCAGAGCGGCAGTTGCTCTACTAGATCATGTCCGACCACGGTGACCGCATTGTCATCGCTGTTAAAGCCGATATCGCTGCGGGAGACATCGTTAGCAATAATTAGATCGAGATTCTTTCGCGCTAGTTTATCCTGGGCATAGTGGATCACATCCCGAGTTTCGGCGGCAAAACCGACCGTGAAGGGTTTATGATCGAGCGCAGCAACGGTGGCGACAATGTCGGGGTTTTTAATTAGGTGGAGTTCCATGATCTCCTCCTTACCCTTTTTCAGCTTATGCTCAGCAACCGCAGAGGGGCGGTAGTCGGCGACCGCTGCCGAGGCGATGAAGATATCGCACTGATCGATATTCTCCAGTGATGCGGCTAGCATCTGCTCTGCACTCTCAACCATAATGCGCTGACAACGGCGCGGGGCGGGCAAATTAACCGGCCCGCTAATCAGTGTTACCTGTGCACCGGCATCAACCGCCGCCTCAGCGAGGGCATAGCCCATCTTGCCTGAACTGTGGTTGCTGATATAGCGCACGGGGTCGAGGGCTTCACGGGTAGGGCCTGCGGTGATAAACACCCGTTTACCCGACAATAATCCCCGATCAAACAGGGCTGCTGTTTGAATTGCAATATCGATAGGCTCTAACATACGCCCAGGGCCAGTATCGCCGCAGGCTTGTTCGCCGATGCCGGGCCCCAGCAGTTTGACCCCTTTCGCTTGTAAGCTGGCCGCATTGTTTTGCGTTTGCTGATCCCGCCACATCGCCTGATTCATCGCAGGTGCCAATACCACGGGCGCTTCGGTTGCTAGGCAGATAGTGCTGAGCAGATCGTTACCCTGGCCGCTATTTAGTCGGGCCATAAAATCGGCCGTGGCGGGAGCGACTAGGATTATATCGGCCCATTTGGCTAGTTCGATATGGCCCATACCCGCTTCCGCTTCCGGATCGAGTAGCTGCTGGTGTACCGGATGACCCGAAAGAGCCTGAAGTGTTAGAGGGGTAATGAACTCCATGGCGGCAGGTGTCATGACCACCTGAACATCCGCACCTGCGCCTTTTAATAGGCGAGTCAGCTCGGCGCTCTTGTAAGCGGCAATGCCACCGGTGATACCTAAAACAATCTGTCTGTTCGTCAGTCTTTGCATGCTGGGTTACTTTTTATCTGCATATCGTGGTCATTCGGGAGGCATAAGATACCACTATCCTTGGCTGAGTTACATTCTGAAGCAGCGTTCTAAGGGCTGGTCTACACTGAATGCGGGTTTGTTTATCAAGAAAAAATGACACAGGGATGTGAATATGGCGATTACTGACTGGCCCGCAGGCGAGCGTCCGCGAGAGAAATTATTACGGCAGGGGGCGGCGAGTCTATCGGATGGCGAATTGCTGGCCATCTTTCTACGTACGGGTGTTAAAGGCTGTAGTGCAGTCGATTTAGCACGGCAGTTATTGACGCGATTTGGTGGTTTAAGGGCTTTAATTAAGGCGGATCAGGCCGAGTTTTGTGCTCAGCTTGGTTTGGGGCCCGCAAAATATGTGCAGCTACAGGCGGTGCTGGAGATCAGTCGTCGCTGTCAGGAGGAACAGCTGCAGCGGGATTGTGCACTGACATCGCCAGACTTAGTGAGAGATTATTTACAGTTGCAGTTGAGTGACCGAAGTCGAGAGGTGTTTGCTTGCCTATTGTTGGATAGCCAGCATCGGGTGATCTGTTATGAAGAGCTATTTATGGGCACCATCGACAGTGCCACGGTGCATCCTAGAGAAATCGTGAAGCTGGCTCTGAGTCATAATGCTGCGGCCCTCATACTGGCCCATAATCACCCTTCAGGGGTTGCCGAACCGAGTTTGGCGGATCAGCATATCACCCAGCGTATTAAAGCGGCGTTAGATTTAGTTGATATTCGTGTGCTGGATCATATGGTGGTGGGGGCTGGTGTGACCGTTTCCCTCGCGGAAAGAGGGCTGATCTGATGATGAATAAAAAAGTAAGCTTGGTGTAGTCAGTGGCGTTTGTTTTCTGTACAATGCGCGCTCTTCTATCCACCGGTACGGGATTTGAGTCTTTGGTTTGGACGCTCCGCCTGAGGATAATGAAGCATCCCTATTTATCTGGGACGTATTGCTTCTGATCCAATAAGTATCTGATAGAAGTTACATAAACTATAAGTAAGGTATTTGTCATGTCTCGAGTTTGCATGGTTACAGGTAAACGCCCTGTAGCAGGAAACAACGTTTCCCACGCATTGAACCGCACACGTCGTCGCTTTTTGCCGAACCTGCATTGGCACCGTTTCTGGGTTGAAAGTGAGCAGAAGTTTGTCCGTCTGCGCGTTTCTTCTAAAGGTATGCGTATCATCGATAAGAAAGGTATCGATGTTGTGTTGGCTGACGTTCGTAAGAACGGCATTAAAGTTTAAGGAGCACGATTATGCGCGATAAGATCAAGATGGTTTCATCTGCTGGTACTGGTCACTTCTACACCACTACTAAGAACAAACGTACTACACCTGATAAGCTGGAAATGAAGAAATTCGATCCTGTTGTTCGTCAGCATGTTATGTACAAAGAAGCGAAGATTAAGTAATAATAATCTTGGCTAAGCAAAAAACCCGGCCTTGTCCGGGTTTTTTTGTGCCTGAAATAATGATGATCAATAACGTTGAAGTTGACGACTATGCCTGAGTTACCCGAAGTTGAAACCACGCGTCGAGGTATTGAACCTCATCTTGAGGGGCGTACAATTACTGCCTTAACGGTGCGCCAGCCGAAGTTACGTTGGCCAATACCTGAGCAGTTAGCCGATTGGGTGGTCAATGCCCGAGTAAGTTCGGTGACGCGGCGTGGTAAATACTTATTAATCCACCTTCCGAATGGCGCGGTAATGATTCATCTAGGGATGTCTGGTAGTCTCTATATGGTTAGCGCTGAGCAGCCTGCGGCTTTTCATGATCATGTCGACCTAGTACTCGATAGTGGTATGGCATTACGGCTCACGGATCCGCGTCGATTTGGTTCAGTATTGTGGCAGCCGTTAGGTGAGTCACATTCGTTATTGGAAAAACTGGGGCCAGAGCCTCTGAGTAGTGATTTTTCAGCCGGTTATCTGCAACAGCGTTGTGCTGGGCGAAAACAGGCGATCAAGCAATTTATAATGAATAGTCAGGTTGTTGTGGGCGTCGGTAATATCTACGCTAACGAAGCACTCTTTAATGCTGGTATACACCCTAAACGGGCCGCAGGGAACATTTCGGCTGAGAGATTGAGCCGTTTTGTGGATGAAATTAAAGCAGTGCTGGCCCGCGCAATAGAACAAGGAGGGACTACATTGAAAGACTTTGTCGGTGGTGATGGCAAGCCTGGATATTTTAAGCAACAACTGAATGTGTACGGTCGTGGTGGTCAACTATGTAATCACTGCAAATCAACGCTGAAAGAGATACGTCTCGGTCAGCGCTCCACTGTTTACTGTCCGGAGTGTCAACACTGATGGAAAAGATCGAACCTCTTTTAAAACCTACCCCAAAAGGAAGGGAAATCAGCTCAACACGCTTAGCCTTACAGCAAGCGTTGGGGAGTGAGCCCTTTCTCGCCAAACGTAAAACCTTCCATGTCGGTGAGTTGCCGATCCATTGTGAAATCTATGAGCACCATGAAGATTCACCGGTTGTCTTGTTTCTACCGGGTATTGGTACCTATGGTGAGCTTTATGCGGCGATGCTGAGCCATCTTTCTGAGCGTGGTTTTAATGTCGTAGCGATTGATCCTCCCGGTCATGGTTATTCCGGTGGTGAGCGTGGCGCTTATACGGTTGAAAGTGTACAAGCCTGTGTGTCTGAGGTGATTGATGCGCTTGAAGAGCGTTATGAGGGGCCCTTTTTTATCTATGGCTACTCGGTTGGGGCGTTATTAGCGGTCGCGGCAGCAGAACATGATGATCGAATCAGTAAAGTGGTTTGCGGTACGCTGTTAACCACTGAAGTCCCTCCAGATATTTTTCATTTTATGGGCTGGCAGTGGACGTGGGGCAGTGCTATCTTGTTTCCTACTGTGCGTTTACCGCTCTCATGTCTGGTGGATTATCATCAGCTGTTAGCTGGACATCCCGCTGGACGATTAATCAATCAAGACCCGATGCTGGTACTGGATTATCCTTTTAAAACACTTGCGAGCCTCTTTAGCCGTAAGGCTGGCATCATGCAGCAGCGCTATCCCTTTAAGACGGTGATTGTGCAGGGTGATCAGGATGAGGTGTTGTCGATAGGTTATGCTCGCCGAGTGATTTTTGAAGCGGAGCAACCGATTGAGTTGATCTCTGTACCTGGCGAACGGCATATGATGCCGCTGACGTCGCCGTTAAAATTGGCTGATATTATTGCCGACTGGTTGAATGAATAGACGATAATTGTCTTCAGGTAATAAGATCAAGAATGAATATGACGGCTGTTTTGAGCTCTAAACTTGCCTCATTGTTAGTATCATTTTTTCTATTGATCATGTCGGTTTCTGCTGTTGCGGAAATTCGTCTGACTCAGGAGGAATCTCGCTGGCTCGAGCAGCATGGTGCATCAGTGACGGTAGGGGTGGCGATAGTGCCACCCTACCTTTCAAACTCGGTTAACGGTAATCAGGTTGAAGGTTTGTCGATGGACTACCTAAAACTGATAGAGCAGGCGCTGGGCTCTGAGTTTAAGTACCGAGTCTTTGATGACTTTGCGAGTTTGGTGGCGGCAGCTCGAGACCGCTCTGTCGATATTGTGTTTGCGATCACCAAGACAGAAAAACGCAGTGAATATCTAAACTTCACTCCAGTGTACTCCCACGTTGGCAATAAGATTTTCACCCAGAAAGGACGCTTCAAACGGGCTACAATGTCTGATTTCGCCGGTAAGCGCTTTGCACTCCCTCGAGAAACCGCGTTAATTGAGTATGTTCAGAATAATTACCCCGACGTTCAGCTGGTGCAAGTACGTAACTTGCAGGAGGCCTTTAGTCTATTGGCCGCAGGGTTGGTGGATGGCGTAGGTGCTTCTGCTTCGGCGGGTTATCTTTATTCGGTGAAAGAGGGTATCGATAATATCAGCATCGTCGGGCGTATCGGCTTAGATTATGATGTTGCGTTTGCGTCACGGAATGACCGGCCGTTACTAGGGCAGCTGTTAGATAAGGCGATGGTCTCCCTGACCGAAACGCAAAAACAGGTCATTGAAGAACGCTGGTTATCTCCCGAGGATAGCCAGCGAATCGATACGCAGACGGTCTTTCAATGGTTAATGATTGTTGGCTTCGCTCTGACAGTCGTCTTGCTACTCATCGTTGTTTTATGGAACCGTTCGCTTAAACGTGAAGTGACGCATCGAAAAGAGATTCAGAAAGAGGTGAGCTTTCTTGCTTACCATGATGAGCTGACCGGCGCTTACAATCGGCAGTTTATGGCGGAGACGCTGGCGGAATACACTCGCTTACCCTGTACGGAAACCCAAGCTACCTGTGTGATTTTATTGGGCTTGGATAATTTTAGTCTGATAAATGAGTTCTATGGCCAAAAAATAGGTGACTTTGTTCTCCGACGAACCAGTGAGCGGCTTCAAGGGCGGCTTGATGGGGCATCGGTGCTAGCGCGTAATGGCGGTGACGAATTTACCGTGTTGCTGCGGCACGACGCTAATCATACCTCTTTGAGTCACTTTGCCGATCGCTTAATTGCTGAGATCAGCTTGCCGATTGTTTCGGGTGACCAGAGTTTCTCCCTGACGGCGAGTGCGGGGATTTCTATTCAAAAGCATGAACTTGACGACCCGCTTCGGCTGCTTGAGCAGGCGGATCTGGCACTCCATGAGGCGAAAAAGAAAAACACCGGTAGTTACCTGTTTTATGCCTCAGAGATGAGTGATCGGCTGCATGAAAATCAACAGTTAGTGGTGGCATTAGCGGAAGCACTCTCATCGGATCTATTTTATCTTGAGTATCAGCCACAGGTTGCTCTGTGCAGCGGTGAAGTGATCGGTTTTGAAGCTCTTGCTCGCTGGCAACATCCTACGCTGGGTAATATCCCACCGGATAGATTCATCGCCCTCGCAGAACAGGAAGGATTAATTGTCACCTTAGGTGATCGGGTGTTGCAACTCGCTTGTCAGCAGGGCTGTGAATGGTTAGAGCAAGGGATAGAGTTTCAGCGGCTCGCGGTGAATGTATCCGTGAAGCAGTTTGTTGAATCTGACTTCGCTAGCAAGGTATTGAATGTGCTGGAGCAGAGCGGTTTTCCGGCGGAAAAACTTGAATTGGAAATTACCGAGTCGGTTTTTCTTGGGGATCTCACGCTGGCGAAAGAGACGATGCAAAAGTTGACCCAACAGGGCGTGTGTTTTTCTATCGACGATTTTGGTACGGGTTTCTCATCACTGCTCTACTTGAAAGACTTGCCGGTGCTGAAATTGAAGCTCGATCAGGGCTTTATTCGCGGTATTACCCAAGACAACTCTAGTCTGCAGATCGTCAAAGCCTCGTTGCAGATGGGGCAGGCATTGAATATGGATGTCATCGTTGAAGGGGTAGAAACCTGTGATGAATACCAGATGTTATTGGCAATGCGGTGTGGGCACGCACAGGGGTATCTGTTTGGTCGGCCGATGAAGCCTGATCTGATTACAGCTCCGCGTTTGCGGCAGATTTCTGCATCAGTTGGGGCGATTGTGCCGGCGTCTGTCATATAAGGTTAAATAGTTGTTCACTATTCTGTAACGGTGTATGGGCCACAATGTTGTCAAACAGCAAACATTGGGTTCAGAACCATGAGTGCACTACAGCAACGTTTAGCCGCAATTGATATCGCCCTGTATTACCTTTGCTTTGGCACTTGCCGATTACCGGTGATGCCTAGGATCAGTCGCCTAGTGTCAAAACTGGGTGATGGTGGTCTCTATCTTATGATCGGTCTGTTGGTGGCTTGGCTTGAGCCGGACAGGGGTGATCAGTTTCTCTTGACGGGGTTATTCGTTTTTGCGATTGAGCTACCCGTCTACTGCTATCTAAAGCAGTTAATTAAACGCGACCGTCCCTGCGACCGTTTTGATGATGTTATTCCGCAGATTGTCCCCTCCGATCAATTCAGTTTGCCATCCGGTCACGCAGCCGCTGCGTTTGTCTTTGCGACCCTGCTCAGTGTTTATTATCCCTTCTTAATGATACCGGCCTATACCGTGGCAGTATTAATTGCGTTATCACGTGTCTTTTTGGGGGTTCACTATCCCACCGATATTATGGCGGGCGCCGTGTTAGGTCTGTTATCCACCGTCATTGGATTAAATCTGATCGAACTATTGTGATCGTACTCTCCCTATCGTTTAGGCGTATTTCCAATGAAAATTCTTTATGGTGTACAGGCAACGGGGAATGGTCATATTACCCGGGCGAGAGTGATGGCATCGGCGTTGGTAAAAGAAGGTATCGAGGTTGATTTCCTGTTTAGTGGTCGAGCGCCGGAAAAACTTTTTAATATGGAGCCCTTCGGTGATTATCAGGTACGACGGGGGTTAACGTTCACGGTGAGTCATGGGCGAATTGACCGATGGCGAAGCCTAACGCAGAATAATTTTGTTCAGTTGATCAGGGATATTAGGGCGCTTGATCTACAGGAATACGACCTGATTATCAGTGATTTTGAGCCCGTAACCGCTTGGGCCGCAAAGCGACAAAAGAAGACCTGCATCGGCATCGCTCACCAGTATGCTTTTCAGTATTCACTGCCGGGGCCTGGGGTTGGGCGTATCATGATGCCGATGATTCGTTTCTTTGCGCCGGTGCAGCAGGGGATCGGCCTTCACTGGCACCATTTTGATGGGCCTATTTTGCCACCGTTGATCGAGCCGCAATCCTACCCTGTCACCCAACAGACGGGTATGGTGTTGGTGTATCTACCCTTTGAGACGCGCGAGCAGATTCGGCAGTGGTTGTTACCCTTGAGGGATGTCGAGTTTCATGTTTATTGCGATATCGATCAGCCAGAAGATGATGGACATATTCTTTGGCGGCCGTTATCTCGAGAGGGGTTTCGCCAAGCACAAGCCTGCTGTGAGGGGGTGATTGCTAACGGTGGTTTTGGTTTATCTAGTGAAGTGCTACAAGCGGGTAAAAAACTACTGACGAAACCGCTGACGGGGCAACCTGAACAGGCATCCAATACCGCGGTGTTGGACTACTTAGGGCTTGCGGAGGTATTTACCGATCTGACAGCTGAACAGTTTTATCGCTGGATAAATAAGCCATCGCCCACTCCGGTTGTTTATCCTGACGTCGCCGCAGCATTGGCCCGTTGGATACGTGAAGGTTGTCTGCGCAGTGCGACCGAATTAGCACAAGAGCTTTGGCAGGGTGAGTTAACAAAAGAACAGAGAGTGTAAGGCTTACTGCGGGTTTAGAGGGTTAGATATAAAAAAGAGAGCACTCAATATTATTTAAGTGCTCTCTTTTGCATAGGTTTAGGCGTCTAATTTTAAGAGCGAAATATCCCTTTCTTGATGAAAGCTACTGGCTCCTTGCCGTGGCATCCCTGTATCCCTTTTCATCGGCTCTTGATTCGCATAGACAAGCGACAGTCCTTTGTATCCCTAGTTCCTTGATGCATCAATCCATGCGCATCTTTCCTTGGTGCGTCCATCCTTAGTACGCTCTTCCTTGATTTTACCTTCATCCTTGAAGGCCATCGATCCCTCAAAACCAGTATCCTATTTTCCTAGGGTGAGCACTATAGGAATAAATCCTATTTGATCATCAAGGTCTTTTTATGGCGTTGGGATTAGGCGAAAAAAAAGAGCACTCAGATCCTCTGATGTGCTCTTTTTTATATGGCATCCATTTTCCGTGCGGCTTAATCCTAGGCTTCCTGCCAGCAATCCCTGCTTCCTGTTCCGCTTGTCTTGGCCGTCCTATGTTCACTCCGAACGATTAATCTTCCTGAGGCACATAGTGAATGAGATACAGGTGGGTGAATATAGGAAAAATTCTTATTTTAACCTGGTTGATGATAAAACTTATCCATTAGCTCAGGGGTTATCGCGTTATTGGGTTATTTTGGTTGAGTCATAGACATTGATGATGGTTATACATACACTACCTGAATCTTGTCGGGGTGCCCTTTGGGCTGAGAGTTGGACTGAAATAGTCCAATAACCCGCGAACCTGATCCGGTTAGTACCGGCGTAGGAAACCGAGATAAACCGTCATGCTGCCTTTTCGTGCCCGGTTTAGCTCTCAATGCTGGACCCGTACCGATGTTTGAGAAACATATACCCACCTCTGTGAATATCGCCCGTTTTGCTGGCGGCATTACTATGCCTGTTGTCCTGCAACTATTTTTGCTGTTGCGTGCTTCTTTGCACCTCAGAGGTGTATTCGTGATTGCTGCATTTATGAATGTGCTGCTTCACGGCGAATATCTAAGGTCTCTCTTTAACACGGTTACTCTACGCTCACTATTCCGATTTAAATCTTGCCTCTGGTTACCTCCCGTACCGTCGATTGGCGTTTTTTGCCATAAAACGGTTATCGGTTAGTCGGGCGCCATAGGTCAAGTTAATCATTATGGATAGCCAGCTTTATTTTGCTGGAATGTTATAAAAAGAAACTCAAACAGTAGGTGATACGATGTCAGATAATCAGACGGTTCTAAGTCACAGTGCACAGGTTGATGAAGCCTCGGTACAGCCATTTCCCAACTCCCGTAAGGTCTATATTGAGGGCTCTCGGCCAGATGTTCGAGTGCCTATGCGGGAGATTAGTTTAGATGATACGCCAACCGATATGGGCGGTGAGAAGAATGATCCGCTGTATGTTTATGATACTTCTGGGCCTTATTCTGACCCTGAAGCGAGCATTGATGTACGTAAAGGCTTAGCACCTTTACGTGCGGGTTGGATTGAGGAGCGTAATAATACCGAACAGCTGGATGGTTTGAGTTCGGAATATGGTCGTGCCCGCGAACAGGATCTGCGTCTGGATAGTCTGCGTTTTGAACTCACGCGTAAACCCTTAAAGGCGAAGCCGGGCGAGAATGTCTCGCAACTGCATTATGCGCGTAAAGGCATTATTACGCCGGAGATGGAGTTTATCGCCATCCGTGAAAACATGAAGTTGGCTAAATCCCGTGCGGAGGGCAATATTGTCGCCCAGCAGCATCCGGGTCATAGCTTTGGCGCTAAGCTGCCGGATGAGATTACTCCGGAGTTTGTCCGTCAGGAGGTGGCTGAAGGCCGGGCGATTATCCCTGCCAATATTAACCACCCCGAACTAGAACCGATGATTATCGGACGTAATTTCCTTGTGAAAATTAACGGTAATATCGGTAACTCTGCGCTGAGCTCTTCGATCGAAGAAGAGGTCGAGAAGATGACGTGGGGGATTCGTTGGGGCTCGGATACCATTATGGATCTGTCCACCGGTAAGAATATTCACGAAACCCGTGAATGGATTTTGCGTAATTCGCCAGTTCCTATTGGCACAGTGCCTATCTATCAGGCGTTGGAAAAAGTGAGCGGAGTGGCTGAAGACCTTAATTGGGAAGTCTTCCGCGATACACTGATTGAACAGGCCGAGCAGGGTGTCGATTACTTTACGATTCATGCGGGGGTGTTGTTGCGCTATGTGCCGATGACGGCTAAGCGGATGACCGGTATCGTTTCTCGGGGCGGCTCTATCATGGCCAAATGGTGTTTGGCGCACCATGAAGAAAACTTCCTCTACACACACTTCGAAGATATTTGTGAGATCTGTAAAACCTACGATGTGTCGTTTTCGCTGGGTGATGGTTTGCGTCCAGGATCGGTCTATGATGCTAATGACGCAGCGCAGTTTGCCGAACTGGAAACCTTAGGTGAGTTAACGAAGATTGCGTGGAAACATGATGTTCAGGTCATGATCGAAGGGCCAGGGCATGTGCCGATGCATATGATCAAAGAGAATATGGATAAGCAGTTGACCGAGTGTCATGAAGCGCCATTCTATACCCTTGGGCCACTGACCACCGATATTGCGCCAGGTTATGATCATATTACCTCCGGTATTGGTGCGGCGATGATTGGTTGGTATGGCTGTGCCATGCTTTGCTATGTGACGCCGAAGGAGCACCTTGGTTTACCCAATAAGGATGATGTTAAGACCGGTATTATCACCTATAAGATAGCCGCCCATGCTGCCGATCTGGCGAAAGGTCATCCGGGTGCGCAGATTCGCGATAATGCGATGTCGAAAGCCCGCTTCGAATTCCGCTGGGAAGATCAGTTTAATATTGGTTTGGATCCGGATACGGCGCGTGCTTTTCATGATGAAACCTTACCGAAGGAATCGGCCAAAGTGGCGCATTTCTGTTCTATGTGTGGACCGAAGTTCTGTTCTATGAAGATATCCCAAGAAGTGCGGGATCTTGATGAAGCACAAATCGCTTCGATACAGGCTGCAGCGGATAAAGGGATGCAGGAAAAATCTCAGGAATTCAAAGAGACCGGTGCTGAGATTTATCACAAGGTGTGATGACGATGATCGTTAGTCTTGACGTTCACTAAGACAGAAAAAGCCGCTGATATTAGCGGCTTTTGTGTATCTGCTGTAATAACTGCTCAAACACAGAGAGGTGATTGTCGAAGGTGTTTTCCCGTGCTTCGGTTAGCAGTCCTCCCTGTTGCTGCAGGGCGCCGACCATCATCAGATTATCGGCCATATCAAAGGCCTCAATGGTAAAACCATCGGCATCGGTTTCTATGCCCTCGACCCTATCGCTGTAGAGGCGACCATCGAGGGTATAACCCCACAGAGGTTTGTTTTGCGCGGTGATATAGCCCATTTCAAATGCGGTGCCAACATCCATACTGGGACCTCTAAAAGGGGTCATATTAGCGATAATCAGATCACAACGATTCATTAGCGCTATATTGGCTTGATAGATGGCTAATCCCGCTTGATAGGGGGGAAGCGAGGCAATATCGAGGTCGTTATCCAGTGGAAACAGTCCCTCAAAGCCATATTGTTGGCAAAGTTGTTTTTTAGCCATCCCCAGTTCGAGGGCGTTCGGCCAAAAAACATCGGGGCCTGCGAGGTAGATTAAGGTTGCCATCTTAATCCTCTAGCAACGGATGGCCTTTTGGCAGTTGGCGGCTGATCCATAGGGCGAGTTTATGTTTCATATTCGGTTCGCTTTCATCGCCTTTGGCGAGGGGCTGAATCAACTTATCGAGAACTAATAGACGGTAAATAGCCGTGATCTTATTACTCGCGCTATCGGTCGCTTCGATGTTGCCAGCACCCCGTTTTTCCATATAAACAGCACCAATGCGAATCGCCTCTTTAAGCAGTTCCGCTTCATGTTTCAGTTTTTTCATGGCTTTCTCCAGCAGCACTTATAAAGAATTGGATGCCACTATCGCATAGTGGGCAGACTAGGGTAAATATATAAAGCGTATTTTATTATCTAGGTGATCAGGCCTGTTTGAATAGTCGGCGATGGCCCATAATGTCGAGAGCCTTCTACTTTCAACGGCCTTGTTTATTATCTGAGCATGGTCATGGCATTTGGAATATCGAAGCGCTGTGGATAAATCGGTATACTGTGGCGATACTTTCTAACCATCACGGCCCCTTTATGAAATACAGTATTATTCCGGTGACTCAATTCCAGCAGAACTGCACGCTGTTGTGGTGTGACGAGAGCAAAAAAGCGGCGGTGGTCGATCCCGGTGGCGATATTGATAAGGTGGTGGCTAAACTGGATGAGCTGGGCCTAACGCTAGAGAAAATACTCCTGACACATGCGCATATTGACCATGCGGGTGGGACCGCTGAGCTGGTGAAGCGTACCGGTGTACCGATAGAAGGGCCCCATAAAGGGGATCTGTTTTGGATTGATGGTTTAGCCCAGCAGAGCCAGATGTTTGGCTTTCCTCAGGTGGAGACGTTTACGCCTGACCGTTGGCTTGAGGATGGTGATACCGTCATCGTCGGCAATGAAACCCTTGAAGTGCTGCATTGCCCTGGGCATACCCCAGGTCATGTGGTGTTTTATAGCCCAGAAAACCAACTAGCGCAGGTGGGTGACGTCTTATTTCAGGGCTCCATTGGGCGTACTGATTTCCCTCAAGGCAATCACGACACATTGATCCATTCGATTAAGGATAAGCTGTTTCCCCTAGGGGATGCCGTTGCCTTTATCCCCGGTCATGGGCCGATGTCGACACTAGGACATGAGCGCCAAACCAACTCCTTTGTTAGCGATCGCCGAGGTTAGTTTTATCGAGGGTAGTTTTATTAGGAGTAGTTGAGACGCCCCCACTGACGATAAAGGTGGTGACTTTTCCGGCACTAACCGCAAGAGGAACCACAAGATCACGGGGCACAATAATCAGATTGCCCGAAAAATTGTATGAGTCCGGTAGATACACCGAGACATCGTCGGTCAGCCCAAAGCTGCTCATATCTTCGCAGGTGATAAAGCCCATCACCTTGATGGTTTTCTCTCGGTTGAGATAGACCATGACCGGTTTGTCGAAGCTTTTCTGATCGCCTAACAGCGCCTGAAACAGATCTTTCAGCGAGTTATATAGCAGTTTGACCACCGGAATACGTTCCATGAAGGCACCGATGATGTCCATCATGAAGCGGGTCAGATAAAGCGAGCCGGCGATGCCCGTCAGAATAATGATGGCGATGGTTAGCAGAATGCCCAGTAGGGTTTCGATGACACCCGCTTGCATACCGGGAATAAAATAGCCGATCAGTGAGCCGGCCGCCGAGAACAGGGTTTCATCGAGGGCGGTAAAAATCAGAAAGACCAGATAGGTCGTCAGCACAAAAGGCAGCAGAATTAACAGCCCTTGAAAGAAAAATCGTAACGCTGTCTTCATGAATGTGATTCCTGTTATTCGTCAGGGTTGTCGGTAACGGATATATTGCTGGGAGAATCTGTTCAACAGTTATCTCAGCTCGTCAGTTAGGCTACTCAGTCACTCGGGTAGACTGTTGATACTCTAATGATTGCATCTCTGTCAGTCGGCTGAGTGTGCGGTCAAACTCAAACATCAGACTACCTTTGCCATATAGTTGCTCCAATGGGACTTCGAGTGTTAGGTATAGGTTGATATTCCGGTCGTAGAGTTCGTCAACCAAACTGATAAAACGCCGGGCTGGATCATCCATGCTACCTAGCAATACTTGGCGATCACCTGCTTTCACGGCTTCGACGCCGTCTTCGGTGCCACGGGCTTTAATCTGTTCTCGGCTATGACTACCTAAGGGTGGGGTATTGCTGATAAACACCGATTTGAATCGGTTAGCCAGGTCGATGTAATCCATCTGGCTACGAGCGCCCATGCAGATATGTTCAAAATCAAACCAGATAGAATCATCGCTTATAGCTCGGACGGGTATCGGCCGTTGTAGAACCTGTACTTCATTTGGTTGGGGTTCCGCTTGGCTGATTTGGCGATATAGCAGGCTTAATTGCTGTTCGCTGTTGAGCGTATTGCCCGGATGAAAAATACAGGGTGCCGAGGTGAGGGTGCGTAGACGATGATCGGTTTCGCCCGCTAGATTAAAGATCTGCATCTGCTGCTTGATCATGGCCGTAATGGGTTTGACTCGGTCTTCAAATAGCGGGTCTCTACAGAGATTATCCGGAGGTCTGTTTGAAGTGGTAATCAGAATCACGCCGTGTTTGAGTAAGCCGTTAACGAGTTTTCCCAGAATCATGGCGTCGGCAATATCGTTAAGAAAAAACTCATCGAAACAGATGAGCCGGTATTGGCGGGCAAGCCTTTTAGCGATCAACTCGAGCGGGTCCGCTTTGCCCTGTAATTCGCGTAGTTGCTGGTGGATTTGCGCCATAAAGCGGTGGAAATGATGGCGTAGGCTCGTGGTTTCAGCGATATGGGCAAACAACAGATCCATCAAAAAAGTTTTACCCCGTCCGACTGGCCCCCAGATATAGATGCCCTGTGCTTGGCTTTTCTTATTGGCGCGGAGAGATCGATAGATCTGATTGAGCGCTTCTGCCAGCAGGCGTTGTTGAGGGTCCTGTTGATAACCCTGTTGGGTAAGGGCCTGTTGATAAATATCGATAAAATCTGTTTGCATCGCTGAAGTTCCGTAATTAACCCACGTATGATAATGGTTTTCCCAAGGGTATAGATAGGTTAATCTTCCCGCGTCTAACGGGAGGAGCCCTTATGGGAAACAATTTTCAACCACTGATTGTCGGTTCAATGCCTGCGGAGCAGCAGCGTATCAACGACCTACTGATGGCCGGGGTGGAACAGCCTCAGCTGTTGTTCTGGCAGTACGATGAGCCAGCCGTCATTATGGGCTGCTCACAGCGGCCGGATGAGGGGCAGATAGCCCGAGCTGAATCCGCAGAGCTGCCACTGATCCGGCGTCGTTCCGGTGGCGGTGCGGTATTTGCTGGGCCTTGGATGTTGAGCGTGACCGTCTTTATTCCGCCGGACCATCCTTTGGCGAAACAGAATATCATTGAGATCTTTTCTTGGTTGGAGCAGATATGGATCGATACGCTCACCGCCTGTGCTGTCCCCTGTAAAGGGGTTGATCAGGCGATGATCGACCGGTCGAAAATCATCAGCCAAGAACAGGATCTAAAATGGGCTTGTTATGCATCCCTCTCCCATGGTGAGGTGGTGAGTCATGATGGCCGCAAGCTGGTGGGGTTAGCTCAGATTCGTAAGCGTAAAGGGATTGCGTTAGTGAGTGGGCTGCATCTTTCACCCTGTGATTGGCATCAGTTGAGTGCCATCGTTGTGGATAACCCGCAACAGGGCTCAGCGTTAGCGCGACTAAACAGTGACGCTCAAAGTCTGTCGGGCACAGCTGCCGAACAGTTATTACCGGATATTATCAGTGCCTTTCTTGAACGGCTGCCAGATGATTTTTGCCAGAAAACCGTTTAATGGTTTTCTGGCACGGGCTCACGCCTACCCTAAACATGCTGTAAGGCCTACTTGTGTAGTAGTTGAGCCAGTTGAACTAGTTCAGGGTTAAGGGGTTTTTTCTGCTCCATAATATCTAATAGTGGGATGGCCGTGATCTTACTATTTTTGATACCCACCATGATGTCGGTTTCGCCAGCAAGTAGATAGGTGACCGCGGCAGCGCCGAGGCAGGATGCCAAGACTCGGTCATGGCCTGTGGGCTGTCCGCCCCGTTGTATATGGCCGAGTATGCAAACGCCGGCCGTCTGACCATCGATCTCCAATTGCCGGGCCAAGCGGTAGGTTAGGCCAGGTCGCGGACCTTCCGCGACGACGATGATACCGCTACTGCCACGGCCTTCCGCCCGTTGGTTGGCGAGGGTGAAGCTCAGTGTTTCCAGTGTAAAGTCGATTTCCGGCACGATAATCATCTCTGCCCCGCAAGCGACACCGACCTGTGATGCGATATGGCCAGAATTTCGTCCCATTACTTCGACGAGAAAGATGCGCTCATGGGAGATCGCGGTATCGCGAATTTTATCAATCGCTTCGAGCGCAGTATTCAACGCAGTATCAAAGCCGATGGTGTCGTCAGTGCCATAGATATCGTTATCAATGGTGCCGGGTAACCCGATAACGGGGATGCCGGTTTCATGGAATAACAGATGTGCTCCGGTTAGCGAGCCATCGCCGCCGATCACGATGAGTCCGCCGATACCATGTTCCTTGAGGATCTCAGCCGCTTGATGGCGTACCACCGGATCTTTAAACGCTTCGCAGCGGTCACTTTTCAGAATGGTGCCGCCCCGCTGGACGATGTTCGTCACATTACGGCTTTTCAGTTCGAAAATATCACCGATAATCAGGCCGCTATAGCCTCGGTTAATACCAAACACGCGCACTCCTTGGTTGAGTGCTGCTCGGGTAACACTCCGGATAGCGGGGTTCATGCCGGGCGAATCTCCGCCACTTGTCATTACGGCGATCGCGTTAATCTGAGTGGTTTTTTTCAACTGTGGCAAATGGTACATAACGATATTCCGCAGAGAGTGTTCTGCCTAATATTAGGCAGAACGAGGTATTAGACAACCGCTTTTGATCAATTTTTTGTTAAATGATGGCAAGCGAACGGCATCACTGCTAAACAATAGGTAGATGTTAATAGTGATCGAAGCCTATGAATCAACATAATGCTGAATGGATTGCCTGTCTTATACGGGATGGGTTTAGTGACTACCGAGATCAGTTTCAGGCGATTACCCGTCAGGCGAGGTCCAGCTTTGAATCTGCCGATTGGCATGCACTGCAGTCTTTATCTGTACAGAGGATCGATCTGTATAAAATCATGGTTGATCGAGTGAGTCAGCAGCTTAGCGCTGTAGGTCATAAGTTGTCTCCGTCATGGGGATGGATTAAAGCTTGTTATCTTGAGCTGATGGTCGATCGCGAGGATGCCGAACTCGGTGAAACATTCTATAACTCCGTTTACTGCCGCCTGTTGAGTCATCGTGAGATTAGTAATCAACATATGTTTCTTTATTCCCACAACAAGCACTGTGAAGCGTCGAGTGTTGATAACATTTGTCGTGTTTATCGTTTAAGAGATGGGTTGGTGGCTTGTCTTAGTCAACTGATGGATGACTATCAGTTTGATATACCTTGGGAAAATAAGCGCCGAGATATTAGAAATTTATTGCGCTATATCCGTCAGAATTTATCAGAGGATATGGTTGTAGATAAGGTAGTTATTCATGTTGTCCGAAGTATATTTTATCGCAATAAAGCGGCCTATATCGTTGGTCGTGCCAGTATCGATGATTATTCAGTGCCTTTTATCCTGCCGGTTCTGAATAATGAGTCAGGTGCGCTTTATATTGATACGGTGTTAACCAATGAGAATGAGGTGTCCATCATTTTTAGCTTTACCCGAGCATACTTCTTGGTAGAGGTGGATGCGCCGGCACCCTTCATTCACTTTTTACACTCCCTCATACCGATGAAGTCGATTGCCGAGCTCTATAATGCGATTGGGTTTTATAAGCAGGGAAAAGCCGAGTTTTATCGTGATTATATTGAACATCTAGCAAGCTCAACGGATCAGTTTGAAATTGCGCCAGGTACTAAAGGAATGGTGATGACGGTGTTTACCTTGCCGTCCTATCCGGTGGTTTTTAAGGTTATCAAGGATCGGTTTGCTAGTTCAAAACAGATCACTAGGGCTGGAGTCATCGACAAGTATCAGTTGGTCAAGCGGCATGATCGCGCCGGACGAATGGCTGATACCCAGGAGTTTATCAATTTAACCTTGCCGCTAAAGCGCTTTTTAGCAGATTTATTGGCGGAGCTGCACAGGGTTGCATCTTCCTCGATAGAGATTGTTGGCGAGCAGATGGTCATAAAGCATCTGTGGACAGAGCGCAGAATGATTCCACTCAATATATACCTAGATGAGATGTTACGTCAAAACAATGAGCAGGCGGTGTATTTAGCCATTAATGAATTTGGGCAATGTATCAAGGAGCTTGCAGCTGCGAACATTTTTGCCGGCGATATGCTGTTTAAAAACTTTGGCGTCACGCGCCATGGTCGAGTTGTGTTTTATGATTACGATGAAATTATGTATCTTACCGATTGTCATTTTCGTTATATCCCTGAACCCCTATACCCAGAACAGGAGATGGCCGCTGAACCATGGTACTCAGTATCTGAAAATGATGTTTTTCCTGAAGAGTTTAGTCTACTCACCGCCTGTGATAGACGCATTCGAAAAGTCTTCAATGAGTTACACGGTAACCTACTCGAGCCACGCTGGTGGCTCAATATTCAAGCGCGAGTGAGCCAGGGAGCGATTATAGATCTATTTCCTTATCATAAAGACCATCGCTTTAGACGCAAGGTTGTTAACAAGGTCGCCGAATAGCCCTGTGAAATAAGGTGAGGGGAATGATCAGTTATGCAGTAATATTATAAATATATAATACTGTTATAATCGTTATAAATTTTGGGTTCTGATAATAATTCAAAGGAGTGGAATATGGCTTTTCGAAATACAATAACCTCATGGGTTATCGCTGTTGGGGTTGGTGTAGCATCGATGGGTGCCATGGCTGCAGAACCTATAAAAGAGGTGATTACTGTGGGCACAGGTGGTGTCACCGGTGTTTATTACCCCACAGGTGGTGCTATCTGTCGCTTAGTTAATAAAACGAGGGCTGAGCATGGCATTCGTTGTTCAACCGAAAGTACGGCAGGCTCTGTTGCCAATCTCGAAATGATTGAAGATAAAGAGCTGGATTTTGGTATCACTCAATCAGATTGGTTTTACCACGCCTACAATGGTTCGAGTAAGTTTGCGAAATACGGTGCGAATCGAAACCTGAGAGTGGTTTTCTCCATTCACTCAGAACCTTTTACAGTATTAGCACGTGCTGATGCGGGTATTAAAAAACTCGATGATCTTAAGGGTAAAAAAGTCAATATAGGGGTTCAGGGCTCCGGTCAGCGCGGCACTATGGAAACGTTGATGAAAGCGAAAGGCTGGCATAAAAGTGATTTCGCTTTAGCCACCGAATTAAAAGCATCTGAGCAAGCCGGTGCTTTATGCGCTGGTGATATCGATGTCATGATCTACCTGACAGGTCATCCGAGTGGTGCTATTAAAGAAGCTACAACAACTTGCGATAGCGTGTTAGTTGATATCAGTGGCCCAGAGATTGATAAATTAGTCGCGGATCATGAGTATTATCAGTTGGCGAGTATTCCAGGTGGCTTGTATCGCGGTAACGATCGATTAATTAAAAGCTTTGGTGTGGAAAGTGTCTTAGTCGCATCGACGGATACTCCAGACGAAGTGGTTTATCAGCTGGTAAAATCAGTATTTGATAATTTTGATGTCTTCCGTAAGTTACATCCAGCGTTTGCCTCGTTGAAAAAAGAGGAGATGGTGTCTGTTATCGGTTCAGAGCCCCTGCATCCTGGTGCAATAAGATACTTTAAGGAAGTGGGCCTGCTTTAAAGTGATCGCCAAGTCCTCAGTGGTTGATTAATTAAGAGACCGCTAAAGACAGAAACCATAAAAACCGCCGTCAGGCGGTTTTTATGGTTTTGTAGCAGCCGCCCTCTGACGGCGAGGTATCTCTAAAACGGGTTCGGTTCGCAAGTTCTCTGACACTATCGCCCTAAAAGGGGTTGCCACAGTGATGTTACAAAGCCAAAAGAACTGAATTCGCCCAGGCCCCCTCTAAGGGAGAAGAGTTCTAAAGGCAGAAATACAACGCTTCCGCCAAACGGTTTGTATTTTCTGGTAGGAGCCTCTTCCAGAGGCGATAAGCTTAAGGCTGTTGTCTTTTGCCGCTACATTCAGTCGCTTTAACGGGGTCTATCTAGCTGCACAGCGGGCAGTTGTTGAAAATCCGACCTTTTTCATCAAATTGACACTTTTTCGTGCTGCCCCTGTTGACTCCCTGCCTGTCCGGTGTAGAATGCGCCTCCTCGCTTGAGACAGCCACCGGAAACGGCCACTGAAACAAGTCGAGCTGTTTGATTAACCCATTGAAAGCACGGCGTTTAACGCAAGCTTTTAACAGCGGAAAGTGAAACAGGAAGTCGCCGACTTCGTTTGAGAATTTGCTAAAAATTCTTAAACAAAAAGGTTGACTTCATCAGGGTGTTGAGTAAAATACGCACCTCGCTTGAGACGACTCACCGCAAACGG
>NZ_RQXW01000027.1 GCF_003957515.1 Amphritea opalescens
AGACTATGCAACAAGCTGGTTATGGTTTTACAATCATGAGCGACCCCATAAAGCCAACGGTGGTAAACCACCGCTGATGGTCGCTTAACTTCTACTTTTAGCGCCTATTAAAAAGGGGAGGATTACCGTGACACGTCACTTTCGAATGATATAGGCACCTATGGATGCACAACTAAAGATATAAAAGACCAGATCCATTCGATCCAATTACTTAAGTCGGATACTCATTTAAGATTCCTATATTTAATTGCCCCTCAAAATATTAACCTAAGAAAATTTGATATACATACCGTTAATCTACCCATAGCCTTGGCCTATAAAACATCTAGAGAAGAAGGCGGGATTGAGTTTAATACATATCATGGATGTGAAGTACTATGTTGGGATTATCAGAAAGCGCGGATACACCTACGCGCAATTCTTAAGATAGCTGATTCGTACGATATACAGCTAAAAGGAGCATACGCTCCTGTCGAAAAAATACGTAAATTTGAAGAAGGGAAGATATGCTTTGCTGAACTGTGCAAGTACCGTAGCAAACCTTTCGACTTATGGAATGGCATCGTGAACAACATCGACAAGCATGAACAATATTTATTGGATGACTACATAGCTAGAATATCGATCGACATTTGATCTGACCGGTCGGTATTCAGGGGCGAGACGATGAGGTTAGCTCGTTAAGGCGTACTGAGCGCTCGGATCGGCATTTTCCTGAATCGTTAGACTGGCGCTAGTTGTTGAACAACTGCTACACAACCCCTCGTGCATTAAATGCGCAACCTGATCGGTAAATTCATATAAACCTCTAAAGCGGTGGCCAGTTTTAGTTGACCACTACAACCATCGTTTAACCTTAACAAAAGCCCTGCTAGAGCAGCTTACTCTAGCAGGGCTATCAACATCGGGATTCTGAATAAGCCTAAGTTAAAGTACTCGGCTATTATTCAAAAACTTACTTTCAGGCGCCGGTCCTGTGCCATCGGCATAGAGGGTGACGCCGGATTTCAAGCAGATCGTCAGATTCATATGTGACTCTTCTGTCTCGGTTGGTAGCAGGTGGTTGACCACGGCTTTTTCTTCCAGTAACTCAAGCTCAGTGGCGGTTAGCTGCTTACGACTGAAGTCACTGATATCCAGCCCATGCACGATCTGATAGCGGCCATAGTTACAACGCACCGGAAAAGAGAAGAAAATACCTTTCTCAATGCCATAGCTGCCGTCACTGACGATACCCATGCTGACAATTTCTCCAGGCTCGGTTCCCTGTGACCAGTTATGCATCTGGTCAACAATCGCCTGGGCTGCTGAGGCCGCACTCGACAACCCGCGCGCTTTGATAATCTCACTTCCCCGCTCCTGCACCCGAGGAATGAACTCATCACGATACCAAGCGGTATCGATCTGCCCCATGGCTGGCGAGCCGAATACCGTGGCGTGGTGTAGATCGGGATACTGCGTCGGCGAATGGTTGCCCCAGATAATAATATTCTGAATATCACGGGCGGTCACACCGCATTGGCTAGCGAGCATCCCCTTAGCACGGTTATGATCCAAACGAGTCAGACAGGTAAACTGAGAGGGGCTTAGATTCGGCGCATTACGGCTAGCGATCAACGCATTGGTATTGGCAGGATTACCGGTCACCAGCACTTTAACATCGCGGTTGGCAAAATCGTTTAATGCCTTACCTTGGCGGGCAAAAATTTCGGCATTCACTTCCAGTAGATCACTACGCTCCATACCCGGTCCACGCGGACGCGCTCCCACCAATAATGCATAGTGGCAATTACAAAAGCCCTCTTCAACATTATCGTGCAGGGTAATGGTGTGCAGTAATGGATAAGCGCAGTCTTCCAGCTCCATCGCCACGCCACGCAAAGACTCCATCGCCCCCGGCAACTCGATCAGCTGCAGAATAACAGGCTGATCTCTGCCCATCATTTCACCGGCAGCAATTTTAAATAACAAACTGTAACTAATGGCACCGGCGGCACCCGTTACCGCAATACGGACAGGTCTTCTCATTTTTCATTCCTTCTTATTATGAATTTGTAGACACACTTGCTGAGGCAAAGCATAAAGTAAGGGCTTTACTATGTATTTACGACTACCGCAGCAGTTCTTATGCTGCTTAAGTATCGGGTTAGATTTGGGGTGTCAGTTGGGTGTAGCTACAAACCCCGTTGATCATCCTGACGAAGAAACACCCGATCGGGGGTTTCGATAGCGCGACGCAGTTGTTTGAGCATCGTTTCAAGGTCACGATTAAGCACCCCTTTCAGCACTAAAAAATTAGATGCATGATCACTGCGAAAAATAGTTTTCTGCAACTTAAGGTGGGATAGAAATAACTCCATCTCTTCAAATAGCTGCCGCTGATTGAGCGCGGTAAACTCACCGCCAAACCCCTGCTCCACTCGCTGATTGCCCCGCCGTGAAAAAAGCACCAAGGTGGCTAGGTAATCAGGCTGCGTCAAGTTAATGAGTTTGGCAGAGGACAGCGCATGCTGCTTGCTCATTCGCGTCCCGCCTAGGCCGTTTATCAGCATAACCGACGTTTTAATGCCCGCTTCTTTGGCTTTTAACAGAGATTCGGCGGTAGTTTGAAAGGTTTCGCCCTTATCAATACAGCGTAATATTTCATCGTCACCGCTTTCTGCGCCGACATAGATGAGCGTTAGCCCCAGCTCCCGTAACTGCTGCAGCTCAGCAACCGATTTGTGTTTAAGATTTGACGGCAAGGCGTATGTCGACACCCGCGTTACACTCGGTAGATGGGTACGGATCGCCTCAAGAATCGTTTTTAAACGTCGAAACGACAGCACCATCGGATCGCCATCGCCGAGGAAGACCCGTCGAACACCGGAGAGTTGTTCACCACAACGGCGGATCTCTTCGAGCAGTTGTGCTTCGTTTTTGGGTTTGAATTTTTTCTGCGGATCGATATACATTTCACAGAAGGTGCAACGGTTCCAGCTACAGCCATTAGTGACTTGCAGAATCAGTGAGTTAGCCTCACTGGGCGGCCGATACACCGGCTCAATATAACTGATTGGCATCTGGTTATACATTACCCTGCCTGAGTGACTTTATTAAACATCCGATCAAAGTTATCACTGGTTATCTCAGCGACCTCTTCGATACGCAGACCCTTAATGTCCGCCACACATTGTGCAACTTCGACCACATACTGTGGCTCATTGGGTTTACCGCGATAAGGCACCGGTGCCAGATAAGGAGAATCTGTTTCAATCAGCAGGTTTTCCATTGGTACTTGGCGCACCACCTCTCTCAACTCGGCAGCATTACGGAAGGTAATGATGCCGGAAAAAGAGATCATGTAGTTCAGTTCCATCGCCTGCTGTGCCATCGCCCAATTTTCGGTAAAGCAGTGCAACACGCCACCCACCGTGGGGTCTGCATGCTGACGCAGTAACGTTAGGGTATCTTCACGGGCATCACGGGTGTGCACAATCACCGGCAAGCGAGAGGTTGCCGATGCCTTAAGGTGGCGCACAAAGCTTTCTTGTTGCAACTCGATACTGTCTTTTTGATAGAAGTAATCGAGGCCGGTTTCGCCCAGCGCAACGACTTTTGGGTCGGCAGCATAACCGAGCAGATCGGCTATTTCTGGCATGCCTTCGACAACATGCAAGGGATGAACCCCAGCAGAGGCAAACACGTTATCGTAACGTTTTACCATCTGTAACATATCGGGAAGTTGTTGCAGTTCGATCGCAACACAGAGCATGCGGGAGACATCTTTCGCCTTCGCCGCATCCATAACCGCTTGCAACTCATTATTTCTGGCAGACAGATCCAGTCTGTCCAGGTGACAGTGGGAATCTACAAACATGGGAGGTATAACTCAGAATTACATGGTATTGGTACGTCTGCCCGTATTCATCAGGGGCGCGACATAGTTTTCAATCTTAGAAATCAGCGTAGCGTCATCCTGAGACATTTGAATGCCGATACCGGGAATTCGGCCACCTTGTGCCGCTCGAGGTGTGACCCAAACCACTTTACCGGTGACCGGAATCTTATCGGTTTCATCGATCAAACTCAGCAGCATGAAGACTTCTTCGCCAAGCTGATAGGTTCGAGTCGTAGGAATAAATAATCCCCCGTTCTTAATAAACGGCATATAGGATTTATAGAGGTCTTCCTTGCTCTCAATTGCCAGGGATAAAATCCCGTGACTCATGCGGGGTACAACTGACATGGGCCGTATAGCCTCCCTCGTACTTATTACATCCTAAATCAGACTTGCTACATAGTACTATTGCTTGGCGCTGCTGTATATCCTGACGGTTCAGTTAGTCAGGTCTTAGCAGCAAACGCCAATCATTTAAAATCGTTTCCATCAGCAACTGCTTATTGGGGTTGCGCCGAAACATCAAATCTTTCCTCGCCGCCTGCACCTGATCAGCAAAGGCGTAAAGTCGATGATGGCTCACCTTTCGCGCCAAGGCTAAAAGCATATTACGGGCATCGGTGTGGCGCAATAGATCTGGATCAGCGTTATTTTCAGTAGAGCGTGCAATATCAACCACCCAGCTATAGATCCAGCCTAGCAACAACTCAAGATCCTCCCGATAAAGTGATTGTGCCACCTCAATCGGACTACTGCGCTGCTTAAGAATATCCGCCAACCCTTTTAAGACTTTAGCCCGTAAACCAAGCAGGTCTTCCTGTTTATAGGCAAGCGCCTGTAGCGGTGAATTATGGGCAATGACCAGCAACTGCGCGGCTTCTTCAGGGGCGACCTCTAACTGAGTGGAGACCCACTGTGTCGCCAATGCTACGTCGGCCGGCGGCATATCGACCCGCTGACAACGACTTTTAATCGTGGGCAGCATCTGCCCGAGCCGATGCGTCAGCAGCATGATTAAGGTGTTAGCCCCCGGCTCTTCAAGCATTTTTAACAGTGCGTTCGAGGCATTAATATTCATGCTATCGGCGGGATCGATAATGACTACCCGATAACCGCCCTGCTGTGCGGTGGAGTAAATAAACGCGGTGAGCTCACGCACCTGATCGATCTTGATCGGCTTGCCGGGCTCTTCCGGTTTCAACTGATATAGATCTGGGTGACCACCACTTTCGGTCAACTCACAGCTACGACAGTGGCCGCAAGCGGCTCCGTTATGAGGCTCACGACAGAGCACATAGTTTGCCAGCGCTAGGGCAAAACAAGCCTTACCAAGCCCCTCTGGACCATTAATGAGTAACGCATGGGGAAAGCGGTTGTGTGCTTTTAGTTCGAGAAGATACTCCCAGCGCCCTTTCAGCCAAGGCAATACCATAGGCCGGTCTTGCCAGAGTTCATCGCTCACTGAGCCTGCTCCTGAAGATAGTGTTCCAATACGCTAGCAATCTGCGCCTGCACCTGTTCAAGTGTACCCGAAGCATCGATCACCGCGAAACGCTGAGGATCCGCCGCGGCGCGTTCCAGATACGCATCGCGAACTTGCACAAAAAAATCCATCTGCTCATTCTCAAACCGGTCTAATTCACCCCGCATGCGCGCTCTTGCCAGCCCGATCTCAACCGGAAGGTCCAGCAGAATGGTTAGATCGGGCTGAAGGCCTCTCTGCACCATCGACTCTAATGAGCCAATCATCTCTTTGCTAAGGCCACGGCCACCGCCCTGATACGCAAAGGTGGCGTCGGTAAAGCGATCACATAACACCCAGCGCCCTTGCGCTAACGCCGGACGGATAACACTTTCAAGGTGTTGTGCCCGCGCCGCAAATACCAACAAGAGTTCCGCATCATCGGCGACCACTTCATCACGATTAGCCAGCAGTAACTCTCGGACCTCTTCGGCCAAAGGCGTACCGCCGGGCTCACGGGTTAACTGATAGTCGATCTGATGCTGCTGCAATACCGATTCGATAAAGCGTAGATTGGTTGATTTACCAACGCCTTCGGTGCCTTCGAGTGTGATAAAACGGCCTGAACTCATGTTTCTCAACTCACATTATCCAATGAATAGTCAATTTTAGCGTGACGTTTAACCACACTACTCCCCAGGACTCGAACGATAATCACTGCGACGGCGCAGCTGGTATTCTCTCACGGCTCTATTATGTTCTTTAAGGCTGGCTGAAAACTGATGGCTGCCATCGCCTTTAGCGACAAAATAAAGCCACTTGCCTTCCGTTGGGTGCAATGCGGCATGAATAGCATCTCGCCCAACCATCGCAATCGGCGTGGGTGGCAAGCCGTTAATGGTATAGGTGTTATAAGGGGTCGGTTTACGTAAATCCGCACGACGGATATTACCTTGATAACGATCCCCCATGCCATAGATCACGGTAGGGTCGGTTTGTAACCGCATCCCTTTTTTCAAACGTTGCACGAACACACCCGCAATGATAGGACGCTCGTAAATTTGCGCCGTTTCTTTTTCAACAATAGAGGCCATAATTAACGCCTCATACGCGGACTTATACGGCAGGTCTTTGGCTTTGCCCTGCCAGGCGTTATCAAGCTCTGACTGTAACAGCGTATGGGCCCGTTGCAGCAGATCTAAATCACTCATACCGCGATGAAACTGATAGGTATCGGCCAGAAACATCCCTTCAGGATGCTTGCCCTCAAGACCAAGGGCGGTCATCACCTCAGCATCACTTTTACCAGAAAAGGTATTTTTGATAGAAGAATTAGATTCAAGAGACTCCCGTAACTGCTTGAAAGTTAAACCCTCAATAACGGTAAACTTATAGGCTAGCGTTTTCCCTTCGATTAATTGAAGCACCAGGGTTCTTGGGGTTGTGCCAGGTACGAGTTCATATTCCCCCGCTTTGAGCAGATGCCCTACTTTTCTTAAACGGATAAAAAATGAGAACCAATCGGGTTTATCCAATATCCCTTTCGCGGCCAGTTGACCCGCAAAGCGACGAAAACTACTACCAGGCTCGACCATTACCACTTTGGATTCTGATAGATTAAGCGGGCTATCGAGATAGGATTGCAGCGATCGCCAGCCCCCATAAGCAAGGGCAACGATAACCACCAATGTAATCAGAAAGGAGATAATAACTTTACGCACTAAAAAATTCCTTCAGCAGCCAACAAAGACTGCAGATCTCGGGTGATCGGGCCGATAGACCATTCCGGCTGATATTGATCGGTCATAATACATTTAATCACCGGCCAAATCGCAATAATACTATTACAGAGAAAAACTTCATCCGCCTGCTGTAATACATCAGCCGTAAACAGCCCCGTATGCAGGGTTATGTTTTTCTCTTCGGCCAGCGCTATTATCCGCTGGCGAACAATGCCTTTAACACCGCAACGATCTAGCGAGGGGGTATAGAGAACGCCATTCTTACACCAGAACAGGTTACTCATCGTGCCCTCCATCAGATAACCCTCAGCATCCAGCACCAACCCTTCGCGAATATCAGTTGCTGACCATTCAGCTCGCGCTAATACCTGCTCTAAACGGTTTAGATGCTTGATACCCGCCAATTGAGGTGCAATCGCCAGTCGCGTTTGACAAAGTCGGGTGGTAATCCCCTGCTGCGCTGGATTATCTGGGTAACTAGGGAATTCACTGAGCTGCACAATACGATTGATCGGCACCGTATCATCCACAGCATAACCACGGCCACCGCAGCCCCGCGTAATGGTGATTTTCAACACCTGTCGCTGAGTGGGTGATACTTGCGGTGCAAGCAGTGTCTGTAAATCCTGCTGCAAGGATTGATCGATGTTATCGGGCAACGGAATATGAAGGCGCTTTGCACCGGCCTTCAAGCGTTCGAGGTGTGCTTGCCAGGCGGTAGGCTCTGAACCATTGAGGGCAATGGTCTCAAATAAACCATGGCCGTAGGCAAGCCCCCGGTCGGCAACCGGAAGTGTGTGTTCAGATAAACCATTGATTAATAGCGAAGGCCGCATAAAAAGACAACGGGTGTGCCAATAGCACACCCGCAGGCTCAGATCTTACGGAATACTAGGGTACCGTTGGTACCACCGAAACCGAAAGAGTTAGATACCGCAGCCTCAATAACCGCCTCTTGAGCAGTATGAGGTACGTAGTTCAGATCACAACCTTCGGATGGGTTATCCAAATTGATTGTTGGAGGTGCGACTTGGTCGCGAATTGCCAGAACAGAGAAGATCGCTTCAACAGCGCCTGCTGCACCCAGCAAATGGCCGATCATCGATTTCGTCGAACTCATCCGTACAGCGTCAGCCGCATTGCCCAATACTAATTTAGCCGCATTGGACTCAGCAATATCACCCGCCGGCGTAGACGTACCGTGGGCATTGATATAGTTGATCTGATCAGGATTAAGGCCAGCATCTTTGACGGCATTGGACATCGCCAATGCAGCTCCAGTACCGTCGGCTGGCGGAGAGGTCATATGATAAGCATCATCACTCATGCCAAAACCAACCAGTTCTGCATAAATGTTGGCGCCACGGGCTTTAGCCGCTTCATACTCTTCCAGCACTACAACACCAGCACCATCGCCCAGCACGAAACCATCACGATCACGATCCCATGGACGGCTCGCCGCCTGAGGATCATCGTTACGGGTTGATAGCGCCCGCGCTGCAGAGAAACCACCCACACCCAGAGGTGTCGTTGCCATCTCGGCACCGCCAGCGATCATCACATCCGCATCGCTGTTCTGAATCATCCGCGCTGCAAAGCCGATATTATGAGTACCGGTCGTGCAAGCCGTAGTAATCGCAATGTTTGGCCCTTTGAAACCATATTTAATGGCCAAATTACCAGCGATCATATTGATGATGCTTCCGGGAACAAAGAATGGTGAAATCCGTCGAGGGCCACTCTTGTTAAGCGTATCGTGGGTTGCCTCAATCATTGGCAAACCACCAATACCCGAACCAATTGCTACACCGATACGGGGCGCATTCTCTTCGGTGACGGACAGTCCGGCATCTTCAACAGCCTGAATAGCTGCCACCATACCGTACTGAATGAATAGATCCATTTTCCGAGCATCTTTCGAGCTCATGTAACCGTCTAGATCCAACCCTTTAATCGGGGCGGAAAAACGAGTACCGAACGACGTCGTATCAAAGTGAGTGATATTAGCCACACCACTTTTACCGTTAAGAATACTGGTCCATGTCTCTTGGACAGTGTTACCAACCGGGGTTAGCATACCCAAGCCAGTGACAACAACTCTTCTCCGAGACATCAAAATCCTCCTAGTTTACCGGTATAACAAAAGAAAAGCCGCACTATATCACTATAGTTGCGGCTTCTCGGTAATCTGGTTGAGTCGATTACTGATGTGCGTTGATGTAATCGATTGCCAGTCTAACAGTGGTGATTTTCTCTGCTTCTTCATCAGGAATTTCAGTTTCGAATTCCTCTTCTAGAGCCATAACCAGCTCTACAGTATCCAGAGAGTCGGCACCTAGGTCTTCAACAAAAGAAGCATCAATAGTCACTTCTTCTTCTTTAACACCCAGCTGTTCAGCAATGATTTTCTTTACGCGATCTTCGATGTTGCTCATAACTCTTCCTATTATTTATCGACATCCACACCCTAAGATGTGAACAGGGATTTTATTAGAATCCGCCGCTATGGATCAAGCCTGACGGCGATATTTCTCCAGTGAGCTGCGGCTCATTATCAACACTTTGACAGAAAAAACAATTCCTCAGGCAAAACTTTATGACATATACATGCCGCCATTGACATGAATCGTGTCTCCGGTCACATATCCGCCGGCATCACTGGCTAAAAAACCAACAACAGCGGCGACTTCTTCAGGCTGCCCTAAGCGACCCATTGGAATCTGTTTTTGCAAAGCTAGTTTGTGCTCTTCCGGTAACCCACTGGTCATATCCGTATCGATAAAACCAGGCGCTACACAGTTGACTGTGATATTGCGGGAGCCGACTTCACGGGCCAGCGCCCGACTGAAACCTTCCATACCCGACTTAGCGGCAGCATAGTTTGCCTGCCCAGCGTTACCCATAGAGGCAACCACTGATGAAACATTAATAATTCGGCCCCAGCGCGCTTTCGTCATGCCGCGCAAACAACCTTTCACCATCCGATAAACAGAGGTTAAATTGGTATTCAATACAGAATCCCATTCGTCCTCTTTCATCCGTAGCATGATATTATCACGGGTGATACCCGCATTATTGACGATGATAGCGACAGGACCAAACTGATCCTGCACGGCTTTTATGACCGCGCCAACCGATTCATTTGAACCTACATCTAGACAGAAACCTGCGCCTGTTACGCCCGCTTCTTGGAGGTAATGGGTAATGGAAGTCGCACCATTATCACTCGTAGCGGTACCCACTACGACCGCGCCTTGACGCCCTAACTCCAGCGCAATCGCTTTACCGATCCCCCGAGTAGCACCCGTAATCAGCGCAACCTTGCCTTCGATACTCATAATCTGTTTCCTTTAAATTCAGAGATTAAGCGCTCAGCGCCTTCTCAAGACCTGCAGGGTCATTAATCGCAGCAACTACCAGACTACGCTGAACTTTCTTATTCAGCCCTGACAGCACCTTACCAGGCCCGCATTCAACAGTGCGTTCAACGCCCTGCTCAAGCATATTTTGTACTGAATCAGTCCACAAAACAGGACTATACAGCTGTGCTAATAAATTATCGACCAACTCATCAACACTATCAGCCGCTTTAGCTGTGAAATTCTGAATAACTTGAATCGCCGGCAGTTTAATCTCAATATTTTTGAGTGCAGCTTGCATTTGCTCAGCGGCTGGCTTCATCAATACGCAATGAGACGGCACACTTACTGGCAACGGGATAGCCCGTTTAGCACCCGCCGCTTTACAGCCTTCCATCGCCCGCTCAACCGCCGCTTTATTGCCTGCAATAACAACCTGTCCTGGGCAGTTAAAATTAACCGGTGATACAACCTCATCACCCGCTGCCGCTTCACAGGCCGCCGCGATGGCATCATCGGCTAAGCCGAGTATCGCCGCCATAGCACCCGTACCCGCAGGCACGGCTTGCTGCATAAATTCACCACGTAACTTAACGAGATTGACCGCATCTTTAAAATCGATCGCACCTGCACAAACCAAAGCAGTATACTCGCCCAAGCTATGCCCTGCCATCACCGCAGGCATGGCACCGCCCTGCTGCTGCCACAGACGCCATAAAGCGACACCTGCAGTCAGTAATGCGGGCTGTGTACGATCGGTTTGGTTAAGGTCAGCCTCAGGGCCGTCTTGAGTCAGTGCCCAGAGATCATATCCTAGCACTTGCGAGGCTTCGGCGAAGGTATCCTGAATAATAGCGTGTTCAGCTGCTAGCTCGGCTAGCATGGCCAGATGCTGAGAGCCCTGACCGGGGAAAACAAAAGCGAGGGGTTGTGGCATTCTTACCTCAATATACAGATAAACGCATAACAATTTAAAGAGCGTAGTTTACAGGATTCGCCATGAATTAAAATGATTGTCTTAAAGATCAAGCATTTCCATCAAACATCCGCGATATGTGACTCAAGTTGGCGATTAATACTGCCGGGCACATCCATGATCACTTCGGCGACCGCTTGATCGATAGCATAACCAAAGCACTCTCGATTCGCCGAGCCGTGACTCTTGACGACAATGCCTTGTAAACCTAACAGGCTGGCGCCATTTCGGCGGGCAGGATCAATATGGGCTTGCAACTCATTTAGTATCGGACTCACCATCCACGCCATCAGCTTTCGCCACGGCGAGCGGCTAAAGCTACGCTGTAACTGTCGCGCCATCAGCCTTGCCACACCCTCACTACTCTTTAGGGCAATATTGCCGACAAAGCCATCGCAAACCACTACATCTACCTTATCGGTAAAGATGTCGCCACCTTCGATAAAGCCCTGATAATTTAAGCCTCCATGCTCACGAATCAAGCGGGACGCCAACTTAACCTGCTCATTCCCCTTAATCTCCTCAGCACCGACATTCAGCAAGCCGACACGTGGCTCTGCAATACCCTCAACGGCACTGGTCATCACCGAACCCATAATGGCAAACTGCAATAGATGTTCGGCGCTACAATCGACATTAGCGCCGAGATCCAGCATATAGCTCACGCCACCCTCGGAAGGGATAGCGGTAATAATAGCGGGCCGGTCGATACCGGGTAGCATTTTAAGCGTAAAGCGACCAAGCGCCATCAAGGCACCGGTATTGCCGGCGCTCACGCAAGCCTGCGCCTGCCCTTCGGCAACCTGCACAATGGCACGATACATTGAGGTATCACGACGCTTACGCAAGGCGTACGAAGGCCGCTCATCACAACCGATGACTTTTTCGGCGTTGATGATTGAAATACGCGAAGATAGGGCTTTATCTGAATGTTTAGCGAGAGACTGCTGTAACAGAGGGGTAAGGATATCCTGTTGACCAACTAACTGTAGGGTCAACCGAGAATGACGCGCTAGCGCATCAACTGAGGCGGGAATAACAACGCGGGGACCGAAGTCCCCGCCCATCGCGTCAACCGCGATGCAAATGCTGTCAGACAATCTTACTCGTCGTCTTGTTGTGCAACAACCTGCTTACCACGGTAAAAACCATCAGCACTTACGTGGTGACGACGGTGAACTTCACCAGTGGTTACTTCTACTGAAAGAGTTGGGTTGCCCAGTGCATCGTGTGAACGACGCTGACCGCGACGTGAACGAGTTACTTTGCTCTTTTGTACTGCCATGGGTATATAGCTCCTATTTCACTTATCAGCCTTCAGTGAGGCTAATACACTGAAAGGGTTCGGTTTATCAGTTTCATTGTCAGTCGTCACCTCGTCACCGAAGGATGTCTGCACACTGCAATCGTCATGGTATGGCACGATAGGAAGCGATAAAATTAACTCTTCCTCGACCATTGGAAACAATTCCAGATCATCACCCGCTACAATCAAAGGATCATAGTACCTGGGCAGATTTTTAGCATGCTCCTCGGTTGGAGCGACAGCCAAATTGAACTTAGCTTCGACTTCGATCTCAACTGGCTCAAGACAGCGCTGACAGGTCATAAATACCTTGGCGTCAGCAGTGCCCTTAATTGTACGGATGCGCAATTCATCAGTATCAAACTGCAGATCAACTGATGCTTGTCCCTGCTTATCGGCCAGCATTGTGACCAGATTCGGCAGAAGAGTAAACTCAACGTCACCTTGTATCCGTACTCCCCGGTCAGCAAGCTTACGCGGGTCAATTTTCTTTGGTAATGGGGCGTTCGACATAAGCGCGCAATTCTAGGGATCAAAACACCGTCTGTCAAAGGAAATAAGGCTTTAAAAGCTAAAAAAACAAGCTAATATCTGCAACTTAACTTAACCCTGATCATTTTGGAGAAATTAAGGCATGACTCAGCTAATTCTAGCGTCCAGCTCACCTTTTAGAAAAGCCCTGTTGGATAAGCTCAACCTTAGCTATACAGCGATTTCTCCCGACATTGACGAAACGCGTCTCGAATCGGAAACCCCCGAGGCCTATGTTGCACGTCTCGCCCAGCAAAAAGCCGAAGCACTGCAAGCGGGCTTTCCTGCTGCGCTAATCATCGGTTCGGACCAAACGGCTATCATCAACGGCGAAACCATCGGCAAGCCGGGCAATCATGCGACCGCGTTCCAACAGTTATCGGATGCTTCGGGACAAAAGATAACGTTTCTTACCGGCCTGAGCCTATTAAATAGCCATACCGGTGAGTGCGAAACCGCTGTCGTTCCATTTCATGTTCATTTTCGCCAACTAACCCCGTCGATGATAAACAACTATTTAAAGGCTGAACAGCCCTACCAATGCGCTGGCAGCTTTAAATCAGAGGGGTTAGGTATTGCCCTATTTGAAAAACTCGAGGGAGATGATCCAAATACACTGATCGGCCTACCACTGATTCGCTTAATCAAAATGCTGGAAAACCAAGGGGTCAATACACTCTAAAGCACCGCTAGGTGTTGTAGCTGCAAGCGCTGAGATTAAACCGGCGATGCCGCTACTGAGAACTGCCTGCTATGGAAGGCTAAAAGTATTGTCCTTGCATAGCAGCATCGAGATCACTGATTCATGTTATTAAGGATAAAAACTTGTATACCTTTTTGGTCAAGTTAGAATTGCCTCAATGTTGAATTCACGAGATAACGTGCATGAATAAAGTCACAATATTGAATGGAGGCGTTGGCCGAGAGCTTGAACGTCGCGGCGCGCCCTTCAAACAACCTGAATGGTCGGCCCTGGCCATGATGGAAGCGCCTGAGATGGTTAAAGACGTCCACAAGGCGTATATCGATGCTGGCGCACAGGTCATTATTACCAATAGCTATGCGCTGGTGCCTTTCCATATCGGTGAAGAGCGGTTTAAAGCACGTGGCGCAGCGCTGGCCGAGCAATCAGCCCTAGTTGCCTGCGAGGCCGTGAAGCAAACCGGCAAGCAAGATATCTTAATCGCAGGGTCGATACCGCCACTGTTTGGCTCTTACCGCGCAGATCTCTATCAGCCAGAGCGTGCCGACAGTATTGCCCTGCCACTTATCACTGCCCTAAACCCACATATCGATATCTGGCTGAATGAAACACAGAGCCTCATCGAAGAAGCCTTACGGGTTAAATCACTGGTCGACCGCATTGATACCGAGCACAAACCCTACTGGGTCTCGTTTACCCTAGAAGATGCAATACCAACCGCGCAGCCGCTGCTGCGCTCCGGTGAAACCCTGACTGATGCCGTTCACGCCGTACTGGATGCGGGTGTTGATGCAATCCTATTTAATTGCAGCCAACCAGAGGTGATTACTGACGCTATCGAACTGACCAAGAAAGCACTGGCACAGAGATCAGCAGCTCAGACAAAACCGATTAAAATAGGCGCTTATGCGAATGCTTTCCCTCCGCAACCGAAGGAAGCTAAAGCAAATGATATGCTCAATGAGATGCGCAATGACTTAACGCCAGACAGCTATCTGCAATGGGCGCAGCAATGGCATGCACTGGGAGCAGAATTGATCGGCGGTTGCTGCGGCATCGGCCCAGAGCATATTCAACTTTTGAGCGAAAAACTAAACCGATAGAACAGAGGCCCATCTAAAGAGACGCATCCAAAGAGAAAAAACTAAATAGATAGATAACAACAGGGCTGGTCTTTATCGACCGGCTTTTGGATTACTTTGAAACATCAACCTAATGCCTCCACCTCACTGCACTTGCGATAACAACCTTCAATAACGCCGATACGAACCGCAAGGTATCAACATACGATACTTTTGTGGCAAGCATGTCTAACACTCCCCCCTTTCGACACAATCACTGCCATCGAAACACAGATCAGCACTCAATTGTCGAACGGAGTTAACATGACACAGCCATCAAACAACACACTTGAACAAAGACTTATCAATACCCTTCAAGAAGGCGATATTCTGTTCATCTCCATTGATGCCTTTCTCTATAAGCAGGTCGCTAAGGGTACCGGCAGTTGGAGTTCACATGTCGGTTTCGCCATTAAAGAAGATAATCAGTGGTTTGTGATTGAAAGCAAAGTGCCGGTAGTGTGTAAAACTCCGCTGGGTAAGTTTCTGAGTCGCACCTGCAACGGCGAAGTGATGGTGCGTCGTCTTAAGCAACCCCTGAGCGCCGCCGACATTGACCAACTCAAAGCCTCGTCAGCAAAGCTCGCCAATAAATTGAGCAACAAACTCTATCATCTAGGTTTTGATTTTGAGTCAGAACGTCAGTTCTGCTCTAAGTTTGTTCATTTGGTTTACAAAGACGCCTTGAATATTAAATTAGGCAAGGCACAAACGTTAGAACAATTATTACAAGAAAATCCGCAAGCATCGGTTAGATTCTGGCGCTGTTGGTTCTTAGGCTTTATTCCATGGCAGCGTAAAACCCTAACACCTGCTAGCCAGATCACCGATGATCAACTTAATACGGTATTCACAACCGTATAGCCCTTAATCAGCAACCGGCAGCAGGTGTCTAGCCACTAAATTTAATGGTGATGATCATGCTCGGTCTGGTGCAAACTATCGAGCATACAGCTTTGCTCATCCGTGGCGGATTCGATCTGAATAGTGGCATGGGCTATATCAAAATGATCATGAAAGTGTTGCTGTAAATGCCGCAACAGATGATTATTCAGCTTTGTATCATTCACGACAAGATGAACGGTGAGCGCAACTTCAGTGGTACTTAAAGGCCAGACATGGAGGTCATGAATCCGCTCAACTGATTCTAAGTCAGTGATATATTGTTTTAACCCCACGATATCGATGCTGTCCGGGACCGCATCAAGGGCATAGTTCATTGAATCCTTAAGCAAGCTGAGCGTCCCCAGCAAAACCACCAACACGATAATCAAGCTAATCACGGGATCGATCCACAACCAGCCTTTGAAGAGAACAAACACACCAGCAACCACCACACCGAGCGAGACGACGGCATCGGCCGCCATATGCAGAAAAGCGCCCTTGATATTCAGATCATCCTTCTGACCACTAAAAAAGAGCCAAGCGGTTAATCCGTTAATAACGACCCCAATTGCCGCAACCACAATCATCGTCATGCCCTCGACGGGGGCGGGATTAGCAAAACGATTGATGGCTTCCCAAGCGATACCACCGAGCGCAATCAACAGTAAAATAGCACTACCGAGCGATGCCAAAACAGGTGCTTTACGCAAGCCGTAGGTGCGCTTTTCGGTGGCGGCCAAACTCGCTAGATAACTGGCACCCCAGGCCAGTATCAAACTAAACACATCGCTCAGGTTATGCCCTGCATCTGCGATCAATGCCAACGAGTCGGACAAGATTCCGTAGACCGATTCAATCACAACAAAGATAATATTGAGCGCAATGCCTATCGCAAAGGCGCGGTTGTAATTAGTAACATGATGACTGTGATTATGGCTCATAGGCTTCCTGCGCTCATCAAGGTAGATCGATTGTCGTGATATTGAAGCTGCAATGTCTTAGTACGGGCTTAAAACGCCTAATTCACCTCTACTTCGAGGCCGGCTCACACAGCTAGGCTGTGGTATTAAGTCATAGCGGTATTTGTTACTCTGGTTTTTTAAAGACACTGGCGCAGCACCGCAAATGAAAAAACCAATACAGGGTAAAACCTACGTAAGTATTTTTCTTATTGCGGGGATGATCTTTTTTCTCTCGGCGTCAGATAAACAAAACGAAGAGATGAACCCTCGCATCGTCTCCACCGAACAAAGGTACAGCTTCGCTAACGACGTTCGCCCAATACTGGATACCAAGTGTCTAGCATGCCACGCCTGTTATGATGCACCCTGTCAGCTGAAAATGGAATCCTATCATGGCATTGAACGGGGAGCGTCAACCCTGCGCGTCTATGATGGCGGACGGCTAAGCGATACCACGCCGACACGCCTTTATGTTGATGCACAAACGCCATCAGAGTGGCGCCAAAAAGGATTCTATTCGGTCTTATCCCGCTACGGAGATAACGAAGATGAAAGCCTTCCGCTAATGCAGCAGATGCTAGACCTAGGCTATAACAGCCCGCTACCAACGGGCGAAACAGTACCCGATGATATAGAGCTCGGCTTTGATCGTGTGAACAGCTGCCCTGCTCCTGGTGAGTTTAATGATTATGCCGAGCAGTTTCCCCATGGCGGTATGCCCCTAGCCGTTTCGGGACTCACGAAACAGGAATACCAAACCCTTTCAACCTGGTTAACACAGGGCGCTAAAATCGATTTATCTTCCACTCATATCAGCACAGAAGATCAACAGCTGATCAACCGCTGGGAAAAATGGCTTAATCGATCGGATAAACGTTCTCAGTTACTCGCCCGCTATCTCTATGAACACCTCTTCTTAGGCCACCTTTATCTACAAGCATCGTCAGATACTGCTCAGCCTAGCAAGATGCCTTTTTATCAGTTGATTCGCTCCTACACACCCGCCGGTGAAGCGCCGGTTATTGTCCCGACCGTGCGGCCTAATGATGATGCAGACAGAGCCTTTTATTACCGCCTAATACCCATTGCCGGGACCATTGTTCATAAAACCCATATTACCTATCGCTTCGATACCGCCCGACTCGAACGTTACCAACAGTTGTTTGCCGAAATCGATTGGAACCTGACCGAACTACCCGGCTATGAGTTCGCCGACCGCTCGAATCCCTTTCTCACCTTTGCGGCAATTCCCGCCAAGCTTCGCTATCGCTTCCTCCTTGATGATGCGCAATTTTTTGTACGCAACTTTATCCGCGGGCCGGTTTGCCGTGGGCAAATTGCCACCAATGTGATTCGCGACCAGTTTTGGGTGATGTTTGAAAACCCTTCACTGGAGCACTACACCAACGATGACGCTTATCAGGCAAGCGTTAACCCCTACCTTGGCTTACCCGGTGAAAAAACCTCTTTGCTGAAATTTGGTAGCGAATGGCTTAGCTATAGCGATGATCGTAATCACTATTTAAGCCTACGAGAGAAAGCCTATCGACAGACCTTCCCCGAAGGCGCTTCATTGGACCAGATTTGGGGCGGCGAACAAACCAACACCAACGCCTTTTTAACCGTCTTTAGACATCACAACAGCGCTTCGGTTACTCAGGGTTGGCAGGGTGAAATACCACTCACCGCTTGGGTGATGGGTTATCCATTGCTGGAACGCACCTACTATGAACTGGTCGTCAATTTTGATGTGTTCGGAAGTGTCTCTCACCAAGCACAAACCCGACTCTATTTTGATCTAATCCGTAATGGTTCTGAGACTAATTTTCTGCGTTTTATGCCAGCAAAGGCGCGACAAACAATCTATGCTGATTGGTATCAATCCACTGCTAAGCTAAAAACTAAGATCAGCTACCACCCTCTCGATAGCGATACCCCAAGCGCTATCGCCTATCATAGCGGTCATCCGAAACAGGAGTTCCTACAAACCCTGTTAAATAAATATCCAACACTAACCGGCAATAAAGATTTGATTAACCGTTGCACTCAGTGCGATCAATCCACCGAAGCGCCTAACGCAGCGATCAATCTAGCTTTTAGTCAGATCGCAGCAAAGCCTGCTTCTGAACTAACCGCTATTCGCTGGTTACCGGAGGTCAGCTTTATTCGTATCAATCTTGATAATGAATCCGCGAAACAGTCCGATGAGACTGAGTTTCTAGCTTATACGCTATTACGCAATCGCCGCCATAGCAGTGTCGCCTATCTATTAGGGGAATCCTTACGCTATCAAGAAAACCTCGATAGCTTAACCATTATGCCGACCCCGATCGGCAGCTATCCCAACCTAATTTTGCAGATGAACCTTAGCGAAGTGGATGAGTTTGTTGCTCAGTTACGCAACATCGACTCGAAGCAGGAGTTCGAACAGTGGATTAAACGCTGGGGTGTTGGTCGGATGAATCCGCATTTCTGGGAGCTGTTTCATAGCTTCAAAGAGTATATGCAGAAAACTAACCCACTACAGGCTGGGGTATATGATATGAACCGTTATGGACACTGGTAACACGGAAACAGCATAAACCGGCGGCTCAGCCAGAGCCGCCTGATTAAAGACCAAAGGGCGTGCTGGCAGCGCTACGCTATCGGAGCAACATCCGTCACTTCAGTCACTGTATTCGCATTGGCCCGCTCGATGATCTTAACCAGCGTTGTTTGAATCACCTCATCTTTGCGTACATCGGTGGTGCCCTCAAAGGTTTGGGATTGAGGCTGCGCGCCCTCCTCTTCGATAAACTCAACCATCACCTGCGTAGCACAGTCGGCTGTCCCGAAATACTTAATCGCAATCTGCGGATAGCCTTTAGATACTTTCTTAACCTGCTTGGCAATGCGACTTCTCGCTTTATCCAGATTCATGTGCACTCCTCACAATAGCCATCATTATTAAACCAGCGGATGCTTATTAGACAGAAGACCGCTGAATCAACCATAGGAGCATCATGCACTCAATTGCATCTGATTAACATAAGCACAACTAATTGTTTTCAATAGCGAAAGAATAAGATGAGGATGAGGGCTCTCATCCACGCAAGATGGTCATATAAGAAACTTAGAGCAACCAACGGCCGCTCTCTCGAAAGTTCGGTTAGCATAAGCCACTATCGGGAGCGGCTTGTATTGAATAACGGAACTACTAAACAAGATCTGCAGCGAGTTCCTGCAGCACCTCTTTATAGGTGCTCTGTGGATGTGCGCCGGTCAGAGCACTGGTGCGGTTAAAGATCACCGTTGGCACCCCTGAAATGCCCTGTTGCTGCCACTGCTGTTCTAGATTAACAACCCGATGAAGACGTTCTACATCATCTAAGGCTATCGTGGCGGCCTCGAGCTCTAAACCAACCGCCTGCGCTTCAGCCAACAACACAGCACGATCCGATACATCTTTTTGTTCGCTAAAGAAGGCTGCGAATAATCGCTGCTTGAGTGCATGCTGCAACCCTTGCTCATGGGCAAAATCGAGTAGTAGATGAGCCGCTCGCGTGTTGACTATTTTCATCTCTTCAAAATAGTTAAATTCAAAGCCATACTCTGCACCTAGGGCACTGATATTATCCCGTGCTTTATCACTGTCTTCACGGCTCGCACCGTATTTACGCAATACATGGGCACGCAGCTCTTCACCTTCTGCGGGCATATCGGGATTCAGTTCGAAGGGCTGCCATTCAATCTCAACCCGATCTTGCAGGCCCAACTCGTTGATGGCCGCCTCTAATCGCTTATAACCCACGATGCACCATGGGCATACCACATCAGAGATAATATCTAGCTTAATCATATCGTTCATATAAAGAGTCCAGGTTATAGAATGAGTCGACTGACAGCTTGGTCAGTAGACACTAGCCGTCACCCATCATCCGCTTGATCGTGATGAACAATAGCCAAAAAAGAGGTGTAGCGGATGCCAAACATCCGCCACTTATGCTGTTAAAGCAATTTACGCAGGTTTTAACGCCAGTACTTTATCGATATCGCTAGCCGAGTGACGTTCAGGAATTTGTTCCCAACTTTCACCCCAAGAACAGTTAACGAAACGTCCACGCTGAACGCCTTCACGCAGTTCGAGCATTTTGGCCCAACGCACAACATGACGGTAGGAATCGACTTGCAAGAACTCTGCAGCAGAGTACAGATTACCCAACACCAAGTTGCCATACCAAGGCCAAATAGCCATATCCGCAATGGTATATTCTTCACCAGAGACAAAGGTGTTATTTGCCAACTGCTTATCTAACACATCGAGCTGACGCTTGGTTTCCATGGCAAAACGGTTGATTGGGTATTCCTGCTTTTCATCGGCATAGGCATAGAAATGACCAAAGCCACCGCCTAAGAAAGGAGCCGAACCTTGCGCCCAGAATAACCAATTAAAGGTCTGCGTGCGTGCCGCGCCGCTCTTAGGTAGAAACTCACCAAACTTCTCAGCGAGATGAACCAAGATCGAAGCGGACTCAAAGACATTAACCTCTTCATCACCGGATTTATCCAGTAACGCTGGGATTTTTGAATTTGGGTTAACGGCGACAAACCCCGATGAAAACTGTTCTGATTCACCAATATTAATCAGAAAAGCATCGTATTCAGCGTCCTTAACACCCAGAGCCAATAGCTCTTCAAGCATAATGGTTACTTTTTGGCCATTGGGCGTGCCAAGTGAGTAAAGCTGAAGAGAGTGCTCACCCGTGGGCAATGTCTTTTCAAATCGAGCGCCGGCTTCCGGACTGTTGATATTAGCCCACTTATTAGCACCGCTGGTATCATTGACCCAAACCTTGGGGGGGATATATTGGTTTTCCACTCTCATCACTCCGTACGTTATTAAGTGTTTTTAGCAAAGTTTTGTGGGAACAGTGCGCGTGCCGCCACTTCATCAAAATCAGACTTAAATTCAATATCGTTATCAATGTTACGGGCACGTTCTACCGCAGGGCGCGCATTGATGCTAGCAAACCAACGCTTAAGATTTGGATAGCTATCTAAACCATCGCCGCCTAATACCGGTGCCACTTTATCAATCCAACCCCAGGCAGAAATATCAGCGATTGAGTACTCATCCCCAACGATAAATTCGCGACCTTCCATATGCGCATCCAGTACTTCGTAATGGCGTTCAGCTTCGCGCAGATAACGGTTAATGGCATAAGGTACCTGCTCAGGCGCTTTATGTCTAAAGTGAACAGATTGACCCGAAAATGGACCTAGACCCGAGGCGATAAACATCAGCCAAGACAACATTTCACCGCGATCTTCGGCTTTACCGGCCAGCAGCCCTGTTTTTTCAGATAGATACATCAAGATGGCATTAGAATCAAATACACGCTGACCATCATCCTCAATCGCAGGGGTTTTACCGTTAGGGTTGATCGCGCGGTATTCCGGCGTATGTTGCTCGCCTTTCAAGGTATCAACGGGGACTAATTCATACGTCAGACCCGTTTCTTCAAGAAACAGAGCAACTTTCATGGGGTTTGGCGTTTGGTGAAAGTAAAACTTAATCATTTTATTATCCTATTACCATTGATGGTTGTATTTGTTTTGAACGGTTTAACTCTAAACAGGCGATCAATATTAATCGTCTGTCGCAATAATTTTCGCGGCAATATCATCCATGGTCGAAGCCTCAATATCGGGTTTGATATAGAGCGGATGATAAGGCGCACCGGAGCGATCGATATAAGCCCCCTGCAAACCGGCACTCATCGCACCATGGATATCCCAATCATGGGTCGCCACGAGTCGCAGTTTATCCTTCGGTTGCCCTAACTTGCTGGCGACAAATTCATATGCCGCGGGGCTAGGCTTAAAGGTGCCCGCCTCTTCGACACTGATGAGCTCATCAAAATAGCTATCGAGACCGGCGTTATGAATTTGATTATTGATTAAATTCAGTGATGAGTTGGAGAACGCCACTAAACGGAACCCTGCTGAGCGCAGAGCCGCTAACGCTGTTTTGATATCCGAATGTGCGGGCAAGCCGGAAAAACCACCGACAACGTCATCAATTTGGTCACTCGATAGCGCTATACCTTTCTTACCTGCGAGGGCTTCGAGCATGATCTTAGACAGGGTGGCGAAATTAGTCTTAACGCCGGTGATCAGCGAAACAGTCGATGCATGCAACAACATAGAAAACCAAGTATCGGTATAACATTCATCGCCAAATATTGACTTAAACTTAGGCCTTAAAACATTCAAATTCAAAACGGTTTCGTTGATGTCGAATAAAATCGTTGTCTGTTTCATGAATCACCTCTCACTACTATTATGTAAGCTATACATCGTACTTAAAGCATCAGCATAGCGGACTATTGATGGGGTTGACCAAGAATAGTCGAACTACTTTAATCCTATGACCTCTACTGTTTTGCTTTTTTAGCATAGAGGTATAAGACAAAACTGATCGCGGCGAAGAAGACCAAATGCAATAAAAATTTAACGTCAAGACTGAAATTCAAAGGAGGCAGTTTTTCACTATGAAGCTGTTGAAACGAAACCAACTGCACGATCATCGCGTTAGCCGGTGGTGCGATCACCGTTGTGATCCATGTAAACAGCAATGTACCCAGTGCAATCAACGCTAACCGCAGAGTGTTCAACAGCAAGATAGCGCACAACAAGCCATAAAAAATAGACACCAGCAAATGGGCAGTCCAAGCGATCATAACCGCTGGCACACTACCCCAACCGCCTAATTGCTGATAAAAAGCAGCATGACGACTCGTGAGTGTATCCATGCCAAATAGCGGCTGAATGATGATAAAAACAATACCCGCCACTAATCCAAGAATCGCCGCCAGAAGCAGGAACTGCAGCTGAAAATTGCTACCTGACGTCGCTTGTGGCGTTGGTGTAGCTTTTTCAGACACTTTTTTGTTAATGGCAGGCATATATTTCTCTAAGTAATATTCAGTGAGAGAACTATAACCATACTTGAACGGTCGATCAAGAGATTTATGAACGATTGCTCAAATTAAAAATCAGCTATTAGACAATCGATTTACGGCTGTCTTTATGATCATTTTAATGAAGATTAAGATTCGGATTTTTGATTGTTTAAATCCATCGGTGCGGTTCGTTCCTCACCGCACCCTTGTATCTCTCAGCGATGGATGATTAGCTATCTCCATTGCAAAGAAGTCAGTCAGTTTGGCCGCACCCTTAGCACTTTGATGCTGTGCCGTAGATT
>NZ_RQXW01000028.1 GCF_003957515.1 Amphritea opalescens
GCGACGAGCAGAGAAAAGATTGAATTTAAGACCAAGAAAGTGCCTTGGATTTAGGCAGCCAGAAGCCGTCTTTCGGGAGCTGCTTCAGGTTGCATAGTTGTGTCGCACTTCGGTGTTGAATTCGCGCATCCATGATGGTTATCCAACCGCCAATTTAGCAGCTTGTTGCCACATAAAGTGTGGCATCGGTGTTTTAAGTTGCCACGTAATACTCATAGGTTGAGATCCGGTATGTGAAACATATTCAACTTCACCGTAATTAACAAAACCCATAGTACGGCCGTATTCATCTTTGGTTTGCTCACGTACAAATAAAAACAGACGCTTACCAATTTTTTGATGCTGCACGTATTCCTGACCACGACCTCGATCAGGTCTTGCACTATTTTGCGATTGCCAATGGAACAGATGCTCATTGATAGCGTAGTCGTGATACATGGTGGTTGGCGAGAACTGCTTTTCGTTTTTATCTAAAGTGACAAACATCAGCTCGATGTTTTGCTCTTTAATCACAAAAACGCCCTCTCGTGCGGGAGGCTGTCGTTTAAACGTTGTCGCACCGAATGCGACTAATATCTGTTCTCGAGCGTAACGGGCATGATGTCTAAGGGGTACACCGGGTAAATGCTCTATGAACGGCTGCTCATGTTTGATATTCGCGATCTGCCAATCGACGACTTCTAACAGCTCTGCAGCGATACCGAGCTGATTTAACCTAGCAAGACTCTGTGCCAGTGAATCGAACCCTAACTCTGGTCCTGTTTTTTGCCAAAAATCATAATGACACATTAGTGCTTGTCGGTTATCCCCCTCTTTTATTGAAAAATTCGTTTGGCACAGCTGCCTTAAGAAACTTAGATAAGCGTGATCATCACAGGTCAAAATACGGTTATGGATCGCTTTTCGTATCACCTTTTGCGCAGTGTCACCCACTGTACTTTCTTTGACCTGATCTTGTGACTTAGACACGAGCTCTGCCCAACCACCGCGCTTGTAGAGTTCATTAAGGTCGAGATGGGGATGCTGTGCTAAGAAATTCGTCAGCGTTAATGGCAATGTTGAATGCTGCGGAAACTGCCTAATCATACCCACCAGCCGTTTCAACGTTAACGAGGCTTGACGAATATTGCTCAGCACCATGTCTTGGGTGCGCTTTGTCAGCTCAATACGACAACCAAGTGGCGCATGAGGAAACCCCTGTTTGATTTCATCAGTGATCGCCCTTGGGCTTTTACCCACTAAGGCTCTAAATTTATTCGCAAAGTCATACTCAGGGCGTGAATTACCTACAAAATCCAATACGGTGCAGCATTCTTTATTTTCAGCCAAACGTAAACCACGCCCAAGTTGCTGCAAGAAGATGGTTAAGCTTTCTGTTGGTCGTAAAAACAGCAAAGTATCGACTTCGGGAATATCGACACCTTCATTAAAAATATCCACCACACAAAGCACGTTAATGACACCTGTGCGAATCGCTTGCTGTTTTTGTTGGCGTTCATGACTGTTATCGCTGGTCAACACATCGGCTTTAACGCCCTTTAACAAAAACTGGCGCGCCATATATTGAGCATGATCCCGACTGACACAAAACGCCAAGGCTTTCATTTGACTTATATCGGTGACAATCTCCTGCAAACTCAGCAGTATTTTATCGAAACGCGCTTGGTTATGAGTATAAAGATTAGTGAGCTGCGCGATATCATAGCGCCCACGATTCCACGAAATGCTGCGCAAGTCGGTATCGTCATCAATACCGAAGTACTGAAACGGGCATAGGTGTCGTCGATTGATGGCTTCGGGCAAGCGAATTTCAGCGGCAATGACGCCGCCAAAATCACTTAAAACATCACCACCATCGTGGCGCTCTGGGGTTGCCGTTAAACCAAGTAAAATCTCAGGCTCGAAGTGGGCTAATATCGAGCGATAACTGCTTGCCGCAATGTGGTGTACTTCATCAATAACAATATAATCATAATAATCTGGAGTGAGGTTTAATTGCTCTAATTGATTATTAAGGGTCTGAATCGAGACAAACAGTTGGCGGTAATGTTCCGGAGTATGACCACCGACCCAAAGCTCACCAAAACTGCCATTACGTAATACGCCACGATAAGCCGATCTCGCTTGTTGCAGTATTTCTTCACGGTGTGCCACAAACAAGAATTTCGCATCCGCCTTTGTCTTAAGAAAACGAACAAAATCAAAAGCAGAAATAAGCGTCTTTCCTGTACCTGTGGCGGCCACAACGAGATTACGAAAACGATGATGAACACTGCGCTCAACCGAAAGTTGCTCTAAAATTTCACTTTGATGGGGAAACGGAGTGATATCGAAAAAGTGCGTCGAACTCGCCCCAGCCTCACCACGCTGCTGCCTCAATGCTCTTTTCAACTTTTCGGTGCTGCTCGCATCACCGCTAAACACCTCGAAATCATTGGACGCCCAGTAAGTCTCAAAAGTACTCAATGATTTACTAATAATGTGGGGAATTTCTTGGGAAGTGATTTTTAAGTTCCATTCTAAACCATTGGTCAGGGCAGAATGGGAGAGATTGGATGATCCTATATACCCCGTATGAAAACCCGTATTACGCAAAAACAGATAGCTTTTCGCATGCAAACGCTCCCGCTCGGTGTTGTAGCTGAGTTTTACTTCGGTATTGGGTAGCCTTGCCAAATATTCCACCGCTTTCGCGTCGGTGGCGCCCATGTAAGACGTAGTAATGATTTTTAACTCACGACCGCTCGAGGTAAAGGATTCTAGCTCCTTACGAAAAATCCGAATTCCAGCCCATTTGATAAAGGACACCAGCCAGTAAATCTTATCCGCCGATAAGATCTCTCTTTTCAGTTCAGACTCAAGGGATAATCCGGCATTACTACCACAAAATAGTTCGCTTTGGGTTAAACCCGTTAGGGGAAATAGCTCATCAATGTATTTTTTTAGATCGGTAGCGACTGGGTTCTCTAACTCATATAACGCAGTTAGAATTTTGCCTTGGCTTGCGAGTAAATTATCTTCGATAAAACTTTTATCTTGGATCTTATCTTTTAGCCACAGTAATAATTGATTGGAAAAGTTAATTTGCTGCTGGAGACGGTCATCACTGGCAGGTATCGCATCAATGACATGCTCAAGGATGCTGGATAAAAAACGAGACAGCCAAATCGAAGCTTCGCTGCTATTTAACTCACGCTCGCCAATATAAAAGCGCTCACGATCTAATTTTCTCTCAATTAATTGCGTGATTAACTGTTCATAAATGCCAATCTGCTGCATAAAAGTCCCTTTTATTCTGATGACTGGATTAAGCACAGCATCGATTGATATTGCAGTTTCACCGCTAATCCATTTTGTGACTTGCGCATCTCTACTAAATTGTACTTCCCCAACGTTTTCAGCGTGCCCGACTATATTATCAGCCGTTGATAACCGAGCAAACTGATCTTCAGGCTAAGTACTAGGACAGACGCTCTTCAGTTTAGGTTGTTGCCGCTTCTTCTAAACCGGCAACGTTCCGCTCCCAACGGGGAATGGGATCGCCGATATAATGGCGTACGGCATCTAAAAACAGACGGGTACGTACGGGTAGATCGCGATGGGGATAGACCGCATAGACGGGCTTCTCTTCGGGCAACTGCACCTGGGGCAGTAAAGGTATAAATCGGCTGATATCCACTTTATCGGCAAACAGAAACGTAGGCGCAATAAAAAAAGCGGTGTCCGACAGCACTTTGCCCATCAGCACTTCGGCATCATTCGCGCGAAAGATCGGTTTAATATCGAGGTCCTGAGGCTGCCCCGTATCATCGAGGTAATGAATAGATTCATAACGAAAGTGGGTGTTGCTATAAGCGGCGGCGGGTAACTCGGCGAGGTCGGCCATGGTTTTTGGCTCACCAAAGGTATCGATAAACGCCTGAGTCGCGAGTATCAGCAGTCGGTTCCGGCCAATTTTTCGCGCAATCAGGGATGAATCCCGTGGTTCACCCACACGAAAAGCCAAATCAAACCCTTCAGCCACCATATCCACGAGTCGATCATCGAGACGTAACTCGATACTCACCTGAGGAAAACGCTTTTGAAAATCATTAATCACCGGCACTAAGTAATGCTTACCGATATAACTGGCCGCGGTAATGCGTAATAAACCGCGGGGTTCCTGATGATAGTTCTCGGCCAGTTGCACCGTATCCTGTAGCAGCAGCCGTAGCTCCACCGCCTTTTTCACCATCTCTGCGCCGGCCGCCGTCAATGAAAAGGAGCGTGTCGTGCGGTTCAGTAGGCGCACCCCTAAATCATCTTCGAGCTTACCGATCTGCTTTGACACCACCGAACGGTCGATATTTCTCAGCTCTGCCGCTTTCGCAAATGAGCCTTGCTCCACCACTTCAAGCAGCATAATTAACCGACTGGTTGTATCCACGACTTACTCTCATAAAGATTCGATCATTGGTGCAATTTTGGCACTAATCTTAGTAAAAAAATACTATTTTTATCTGCACTGACAGTGCGTACGATCCACGCACTCACTTTTACTGGAGATCCTCATGAAAAAAATTAGCTACACACTCAGTGCTGTTGCATTGGCCGCGCTACTGACCGGCTGTGAACAGCCTAGCGCACAGCAAGTGCAACAACCGCCACTGACGATTGATGTGGCTGATGTACAGGTGAAACAAGTACAAACTTGGCACACCTTTACCACTCGCCTTGAAGCCCCTCAACGGGTGGTATTAAAACCACGCGTATCGGGTCAGATTGATGAAGTGTTATTTCAAGAGGGTGAACGCGTTCAACAGGGGCAAGTTCTGTTTAGTATCGATTCCCGTCCTTTTAAAGCTCAGGTTGATAGTCTTGAAGCGCAACTCGCTAGTGCTAAAGCCGCCCTTGAGCAGGCGAAAGGTGAATCGAAACGTGCCAAACGGTTGCTGGCTAAAAATGCGATGTCGGCAGAGCAGGCGGATCAACGTGATGCAACGCTACGCCAAGCCATCGCCGGACGTAACGCCATTATCGCGCAGCTTCAATCGGCTAAGTTAGATTTGGAATTTAGCCAAGTGGAAGCGCCAATCTCCGGCATAATATCCCGCGCAATTGCCACCCAGGGCAACTTTGTGACGGCGGGGCAAACCACCTTAACGACCCTGGTTTCCAACGATAAAGTCTACGCTTACTTTGATATTGATGAGCGCACTTGGAACGACTACTTTATCGATGTGAAAGCACAAGACCATCTAGGCGTCAGTCTCGAATCAGTAAGTGCTCACCAACCCGTTCGAGGTTACGTTGATTTTATTGATAACGAAATCAATCCAACTACCGGCACATTACGCATTCGTGGCGTCTTTGATGCTCAGCAATACAACCTAAAACCCGGCGCCTTTGCCCGCGTATCCTTGGCCGCTCAGGACGCCAAGAGTATGGCGATTGTGCCGGAACGTGCCATCGGTACCGATCTAAAGAACCGCTTTGTCTTAGTGGTCGATAGTAACAATACCCTGCAATACCGCTTGGTCGAACTAGGCGATCGCTATGGTGCTTACCGCGCTATCACCGCAGGCCTTGAGCAAGGCGATCGGGTTGCTGCTAACGGCCCTGCCCGCGTAGGCCCAGGTATGCCGATTACTCCGAACGAAGTCAGTTTTGATTTTGCCAACACTCAATTTGTGCTCAATCAAAAACCATCAAGCACCACTCTACTCAGCGTTGCACCCTAAGAGAACACTATGAACTTTTCACACTTTTTCATCAGTAGGCCGATCTTTGCGGCCATGCTATCACTGATCTTCGTGATCACCGGTGGTATCTCACTGTTTCAACTGCCGGTCAGTGAATACCCTGAAGTGGTCCCTCCAACCGTGGTCGTGAGTGCGACCTACCCTGGTGCGAACCCAAAAATCATCGCCGAGACCGTCGCCACCCCTCTTGAGCAAGAGATGAACGGCTTAGAAAACATGCTGTACCACTCATCACAAGCCACCAGCGACGGGCGCCTAACCCTCACGGTGACCTTTGCGCTGGGAACCAATTTAGACCAAGCTCAGGTTCAGGTTCAAAACCGTGTCAGTAACGCCCTGCCCCGTTTGCCAGAAGAGGTACAGCGACTCGGTGTCACCGCAGAAAAATCATCTCCTAACTTAGCCTTGGTGGTGCATTTATTTTCACCGGATGACAGTCTCGATACCGCCTACATGGCCAACTACGCCGACCTCTATATCCAAGATGAATTGAAACGCCTGCCGGGCGTGGGTGATCTGCGTCTGTTTGGCGGGTCAAAATACTCGATGCGCGTTTGGCTTAACCCCGACGCCTTGGCAGAACGCAGCCTAACAGCCGGTGATGTGATCGCCGCGCTCAAAGCACAAAACCAACAGGTTGCTGCCGGTTCTTTGGGCGCTCAGCCCTCGGCAAGCGACAATCAGTTTCAGGTGTTACTCAATGTTAAAGGCCGTTTAGAAAGCATCGAAGAGTTTGAAAAGGTAGTTTTACGGGTCGGTGACAGTGGACAAATCACGCGCCTAAGCGATGTTGCCCGCATTGAACTGGGTCAAGAAAGCTATGCTCTACGGGCCATGCTCGATAACAAAGCCGCACTGGCGATGCCCGTCTTCCAGCGCCCCGGTTCTAATGCGATTGAGCTATCAAACAACGTTCGCGCGACCATGCAACGCCTAGCAACCAAGTTCCCTGCAGGGATGGAATATGAGATCGCTTATGATCCGACCGTCTTTGTCCAGGGGTCTATCGATGCGGTAATCAAAACACTGATCGAAGCCATCTTGCTGGTCGTTGTGGTAGTAGTGCTGTTCTTACAAACGTGGAGAGCTTCCATCATTCCACTGATCTCTGTGCCGGTATCCCTGATTGGTACCTTTGCTGTCATGCAACTGCTAGGGGTGTCGATTAATACTCTATCTTTATTTGGTTTAATACTGGCTATCGGAATCGTTGTGGATGACGCCATCGTCGTTGTCGAAAACGTCGAACGTAATATCAGCAACGGCCACAGCCCTTTCGAGGCGACTCGAATTGCGATGAGTGAGGTCACAGGCCCCATTATCGCCATTGCGTTTGTTCTTTGTGCCGTGTTTATTCCAACCGCTTTTATTACTGGACTATCGGGTCAGTTCTACAAACAGTTTGCGCTAACGATCACTATCTCCACACTGATCTCAGCCTTTAACTCACTAACACTGTCACCGGCACTGTCTGCCCTATTATTAAAACCCCATGACGCCCCCGATGACAAACTCACTAAGGTGCTCAACGCACTCTTCGGCCGCTGGTTATTCAACCCCTTTAACCGCCTGTTTGAGAGCAGCGCAAAAGGCTATGAAGCCTTAGTTAAAAAGCTGATCCGTCTCAGCATTGTGGTAGCGGTGGTTTACCTCGGTTTAGTCGGCACAACGGTCGGTTTATTTAACGCCGTGCCCGGTGGTTTTATTCCGCAACAAGACAAGCAATACCTCGTCGCCATCGCGCAACTACCGGATGCAGCCAGTCTCGATAGGACCCAATCGGTCGTTGAACAGATGCAAGCAATTGCGCTAGAGGTACCGGGTGTTGCCCATACCGTGGCGTTCCCTGGTTTATCCGTCAACGGCTTTGCGAATAGCACCAACAGTGGCGTTATCTTTGTCAGCCTCGATGATTTTTCTAATCGCGCCGACCCCAGCAAGTCTGCCAATGCGATTGCCATGCAACTAAACCAACATTTTACCGCCATTGATGAAGCCTTTGTGGCGGTCTTCCCTCCACCACCAATTTTAGGTCTTGGTAGTACCGGTGGTTTTAAGTTGCAGTTAGAGGATCGGGGTAACAAAGGCTTTGAGTCGCTCTTTAACGCCTTGCAGGGCACTATCGCGGCAGCACAGAAGAATCCGGCCTTAACCGGTTTGTTCTCAAGCTTCCGTATTCAAGTGCCGCAGATGGATATCAATATCGACCGTGAACAGGCGCTCATTCAGGGCATCGCCTTGGACGATGTGTTCACCACATTGCAGGTCTATCTAGGCTCGGCATATGTTAACGATATCAACATGTTTGGTCGCACCTACCAGGTGAATGCCCAAGCGGATGCCCAGTACCGTAGCAAGCGCGAGCAGATTTTGAATCTTAAACTGCGCAACGCCACCGGCGACATGGTCGCACTCGGCTCCGTCGTCACCGTTGAATCAACCACGGGCCCCGATCGCGTGCAGCACTATAACGGCTACCCAACCGCCGAACTGAATGGCAGCCCTGCACCCGGCTACAGCTCAGACCAAGCGAAAGACGCGATTGAGCAGGTATTGAGTGACTCCCTCCCCGAGGGCATCACCTATGAATGGACCGAGGTGACCTACCAGCAGATCCTTGCCGGTAACACCATGGTGTATGTATTCCCACTGGTGGTGCTATTAGTGTTCATGGTGTTAGCGGCACAGTATGAAAGCCTGCGCTTACCACTGGCGATTATTCTTATCGTACCGATGACGATCTTCTCCGCCTTGGCTGGGGTCTATATGCTGGGAGGCGATAACAACATCTTCACTCAGGTCGCATTGATTGTCTTAGTGGCACTGGCGTCGAAAAACGCCATCTTAATGGTGGAGTTTGCCCGCGATAAGCAGCTAAAAGGCGCAACACCGTTAGAGGCCATCATAGAAGCCTGTCGCTTACGTCTGCGGCCGATTCTCATGACATCGATCGCCTTTACCGCCGGGGTTATTCCGCTGGTGTTAGCCACCGGTGCCGGTGCAGAGATGCGCCAAGCGATGGGTAACGCGGTTTTCTTTGGGATGATTGGTGTGACCCTCTTCGGTCTACTATTCACCCCGGTTTTCTATCGTATGATCACGCCTAAGGAGCAGTAAGATGAATCCGATTAAACTGACCATTTCATCTCTGACATTGGCGGTGCTAGCTGGGTGCGCAGGCGCCCCGTTAGAACAGGAGAAAGCCCAAGCCACCGCACAATTTATCACCCAGATAGATCAAGACACGATGGTGGGGAATATCAACCCGCAGAGCGAACTTGCGTGGTGGCAGCAACTGAATGACCCGCAACTCAATCGTTTAGTAGAACAAACGTTAAACCGTAACCAAAACCTCAAAGTCTCGGCGGCGCGTCTGCGTGCCTCCTTGGCGCAACTCACCGACCAACAGCGGTCATTATGGCCGCAGGGCAGCCTAGATGTTACTGGGGTACGCGGCAATGCCACCAGCACACTCAACCCTAATGGTAAAACCAGTGAATACACCACCGGGCTGACCAACTTCAGTTGGCAGTTGGATTTATCTGGTCGTATTGACGCACTGAGTGCTGCCGCCGAAGCCGCCGCCCAAGACCAGCAGGGGCAATATCAAAATATGGCAGGCGAACTGGTCAGCAGCACGGTGCGCAGCTATCTGCAGTGGCAAAACCAAAGTTTACGGTTAGATTTAACCCACCACCAGCTACAAGCACTGGAGGACAGCCTGGCTATTTTGCAGGTGCAAGTACAGGAGGGTATCGCCACCGAACTCGAGCTAAACCGCACCAAGTCTCAATACTTTGAGCTCAAGCAGCAACTGCCACAAGTTGCTACAGAGCAGGCACAAGTTGAGCAGACCCTCGCGGTACTGCTGGACAAACAAGCCCATGAGCTCGATCTAACACCGATTAGTGCAGCCCAATATGACCAACTCGCGATTGACGTCGCCGTGCAGTCCCCCGTGGATGCCTTAATGAACCGTGGTGATGTGCAATCCGCCTTGGCGCGGTTAACGCAGCAGAGCCAACTGGCTAAAAGTGCCGAACGGGCGCTCTATCCCGACATCAGTTTATCCGCCTTTGCCGGGGTTATCAGCGCGCCGGGGCTAAACTTTAACAACACCCAGTCCGATTGGCAGGTGATGCCAACATTGAGCTGGTCACTGTTTAGTTATCCGCAGTTGCTCGCCCAGCTTGATGCACAAACCGCACTGAGTGAAGCCAACTATCATGCCTACAAACAGACCCTAACCCAGGTATTATCGACCGCTGAGTTTTCACTGCGCTCGCTCGTCCAATCGAAGCAACAATTGACCTTTGCCAAGGCCCGAGTCAATGCCTCACAGCAAGCTTATCGCCAAGCGAACAGCGAATATCAGGAAGGCCAACTCGCCTACCTCGATTTGTTGGATGCACGGCAAGATGTTCTAATAGCAGAACAAGCTCAAATGACCATTCGTAATCAATGGCTTAGTGCTGGCGTCAATGTTTACAGTGAACTCAGTGGACAGTGGTCAAACGCGTTATTAGCGAGCAACTAATGCTCGCCCTTTAAACCCAATATGGAGGGGTAAGATCAAGATGTCAGCAACGACCATGAACGCTTTAGAGCTCCGCCAGTGCGGCCTAGACTTTGACTTGCAGATGACTAAGCACCCAATGCCGGTCCCCCAGGAGAACCAACTCCTGGTTGCGATTGAATATGTGGCGCTTAACCATCTTGATGCCCGCTTTGCCAGAGACGGTTTTAGCCTCTGGCAATACCCCCATATTCTCGGCCTTGACGCGGTGGGCACGGTCATCCATGCCGCCAAAGGGGTATTCCCCAGCCAAGGTTCTCGGGTGCTATTTAACGTCAGCCTCGCGGAACAGGGGATGCTCAAAGAGTATGCGGTGGTGCCCAATTACGCCGTCTCTGAAGTCCCAGAGGCTGTGCCCAGCGATATTGCCGTGGCCCTGCCTAACGCAGGTATGGCGGCGCTGTTAGCCGTTGAGAAACTTCAACTTCATGAAGGCCAATCCCTCGCGATTAATAGCGCCCAAGGCGCCGTTGCCCACTTTGCGGTGCAATATGCAAAACTCAAAGGTGCGCAGGTGTTTGCCGTGGCGCAAAAAGAACACCATAAGCGTTTAACCAAACTCGGGGCCGACTTCGCCTTTGATTGCGATGCCGAGAACGTCTGTGCTCAAATCAAACGTGAACTAGGCCCTGGCGGTTTTGACTGCATCATCAATACACAAGGCGGACAAACCGTCGCTGAAGATCTAACACGACTACGTTTTTCAGGCCATATGGCCTGTCTGAATGGCTTTCAGGATATCAATACCGATCTGCTCTTTGAAAAATCACCCAGCATAGGCGTGGTCTCAGTCGAAGGTGCTTGGCTAGCCAATAGCTTATGTGCCCAGCAACACTTACGTTTCATGGGTGAGCAGTTATTGAGTGATGTCGCCAGCGGCCAGATTATTCCACCGGAGATCAAACAGGTCCCCTTTACCGCCGATGCCGTACGCGATGTCCTAACCATGATGGTCGATAAGGCTTGCCCCGTGCGCCCCGTGGTAAAAATTAACAGATAGATCGCCACACTCAATCACGCTCAGCCTATGATCCATTGATCCTCACCAACAGAAAATATGCCTTTTTGTGTATACTCTGAGGGTGCGGCAAAGGATGATTTTCAATAGGGAGCGGGCATGACAGATCCAACCATTTCACACTACCACCAGCATGCCACCCACTATCAAGCGCAATACGATTCGGTTGCCGCCCAAGACGTACATGCAACTTGGGCTCCGCTATTAAAGTCGTTAACCGCCGGTTTAGCCCTCGATATTGGCGCCGGCAGCGCCCGCGATGCCCTCTGGCTAACACAACAGGGGTGGCAGGTAACCGCCGTTGAGCCCGCACAGAATTTACGCCAACTAGGGCAGATCAAAACAGGCAGTAAGGTTGCGTGGAGCGATGCTCAACTGCCCACGCTAGAAGGGCTCAAACGTCCAGAACAGGGCTACGATCTTATTCTCTTGTCGGCGGTTTGGATGCACCTCAAGCCCGAACAACGTCCCGCCGCGTTTCATCGCCTATGCGATTATTTATCCGCCAAAGGGATGCTGATTATTACCCTGCGCTTTGGCCCATCCGATCCCCAGCGTCCTATGTATTCGGTAAGCACGGAAGAATTAGAGACGCTCGCGCAACAGCGAGCACTCAGCACACAAGACCTCAGCGAAGCGTTAACCAACGACTGCTTACAGCGTCACGACGTCCATTGGAAAACCCTCTGCCTGCGACCGAAACACGGACACTCGGTATGAGTGCGCCGTACCTGCTGACCGGAGGTGATGGCCCACAGCTGCTGCCAGCGCTTCGTCGTGCGCTCACCCACGCCACTGAAATTGAAATCGCGGTGTCCTTTATTCGTTCCACCGGCCTCAATTTAATCTTTGGCGATCTCGAAGCCGCCTTGCAGTCTAAGCGTCATGTGCGATTGACCTTACTGACCAGCGATTATCTCTGTATTACCGACCCAGCAGCACTCAAAAAGCTCATGCTATTAGCCGAACGCGGCGCGGATGTGCGCGTTTTTGAAACCGGCTCAGCGGATAGTTTTCACTTAAAAGCCTACATCTTTGTACGCTCAAAGCAGGACGAACTCATCAGCGCCGATGCGTTTATCGGTTCGAGTAATATCAGTGCCAAAGCATTAACCGATGGCCTGGAATGGAACTACCATCTGGATTATCCCAATGATGCCGACTCACTCGCAGGACAACGGCTTGAAGAGGTGCGGCAACAGTTCAAACAACTGCTACAGCGACCGCAAATTCGCCCCTTAAGTTTTGCTTGGATTGAACAATATCAGCGCCGCTATGAGCATGCGCGCAAGGTCGTTCCACTCCATACAGCCTCGGTTGATGAGCAAGAACCCGTGCCCGACGCACCTACGCCTAAACCCCATCAGGCAGAGGCGTTGCAAGCATTAATGACCACGCGACAACAGGGCTGGCAAAAAGGCCTCGTGGTGCTCGCAACCGGGATGGGAAAAACCTATCTAGCCGCCTTTGATGCCGCTCAATTTAATGCCAAGCGCGTACTCTTTGTTGCTCATCGTGAAGAGATTCTCCTGCAAGCCGAAGCAACCTTTCTCTCTGTTCTGCCTCACAAGCGGGTGGGCCGCTACACCGGCAAACAGAAAGATGAGGAGTACGACCTGCTATTCGCCTCGGTACAAACCTTAGGCCGCATGGCGAACCTTGAACGATTCGCACCAGATGACTTTGATTACATGGTCGTGGATGAATTTCACCATGCCGCCGCCGGTAGTTATCAACGTCTATTAGCGTACTTCCAGCCGCGATTTATGTTGGCGCTGACCGCGACGCCCGACCGCACCGACGGCTCCGATATACTGCGCCTTTGTGACCATAACCTTGTCTATCGCCGCGACCTGTTTGACGGTATCAACGACCAGCAACTCTGCCCATTTTCCTACTACGGCATCTTTGATAGCGAAGTCGATTATGAACATATTCCGTGGCGTAACGGCCGCTTCGATCCAACAAAACTATCCACCCAGCTCGCCACCCGAGGCCGCAGCCGTCATGTCTTAAAAGAGTGGCGCGATAAATCACAGGCCCGCACCCTCGCCTTCTGCGCATCCCGTCGTCATGCCGATTATATGGCCGCATTTTTTAATCAACAGGGGGTGCCAACAGCTAGCGTGCATACCGAATCAAACCTGACCCGTTCCGAAGCGCTGGCATTACTCGAGAACGGGCAGATACAGGTACTGTTTTCTGTCGACCTCTTCAATGAGGGGGTGGATTTACCGCAGATAGATACCGTGATGATGCTGCGCCCAACCGAATCCAAAATTCTGTTTCTACAACAACTAGGTCGCGGGTTGCGCCTAAGCCCTGGTAAAGAAACCTTAGCGGTGCTGGATTTTGTGGGTAATCACCACAGTTTCCTCAATCGCCCCGAAATGCTATTCGGCGCCCTCTTTCAGCACAAACCCACTCGTCAGCAACTGGTTGAAGCCGCCAAGCACCCCAGCGATTTATTACCTGATGGCTGTTATGTCAATTATGACCTCGCCTTTATCCAGTTTCTCGATAGCCTCGTGGTCGATAAACTGGATACACACTATGCGGCACTCAAACAAACGCTCAAACAACGACCAACATTAGAAACATTCTGGGATAGCGGTGCCAACCTGGGTCAGCTAAGGCGTAATTATGGCAGTTGGTGGGAGTTTATTGACGAGCAAGGCGATGCCAGCAATGATGAGCTTCAAATATTAGAGCAACATGCCCAGTGGTTTCGTGATCTCACCATGACCAAAACCACAAAATCATACAAGTTGGTGTTGCTGCAAACACTGCTAGAGCATCAAGCGCTGGCTCAACCCACAGCGCTACCACAACTAGCGCAATGGGCTAAGCAGTGGTTTCTGCAACATCCCGAATGGCTGGCAGACCTACCATCAAGCCTGCAGCCATTAGACAGCCTGAGCGACAGGGTATGGCTTAACCATTGGCGCAAGATGCCCATTCATCATTGGTGTACCCCTGAACAGGGCTCTAACATCGAATGGTTTGCTCAAGAGGATATGCTCTTGCACTATCAACCCAGCGTAGATGCAGCAGAACAACCAACCTTTAATGCGATGACAGCAGAGATTCTCACTTGGCGCCTGAGCCAGTATGCCCAGAGTAAACGGATCGCAGCAAATACAGATTTCCCCTCGCAGTCAGAGCAGCCATTAGAACAGTCCCTTCAACTCCCCTTCTTTCCTAATATTAAAATCGCCTGCGGCCACTTCAAGACAGGCCATGCCGATGTCGAAGAATACCTACCGGCACCTACTGGCTTTGGTCATTTATCCCCAGATCACCACTTTATCGCACAGGCGTCAGGGGATTCCATGAATGGCGGCAAACACCCCATCCATGATGGTGATTATCTACTACTCGAACAGATCACACCGCAAAGCGCCGGCAGCATCAGCAACCAGGTGGTGACGATCGAACGACAGGATGCATCCGGCGATAACCAATACCTGCTACGACGGGTACTGAAAAATATCGATGGCAGCTATACACTCCGCGCAAACAATCCTGACTACCCCGATATGACTGCCGATGACAGCATGGTGACCTTTGCCCGGCTGAAGGGGAAACTCAGTAGGCCCTAATCCCATTAATATCATTGACGCGGTTATGCTGAACATATCGACTTTAATGTGCCTTTATTAAGTAATAATGACAAGCAGATTACAGCTGCACCAATAAAGTGCGCCTTCTGCTATTCTCACACTAAAATTCGTTATCGAAAGTCAGATCTACGAATGAAGAAATTAAACACATTTTAATTCAAACGGTTAACCTTTATCGGCTTGTTTTTTGCTTGAGTTGATCAATCATTTTTTTGCTTGGCAATGAAGCCTCCTACAGTTCCTTTCAAGGACTGACGGAGGCTTTTGTCTTTCTAGGAGCACCAACCGATGGCCTGAATAACCTACCCGGCATTTCTCGTCAACGACAATAACCGCTCAAAGCATTCAATCAGCAACAGCAGCACTTACAACGGTAAGGCCCCCCAACAAAGTGATGCTGCCGCCACCGCGTTCAGCTTCATTGAAAAACTGAACGTCAGTGAACGCTTTACTGTTATGTCTTGAGGAAGAACTGTTAGACTGCGACACCCGCTGATAGAAGCCAAGCAGTACTTTGAACAAGCCACCATGGCGATTAGTGATCTATTAGGGATGATCGATGCGGCGCTAAAGGACTTACAGCAAGTAACCAAGAGGACCTGATGTGCCTGATATCGCCCTGAACCATTCATATAATCACCGAGATAACACTCGGCCTGATCAGCCAAATCTCTACAGAGGGCACCGTCTGGCGAGTCATTTCCAACCGATCTACAGTATCGCTCACCGACGAGCCATTGGCTACGAAGGGCTGATCAGAGCAACCTCACCGCAGGGGTTAGCTATCCCTCCGGCTGAACTACTCGCGTTACCCGCTAATAGCCAAGAGATGCTCGGGCTAGACCGCCTGTGTCGCTCCTTACATGTCGAAAACTTTACCGCACAGAGCGCCAATAACGAGTGGCTGTTCGTCAACCTTGATGCCCAATCGCTACTCAACGAACAGCCTGAAATCGGCTTTACCCAGCAGCTGTTAACCCAGTCAGGCTTGTCCCCCCACCGCCTCGTCATCGAAATTCTTGAAACAGAAGTTCAGGACATCGATTATCTAAAGCATTTTATAGATTATTTTCACCAGCTTAACTGCTTAATCGCCATCGATGATTTTGGCGCGGGACACTCTAACTTTGATCGTATCTGGCAGTTGGAGCCCGACATCGTCAAACTTGACCGCAACCTGATCCGCGAAGCGGCCTTAAGCAAGCGGGCCGAACGTATTCTGTCGGGTATCATCTCCCTGCTTCACCAAACCGGCAGTTTAGTGATCGTGGAAGGTGTCGAGACCGAACGGGAAGCAGAGGTCGCCATTGCTGCCAATGCGGATATGATGCAGGGTTTTTATTTTGCTCGCCCTGCGCCTCTGTTAACGGCCGATAACAATACTTGCGATATCATTGATCAACTGCTGCACAATCAACATCATCAACGCAGCCAACGATCACAGAGTAAGGCAAGCAGCCTGCAACGTATTGAAAGTCTTTTCCAATTGGCCCTTGATGACTTGAAAACGCATCAAAACCTGCAGCAGAGTAGCGCACAGATTTTCTGCAACCCTCATGCGGTTCGCTGCTTCCTGCTGGATGAATCCGGCTACCAAACCCAGAGCACGCTCAACGCTTTTCACCATCGACAGCGCATCCAACTTCGCTTTGCCCCGCTCATATGCGGTGACAAGGGCAACTGGTCACACCGTCCTTATCATCACCGCGCGCTTGAACAACCGGGCACCACCATCGTGAGCGACCCCTATCTTTCTGTCGCCGATTCACAAATGTGCATCACCCTGTCTCAGGCACTAAAAATCGATAATCAGTGGCAAGTGTTTTGTTGTGATCTAGACTGGCATGATGAAGGGTGACAAACACACATTCTTTATACGCCACGTTAATCTTATGATTAATACTTTCGACAAATGTAATGTGTTAATTTCAAAGTACTTTATTAATCCCGGAAAGATCACACGCTGAAGACCTTGTGGCCTGTATATTGCTAAACCTATAACGCAAAGTGTTTTTAACCGTTTAGGATAAATTTTGATGCTATATTGCACAATTATATGGCATGGTTAACTTAGCCTGACAAGGCCGCACAAGATCAGTGCAACAGGGTTCATGGAACCGAGGGTATCTACATGAGTATCGACTGGACTGAGTATTCCACCGGCAACTTTTATGATGAATTAATCGCAGATGACCACGTAGCAAGAGAACCTGCGACCCGGCTGGTAAACTACCTTGGCTCGATGAGTACAGCTGAGATCAATAAACGTAAAAAAATGGCTGAATCAACCATCCAAGAGATGGGTGTCAGCTTCACCGTCTACACCGAAGAGGGCAATATTGATCGCGCCTGGCCTTTTGACATCATCCCACGCACCATTTCGGCGACCCACTGGGAGAAAACAGCCAAAGGCCTGAAACAACGCCTAAAAGCATTGAATATGTTTATTAACGATCTATATCACGATCAAAACATTCTCAATGACGGCATTATCCCGGCCGACCTCGTGCTCAAATCGAAAAACTTTCGCCCCGAATGTGTCGGTGTAACACCACCCCACGGCGTTTGGGCTAACATCTGTGGTACCGACCTCGTCCGCGACATAGATGGTCAGTTCTATGTATTAGAAGATAATCTGCGTGTCCCTTCCGGCGTTTCCTATATGTTGGAAAACCGAGAAATCACTAAACGGGTTCTCCCTGAGCTCTTCTCCGAAGATTCGATTCTGCCGGTCAATAATTACCCTGCGCATCTATTCGACATGTTGGCATCGTTATCGCCGCGGGATATCCCGCAGCCGGAAATTGTCGTTTTAACCCCAGGGATTTTTAACTCTGCCTACTTTGAGCATGCGTTTTTAGCTCAGCAAATGGGCGCCGAATTGGTAGAAGGTAGCGACCTTGTCGTCGAAGATGATGACTGTGTCTACATGAAAACTATCAGCGGATTAGACCGCGTCGATGTGATCTACCGTCGTATTGACGATGAATTCCTCGACCCCGAAATCTTCCGAGAGGATTCAATGCTCGGCGTGCCCGGCCTAATGCGCGCGTGGAAAGCCGGCAATGTGGCGCTCGCCAATGCACCAGGTGCAGGTGTCGCCGACGACAAAGTGATCTATGCCTACGTGCCCGCGATCATTCGTTATTATCTCAATGAAGAACCACTACTACCGAATGTTGAAACCTTCCTCTGCTCCGATCCCGAACAGCGCCAATATGTCTTAGATAACTTGGATAAATTGGTCGTGAAACCAGCCAATGAATCCGGCGGCTACGGCATGTTAGTCGGCCCCCATTCGACCAAAAAAGAGCAGGAACAGTTCGCTGAACTGATCATTAAATCGCCACGTAACTATATCGGTCAACCGACGCTTAGCCTGTCCACCGCCCCGACCTTGATAGGTTCCACACCGGAACCTCGCCATCTCGATCTACGCCCCTTTATCCTGCAGGGCAAAAAACTCTATGTCACCACCGGCGGCCTAACCCGCGTGGCGATGAAAAAAGGCTCTCTGGTCGTTAACTCGTCACAGGGCGGCGGCAGTAAGGACACCTGGATTGTAGAGGAGAAAGACTAATGCTTTCTAAAGTTGCTGAACGGATGTACTGGTTCTCCCGCTATATCGAACGGGCAGAAAATACTGCCCGCATGGTTGGTGTATACGACAACCTGCTGTTTGACCTGCCTCGGGCGATCAATATCAGTTGGTTTAATCTCGTCGTTATCAACTCATCCGAAGATGTTTTTAATGCCCGCTACACCGTTCAAGATGAAAAAAACGTCGTTAAGTTGTTGCTCGCGGATAGCACTAACCCTAACTCGATGGCTTCCAGTCTACAGATGGCGCGGGAAAACGTGCGCACCAGCCGGGATGTTTTGCCCCTCCCTCTATGGGAACTGATTAACGAGCTATGCATGTATGTTGCAGAGCATATTCGTGACGGCATCAACCGCACCAATCGTCACGGTTTTCTCGATACCGTCATTAAAGCCTGCCAACAGATCAACGGGTTGCTGGCGGATAACATGAGCAAAGATGCCGCTTGGCAGTTTATCCGTTTAGGTCGCAACCTTGAGCGGGCCGATATGGCCAGCCGAATACTCGATGCGGGTATTACCGCTCAATTAAACACCACCGATATTGAGCAGGATATCGACCCTTCGCAGATCATTTGGGGCAATGTACTACGCTCCTGCGATGGCGCGATGAATTATCGGCGCACGATGCGTGTCACCGTTGAGGGCACCAAGGTCTGTGACTTCTTATTACACGATAAGCATTTCCCCCGCTCCATCAGCTTCTGCGCTGAGCAAATTGAAACCGCGGTAAGCCTATTGCCGACCTGTGATATTGGAGAGATAGAGAAACTGAAAGCGCTGCTCGCTCAGGACAATCATGAGTTGGATGAATCCCTCAGCGACTATCTCAATGAACTTCAGCTCAGTTTTGCTAACTTGCACCAAGAGTTTGGTCAGTGCTGGTTCGCATTAGAATGAAACTTTAAGCTCTCTATCGAGTGACTAACATAGGTGTCGATCTGTGTTAGTCACTGCTATACCTCTTCAAACGTTACCCACATACCTCTCGACCGATTTTCACGCGACGAATGGCATACCTCTCTCGGGTAATATTCTAATGTTAGCAAAAGCGCTATAATCTTCTCCCTCAAATTGACGCCGTATTCAACGGTGATAGACACCCGAAAAAGCGAAACGACTTATGACACAGCTAGGAACCCTGTATGTTATCTCTGCACCCTCTGGTGCCGGTAAAACCAGTCTGGTAAAAGCCCTGCTGGCACAAGATAAACAGGTTCGTGTATCCGTATCCCATACAACCAGAGCAATGCGCCCCGGCGAAACCGATGGCCAAGATTATAACTTCATCTCAATGGCTACCTTCGATGCCATGATCGACAAAGGGCAGTTTCTAGAATATGCCGATGTCTTCACCAATAAATACGGCACCTCAAGGCTTTGGGTTGAAAAACAGCTGGAACAGGGAATGGACGTCATTCTCGAAATTGACTGGCAAGGTGCGCAGCAGATACGTCAACAGATGCCGGCATGCACCTCGATATTCATATTGCCACCCTCCAATACCGAGCTGCGCAAACGCTTAACAGGCCGGGGAACCGATTCAGAAGAGGTTATCAACCACCGAATGTCCGAAGCGATGAGTGAAATGAGTCATTACGGCGAGTACCAATACCTGCTGATCAACGATGATTTCGACGCGACGCTACAAGAACTACAGGCGGTTTTTGCAGCTCAACGCCTAAAGCTAGCACCACAACAACAAAAGCACGCCACTATGCTGGCCGAGCTCTTGTCAGCATAGCAATACTCAGGTAGACTGACCGGCTATCAAAATCAGGTCTCATATTTGACCTAAATGACTGAACTATATAACCGAGGTCGTAAATGGCACGCGTAACTGTTGAAGATTGCCTAGAAAATGTAGAGAACCGTTTTGAACTGGTAATGATCGCGTCTAAGCGTGCTCGCCAGCTTGCAACCGGCGGCCAAGAGCCTAAAGTTGAGTGGGAAAATGACAAGCCCACTGTTGTTGCTCTACGCGAAATAGCCGAAAAATTTATCGACGTTAGCATCTTGGATGAACGCGAAGAAGATTAACTCTTTTTCAATCCGCCCAAATAAGGCATCATCACTATAGTTTCTGTTGTTTTGTAGTCTAGAACCCCCTAGCTACGTTAGAGGCATAGGAGTAATTGATGCCAACTGTTGATGCGCTTTCAGACCGCCTGACCGAATACCTTGATCTGCAACAGATCAAGCTAGTCAGGCGTGCATATTTTTATGCCGAACAAGCCCACGACGGGCAGCGTCGTAAAAGTGGCGAACCTTATGTCACTCACCCCCTAGCTGTCGCTTCCATCCTCGCCGGTATGCATATGGATCATCAAAGCCTAATGGCTTCCATGCTCCATGATGTGATCGAAGATACCGCTGTTTCACGTGACGGCCTAGAAGCCCAGTTTGGTAAAGTTGTTACCGACATTGTTGATGGTGTCAGCAAGCTAACCCACCTCGAATTTGAAACCCGCGCAGAAGCCCAGGCTGAAAACTTCCAGAAAATGGTATTAGCCATGGCGGTGGATATCAGAGTTATTCTGGTTAAACTTGCCGACCGACTGCACAACATGCGCACACTAGGAGCGATGCCTCCCGAGAAGCAGCGCCGTATCGCCCGCGAGACATTAGACATCTATGCGCCCGTCGCTGCCCGCTTAGGCATGCGAGACCTACAACTAGAACTTGAAGACCTCGCCTTTCAATCCTATTACCCCATGCGCGCCAAATATATTCGCCGCGCCGTGGTACAGGCTCGCGGGCAACGCAAATACGTCATCACCTCCATCGAAGAAGCTATTCGCAACCGACTTGAACAAGAAGGCCTGCCTGGCGCAGTGTCTGGTCGTGAAAAGCACCTCTATAGCATCTACACCAAAATGAAAACCAAAGGCAAATCCTTTGCTGAAATCATGGACGTATTTGCTTTTAGAATTGTCACCGAGTCCGTTGATGACTGTTACCGCGCACTAGGTATCGTCCATAATCTCTATAAGCCCGTTCCAGGACGCTTTAAAGATTATGTCGCCATACCTAAAGCAAACGGCTATCAATCTCTTCACAGCGATCTATTTGGTACACGGGACATCACCATTGAAGTTCAAATCCGCACCAAAGAGATGGATGCGGTAGCGAGCCAAGGTATTGCCGAACACAGTCATTACAAAATATATGGCGACTCAAGTTCGGCGATCGATGGTTATAATCGGGCACGGAAATGGGTTCAAGGGCTGCTGGAAATGCAGAAGCGGGCCGGTAACTCAATGGAGTTTATCGAAACCGTCAAAACCGACCTCTTCCCCGATGAAGTCTATGTCTTCTCACCTAAAGGACGCATCTTCGAACTGCCTCAGGGTGCAACCGCCGTCGATTTCGCTTATGCCGTGCATACCGATATCGGCAACTCCTGCGTATCCTGTCGCATCAACCGTCATTTAGCACCGCTGTCTCAACCACTGCATAGCGGTCAGACCGTCGAGATCATTACCACCCCAAGTGCACAACCCAATATGGCTTGGCTGAACTTTGTTATTACCGGTAAAGCTCGTTCGGCCATCCGACACTTTATCAAGGTACAACATCGCGGTGAATCCATTGAACTCGGCAGGCGCTTGCTCACCCAGTTCTTATCAAACTACGGCTCAAGCCTTGATGAGATTGATCCCGAAGCACTCACCAGCTTACTAGAAGAAGCAGAATTAAAATCGCTCGACGAGTTACTCGAAGATATTGGCATGGGCAACCGAATGGCCTATGTGGTGGCGCGTCGACTTCGTCCTGTAGAGCTACAGGAAACCGACGCTCAGGAGCCTGTAGAGGCCGGTAAAACCGCATTAGCGATTCGTGGTACCGAAGGCATGGTGCTGCACTATGCACGCTGCTGTGGCCCCATACCCGGCGACAGCATCACCGGTCATATCAGCACTGGTCGCGGTCTGGTTATTCACCGCACCGACTGTCGCAATATCGCCTTTATGAAAGATGATGCCGAGAAATGTGTTTATCTTGAATGGTCCAACAGCATTGATGATGAGTTTATCGTCAATCTGGACCTCAAAGTCGAACCCGAACGTGGGCTGATTGCTACTTTAGCAACCACCGCCTCTGGCGTGAGTGCTAATGTGCTAAAAATAGACATTACCGAAACCGATGATGCACTCAATACAGTACACATAGACCTAACGGTTAAAAACCGAGTACACCTCGCCAAAGTCATGCGTAAACTTAAAGCGCTGAAAGCAGTGTATAAAGTAACCCGCGTCTAGATTAAACAGTAGATCAATAAAAACGCACCTCGAGTGCGTTTTTTTGTGCCTATTGGTAGGGTGCCGGTGAGGAACGAACCGCACCAAGGCGATTAATTCCATGCCAACCCGAAATCCAACTGATCACCCAGCTCAGATCGCCGCCAGAGGCGGCTCCTTGTATGTTTAGTCTCAACGATTATTTATCATTGGTAATCGTTTCTGGGGAAGCCGCCCGCTCCTTGAAGCAGTTTTTCTGACTTCGTGTGTAGAGGGGCTCCCCACCTCATTGCTTAGTT
>NZ_RQXW01000029.1 GCF_003957515.1 Amphritea opalescens
CACGAATACCAGTGCCACAGGTACGGGTACCATTAATGATGATGATGGTGTACCAAGCATCAGCATTGCCGATGCGAGCATGGAAGAGGGCAGCACGCTGACCTTCAATGCGACGCTAACCGGCTCTGCTGCCATCGCTTACGATGTGGATCTTGCGCTGAGCGAGTCTAACCCTGCCTCTGCAACCGCCGGCACCGACTACACCAATGCGATGACGGTGACTGTCGTGGGCGGTGCTAACGATGGCGACACGTTAACCCTCAATGGTAGTACCGTGACCGTACCGGCAGATGCCACCGGTCTGACAATTGCTGTGGACACCACCGATGATGCGGTCTATGAAGGGGATGAGACCTTCTCAATCTCTGGTCAGACTGGCAGCATGACAACGGCCGCCACCGCGACGGGCACCATTACCGATGATGGTACGGGTCCTGACGGCAATGATCCGGGAACTGATCTGGATAATGATATTCCGACGCTCACGGTTAGCAGCCCAAGTGTGACCGAAGGCGGGCAGATGGAATTCAGCATCAGCCTGAGTAATCCGAGCACTGAAACTGTTAGTGTTAGTGTTGCCACGGTTGATACCGGCAGCGCTACCGACACCACGGATTACACACCAAACCTCGAATACTTCAATAGTGTCTCTGGCCAGTGGGAAGCGGTAACGGGTGACCTAAGCTTTACACCAGGTGAGACCTCTATTCAGGTACGTTCTGCGACGGTTTCAGATAGCATTGCTGAGGCGAATGAGATCTTTGATCTGACAGCAACAGTTACAACAGGTACAACCACGAATACCAGTGCCACAGGCACGGGTACCATTAATGATAATGACAATATACCTAATGCTATTAACAGCAGTGCTTCGACTCTCGAAGATACAACGCTGACATTCTCTGCATCAAACTTTGGTTTCAGTGATGCTGATGCTGGGGATTCGTTGCAGATGATTCGGATCGAATCGCTGCCGACGGATGGGACGCTATTGTTTAACGGCGTTGCAATAACAGCCGCTAACTTAGCAACCTTTAATGCGGGTTCTAATGTTATCGATAGTGCTGATATAGGGCAGCTGACCTTTGAACCTGCATTGCATGAGTCTGGTTTTGATGACTACAACAGTGCTGGAGAAGGGGATCAACTTAATTCGTATGATTCCATTACCTTCAGTGTTTCTGATGGCAATAATTGGAGTGCGGCTCCGGCGACACTCAGCATCGATGTGACGCCTGATGCGGATGCTCCTAACCTATCGGTTAATGGTGCTCAGGCAGACAATGGCGATAACCTGGTTGATCTGGCTTTTGTGCCAGAGTCTGTAGGCTTAACGACAACGGTCTATACCAATGTGGGGCAGAATAACGCGCTAATCGACAGCGTTGATTTGGAAGGCATTTCTGATGCTCTGTCCGGTGGAACAACTCAGGTATCTACTCAGCCTTATCGAGAGGGTGGCGATGATACTGACAATATCGCCGTTGACAGCATCGAAGTCACTACTGGGGTTATCTACCTTGAAGCGGGTACTACGTTGTCTTTCAATGGTTTTAGTGATGATGCGTTCCTGATTGAGATTGGTGGCGATACCATCCTTAAAACGACCGGAGATGCCTACGGGGCTTATGATACATCCACCACGGGGACTGATACTATTGGTGGTGGTGCCGTAACCACCTATGGTGATTTTACAGCCTCAACAACGGGCTATTATACTTTTGAAATGTATATCTATAACCACAGTGGCCCTGGTGACCTGTCGGTTAATGTAAGTGTGAATGGTGACGATAGCCAAGCATTTGATAACACTGCGGTTGATATGTACCCGAGTATTGAGGTTGTTGATGCAGCTGAAGGCAGCCATTCAGATCTTGTTCTAGCAACGGGCACCGATGGCGGTTATTACCCTATAGAGTTAAACAAAGGTTATGAAAATACGCAGATTAAGTTAACGGCTATCGATTCAACGCTGGTTGATACCGATGGTTCCGAAGTCCTCGGTAGTGTGGTGATCTCTTCTATACCTGAAGGCTCTACTTTAACGGATGGTACTATTGCTAATAGCTTCACGGCGACGGCGGGCAATACCGACGTTGATGTGACCAACTGGAATTTAGATAACCTAAGCTATATTGGGCATACCGATCTGTTCAATGGTCAAAGTGAAGTTCATACCTTAGTGGTTACTGCGACCTCTCAGGAGATCGTTGATGGTGCGGTTGTTGATACGGCACAAACGGTGGCAAACCTTGATATCACCGTGATTGAAGTGAATGCTATACCTAGTATCAATGCTGTAGAAGCAGCTGAAGTGTCTGAAGAAGGGCTTACGCCTGAGGACACAACAAACGAATCGGTTTACACCGGAACCTATACCGCCGTTGATGGTTCAGGTAATTCGCTTGGGGCCACATTCGCCGCAGTGACAACGGTGACGACATCGAATGGTACGACACTCACCTCCGATGGTGATGACGTGACGTTTGCGTTGAGTAACAATGACCAAACGTTAACGGGCACCGCTGATGGCACCGATATTATCCGAATTGAGCTTGCCGATGACGGTACCTATGCGGTTACATTGTTGGGGCCGGTTGATCACTTGGATAGCACTAGTAAAGATAGCCTAAACTTCGATCTTAATTTACAGGTCACGGATGGAACTCAGAGCGCTAGTGGTACTTTGAATATCCGTGTCGAAGATGATAGTCCTCTCAATAGCGGTCTTAGTAACACGATTCAAGTGCCGGTTGTGCAATCAAATATCATGTTGATCTTAGATTTCTCTGGCAGTATGAAAGGGGATAACCTCACTGACATGAAAGCAGCACTCATCGACATGCTGGACGAGTATGCTAAGGCCGGTGAGACCGCGGTTCAGATCGTTAGCTTTAGCAAGACTGCTAGTACGTTTGCAGATGGGGGATGGGTTAGTATCTCGGATGCTAGGGACTACATTATCGGACTAGATGATGATGATATGTCAGGTACTACTAACTATGATGCTGCGTTGGCGGCAGCAGAAACAGCCTTCGCTGAAACGTCAGGCTACCTCTCTGACGGTAAGAATATATCTTACTTCTTATCCGATGGTTCACCGACTAGAGGGTATAGCATTGGTTCTTCGGATAAGACTGCATGGGAAACGTTTGTCACTAATAATAATATAGATTCATATGCTGTTGGTTTTAGTAGTGCAAGGATGAGCTCTCTTGAGCCGATAGCTTATAACGGAATCTACAGTGTGGAGCGGGACGCAATTGATGCAACTGTTGCGGGTACCTCACTGGCTGATGTGCTATTGGCTACAGTCGATGGAGCCTTGTATTCTGGCGTTGATAGCTCAGGAGCACTATTCGGTGGAGACGGCGGACATGTCTTAGAGTTGACCTATGGTGATCACGATCCCTATAGTTATGATCCTACCGATCCAGATTCAGCTCCAGTTCAAATCATCAAGTTGACAGAAGGCGATATGGTTCTTGACTTTAGTGACGGAACCTTCACCTATACGTCGACGGTGCAAAGTAACGATACGGTAACCGAAAACTTCATTATCAGCGTGATAGATAATGATGGTGATCCGTCTGGTAATCAGACGTTGACACTGGTGATTGAAAAATATCATACCAATCCGTCTTCCGGCGATGATCGTTTGGTTGGTACCACCGGTAATGACACCATTGATGGACTCGGTGGTAACGATATTTTGATGGGCGATGAGGGTGATGACCTGTTGATAGGTAGCGCCGGTGCGGACACTTTCGAGTGGAACGCGGGCGACCAAGGTAGCGCAACAGCACCGGCTAGTGATCATATTCAGGACTTTACAGTTGCTGAGGATAAGATTGATCTATCGGATCTGCTCGATTCTTTGGGTATGTCATCACCGGGTGTCGTTGAATCTTACTTGAGCCTAACCGAAAATAGCGACAGCGATACGGTGTTGGAAGTTAAGGATAGCGGTGATGTTGTTCAGGAGATCGTACTGGATAATGTCAGTATCGATAGTCTGAAAACAGACCTTAGTGTTGATCAGTCGGCAACGAATAACGAGTTGCTTACTCAGTTGATCGATCAATCCAAACTGATTGTTTGATGGTTTAACCATAATGGGTGGCTTTTTCGGAAGCTGCCCATTTTTATGGTTATGAGGCGATATCAAACATCCGTATGGTATTCGTTGATGGAAGTTCGTAAGTTGTTGATTTGTTTTTGTTAAATCGATACTTTAGAAAGATAGTATTCCGAAGAGGCAATAAGAAATAGTGGAACAATCAGAATCAGACTGGGTGTTTGGTACCAGTCGAGAACAGTTTGTTGATCCTTTGCTAGATGCTCTGGTTCTTTTGAGTAAATACTATGGAACACCCGCCTCTGAAGATTCCTTGAGTAGTGGCTTACCACTAGTCGACAACCGATTAACATTGGCGCTGTTTCCACGGGCAGCTGAGCGTGCTGGTTTGTCGGCTCGGTTGGCTGACCAATCCTTATCGGAGATACATGAACTGTTATTGCCCTGTGTGTTGTTATTACACAACCACGGCAGTTGCATTTTGATGTCGATCAATCACGAAGCCGGTACCGCGCGAATCCTACAGTCGGAAAGTGGTGATGGTGAGGTCGAGTTATCTCTGGCGGCGCTGGAAAAAATCTACTCAGGCCATCTGTTCTATATACGCAAGAAATATCAGTTCGATCAGCGTAGCCCCGATGTTCTCGATACTCAGGAAGGGCATTGGTTCTGGAGTACTTTTCGTAGTGCGGTGCCGATCTACAGAGATGTGTTAATCGCTTCTTTGTTGATTAACCTCTTTGCCGTTGCATCGCCGCTGTTCGTGATGAATGTCTACGACCGGATTGTGCCAAATCTTGCGTTTGACTCTCTCTGGGTGCTGGCTATTGGTGTGGGGTTAGTGTTTGTTTTTGACCTGATACTCAAGCATCTTCGTTCCTATTTTATCGATGTGGCGGGTAAAAAACTGGATCTACAGCTGTCGGCGAAGATATTCGCGCGGGTGATGGGGATCAGGTTAGAAGCCCGGCCTCTGTCTGTCGGCGCTTTCGCGAACAATTTGCAATCGTTCGAAATGATTCGGGAATTTATTACCTCGGCGACGCTAGGGGCACTGATTGACCTGCCATTCGCGTTGCTATTCCTATTAGTTATCTGGATTGTTGGCGGCCCGTTGGCGCTCGTACCGCTGACGGTGATGATTATTTTAATTGGCTATAGCCTCTATATTCAAAAACCACTGGCTAGACAGATCGAGATCACCTCAAAGATTGCTTCACAAAAGCAGGCAACCTTGGTCGAAGGTTTGACGGGTATTGAAGCGGTTAAGATCAACGGTGCTCAGAGTCAGTATCAGGTGGTGTGGGAACAAGCGGTCAGTAAGATGGGCCAGCATGATATTCAAACCCGAAAATTAGCCAATGGTGCATCGTCTTTATCTGGTTTTTTACAGCAGATGATGACAGTGGGGATCGTGGTTCTAGGTGTGTACCTAGTGGCGGCGGGAGACCTCAGTATGGGCGGCATTATTGCTTCAGTGATGTTAGCTGGGAGGGCGGTGCAACCGTTGGCGCAACTGTCGTTACTGGCGACGCGATATAACCAAGCGAAAGCCTCGATGAGCCTTATTAATCAGGTGATGGAGATGCCTGTTGAGGAAGAAGAGGGCAAGAGCTACGTGAGCCGTCCTAAACTGCAGGGTAAAATTGAGTTTGATAAGGTGTGTTTTTCCTACCCTGGGCAACAGCGCTATGCGCTGCAAGATGTTAGCTTTACCATTCAACCCGGTGAACGGGTCGCTCTTATCGGTGGTATAGGGGCGGGTAAAAGCTCATTAGAGAAATTGATTCTTGGATTGTATCAGTGCACTCAGGGTGATGTCCGTATCGACGGAGTGAATATCGCGCAGCTTCATCCGGCTGATTTACGCCGTAATGTCGGTGCGATCATGCAAGAAAACCACCTGTTCTTCGGTAGTATCCGAGACAACATCGTGATGGGTGCGCCTTTTACCAGTGATGAAAACTTATTACGGGCTGCCGAGTGGGGTGGTGTCACTGCGTTTACTAACAATGATCCTGAAGGCTTAGAGCGACAGGTAGGTGAAGGGGGACGGCAGCTCTCTGGTGGGCAGCGTCAGTCCGTTGCGGCCGCTAGAGCGATTGTGATGGACCCGCCGATTATGCTGTTAGACGAGCCGAGTAGTCATTTAGATCGCAAGTCAGAAGTGCGGTTAATGAACCAGCTGAAAGCTTTAGATCGTAGCAAAACGGTCATTCTGAGTACCCATAAGTCGAGCCTGTTAGATGTTGTTGATCGTATTATCGTGCTCGAAAATGGCCGTTTGATTGCCGATGGGCCGAAAGCGGAGGTCATTAACTGGTTACGGGATGGTGTTAGTCAACAGAAGGCGAAACAGGAGGGGAAATCCTAATGGCGGACCTTCCTAACGATAACGTTCCGGCTGCTGCAGATAAGCCCGTCTCAGAGGCGAGTAAAACGTTGAGTAAAGTGCAGCCGGCTAAGCAAACGCAACAGGGTAAAAGTGCGGTTGATGATGATCTGCACGATTTTATTGATAACGCTGCGGCGAGTGTATTACTAGATACGCCACGTAGCTCGCAGATACTACTTTGGGGCGTGGTCTGCTTTGTGGTGGTGGCGATTGTTTGGGCGTATTTTGCCGAATTAGATGAAATTACCCGCGGTGAAGGGAGTGTGATTCCATCAAAGCAGATACAGGTCGTACAGTATCTTGAGGGCGGTATTCTTAAAGAGTTATATGTTAAAGAGGGTGATAAGGTCGAAGCGGGTCAGCCTCTGTTACGCTTGGATGAAACACGGTTCTTATCCGATTTTCGAGGGCAGGCGCAAGAGAAAGCTCATATCGAAGTGTCGATTGCTCGCCACCGTGCAGAACTTGAAAGTATTATCATCAACGATACCGCGGCTAAGAGTGAGTGGAAAGAGCAGGTTAAGATCGAACCGCAGCCGATCGCACTGAGTGCTGACTGGCAGACAGAGAACCCCGATTTACTCGATAGGGAGCAATCCCAATTAACGGAATATCTGAGGAATCTAAATAACCAGTTAGATATTATTGGTCGACAGATTCAGCAGGGTGATCAAGAAGCGAAAGAACTCGAATCTAAAATAAGCCATCTATATCGCTCTTATCAATTGGGTTTGCGTGAACTAAAAATGACGAAACCCTTAGCCGATGAGGGTGTTATTCCTGAAATTGAGTTAATCAAACTAGAAAGAGAGCTCAATAGTTATAAACAAGAGCTTGAGGGCGCGAAGTTATTGCTGCCTAAAGTTCGGCTAAGTATCGAAGAGTCGGTTGCGAAACGTCGTGAAATCGCGTTAAATGCTCGCAGCGAAAGCCAGCAAAAATTGAATGAAAGTCTGGATGAATTAAAACAAAAAACGGAAGCGCAGGTTAACTTACGAGATCGCGTAGATCGGACAATGGTTGTGTCGCCGGTGCATGGCACCATCAAAACCATTTCTGTTAATACCATCGGTGGTGTTATTCAGCCAGGAATGGATTTGATCGAGATTGTTCCGACTGAAGATCATCTACTGATTGAAGCGAAGATATCCCCTAAGGATATCGCTTTCTTACGGCCGGGGTTAAGCGCGGTGGTTCGATTAACGGCCTATGATTTTTCCATCTATGGTAGCTTGAAAGGTACACTGGAACATATCAGCGCAGATACGATTGAAGATGAAAAGGGTAATCTTTATTACCTGATACGCGTACGTACAGAAAATACAGATTTGGGGCGGGGTGTTACTTCACTGCCAATAATTCCCGGCATGATGGCGACAGTTGACATTATGACGGGGAAAAAGAGCGTACTTGATTATCTGCTTAAGCCTATCTTTAAAGCTCAGCAGCAGGCATTAAGAGAACGATAACGTTTAAAAGGACTTTATCCGGGGGGAACGGTTCAATGGGTCATATAAATAAAATAACGGCTAGTGCGCTAGCAATGGTGATGTGGTCGGGTACAGTCTCGTCACAGACTCTGGTGGAAGCAACGTCTTTTGCCATTGGCAACTCACCTGATGTTGCGATTGTAAAAAACCAGTATTTGAGTCGCATCGAGCAGATGGGTGTGTCCAAGGCTGGCTATAAACCAACAGTCGATCTGGCGTTGGGCTGGGGTGGTGAGTGGACCGATAGTCCAACTACGCGTACCGCAACCGGCAGTTCAGATTATGTCGATCTAGAGCGTGGCGAAGCGTCGCTGACCATGAGTCAGTTGTTGTACGACGGATTGCGCACTAAGAATAATAACGACCGGACGAAAGCCGAAGCCGAAGCGCATCGATTTCAACTCTGGAATGTTGCTGAAAATACCACACTCGAAGTAGCTGATGCCTATATGACGGTGATCCATGCGCAAGAAGAATCTGTACTGGCCGCCGCCAACCTTGAAGCGCATATTGAAATTCTTGACGGTATACGCAAACGTTCAGAGCACGGTTTAGGTTCTGCTTCTGATCTATCTCAGGTGAAGGGGCGATTGAGTCGGGCGCATACTAATTACTTAGCAACCGATAATAATGTTCTGGATGCTAAGGCCCGTTATTACAAAATCGTCGGTCAAGAAGCGATCGGCTTAGTGAAACCTGAGTCCGTTGATGAGTTTTTACCGATATCTTATGATCAAGCACTAGAGCGTGCAGGTAGGGTTCATCCAACACTGCAATCAGCGCAACTCGATGTGGATGCTGCGGTGGCGCAATTAAAAACCCGTGATTCCGATTTTCATCCCGATGTGCGCTTAGAGCTAGGTGGCACATGGAATAATAATATCGATGGTACCGAAGGTTATACCAATGACCTGACTGCTATGATTCGGATGCGTTATAACCTATTTAACGGTAATGCGGATTCTTATCGTAAGAAAGAAGCTTACTATCAACTGATGGAAGCCAGTGCCATTCGTGATCGGGCACAACGTGAAGTCGCTGAAGGTATGAGCCTGTCATGGAACGCTTATCAGTTATTAGAGCGGCAAATGGAGTTTCTTGAAGCCCACGTAATCGAAGCTGAAAAAACCTTGGATGCTTACAAGCAGCAGTTCAGCTTGGGACGTCGTACCTTGGTCGATTTATTGGATGCCGAGAATGAACTCTTTGAAGCACGACGCGAACTACTGTCTGCGGATAAAGATCGCGTGTTGACTCAATTCCGAGTGCTAAATGCGATGGGTGAGTTACTGAGCGTGCTTAACCTTGATCGTGAATCTGTTCTGACCCTTGAAGACCAAGCAGAAGTCTCTGCGCAACGTGACTAAACAGATCATCTCAGGGTAATTAAGTGGTAGCCTTGGCTACCACTGATTTGCTGGCTGAATCTTGTTTGACAATCCGCTATAATCCCCGCCTTTTTAACAGTCTTGAATGTATCTATGAGCGAAGAACCGGCAAAGCAACAGAAAACCCGTCTAAACAAACTGCAGAAACGACTACGGCGTGAAGCGGGTCGTGCCATCGAAGATTTTAATATGATCGAAGATGGCGACAAGGTGATGGTGTGTTTGTCCGGTGGTAAGGATTCCTTTGCCATGTTGGATATTCTGATGAATCTCCAGAAAAGTGCGCCGATTCATTTTGAAATTCTGGCGGTTAATTTGGACCAAAAACAACCGGGCTTTCCTGAACACGTACTCCCCGAGTATCTTGCTCAGGTTGGCGTATCTTTTCATATTATTGAAAGGGATACTTATTCGGTGGTTAAAGAGCTCATACCGGAAGGTAAAACCACCTGCTCTTTATGCTCACGCCTACGACGTGGAACACTCTACGGTTTTGCCGAAGAGGTCGGCGCTAATAAAATAGCCCTGGGTCATCACCGTGACGATATTTTAGAAACGTTTTTTCTGAATATGTTTTATGGTGGCAAACTTAAATCGATGCCGCCTAAGTTGTTGAGTGATGATGGCAAAAATATGGTCATCCGACCGCTTGCTTATGCCCGCGAAAAAGATATCGCAGCCTATGCTGAATTGCGTGAATTCCCGATTATTCCCTGCAACTTGTGTGGCTCACAGGATGGTCTACAGCGCCAAGTGGTTAAAGAGATGCTGCAAGATTGGGATAAGCATCACCCCGGCCGTATCGAAATTATGTTCCGCTCATTACGCAATGTTGTTCCATCCCACTTAGTGGATACGGAATTATTCGACTTTAAAGGGCTGGAGCGGGGTTATCCACAAGGTGCTGCGGCTCAGCGTGGCGCTGAACCAGCCAGTGCGTTACCGGAAATGATCGATATCCTTTCACTTTGATCGTTCACCTCGATGCCAAGGAGTTCACCAAATGAATATCTGGGTTGATGCTGATGCCTGTCCTAATGTGGTTAAAGAGATACTGTATCGGGCAGCGGAGCGGTTAGGGGTTAAGACGGTACTGGTAGCAAATCAGTTTTTGCAAACCCCATCATCTGCCTTTGTCAGTGCGGTGCAGGTACCCGCGGGCTTTGATGTGGCTGACAATTATATTGTTCAAAAAAGCGTACCCGGTGATCTTGTGATTACAGCGGATATTCCTCTGGCATCGGAGGTGCTTGAAAAAGGTGCCCATGCGTTGAATCCTCGGGGTGAGTTCTATACCCCTGAAAATATTCGGCAGCGGCTCAATATGCGTGATTTTATGGATCAGCTACGGGGTTCAGGTATCGACACCGGTGGGCCTGCAAAACTCAATCAACAGGATCGGCAGCAGTTTGCCAATCAGTTAGACCGTTTTTTGGTTAAGCATGTTGTTCGATGATCACCTGGTTTTTAGATAAAACCTAGGGTAAACCTTTATTTTTGTGCTGTTTTGGATTAGTTTCTTAGGTCTTAAAAATAAGAACTGAGGTTTCTATGAACGATGCACTCTTAATTCGAAATGATATTGATGGTGTTTGTACCCTGACACTTAACCGTCCTGATGCCTATAACTCCTTGTCGATGGAACTGATGCAAGCACTGATTGCAGAGTTCGGTTTGATCGCCGATGACAATTCGGTACGTGTTGTGGTGTTAAAGGGCAGTGGTCGCGGTTTCTGTTCCGGCCATGATTTAAAGCAGATCATTGGCGAAGGTGAAGAAGATTATTATCAGTGTACTTTTGATACCTGTTCAGAATTAATGCAGAGCATCGTTAATTTACCCATCCCTGTGATTGCTCAAGTGCATGGGGTTGCGACAGCCGCCGGTTGTCAGATAGTGGCGAGTTGTGATCTTGCGGTGGCCAGTGATAAATCTCGTTTTGCCACACCAGGCGTTAATATCGGTTTGTTCTGTTCCACACCCATGGTTGCTCTGAGTCGATCTGTCAGTAAAAAGCATGCGATGGAGATGCTCTTGCTCGGTGATATGATCAGTGCGGCAAAAGCGGCCGAGATCGGTCTAGTGAACTGGGTCGTCGCGGATGAGTTAGTGGAGCAAAAAACCGATGAGGTAGCGGGTAAAATCGCGGCTAGTTCGCGTAAAGCGATCTCGATCGGTAAACAAGCTTATGTGCGTCAAATCGATAAGCCCTTGGACGAGGCGTATGTCGAATGTAGTCGAGTGATGACTGAGAATATGCTCACCCACGATGCAGGCGAGGGAATTGATGCTTTTATTAATAAACGTAAACCCCGTTGGCAGCATCGCTAAACCGTTCGTTTAACCCATCAAGCCGCAGTGATCTCTGCGGCTTTTGTTTTTCTGCTGGTTATCATGCGGGGTCGGCGGCATTAATGGGGTAAGATTCCCTCATGGCAGAGGTTGGATCAATCAGGTTGTGGCCATTGTTTGATGTTGTACTGATAGGTGAAGGATAAAAAATGATGAATCGACGAGCGGTCATTAAGGCGATCACTTCCTGTGGAGCATTGCTTGGCATCGGCGTATTACTACCCCGGCAGGTTCTCGCTGAATGGAATCAGGCGGCCTTTGCTGCTGAGACTCAAGCTGAGGCGATCAAGCTAATGTTTGGCGCTGAACCTGTGGTCAGTGATGAGGTTCATCTGAAACTGCCCATGAGGGTGGCTGATGGTATGTCGGTACCGGTATCGGTTATCACCTCGTTACCCAATGTTGAATCCATTAGTTTGTTTATCGAAGGTAGTGAAAACCCGTTAGTGGCTGAGTTTATTCTGCCAGCAAGGGCGCAGGGAGAGGTGCTGACGCGTATCCGTATCCCGCAAACATCAACCGTGACAGCCGTCGTTAAAACGGGTGAACAACTGTTAAGTGCCTCTCAGGAGGCAAAAATATCTAGCGGTGATTGCGGTTAACCTGAGAACAGGAGGATTGTTTTATGACGGATATTATGACGGTTAAGACCAAGGTGAGTGATCAGGTAACCCGGGTGAAGATGACTGCTAACCACCCGATGCATGATGGTCTCGGTTTTGATGAAATCACTGAGGAACGAATCCCTGCACTGTTTCTGCAACAGGTGACGGTGTTACATGCGGGAGAAATGGTGTTTAGTGCGAACCTGAGTGTGGCTGTCGCGAGTAATCCCTTTTTAGGTTTCAGTTTTTCGGGTGCGGTCAGCGGTGATGAGTTAGTCATTAATTGGGTTGAGAGTAGCGGTAACACGGGTAGTCAAACCGTGGTGATTGAATAACACCGACTAGCGTTTATCCGTCGGTGTCAGAGGTTCTACTCGGTCTTGTCATCCGTTAGAATAGGCGCGGCTAGCGGTATAGCCGTCCGTCGAAAGTAAGCATCAATAGCAGGAGAGCAGCGTGAATCGAATAGGTGTATTGGTCCTTCTCAGTTTTTTGGCACTGACGGGCTGTAATGCAGTAAATGTTAAGCCGGATTCTGAGCCTGCAAGCGAACCGGTGAATAGTTCACCGGTTGTTGCCGTTGATCAGGGAGAACAGTTCGAGAAGTTGAATAGCCGTATTACCCTGCTGCAGGAACAGTTTCTTGAATTGAAAGTACAAAATAGTGCGGTGGCTGAACGGGTGCAGTTATTACTCACGCAGTTTCAGGTGTTAGCACAAGAGGTTAAGCGGTCGACTGCAACACCGAATGCTGCCCCTGTCGATAATGAGATGCAGGATATGATGGCTCGTTTGGATCAACAGTTGCTTGAGCTGCAGCAAATTGCCCCTGAGCTCGGTGGCGGTGATCCCTTTATGCTAGCAAGCTGTTACACCGCTAAGGGGCAGTGGGTCATGATCCGTTATAACCGGTTTTCCGGCGAGAGTTGGATCTCGGCAGCCAATAACTGGCAACCTCTAGCAGAGGAAGGTTCTCCTTCTATTTCTTCCTATGATGTACAGCTGATTCGTGCGAATGGCGATGTAAAGGGCTATGTGGCGGCCCGTATCGATCATAATACCGGTGAGAGTTGGTGGCTAAACCAAACGACCTGGGTTAAATATCAGCCATAAATTGTATTGATTACTATGAATCCACGAACACCTGAGAGTTTAATTCATCTATTCAATGGATTATTCAGCGAGAGCTTGAATACCGTATTGGAGCGGGGAGACGACGAACCGATCTATCTGCCCGCGGATGATAAACACCTGCAACATCGAATTATTTTCGCCCATGGTTTTTTTGCCAGCGCGCTGCACGAGCTGAGTCACTGGTGTGTAGCTGGTGAACAAAGGCGCCTGCTGGTCGATTTTGGTTATTGGTATAAACCCGATGGCCGTACCGCCGCTGAACAGGCTGAGTTTGAAAAAGTTGAGATTAAACCCCAGGCATTGGAGTGGTTGTTATCAGAAGCGGCGGGGCATAAGTTTCATTTTAGCGCGGATAACCTTGGCGCTAATATGGGCGCGAGCGATAGCTTTAAGGCGAGTGTGCAACAGCAAGTGCTGCAATATCTTACTGAAGGGATTCCTGAGCGCCCAGCGCAGTTAATTCAAGCCCTACAGCAGTATTATGGCACTCCACCACTGACCCCTGAACGATTCTCGTTAGAGGGAAAGTGATATCGTTTGCTGAAATGTTAGTGTTTAATTTTTTCTATTTTCCCTTATCCTAGTATTCTTTTTTTGACGTATTGTATTCGTGATCGACTACAGTCAACCGAGAACCATTTTTGTTTGCTGTACTTTTTTTCAATTGCCAGATTCTAATTTAGATCCCTCATCATAAGCTTTTACAGCTATCATTTAGTGAATGAAGGACTGTCATCGTACGGGTATTTTGAAGTGATTAAGCGTTTGAGTTGATGGCTCAGGAGGATAAATTCTGCCTGTCTAAGGTTGATTTATAACCAATTAATAAAGTTTTTTTAAAAAAATCACTCGATATCGGTTGTTTTTTTTACAAGGAAAATGACATTTAAAACACACTTTTAAGTATTTTTTGATGGAAAGGGAGTACCTCTGTAGCCCGCTATTCTTGTAGGTTTTAGTGAGATTTTTATCCATCACTCTGCTGTTTTAGTGCTACTTAATTGTCAACTAAATCCATATTAATTGTAATGTTTTTAGAGGTTTTCCCTAGTTGATATTTTTAATTTCCTTAATTATCATTCGCATCGGGATTGTTGCTGTTTGAAAGGGAATCTAAATGTTAACAAAAGCTCTTTTTATTTTTTGTCTTTCCACGTCTATTTTTTTGGCTTCAGGGTGTTCGACTAGCACACCTAACTACTTGATTGGACCTAAAGAAACGATCCAAGAGAGTCATATTTCACCGAGCTTTAATCAGGCTGAACTTATTGTTTATCGTACAGATATAGATGCGGACAATTTTGACGCTAATTCTGTTTTGGTGACGCATGATCAACGAGTGGTAGGCGGGCTTATGCCTGGGCAGTATCTCGTTAGTAGTCTTTGTTTTGGTGATAATGAGTTAACACTTAAAACAACTGAAGATATTAAGCAGAGTATTAATTTTAAGTCGACTCCGGATAAAGATTTATTTGTTAAAATCGTTTCCGCCTCTAAAGGTGTAATAAGATTTGAACTAGTTAATGAAGCTATTGCGCAAGATGAGTTAACTAATCTTGAATATAAATCTTTCCTCGCTAATCGAAATTTTCCTCAATGTTCTCCTGAAAAAGAAGTCATACTGAAAGAGATTGATCTTAATGCAGATGCTCTATTTGCATTTGATGGCGGTATGTTAAGTGATCTGGTTGCTAAGAACCGACTCGACAAGTTAGTTGAAGAAGTTAGCGCTTTTGATATGAAATCTAACCGGGTTGTTGTCGTTGGTTATGCCGATAGACTCGGTAGCGATACTCATAATCAAACATTATCAGAAAGGCGCGCTAAAACCGTAGCATCCTACCTGATCAGTCATGGTGTGCCAGGTGATATTCAGGCGATTGGATTTGGTAGTGCTGAACCAATAACTACAAATTGTTCTGATTCTCTCGCTCGACCAGAGCTTATTAAATGCCTTCAGCCGGACCGCAGAGTTAGTGTGCAGCTCATCGGACACTATGAGTCTCAGGCAAAGTAATCTAATTAAGTTTGAGCAGTATTAATCAAATAAATTATTTTGTAGGTTCCATATGACCACTCCTTTTCAAGTTATTGTTCAAAATTCTGACGGTATTTTGGACTCACAATTAGTGGGTTCAAATGAAGGTCTAGTTCAAATCGATGCTCAAACTGATACAGCGATAGAACTTCGCCAGTTAGATGCTGATGTCGCACCGCAACAGGTGCTTGTTAAGCGAAATAATGCAGATCTAGAAATTAGATTGGAAGGGCATGCAGCTGATGCGTCACCTGATTTAGTTATTTCAAATTATTATAACCTCGATACGCCACCAGTATTAGTTGGTTTGGCTGAAGATGGCTCTTATTATAATTTTGTACCTCAAACGGGTTTGGAAAGTGACCTTTTATGGGAGCTTGAAGAAGGTGAAACGGCTTATCAAAGCTTAGGTTATGATGCAGTTAATTCCGTTTTTCCGTTTTGGCCTGTTGTTTTGGGAGGGCTTGCACTAGGTGCCGCTATTGCTTCTGGCGGATCTTCTGATTCAGATGATTCTGATAACACACCGCCAAGTGTAACGATTGATTCGCTGCTGACAAACGATAGTACTCCTGCTTTAACGGGCACCATTGATGACAATGATGCAGAGATCAGGGTTATTGTTGATGGTGATGAATATGAGGCAACCAATAATGGTGATGGTACTTGGGAATTAGCTGATGATGAACTTGCTGAATTAGCCGAAGGCGAAACGCCCGTTACAGTCGTGGCAACAGATCCTGCTGGCAATGAAAGTCAAATCGACGGTGTTATTACGGTTGATACAATCGCGCCTGCCGCACCGATAATTAATCCTAGTGATGGGGAAGAACTTACGGGTACCGCGGAAGCGGGTAGTACCGTAAATATCGATATTGATGGGGATGGTGTCACCGACCTCACTACGACCGCAGATGAAAATGGTGATTGGAGTGTAACGCCGACGACACCGATTGCTGATGGTGTTGAGGTGAGTGCTACCGCGACCGATGAGGCAGGTAATACTAGTGGCCCAGGTACTGTGATTATCGATGCGATCGCCCCAATGAATGGCGACGGTAGCA
>NZ_RQXW01000002.1 GCF_003957515.1 Amphritea opalescens
TTGGAGAAAAAAGAAGTCAGGTTTAATCTACGGCACAGCATCAAAGTGCTAAGGGTGCTCCCAAACTGACTGACTTCTTTGCAATGGAGATAGCTAATCATCCATCGCTGAGAGATACAAGGGTGCTTGGTGAGCTTTGCGAACCGCACCATCGACATCAGCGCCAGCTGTATTATTGTCATTGGCACCATCGGTGCGATTATTTCATCACCATCGGTGCGGTTCGTTCCTCACCGGCACCCTACGGGAATCAGCGTATTAGCCCTGCTGCTCATTGATGCTTAATGCGATCGCTTCGGCGATTTTAATGCCATCGATCGCGGCAGACATGATGCCGCCGGCATAGCCGGCACCTTCACCTGCGGGGTATAAGCCACGGGTGTTAATACTCTGCATATCGTGGCCACGTTTAATCGAAATCGGCGATGAGGTGCGGGTTTCGACGCCGGTGAGCAGGGCGTCATCCTTGGCGAAGCCTTTAATCTGTTTATTAAACTCAGGGATCGCTTCGCGCAGCGCTTCAATACAGAAGTCGGGTAGCGCCTTGGATAGATCGGTCAGTCTTATTCCGGGCTTAAACGACGGTTGGACATCGCCGAGTTCTGCTGAGGAACGGCCTTTGAGGAAGTCGCCCACTTTCTGTGCCGGCGCATCGTAGTTTTCACCGCCCATCAGATAGGCATTGCTCTCCAATTGCCGCTGAAAATCGACACCGGCTAATGGGTTGCCGGGGTAATCGGAGGGATCGATACCGACCACGATGGCGCTGTTAGCGTTGCGCTCCTGACGGGAGTATTGGCTCATGCCGTTGGTCACCACGCGACCCTCTTCTGAGGAAGCTGCCACCACGGTGCCGCCTGGGCACATGCAGAAGCTATAGACCGAACGGCCACTCTTACAATGGTGCACGAGTTTGTAATCTGCCGCCCCGAGAATAGGATGGCCTGCGTTTTTACCGAAGCGGGCGCGGTCGATCAGTGATTGTTCATGCTCGATACGAAAACCCACCGAGAACGGTTTGGCTTCCATATAGACGCCTTTATCGAACAGCATCTGAAAGGTATCTCGGGCGCTATGGCCGATCGCTAGAGCAACATGTTTTGAATGGATGGTTTCGCCATTAGACAGGGTAACGCCGGTTACCTGACCGTCGTCGATATGTAGATCATCGACTCGGGCGCTGAAGCGAATCTCGCCGCCCATCTCAATGATTTTGGCGCGCATTTTTTCCACCATCGAGACCAGTCGAAACGTACCGATATGGGGTTTGCTGACATACATGATCTCTTCTGGCGCACCGGCTTCTACGAATTCGGTTAGCACTTTGCGGCCATATTGCTTGGGGTCTTTAATTTGGGTCGATAGCTTACCGTCAGAGAAGGTGCCTGCGCCGCCTTCACCAAACTGAACGTTGGATTCCGGATTAAGCTTTTTCTGCCGCCAAAAGCCAAAGGTGTCTTTGGTGCGATCACGTACGGCTTTGCCCCGCTCGATAATAAGGGGCTTATAACCCATTTGCGCCAGTATGAGGCCGACGAGTAGACCACAGGGGCCAAAACCGATCACCAGTGGGCGTTCCTGCAAATCTGTCGGCGCTTGTGCAACAAATTTGTACTCCATATCCGGTGTCTGTCGGATGGATTGATTACTGGCGTGCTTTACCAGTAATTCGTCATTAATGGTGGTGTCGATATCCAGGGTGTAGATCAGAAAAATAGTGTTTTTTTTGCGTGCATCGTAACCACGACGGCGGATTTCAACCGCGGTCAATTGTTCAGCGGTAATGTCGAGGGTGGCTAAAATGGCATCGGTAAGGGCCTGCTCATCATGGTCAAGGGGCAGTTTAATATTTGAAACACGTATCATCTGATAAAAATCCGGAGTTAAAGAGCCGCGTCAGCCGCTCAATGGTTACTTAGTTATAGTAAAGGCGGCATTTTACTGCATTTTGGGGTGCAATGCCGAACAGTTTAGCTGCTTGAGTGACAGTCTAGTAATGCATTGGTCTCGATATCTGAATCCATGGTGAGCCTGCTAACGAGGGCTTATCCAGCATGGATGGCAACCGCGTAGGTGAGCTAATTATTTGTTTTGCCTGCTTTGTTCTTGATGATTGACCTGACATCTCCCGCGTTAATGGATAACCTGTTAATGTGTTCTAGTCTTAATAGGTTACATATATTGACTCAGCCTTTTTATATCAGCGTATGGGTAGAGGCATGTTTATAGCGTAGTCGTAGGGATCTCGTGTCCATTAGTAGGAGTCATCATCTATGCCAACCCAACCAGCCACGTATCGCATCAGTATTCGTCAATTTTTAGAGCACCGTCCGATCATCGCTTGGGTTGTTTTGTTCGTCTCTTTGGTATTAACGGGTCTGGCTTGGTATATCTCGGATAGCGCGGTGAAACAGCGTGCAGGGGAGCGTTTTTCGTTTCAGGTTCAGGATGTGCATAAAGCGATGGAGCAGCGGATGGCCGAATATGCGATGGCACTGCGCAGTGGCAGTGGCCTATTTAACGTTGCCAATGATCTCGACCGCAAAGACTGGAAGGCTTTTACCGATACACTTGATCTACAGGAGCACTTCCCCGGTATTCAGGGGTTGGGTTATGCGGTCATGGTAGAACCTGAAGATCTTAATGCACATCAAAAAGCGATACGGGGAGAGGGATTCCAAAACTACAGTATTAAACCGCCGGGCCCAAGAGATCTTTATAGTGCCATCGTTTATTTAGAGCCGTTTGATTGGCGGAATCAGCGCGCATTTGGTTTTGATATGTACTCGGAACCTACCCGACGACAGGCGATGAATATTGCCCGAGATACCGGCAAACCGACCGTGTCTGGGCGGGTTACGTTGGTGCAAGAGACCGACACCGATACGCAATATGGCTTCCTGATGTACTATCCGCTGTACCGTAGCGGAGAGCCGGTAGAGACTTTAGCCCAGCGGCGCAAGGCCCTGTTTGGCTACGTTTTTAGTGCTTTTCGGATGGGCGATTTCATGCAGGGGATCTTGGGCTCCGGTCAGGATCATATCGATTTTGAGATCTATGATGGTTCTAAAGCCTCCGCGGATAAGATCCTTTATAACAATGTGCCTGGTATTTCTCCTCGGTACGGAGCCGAAGGGCATGATCCGGCATTTGATGGTCTTTATGTGCTGGATATGGGCGGCCATAATTGGAGCCTCTATCTCTATAGTCGGCCAGGCTATCTCACCGGGGCTGAAAAAAGCCAGCCCATCATTGTCGCGATCTGCGGCTTAGTCTTTGATTTACTGCTGTTTTGGATTGTCGCCAATCTCTCGTTTTCACAAAAAGCCGCGCAGCGTTTAGCCCGTGAGATGACCGAAGAGCTCAGCGTTAGTGAAGAGCGGCACCGACTACTCTTCAGCAATGCGGGGGTGGTGATGCTGCTCAGTGATCCAGAGGATGGCAGTATCTTTGATGCCAACTTGGGGGCGTTGGAGTTTTACGGTTACGGCATCGATGCCTTTAAGCGTATGACTCTGGATAGTCTGAGTTCGTCGAGCGCATCACTGCAGACCAATCAGGAAAAGTTGATCCGTTTAACGCATATCTTAGCGAATGGTGATGAACGAGTGGTTGAGCTGCGTAACGGTAAGATCGAAATGGCGCATCGAACCTTGATTCTCTCGATCATCATTGACGTCACTCGACGGCAACAGGCTGAAGAGGCGTTAAAAGCCAGTGAACGTCGCTATCACGAAGTTTTTGAGTTAGCACCGGTGCCGATGATGCTGCTTGAACGTGCCAGCGGTCAGTTTTTGATGATCAACCATGCGGCTGAGATTCACTATGGATATAACCGTGATGAGTTCAAGGGGATGATGCTGACGGATATGGTGGTGGACGGCTGTACCCTACCAACCCTCATCGCTACAGATCTGTCTCAGGAGTCGGTGCACCGTAAAAAGGATGGTAGCGAGATTCGTGTCGAATTAACGGCGCGGCCAATTATCTATCAGGATCAAGAGGTGATTATCGTTGCGGTGGTGGATGTGACCGAACGAGCGAAGGCCTCTGAGATGCTCGAACAAGCGCGGCAGCAAGCAGAGGCCGTCAGTCAGGCGAAAAGCGAATTTGTAGCGAATATGAGCCATGAGATTCGTACGCCGATGAATGCGATTGTGGGTCTGAGTCAGTTGTTGACGGAGTTTGATCTACCCGACACGGCGCGTGACTATATTATGCGGATGTTTAACGCCTCTAGAGCCCTGTTGAGCCTGCTCAATGATATTCTCGATTACTCCAAAATGGATGCTAATCGGTTAGCGCTGGAACACACCGAATTTCAACTAGAGGAGGTGGTTACCCGCTCGATCGACCTCTTCGCTATTGATGCTCACGAAAAAGGTTTACGTCTCTATCTTGATCTGCCGGCGTATCTGCCCGCAAAAGTGATCGGTGATCCACTTCGATTGGGGCAGGTATTAAATAACCTGATTGGTAATGCGGTTAAATTTACCGCCGAGGGCGAGATTGTTCTGACGGTCGATGCGGTTTGTGAGGCCGATCAGATTAGGTTGGGTTTCCGGGTGAGCGATACCGGCCCCGGTATGCCGGAAGATCAGATCCACCTATTATTTGATTCATTTTCTCAGTTAGATGCATCAACCACGCGAAAATATGGCGGCACCGGATTGGGGTTAGCTATTTGTCGATCACTCGCGGAGTTGATGGGCGGTAGCATCGAGGCGAGCAGTGTCTTTGGCAAGGGAAGCGAGTTTCGTTTTAGTGCAATGGTAGGGCGTGTGCCTGGGAGTGACCATTTGCTCGAGGGGCGGTTAGAGGGCGTGACGGTGTTAATGGTGGATACTCAGCCGACTGGCCAGCGTATTAGCTATGATCTACTCACATCTTTGGGCGCGAGCGTTACCGTGGTGAGCAGTGAAGCCGAAGGGCTTGATTCACCGGAGCTGCTGCAGGCGGATCTGATTATGTTTGATAGCAGTAGTCGTAGCCATTGGCCGGCGTTGTCCGCCGAACTCGAACAGCGCGGTCGGGCGCGGCATGTTCTGTTAATGATTAATTCGGATGAGAGTGCGGCGGAATTGATCGGTACCCCCTCGCAGCCAGATGCGGTCATCATCAAACCGGTGACCCCGCGCAGGCTGTATAACGGTGTGCTGCGTAGCTTAGGGCGGGGGCCTAAACCGATGGCTGCTGATTATTTAGATCAAAGTGAAGTCTTGAAGGGCAAAAGAATCCTGCTGGTGGAGGATCAAGAAACCAACCAATTAGTTGCTAAGGTGATGCTCAAAAAATTGGGTGTCAGCGTTGATCTAGCGAGTGATGGACTAGAGGCTTTAGATCAATTGGCGACCAACGCCTATGATCTGGTATTGATGGATCTGCAGATGCCGAACCTGGATGGCTTTGCCGCGACCAAAGATTATCGGGCGTCAGAACCGGCTGGGCAGCATCTGCCTATTATTGCCATGACCGCCGCCATTCTCGAAGAGGACAAAGCCGCTGCGATTAAAGTGGGTATGGATGGTTATATCACTAAACCGATTGAGCTAACTCAGCTGGCCACCACGCTGCAACGATATTTCAAAGCCGATGAAATCGTCGCCTCTTTTTCTGACGCACCCATGGCACCAGAGGGGTGCGGTGAGAATGAACAAACGTGGATTAGTTTCGATCAATTACAGCAACGCTTAGGTAATGACGAGGCGGCGTTGCAGGGGCTGTTGCGAGCGTTCAGTGATGATCTTCGCAGGCTCGATGCCCAGTTGCTACCGGCGGTGGTGGCGGGTACATCACCTAGCTTATTGAGGCAAACACTGCACTCGCTTAAAGGCATTGCCGGTAATGTGGGCGCTCTACCGTTACAGCGGGAAGCCGCGTCGTTAGAGCTGGAAATAGCCGATTTGAATCACTTTCATGCCGCGTCATTGGAGCAGTTACTGCAGATAATTAGCTGCACGCTTGAATATATTCAACCGCATCTGCAACAGCCGGAAACGGAGGGTAGTGATGATCTAAGTGAAGAGAGCGCCGCTGAACTAGAACAGCTATTACAGCAAATAGCCGCTCTGGTTGACCGGCATCGCTTAGTTCCTGCGGACTTAATAGCCAAGCTGGATACGTATAAACATTTCACCAGCGGTCACTGGCTACAGGGGTTGATCAGAGCCATCGATGGCTTTGATTATCCGCATGCGCAGCAGATCATTAAGACCCATTGGCAGCAGGAAAATGATGCGCAAGAGGGCCCCAGCGACTAAGCGGAGAAGTGAAAAATGATCTGCTTGGTAAACGGGCACTGGGCTGCTAAAGTGGTTGTTGCACGTTAAGAACTTTCTTCTATTGTCATTGTATGGATTGAGTAGCGTTATATGGTCAAATCGTTCATGCAAACAGAGCATCAACAACAAAGTCGGCCGAGTTCACCTGCCAGGGTGCTGGTCGTTGATGATGAGTTGACTAATCTGCGGCTGATGGGTGATCTGTTAAACCCTCACTATGAAGTACTGATTGCCCGCAGTGTGGCTGAAGCGAGGGAGGTGCTACGCACACAGCTTCCCGATATCCTCCTGTTAGATGTGATGATGCCCGAGGTTGATGGCTTTAGTTTTTGCCATGAACTTAAAGGTAACGACGAGACTCGCGATCTGCCGATAATCTTTGTGACCGCGCTGCATGAAGAGATCGATGAGTTGAAAGGCTTTCGACTTGGCGCGGTGGATTTTATTCATAAACCTATCTCTTCGCCTATACTGCTAGCAAGAGTGCGCACTCACTTAGAGCTTAAGCGCCGCACCGATATGTTGGAGCAGCGAGCGTTGATTGACGCACTAACGGGTATCGGTAACCGGCGAGCTTACGATCTGAGTTTGGCTGCGGAGTGGGGGCGGCTGCAACGCAAAGGTAGCTGTTTGTCCATGTTGGTCGTGGATATTGATCAGTTTAAGTTGTACAACGATTTTTTCGGTCACCGGCAGGGTGATGAGTGTTTGCAGGCGTTAGCGGCTGCACTGAGTAAAGTGATCAGTCGAGCATCTGATCAGCTAATGCGCTACGGCGGCGAGGAGTTTGTCTTTGTGCTCCCCAATACCCCCTTGGCGGGTGCTGTAGCGGTGGCTGAAAAATTGATGGTTGAGGTGCGGGCGTTAAATATGCCGCAGTCCCCCGATGCCGATCATGATCGAGTCACGGTTAGTGTGGGGGTTGCTTGTTTGGAGCCAAATAACGACCAACCGCCTGAATCCCTATTTTTGTTAGCCGATAAGCAGTTATATGAAGCAAAAGGTTCCGGCCGTAATCGGATCTGCTTCAGCGAAGAACCAAGGAGCCCTGATGAATAGAACATTATCAACCGCAAGACCTTTGTTGTTGATGGTTGATGATGTCCCCAGCAATATTCATGTGCTGGCGCAATCACTTCAGGCCGACTTCGATATTATGATTGCGACCGATGGCCCCTCAGCCTTGTCTTTGATTCACAAAGAGCGGCCAGATCTTATTTTGCTCGATGTCATGATGCCCGGTATGGATGGCTATGAGGTCTGTAAACAACTACAGCTTGATAGTGCAACCAGCCATATCCCTATTATTTTTGTGACCGCAAAAAGCGAGTCGGATTCTGAGGAACATGGGCTGCAATTAGGCGCGGTGGATTATATTACCAAGCCCTTTACTGTCTCGGTGGTCAGGGCGCGGGTGAATACCCACCTAAAGCTGAAAAGTCTGGTCAAACAGTTAGAAGAGGCGAACCAGCGGCTGCATTACAAGCTCTGTTTACTGGAGAAGCAGCATACCCAGATGCTCAGTTATTCAACTGAACTGGAAGAGGTGCGTGAGCGTCAGAAACTATTTGCGCAGGTGTTTGAAAGTACCAGTGATGGTGTGATGATTACTGACCCTAAGGGAAAGATCATTGCCGTTAATAGCGCCTTTACCCGAGTTTCCGGTTATTCCGAAGAGGAAGTATTAGGGCAACCCCCTCGTATGTTGAGGTCTGGTCGCCATGATGAATGTTTTTATCGCGAGATGTGGCAATCGATTAAAAGCACCGGCCACTGGACAGGCGAGGTTTGGAATAAGAACAAGAACGGTGAGCTGTATCTCGAATTGTTGACCATCAGTGCGGTCCACGATGAAGACGAGGTGGTTAAATGTTATATCGGTGTCTTCAGCGATATTACTCAGCTACGTGAAGTTCAGCAGCGGATGGATTTTCTGACCTGGCACGACCCCTTAACCTCGCTACCGAATCGACTGCTGCTGACCGACCGTTTATCTCAGTTGTTGGGTAACACCTATCGACAAGGGGGTTTTGGCGCATTGCTGGTGTTTGGTTTACAGGGATTTAGTAATCTCTGTGTGACCCGGGGCTCGGCGTTGGGCGATAAGGTGTTGGCTGATCTGGCACAGGCGCTGACCGGTTATTTAACCGATGGTAACTCCTTGGCACGCTTGGAGGGTGATCAATTTGCGATGCTGTTGCCGCAAGTGCATGGGAGCTCTGAAGAGGCCGCCGACACCGTACATCAACATGCCTATGGTATTCAGGCGCTGGTTGCCGAGATTTCGAAAACCATTGAAAATGATCTGTTTCAGTTGCGGGCGGCGGTGGGCGCTGCGATCTATCCGGGTAGTTCGGAAGAGCCTGTTTCCTCTGTCATTAGTCATGCTGAAACCGCCTGTTTTCGGGCGAAAAATACCGGTAATGATGGTGCGGTCGTCTTTTTTGAAACCGATATGGGCGAACGTATAGAACAGCGCCTTACCGATGAGCATAAATTACGTTTAGGCATTCAGCAGGGGCAGCTGCGGGTGTATCTGCAATCACAGATCTATTCCGATGGTCGGTTACATGGCGCGGAAGCGTTAGTCCGTTGGGTGCATCCTGAAGAGGGCTTAATTAGCCCTGCGGCGTTCATCCCGTTGGCAGAGGCGTCAGGCCTTATTGTTCAGATCGATCGCTGGATGATTGATCATGTATCTGCCCTACTAGGGCCGCTGCGGGAGAGTCATCCCCAGCTTAAAATGTCGGTTAATGTGAGTTCTGAATGTTTTCAGTGCGATGACTTTGTTAGTTACACGGAAGAGTGTTTACAGCGGTATAACGTGGCGCCTAGTCAGTTAGTGATCGAAGTGACGGAAAGTACGATGCTGGATAATATTGATCGGGTGGTCGGCAAGATGATTGCGCTAGCCGATTCCGGAGTCAGCTTTTCCATCGATGACTTCGGCACCGGTTATTCCAGCCTCTATTACCTTAAGAGCCTGCCGTTGACCGAGCTAAAGATAGATCAAAGTTTTATCCGCGATATGCTGAATGATCCGAACGATGCGGAGCTGGTCAATGTTATCCAGCAGATCGCGGCACGGTTTAAACTCAGCGTGGTTGCCGAAGGCGTTGAGACCGAGGCACAAGCCGAATATCTGCGTCAGAATGGTCAGCCGTTGATGCAGGGTTATCTGTTTTCGATACCCGAACCTGCCGATCAGTGGTTAAAGCGGATCGAGCCCGGTTTAGAAAAGGACGAACATTGAAAAAGTTTGAGATTCATCTGGATGCGTTAATCGTGGTCGTGTTGCTGTTTGTTTTGTCGCTGGGCGTTAATTTCGCCCTCTATCGACTCTATTCTAGCGAAGCTAAGACAAACGTTAAGCTACAAATTCAGAATCAGGTCGATCAGCTTAATCTGGCATCGATGCAAGCCTATATTAAAAAAATAGAAACGGCAGAGTAGTAAGGGTGCCGTGGTTCAAGATGTTGTATGGATACGTCACTGCATAAATTTCAGGCGCAACTGCGTCAACTGTTGAGAGAGCCCGTCGGTTTTCCATTATCGGCGAAAGAGGCGGTTCGGGAGATCTGCGAAGGGCTTAAAGTTGAGAATCCTATCGCTGCACGGGAGAAGCAGGAAAACCCCTTGAGTGGCCTCATGGCGCAATTGGTTGAGAGTGTTGATGAACTACCGGTCAGGCTACATCCTCTGGCTCACTCATTCTTCGCTATCGCCGATTACCTAACCTGGTATCAAAGATCGGCACCCGATAGACCTGAGTTTATGGCGGGTCACCTGAATGCGCAGATCATCGGCCCGAGAGGGCTAGATATTCGCGAGGATATTACCGTGGGTGTCGCATTGATGCAGCCAGGTATAACCTACCCCGATCACCACCATCCACCGGAAGAGGTCTATATCGTTTTGAGTCAGGGGCGCTGGCGTCAAAAGGATAACCCTTGGCACTCACCGGGTCTGGGTGGCTATGTGTACAACCCTTCCAATATTCTTCATGCCATGCAATCGCTGGATAAACCGTTATTCGCTATCTGGTGTTTGACCCGCTAACGGGCTTTCATGCGCCAATAAGAACCGCTTTAAGTTGTCGATCTGGGGCTGTCCAGCGTGCTACAAATATCGATGATCTGTTCTCGTAACCACTGGTGGGCCTTTGAGTGGTGGGTCATTTTGTTCCAATATAAGCAGAGTTCAAAATCACTGATAAAGGGGGGGTCTTTAATTAGCATGGATCCGCCAATCAGACGCGCTAACCGTTCAGGTAGTGTCATCAGTAGATCGGTACTGGCGATTGTCGGAATCAAATTGGAGACACTGGGTAGGCTTAGGGCGACATTTAAATTCACCCCCTGCAGCTCTGGCGCGCTTAGGTAGAATGGTTTCCAGCCGCCCTCATAATGGATCTCTACATGTTTCGCGGCTCGGTAGTCATCAAGGCCGATCGGTTGCTTGGCTAAGGTGTGTGCAGCGGACATCAGGCAGACATAGCGGTCTTTAAATAACCGGCGTTGGTAGAGCGCTTCATAATCACGTACGACCGGAGAGAGCAGCAGATCGCATAGGCCTCGCTGTAACTGACGATGCCCGCTCACATGGGACTGAATAAAGGCCATACGGATATTGGGTGCTAGCCGATTTAATCGCTCTACCAAGCTGGGCACGATGATTTGTAATTCATACTGATTACAAGAGATGGTGACGTCTAGGTTGGCATTGCTGGGTTCAAACTCCTCCGGTTGAAGCAGTTCCGACATCCCTCGAAGCAGCTTATCTATCTCCGGCATGATCTGATGACAGCGACTCGTTGGCGCTACACCTCGGCCAGAGCGAACGAAAAGCGGGTCTTGCAGGGCGGCCCGCATTTGATCCAGCGTATAGCTGATGGTGGGTTGGTTTTGCCCAAGCTCTATCGCTGCCGCTGTTAGCGAACCTAAATCATAGATTAGCTTAAGCGTTTTAAGGCTTTTAAAGCTCAGTGCGCTGTAATCAAATTTTTCCATAATAGATATCAACTTTATAGACTTAATCAATACTATTGAGAACGCTATAGTCAGGTCAACAATAAATATAAAAGGAAACTGACATGACTCAGCGAAACTTGACCGAGACCGAGATTCTTCAGTATCAGCAAGACGGTGTTGTGTGTATTCGTAATGCGGTTGATCCCGAGTGGATTGCCAAGCTGCTTGCCTTTGGTCAGCAGCAACTCGAAAACCCCGGTAAACTCTGTAATGATGCGAACCCTGGGGCCGAAAAAGGGCGGATGTTTACCGACCGTTACCTGTGGCGCTCCCATGATCTCATCTACCAATATGCCAAGGACTCCGGTTGCGCCCGTCTAGCGGCCCAGGCGATGCAGAGTCAGAGCGCCCGCTTCTATTTTGACCATCTATTGATTAAGAAAGCTGAAACAGCCATACCGACGCCGTGGCATCAAGATGTGCCTTACTGGCCGTTCAAGGGAAAGCAGATTGCCTCCGTATGGCTAGCACTCACGCCGGTGACGGTAGCGGGCAGTGGCCTAGAGTTTGTTCGCGGATCTCAGCAAGACGATTTGGTTTATTTGCCGGAGGCTTTCGGCGCATCAGGCGCTGATAAGAATGCTTGGACAGGCACTGGCGAGGGCGTTCCATGCCCGGATATTGAAGCTGCCCGCGATGATTTCGATATTATCGGCTTTGATCTTCAGCCCGGTGATGCCTTGCTGTTCTCTGCTTGGACTCTGCATGGCGCACCGGGTAACGAATCGAGTACTCAGGATCGAATGGCTCTCTCAACCCGCTGGTTAGGCGATGATGCTATCTGGGACCCAAGACCGGGCACCGACCCCAGTGTTAATCCTGAGGAGGTTCGCGTGAGCCCTGGCAGCTATCCTTCTGATAATGCGATCTTCCCCGAGTTTTATCGCGCTTAACAAAAGAATGTTGAGTAAACATTTTTAATGAATAGAGGCTCTACTTTAAGATTTATACATATTGTGTTGTTAGCACTAAAAAATCACATCAAATAAAAATAATAGGTGTCAAAATGATTAAAGGTTACCTCATCAGGGTTCTGATAATGAGTAGTTTACTGGGTTTATCATCGAGCGTTATGGCGACTCAGATTCTACGAATAGCGACTTGGGCTTCACCCCAGCATCCCCAAAACAGTGTTGTTTTTCCGACATGGGGCAAATGGGTTGAAGAAGCCACTCAGGGGCGGGTGAAGGTGGTACTCGAGTATGGCTTGGGTCATCCCAAAACAATGTTTGAGTTGGTGGAAGACAATGTTGTCGATGCAAGTTGGAGCTATCACGGGTATGTTCCTGGCCGCTTTGTGCTGACACAGGCAATAGAACAACCTTTAATGAATGCTAATGCCGAGGCTGCATCTGTAGCCTATTGGCGGATACATGAAAAATATTTCACGCAGGCTAACGAGCATGCCGGGTTGCATGTGCTAGGGCTTTTTACGCATGGCCCCGGTCAAATACAGACGATAAAGCCTCTAGCTTCATTAGCCGACTTGAATGGTAAGAAAATTCGATTAGGTGGTGGTGTTCAAACTGCACTGGCTGAACGTTTCTCGGTAACGGGTGTGAGTGCGCCGGGTTCAAAGGTTTATGAGATGTTGCAGCAAGGTATTGTGGACGGTGTCTTTATGCCTGTGGCGTCACAGAAAGATTATCGGTTAACGGAAGTTGCGCCGAATCTTACGGTATTACCCGGAGGGATGTATCTCGGTAGTTTTTCATTTTTTATTAATCCTGATTTTCTCAATTCACTCACGAAAGACGATCGCGACGCTATCTTAGCCGTGTCAGGCGAGAAGTTTTCGGCATTAGCGGGTGCCGCCTGGGATGCAGGCGATAAAGCAGGCTTAGAGTACGCTCAAAAGATGGGTGTGAATATTCATCTGGTTGACCGAGATGATCCGATGGCGACTGCCTTTAAACAATTGGTGGTGGGTGTTGATGAGGCCTGGATTAAAGCGGCAGCGGAGCGTGGTGTTGATGGTGTTGCTGTACTGAAAGAGTTAAAGCAACAGATTAAGGGCTATCCAAAATAATAAGCGAACATTTAACAATGTTACGGCAACCTACTTATTGGATAGTTTTGTTTTATCTATTCTAAGAGTCTGTCTTCATTCTGCAGTGCCGTGGGATCTGCTTCCAGCAGCGATATGGGGTATCAGATGGCACTTGAAAGCGGCAAAGACTAGCGCTTTTTTCGGTCTCTTTTGTAGAGGGGTATTCTTATTTATCGCGGACGCTGCATCAGCGAGCTAGGTTCGTATTCTTCAGGCATAAAAAAGCCCCGCTTCTCTTAACGAGATTAACGAGGTTGACTTATTCTTGAATGGTGCCCGGACTCGGAGTCATGCCGAAGGTTATTACAACATAGCCGCTCTTTGGCGATGGCCCGAAGGGAGAGGAGCGCAGCGACGAATCATCGAACCGGGTTCGTGTTCCGAGTTACAGTAGTCCAGACGCAAAAAAGCCCCACTATGAAGTGAGGCTTTTTCAACCAAATTAATGGTGCCCGGACTCGGAATCGAACCAAGGACACGAGGATTTTCAATCCTCTGCTCTACCGACTGAGCTATCCGGGCAAACAAGAGGTGCGTATTAAACTGATTTCAGGCTGCGCTGTCAATCATCCTGCAGCATAAAACTGTTTATTTTTGCACTTTTTTGTTTGATTGGTTGTTTTTTGTACTTATTTCGACGGTGGAACGTAGCCTTCGGCTTTTTCGTAGTCATCGCCGTCCATAAATTTCTGCATCTCTTGTTGCAGGAATTCACGGGTCGATGGGTCCATTAAGCTGAGGTGTTTTTCGTTGATCAGCATGGTCTGGTGGTTGGTCCACTCGGTCCACGCTTTTTTCGATACGGTATCGAAGATTAACTGGCCCTTGGCTCCCGGATAAGGGGGTTTATCGAGTCCTTCCAGTTCCTCTTTGTATTTGCGGCACATTACGGTGCGGGTCATGGTGTTCTCCAAGGTTAGTCTGATCGTTTACTCTGAGACCGGTGTTTAGCTCGTTTTTAGTTTGCCCAATAGCTTTTTGACTGGGGCGGCCAGACCGATCTTCTGTGGCTGGCGTAAGTTATACCAGAGAGTGGCGGGCTGTTCCATGACACTGTTTGTAAGGTCATTATCGCGCAGCTCTATGTGCACCGGTGTGATATCGAGATGGAAATGGCTGAAGGTGTGCCTTATGGGTGTCAGTGCTGTGGCGCTGTCAGCATCGACTGGCAAGCCGGTTTCATGTTCGGCATCACGTAGGTCAGATGTTTCTGGAAGGCTCCAGAGGCCGCCCCAGATGCCGGTAGGAGGCCGTTGACGTAAGAGTATTTGGCCGGTGTCATTTTCAATCAGCAGCATCAGCGTTTGTTTAACGGGAATGGCCTTTTTCGGTTTCGAGGCCGGTAACTCATTCTCGCTGCCCTGCTGCCGCGCCTGACAGCCGCTGGTTAAAGGGCAGAGTAGGCAAGCCGGTTTGCTGCGGGTGCAGAGGGTCGCGCCCATATCCATCATCGCTTGGGTGTAATCGGCGACTCGCTGGTGGGGCGTGTTTTGTTCGGCAAACTGCCATAACTGCTTCATGTTCTCGGTGGTGCCTGGCCAGCCCTCAATGGCGTAGTAACGCGCTAGGACCCGTTTCACATTGCCATCGAGAATAGCGGCGCGCTTACCGGTAGAGATCGATAGAATCGCCCCGGCGGTGGAGCGGCCAATACCGGGTAGCTGCTCCAGTGCGTCGACGCTGTCAGGAAATTGACCGCCAAAGTCATGACTGACGATCTTAGCGGTTTTATGCAGGTTACGGGCGCGAGCATAGTAGCCAAGGCCAGTCCAGAGGTGCAGTACTTCATCTTGCTCTGCTGCCGCAAGATCTTCCACCGTGGGAAACTGCTCACGAAAACGCTCAAAATAGGGGATCACCGTGCTGACCTGAGTCTGTTGCAACATGATCTCAGAGAGCCAGGTGAAATAGGCGGTCTTGTTGGCCTGCCAAGGCAGGTCGTGACGGCCGTGCTGATCAAACCAATCGAGCACGGCGGTTGAAAACTGATCGGTGGTCATTAGCTTCCAAAAAGTCCTTTCAGTAACTTTTTAGCGCCTTCGACTTTGCTATCACCTTCATCGCCGCCGAGTTTTTCCATCAGCTTGCTTTCGAGTTCCTTCTTCGCTTTTTGCTTCAGCAGGTCTGTTAGCACGCTGGCATCGGGGCGACACAGTTGCGCCGGTGGTGTATCGAAGCTGCCTTTACAGTTGACGGGCCACTCGACTCCTTCGAGGTTGTTATTCACTGAACAGGATTTCTTAAACAGGTCGTCTTCAATAGTTAACCCAAGACGGTAATCCATAGTCTGAGCCGGCAGGCTGACGCTACCTTTACCGCTCAGGGTGATGGCGTCGAGTTTAGCAGTCAGGTCCTGATTGCTGACCACACCGTTGGTGAAGGTGAAGTTGCTGCTGAGATCGGCGAAGGGAGTGGAACGGTCTACCTGATCGGCATCAATACCGAGTGAGGTGATATTGTTAAACCCTTGGCAAAGTGTCTGAGCCATATCGATACCTTTGACGGCACCATCCGGCATGGTGACTTTGGCATAGCCGTTGAGACTGTTAACGATGGCATACACCGACTCGCCCTGCGCGGTAATCTTGCTCTGGGTGTTAAAGGTACCGGTCAGACGGTCAACCTCGGCTAGATCCATTAGCAGGTCGCCGATTTGGATGCTGCTGATGTTCTTATCAACCGTCAGTTTGGTGGGTGATTTTCGAGCATCGATAATGACGGAGTTACGCAGTGTGCCGCTGTACATATCGGCATTGAGTTTTTTGATGTTGACTAAACCACCGTGGGCGCTGGTCGCCAGTTGTAAGTTGGTTAGAGTCAGGTTGCTGATGAGCAGTTTTTTCAGGCCCAAATCAACATCCATATTCAGCCCTCTAAGTAGCTCGACCGGAACGACCGGTTCTTTGGAGTAGCCGGTGGATTTGGTCGCACTGCCTGATGATGCTTGTGCCGGCTGTTCTGATGCGGGCGGCAGGTAGCGATCGGCATTCAATTCATCACCCGTTAGGTTGAAGGCGATAGAACCGGTAGCCAAGTTCATCGCGAAGCTGCCATTGAAACTGGTGTCATCCAGTTTCAGGCTCATTTTATTCAGCCCTAGGGTGTTAGCGGCACCGCCTAGTTGAGCATTGAAACTAATCGCTTTGAGTACGTCTGGATCAGTGGTTTCAATAGCGGGCTGTCCCAGTGCCGCTAGTAATTCTTGTAGGCTGAACTGAGCAACATTTAGATTGCCGCTAATGACCGGCTTGCTGAAGCTAACGACTTTGACATCACCGCTGGCCGTGAGATTAGCTGCCTTCAGACTCATGCCTTTTAGGCTGGCGGTCTCGCTTGCTAGGTTGCTTTCAATATCGCTGTTAAGTGTTACCTTGACGGATTTTCCGTTAAAAGGTACGCCACTCAGGCCAAGGGTACTTTCTAAGCCTTTGATGTTGTATTGCTGGTTAGCGAGATCGAGGAAGAATTCTGCGGTGAGTGCCGCATCAACGGTGAGTTGTTTTTGGTCTGCCTGATATTGCTCTGCTTGAAAGCTCAGCTGTGCAGGGAAGTATGCACCGGTGGTGACTTTGCCAGAGGTCATGGTGAAGTTATTCAGCAGCACCTTGCTGCCGGTTGATGCGTCGCTATAACGGATATTACCGTTGGTGATCGAGATACTCTCGATATCTAACGCAATCGCCGCACCACCGCTGGTTTCGGCAGCCGTTGTTGTTTCTACTGCTGCGTTGTCAGCAGCTTCTGTTGTGGTAAGCGCCCAGTTAGTCTGGCCCTCTTTGTTTTTTTCCAGATTTAAGGTCAGGCCGTCTAGCAGGATGCTGCTCATCTTCACGTTGCCAGAGATCAGTGCCGGCAGTTCAACCGATACCTGTGCCTGATTCAGTTCAGCCAATTGAGGCTGGCCAGGGTAGTTGACCTTTATCTGATTGATTTCAATACCGAGCCAAGGAAAGACGGACCAGCCAAGATCGCCATCAATCTGCAACTGAACGCCGCCCTTTTCGAGGGCTAGCTTCTGGATTTCAGGTTTGTATTCATTGGGATCAAAGAACATCCCCAGCAGGACCCCGCCTGCAACTACTACGATGAGTAGTAGTGCAATTAGGCCACCAAAAATCTTTAACAGCGTTTTCATGTCATCTCCTTGGATCACGAATCTGTGAACAGATATATCGGTACAACAGCATGACGAATAACGTCTCTTTGTTGTTATACATATTTTGCAAAATGGATCATTAACAGCATAGTAGCAGAACGATTTTACAGACCCTAGATTAACCGCAAATGAAATCAGTTAGTTGAGTTCGCTTTTTGCATGGGTTAATCGCCGCCAGTGCTACGCATTAGCGTGCTATTGGTTGTATAATGGCCGTCTTATTTTTATGAATATTTTTATTAAACTATTCTGTTAACCCATCGCGGAGAAGATCATGGTTGAACGGAAAGCCACCGTCACCCGTAATACCCTGGAAACTCAGATCACTATTTCGGTGAATCTTGATGGCAGCGGTAAGCTGAATGCTGACACCGGCGTCCCCTTTCTTGAGCACATGCTAGATCAGATCGCTCGTCACGGCCTGATTGATCTGGATATTGTCGCTAAAGGTGATAACCACATCGATGATCACCATACCGTTGAAGATATTGGTATTACCCTCGGTCAGGCGTTTGCTCAGGCGGTGGGGGATAAAAAAGGTATCCTGCGCTATGGCCATGCTTATTGTCCATTAGATGAAGCGCTGTCCCGGGTGGTGATCGATTTTTCCGGTCGCCCAGGGTTGGACATGAATGTTGAGTTTACCCGTGCCAGTATTGGTCGTTTGGATACCCAGCTGTTCTGGGAGTTTTTCCAAGGGTTTGTTAATCATGCAGGTGTCACCCTGCATATCGATAACCTGAAAGGCTTTAACGCTCACCATCAGGCGGAAACGATCTTCAAAGCTTTCGGTCGGGCGGTGCGAGGTGCGCTGACGATTGATCAGCGGGCTGCGGATCAAATGCCATCGACGAAAGGATCGCTATAAATGAGTAGTGTTGCAGTCATCGATTACGGTATGGGTAACCTGCATTCCGTTGCCAAGGCGCTGGAACATGTCATGCCCGATGTTGAGGTGTTGGTTACTGCCGATCCAGAACAGGTGCGTAATGCGGATCGGGTCTTGCTGCCGGGTGTTGGTGCAATTCGTGATTGTATGGCCGAGATTCGTCGCCTAGGGGTTGATAAAGAGGTTGCCGAAGCTATCAATTCGGGCAAGCCTTTTTTGGGCATCTGCGTCGGCTATCAAGCCTTGATGCAGCGATCCGAAGAGAACGGTGGGGTCGATTGTTTGGGCCATTTTGATGGCACCGTACGGTATTTTGGCGATGACCTGAAAGAGACCGACGGTGAGCGTCTAAAAGTGCCACATATGGGTTGGAATGAGGTGCATCAGCGCTTCGATCATCCGCTTTGGCATGGGATTGATGACGGCAGTCGGTTCTATTTTGTCCACAGCTATTATGTTGATGCGGTGGATAAACCATTGGTGGCGGCTAACTGTCATTACGGTGTGGATATCGATGTGGCTATCGCGCGAGACAATGTGTTCGCCACGCAGTTCCACCCCGAGAAGAGTCATACGGTGGGGCTACAGTTGCTGAAGAATTTCCTTAACTGGGATGGCAAACGCTAATCTGTTTAATAGTCGTATATGAGTTCTTATAGGTAAAAATCATGGCACTGGCAAAACGTATTATTCCCTGTCTCGATGTAGAGAACGGTCGCGTTGTAAAAGGGGTTCAGTTTGTCGATATCCGCGACGCCGGTGACCCGGTTGAAGTGGCCAAACGCTACGACGAAGAGGGTGCCGATGAGATCACCTTTCTTGATATTACCGCCACCCATGAGGGGCGGGATACCATGGTACACACGGTGGAACGGATGGCCTCTCAGGTGTTTATTCCCCTGACCGTCGGCGGTGGTATTCGTACGGTGGATGATATTCGCACCATGCTGAATGCTGGTGCAGATAAGGTGTCGATCAACAGTGCCGCAGTGTTTAATCCTGACTTTGTGCGCGAAGCGGCCGATAAGTTTGGCTCCCAGTGCATCGTGGTGGCGATTGATGCCAAGAAAGTCTCTCAGCCGGGTGAAGCCGATCGTTGGGAGATTTTCACCCATGGCGGCCGTAAACCAACCGGATTAGATGCGGTTGAGTGGGCGAAAAAAATGGTGCAGTTAGGGGCCGGTGAAATTTTGCTGACCTCAATGGATCAGGACGGGGTGAAAAACGGTTATGACCTCGGCGTGACTCGGGCGATCAGTGATGCGGTGAATGTGCCGGTGATTGCCTCTGGCGGCGTGGGTAATTTGGATCATTTAGTGGCGGGCTGTATTGAAGGTAAGGCGGATGCGGTGTTGGCGGCGTCTATCTTCCACTTTAATGAATATAGCATCCCCGAAGCGAAGCAGTATATGAAAGAACGGGGCATAGAAGTTCGCCTTTAAGGCGTTATCTTTTACATTTGAGCCGTATTTTCGGCTGGCCTTATGAATCCGCTATCCGTTTCTGGTAGCGGATTTTTTATTTTAGTCGTTAGTTAAAGGGGCTTTTAGGACGGAAGCTTGTTCCAGCGTTGATTGATGGCGCCTTGTCAGCATCGGGCTAAGCAGTTGAACGGTGATCGCCGCCGCGATAACCAAAGCCATGCCTAGCAAGCTCAACTGATCGGCCTCGGCCGAAAATATCACCTCACTGAAAAGCCCATAGGCGACACAAACCTCAGACAGAATAAAGGTCACCACCGGTGTCATGGCTACGCAGGCGCTCACCTGTACCGTTTGCCAGTAGCGCATTGCTTGAGCGAATGCACCGTAGGCGACAAGGGTGTTAACACAGCAAAACAGCGCCACCCAGTAATCTTGGCTATTCAGTTCTAATAAGCTGCTGGGGTGGGCAAAGGGCAGCATGATGATCAGTGCATAGAGGTAGATGCTCAGTAGAATATTAGAAGGCGATAGCACCTTAAATAGGGATTTTTGAATTAGGGCGTATGCGGTCCAACCGAGTGCCGAAACCTGAATGATTAAAAAACCGATACCGGTGAGTCCGGTGCTACTTTCAATCGCTGGATGAAAAAACAGCAACATTCCGCTCGCCATCAGCGCAAAGCAGACCCAGTGCTGCCAAAACACCCGTTCTTTAAGAAACCACCAGCCTCCCAGCGTTAGAAACAGCGGCGCTAATTGAAAGCTGAGTTGTGCGGCGCCGGGGTGAAGGTAGCTTAAGCCCCAGACCATAAAGGTGTAGTTCACAATCAACATGGTGCCGGCAATCAATAGGCTGGCTATGTGGGTTTTTGAGAGGTGGCGAAACTCAGATAGCTTGCCTCTATTAAATTGCCATAGAAACATCACGGCCCCAGCAAAGGTAAAGCGTAACCAGGTGAGAGTAATCGGATCGATAAAGCCGGTGGAGAGCTTTAGTGCAATCGGTAACATGCCCCAGAACATCAAGGTGATGCAGCAAAAAAACAGGCCATATAGAAAACGGCTACGATCCAGAGTCATATCAGTGCTCGCAAGTGTCAACAGCAGAAGCTATAGCATGGCGTTTATTCTATTCTGTTTCCAATGCATAATAGTTCATATCTTTATGCATAAATCGGGTAATGTTTTGAAAGAGTTCATGGTCGTAGACCGAGTGAGGAGGAGCTGTGAATAACTTGGTATTGCCAGGGCAGTTTCAACAGCTAGATATCAAGAGCCTCACGGGGCTGCTCTATCTGCTTGAGGAGCGCAATGTCGGACGGGCCGCAGATCGTCTGTTTATTAGCCAATCGGCGATGAGCCGAGTATTACTGCGTTTGCGTGAAGCCTTTGATGATCCCTTGTTTGTGCGTACAGCCCGAGGGATGATTCCAACCTCTAAGGCGCTGGCGCTGGAAAGTCCAGTAAGGCAGATGTTAGAACAGATCGCCAGCTTAATGTCGTCACCGCCCTTTGATCCTCAATTGAGTGATCGTACCTTCCGTTTGCAAACAACCCATTACCAAGCTCAGGTGTATGTGCCGAGCATTGCTGAGCGTTTCTATCGGGAGGCACCGAATGCCTCTCTGGATACCACGACGGTGACGGAAAGCAGTTTGTTGGACGAAGCTGATCAGGTCTGTGATGTGACCCTCTGTAGTAGCTTTATCCGGGTGCCCCATCATTTTGAGCGGCTGTTACTGGGGCGAGAGAAATATGTCCTGATTATGGCCAAGAATCACCCCTTGGCGGCAAAGCAGGAGGTATCCATAGCGGATTATCTGGCTTACTCCCATGTGTTGGTTAACTTAGGCGGGCGGGCCAAGTTGCCGGGTAATGACCCCTTGGGTAAGTTGGCGCGAGAAAAGCATTTTGCGTTGCGCACCCCCTATTTTATGGCGGCGCTAGAAGCTGTAGGGCGAACGCAGTTGTTGTTTAGTTCCAGCGGTTTACTGGCATCCCGCTATGCCGAACGGTTCGGCTTAATGATTAAGCCACTGCCTTTCGAGTCAAAAGATACCGATTATTACCTCGTATGGCCGAAAGCGGTTGATCAGGATTCGGGCAGCGTCTGGCTGCGTAACCTGTGTCGCGAGGTGGTACAAGAACAGATCCCTTTCCCGGCCGATTAAGTAGCGGTCTTGAGTGGGATGTTAAGACTCTTCTGCTACTTCATGCTGAGCGACTGACTTTTCGGCGAGCTTATTCGAGGTTGCGGCAACAGGCCAGAGTAGCTCGGCTTGATTGACCCCAAGACTACGGGCTCGGCCTTGAATCTTAGCGGTATACATCCGGTGATCCGCCAGTTCGATCATGGTTTTCCAATCATTAACGGCATCGGCCTGAACCTCTGCGACACCGATGCTGGCTGTCACAGGGGCGCCGTCAGGACGTAAACCGAGTCCGGCGTGCATAATACGGTTAATCACATCATCGGCCTCATTAGGGGCTGCGGTAGGCAGTATCACAATAAACTCCTCGCCACCCCAGCGGATCACACTATCGCCTTTACGAACCACGTCGTTGAGTTGTTGTGCGGCGGTTCTTAGCACCACATCGCCGGCATCATGCCCATAGATATCATTGACGGTTTTAAAATGGTCTAGATCGAGATAAAGAATCGATAGGGGTGAGTCGCTCATAAGGGATAAACGGAATTGCAGATCCAGCATTTCGATACCGGCGCGGCGTGTCAGTAAGCCGGTTAGGACGTCGTAACTGGCGCGGTTGACCTGTGAAAGCATGTAACGCAGCTGATTGAGGGAGGCAAAGATGGCGACACCAAGAATCAGAGAGAACAACCAGATGGTTGAAACCGCCTGAGGGATATCACTTTTGACCTGTGGCAGAGATGACAGAACCACCACCGCCAACATCGGAGTGGCGAAGAAGAGTAGCTCTTTTAAGGTCAACGGAAACAGGGTTAGACCGGCAATCATAACAAAGGGCAATAGGGCGTAGAGTTCGGCAATGACCTGTTCGGTGCCGCTCAGTTCATAGGCTTGCAACCAGTGGTCAGAGACCAAGTAAAACAGCGGCGTTATCGATAGCATGCCTGCGAGTAGCCAGCGGGCGCGATTTAGATCGGGCTCTTTGCGGGCCTGCCAAGCCAAAAAAATAAAAGCGATGGCTGACAGAATGCGGATGACTAACAGTTCAGCCCAAAGAGGAGAAGGTAGAAACAAAAGATCGATCAGCGACCAGGTCGGCACCAGTACCGCAAAAATAGCGCAGAAGAAGAATACTCGACTTTGCATGATGGCTGCCCGGTGACGGGAGATCGGCATGCTGTGCTGTTTGTTGGTAAATAGCTCGTAGAGTTGATCCGGAGTATAGATGCCCAGCGATTCGCTTAATGAGATATACATGGCAGTTAAGTATTTCATCCTGTTGCTTCCGGTTTTGATCACGGATCAGATTGCACAATATAAATGTATCCACAGGCATCAGGATAGTTCTTTTGGGAAACTGTTCGTTGGAACTGATATAGGTCAAAAAAGCTACAATTGCAGTTATCCACAGGCCATTAGTGGCAGCCTATGAGAAGGACTAAATGCGAAAGAATCTAGAGTTGTGTATAACTTTTACAGGCGAGGGGTTGTGACAGGAGGTTGTGCTACGCCGATAAAACCGGCGTAGCGAGTAATCAGATAAGTAACATTAAACGATTACTGTGATGCGTTGATTGGGGTGCCGTGCATCTTCACTGTTAGCAAAGTTGCAGCACCTTATTGACTAACTTGTTGATACCGCTAGCCGCTTCACTGATGCTACCGGCCAGCATATAGGCGGGTGTCGTCACAAGATTGAATTTCTCATCAAAGACGATATCACTGCAATCGCAGTCCTGATGTTGACCGCCCATCGCTTCGATCGCCGCGGCGGTTTCCTGATCATTGCCGATGGTGCAGGTCGCGCCTTCTCCGAAAAGTAGGGGTGTCATTGCCGGAGCAATACAGATAAGGCCAACCGGTTTGCCGCTGGCGTGGATTGCCTGAGTGAAGGCCAGTAGATCGGGGTTAACTTTTGCGGCGGCGCCTGCAACCGCAAAATCACTTAGGTTTTTCGCCGCCCCAAAGCCACCGGGAATAATCAAGGCATCATAGTCGGCGGGGTTGGCGGTGGCGAGGTCAATAATCTCTCCACGGGCAAGGCGGGCCGCTTCGGTGAGGACATTGCGCTGCTGGTCGGCCATCACCTCGCCGTTGCGGTGATCAATAACATGCATCTGCTCAATATTGGGAGCCATACACTGATAACGGGCGCCGCCCTGTTCTATCGCTAAGAGTGTTAGAACAGATTCATAGATCTCAGAACCGTCGTAGACACCACAGCCGGATAATACTACTGCAACTTTTTTCATTATCGGTACTCCCTATTAAGTGTGAAGATTGGAACCCGGTTTTATTAAATAGCTTAGCTAATGGGTTCCGGTTATTACGTCTGGGTTAACAGTGTCTGAGATTTTAAGCTCGGTAGTATCGCCCCGTCATTAAGTATCTGCGCCATTTGTAATCTAGATCACTAAGTATAATGCTTTATCTATAGTCGTCACTCAGTGGCTTCTGTCATAATAATGTCATTGTTTTCCGGTCCAATACCTGCTTCTAAAAGGAGTTTTCTGTGTCATTTACTAATAGTCAGCGTTTTTTCCCTGAGACCCGTATGCGTCGTATGCGGGCTGATGATTTTTCCCGCCGCCTAATGCGTGAAAATGTTTTGACGCCTAATGATCTTATCTACCCTGTGTTTGTTATCGAGGGGACTAACCAGCGCGAAACGATTCCGTCGATGCCGGGAATCGAGCGGATGAGTATCGATCTGCTGGTTCAAGAAGCCCGCGAACTGGTCGCTTTAGGGGTGCCTGCGGTGGCTCTTTTCCCCGTGACGCCGGCGAGTGCTAAGTCTGAACTGGCGGAAGAAGCCTATAACCCCGATGGTTTGGCGCAGCGTGCGGTCAAAGCGTTGAAAGATGCCTGCCCTGAACTCGGTGTGATTACCGATGTGGCGTTGGATCCGTTCACGACCCACGGTCAAGATGGCATTATTGATACGAACGGCTATGTTTTAAATGACCGGACGGTGGATACGCTAGTACGTCAGGCGCTGTCTCATGCAGAAGCGGGTGCGGATATTGTCGCACCGAGCGATATGATGGATGGCCGTATCGGTAGTATTCGTGAAGAGCTGGAAATGAGCTCGAAGGTAAATACCCGTATTATGGCCTACTCTGCTAAGTATGCGAGTGCTTACTATGGGCCTTTCCGCGATGCCGTGGGTTCATCTGCTAATCTGGGTAAGAGTAATAAGTTTAACTACCAGATGGATCCGGCTAACAGCGATGAAGCGCTGCATGAGGTGGCATTGGATCTGGCTGAAGGCGCTGATATGGTGATGGTGAAGCCTGGAATGCCCTATCTGGACATGGTACGCCGGGTAAAAGATGAGTTTAAAGTGCCTACCTTCGTCTATCAGGTCAGCGGAGAGTACGCGATGCATATGGCGGCTTTTCAGAATGGCTGGCTGGATGAACGCAGTGTGATGATGGAATCGCTGACCTGTATTAAGCGGGCCGGTTGTGACGGGATTCTGACCTATTTTGCTAAACGAGCCGCACAGATACTGAATGAGTGATATTCAGCTGTGACGGAATAATAGATAACAGCTAAGGGGGCAGTAATGAGCGAGCAGATTGAAGAACAGGGAACGGAGCAGGTCGCTGAGCAGGGTGCTTTATCAGACACTGAGCAGGCGCAACTCGCTGAGCTAATAACGGATGCTAATGAAGCTTCTATCGCATTGGTTGAAAGTCGCGAAGCGATTGCGGTGACTGAGCCGGTTGAAGAACCGCCGTTGGATTTGAAAGCCCCCGAGCTCTATATCAACCGAGAGTTGAGTCATCTACAGTTTAATATTCGGGTGCTGGAACAGGCTTTGGATGAGACCCATCCGCTGATGGAACGGTTGATGTTTCTGTTGATCTTTTCCAGCAACTTGGATGAGTTTTTCGAGATCCGTGTTGCTGAATTGATGGCGCAGCTGAAGTATGGCCGTGAATCGGTCGGGCCCGATGCGATGCACCCTCAGGTGGTGATGAACCGGATCGGCGAGATCTGTAGTGCGCAAGTTGAGCGACAGTACAAGATTCTTAACGAGACGATCTTTCCGCAGCTAGAAAAAGAGAATATCCACTTTAAACGTCGACGCGACTGGACCGATGAGCAGAAAGAGTGGATCAGGGTCTTTTTTGAAGAGAAAGTGCAGCCGGTGGTCAGTCCGATCGGCTTGGACCCATCACATCCCTTCCCCCGTTTAGTGAATAAAAGCCTTAACTTTATTGTTGAGCTGGATGGTAAGGATGCCTTTGGTCGCGAAAGTGGCTTGGCCATTATTCCTGCGCCTCGCTCATTGCCCCGTTTGATTCGTCTTCCGGATGAACTCTGTGATGGCGGCGATAATCTGATCTTCCTGTCATCGGTGATTCACGAATATGCCGATGAGCTATTTCCGGGGATGACGGTGGAGGGCTGTTATCAGTTCCGTATTACCCGAAATGCCGATCTGACGTTCGATTCAGAAGAGGTTGAGGATTTGGCTCGCACGCTGCTGGGTGAGCTACACTCCCGTAAGTATGGCGCGGCTGTCCGGTTGGAAGTGGACCAACGGACGCCGGAAGTGTTGATTCGCTTTCTGCTGCGTGAATTTAATCTGGATGAAGCACATACCTATCGGGTCGATGGTCCGGTCAACCTGACCCGTATGATGGCGTTGCGTGACTTGGTTGATTGCAAAGATCTTTGCTGGAAGCCTTTTACCCCTGGCATGTCTGGGCGCTATAAACAGAAAAATATTTTCGACGTGTTGCGCCACAAAGATCAGCTGTTGCACCATCCGTTCCAGTCTTTCTCGCCGGTGGTTGATCTACTGCGGCAGGCCGCGAAAGACCCAAAAGTGTTAGCGATTAAGCAGACCCTTTATCGTACGGGGGTTAACTCGGATATTGTTGATGCGCTGGTGGATGCCGCGCGCAGTGGTAAAGAGGTCACCGTGGTGATCGAATTGCGGGCGCGTTTCGATGAGGAATCGAATCTGCAACTGGCAGGCCGATTACAAGAAGCGGGTGCGCTGGTAGTTTATGGTGTGGTTGATTTTAAAACCCATGCCAAGATGATGCTGGTGGTGCGTCGAGAAGACAATCAGTTGGTGCGTTATGCCCACTTAGGTACCGGTAATTACCATTCCGGTACTGCGCGGTTGTATACCGATTATAGCTATATGACCAGCGATGCGGATGTCGGCGAAGATGTGCATAAAATCTTCCACCAACTGACCGGTATGGGTAAGATTTTGCGGCTGAAGAAGCTGCATAATGCACCCTTTACGCTGCATGCTAAGATGTTGGAGATGATCGACCGGGAAGCCAAACATGGTAAAAACGGCCATATCATCATTAAAATTAACGGCTTAACCGAGCCTCAATTGATTCGGGCGCTTTATCAAGCGTCTCAGCGCGGGGTCAAAATTGAGTTGATCGTGCGGGGAATGTGCCGTCTGAGACCGGGTATTAAGGGTATTTCCGAGAATATCTCGGTACGTTCAATTATTGGACGTTTCTTAGAACATACTCGGGTCTTTTATTTTGGCAACAAAGGTAAGCCTGATGTGCTGTGTGCCAGCGCCGATTGGATGGAGCGTAATATGCTTAATCGCGTAGAAACATGCTTCCCACTGACCGGTAAGTTGGCCGATCGCGTGAAGAGCGACTTGGATCTTTATCTCGCCGATAACTGCCGTAGTTGGACGTTACACTCCGATGGTAGTTATACCCTCAACAAGCCTGAAGAGGGCGAAGAAGCGGTGAGTGCACAGGAAGCGTTACTGCGACAATTTAGCAGTTAATCTGAGCGGTTTGTCGCTTTTAAAAATGGCCCTTCGGGGCCATTTTTTGTGCCTATCCCGCGGCTATCTGAGGTTTACCTGTCACACTGGGTTCTATTTTTTGTTTGCTTCCACTGGCATTTTGTGGAAAATTGCTAGATTGTATGACGTTTCTGATAAGAAACATCAGGATAGCAGCAGACGATCCTGCCGGCTTACCTCGTTAGCGTGGTTAACAGGTAGGCGTTATCCTTCACTTTATTAGCCGTTATCAGCGGAACAATAAATACCAGATGGAAGCCTGATCATGGCGAATGCCCCAACAGCGTTATTGTTGAACGATATTCATAAGTCCTACGGTGATCTTGCCGTTCTTAAAGGGGTGTCATTGACCGCTTATGATGGTGATGTGATCTCTATTCTTGGTTCCAGTGGCTCCGGTAAAAGTACCCTCTTACGCTGTATTAACCTGCTGGAACATCCTAGCCGAGGTGAGATTACCGTGGGTGATGAACGACTTAAGCTCAAGCTCGGTAAAGATGGCAACCTAGAAGCGGCTAACCGTAAGCAATTAGAGCAGATGCGCGCCCGCATCGGTTTTGTTTTTCAGAACTTCAATCTCTGGCCCCATAAAACCATCCTAGAAAATATTATTGAAGCGCCTATTCAGGTGCTGAAACAAAAGAAGGCTGACGCCATTGCTCGTGCTGAGCAGCTGTTGGAAAAAGTTGGTTTAGCGGATAAACGTAATGCCTATCCGGATAATCTGTCCGGTGGTCAGAAGCAACGGGTGGCTATTGCACGAACCCTAGCGATGGACCCACAGGTGTTACTGTTTGATGAACCCACTTCCGCCCTCGACCCCGAGCTCGTCAATGAAGTATTGGCGGTGATGAAGGAGTTGGCTGAAGAGGGCAGAACAATGCTGATCGTTACCCACGAGATGCGTTTTGCGAAAGATGTGTCCAGTCAGGTCGTGTTTTTACACGAAGGACAGATAGAAGAGATAGGCCCACCAGAGCAAGTGTTTAATAATCCGAAATCTAAGCGTGTGCAGGAATTTATGGCAAGCCATAGCTAGGTTTTCAATGACTAAAAATAATTTGTAAGGGAAATAGATGATGAATATTCGTAAATTGTTTGCCACCGTAGCTCTCGTGACAGGTGGTTTAATGGCCGCTCAGGCAGCGACCGCTGGAGATAAAATCCGTATCGCAACAGAAGGCGCCTATTCCCCATTTAATATGGTGGATTCTAGCGGTGAGTTGATAGGCTTTGATGTTGAGATCGCCAAAGCACTTTGTGCTGAAATGGCCGCAGACTGTGAAATCGTAGCACAGGACTGGGATGGTATTATTCCGGGGCTTCGTGCAAAAAAATATGATGCGATTATCGCTTCTATGTCGATCACCGAAGAGCGTATGCGAGTGGTCGATTTCTCTGAAAAATATTACTCCAATGTACTGGCTTTCGTTACCCCTGAAGGCAGCGCGGTTGAAGTTACCAAAGAGGGTTTGAAAGGTAAGACCGTTGGCGCACAACGTGCCACCATTGCTGGGCAATACCTAGAAGATAATCTTGGTGATGTGGTTGATGTGAAACTCTATGACACCCAAGACAATGCTTATCTGGATTTGGCTTCGGGTCGTCTGGATGCTTTGCTGTCGGATAAATTCCCCGCTTACGATTGGTTACGTTCTGACGAAGGTAAAGGTTTTGCTTTCCAAGGTGAAGATATCGATATCAATGACGAAATCGGTATTGCCGTACGTAAAGGCGATGCATTGAAAGATAAGTTCAGTGCTGCGATCAAAGCGATCGTTGCTGATGGCACCTACGCTAAAATCAATGAAAAGTACTTCCCATTCTCAATCTATTAATGGTGAGTGAATAACCATTTTTATCACAGAGGCCGGCTTTGACCGGCCCGTTTTTTAGGCGTATTTCATGGACCTGCAAGGCTTTGGTCATCTCCTTCTCTCCGGTACCTGGGTCACGATTCAACTAGCGTTGACTAGCTTGCTCGTGGGGCTGGTGTTCGGTCTAACCGGCGCGGCGGCGAAACTGTCAAAAAACCGTTTTGCTCGCTGGCTGGCGACCGGCTATACCACGCTGGTGCGCGGACTTCCCGAACTCCTCTTAGTGCTGACGATCTATTTCGGTGGCTCGCAGTTACTGATGTGGATCGCCAGTGGTTTTGGTTACGATGAGTATATCGAGATAGGGCCTTTTGTGGCGGGTGTTGCCGCATTATCGATTGCCTTTGGTGCCTATGCCACCGAAGTATTTCGTATGGCGATGATGGAGATTCCTGACGGTCAGTGGGAGTCGGGGATGGCTTGTGGCATGAGCACTCGTCGGACCTTTTTCCGTATTATCCTGCCGCAGGTGTGGCGTCTGGCGATACCGGGCTTGGGTAATCTGTTTCAGGTATTGCTCAAGGATACCGCACTGGTTTCGGTGGTAGGATTGAACGATATTATGCGGCAATCTCAGGTGGCTATTAGCGCCACGAAAGAGCCGTTTACCTTTTTCCTAGTGGCTGCTTGTATCTATCTGCTACTAACCGCCGCGACTACAGGATTTACTATGTTTATGGAGCGGGTTGCTAACCCTGCTGCTCGGGAGAGTCGAGGATGACCTGGGAATGGGGTGTGATTTGGCAGTACCTTCCCCGCTTAATGGATGGTGCTTGGTTAACGATGGAGCTGGTACTGGTATCGGGTCTTATCGGTATTACGATGGCGATACCGCTGTCTCTGATGCGAGCCTCATCACTGCCTTGGGTGAAGGTGTTTCCCTTTATCTATATCTATTTTTTCCGTGGGACGCCGCTGCTCGTACAGATCTTTCTGGTCTACTATGGCGCCTCTCAGTTTGATGCCGTGCGAGATTCGATTCTCTGGCCGATTCTGAAACAGCCCTACTGGTGTGCAATTATCGCCTTCAGCCTGAATACGGCGGCCTATAGTGCCGAGCTGTTCCGCAGTGCGATTCAGGCCATTCCGGTGGGTGAGATTGAAGCGGCGGAAGCGATGGGGATGAGTAAATCGGTGCAGGTGCAGCGAATCATTCTCCCCCGTGCCTTTGGTATCGCCTTGCCGGCTTACGGCAATGAGGTGATTCTAATGCTTAAAGGCAGTGCGCTGGCGAGTACGATTACACTGTTGGATCTGACCGGTATGGCACGGACAATTATTGCCCGTACTTATACACCGTTGGAGATGTTTCTGGCGGCGGGTATGGTCTATCTGGCGATCAGTGCGGTGATTATCGGTCTCTTCCGTTTTATGGAGTATCGCTTTAACCGTTACCAGTATTATCACCATACCGATACGCCGAAAAATCTCGACCCACTGTTGCGTGACCCTCATATCGACCAGAAATAGCATCGGCCATTAGCGCTTAAACGCTTGGATCAACTGAGGGTAGCCCGCGTGGTAATCCGGATAGCGAAAGCGATAACCGGACTGCTTAAGCCGCGTATTGTTGCAACGTTTACTGCCAATGGTACGCCGCGCTGATCTTTCTGTTATCTCAACCCCGAGTTGCTGTGCCAGCCAGTCGCTGACTTCGTGCAGCGGCGCGGGGTTGTCATCGCTGGCTAGATAGAGTGGCAGCAGAGCTTGTTGATGGGAGAGATTGTGTAGGTGGGTTAACACGCCGACACAATCGTCACGGTGTATGCGGTTACTATAGCGTGGCGGTTCAGCAGGGTAGCCTACGCCACGATTGACCTGACCGAGCATGTAGTTCCGACCGGGGCCGTAAATCCCGCTGAAGCGAACCACTGTTGCGGCTATGCCGCTGTGGAGCGCGATATTTTCCGCTTCGAGCATGATTTGGCCAGAGAAATTGTCCGGAATGGTGGCTGATGTTTCATCGACCCATTCATCATGCTGTTGATGGTAGACTGCGGTACTCGAGATAAAAAACAACTGCCGGGGTTTAATCGATTGCTGTTGTAGTGCGTCGAGGAGGTTTTGTAGACCCTGAGAGTAAGCCTGTTGATAAACGGCTTGATCTCGGCGACCCGCTGAGACGATATAAAAGACGGTATCAATCGGTTGTGGCAGCGCCTGAAGCGTGTCAGGCTGGCTTAGGTCAGCGGCAATGCCTTGGATGCCGACGGGTAGCTGGTTTATATTACGACGTAGGCCAAATACCTGATGCCCTTGGGCGATTAAGTTTAAGCCCAATTGACTACCGACATCGCCGCAACCCGCGATTAGAATCTGATTTTTGTTTAACCTATGCATCACCTTACTTATCCTGTATCAGGTTGAGTTTGTATCATAACAAAGGAAAGCCGCCTATGACTCTTACCGAGTTACGTTACATCGTTACCCTTGCTAAAGAACAGCATTTTGGTCGTGCCGCTGAACGCTGCTTTGTCAGCCAGCCGACCTTGAGTATTGCGGTGAAAAAGCTGGAAGATGAGCTAGGTACTGCACTGTTTGAACGGAGTAAGCATGCGGTTCGGGTAACGCCGGTAGGACAAAAAGTGGTACGTCAGGCACAGACTGTGCTGGAGCAGGCTGAAGCGATTAAAGATATGGCCCAAGAGGGTAAAGATCAGCTCGCTAGTCCGCTGCGCGTTGGGGCCATCTATACGATCGGGCCTTATCTGTTTCCACAGCTAGTACCCGAGTTACAAAAGCGGGCGCCAAAAATGCCCCTGTATATCGAAGAAAATTTTACTGAGAATTTACGGCCGAAGATTCGTAATGGCGAACTGGATGCCATTATTGTCGCTCTGCCGTTTGATGAGCCCGATATTCTTACTCGGCCGCTCTATGACGAGCCCTTCTTGATGTTATTGCCCAAGGATCACCCTTTGGCCAGTAAAGACCAGATCGATAGTCAGACGCTGCACGAGCAAGACCTCTTGCTGCTTGGCGAGGGTCACTGTTTCCGCGATCAGGTATTGGAAGCCTGCCCAACCCTCTCCCATGGTTCTGATAAACATACGATTACCGAAGGTAGTTCACTGGAAACTATCCGCATGATGGTGGCGTCTGGGCTGGGAGCGAGTGTGATTCCTCAATCGGCAACCGGTGGCTACTATCAGTCGGATATGGTGGTAACTAAACCCTTTAAATCACCACCGCCGGTGCGTACTGTCTGCTTGGCTTGGCGTGCCAGTTTTCCTCGGCCGCAGGCGATCGACCTGCTGATCGATGCACTTAAAAGTTGCTCGGTCGCCGAAGACAAACTCTGATATGAACGACTGATATGAACAAACATAGCCTCGCACAATTACCGGTTACGGAACTGAAAGGTGTCGGGGCGGCGCTGCAGGATAAGTTAGCGAAGCTGGATATCCATACGCTGCAAGATCTGCTGTTTCATCTGCCGCTGCGCTATCAGGATCGTACTCGCATTATGCTTATTGGCGGGTTACGCCCCGGTGATGAAGGGGTGATTGAGGGCGAGGTCAAAGGTGCTGATATCGCGATGGGCCGACGACGTAGCCTCGTTTGTCGGCTGCAGGATGGCACGGGCACTATAACCCTGCGTTTTTTTCACTTTTCGGCGGCACAAAAAAATAGCCTGAAACCGGGCACTCGTCTGCGCTGTTTTGGGGAGATCCGTACCGGCGCGAGCGGATTGGAGATCTACCATCCGGAATATCGGCGGGTGGATGATGATGTTATCACGCCCGTGGAAGAGAGCTTAACGCCGATCTACCCCACCACCGAAGGGATCAATCAGACCCGTATGCGGGCGTTAACCGACGGTGCGCTGGCCTATCTCGCCAATGGATCATTAACGGAATTGATTCCAGAGCATCTACGGGAGCAATGGGGCTTACCCTCGTTAAATGAGGCGGTCAGTTACCTTCACCGTCCACCGGTAGATGCCGATCAGGAACAGCTACTCGATGGCTATCATCCGGCGCAGCGTCGTTTGGCCTTTGAAGAGCTGCTGGCGCACCACCTTTCGCTGCTTAAGCTGCGCCAACGAACCCGGCAGGTCGGCGCACCGGAACTACAGGGCAATCGGCGCTATCAAGACGCTTTTCTACAGCAGTTACCCTTTCCCTTAACGGGAGCTCAGCAGCGAGTCAGCCAAGAGATCAGTGCCGATTTGTCACAACCCTATCCGATGTTACGGTTGGTGCAGGGGGATGTGGGGTCTGGTAAAACGGTAGTGGCCGCATTGGCCGCATTACAGGCGGTTGAAGGGGGCTTTCAGGCGGCGGTGATGGCGCCGACTGAAATCCTAGCCGAACAGCACTTTATCAGCTTTAGTCAGTGGCTAGAGCCGCTAGGGCTGAAGGTGGCATGGTTGGCGGGTAAGCTGAAAGGCAAAAAACGTCAGGCGCAGCTAGAGGTGATCGGCGATGGCTCGGCACAGGTGGTCGTGGGCACCCATGCGCTGTTTCAGGACGAAGTTCTTTTCGCTAATCTCGGGCTAGTGGTCGTGGATGAACAGCACCGCTTTGGGGTGCATCAACGGCTGGCATTGCGGGAGAAGGGGCGTACCGATCATCGAGCTCCCCACCAGTTAATTATGACCGCCACGCCGATCCCTCGGACCTTGACCATGAGTGCCTATGCCGATTTAGATTGTTCGGTGATTGATGAGTTGCCCCCCGGACGAACGCCGGTGAATACGGTGGTGATCTCCGATCAGCGCCGCCCTGAAGTGGTCGAACGGGTACGCGATGCCTGTGGTCAGGGGCGACAGGTTTACTGGGTTTGCACCCTGATTGAAGAATCTGAGGCGTTGCAGTGTCAGGCCGCTGAAGTGACCGAGGCGGAGTTAAAAGAAGCGCTGCCTGAACTGCGTATCGGCTTAATCCATGGACGTATGAAACCCGCTGAAAAAACCGCCATTATGGCCAGCTATAAAGCGGCGGAACTCGATCTGCTAGTAGCAACCACGGTGATTGAGGTGGGGGTGGATGTCCCCAATGCTTCGGTGATGATTATTGAAAATCCCGAGCGACTGGGGCTGGCACAGTTGCATCAGTTACGTGGTCGAGTAGGCCGAGGGTCAGTCGAGAGTTTTTGCCTGTTAATGTATCATGCGCCTCTCTCGAAGCAGGGGCGGGAACGGCTCGCTGTGATGCGTGAAACCACCGATGGTTTTCGTATTGCGGAAAAGGATCTTGAGCTGCGTGGCCCCGGTGAGGTGCTAGGTACTCGGCAGACCGGCATGATGTCGTTTAAAGTGGCTGACCTGCAACGGGATGCTGACCTGCTGACCCGAGTGAAACAGGTGGCTGGGCATATTATGGCGGATCCGCAGCTGAGCGATGCCATTATTCAGCGCTGGCTCGGCCGAGATGAACAATACGCCAGTGTGTAGGGGCGGCCTGTGGTCGTTCTAAGATTGATGGCTAGCTGTGTGTAAACTATTCGATTAATGAAGTTTGTGAGTACTCTATGACTGTACCGCCTTGTCGCTTTTCTATTGCTGAATCGGATGCGCCTATTGAGCTGCTGCCCCGTGATCTGAGCGGTTGGCGGCAGGGCAATGTGGGTGTCGACTATGTTCACCGACTGGATTCCGGTTGTGATGGCCCCGAGCTAGTGGTGCAGGCGCTCACCCATGGTAATGAAATCTGCGGCGCGAATGCGCTGTTATGGCTGTTAGAAAACCAAATTCAGCCGGTCAAAGGTGCCTTAACACTGATATTTGCCAATGTGGGAGCCTATCAGACCTTTGATCCCCAGCGGCCGTTTGCTAGTCGCTGTCTCGATGAAGACATGAACCGTATCTGGCTGCCCGAGCGTTTAAACTGCCCGGATACCCACGAAACCCATCGCGCCGTTGAGTTACTGCCCTATATTGAGAATGCCGATAGTGTCTTGGATCTGCATTCAACCACCTTCGCCGTTGCGCCGATGCTGATCTATCCACAGACCGCGGGCAATACCGAATTTGCCGAGCGGCTCGGTTTTCCTTTTCCTCAGCTGCAATATGATCTGGGGAGTTATCATCGGGGTATTTTGATTTCGGAGCATCAACGGCATGCCGCCGAGGGCGTTTCGTTGGTGGCGGAATGTGGCCAGCACTTTGCTAAATCGACCTCTCAACAGGCACTGGCGGTGGCCCTCGGGTTTATTGCCCAGCACGGTATGCTCGACAGCGCGGTGGAGATCCCTGAGTGGGGTTATGCGGCGGATGATCTGGCGGGGTATTATCGGATCGATCGGGTGCTGAACGCGCAGACCGAGCACTTTCGTTTTACGGAGTCCGTGAGTGGCTTTGAGCAGTATGCGAAGGGCGAGTTGATTGCCACGGATGATCAAACACTCATCGCGGCACCGTTCGATAACTGTACGCTGATTATGCCTGCCAGGGTGCCCGTTGCCGGTGAAGAGGCGGTGACACTTGCCGAGCGCTTATATCAAAAAGATGAGAAATAGACCGAGGAATACCTATGGCCGCCTCTAAGCAGCAGCTTGAACTGATTAAACGGCAGTTGGGTCGTGAGCCTCGTGGGCTTGTGGATATCGCTTGGCAGAGCGCTGAGGGCGTGCCAGCGGTGTTGCAGATGCGTTCGCTAGTGGATGATCAGCCTTTCCCGACCCTTTATTGGTTGAGTTCGAAAGACCTCTATCAGGCGATCGCCGAGATTGAAACGGCGGGCGAAGTGAAGCGTATCGAGCAGCAGTTAGAAACCGATGAAGAGTTACGCGAGGCACATTTAGCGGATCAGCAGCGCTATGTCGATCTGCGTTGGCAGATGATGGCCGATACCGATCGACAACGGATTGCCGAGCTAGGCTTTACTGAACTGTTTGATAGTTATGGTATTGGGGGGATTCGTCACTGGGATAAGGTGCGTTGTCTGCATATGCAATATGCCTATCACCTGGCGGTGGGCGGTACGGCGATAGGTGCTCTGCTGGATCAACGTTATGAGCTGGATAAGCGCCAGTTGTCGTTGTAAGTCGATTGGCGTGAGATAGTGACAGGCATAAAAAAAGCAGGCGAGTGCCTGCTTTTATACGTTATGACTGAGCGTCACACCGTTGAGTGTCGCTAAGCGCAAATGGTCAGCGCCTATTAACCGGTCAGCTTGTGGTATTTTTCCATCAGCTGTTCTTCGTTTTCAACGTGATCTGGATCTTTAGGAATGCAGTCTACAGGGCAGACTTCAACACACTGAGGTGTGTCATAGTGACCGACGCATTCGGTACATTTATTCGGATCGATCTCGTATATCTCATCACCGGGAGCAATCGCCTCATTAGGACATTCCGGCTCACATACGTCACAGTTAATGCATTCATCTGTGATAATTAATGACATTGTGGCTACCTCACTGACTCGTATTTACTTAAATATTAGTGACCGAAATGATCTTTCAGCACTGTATTGACTGAAGGGTGCACAAATTGTTCTACATCACCGCCAAGGCACGCGATTTCACGTATCAGGGTGGATGAAATATAAGATAAGTGCTCTGCCGGCGTCAGAAAAATACTCTCTGTCTTCGGCGCTAGTTTACGGTTCATATTGGCGAGCTGAAACTCATACTCGAAGTCAGAAACCGCACGAAGGCCACGCAGAATAATATTGGCATTATGCCTGCGTACCAGTTCTGCCAATAAACAATCAAAGCCAATCACTTCAACATTGTCTAGGTGCGATGTTACCGTCTTAACCAGGCGAACCCGCTCTTCCAGTCGCAATAAGGGTTCCTTATTGGGGCTAGATGCAATGGCAACAATGACCTTATCAAACAGCTTAGAAGCCCGTTCAACAAGGTCGGCGTGTCCATTTGTTATAGGGTCAAATGTACCCGGGTATACTGCAATGTTCATTATGAGTTCACGTCTACTCTGCTTGAATGAATATTAGCAAATCCGCAAGGGCGCGATATTAGCTGAATTGCAAGGCTATCACAAATACAATAATGGAATGTATTGATCTTTGGTGGTTATAAGAAGATATTTTTAATTACAATAAAGAATATACCTGTAAGTGCAAATGATTAAAAGGTGATCGGATGAAGATTAGTTGGCGTTTAGTGCCATTTTTAACGCTATGCGGTGTGGTGCTGCTCAGTGGTTGTACTGCGCTACAGAGCATCGATAAGGGGCTGTATGACGTTGCCGAGTCGATTACTGAAACCGACCGAGTAACGGGGCAGCGCACTCTAAGTGCAGCTGACCGCAGTGCCCAGATAAAGCAGGGTAATGCCGCGGTTGAACAATTATTGTTGAATGAAAAAAAGGCCGGTCGTCAGGTGAATGCTGCTTTAGACCGGCAGCAGTATCAGCGCCTGATCCGGATCTTTGACCGGGTTCATCGGGTGAGCCATCTGAGTCAAGAGCGTTGGCAGCCTATCTTGCTTGATCGGGACTCCTTTAATGCTTTTACCACGGGCGGCACCTATATCGTGGTCCATCGTGGGCTTATGCAGCAGCTGAATGATGATGAGGTAGCCGCGGTGGTCGCTCATGAAATCGGCCACACCGTGGCTAATCATGTGGGTGAGCGGCAGACCACACAGCAGATTAGTTTGCTGACATCGAAAACGGCCCGTCAACAGGGCTATCAGGCCGCCTATACCCATGAGCTAGAGCGAGAGGCCGATCGTATCGGTGTGTTGTACAGCTCCTTAGCCGGTTATGACCCTTATGCCGCCACCCATATCTGGCAGCGGCAGTATCAACAACAGGGTAACGCCCGTAGCTTATTTGCCCACGATCATCCCGTGAATGCCGAGCGTGCAGCCGAAACCAAAGCGTTGGCCGATAAGGTGAAGCCGTATTATCAAGCGGGGCGGATCAACCCGAATGCGGACAAGTTACGTGACGATAATAGCCTATGGCAGAAGCAGGATAACAATGATCAGGCTACGGCAGGGGAAGGCGGCGGAGTCTCGGCTATCTTATCCACAGCCTTGGGTGCCTATGTTGATCATCAGCAAGCTAAACAGGAGGCGGTACGTCAGGCGCAATATGCGCAGTTTGTGAAGGCGGTTGAAAGCTATATGAGGCTTGAGCAGCAGCGCCGCGCCAGCAATACCAGTTGGACAACCCAGTGGTATTATTCGGGAAGTCGGTCTTTAAAAGGGGTGGTGATGGGCTTTATTGCACAGGATAGCGAAGGCAAGGTGCATCGTTATGTTGCTCATCAGTCGGGTATTGTCCGCCCTGGGCAGCGCTTTAATTTGACATTCAAAACCAACGATGGGGTGTCGCTGAAACAGATCGAACAGATGAAAGTGCGATATTATGTCGATGATGCGCTGCCGTATTAGCACCATTGGTGCGATTCGCAAAGCTCATCAGCACCCTACGGGTTAGCGATGTGGGTGCCGATGAAGAATTAATCACACCGAGAGGGTCGTGATTATGTTTCGGTATCGGTGTTTGATGGTGCGATTCGCAAAGCTCATCAGCACCCTACGGGTTAGCGATGTGGGTGTCGATGAAGAATGAATCGCACCAAGGTGAACGAGATTATGTTTCGGTATTGATGTTTGATGTTGCGATTCGCAAAGCTCATCAGCACCCTACGGGTTAGCGATGTAGGGTGTGATGAAGAATGAATCGCACCGAGAGGGTCGTGATTATGTCTCGGTATCGATGTTTGATGGTGCGATTCGCAAAGCTCATCAGCACCCTACGGGTTCGCGATGTAGGGTGTCGATGAAGAATGAATCGTACCGAGAGGGTCGTGATTATGTCTCGGTATTGATGGTTAATGGTGCGATTCGCAGAGCTCATCAGCACCCTACGGGTTAGCGATGTAGGGTGTCGATGAAGAATGAATCGCACCGAGAGGGTCGCGATTATGTTTCGGTATCGATGTTTGATGGTGCGATTCGTAAAGCTCATCAGCACCCTACGGGTTAGCGATGTAGGGTGCCGATGAAGAATGAATCGCACCAAGGTGAACGTGATTATGTTTCGGTATTCATGATTAATGGTGCGATTCGTAAAGCTCATCAGCACCCTACGGGTTAGCGATGTAGGGTGCCGATGAAGAATGAATCGCACCAAGAGGAACGTGATTATGCTTCGGTATTCATGGTTGATGGTGCGATTCGCAAAGCTCATCAGCACCCTACGGGTTAGCGGTGTAGGGTGTCGATGAAGAATGAATCGCACCAAGGGGGGTGATGATTAAAGGGCTCTTTTATAAAGCCGGTAGGTGACCTGTCCGGCGGTTTTTTCTCGGTATAGCGTCCAATTGTCGGGCACTAAGGGGTCGGTGAGCTCTTTTTCGGTTTCTAGATAGATCATCGCGGTGCTGGTGAGTAGGCCGTTCTGTTCCAGCAACTGACAGCAGATAGCGGAAAGGTCTTGATGAAAGGGTGGATCGAGAAAAACCACATCGAATTGTACGTCTAAATCGCCACTGCGCTTTTCCAACCAGTCGGTGGCCGAGCTGGTGATCAGCTCCGCATTTTGGGTTTTCAGGTCTTGAATGTTCTGCCTTAATTGGCGAATCACCACCGATGAATTATCGACCATGGTGACATGGGCTGCACCGCGGGAGAGGGCTTCAAAGCCGAGTGCGCCACTGCCGCTGAACAGATCGAGACAGCGGCCAGCAGGGATATAAACCGACAACCAATTAAACAGGGTTTCTCTGACCCTATCGGGGGTGGGTCTAAGGCCTTCTACTTCGGGAAAGCTCAGTTTACGGCCACGCCATTCGCCACCAATGATCCGTAACTGTTGGTTTCCAGAACTGATTTTCTGAGAAGCGCGTTGTGGGCGACGTCTAGCCATGTTGATTCCTTAAAAGATTGAACGTTGCAATGCTCAGTATGCCGGCAGAATGAGTTGGTAGCGCTCGGGACCGGTGAGAAATTGACGGATTGTTTCCCTGACCGCCTTGTCGTCGGCTTGATTGAGTTTCGCTTCGACATTATTTAGGTAGTCTAAGGGTAGTTGATAAAACGCAATGGTATCGAGCATCGCCAATTGGGCGCTTCTCTGTTCCATCTGCGTTTTGTAGTTATTCACTAGCCTCTCTCGGGTTTCATTGATAAGTCGGTCATCGAGTTGTGCCAGTAGCGACTTCATCAGCGGTGAGAGGTCGGTATCAGCGTTGATATTGGTGCCCTGCTGAATCATAGCGAGATAACCCTGCTTGTCCAGCGATTTCCAGATGAGACGGGCTTTGAACTCTGACTGTTGTTCTAACAGTTGTTGTAGCGTGCTCACCGCTAATCGCTCGGTAGCAAAGTGAGGTTGTTGGCGGCCGGGCAACACGAGGCCGGTTAGCAGGTAGGTTTGGTTGCCCTGCGGTGGTAGGCGCTGGTGGGTTGGCGCAATCGCCATTAACGGATTGATTTGTGTGTTGCTGGAAGCATGAAATACTGTGCTGAGTTGTTGTGCCAGAGCTTTGGTATTGGGCCCCAGGAGCGTGAGGGTCATGGCGCTGGGCGTAATGCTGTGGCGATAAACATCGGCAAAACGCTGCAGGGGGTGGATGGTCGTCGATCCATTGATCTGGTTGCCGAATTCGCTGAGTAGCCGGTTTTCGGGATCTTTGAGGTTTAAATATTGCTCGGCTTCGAGTCGCGTCCAGCGTTGTTCGAGCTCAGCGCTTGGCCGGTAGCGCAGCTGTTGTAAAAGTTGCTCGACTAATACCTGTATCTTATCGGTTTGATCGGCGGACACTGCCGGTATAGTTAATGATATCTTGATCTTATCGGGGGATATGCCGACGCGGAGTGTGGCCTTCAGCGCACTAAACGACGGTAATGAGGTTAAGTCGATTAATTGTTGTTTAACGTGTTGTTCTAATAGCTTTTGTAACAATTGCTGATCACTATTAATGGCTGCGCCGGTACGGAACAAAAAATTGAGCTGCAGATCAGAATCGTCCTCGTTGACAAAATAGAGAGGCAAGTCCGCCTGTTGCTTGATGTCGATATAGGTCGAACGATTATGGCCAGCGGTCAGTAACACAATGGCAATGGCGACGATCCAGACGATAATCTTCAGGTAGGTACGGTTGAATAGCGGCGGTTTGGCTTCTGACATCGATGCGTCCTGATCATTTTATGGCCTGTTTCCAGTGCCCTAGCTGGGCTTTACTATGGTAAGATATTCGGCCTCAAAGAAACATACAGGACGACTCGCGGATGGAACAGGGATTACCCTGTTTTTTTGCACTTTCAGCGCCTGGCATCGGACAGTAAACAAGCATGTTTAAGAAGCTTAAATCAATTTTCAAGTCTGAGAAAAATGATACTCAGAAAGGTTCAGCCGAGGCAGTCGAACTGCCAGCTGAACAGGCGGAAGCGGTTGTCGAACAGGATGAGATCTCCGTCGCACAGGTTGAGCCAGCAGCGATAGAAACCCCTGTTGAAGACGTTATATCGGCTGACGAGACAGCGGTCGAAGAAGCCCTAACGGTGGACGCAGCGGTCGAGATCGAAAAGCCAGAACCGGTGATAGCAGAGGCTCTTGCGGAACCAGTCCTTCCGGTTGCCGAGGAGCAACCCGTTGCTGATGAAGTGATAACGCCGAGTGCGGATAACGAATCGCCAGCCGAAACGCTCAGTGCCACAGCTCCTGAAGAAATGCCCGTCGATGAACCGGTAGATGTCGCTGAGCCTGCGGTTTCGGTCGAACCTGAAGAGGCAGCGGCAACCGCTGCTGTTGAGACTAAACAGAAGCCCGGCTTTTTTGGCCGCATTAAAGCAGGCTTGAGCCGCACCAAAGGCAATCTAACTGAAGGTTTGGGTAATCTGTTTCTCGGTGCTAAAGAGATCGATGATGATCTATTTGAAGAGATCGAGACCCAACTGTTGCTGGCGGATGTCGGGGTTGAGGCAACGACAGAGATCATCGATAAGCTAACCGCCCGCGTGAGTCGTAAACAATTGGCCAATGCCGATGCGCTCTATACTGCGTTAAAAGAAGAACTGGCGGGACTGTTGGATCAGGTAGAACAACCGATCGACTTCAGCCAGAGTAAAGGGCCATTTGTGCTGCTGATGGTGGGGGTTAATGGTGTGGGTAAAACCACCACTATCGGTAAGCTGGCGAAGAAATATCAGGCGGAAGGCCGGTCCGTGATGTTAGCGGCAGGTGATACCTTCCGTGCCGCGGCTGTCGAGCAACTGCAAGTTTGGGGTGATCGCAACAATGTGCCCGTGGTGGCTCAACATACCGGGGCGGACTCCGCTTCGGTTATCTATGATGCGCTGCAATCGGCGCAAGCTAAGAATATCGACGTGTTGATTGCCGATACCGCAGGGCGTTTACAGAATAAAGATCATCTTATGCAGGAACTTGAAAAAGTTGTGCGGGTGATGAAAAAGTTAGACCCCGATGCGCCCCATGAAGTGATGCTAGTGCTGGATGCGGGCACCGGTCAAAACGCCATGAGCCAAGCGAAGCTGTTTAAAGAGGCGGTGGGCGTCAGCGGTATTAGCTTGACGAAACTAGACGGTACCGCAAAAGGCGGTATTATCTTTGCCATCGCTAAACAGTTGGATCTGCCGATTCGTTATATTGGTGTCGGCGAGCAGGTTGATGATCTGCGGCCTTTTAAAGCGAAAGAATTTGTGTCGGCCCTGTTTGATTAGCCGGTTTTTAGCAACGACCTAACATCATGTATCGAATATACGAATGATCAGTTTCGACAACGTCACCAAGCGCTACCCCAATGGCTATGATGCACTGAGTCAGGTTAATTTTAGCCTTGCCAGTGGTGAGATGGCCTTTTTGACTGGTCACTCCGGTGCGGGTAAAAGTACGCTACTCAAGCTGTTGATGCTGATGGAACGGCCTTCTAATGGCCGCGTATTGATGGGCAATCAGGATTTAGCCACCTTAAGTAATCGGCAGATTCCCTATCATCGCCGTCGCGTGGGCGTGGTGTTTCAGAATCATCAGTTACTGTTCGATCGATCCGTGTTTGAAAATATTGTCTTGCCGTTGCGGATTTGTGGCTTTGACCCCGCCGATGCCACGCGTCGAGCGCGGGCGGCACTGGATAAGGTTGGTCTGTTAGATAAAGAGAAACTTAATCCGGTGGTTTTGTCGGGTGGTGAACAACAGCGGGTGGGTATTGCCCGCGCGATTGTGCATAAACCGCAAGTATTGTTGGCCGATGAGCCGACCGGCAACCTAGACCCGAAACTCTCTGAAGAGGTGATGCGGTTGTTTCAGCAGTTTAACCAAGTAGGCACCACGGTATTGATTGCCAGCCATGATTTGGGCTTGATTGCGCGGATGCCTCACCGGGTGATCACCCTCAACCGGGGTAGGTTGGTGGCCGATGGAAAATAATCAACGTCGCAAAGGGGCTGTACGGGTTGAGCCAAACCCGAAACGGGATGCGAAGATTCATCGCGGCGCAGAACACCATCGACTGAAAATGTCGGATAAAGGGCGTAGCTACCTACGGCATAACCTTGAGGTTGCTAAGCAATCCTACTTTTCGCTGTTGGCGCAGCCCCTAACGACCTTTATGACATTGGCGGTGCTGGCCATCGCGTTAGCACTGCCGGGTGCGCTCTATACGGGGCTGAAAAACCTGCAGCAGTTAGGCGATGGCTGGCAGGGTGATCCTCGAGTTGCTCTGTATCTCAAAATGACAGCCTCCGATGAAGATGCAGAGACGCTCAGTCGTGAATTGCTATTGCGGGATGATGTCGCCGGTACCGAATTGATTACGGCCCAGCAGGGGATGCTTGAGTTTCAGGCGATGTCTGGCTTTGGCGATGTCTTCAGCTTTCTGGATAGTAATCCGCTACCTGCCGTGGTGATGGTAATGCCGCGGAACCTGTCGGTGACGGAGGTGCCGCTACTGCAGGCAAAATTACAGGCGTTACCCCAGGTGGACGAAGCGGTGGTCGATATGGAGTGGGTACAGCGCTTGGCTGGGTTTGTGCTCTTGGCCGAGCGGATGGTTTGGGTGCTGACGGCACTGTTTATCACAGCGGTACTGCTGGTTGTGGGTAATACGATCCGCTTATCCATTGAAAGCCGGCGTGACGAAATCATTATTGCTAAGCTGGTGGGGGCGACCGATGCCTATGTGCGGCGTCCTTTCCTTTATGACGGTGTTTGGTTTGGGGTGGCTGGCGGCCTAGCGGCTTGGGTACTGATTCAACTGAGTTTGTTGTTACTGAATAGCCCAGTTGAACACCTGGTGAGGCTGTATAATAGTCAGTTTGAACTGGCCGGTTTGGGCTTTGGTGAAACCATTTTACTGCTGATCTTGAGTATCTTGCTGGGGTTAGCCGGTGCTTGGTTGGCCGTCGGGCGTCATCTTCGTGAGATTCAGCCACAATAGGTGTTTGCGCCGATTATTCTTTAAAATGAGTAAATTTTGCGCTGCATCAAACCTAAACGCAGGATTAAGTGTAAATATAGGTAAAGTGACTAAGGCGTTATGCTTGCCATCTGCTAGTCTTGTCGTTATCTTTGTTGGTCCGCTAGACGCCCATATGATTAAAGAGCCTGTAAGTGGGTGTGGTTAGTGGTTTTATATAGTTGGAACTAATCTGACTGAAGAGTGTCATAGCTGTAACTTATACTGATACTCTTTAAACGAATAAGTAATGAGGTTGAGAAATGGGCAAGAGCCTACGGGTCATTGAAGTATTATCTCCGGGTCAAAATCTGGAGGCATATATACGTCAGGTGACTGCGATTCCTGTTCTCACAGTAGAAGAGGAACGCGGACTGGCACAACGTCTGTATTTCGAGAACGATCTTGAAGCAGCGCGTCAGTTGGTATTATCTCACATGCGATTTGTCGTGCATGTTGCTAAGTCTTATTCCGGTTATGGTCTGTCTCAGGCTGACTTGATTCAGGAAGGTAACGTTGGCTTGATGAAAGCCGTGAAACGTTTCGATCCGACCATGGGCGTACGTCTAGTGTCTTTTGCCGTGCATTGGATTAAGGCGGAGATGCATGAATTTATTCTACGTAACTGGCGTATTGTTAAAGTTGCGACCACGAAAGCACAGCGTAAACTGTTCTTTAACCTGCGTAGCAAGAAGAAAAATCTTGGCTGGTTAACCAATGATGAAGTCACCGCGATGGCGGGTGATTTGGGTGTTGATGAGCATGTTGTCCGCGAGATGGAAGGTCGGATGAGCAGTGCCGATATGGCCTTCGATGCACCGGTGGGTGACGATGATGAACGGGCTTATCAATCGCCTGCTTATTTTCTGGAAGATCATAGTCAAGATCCTGCTAGCCAGGTGGAAGACTCTAACTGGGAGGCTGACTCTAATCAGCGTCTGAGCAAAGCGATGGAACAACTGGATGAGCGTAGCCGTGACATCCTGGTCCAGCGTTGGTTAGGTGAAGATAAAGCCACACTGCATGAGCTGGCAGCACGCTATGAAGTGTCAGCGGAACGGATTCGTCAGTTAGAAAAGAACGCGATGAAGAAAATTAAGGTCTCGATGTTAGAAGCCTGAACATTCAGTCTTCTACGATGCGAGTAAAAAAAGCCGCCCTCCCTTGAGTGCGGCTTTTTTATTGCTTATCGCGACCGCTTAGCTTTGTTAGAATAGCTACCCTTATCTCCCGGAACTCTTTATGTCTGCTCGATTTGTTATTTTTTGCACCGCGCTGAGTGGTTTTATCACCGTAGGCTTGGGTGCCTTTGCTTCACACATGCTGCGTACGCAATTGAGTGAGCGGCTATACGATGTGCTACAGACCGGTATTCAATATCAGATGTTTCATACGTTAGCGTTATTCGGTGTGGGCATACTGATGCTGCGTCAGCCCGATCGGGGTTGGAATCAGACAGCGATATTGTTTATCACGGGGATGGTTTTTTTCAGCGGCAGTCTCTATATGCTGGCGCTCAGTGGTCAGCATTGGTTAGGAGCGATAACCCCTGTGGGTGGCGTGTTGTTCCTAGCGGGCTGGTTAAATCTTGGCCGGGTTGCATTTCGGCAGTTAAGTGAATAGACGTGGAACAAGCTCAATGTTGATACAGGTGAATGGTGACAGTCTAGACGTTCAAGAAGGCGCTTCGGTAGCGGACCTGATTGAGCAGCTAGGATTAGGGGAGCGTCGTGTAGCCGTCGAGCTAAATCTGGAGATCGTACCCCGTAGCCGCCATGCTAACACTAAGCTTAGCGAAGGCGACCGGGTTGAAGTAGTACATGCGATAGGTGGCGGTTGAAGAGTCGCAACCGGATACATGCTTTAGAGAATATGACAGAATCTAATTGGGTAGAACACAATGTCTGAACAACAGAATGATCCATTGATTATTGCAGGCCGTAGCTTTCAGTCACGGCTTTTGATTGGTACTGGTAAATATCGCGATCTGGAAGAAACCCGTTTGGCGATCGAAGCCAGTGGCGCAGAAATTGTCACGGTAGCGGTGCGACGTACGAATCTTGGTCAAAATCCGGATGAACCTAATCTTTTAGATGTTATCTCTCCCGATAAGTACACTATTCTGCCGAATACTGCGGGTTGTTTTAATGCGGAAGACGCTATTCGCACCTGTATGCTGGCCCGTGAATTGATGGATGGTCACGACTTGGTGAAGCTGGAAGTATTGGGCGACCAGAAAACACTGTATCCAAATGTGGTCGAAACCATTAAAGCCGCCGATGTCTTGGTGCGGGATGGTTTTAAAGTGATGGTTTATACCAGCGATGATCCAATCGTTGCCAAAGAGTTAGAATCGCTCGGTTGTGTGTCGATTATGCCGTTGGGCTCGATGATCGGTTCTGGATTGGGGATTCTCAACCCTCACAATATCAATGTGATTATGGAAGATTGCAAAGTGCCGGTGTTAGTGGATGCCGGTGTCGGTACCGCTTCTGAAGCGGCCTTTGCCATGGAGATGGGCTGTGAAGCGGTATTGATGAACTCGGCGATTGCCGGTGCCCGCAATCCTATGCTGATGGCCTCTGCGATGCGTAAGGCGATTGAAGCCGGTCGTGAAGCGTATTTAGCTGGGCGGATGCCGCGGAAGAAATACGCCAGCGCCTCTTCGCCAATGGAAGGCACCATCGTATCTAAATAATAATGCCTAACCTGCGTTATTAACCTATTGATTTATATGTAAAGGTGGCCCGTTAGGCTGTCTGATTAAACCAACGATTGTAGCAGCCTGATCCACCGATCAGGCTGTTTTGTTTTACTAAGAGTCCAGATTGATGTCAGAAGATAAAAAACCTGAACAGCAGACCTCAGAAGCCACTGAGGAAAAGTATATGCGTACCGTTAAAAGCTTCGTGTTGCGCGCTGGCCGGATGACGGAAGGCCAGCAGAAAGCAATGGAGACCGTATGGCCCGAAATGGGGCTGACGCTGGATCGGGGGATGCTCAATCTGGCAGAGGTGTTTGGTCGCGAGGCGCCGGTGGTGCTGGAGATCGGCTTTGGTATGGGGGATTCGCTGATTGAGATGGCGAAGCATCAGCCAGAGAAAAACTATATCGGTATCGAAGTGCATCGTCCTGGTGTGGGTCGCTTGCTGAGCAATATTGAGAAGGAAGGCCTGACGAATATCCGTGTCTTCTGTGATGATGCGATTGAAGTGTTGGCCCAATGTATACCCGATGAAAGCCTGAGTACACTGCAGCTGTTTTTCCCCGATCCTTGGCATAAGAAAAAACACCATAAACGTCGTATCGTCCAGCTATCCTTAGCCGAAACATTGCGTAAAAAGTTGAAGGTAGGCGGTCAGTTTCATATGGCTACCGATTGGGAAAATTACGCTGAGCATATGATGGAGATCATGAGTGCGGCGCCGGGCTACCGTAATGTAGCGGGTGATCAGGCTTATTCACCGCAGCCCGAGTGGCGTCCAGTGACTAAGTTCCAGAAGCGTGGCGAGCGTCTTGGCCATGGAGTGTGGGATCTTATGTTTGAGCGAACCGCCGATTAAGGCTAGCGGCCTTAAGGTTGGTAAAAAAGAGGGTTGCTGTGGTGTATTATCACGGCCTAAAAGGGTGTGTTTCAGTGTTAGGTTGAGACGCATCTTAGACTTTGTTTTTCTCATCCATGACCACATGGTAAAATAAGCGTTCAGTACTTCATTCTATTCCCGGATATCCCGCTACCATGCCGAATTCATCGGAAGAAATTGTTATTAACAAACCGCGTCGTCGCTCTCGTATTCGCGAAGCCCACGAGAATACAATTTTGCGTGCAGCAGAACAGTTGTTCTCGCAAAATGGCTATCATGGCACTGCGCTCGAAACGATTGCAGAAAAAGCTGGAATGTCGAAGCAAAATTTGATCTATTACTTCTCTTCTAAAGAGCTATTATACCAACGCGTGTTGCGAAATATCCTTGATATTTTGATCGAGAAGATGACTTTGATGGATCAGTTAGGCGACTCTCCCAGAGAGATACTCACTAACTATATCAAGAGTAAAATTGAGATTTCGCGGCACTATCCGAACGCATCTAAAGTGTTTGCTATCGAAATTATTAATGGCGCTCCCTATCTGAAAAAATATCTTCAGACCCATCTGACACCGGCTTTAGATGATGATGTGAAGCTGGTTGAAAAATGGATTGCGGAGGGTGTTATGGATAGAGTCGACCCCTACCATCTGTTTTTCATGATCTGGTCATCGACCCAGACCTATGCGGATTTCTCCTCCCAGGTAAGCCTCTCTCTTGGTAAAGAGAAGCTAGAGGATAATGATTTCGATCGCGCTACTGAGTTTTTGACACATCTCGTTATTAAAGGCTTAGGAATGAAGTAAATCTATCGATGATTACTTTGTACTAAGTTGTCTATTTAAACAGCCAGATAAGCTTCTTCGCAGAATATTATCTGGCTTTTTTACGTCTCGATAATACCTCTAGTGGTGCTTGATGGCCGTGATGAAGACGCTGCTTATTGGGTTTTCCTCGCGACATATTTTATCAATAGTATTCTTTCGGCTATCTCTTTTCTCAGTAAATCCGTCCGATTGGTTTTTATGATTAAGATATTAATTATATGTAAATCATTATTATTCAAATAGTTATGGTGTTTATTTGAGGGCTGTAATTACCTCGCAATAAAAGCTTGACCGTATGGTAAAAGTTAGTCTAGTATTATTTTACCGTTTGGTAAAAGTTTGTGGATGCAAACCTCTACCGAGAATAAGAATAAATAAGAAGTGGTGATACTGATGTCTATTCAGACCCTCTCAATTCAACAGCGGCTGATTTTTAAAACAGCCTTTTTGGTCATTAGCGTGGTTTTCGCTTCTGTCGTTTACATTGCTGTTTGTCTCCTTCGTTTCGCTATTCATTCTTTTCTCTGCAAGGTTGATTCAATGCTGAGTCGTGTTAATAACGTCAATCAGCGTCAGCACCCCACGTCTTTTCTTAGGTGTCATTGAATTTAAAATTAAGGAAAGAAATATGAATGCTCCGAGTATTTTAAGTTTGGATAACAGTGTGTCAGTGCAACAGAAACTGCTGGCGCAGTTGGATGGTATTAATGTCCGCATCCGCGACATACTGGTTTCTGTTATAGAGGGGACTGAGCTCTCAGAACCCGATGCCGTCACCCTATTTGGTGCTACAGGTGTCGAGCTTGATGGATTAATTGCAACAGCTGATTATCTGCGTCAACAGACTGTGGGCAACCAAGCAAGTTTTGTTATAACCCGCAACATTAACTTTACCAATGTTTGCTATATGGGCTGTAAGTTCTGTGGCTTTGCCAAGCGTAAAGATGAAGCCACTGCCGAGTTGCTGAGTTTTGAAGAGGTGGCCGATAGAGCTGAAGAGGCTTGGGCGCGGGGAGCCACTGAGGTCTGTATTCAGGGCGGTTTACATCCCGATATTGAGGGTAGCCATTACCGTGAAATCCTCAAGGCTATTAAGCTGCGTGTACCGGCGATGCATATCCATGCCTTTTCGCCTTTTGAAATCTGGTTTGGCGCATTAAAGAGCAAAATGTCTATTGCTGAGTTTATTCAAGATTTAATCGACCATGGTTTAGGCTCGATGCCGGGTACCGCCGCTGAGATTCTGGATGTTGAAATTCGTCAACAACTGACGCGGGATAAATTGACTACTGAGCAGTGGATTGAAATCATCACCACGGCTCATCAGTTAGGCTTGCCGACAACCGCTACCATTATGTATGGCCATATCGATAGTCCAGAACATTGGGCTTCGCACATCGGCAAAATACGCACAATCCAAAAGAAAACCGGTGGTTTTACTGAATTTGTTCCACTGGGATTTATTCACTACGAATCCCCGCTATATATGAATATTCCCAATGTTAGACCGGGTCCAACAGTAGATGAAAACATTCGTATGCATGCGGTATCTCGGCTGATGCTGCACGGTTGGGTCGATAATATACAGGCCTCTTGGGTAAAGCTGGGGCCAGAATATGCACAACAGATGCTACAGGCCGGCGCGAATGATCTGGGCGGCACGCTGATGAATGAAAGTATCTCGCGGGCCGCAGGTGGTAAGAATGAACAGGAGATTTTGCCGGAAGATATGATTCGCATGATCAGTGGTGCGGGGCGCGATCCAGTACGGCGTAACACGCTCTATAGCGTAGTTGAAACCTTTGCACGTCAACCCACTGAAATAGCTAGCCGAGAAGGCTTTCAGCTTATCGCGACCACAAACGCTAGCGTGCGGGTGGCCTCATGAGCTCGCCGTTGAAGGTTGTGCTGCTGAGCGGCGGTGTGGGCGGTGCCAAGATGGCCGAAGGTTTTGCTTTTAGCCGGTTTTCGGCGCAGTTCAGCGTGATTGGTAACGTGGCTGATGATCAGGCGTTTCACGGATTATGGGTGTCTCCCGATATTGATACCCTGACCTATACCCTAGCCGACGAGATCGATACCATCAAAGGTTGGGGGCTGAAGGATGAAAGCAACCAAGTGTTGGATCAGCTAAAAGGCTTAGGATCGGATACCTGGATGTATTTGGGGGATAAAGATTTCGCCACCCATATCTACCGTACCGAGCAGCGTCAGCAGGGGGTTAGACCCAGCGTGATTGCTGCTAATATCGCCCGCGCTTATGGTGTTAGCACACCAATTCTATTGCCTACCGATGACTGTATTCAAAATAAAGTGATGATTGAAAGTGGCTGGATCGATTTTCAGGATTACTTTGTCAAACACGCCTGCCAACCGGCAATACTGGATTTTCATATTGCCGGTATTGAGACCGCCTCGGCGACTCCAGAAGCCCTGAGTGCTATTGCTGGGGCCGATTTGATTGTGATTGCGCCGAGTAATCCGATTGTCAGTATTAAACCTATTTTGTCGGTGCCGGGCATCGTTGATGCGCTGCAGCAGTCTTCTGCATTTAAGGTAGCGATATCTCCACTAGTGAATGGCCAAACGGTGAAAGGTCCGGCGGATAAGATGATGACGGCTGCAGGCTATCGCTGTGATGTGATTGGGGTGGCGGATGTCTATAACGGCTTGATCGACGGCATGATTATCGATCAGCAGGATCGCGACATGATGTCTGAGCTATCCGCTAAGGTCGAATACGTATTGGCGACCGATACGCTGATGTTTAACCGACAACAGAAAGTCAGCCTAGCGGAAACCATTGTTCACTTTTATCAGGCGGGTAATGGGAAGGTCGCTGCTGCCTCTGCGCCGCTCCATGATTCTGCCCGTGAATCCGCGCCTCGCTTCGCGGTGTAACTAGGAGCTGGCTATGACGTTATCAATTGTTATTCCGATGAAAAGCCCTGAGCGTTCTAAAAGCCGTTTGGCGAAGGTGTTGAGCCGTAGCCAGCGGAAAAAGTTAACGCTGACTTTATTTGAAAAGAACCTTGGTTTTTTGCGTCAACGATATCCACAGCATAATGTGTTGGTGGTGACGGAATCGAAGCGTATTGAAGATATTTCCCGTAGTTTTGGTGCCGATGTGTTGTTGGAAGAGCAGAAACTAGCTGGTTTGAATGCTGCTGTCACCTTAGCCGCTGAGTATAACGCCCAGCGTGGAATTGAGACTCAACTTGTGATTCCCGGCGATATCGAAACGCTGGATTATCAGGAGATTGAATATCTGCTTAGCCATCGGGAAGCACGCCCGTCGGTGGTGGTTTGTCCCTCATATGATGGTGGAACCAATGCCATTATGACCACCCCGCCGAATGTGATGCCGTTCAGTTTTGGGCCAAACTCCTGTCAGGTCCACCTCTTGTCGGCCTTTGAAGCGGGGCTGCATACGCAGCGGCTGTTTCTTGAAAATCTATCTTTTGATGTCGATTGCCCCGATGACCTAAACCGAGCCGAAATCTGGTTTGAAAAAATATCTGCATAGGATGTTCTTATGAATAGTAATGCACATAACCAAGTCAGTATTCATGCGCTCGATGGCATTCCTGATATTCACCCTGGTGATGACCTGTCTGGCTTGATACTTGCGGCGCTCGATGGCAACCAATGCTCGCTTGATGACGGCGACATTATCGTGATTGCCCATAAAGTAGTGTCCAAACAGGAAGGTCAAATTATTGATCTGAATGATATTAGCCCAACCGTCGAAGCGCAGACGTTGGGCAGTGAACTGAATAAAGATCCACGCAAGGTGCAGGTGGTGTTATCGGAATCTAAACGTTTAGTCCGGACATCAAAGCGACCTGAACAGGATGAAGGCACGATTATCGCTGAACATCGATTGGGCTTTATCTGCGCCAATGCAGCGGTGGATGAGTCCAATGTGGATGCGGCTGGTAAGGTGATTCTCCTTCCCCATGACCCCGATCAGAGTGCCCGGGGCATTTGCCAAGACTTAGAACGGGCCAGTGGCAAATCATTAGGCGTTGTTATTACCGATACCTTTGGTCGCCCTTGGCGGATGGGCTTAGTAAATGTGGCCGTTGGTCTCGCCAATGTGCCGGCTAAAGTGGATCTCGCAGGGGATATGGATGCCTACGGCCGCGTGCTGTCGGTCACCGTTCCCGCGTTAGCAGATGAAATTGCAGCGGCTTCCGGTTTGCTGATGAGTAAAAACGGCAAAAAGCCGGTGTTGATATTTAAAGGCGTTGACTGGCAGCGATGTGAAAGTTCTGCCCGTGACCTAGTGCGCCCACAACAAGAGGATCTATTTCGATGAAAATTGCTATTTTGGGTGGAACAGGCCCGCAAGGGAAAGGATTGGCGCTGCGTTTTGCTGCGGCGGGTATTGATGTTGCACTAGGCTCTCGCGATGGTGAGCGGGCGGCTGAGATTGCGCAACAGTTGAACGAAAAACAGCCTGAGGCAACGGGTGTTATCAGTGGTGCCGATAATCGAGGAGTGACCGCGGCGGCTGATGAAATTGTGATTTTGGCGGTGCCTTTTGCTGCCCATAGCGCCACGCTAAAGGCGATTAAGCCTGATCTGAGCAATAAGATCCTAGTGGATATTGTTGTGCCACTGGCCGATGGCGATCCGAAAGCGGTGGATATGCCTGCAGAAGGCTCGGCCACAGAAGCCGCGCAAGCCTTGTTAGGCGATGGCATTCCCGTGGTCGGTGCGTTGCATAACGTCTCTGCCGCTACGTTGAATAATCTCGGTCAGCCGATTAACTGCGATATTTTAGTATGCGGTAACAACCTGCAGGCAAAAGAAGCTGTGATGGAATTGATTTCCAGCCTTGGTGTGAATGCCTATAACGCCGGTCCTGCCGTGAATGCTCGCTGTATTGAAGCGATTACCCCGATTCTAATTCGTCTGAATATTTCGAAAAAGGTGCCGTTCTCCCATGCGGGAGTGAAAATCTGGGCCCCTGATCATTAAGCATAAGCATCATCACTGATACGCAACAAGTCCTTACTAGGAGAATAATTATGGATTTCGGTATTACTTTTAAAGGTTTTATTAGCCCTGAGCGCGCCCGTAATTTGGCTAAACAAGCGGAAGAAGCCGGTTTTACACATTGCTGGTTTTATGATTCTCACGTTCTGTGGCGTGAATCATATCCGGCCATGGCAATGTGTATGGAACATACCTCTAAGATCAGTTTTGGTCCCTGTGTAACCCATCCTAATGCCCGTGATTGGTCCCAGGCGGCCAGTCTTTTCGGTAGCTTGGCGCTACAAAGTAATGGTCGTTTTCATATTGGCCTTGGTCGTGGTGACAGCGGTGTGCGGGTGTTGGGTAAAAAACCGGCCAACCTTGCCCGGGTAGCCGAGTTTACAACCAAGGTGAAGGCTTTGGTTCGAGGTGAAGAGGTGATGTATGACGATTGTCCGGCACCGGTAAAATTCCCTTGGGCGCAGGGCTATGAACTGCCTGTTTATATTGGAGCGTATGGTCCGAAAGCTTTGCAAACAGCGGGTGAAGTTGGTGATGGCGTAGTCTTGCAAATTGGCTCTCCGACACTGGTGGAATGGTTTAAGGATCAGGCGATCAATGCCGGTAAAGCGGCGGGGCGTGATATGAGTAACTATCAGGTTATTGCGTCTGCCCCCGCTTATTTTGGTACCAAAGAGCGCTGCCTTGAAGCAACCAAGTGGTTCCCGGCGATGGTGGGTAACCATGTGGCCGATATCGTTGAAAAGTATGGTGATAGCAGCGGTCAGGTGCCAGAAAGTTTGACCTCTTATATCAAAAACCGTCAGGGCTATGATTATTCTAAACATGGTCAGAGTGATAACCCATTCTTGGACTTCATTACTCCAGATATTGTTGATGAATTCTGTGTTTTGGGATCGGTTGATGAACATATCACTAAACTCAAAGCCCTTGAAGCCGCCGGTACGACTCAGTTCAATATCTATCTTGATAACGGTGATGAGGAGAATATCGTCGAGAAATACGGTAAGCATATTATTCCTCAGTTTAGCTAAGAAGACCTCAGTGCTCAGGCCTTTCGGGGCCTGAGCGGGTTATGTTGAAGTACTTCGATGCATTCTTGTTTCAAGGGGGGAGCTAGAGTCAAAGGGTTTAGCAAGGTTCTACACGGAGATAGTTATGTCGACAGAGGCTTATTTAGCAACGCTGACCGACGCGGTGAGTGTGCGTATGCCGACCGCCTATGGCGAATTTTTGATGACGGCGTTTACCGATCCTAATGATGGTAAAGAGCACATTATATTGGTCATGGGGCAGCCCCATTTGGTATCGGCACCGATCGTGAGAATTCATTCCGAGTGTGCCACTGGTGATCTGTTTGCCTCCTGCCGTTGTGATTGCGGTGAACAGTTGGATCGTTCATTGAGCATTATTGGCGAGGCCGGTTGTGGCGTATTGATCTATCTGCGTCAGGAAGGACGAGGCATTGGCTTGAAGAATAAACTGCGCGCATACCAATTGCAGGATCAAGGGTCGGATACGGTTGAGGCGAATCTACAGCTTGGCTTACCCGTCGATGGCCGTTGCTATGGGATCGCCGCCGCAGTACTCAATGCGCTGAATATTTCGACGCTGCGTTTGCTAACGAATAACCCGGATAAAATCAGTAGTTTAGAGACATTAGGTTTTGTCGTGAGCCGGTTACCGATACAGGTCGATTATCAACAATATAATTTGGCTTATATGCAGGCAAAACAGCTTAAAATGGGTCATCTGGTTAGCTTATAACTGCACTAGACGAGCTAGGATGGCGAGTTAAGACACCACGGGATCGATTCTTGATCCATATTTACCCAATCTAATGAACGAAAGAACAAAGAGAATATATATCTAAAAGAGGTCTCGAAAAACAATTTGACCATATGGTAAAATTAAACTAGTTTTATTCTATGGGAAATCATTTGTAGTCCTTTATTTTCGCCCTTTAACGGGCATCGCCAATAGCGTTAATTAGGAGCCTTTATCGATGAAAAACATAAAAACCAATGAACAGCGACTTTGGAACAGCCTGATGGAGATGGGCGAAATCGGAGGTACTGAAAAGGGTGGCTGTTGCCGTCTGGCGCTGACCGATCTCGATAAGCAGGCCCGTGATCTATTTACTGAGTGGTGTGAAGCTGCAGGCTGTACTGTCCGGGTTGATAAAATCGGCAATGTTTTTGCTCGCCGTCCAGGTAAGAATAATGATCTGCCGCCAGTGGTGATGGGGAGTCATATCGATACTCAGCCAACCGGTGGTAAGTTTGATGGTGTGTATGGCGTGCTGTCTGGGTTGGAAGTGATTCGTACCCTGAATGATAACAACATCGAAACCGACCATCCGATTGAAGCGTCTATCTGGACTAACGAAGAGGGTTCTCGTTTTGCTCCCGCAATGGTGGCATCGGGTGTTTTTGCCGGGGTCTTTGATCTAGAGTACGGTTTAAGTCGGGCTGATCTTGATGGTAAGACGATGGGTGAAGAGTTACAGCGCATTGGCTATGCTGGTGAACATGAAGTCGGCAGCCCGGTTAAGGCGTTTTTCGAAGCGCATATCGAGCAGGGGCCCATTCTCGAAGAGGAAGAGACCTCTATTGGGGTGGTCACCGATGCTCAAGGGCAGCGTTGGTATGAAGTGACCTTAACCGGTCAGGAAGCTCACGCGGGCCCAACACCGATGTTACGCCGTAAAGATGCCTTGCTGGGGGCTTCTAAAATCGTCCAAGAGGTGAATAATATTGGCTTGGCGAATCAGCCGAATGCCTGTTCGACGGTTGGCTTGCTACAGGTCTTCCCGAACTCACGTAATGTTATTCCTGGCGAAGTCTTTTTCACCATCGATTTCCGTCATCCGAATGATGATGTGTTGTCGAAAATGGATCAACAGCTGCGTGATGTGTGCGCCAAGATTGCCGATGAAATGGGCTTGGAGATGAAGTTCGAGCAGATCTGGTATTCTCCACCGGTGCCATTCAATACCAGCTGTGTTGATTCAGTACGTCAGGCCGCTGAAGACGCGGGCTATAGTCATCGTGATATTGTCAGTGGTGCTGGCCATGATGCCTGTTATATCGCGCGTGTTGCGCCTACAGGGATGGTTTTTGTGCCCTGCGAAAACGGTATCAGCCATAACGAAGAAGAAAATGCTAAACCCGAAGACCTCCATGCCGGGTGCAATGTGTTGTTACAAGCGGTGCTTAATCAAGCTTGTCTCTAATCACTGCAACACACTCTAAGAATAAATCTAACAAAAACTAAGTCCGCTTCCGGGCACTTTCTCTCATACTCGATACCTGCGCGTGTTTTACACGCGCATAGGCGTCCTGTTGTCTGAAATAAGGGGCGGCTTGGGGAGTATGGGTATGAAAATTGGTCTTGCAAAAGAACCCTTGGCGAACGAATCAAGGGTTGCCTTAACACCAGAGAATATCATCCGTTTATCAGCCACCGGTGCCACCTTCGTGGTTGAAACCGGTGCGGGGCTTGCAGCAGGTTTTAGTGATCAGGATTATCGGGATGTGGGGGCGCAGATAAATTCCTCTGCGCGGGCTGTGTATCAGCAAGCGGATATTCTGTTGCGGGTGAATCTGTCTGGGGCGATGTTGAATCAAGCGGCAGCTTGGCTGGAAAATAGCCCGTTACTGATCGGCATGATGGACCCATTCACCAAACCTGAACGTTTTACAGACTTAGCGGAACAGGGTATCAGTAGTATCGCGATGGAACTGATTCCGCGTATTAGCCGTGCTCAGAGTATGGATGTGTTGACCTCGATGGCAACCTTAGCCGGTTATAAGGCGGTACTATTGGCCGCCAATGCAGCCTCGAGAATCTACCCGATGATGATGACTGCGGCGGGTAACCTTAGTCCGGCGAGGGTCTTTATTATGGGGGCCGGCGTCGCCGGTTTACAGGCGGCGGCCACCGCTAAGCGTATGGGCGCAGTGGTTAAGGCTTATGATGTGCGGCCTGCCGCGCGGGAACAGATTATTTCGGTCGGGGCCAAACCGGTTGAGTTGGCGTTAGAGGCGGACTCCACCGAAGGTCAGGGAGGCTATGCCAAACAGCAGGGGGAGGATTTTCTTCAGCGCCAGCGTGAATTGATGACCGCCGTGCTAAGCGAACAAGATATTGTTATTACGACCGCGGCTATTCCCGGTGCTCGTTCACCGGTATTGATTACCGCTGAGATGGTTGGTCAGATGAAACCGGGAGCGGTGATTGTCGATTTAGCCTCAGAGCGGGGCGGCAACTGTGAATTGACCCAACATGGTGAGGTAGTGGTTGAACAGGGCGTGACGATCATTGGTCCGGATAATATCGTGGCTACGGTGGCGTACCATGCGAGTCAGATGTACGGCAATAATATCGAGAACCTGTTACATCATCTACTCAATGAGCAGGGTGATTGTGATTTGGATTTTGATGATGAAATTATCCAGCAGGCGGTGGTTACCTACGGTGGCGAGATCATCAATAACGGTCTACGCGAGAGATTAGATCTGCCGCCGTTAGCTTCAATGCCACGGTTAGAGGAGGTTGCATAATGGAAGCCTTCATTGTCTTGTTATCGCTGTTTGCGTTGGCGGTGTTCCTTGGGGTTGAGCTTATTACCAAGGTGCCGCCGACCTTGCATACCCCATTAATGTCCGGTAGTAATGCGATCTCGGGTATCACCATTGTCGGCGCGATTTTGGCGGCGGGTTCCGGTGATGAGTCCAGCACTGTGGTGCCATTGTTAGGCTTCGTGGCGATTGTTTTTGCCACGATTAATGTGGTGGCCGGTTTTATGGTCACTAATCGTATGCTTAAAATGTTCAAGCGGAGGGGCTAATGATGAATAGCATCATGATTAACCTCTTCTATCTGCTCGCGGCATTACTGTTTGTTATGGGTATTAAGGGCCTAACGCGGCCAAAAACCGCCGTGCGAGGCAACCGTTTAGCGGCGCTGGGTATGTTGCTGGCCATTGTGATTACCCTGCTGGATCGGCAGGTGATTCACTATGAAATTGTGTTTGCCGGATTGGCGGTGGGCACATTGATAGGTGTTTTGATGGCGATTAAGGTGCAGATGACCTCAATGCCACAGATGGTGGCGATTCTGAATGGCTTAGGTGGCGGAGCATCGCTGGGGGTGGCCGCGGCCAGTTATTTCTCGGTGTTAGCGAGCGGCACCGAACTGAGCGGGGTAACATTGGTTATCGCCAAGAGTGCGATCATGCTGGCGGTGCTGATTGGTGCGGTCACCTTTTCTGGCAGTGCGGTGGCATTTGGCAAACTACAGGAGGTTCTACCGGGCCAAGTGATCGGCTTTAGCGGCATGAAGTTTATTAACCTAGGATTGTTGTTGGCCTCTGTCGCGGTTATTTTCCTACTGGTGAATAACCAGCTGGGTAGTGGCGGGTTCTTGCTACTGGTGGGTTTAGCGCTGTTGCTGGGGGGCACTCTGGTTATGCCGATAGGGGGGGCGGATATGCCGGTGGTGATTGCCTTGCTCAATGCATATTCGGGCATTGCGGCGGCGGCTGCGGGCTTTATTATGGGCAATAACGTGCTAATTATCTCTGGCGCGCTGGTGGGCGCTTCCGGTCTTATTTTGACGAAGATTATGTGTGTCGCGATGAACCGTTCATTGTTGAATGTCTTGTTCGGTAAAATGGTGGCGAGTGATGGCCCAACCATCGATGCCGATGAGGTCTATCAGGGCAAGGTAACATCCGCCTCACCGGATGAGGTGAGCATGATGCTGGAAGATGCACAGCGGGTGGTTATTGTACCCGGCTTTGGTCTCGCGATGGCGCAGGCTCAGCATGCGGTGCGTGAATTGGCGGATACCTTAGTGGGCCGTGGGGCTATTGTGGAATTTGCCATTCACCCGGTTGCCGGGCGAATGCCGGGGCATATGAATGTGCTCTTGGCCGAGGCCGAGATCGACTATGAGGCGATGAAAACCATGGAGCAGTCTAATCCTAACTTCAGTAAAACTGACGTGGTGCTGGTGATTGGTGCCAATGATGTGACCAATCCGATGGCTCGTGAAGATAAAGGTAGCCCTATCTATGGTATGCCTATTTTGAATGTTGATGAGGCGAAGAGTGTTGTCATTATTAAGCGCAGCTTGAGTCCAGGCTTTGCCGGCTTACCTAATCCGTTATTCGCAATGGATAATGCGGTGATGCTGTTTGGTGATGGCAAGCAGGCGATCATGGATCTGACTGCGGTCCTGCATGAAGCGGCTTAATCGGTTGGTCGACGGTTTCTTAACGTTAACTTCTAAGCCTTAAGCTCCAGTAAGCTAAAGCACGGATAAAAGAATGCCCGGCTGTTAAATAACAGACCGGGCTTTATTATTTTTATACTGTCTGCGGCGTTACTCCCCTTGAGTCGCTAGTTTACCGAGGTCTACTGTTTGTTTACGGGCGCAGAACCAATAAGTGATACCGCCGAGAATCGAACCTGTGAACCAGCCATACTGATAGAACCAGCTCAGTTGATCGGTCATCAGTGAGTACAGCGTTAGGGCAACAGGAATGGCAAAGGCGATAAAGCCATTGATGTTAAAGCCGCTGTAGATACCGTGGGTTTTATACAGGTCTGGCAGGTTAAGCTGCTGACGTTTAATCACGAAGTAATCAACGATCATAATGCCGGCAATGGGACCTAACAATGATGAATAACCGAGCAACCAGCCGCTGTACATCGCTTCAACGCTGACATCGGATTCGATCAATCCCAGCTTTTTCAGCAGCTCCCAAGACATCAGCAACACACCAATCAGACCGGTGAGCAGTGCGCCACGGGTTTGGTTGATTTTCTTCGGTGCGATATTTTGGAAATCATTGGTGGGTGAGACAATATTGGCCGCAGTATTGGTCGAAAGTGTGGCAATAATAATCATGATCATCGCAATCACCACCCAGAAGGGGCTATCAATTTTACCGATCAAAGATACCGGATCGGAAATGGTTTCACCGACCAGTGTGGTGGATGCCGCTGTTAGTACGACACCCAAAGCGGCGAAGAAGAACATCGTCAGCGGCAGGCCGATAATCTGTCCCGCGATCTGATCTTTCTGCGAGCGGACATAGCGGCTGAAATCCGGGATGTTAAGGGATAGAGTTGCCCAGAAACCCACCATCGCGGTTACCCCAGCGAAGAAGTATCCCCAGAATGAGGCACCTTCAGGGCGGCTCGGTGGAATAGCTAATAGCGCTTCATAAGAGATTTTAGGGCTAGCCCACATCATCAAACCGATACCAACGGCGAGCAGCAAAGGTGCAGCCATGGTTTCTAGAATTTTAATCGACTCGGCCCCTTTAATAACGATATAGAGGTTGATCACCAGAAAGGTGAAAAAACCGATGACTTCACCGGTACCGCCCAGGGATTCCCATCCAGGCAGCAGGTTTGACAACATGATATGAATGGCAAGACCACCGAACATGGTTTGTATACCAAACCAGCCACAGGCGACCATCGCTCGGATTAAACAGGGGATGTTAGAGCCGATCATACCAAAGGGTGAGCGCAGTAAAACGGGAAAGGGGATACCGAACTTCGTTCCCGGAAAAGCATTCAGTGTCAGTGGAATTAGCACGATAATATTGGCTACTAGAATAGCCATCAGCGCTTCCATCACGGACAAACCGAAATAAGCAGTTAATACACCACCGAGGGTGTAGGTAGGGACACAGATAGCCATACCGACCCAAAGAGCGGCGACATTCCAGACATTCCACGTCCGTTCTTTTACCTGAGTTGGGGCAATGTCTTCGTTGTAGTGAGCACTATTGGAGACATCAGAGTGGGTTTCAAGCTCGTAGAACTCACCTACTTTAATGGAGGCTGATGCGCCTGACGTATGTCTACTCATTATTTTTCCTCTTGTTGAGCCAGTAAGGTTATTAGTAAGAGGATTGCAGATAATATGCCAGTATTTTACCAAATGTAAAAAATATAGATTATTTTATAAAGCTATTAAATATCATATAGTTACGAGTATTAATGGTAGGCGAGAGAGGCTGGTTAATCTTTTTGAGCTGCAGTGCAGCCGTGTTTTGGTGCAGGCTGCGCTGTTGCTGTGCGTTTTATGAGCAAAGAACTAGAGGATAAAGCGTGGGAGAGGGCCTACTGTGCGGCCCTCGTGGATAGCTTTAGAATTTGCGAACGAGAATAATACCGGCAGCGATCAAGATAACCCCGAAAATTCTCCAAGGGTTGATCTCATGAACGTTAAAGCTCAGTGCGCCGAAGTGATCGAGTAGCAATGAGGCAATGATCTGACCAGCAATAATCAGAGCCAGTAGGGTGGTGGCTCCTAGTTTAGGGGCGAAAAAAGCCATACAGGTTACAAAAAAGGCACCCATTAGACCTCCGCTCCAAGCCCATAACGGAGCGGCTTTCAGCTCATGGAGAGCTGGCCAAGGTAAACGGAGACTGCTGTAAACCACCATTAAGGTCAGAGTGCCCACCAGAAAGGAGATACCCGATGCCCAGAGTGCGCTGCCACCGGCTCGGGCCAGTTGTGCGTTCACCCCTGCTTGAAGTGGTAACATGCTACCGGCGAGCAGTACGATTAGCATACTTATCCAAACGATCATGGTATCTCTCTATTCATTCTGACTGAGTCGGCAACAGGATTCATCCCCCCCCGACTTATGTAGCCCTGTTATTTACGTTTTACGGCAACCGGTGCGTGATGTTCGGCTTGCTTGGCCAGCGCTTCAAACACGGGGTTAAAGGCGGGGCGGTTGATATAGCGTCCGCTACCGGGTTCGACATTGAGTTGACCATTGGCCCAGACTACTTTGCCTCGGCTAATGGTGTGGGTTGGAATCCCGTTAACTGTTTTACCTTCAAAAATGTTGAAATCGACATTCTGGTGATGGGTCTTGGCGGAGATCGTGCGGCTGCCTGCTGGATCCCATACTACGATATCGGCATCTGCGCCGACCGCGATAGCGCCTTTTTGCGGGTAGATATTAAAGATCTTGGCCGCATTAGTCGAGGTGACAGCGACAAACTCATTCATGGTTAACTTGCCACTGTTAACTCCTTCATGCCAAAGCACTGCCATACGGTCTTCGACCCCAGCGGTGCCGTTCGGTATTTTGGTAAAGTCATCCTTGCCTGCGGCTTTCTGACCGGCACAAAAAGAGCAGTGGTCGGTAGCCGTAGTATGCAGGTTGCCTCCCTGAAGTCCTTTCCAGAGCGCGTTTTGGTGCTCAGTCGAACGGAATGGTGGGCTCATCACATGAGCGGCGGCAAATTCGAAACTTTCATTGCGATAAACGCTATCATCGATAGCTAGATGCCCAGCTAAGCACTCCCCATACACGCGCTGGCCTTCGCTGCGGGCACGGGTGATTGCTTCAAGAGACTCTTTACAGGACACATGGACAATATAGATTGGCACATCCATCACTTGGGCGATCTGAATAGCCCGGTTAGCGGCTTCGCCTTCGACCACGGGGGGGCGAGAAAGCGGATGAGCTTCTGGCCCGGTGATGCCTTTATTCAGTAGTTCTTGTTGTAGTTGGAAAACCAGTTCGCCATTTTCGGCATGTACCGTCGGTATAGCCCCCAACTCCATGCAGCGACGGAAGCTCTTTACGAGGGTTTCGTCATTGGCCATGATTGCATTTTTATAGGCCATGAAGTGTTTGAAACTGTTAACGCCATACTCTTTGACTAGTGTTTCCATATCTGCCGCGACGGAGTCATCCCACCAAGTAATGGCAACATGAAAGCTATAGTCGGAGGCGGACTTTTCAGCCCATTCACGCCACTTTTTATAGGCATCGAGTAACGATTCCTGCGGTGCGGGGATGACAAAGTCGATAATGGTGGTGTTACCACCGGCGAGACCTGCTGCCGTGCCGGTATAGAAGTCATCGGAAGCGACAGTGCCCATAAACGGTAGTTGCATATGGGTATGAGGATCGATACCGCCGGGCATAATATATTGCCCCGTGGCATCAATAGTTTCCGCATCGGCGGGTACATCGAGATCGGTGCCGATGGCGACGATTTTCCCCTCTTCACAATAGATATCTGCACTAAACGTCTGGTCGGCGTTAACGACAGTGCCATTTCGAATGATGATAGACATAGGCACAACTCCTCAGTGTATTTATGTATGGCAGAATTAATTTCTGCCGCTAAAAATAGGTAAAACCAAGCCCCTACGACTGCGCAGGGGGCTATTGTTAGTCGCTTTGAGTGGCGAGATCGGCAGCAGTAACGGTCTGATTTCGGGCGCAGAACCAATAAGTGATACCGCCGAGAATCGAACCTGTGAACCAGCCATACTGATAGAACCAGCTCAGTTGATCGGTCATCAGTGAGTACAGCGTTAGGGCAACAGGAATGGCAAAGGCGATAAAGCCATTGATGTTAAAGCCGCTGTAGATACCGTGGGTTTTATACAGGTCTGGCAGGTTAAGCTGCTGACGTTTAATCACGAAGTAATCAACGATCATAATGCCGGCAATGGGACCTAACAATGATGAATAACCGAGCAACCAGCCGCTGTACATCGCTTCAACGCTGACATCGGATTCGATCAATCCCAGCTTTTTCAGCAGCTCCCAAGACATCAGCAACACACCAATCAGACCGGTGAGCAGTGCGCCACGGGTTTGGTTGATTTTCTTCGGTGCGATATTTTGGAAATCATTGGTGGGTGAGACAATATTGGCCGCAGTATTGGTCGAAAGTGTGGCAATAATAATCATGATCATCGCAATCACCACCCAGAAGGGGCTATCAATTTTACCGATCAAAGATACCGGATCGGAAATGGTTTCACCGACCAGTGTGGTGGATGCCGCTGTTAGTACGACACCCAAAGCGGCGAAGAAGAACATCGTCAGCGGCAGGCCGATAATCTGTCCCGCGATCTGATCTTTCTGCGAGCGGACATAGCGGCTGAAATCCGGGATGTTAAGGGATAGAGTTGCCCAGAAACCCACCATCGCGGTTACCCCAGCGAAGAAGTATCCCCAGAATGAGGCACCTTCAGGGCGGCTCGGTGGAATAGCTAATAGCGCTTCATAAGAGCTTTTAGGGCTAGCCCACATCATCAAACCGATACCAACGGCGAGCAGCAAAGGTGCAGCCATGGTTTCTAGAATTTTAATCGACTCGGCCCCTTTAATAACGATATAGAGGTTGATCACCAGAAAGGTGAAAAAACCGATGACTTCACCGGTACCGCCCAGGGATTCCCATCCAGGCAGCAGGTTTGACAACATGATATGAATGGCAAGACCACCGAACATGGTTTGTATACCAAACCAGCCACAGGCGACCATCGCTCGGATTAAACAGGGGATGTTAGAGCCGATCATACCAAAGGGTGAGCGCAGTAAAACGGGAAAGGGGATACCGAACTTCGTTCCCGGAAAAGCATTCAGTGTCAGTGGAATTAGCACGATAATATTGGCTACTAGAATAGCCATCAGCGCTTCCATCACGGACAAACCGAAATAAGCAGTTAATACACCACCGAGGGTGTAGGTAGGGACACAGATAGCCATACCGACCCAAAGAGCGGCGACATTCCAGACATTCCACGTCCGTTCTTTTACCTGAGTTGGGGCAATGTCTTCGTTGTAGTGAGCACTATTGGAGACATCAGAGTGGGTTTCAAGCTCGTAGAACTCACCGACTTTGATGGCGGATGAAGAGTCAGTTGATGCGTTCTTCATAGGTCTTCCTCTTATTTTTATTTTTAAAGTTCTAAATGAACTTTTATGTTGTAAAGAGTGTTTGCGGCAACAAAAAATTTACCGTTTGGTAAATATAGGTTTTATTGAGATGCTTAGCAAATTTATTTGTCCGCTTGGTAAAAATATTGTTTTTATTAATTAAGTGACTGATATGTTTAGATTAATTCTATAAATTCTGTGGCTTTTCTTGATTGATGAACCGCTAAGCTGATTTTATTTCAGCATTATTTTCTGCCGCGGATGAATCAATGAGTTGATGTAACCTGTCCATAAAGCAGGAGAGAATTAAATTTGGCGCAAGGTCTTTTCGGGCGATCGCAGCGTAAGGGGTTAAGCTATTAAAATGTTTTGTGAGCAGCGGTTTCATTAAGCCTTTTTCTACCCAAGGGTGGGCGAAATGCGCCGGAAGATAACCGAGATAACAACCGGTTAGAATAAGAAAAGCCGTGCCTTCTCGATCCGATGCTCGGGCGTTTTTATTAAATTGTTTTAGGTGCTTTTTGATTTCTGCCGGATGTTGATAAGAGGGGCAAACCATATCGTGGCTGGCAATATGTTCTGCTTGTAGGCTGTTCTCGGGAATATGGAACAGTGGATGCTCATGGCTGCAGTATAAATATGATTCCTCATCATAGAGGTGAACATACTTGAGACTGAGGTTTTTACTGAACACCGGTGCAACGCCAATCTGTATCTGCCCATCGAGTAAACTCTTTATAACCTGATTAGCGGGTACCATCTCAATATTGATATTAACGTCCGGAGCCTGTTGCTTAAGAGCCTTAAGTGAATCGGTTATATACATTCTCGGTAGTGTGATCAGGCAATCGGTAATGCCGATGGCGAGATCGCCTTTAAGTTCGGAATGAATACTATTGATCCGTTGCTGAAACTCCTGATGGGAAGACAGTAGTGTTAGGGCGGCAAGGTAAACCTGCTCGCCTTCATCGGTAAGTGAGAAACCGCTTCTGCCGCGATTACAGAGTTTAAGTGACAGTCGCTGTTCTAGGTCAGACATGGCAATGCTGATAGCCGCCCGGCTGATATTAAGCTCTGATTCTGCCGCTGAAAAACCACCGCATTTAACCACCGCTTTAAAGATTTTTATCATCCTGATATCGGCACCGGCAATATGGCCTATTATATTTTTCTGTGTCATATCCACCTCAATGCAGGCTTGACTGAAGATTGATCAATGGTTATACAATATACATAAAATTTACCATATGGTAAGTATTTGATTGACTGAAGGTAAATTCTTTTGGATTTAACCAACCTTCGGGCCAGTAGATGATGGGATAACTGAAGCGGCGTGGTTTCGAGTAACACAGCACGGTGTCTGAGGCATAACCTGAAAATAAAAAACCTTAACGAGGTGATGAATATGCATGAATTTGATCCTAGCAAAGCAGCGGGTATGACTCGCGAGCAGCTCGAAGCTTACTGGATGCCCTATACCGCCAATCGCCAGTTTAAAAATGATCCTCGGATGTTTGTAGAAGCCAAAGGGGCTTACCTGACCGACACCAGTGGCAGGAAGGTATTTGATGGTCTGTCGGGATTATGGACCTGTGGTGCAGGACACTGTCGACCAGAGATCGCGGAAGCGGTGGCGCATCAGCTAACACAGTTAGATTATGCTCCGGCTTTCCAGTATGGCCATCCCAAGGCGTTTGAATTGGCTAACCGAATCAAAGAGCTAACCCCTGATGGGTTAGATTATGTGTTCTTCACGGGTTCAGGATCTGAAAGCGCGGATACCTCACTGAAATTCGCTCGGGCTTACTGGCGTAAGAAAGGCATGGGCACTAAAACCAAGTTGATCGGCCGAGCTAAAGGCTATCACGGGGTTAACTTTGGTGGATTTAGTGTGGGTGGCATCGGCGCTAACCGCACACTCTATGGTCTGGGTGTGGATGCCGATCACCTGCCACATACGCTGCTGCCGGAAAATACTTTCACCAAAGGCATGCCAGAGAACGGTGTTGAAAAAGCGAATGAACTGCTTGAGCTGATCGCGCTGCATGATGCGTCTAATATCGCAGCAGTGATTGTTGAGCCGATGGCCGGCTCTGCCGGTGTTATTCCACCACCGAAAGGTTACCTGCAACGATTGCGTGAGATCTGTGATCAACACAATATCCTGTTGATTTTTGATGAGGTTATTACTGGCTTTGGACGCATGGGTTCGTATACAGGTGCCGAAGAATTTGGTGTGGTGCCGGACATGATCAATGTGGCGAAGCAGCTCACTAATGGTGCCGTTCCGATGGGTGCCGTTATTGCTAAAACTGAAATTTATCAAGCATTTATGGATAACAGTGGCCCGGAATACATGATGGAAATTCCACATGGTTATACCTATTCAGGTCACCCTGTGGCGTGTGCTGCGGCGTTAGCATCACTGGATGTGTTAAAGAATGACAAGCTGATTCCTCGGGTGAATGAGATTAGCCCGATTTTTGAACAGGCGCTGCACAGCCTTAAGGGCACAAAGTATATCAACGACATTCGTAACTATGGCTTAGCCGGCGGGATTACCATTGCGTCTGCGCCTGGTGAACCGGGTTTACGTCCTTATCAGATCGCAATGAAGTGTTGGGAGAAGGGCTTTTATGTTCGTTATGGCGGCGACACTATTCAGTTGGGCCTGCCGTTTATTACGGAGCGGGAAGAGATCGACAACGTTATTAACGCGATTGGTGAATCTATTATGGAGCTAGATTAATCGCTGCCGTTGAATGCATGTTGTACCGATAAAAAATATAACTATTGATGAGGCTATTATGCAAACGTTAGGTCATTTGATTAATGGCGAGATGCGCACAGATGCGGCTCGCACACAGGCAGTATTTAATCCGTCGACGGGTGAAGAGAGCAAGCAGGTCGCATTGGCGTCTGTTGCTACCGTTGAAGAGGCGATTGCCGCAGCAGAGCAAGCGTTCCCAGCATGGCGTAATACGCCACCGGCGAAACGTGCCCAAGTCATGTTTCGTTTTAAAGCATTGCTAGAAGAAAATTCCGCTAAGATCTGTGAAATGATCGGTGAAGAACATGGCAAGATTTCCCATGATGCCGCCGGTGAATTGCAACGCGGCATTGAGAACGTCGAGTATGCCTGTGGCGCGCCAGAACTGCTAAAAGGCGAGCACAGCCGCAATGTTGGCCCCGGTATCGACTCTTGGAGCGAGTTTCAACCACTGGGTGTGGTCGCGGGTATTACGCCGTTTAACTTCCCCGCGATGGTGCCATTGTGGATGTATCCCATGGCAATTGTTTGCGGTAACACCTTTATCCTCAAGCCGTCTGAACGTGATCCATCATCCACGCTGTTTATCGCTCAGTTGCTGCAAGAAGCGGGTTTGCCTAAAGGCGTGATCAACGTGGTTAACGGTGATAAAGAAGCGGTGGATGTACTGTTGACAGATAGCCGTGTTAAAGCTGTGAGCTTTGTCGGTTCTACGCCGATTGCGGAATATATCTACAGCACGGCCAATGCCAACGGTAAGCGTTGTCAGGCACTGGGTGGCGCAAAAAACCATGCCATCGTTATGCCCGATGCGGATATGGATAACGCCGTTAATCAGCTGTTAGGCGCGGCCTTTGGTTCTTCCGGTGAGCGTTGCATGGCGCTGTCCGTTGCGGTTGCCGTTGGTGATGCGGCGGCAGATACCTTGGTCGCGAAAATGAAAGCGGCAATGGAGCCACTAAAAGTGGGTGCCTACAGCAACAGCGAAAACGACTTTGGCCCGGTTATTACCCGTGCTCATCAGTTAAAGGTGAACGGTTTTATCGATAGCGCCGAAGCGGATGGTGCGACGGTTGTGGTCGATGGTCGTAACCCGGTCGTTGATGGTTTTGACAATGGTTTCTTTGTGGGCGCGACGTTGATTGATAATGTAACCCCGAGCATGTCCAGCTATGAAGCGGAGATCTTCGGCCCAGTATTGCAGGTGGTCCGTGCGAATACCATGGAAGAGGCGATGCAGCTGATCAATGACCATGAGTATGGCAATGGCACCTGTATCTTCACCCGTGATGGTGAAGCGGCGCGTTACTTCTCGGACAATATTCAAGTAGGTATGGTCGGTATTAACGTACCGTTACCAGTACCGGTGGCGTACCACAGCTTTGGTGGTTGGAAACGTTCACTGTTTGGTGATCTACACGCTTATGGTCCAGATGCCGTGCGCTTCTATACCAAACGTAAAACTATCACTCAGCGCTGGCCTTCCAGTGGTGTACGTGAAGGTGTTTCGTTCGCCTTCCCAAGCTAACGATACCGTTAACCGAGGCTGATCTCTGCCGATTAGCCTTTCCGGTTGCAACGCAGGCTTGGTCGGTTTAACGCTGGCGAGCCTGCCTATCTATTTCGATTGATGATTGTCCTACCTACTAGCAAGACACCATTTTCTTATAACAACAAAGGTGATCCCATGCGACGTAAGCAAATTTTGATTATTGATGCCAGGCCTCTATGTCGAGAAGGCTTGAAGAGTGTGCTGAACTTAACACTTAATGCTATCGATTTTACTGATGCTGGGAGTGATTACGCCTTTGTTCAGGGGTTACGGCAACAGAAAGAGTTCGACCTTATCTTGGTGCATGAAAGCTTTCTCTCTATTGGCGATCATGGGCTGATTTTATCCCACCTGTATAAAACGCAGAATCCGATTGCGGTTATTTGTGATCAGGTCAGTGAAAAGCTGCAAGTAAAGCTGAAATTTTTCAATATTTCGGGCGTGATTCAACAGACTGAGCCGGTCGATATTATCGCCAAGCGCATCGCTGATTTACTGACCGATGTCGATAGTGGCTTAAATCGAAGCCGCTCGATTAGTCCTTATCCGACCAGTTTTTCTGCGCCACACCTCCCCTTGAAAGATGTTGGTGTTAAAACGAAACTCGATTATTTAACCGGCCGGCAACGGGATGTGCTCGACTATCTGAAAGTCGGCTTGATGAATAAAGAGATCGCTTTTGAGATGGGGATTTGCGAGTCGACAGTTAAGCGGCATGTGTCAGATATCTTTAAAAAACTTCGAGTACAAAATAGAACTCAGTTAGCTGTTAGTTTAAGTTATTGAAAATTATACAATAATTGTTTTTATAATAAAATTGACCAAGTGGTAAAATTATTCTATATTGAAGTTACTTATTGTTTAGCGGCGTTGTCATCTCGCCTGATTATAAATAAAAAAATAAACCGGGAGACGTTCAAATGATCTCTGTTGAGCAAGCATATAATCTTGAACATGCTGATAGTCACCAGATTCAGTTACTCAGGCATCAGGCATCCGCGTTACGTGATTTGCACTGGGGAGATGTTGTTACCTATTCTCGAAAAGTGTTTGTGCCTTTGACGAATATGTGTCGCGATACTTGCGGTTACTGCACCTTTGTCAAAGCACCAGGCTCACCTGAAGCGAATATCATGACACCGGAAGAGGTCATGGAAGTGGTCTATCAGGGTGAAAAAATGGGCTGCAAAGAGGTGTTGTTTAGCCTAGGTGAAAAGCCGGAAAAAACCTATCCAGAAGCACGTAAATTTCTCGCGGAGCGGGGCTATAACACCATTATCGATTATCTCTATGATATGTGCCTGATGGTGATTGAGAACACCAGTATGCTACCGCATGTGAATGCTGGTACCCTATCCGAGCAGGACGTTATCAAGTTGCGCCCGGTGTCGGCCAGTATGGGGATGATGCTCGAAAATGTTAGCCGTCGCCTGATGGAACAGGGAGAAGCGCACTACGCCTGTCCTGATAAAGTGCCGTTGCAGCGGTTGCGCACCCTCGAATTGACCGGCAAGCATAATGTACCATTCACAACCGGGATTCTGATCGGTATCGGCGAAACTTGGCAGGAACGCATTGATAGCTTAGTTGCGATTAATGAGATCCATAAAAAGTATGGTCATATTCAAGAAGTAATTATTCAGAATTTTAAAGCGAAGCCCGGAACGGCGATGGCGGATGCACCAGAGCCGAGTCATGAGGAGATGTTGAAAACTCTCGCGGTCGCTCGATTAATTCTTGATCATACGATTAGTATTCAGGCACCGCCAAATCTGCAGGAATATTATCGGGACTATCTCCACTCTGGTATTAATGACTGGGGAGGTGTGTCCCCAGTAACCATTGATCATATTAATCCGGAACGAGCATGGCCGAAGATTCAATCTTTGGAGTTTAAATCCTCTGAATGTGGATACCGACTTAAAGAGCGGTTGGCTATTTATCCACAATATAAAAATTTGCCAGGGAAATATCTTTCTTCAGTCATTGCTAGTCGGGTAGATGATCTTGATGCTGCGGCTTAGTTAATAAACTGTCTGCTTGTTTGCATAATAATTGCCTGAATATATTCAGGCTTTTTTTTACTTAACCTTAAGCGCATTAGTTAAGTAATTAGGTGTGTTTTTGGTTATAAAGATGTATTTACCGGTTGGTAAAAAAACCTCTAGTATCGATGCTTCGATGTGTAAATTGACGCATAAAAATAAATATAGAGGTCATAGATGAAAATTAAAACAATGTGCACGTTATGCTGTGCTTTAGTTTCAACTGGGGTATCCGCTAAACAGCAGTGGAGCGACTTTAGTCTGAGCTATGTAAAAGGAAGCAACTTTGAAGTGGTTGATCCGGATCAGCAAACCATTACTGTAGAACATGCCAGCGGCCATGATTGGGGTGATACCTTTTTCTTTATCGACCGTCAGAAATCCGATGATGGTGATACATCCACCTATTTTGAGTTGTCACCCCGTTTAAGCCTCGGTTATGTAACAGGTGCAGATTTCTCGTTTGGCTTGGTCAATGATGTCTATCTTGCCGGTACTTGGGAGAGTGGTGAAGGTTTCGATAATTATATGGCAGGCTTGGGTGTAGGTTTAGACCTGCCCGGCTTCCAGTATGCCAACGCGAATATCTATCAAGTGAATAATGAAAACACGGACGACGATATTATGGTCACTCTGACATGGGGTGTGCCATTTAGCATCGGCAATGCGGATTTTCTCTACGATGGCTTTATCGACTGGTCTAGCGAAGAAGATGATCACGCATCAGAAACTAACTTTACCTCACAGTTGAAATGGAATGCGGGCAAGTTGATTGGTACAGCGTCACCGGTTTATGTGGGTATCGAGTATTCTCATTGGAGCAATAAGTATGGCATTGATGGTGCCGATGAGAGGAACCCTGCACTATTGCTGAAGTGGCATTTCTAAGCGTCTTTTGCTGATTAATAGCAACTGTTAACCGAGACATCCCCTTCTGTTATCGGTGTTACGGGCTTAATGATAATAGACTCCCGATATCCTCTAAAGCGGATATCGGGAGTGTCAGCTAGAATGTTTATTTCTGTATTTTAAGGGTGTGCAGTGAGGTGTATTCGGCGAGGCCATGATGGCCAAACTCAACGCCAAATCCCGATTGCTTTGTCCCACCAAAGGGCGCATCCGGTTGTACCGCACCATGGGTATTCACCCAAGACGTACCACACTCTAATCGCTGTGCGATGGTCTCAGCCGCGCTAATATCGGCAGACCAGACAGAGCCCCCTAAACCATTTGGATTATCGTTGGCCAGTGCAACGGCGCTGTCGATATCGGTGTATTTAATCACCGGCAGAATCGGTCCGAACTGTTCCTCATCGACTAGTTCATCACCATTACTCAGCCCAGCAACGATGGTCGGCTCAAAGAAAAAACCTTGAGAACCTATACGTTTGCCGCCAGCGAGAATCTGTCCGCCAGCGTTGGTGGCGCTTGCGGCAAGCTTAAGCACAATGTTGAGTTGCTCTTCGTTCTGTAGCGGGCCTAATTGACTGTCAGGGTTGAGTGCATCGCCAACTACCACGGCTTTTGCCTGTTCTGCCAATGCCTGACAGACCTCATCATAGATAGATTCATGCACATAAAGCCGTTTCAGGCAGGCGCAGGTTTGGCCGTTGTTGTGGAAGGCCGCACCAAATAGCTGTGGCGCGACGCTATCAATATCGATATCTGGCAACACGATAGCCGCATCGTTACCGCCGAGTTCGAGGGTGAGTCGTTTCAGGCTAGTGGCCGCCGATGCCATGATCGCCTTGCCGGTAGGAGTGGAACCGGTGAAAATGATCTTGTTCACTTCGGGGTGTGCAACCAGTGCGCCACCCACATCGCCATAACCTGTGACGATATTCAGAACACCTTTGGGTAGCACTGTATTGGCCAGTTCGACGAAGCGCAATGTGGCTAAAGGCGTTTTCTCAGATGGTTTGATGACGACGGTGTTGCCGGCCCGCAGAGCGGGGATAACATGCCAAATAGCAATCATCAGCGGCCAGTTCCAAGGGGTTATCGAAGCGACAACGCCCAGCGGCTTGCGGTAGGCTTTGACGAACAGTTCGTCATCATCCTGAATGATCTCATCGGCTAAGGTGATATCGGCGGTGACGTGGGTCCAGCCAATCGAGCCCATTAGTTCCATCGTTGCGCCGACAAAGTTCAGGCCGCCACGGGGTTTTCCGGTTTCCTGGCAGATGAGTGTTTCCAACTCTTCTTGATGCTGTTCCAATAACTGACCTAGCTGATGGATCAGCCCACTGCGAGCTTCATCGGAGGTGGCGCTCCACTGCGGAAAGGCGCGTCGGGCAGCATTGACGGCTTGATCGACTAACGCGGGGTTGGCCAGAGGGCATTGGGCAAAAGGTTCACCGTTTGACGGGTTAATCACATCGAGTGTTTCGCCGGTGTTGATGGCAGTACCGTCGATGGTGAGATTGAATTCGGACATAGGGCTTCCTTACTTATTTTTTTGTTTCATCATTGGCCAGTAACACCGGGACGTCAACATATTAAAGCCCGAGTGCAGAAGGTCACGTGTTAGCGTTGTGGCTGGGATAGTCGTTGTTGCATGTGGATAAACTCCCAAGGAGAGGTCTCTTCGCCCCGTTCACAAACCACTTCGATCAGTGCCGGTGCGTTGTTATTGATGCATTTTTCCAGCACGGGTTTTAATTCTGCCGGAGACGTCACGCGGTAGGCGTTCACATGGCAACTTTCCGCCAGTTTAATAAAATCGGGGGTGAGTAACTCAGAGCCGCTGTAACGGCTGTTATAGTGCATATCCTGATCTCGGCGCACATTACCATAGGCATTGTTGTTGAAGACCAGGGTGACCAGACCAATATTATGTTCGGCGGCGGTAATCAGTTCTTGTACGCCAAACATAAAACCGCCATCACCACAGACAGACACCACGGCTTTATCAGGGTTGGCGACCTTCACGCCCAACGCGGTGGGAAAACCATATCCAAGGGTGCCTTGAAAGCCGCCTTCGATGTAGGTGCGTGGTGCGAGTACCGGCAAGCCACCGATCCAAGTGGTGAATCCCATTTGAGACAGCTCCGGTATATAGAAGCCATCGCGGGGTAGCACATCTCGGATAACCGAGAGGTAGGACATCTGCGGTTGTACCTTTTGGATCGCCTGCCAAGCCACGGCTTTGGCAGTGGCTATCTCATCTATGCGTTTGCTATCCGGTGAGACCTGCGAAGCGAGTTGGTCGGTTAAGAGGCGGCAGGCGGCGGCTGAATCGGCAATAACGCCCACGTCTGGGGTGAAAATATTCATCTGGGCGGGGTCGATATCGATACGGATTAGTTTAGGGCCGGAGGTCGGCACCTGCTGATATTCCATATAGTTACCCCAGCGCATATAGGGCATCTCTAGGCGGGAGCCGATGCCGATAAGCAGGTCGGTGTCATCCCAGAGTTCGCGGGCGGCAACCGGCGGAACACCTAATGGATGATCTTCAGCGACGATGCCTCGGCCGCTGCGAAAACCGGTGACGGGAGCATTCAGAAGTTCAGCTAGTGCTAATACCTCGGCGGATGCATGTTGCGCACCCGCACCGCACATGATCATCGGCTTTTTGGCACCGCGAATCAGTTTGACGGCGGCACTAATCTCATCCGGATTGATTGCTGGGCTCACTGCGGCTTCCGGTGTATGGATGGCGGCATCCTGTTGCTCAGCCATCACATCCCAGCACATCTCAACGGTTACGGGGCCGGGGCGACCATTGCGGGAGGTGGCAAAGGCCTGATTGACCTTGTCCGACACATTATCCTGCTGATGGATGGTGATCGCATCCTTGATAATTGTTTTGAGTGTACCCGCTTGGTCTGACAGTTCATGCAGATGGCCACGTCCCTGTCCCATAAATGAGCTAGGCACCTGACCGGTCAGGCCGACAATAGAGCTACAGTTACCCATGGCGGTACATAATGCCGCCGTGGTGTTGAGAATGCCGGGCCCTGGTACCACAGAGAAGACGCCGGTTTTGCCGGTCGATTTGGCATAACCCATGGCCATGTAAGCGGCGCTTTGCTCATGGCGGGGAACGATCAGATCGATGGAGCTGTTATAGATGCCATCAAACATCGGGTAGATCTGCGCGCCAGGAATGCCAAAAATCGTCTCTGTTCCGTTGGCTGCAGCCGCGGCAATGATCGCTTCACCGCCGCTCATTCGAGTTGTATCTGTCGCGTTGCTCATGGGTACCACTGCTTTTATTAGTTGCTTTAGACCTATACTAGAAAAGCACTGGTTATAATAAAACTATAGATAATGTTTATAGGTTATAATTAATTCGTTATAGATAAGGCGTTTAGTTGTCGTTATTAGCCGTGTAAAACTGATCTTGGGTCCGTTATGAATATTAAACAGCTGCAGTATTTCCTTAAAGTGGCCGAGATGAAAAGTATCGCGGCGGCGGCTCGACAGCTGGATATTGCCCAGCCGGCCCTAAGCTTGCAGATCTCTAAGCTAGAACATGAGGTGCAATCACAGCTTTTTTCCCGCGGTATCAAAGGGGTGCAGCTCACCGAATCGGGTCTGCTATTTGAAAAACATGTGCAGATGGTGGTGGGACAGCTAAACCGAGCGATCAGTGATATTTCAGAGCTTGAGGGCAGCCCCAAAGGTAAGCTGGTTATCGTGATGAATCAGGCGGGGGTTAACCTGCTGGCGATGCCGGTGTCTCAGGTGATTGAGAGCGCCTTCCCCAATGTGGAGCTGGATCTGCGCATGGGACTGTCTTATCAGGTGGTTGAACAGCTTGCCAGTGGTGAAGCGGATCTGGCGATCACCTATGAGGAGGGAGCGGATAATAAGAGCATCTCCCGTGAGCTTTTGATCCGCGAAGATCTCTATTTCACCACGCAACTGAATGATCAAAACCGAGATCTCGATACGATTCGTTTTAAAGATCTGGTCGACTATGAAATAGTCACGACCTCAGAAAAAGAATCCCTAGGGCGTAAGATTCGCGAGTATGAAAAGCGTGAAGGGATAGAGCTAAAGAAAAAAATGCCCTATGGTCAGTTGCTCACCAGCCTGCGGTTTGTCTGTGAGGGGCACTGTCATATGATTTTGCCCTCCTCGGCTTTTTTCCATCTAGAACAGGCTGGACAGCTGAAAGCATTAAAAATTATTGAACCGGAAATGACCCGTAATGTGTATCTGGCCATTAATCATGAGCGCCCGGTACGAAATATCACCCTAAAAGTGATTGAGCTGATTAAAGCCTGTGCTTACCAAGAGCACCTGATGGGGAATTGGCGCGGGGAGATGAACAAAGCTACCGTCGGAAAGGCAGGCTAGGCCGTCGTAGGGCCGCAGATCCCCGGTAATAACCTATCAACAGGAGAGAACAGCGATGGCGATTTATGAATTAGACGGTCAGCAGCCGCAAGTGGATGCAGATACCTATGTGGCCGATCAGGCGACGGTGATTGGTCATGTGACCTTAGAGGCGGGTGTGAGTATTTGGCCGCAGGCGGTATTGCGTGGGGATAACGAACCGATTGTGATCAGTCAGGGGAGTAACGTGCAGGAAGGCGCGGTGCTGCATACCGATCCGGGTTATCCGTTGATGGTTGAAGAGCGGGTAACTATTGGCCATCAGGCGATGTTACATGGCTGCCATATTGGAACGGGGTCGCTGATTGGGATTCAGGCGGTTGTGCTAAACGGCGCGGTGATTGGCAAAAATTGCTTGGTCGGAGCCGGCGCGGTTGTGACGGAAGGCAAGGTCTTTCCCGATAACTCACTGATTCTGGGTGTGCCGGCGAAGGTGGTTAAAGAGTTGAGTGCCGATGCTATCGCCAATATGCATAGCAATGCGGATAAATATGTTGAGAACGGCCGTAAGCATAAGACATTGCTGAAGAAACTGAGTTAAACCGGATGTTTCCGGCTTAACGTTGACGGCCCAAGTCCTAAGGCCTAAGCCCTTATGCCTTAGATGAGCGATGATTGACCAGATGGTAGGTCACGGGGATCAGGACTAAGCTGACGAGCATCGAAAAGCTGAGCCCCCAGATCACGGTGATCGCCAAGGGTTGCAGCATTTCGGCGCCATCTCCCCAGCCCAGCGCCAGTGGCAACATACCCGCCACGGTGCTTAGGGTGGTCATAATGATCGGCCGTAATCGCAGTCGAGCGGCCTCGAGAATCGCCTCTGAGATACTGCTGCCTTTATCGCGGGCGATCTCTACATATTCGACTAGCAGAATCGCGTTATTCACCACGATACCGGTGAGCATAATCACCCCTAGCCAGACCGGCATTGACAGTGGAATGCCGGTTAGCCAGAGTCCCGCGGCGACGCCGATAGCAGCAAAAGGCACACCAAAGATGATGATCAGTGGATTGCGCAGTGATTCATACTGAATCGCCATTACCACAAAGACCAAAAACAGCGCTAACCCCAGCAACATAGTGGTGAGCTTGTTCTGCTCCGCCAGCACCTTTTCTGAACCGCCGTCATAGACGCTATACCCTTCAGGCAGGACGACCTTATCCCGTAGGGTATTGATCGCGCTGAGTGCTTCTCCCAAGGTGATATTCGGTGCGAGAGAGGCAGAAACCTCGACGATCCGCATCTGGTTATCCCGCTGGATACTCGCTGGCGATTCAATCAGTTGAATGCTGGCGACATCGGACAGGTGTACCGGCGGCGATGAGCCGGTGCCGGGAAAGAGGAGCAGGGTTTCTATCGATTCAGGGGTGTTGAAATGCTGTTCGGCGAGTCGTAGGCGGATATCGTAGGCATGGTCTTCGGTAATAAATTCGCTGATGACTTTGCCTTGTAGTGCTATCTGTGTGGCCTCTATCAGATCGGCCAGATCGATACCGAGTTGATTGGCGCGTACCCGGTCGAGACTGATAGAGAGTTCGTTCAGACGGTCTTCTGCCGAGTGACTCAGGTTGCGTAGCTGGGGTAGCGCTTTGAGTTGATCGGTTAACTCATCCGCTAGACGGATCAGGGTTTTATTATCCGGCCCCTGCAATCGTAGGCTGATATCTTCGCTGCCGCTGTTGGTGCGGATACCGCGGATGCCTCTTTGGGTCATTCTCACGGTGAAGCCTGCTAGCTGTAGTGATGCGATCTGGCGTTGTAACTTTTCTATCCATTGATGACTGGACAGCTCACGTTCGGCAACCGATTTAAGCTGTACGATAACGGTCGAGCGGTTGGATTGCTCCCGCTGGGATCGGCCGAATACCGAACCACCCACAAGGGTAAAGACGGTGTCTGTTTCTGGTTGTTGGGAAAATAGGGTTTCCAGTTGGGTGACTCGAGCGTCCATCTCTGTCAGCGAGATGCCGGTATCGGCGGTGATTCTGATGGTAATTCGACCGTCATCCAACGCTGGCAGAAAGATCTGTTTACCGCTGGTAAATACCGGTAGAGAGACGATGAGGGCAAGGATAAAAGCCAAAAGAGTCAGCAGCCGGTATCGTAGAAAACGTTTTAAAATAGCGGTGTAAATTCGTTGCAGGCCTTTGATCGCGCGGTCCGTTAGGTGTCTAACCCCGCCGCTGCGAGAGGGCTTAGTGGCCGCCGCGAGTGCCGGCACCAGTGTCAGTGCGATCACCATGGAGGCAAAAATAGCCGCTGAAATGGTAATAATCAGCTCTTGAAAGAGTAAGCCTGTTAGCCCGCCGATAAACAGGAAGGGCAGTATGGCGCAGAGGTTGGTGGAGGTTGAGGCGATAATAGCGCTGTTCACCTCGGTGGCGGCATTATTGGCTGCCGCGAGGGGGTGTTCATGATTTTGCTGATGGCGGCTGATGTTTTCCAGCATCACGATGGTGTTATCCACCAACATGCCGATACCTAATGCCAACCCTCCGAGGGTCATGATATTAAGCGTTAGGCCGCCAAGCCCCATCAATACACAGGTAAACATAATCGCAATCGGGATCGCGCTACCGATAATCAGTGTATGGCGCAGGTTACCTAAGAACAGGTAGACCACGGCCATCGCCAGTAGCGCGCCGCTGATCGCCGCTGTGGTGGCATTATTGAGGGACTGTTTAACATAGATAGATTGATCGGATACCTGGGTGACGCTGATATCGTCGGGAATAATCTGTTGTTGCTTGAGCCATGCTAAGCGCTCTTTGACTTGATCGGCCACATAGGTGGTGTTGGCTGCGGGTTGTTTTTGAATCGATAATTTGATGCCCGGAATGCCGTCGGCACGAATCAGAATGCGTTCATCTTCGGTGCTGAACGACACATTGGCCAAGTCTGCGAGGGTGAGAGTGGTGTCGCCTCGACGGGCCACCGGTAGTTGTCGCAGCTGTTCTAGCGAGATCAGCCGGCCGCTGATGCGACTGTTGAGCTCATTGCCGGGCATGGTGATCCGTCCCGCGGCTTGGTCCCCATTACCTTGGGTGACGGCATTTGAGAGCGTGTTGTAGCTGATATCGTAGGCGGCCATGCGCTGTTGGTCCGGAATAATATGGACTTCACGCACCACCCCTCCGCCCACTTCGGCAGCCGCTACTCCGGGAAGGTTGAGCAGCCATTTCGCAATCACATCGTCGGACCACTGGCGCAGCGCGGCACTGTCTCGAATTTGAGAGCTGATGACAAATTCCATCACCGGAATCTGTGAGGGATCGAGCTTATAGATCACCGGTGAATCGATTGAGTCCGGCAGGGTGCGGCGGGCTCGGTCTAGTCGGGTGCTGGCATCCCGTAGCGCGACATCAATATCTTTACCATATTCAAAGGCGAGATCGACGGTGGTGGTGCCTTGGGTGGTGGTCGACTGCACATGAATCGCATCTTCGGTAATGGCTAGTTGTTCTTCGAGTTTACGGGTGACGCGGTCCTCCATGACCGTGGGTGGGACGCCGCTGTCGAGTACGCGGACACGGATTTCCGGATAGATAATATGGGGTAATAGATCGACCGATAGACGATTAAGGGCAAAAGAGCCGATGACGATCACTGACAGCGCCAGCATGATCACCCCGACGGGGTGACGGATAGACCAGTTGGCTAGCCCTTTGGAGTGTCTCATGGGTTAGCCTCAGTCCGTTGTCCGGTTAACGATAGTCACCGACATCCCCGGTTTAAGATTGGTGAATCCTCGGGTGATCACCTGTTCGCCAGGCTTGAGGCCCGCCAGCACTTCGATCTGCTCACCGGTTTTGATACCGGTTTCTAATGGCCGTATCTGTACTTTATTATCGCTGTCGGTGACGTAAACATAGCTGCCATTGGCGGACTGGCGCAGACTGCCGAAGGGTAATAACAACACTTGTTGGCGAGCGATTTTAAATTTCACGCGGGCAAACTGACCCGGCCGAGCACCCTGGGGCGCGGGGTTGAGGCTGATCTCAAGGGTGCCGCTGCGGGTGGCCGGATCGATAGTGGGGTAGATTCGGCTAACGGTGCCTGAGACGGCAAAGGGTTTTAATTGCTGGCTGCTCTGTAACGCATCGATCTGAATATCGACCGGCATACCGATCGACAGCTGATTGATCAGTAATTCAGAGACATCGACTTTAAGCCGCAGGCGACTGACATCGGCAAGGGTTAATAGATGGGCAGATTGTTCGGCCAGATTACCCGGCTCGGTATGGCGGGCGGTAACAACAGCGTCAATGGGGGAGCGGATACGGGTATAGCCGAGCCGTGTAGCGATGACCTTTTCATCGGCTTGAGCGACGGCGAGGTCGGTTTCTCGGCTAGTGAGTTCTGAACGGGCAGTGAGGTTGCGTTTAATCAGGTTTTTGAGCCGTTCTAATTCGGTTTCGGCCTGTTGTCGTACGGCTCTGGCCCGCTGCAACTGGGCGTTGAGTAGTTGATCATCTAATCTGACGAGCAGCTCATCCCGTTTTACCCGATCGCCTTCGCGGGGCAGAATCTGTTTGACGATCCCCTCTTCCTGAGTATAGATATTGATGGTTTGAAAGGCTTCGAGGGTGCCGGTGCGAATCCGCTCTAGTTCAATATCGGCGGGGGCTGCCTGCATGACCTCAACCAAGTGTGGCTTGGCTTGACGCGCTTTCGCGTTAGGCTGCTGTTCGCACCCAGAGAGTAAGAGGGCTGTGCATAACAGGGTAACAATTTTGCCGGACATAGAGCGCCGCTGCCTCTGTGAATGATGAATAATATCTATACCACAGATGGATGAAATGTCGACAGCGGTTTCGGTTAAAACTGATACATAGATTGTGCTACAGGTTTAACGCTTTTTTGAATGTGTCGAGGAGCAGATCGAAAACGCCCGGTTTTACTTTTTTATGGTATTCCAGCCGTAACTGGTCCACTTCTTTTAATTGGCTCTGTAGTTGCGGCAGGTTAGCTGCTGTCGCGGGGGGGAGGCTGCTGACGAGGGTCTGTACCTTATTCAAACCTTCCAGAGAGAGGTCTTTTCGTTCGGGTGAAAATTTATAGCTCCGTGCAGTGTCCAGCTCGGTTAAAAATTCGGCAATCTTGTCATTAAAAACGGCGGGGTCGCGGGCATCCATCGCCTGCTTATAGTGGAGGCGCATCTCTTTCATGGTGGGCTTGAGTGCCCCGGCTGTGGCGGAATTGATTAAGAGAAGGCTGAGTAACAGGGTTAAGATAGGTGCTTTACCGAACATTTTGAATAACATATTAGCTTCCACAATCTTGGTGACAACCCGCACACTCCGTACAGGGTTGCGGTTTAGATTTTTGTCGAGGGGTATGACTAATCATATCCGCGGTGTTGAGTAATTTGGTGACGGCTGCATTTAAGGGTATCGTGCCACTATTGAAACCGCCGATATCGCAGAGATCGGCCCAACTGGAAATTTTAAGCGTCATTGGGTGACGCACCTCATAAATATCGCCAGTTGTTTCGCAGCGGTAGTCATAAGTCGGCATAATCTCTGTCCTTGTATTCTGCAGTCTTGTCAGAGCAGAACCTTAACATGGATTTCAGATGCTGAGTTAATCAATCTAGCGGCTGTCGGCATATCCCGGTTTATACTGGAGCCAAGGTTTTAATCTGTCGGAGAGACGAATGAATGAACCAACCTGTTTGAAAGAACGTCACTGTCTTCCCTATAAAGGGATGGTGGCGTTGAGCCGAATGGAAGCGGAGCAACGGTTAATAACGCTGGCGTCTGGCTGGCAGATCGATGCGGCGGCTAAGCATATTGAAAAAACATTTAAATTTAACGATTTTCACCAGACGATGGCGTTTGTGAATGCGTTGGCGGAGATCGCTCATAAAGAGGATCATCATCCAGATTTTGACGTGAGTTACGGGCATTGTCGGGTGCGTTACAGCACTCACGTGTTTGATGGGCTATCGGTCAATGATTTTATCTGTGCGGCATTGATTGATGCCATCGCTGCTAAATAGCCCCGTGCAGCTTCTCTGTTCGGCTTGTATTCAGCGACTGTTGGGCATCATATCGTTTCGATTAATATAGGGAAATACACGCATGAGAACGCGATCACTTATCGTCCTGCTAAGCCTAGGCTTGGCAGGCTGTGCCACACTCGACCGAGAAGAGTGTTTGTCGGCTGATTGGCAGTTGATAGGTTTTAATGATGGTGTGGTGGGGCGTGCGACGGAGCGTCTGGAGCAACATCGGGAAGCTTGTTCAGAATATGGTGTTGTACCGCAGATAGATGAGTATCTTCAGGGGTATGATCAGGGCGTTATACGCTATTGCACCGCGACGAATGGTTATCGGGAAGCTCGCGCAGGAAATCGATTTAATATGGCGTGTGATGGCGATCTTCGCGAAGCGTTTGCCTATGGCTTTGAGCTAGGCACCCAGGCTTATCGACAGGTCGAACGGCTGGACGATGCGGAAGAGGAATTAAGTTCGCTGCAATCGTCGCAGCACGATGATAGACGAAACCTAGAGCATAAGCGTGAACAGATCGTGGCTGAAGGGGTGTCGTCCAAGAGACGATCGCGACTGCTCCATGAGATACATGAATTAGAGTCGACTATTCGATCGCGTAGTTTTCATATTAGACGGCAACAGCAGGCGGTGGATAGAGAGTCGCGTTATCTGAATGTGTTGGAAACCGATCTACGCTCGCAGTTGTGAGCTAAATGCAGGAAATACAGGTAAAAAAAAGCCCTGCGATATAAAGCAGGGCAAATAACCTTTATTACAAGGTGGTGGTGAATATATGACGAGGTCATATAGGAGGAAGCTACCGAAAGGGTCGACTGGAGCCTGATTCAGCCGACCCATTTGACGGGGTTAATCAATATTAATCGTCGTGGCTGTGTTTTTTACCACCGTGACGAGGTTTGTCTGGACGCATTTCTGAGAATTTTTCCTGTTGTTCAGGTGTGAGAATCGCGAACATATCTTTTTTCTGCTGGGCCCGCATCTGTATCATCTCAGCTGTATTTTCCTGTGCTTGAGTGACTAGGCCTGCAACCTGTTCATCATAATCCGCCGCGTTAACATCAAGGTTTCTTAGCGCAGCATGCATCTCTTTGATCTGACCGCGCTGTTCTCTCATCTGCTCGTGACGATCTTTGAAGAGTGTTTTCATCTGGGCTTCTTGCTCTTCGCTCAGACCCAACTTCTCGGCCATGGCGTGTAGCCGTTTGCCCGCATGCTTACCATCTTCCATCTGTGCATGTTTACCTTGACGGCCTTCTTCTCGGTCGCCGCAACGATCTTTATCGTGAGCGGAAGCGATACCTGCAGTCAGTGCACCAGCACCAATAATCGCAGCGGTAATACCTATAATGATTTGTTTACGCATGGTCGTTCTCCGAAAGCATTGTTTGTTTGTTTTGATGGATGCAGTATGTATCACTCCCCTGCTAAGTTGGGTAAAGGCGATGTAAAGTTTGGTAAAGGGTGTTTTAGACAGGTGTAATTACCCCGTGGCTTGATTACTCTGACACTATTGGGAAAGAGAGCTATTTATGAGTGATAACGTGAAATTACTATTAGTCGATGATGATCAGGAACTTTGTGAACTGATGGGGCAGTACCTTCAGTCAGAAGGCTTCGAGGTCAGTTTTGCTCACAGTGCTGAGCAGGCATTACCGCTATTACAGCGGGATGGTGCCTATGATCTACTGATCTTCGACATTATGATGCCTGGCCAGACAGGGCTTGAGCTATTGCAGCAGGTTCGTCCACGGGTGAAAACCCCTGTGATTATGCTGACCGGCCGAGGAGATGATATCGATCGGATTATCGGTTTAGAGATGGGCGCCGATGATTATCTCGGTAAGCCCTGTAACCCCCGTGAGCTGGTGGCCCGTATTCGGGCGGTATTACGTCGTAGTGGACAGCCCGCCGTCACGGAAGAAACCGCAGCGGTCTTGCGTCTACATAATATTGAACTGGATCCCGGTAAGCGGCGGGTACAAGTGGCGGGCAATGAGATCGAGATGACCAGTGCGGAATTTAATGTATTGGCCGAATTGATGCAGGCGGTTGGTTCTATTGTGAGTAAAGATGAACTGACCGAGAAGGTGCTACACCGTAAATTGACGGCCTATGATCGAGCAATTGATGTTCATGTGAGTCGAGTACGGCAAAAGCTGGCAGCGGCAATGCCGGGCAGTGAGTTGATCAAAACCGTTCGTGGTGCCGGTTATATGCTGGTAAGTGAGTAATGCATGATATCGCGTCAAGCGAAGCAAGGTAGGTAGATGGTAATTCGCTGGTATAAACGACTTTTTCTGAAAATATTCGTCACCGTTTGGCTAACCAGTTTTCTGGTTATCGCGTTAACGGCGTTCGTGGTTGGCCACCTGTCAGAGACAGAACGGGACCGCGATGTTCAGAGTGCTCGGGCGTTAGGTCAGGCGGAGCTGCTGATTGATCGCTATGAGCGTAATGGTCGGTTTCCATCAAAAAAAGAGTGGCGGCGTGATCATGATGATAAACACCATACCGATAAACGTTTATCTCGAGACCGTATACAGATTAAGGATCTGCAGACAGGCGTGGTTATCTTTGGCCGAGATGATAAGAAAAAGATGCGTAGCCCTATGGTGATGGAGCTGATATCGGATAATGGCCGTCAATATCGGGTGCTAGTGGAAACCCATATACCGCCGCCGCTGAAGGATAAGCTGTTTGGCTTCTTTCTTTCGGTACAGGTGGGTTTGTTAATGGTGGTGGCGGGGATTGCCGCCTTGCTGATCAGTTTGATGGTCGTGCGGCCCGTTAACCGCTTACGCCAGTATACCCGGGATCTTTACAACGGTGATCTCAGCGCCCGAACGGATGATGGTTTAAGTCGTCGAGGGGATGAGATCGGTGAGTTAAGCCGTGAATTTAATCAGATGGCGGAATATGTCGAGCAAACGCTGCAGTCCAATACCCACCTATTACAGGATGTCTCCCATGAGTTGAGGGCGCCATTAGCGCGATTGCAGATGGCAGCGGGCCTCGCCGGGCAGAAGATGTCAGGCGCCGATCAGCAATATATTGATCGGATTAATCAGGAGTGTGACCGTATCAATCGGCTAATCGATGAGATTCTCCGCTTATCTCGCTTAGAGCAGATGGAGGTTTCAGATCAGCCCTTTGAGTTGGCTAGCGTTATTGGTACGCTGGTAGAGGACTATCGCTTCAGTGCGCCGCATCACCCGATTCAGTGGAACCCCGTGAATTATCGGATAAAGGGTAACCCTGCGCTGCTTGAGCGAGCGCTGAGTAATATTCTGGGGAATGCGGTGAAACATACACCGGCGGGTACCGAAATCAGCATTGCAGCGGAGCTCACGGCGGATAAAGTGTTAATCCGAGTGACAGATACCGGCCAAGGTTTGAATGCTGAGCAGTTAGCGAAAATGTTCAAACCTTTTGTCCGGTTTACGGGGCAGCAGAACGGTTATGGTCTGGGTTTGAGTATTGCTCAGCGAGCGGTACAGCTGCTCGGTGGCAGTTTATCGGCGAGTAGTCAGCCGGGTGAGGGGCTGGTGTTATTACTCAGCTTTCCGAAGGTATAACGTCGTTAAGGTTTAGCTTGGTGATGGCGCTAGCGATGGCCCTTTATACGGTTGTTAGCGCTGTGCTCTCGAGGATGGTATCGATCGGCACTGGGCGGCTGATCGCATAACCCTGCGCATAATCTACGCCCATTGTTTTAAGGCGCTCCATCATAGCGTCTGTTTCAACAAACTCCGCGATGGTTTCCATCCCCATAATATGACCGACTTCATTGATAGAGCGAACCATCGCTTCGTCAATGGGGTCGATCAGTATATTACGCACGAACATACCATCGATTTTAAGCAGATCGACGGGCAAGTTTTTCAGGTAAGCAAATGAGGATAAGCCGCTACCGAAGTCATCTAGGGCGAAGCGGCAGCCGAGATTTTTCAGCGAGCGGATAAATATCTGAGCATTTTTGAGGTTGGCAATCGCCGCGGTTTCGGTGATTTCAAATTTGATCATATGGGCCGGTACTGGGCCTTGCTGAATACTGCGGATAATAAAGCCGAGTAGGGCATCATCACCCAGAGACTGCCCTGAGAGGTTGATCGCTAGGCTTGAGATATGCTCAAGGTTATCAATGTTTTTAGCCATCCACTGTAGGCTGTTGCGGATAACCCAACGGTCGATCTGTGGTGCGATATTGTAACGTTCTGCTGCCGGGAGAAAGGCGTCTGGCGCGATGATTTCACCTTGCTCAGATAACAAGCGCAACAGTATCTCGTAGCCTATTTTTTGCTCTTTTTGGAGTGGCACAATCGGTTGGGCATAGAGTCTAAACGCGTTCTCATCGAGCGCCCGATGGATCTCGCTGGCCCACTGGATATAACCTTTACGAATGAGTTGTTGTTCATCTTGGTCATTGTAAATATGAATGCGGTTACGTCCGGCATCTTTAGCGGTATAGCAGGCGGTATCAACATCCTGTAAGGCGCCTACAGCACTGTCGGTATTCTGATCGATAATGGTAAGGCCAGCGCTGATTTCGACGGTAAAATTATGATCTTCCCACTGAAAACGGAACTGTTTAAGGTCGGTCATAATCACTTGGATGATATGTTCTGCACGGGCTAGACTGGCATTTTTTAGCAGCAGTAAAAACTCATCCCCACCGGGGCGGGCGAATATGTCATGGCTGCGCAGTTTGTCCCTGATCAGGTTGCTGAGCTGGCGTAACATATCATCCCCAGCCATATGGCCGCAGGTATCATTAATGATTTTAAATTGATCAATATCGATAAAACAGAGCACATGGTGGGAGTGATGTTGATGCGCATGCTCGATTGTTTGCGCCAGCTCATTTTCAAATTGCTGGCGGTTTAACAGGCCGGTCAGAGGGTCATGGGTTGTTTGGAAATCGATCTCGTCAGAGATTCGGCGCGCTTCTGTTACATCTTCTTGCAAGGCCACAAAGTGGGTGATTTGGCCCAGATTATTGGTGATCGGTGAGATGATCTCTTCGGTCCAGTATAGTTCGCCGGATTTCTTCTTATTATGGAACACGCCTCGCCATTCCTGCCCCGACAGCAAAGTTTTCCACAGGTCATGATAAACCTCTTTGGAGGTTTCACCTGAGTTGAGCAAGCGGGAGGTTTTCCCCATGACTTCATCGGCGGTATAGCCGGTTATATCGGTAAAGCGAGGGTTAACATATTCAATATTGCCGTTAAGATCTGTTATCACAACAGCACTTGGACTTTGTTCTACGGCTCGGGATAGTTTTTTCAGGGTGTCGGTGGTCGCTTGTTGTTCGGTAACATCATTGAAGACTCCGACCCCACCATTAAGCACCCCCATTTTATCTCGTAGTGGAACAAACTCGGCGATGAGGTGCATTGAACGATGACCCATAATTGAGACATAGGGGCCTTCGAAATAGCCGACATCACCCTGTAGAGACTCGTTAAGGGCGTCGATAACGTCCTCATTAGTGAGTTTTTCCAGAAGGTTTATGCCAACAATACTATCGCTTGGTGCTCCGATAATATCGGTAAAGCGCTGGTTGATCATTGAGATAGTGCCGTGCTGGTCGTAATGGAAAAAGCCAACCGGTGAGTGTTCGATGATCGACGAGAGGAACGCTTTACTGCTATGCAGCTCTTCAGTGCGTTCGCGCACACTGGCTTCAAGGTCTTTGGCCCAGCGGCGCTGTGCAGAGGAGAAGGTCCATAGAATCGGCAGCAGGAATAACAAAAAGATAACCGTCACGCCTATCTGTTGTATTAACCGTTGATTTAACTGGGTTTGAATCTGACTAATTTCAATGTCGGCCGCCGTGATGTACTGCAAACCATCCGGCGAGGTGCGAGGAATAAAAACGCTACGGAAATGTCCCCAAGCGTCCGTTATCTCTAAAAATCGTTGTTTTTGATCGGCAAATACCAGGTTTATTCGCGGATCTGCATCATCATAGGGTAAAAAGTAATTGTATAGATTCTTGCCCGCCTGAAGTTCAGTGACCGTGCTGCTAGAGCTAGTAAAAAAGATGGTGTCATCTTCTTTGATGAGGGTATAGACGTAGATGATGTTGCTGCTGCGAACAAAACGAGAGAGCTTTAGAGTATTGTCGAGATCCTCTTCCGGCATCACATCGCCAGGCTGCATACCCTTATGATGAAAGTGTTTGGGTAATATTAGCGGTGTTGCGACGGCACTACTGATCAAATCATTATCAATTTGTTGGTAGATTCGCTCATGTTCGTGGGAGTAATCCCAGACAACATAGAGTACGACCCAGACAATATATATCAGGACGGCGAGGTACACTTTGTTGGTCGTTTTAAAGGTCATGATTGGAGTATAGGTACTATTGCAACAAAAGTTTTGGTTCTTCTGCCTGAAACGGGTATGTATACCTAAATGATAGCTGTCTTGCATGCGTTCACTCGTCTTTCAGACGGCTGCTGTAGAGCTGGTTGTATTGGGCGTAGAAACGGTTGTGGTGGAATGAGGCTAGGTTCTTGCTCAGTGATTGATTTAAACGGATAGGTTTAGGTGATGAATATAAAAAAGGCGCCCAACGAGTGTCGGCGCCTTTATCGATTTAAGCCATATTATGCCGCGACTTATAGTGCGTCAGTACCGGTTTCGCCAGTACGAATACGGATCGCTTGTTCAAGCGGCGTGACAAAAATTTTACCATCGCCGATCTTACCGGTATTCGCGGTAGAGGTGATCGCTTCGATGACCTGGTCTACCAAGTCGTCCGAAATAGCGGCTTCGATTTTAACTTTTGGGAGAAAATCGACAACGTACTCTGCGCCACGGTATAACTCAGTATGGCCTTTCTGACGTCCAAAGCCTTTAACTTCTGTGACGGTGACACCCTGAATGCCAATTTCTGACAGGGCTTCACGTACATCATCCAGTTTGAACGGTTTGATTACCGCACTTACCAGTTTCATCATTTATATCCTCGCTTGGATCTGTTGTTCTGACAGGGTATTCCTGCAGGCCTCAGACGGTTGGAGATCAATCTTGAGCCTAGTATACCCAGAATCAATAAGTTAATAAAACGTCAGAAGGGGAGCCGAAGCTCCCCTTATACCGTATTGTTTTTATTTTCGACCGTCGGTTTTATTTACCGTTGGTAAATTCAGGGTAAGCTTCCATACCGCATTCAGCGATATCGACACCTTCGTATTCTTCTTCTTCAGTCACACGCAGACCGATAACGGCTTTGATGATGGCCCAAACGATCAGGCTGGTACCGAATACCCAGACAAAGATAGTAGCTGCGCCGATCAACTGACCGCTGAAGCTTGAATCGCCATTGGTGACAGGTACTAGCATCAGACCCAGTAGACCACAAACACCGTGAACAGAGATGGCACCTACAGGATCATCGATGCGCAGTTTATCCAGAGTAATGATAGCGAAGACAACCAATACACCACCGATCGCGCCAAATAAGGTTGCTTGCAGTGCGGTTGGGGTAGAAGGCTCAGCGGTGATAGCGACGAGACCGGCCAACGCGCCGTTCAGTAGCATAGTCAAATCTGCTTTACCGAACAGTAGGCGAGCGGTAATCAGTGCTGCGATAGCACCACCGGCAGCAGCCGTATTGGTGTTTAGGAATACCATGGCAACAGAGTGTGCACTAGCGACATCACCGAGTTTCAGTACAGAACCACCGTTGAAACCGAACCAGCCCATCCACAGAATGAATGTACCCAGGGTGGCTAATGGTAGGTTGGCACCAGGGATAGCACTCACACCGTTAGCAGTATATTTGCCTTTACGAGCGCCTAGCAGTAGGACACCTGCAAGCGCTGCAGCAGCACCGGCCATGTGAACGATACCAGAACCGGCAAAGTCAGAGAAACCAAGGTCACCTAGGTTGTACATGCCGAAAACGTCATCGCCGTTCCAAGTCCATGCACCTTCCATTGGGTAGATGATACCGGTCATAACAACCGCAAAAGCAAGGAAAGCCCAAAGCTTCATACGTTCTGCAACGGCACCAGAGACGATAGACATTGCCGTAGCAACAAATACCACTTGGAAGAAGAAGTCAGATGCGCCGGAGTATACAGAACCACCGTCGAAGCCTTCTTCAGCTGAATCAGCCAGCACCTGAGCAACATCAACTTCTTCGATGCCGCTAAGGAAGATGCCGCCACCGTACATCACTTCATAACCGCAGATCAGATACATGATCGACGCGATTGCAAACAAGGCAACGTTTTTCGTCAGGATCTCAGTGGTGTTTTTCGCACGCACCAGACCTGCTTCTAGCATGGCGAAACCTGCCGCCATCCACATAACTAATGCACCACACACCAAGAAATAAAAGGTGTCCATTGCATATTGTAATTCAAAAATTTGGTTTTCCATCACTTCCCCCTGAAGCCTATGCTTAGAGTTGTTTTCGGTTGTAAAAAGGTTGCTTACAGAGCGCTGTCGCCTGTTTCACCGGTACGGATCCGAACAACTTCTTCGAGCGGCATAACGAAGATTTTGCCGTCTCCGATTTTGCCGGTTTGAGCCGTCTTGCTAATCGCTTCCACTACCTGATCAACGATGCCGTCCTCCACAGCAGCGTCGACCTTTACTTTGGGCAGAAAGTCGACAACGTATTCTGCTCCGCGGTAGAGTTCTGTATGGCCTTTTTGACGGCCGAAGCCTTTCACTTCGGTGACAGTGATACCCTGTACGCCGATGTCGGAAAGTGCTTCACGCACGTCATCCAGTTTGAATGGTTTAATAATTGCTGAGATGAGTTTCATGGGATCTGATCTCCACTAAGTAAAACTGTTTTTAAAGAGCTGTATTGGTTATCAACACAGGAATAAACGGTATGGCTCATACAAAGCATTGGACGTGCCATAAAATTAAATATCATTTAAAAACAGTAGGTTATTTTGTTTATTGGCAGATTCTTTCTTTTTATAAGGGGGATTAGGGCTTTTGTTGATAAATAACTGGTGCACAATTGTTGTGCAGGCGCCTTTTTGGTGCGTTTTGTGTGAGGCGAAGATTAATAACCGATGTGAATCGGCTAATTTTCCTTTTATTGTTATAGTGTTATGAAAATAGTTAGCCAATATCATTGGAAAGATGAGATATGATTAATCATAAAATACTAGAGGGTATCAGCGGGCAGATCGGGCAGTTATTTGAACAAACTCGGCACCGCTCGGTAGAAACTGAACTACAGCAACAGATTAACGCCCTGTTACAGGGCGCTTTTAGTCGGATGGATCTGGTTACCCGAGAAGAGTTTGATGCCCAGAGTGCGGTATTAAGCCGAAGTCGGGCTAAACTAGAGCAGTTACAATTAGAGATTGAGCGGTTGGAACAGCAGGTTAACAAAGCCGGCGACTAAGCCGATACACACACCCGTTCAAACAACTATTTCATCTTGCCGTTTAAGGAGTCTTTATGCATCTGCCTATGTATGCCTGCATCCTGCCAGATCTGAGTTATCAGTTCGCGACTCAGGAGTACACTGGCATGTTGGGTTGGCAGGGTGAGTTAAGTGGCGTGTCACTGTCGCAGGTGCATGCTGAAGAGAGCCTGTTTGAATTACAGCATGGCATGATGTTGGCTCGTTCTCAGGGGACGGCAACGTTGTCATGGCAGCCCTTTATTGAAGATAACAATCTATGGTTGCAGTTGGAGATTTGCTGGAATCCGGTGGCAGGTTTGTTCATTGTCAATGCGATGCGTACCGCACAGGCTGCCGGCCGGCAATTGGCGCAGCATCCTGAGCAGGGCCTGTTCGATTACACGCCTCAGGCGGTTATGTTGTTGGATGAGGATAACCGCATCTATCGCGTCAATGCGAGTTTCTCTGAGATCAGTGGTTATGCCTTTGAAGATGTGGCGGGGCAAGGGCCCGGTATCGTCACCAACCGCAATATTGCCGCCGAAATGTTTGACCATCTGTGGCAGCAGTTGATGTTAAGAGGCTACTGGGAAGGTGAGCTCTGGAACCGTCATAAGGATGGCCATAGTTACCCCGCGTGGTATAGCTTGATGGCCCAGCGGGATGAAAGTGGCGAAATTGAAGGTTTTGTTGCGCAGTTTTCAGATATTAGCAGTGCCTATGGTGATCCAAGCCGCTTTAATCATGCCAGCTATGATGCGCTGACGGGGTTGCCGGATGAACATATGTTATTGGAGCAACTTAATCAGCAGCTGCTACGCGATAGTTTAGGGCACCGAGGGCGAGGTCTAATATTGCTGCAGCTACAGACAGATGAGGCCGATCGGGAGCAATTGACGGCGGCGATTGGTGCGCGGCTGAGTGCGCAGGTGCGCGAGAGTGATCTGTTGGCGGTGGATCAGGAGCAAAATTTTGTGTTTGTCTTGGACGATTGCTCCGATGAGATGGTGCTTGAGCAGTTTGCCGAGCGTATCGCCGGTGTATTGCTGGAGCGAGCCGATACGGCGGAACAACCATTGCTGGGAGATTATGCGATGGGTGGCGTATTGGTCGAAGGCGGCAATATTAGTGCGGAGCTGATGCTTGATCGGGCTAGGCTAGTGCTGCGCACCCCCGATTGCCATAACGGTTTTCGCGTATATGATGTCGCGTTAGGGAGTGGTGCGGTTTTCAGTCGAGAAACCTTGGCTCAGGGGGTCTCCGATGGATGGCTGCAGTTGCGGTTTAACCCTGTTTATTCCTTGCAAGGGCACCACTTAGTGGCGGCGGAGGTATCGCTGGCGATGAATCATCCCACGCAGGGGATTCTAACGCCGGCTCAGTTTATCCCTCAGTTATCCCGTTATGGTCTGCTGGATGAGTACCATCAGCAACTTGAACAACAGTTGTTGCCGTTAATTATGGATTGGAATCGTTTTGAGCGGTTTCAGAACCTGAGCCTCCGATTGCAGGATGAAGAGCTGTTTTCTGCAGACGTGATCGCGCAATTAGTGCGGCAGATGGTGAAGGCTGGAATCCCTCCTCAGCGATTGATGATGAGTTTGCACTATGATCAGTTGCAGCTGTTTCCCGAAGAGGTGGAAGAGTTTAAAGCGTTGGGGGTGTTGATCTTATTGGATCCGCAGGGCCACTCTTTTGAGCGGCTTACCTCGCCGCTACTACCCGACATGTTGCTCTTGAATGCGTCGCTGGTGGAACAGCAGATGCGCGATAGCCGTTATATCCGCGAGGTTGAGAAGCTTATCTCGGTCGCTCAGGATAATGAGCTAGGAGTGATAGCGGAAGGGGTGCGTACAACGGGCCAGATGACGCGGCTAACTCGGCAGGGGTGTTTGCGGATGAGCGGTAAGTATGTCGGCTCGGATCTTACTATGAAACAACTGATTGAGCGTTTAGAGCAGGAACAATAAGCATACCCTTTGCCCTATTCGCAGAGGTAAATAAGCTATGCTGACTAGGTTATTAGAGATGATTTAACGATCCAAGGATGGATTATGGCACTAGCAATTGTACACACCCGGGCACAGCTGGGTATTCAATCTCCACCGGTCGCGGTGGAGGTTCATCTATCGGGCGGTCTGCCCAGTTTTTCCATCGTTGGTATGCCAGAAACCGGTGTCAAAGAGAGTCGCGAACGGGTACGGAGTTCGCTGCTGAATTGCGGTTTTGAATTCCCTGCTCGACGCATTACAGTCAATCTCGCACCGGCGGATCTGCCCAAGGAGGGCGGGCGCTATGATCTCGCGATAGCGGTGGGTATTTTGCTCGCCAGTGGGCAGTTACCCCAAGGCTGTGCCGAAGGCTATGAGTTTCTGGCTGAGCTAGCGCTATCGGGCGGTTTGCGTTCCGTTGCGGGGGTGTTGCCGGTCGCACTGGGTTGTCGGCAGGCGGGGCGAAGCCTGTTTCTGGCGACAGACAGTGTTCAGGAAGCGGGGTTAGTGACGGGGTTGCGTGTGTTTGCTGCTGGATCGCTACTAGAAGTGAGCAATCACTTAGCAGGTGCTAACCTGTTATCCGCAGCAACGGCATCTGATTGGCCGAACAGTGATGTCATTGAAGCGGATATGGCCGATGTTCGGGGGCAGTATCAAGCGAAGCGTGCGTTAGAGATTGCCGCTGGCGGTGGCCATAATTTACTGCTCTGCGGTCCGCCCGGCAGTGGTAAAAGTATGTTAGCGAGTCGGTTGCCCGGTATCTTGCCGCCGCTGATTGCCGATGAATTGTTGGATGTGGCTGCTATCTATTCGATTGCGGGGGTGAAAGATAGCCGGCTTTATACCGGTATTCGACCTTTTAGAACGCCGCATCATACCGCTTCGGCCGTTGCGCTGGTGGGCGGTGGCAGTAATCCTCGCCCCGGTGAGATCTCTTTGGCCCACCAAGGTGTATTGTTTCTTGATGAATTGCCCGAATATAGTCGCCAAGTGTTAGAAGTGATGCGCGAACCGCTAGAATCTGGAGTGATTAATATTTCCCGTGCCGCCTTGCAAGCCAGCTTCCCCGCTCGATTTCAGTTAGTGGCGGCGATGAACCCCTGTCCCTGTGGTTATCGGGGTGATCAGAGTGGTCGATGTCGCTGCACACCGGATCAGGTTCAGAGGTATCAGGCGCGGATATCGGGGCCGCTATTGGATCGGATCGATCTGCAGAGCTGGGTGCCAGGGTTAACACCTGAGCAGTTGATGGGGCCGGCTGAAACTAGTGAGCATAGTGCGGATATTCGTACGCGTGTGGTGCGTGCTCGAGATATTCAGCAGCAACGGCAGGGCTGTATTAACGCTCAACTGGATGTGAATGGGTTAGAGCAGCATTGTCAGTTAGGTTCTGAGCAGGAGCAGTTGCTCATGCAAGCGATGAGCCGAATGGGGTTGTCTGCCCGGGCAACCCATCGCGTGTTAAAAGTCTCAAGAACCATTGCCGACCTGCAGGGCGAAGCAGATATCAGCAGTGCCGCACTGCTTGAGGCTATTGGGTTGCGGCGCTCTCCTCTTTGAGCTGATAACCGTGTTCTAGTAGGTAGACAAACTCTTCGTAGGGAATCGGTTTGCTATATAGGTAGCCTTGGGCTTGATGGCAGCCATAGCGGGAAAGGAAGTTGAGTTGTTGCTTGGTTTCGACCCCTTCGGCAATAATCTCTTTATTGAGGCTATGGGCCAAGCGAATTAGGGCTTTAACAATTTCACGATCATCGGTGTTTGTCATCACACCTGAAACGAAAGAGCGATCAATTTTCAGGCTGCTGATGGGTAGCTTCTGCAGTAGTGAGAATGAAGAGTAGCCGGTGCCAAAGTCATCCAGTGAAAAGTTGATGCCTAACGTGTGCAGCTCTTCGATACCTTCCTGTACATGAACTTCGTTATTGAACAGCGCGGATTCGGTGAGTTCAAATTCGAGAATAGAGGTATCAATCGTGTACTTATTGATCAGTCGTTGAATCGTCCGGCAGAGATAGCTGTCCTGAAATTGGCGGAAGGAAAGATTTACACTCAGTCGTTCAATGCTGAGGCCGCTGGCGGCTATTCGTTGGAGGTCTTGTCCTGCTTGTTGAATTACCCAATAGCCAATAGGGACGATCAGCCCTGTACGTTCCGCGGTTGGTATAAAGGCGTCGGGATAGATCAACCCTTTTTCGGGATGTCGCCAGCGAATTAAGCCTTCAGCACCAATAATATTACCGCTCGCAATATCGATACGTGGCTGATAGAAGAGCTCAAATTCATTTCGACGGATGGCGTTAATCAGTTCCGGCTCGATGGCGATATGGGATTGGTCTTTGGGGTGTTCTTGCCGGTCGAAGATGACATAGCTGCAGCAGCTTTTCTCTTTCGCCTTGATTCTCGCCAATGTGGCTTGATTAATCAGGGTGTCGATTTCGTAGTGTTGCTCTGGCGCGAGGGCGACGCCTATGCTGCAAGGGAGAATGACTTCTACATCTGGGTAGGTATAGGGCTGGGTCAGGCTATGAATAATCTGCTTACACAGTTGCGTGCTCTGTTGGGTAAGGTGTTCACGGCTATCGGCACCCTGTAGCAGAATAAATTCATCGTTTCCCTGTCGGCAGGTGAGTCCGGGTGACAATTTTGTCAGCCTTTGGCTCATCTCTTTAACAACAAGATCACCGGCGGTATAGCCATTTAGATTATTAAAGCGCCTAAAACCATCCAGATCGACACTGATCAGTGCGAAATGCTGAACGGTTGCGGGCTTTTTTGATGATTTGAGTTGTTCCCCCAGTTCTTTATAAAATTGCTGACGATTCATCATGCCCGTGAGTGGATCAAGCTGGTTCAGGCGCTCGATCTCGGTACGGTATTGGTAAACCTTGAGATTATAGCGGAGCACTCTTTGCAATATCTCATCGGTACATTCAGCGGTGGAGATAAAATCGTTTGCTCGCCACAGCATCGACTCATCGATGCGAGTGGTGTCGATCTTATCGTCAAACAGAATGATCGGAATCATCGGATATAATTGACGCAGATAGTGCAGCTCAGAGAGGGCGTTGGTGTCGGTATAACAGGTATGTAAGAAAATCAGCTGGCAATCCGTTCGTGCCAGTAGCTCTGAAGCTTGATCGAAGCTGCATTGCCTGGAGGTGCATTGATGCCGCTGCAACAGATCGACCATTTTAGAGGTATCAATCCCGCAGCTGTCAATGATAAGACATTCTGGGTTGTTTGAAGCTACAGACAACATATCAAATACACTAGAGAGCAAACTACCATGTTCATTCCCCCCTATTTACTACTGATAAGACAATTCATTCCATGCGATAATTGTCTCCCTGTAAGCGACTAAAGAGTAACACGCAAATTTTGAGAGTTAAACGTTTGTTTGGTTGTTTATTGCTTTAAAAACAATAAATTACCGTGTTTTTAATGCTTTTTTATAAAAGTTTAACATAATGCTATCGGCCGCCTACAGGCAAAACTTTAGCCTTCAGAGTTAATATTTAACATGTCGAGACTTAATCCGAAGCAGCGGGAAGCCGTAGATTATATTAGCGGACCGCTTTTGGTGTTGGCTGGCGCAGGTTCCGGTAAGACCAGCGTGATTACCCGTAAAATTGCCTACCTGATCGAGAGTTGTGGTATCAAAGCCCATAATATTGCGGCGGTGACCTTTACTAATAAGGCGTCTCGCGAAATGAAAGAGCGGGTTAATTCGTTGGTTAAAGGCAAAGCCACTCGGGGGTTAACCGTCTCAACGTTTCATAACTTGGGGCTGACTATTATTCGCAAAGAGCTTAAAACCCTAGGTTTTAAATCCGGTTTTTCGCTGTTTGATGATCAAGACAGTAAAGCGCTGTTAAAGAGCTTGCTGCTGCACCATGAAGAAGAAACCGATCAGGTTGACTCCATTCAGCATACGATCTCCAATTGGAAGAACGATATGCTGGGGCCAGATCAGGCGTTGGCGAGTGCCGAAGGGCCCGCTGAGGTTCTCGCGGCCCGTGCCTATGAAGCCTACCAAAAGAGTCTTAAAGCCTATAATGCGGTGGATTTTGATGATCTGATTCTGTTGCCGGTGCAGCTATTTATCCAACACCCAGAGATTCTTGAACGTTGGCAAAATAAGATTCGTTATCTGTTAGTCGATGAGTATCAAGATACCAACGTCACGCAATACTTATTGGTAAAAATGCTCGTGGGGACACGGGGGATGCTGACGGTTGTGGGTGACGATGATCAGTCGATCTATTCTTGGCGGGGTGCGCGGCCGGAAAACTTAGTGCAGCTGCAGGATGACTTTCCTTCGTTGAAAGTGGTTAAGCTGGAGCAAAACTACCGCTCGACCGGGCGTATTCTAAAAGCGGCCAACACGGTTATTGCGAATAACCCCCACGTGTTTGATAAAACGCTGTGGAGTGATATGGGGTTTGGTGACCCACTGCGGGTAGTCTTTACCCGTAATGAAGATGGTGAGTGTGAACGCATTGCCACTGAGATCTTAGATCTGCATCTGCGTAAACGGTATCAGTTCAAAGACTTTGCGATCCTTTATCGCGGTAACCACCAGGCTCGATTACTCGAATTGAAGCTACAAAGTTATCAAGTGCCTTATAAGCTCAACGGCGGAACCTCTTTTTTTGGTCGCGCTGAGATTAAAGACATCATGTCCTATATGAAGGTGCTGGTGAATCCTGATGATGATAATGCCTTCCTGCGGATCATTAACCTGCCTCGGCGAGAGATCGGTCATACAACGCTGCAAGGGCTGGGCGAATATGCCACCGAACGGGCGACTAGTCTGTTCAATGCCTGTAGTGAGCTAGGGTTGGAGCAGATATTGAAACCCGCTCAAGTTGAGCGGTTGCGGCGGTTTAAAAACTGGCTGGAAAGCATCTATCAGCAGTGCGAACAGGGCGACCCGATCGATGCGGTGCGCAAGATGATAGAAGATATCGATTTTGCTGGCTGGATTGCGCAGAACAGTTCCAGCGATACGGTGGCCGAGCGACGGATGCAGAACGTCTGGATACTGGTGGATTCTCTACGGAATACGCTGGAGCGTCTGCAAGAAGATGACCCAGATGCCGGTATTCGTGAGGCGATTGCACGCCTGATTCTGATGGATATCATGGAGCGGCAGGAGGAGGAAGATGATTCTGACCGAGTGCAACTGATGACGCTACATGCATCTAAGGGGCTGGAGTTTGATCATGTCTATCTGATGGGTATGGAAGAGGAGATCCTGCCGCACCGTAACAGTATCGAAAATGGCGATATTGAAGAGGAGCGGCGACTGGCCTATGTCGGCATCACGCGGGCAAAAAAGACATTAACGATGACGTTAGCGCGCAAACGAAAGCAGTTTGGTGAACTAATTGATTGTCAGCCTAGTCGCTTTTTGGATGAGCTACCAGAAGACGATCTAGAGTATGAAGGGCGAGGCGAGGTCTGCGAGGCCACGAATAAAGCTCGTGGTAATGCCACCTTGAGTGGTTTGCGTGGTTTATTGGATGATCTGTAACAGCGAAATTTAAGCCATAAAAAAGGCCGCATCAGCGGCCTTTTTTACGATAGCTCAAATATTACTTTGCGCTGTCGACCATGTATTGTACAGCGGCTTGGATTTCATCGTCAGAGCAGGCAGCACAGGTACCACGAGGTGGCATTGCATTAAAGCCGTTCAGGGCGCTATGCATCAGTGTTTCCATGCCTTTAGCGGCACGTTCAGTCCAGTCACTAGTACCAAACTTAGGTGCGCCCAGTACGCCAGTAGAGTGACAAGCAGTACAGCTAGCGTTGTAAACGTCTGATCCAGAACGCGCAGCAGCTGAAGCTGAAGGCGCTGGAGCGCTAGCGCATGCGTCGCCTTCGACACAGACAGAACCAACTTTTTGGATGCGCTCTATAAGGGCATCGTTATCGGTGTTGGCCATCGTTGAAGTGGCCAGAAAACCCAGCACTACGGCAAACAGGGTAGAAATAGCTTTGGCAGCAAATTTACTCACAGTCACGACCTCATCATCGCTAATTTTAAAAACGGGTAGCTGCAGGGACGTCTCTAACAGACTGGTTACAGCGTTTATAAATGTATATCGGCCGGCATTATAGCGGTAATTACCCACAACGAAAATGGGTGTAGGGCTCATCAGGACTAAATAATTGGCAGCAGGGCGCTAAAAAAGGGCAGAAGGCTGAATTAAATGGGCTTTTGACTGGCTAGAATGGGCTTTTTGGTGTTTTATATACGGATAGGATTTTTTATCTTCAACTTATCCCCGCGGACTGTAAATCAGTCGGTAGTCGCGTGACTTCAAGACCGTAAAAGGATTTATTATGGTGATGGGTTTCGTTTTTTTGCAAGAGCGCTTGTCCTCTGCTGCTTTCTTATGCCGACATAGCCGATTAACTGGGATATTTTGATGTCTCAGCGATCTTCTGTTTCCGTTACCCGCCGACTGCATCGTCTATTTGTCACTTCCGTTGCCGTCGTGTTATTGATTACCGGTTTGGTTGTGCTTAGTTTTGAGCTGTTTCACAACCGTAATCTGATGATTGACAGGGCACATGTTTTCTCTGAGCTTTCCGCCCCTCACTTAGCTAATGTATTGGCGGCCGGCGCATCTCCTGTATCGACCACCGCGTTATTGGATAGTTACTTTTCTGAACCCAACCTATTGGGCGTCTACGTTTACCGAACGGATGGTTCGGAATTTATTCGAGCGGTTAAAAGCGAACTTGATCAGCCGCTGCCGACGCCCTCATTCCCGCTTCGGACGGGGCTAAAAGAGGGCCATCAAATTAGTTTCGATCTATTTGAATACAGCGTACCGATTAGATATCAGGGTGAGCTGGTCGGGCAGATTTATCTGCAATATGGCTTGGCGGCTATCGAGCAGCAGATGTTAGTTTATCTATTATTTGGTTTGGTGCTTTATGGCTTATCTCTGTTAGGGGTGTCGCTACTCTCCAAGCGGATACAACGGGGCATTTCTGAACCTGTCGACGAGATACTCAGGGCTATGGAGGAGGTGACGGTTCAGAAAAACTATGCGTTAACGCTTCCCGAAAGAGGCGGCAAAGGGGAGTTGCACGAACTGATCCGTGGTTTTAATCGTATGCTAGAGCAGATTAATAAAACGGCATCGGAACTGAAGTCGCACCAAGAAGCGATCGAACAGCATGTCTATTTTGATCCGTTAACAGGTTTAGCTAATCGCCGCATGTTGATACAGCGTATGGAACAAGAGGTGATGCGGGCGAAACGATCGGGGCAGATAGGGGCCTTGGTCTATTTAGATTTAGATCACTTTAAAACGATCAATGATTCACTGGGCCATAATGTCGGCGATGCGGTGTTAAATAGTGTTGCCGCACGCATACGTTCATCCGTTCGAAAAGCAGATACGCCCGCCCGGTTGGGTGGCGATGAGTTTGTTGTACTGCTACCCGATCTTGGCAAGACGGAATCAGCCGCGACCCATAATGCGCTCAGTATTGCCGAAAAAATTCGTCAAGGGATTTCTACTTCCCATCAGATTGATGGGCGGGATCTACATGTAACGCCGAGTATCGGGATCGCGCTGTTTGATGGGGAGAAAAATGAGCTTGAAAATCTCTTGATGCAAGCGGATTTGGCGATGTATCGGGCTAAAGAAGAGGGGCGCAACCAAGTGCGCTTTTTCCTTGAGCAGATGCAAGAACATGCTGACCGGCGTCAGCAGGTTGAAGAGAACCTGAGGCAGGCGATCAAAGACGATAAGTTGTTTGTTTGTTATCAGCCGCTCGTTAAAAGTAATGGACGTATTGTCGGTGCCGAAGCACTGGTCCGTTGGGCGGATGATAACAGCGGTCTGATCAATCCATCAGCCTTTATACCGATTGCCGAGATGACCGATCTGATCTGTAGTGTGGGTCAATGGGTGTTAACCGACGTCTGTAAGCAGATGGCGGAGTGGGAGCGGCAAGGTAAAAAATTGGTCGTCTCTGTCAATATCAGTCCTCGCGAGTTTCAGCAAAGTGACTTTGTTGAGCAGGTGCAAGATATTGTGCTGGGTACTGGTGTTAGGGCGGAGTATTTGGTCTTTGAGCTAACAGAAGGGATTTTGTTAAATCATATCGAGGCGGTGAAAACGAAAATGCAGCGCCTTTCCCAGCTAGGTATTCGCTTCTCCTTGGACGACTTTGGTACAGGTTACTCTTCGCTGCAGTACTTAAAGCAGTTGCCTTTGGATACCTTAAAAATCGATCAGTCTTTCGTTCAGGATATTACGACCGACAGCAGTGATGCCACGATCGTCTCTACTATTATTGCGATGGCCCAAACCTTGGGTATCAACGTGGTCGCCGAAGGGGTAGAGAAGCGCGAAGAGCTGGAATATCTTGAGCACTGGGGTTGTCGATTATTTCAGGGGTTCTATTTCAGTCGTGCGGTACGGGCAAAACGGATGGGAGCGCTGATTCCTGAGGCGGGTGAAAATCAACTGCGGGAAGTGCCGATAACCTCGTATAAGAAGCATCAGTTTACTAATTAAGTTTGGCGATTATTCCGTGATCCTGAAGCATCAATCATTGCCGAGCAGAATGATTGACAAATTTTGTTTTAGCGATAGACAGTACTTCACTAGATCGGTAATATACACGCCCTCATCATCACTGATGAATAGTGCGCCTGTAGCTCAGCTGGATAGAGTAGCAGGTTCCGATCCTGTTGGTCGGGGGTTCGAATCCCTCCAGGCGCACCAAATTTTGTTAAGAACTGGCGGTATTTACTTACTAATAGCTTTTAATAAAACACTGTCCGCCTAGCGGGTGAGAACCCTCGATGGGGTTTGAGCCGAGCGAAGCGAGACAATATGCCATAGGCATAGCCCGAAGGGTACGGCGTAGCCGTATAATCCCTCCAGGCGCACCAAATTTTATTAGGAACTGACGGTATTTACTTACCAATAGCTTTTAATAAAGCGGCTAAAGGGTTTTGCTCTTTAGCCAATAATATAGTGCCGCTATAGCTCAGCTGGTAGAGCAACTGACTTGTAATCAGTAGGTCCCGAGTTCGACTCTTGGTGGCGGCACCATTTTTCTAGTTTCTTAATTGAAACTAAACCACTGCGAAGTGGTAGTTCAGTTGATTGGTATGTCTGTCACCCTTACGGAGATGATGGTCGCGGGTTCGAGTCCTGTAGTAAAGTCCACTGCGAAGTGGAAGTTCTGTTGGTTGGTATGTCTGTCACTCTTACGGAGATGATGGTCGCGGGTTCGAGTCCTGTAGTAAAGTCCACTGCGAAGTGGAAGTTCTGTTGGTTGGTATGTCTGTCACTCTTACGGAGATGATGGTCGCGGGTTCGAGTCCTGTAGTAAAGTCCACTGCGAAGTGGAAGTTCTGTTGGTTGGTATGTCTGTCACTCTTACGGAGATGATGGTCGCGGGTTCGAGTCCTGTAGTAAAGTCCACTGCGGAGTGGTAGTTCAGTTGGTTAGAATACCTGCCTGTCACGCAGGGGGTCGCGGGTTCGAGTCCCGTCCATTCCGCCACTTTTCAGAGAGACTGTTAGTCTGATTTAACAGTTATCTCATCCGGTTGACGATTGTTAGCCGTCTGTTAAGCCGCTATAGCTCAGCTGGTAGAGCAACTGACTTGTAATCAGTAGGTCCCGAGTTCGACTCTTGGTGGCGGCACCATTTCCTTCCTCACTATATGCTAACGCTTTGATTCGCTGATTGTGTCAGTGAGGCGTCTAATATAGATTTTTCATTTGTAGTAACATGTCGTTAACTTATGTCTCGTTTCATGCGTGATAATAAATCGACAAAACTCCCTTTTGGATTCAATGATGGCTATTGCCAAATCCCCGTCTAAGTTGACACTGCCGCAGGTTAATCCGGGTACGGCGACGGTTTTAGAGTACCTGATCTATAAATTTCCACAGGTTGATGCGCACATTTGGCGACAGCGGGCGAGGGATGGCAAGTTACATTGGCACGACGGTAGTGCTATTACATCAGACTCGCCCTATCTGCCTCAGCAGCGGGTTTATTACTATCGGGAAGTGGCGAGTGAGCCGGTTATTCCGTTTAATGAGACGATTATATTTGCTGATGCCCATATATTGGTTGCCTATAAACCGCCCTTTCTGCCGGTGACGCCCGGTGGGGCCTATGTGAATGAGTGTTTGCAAAATCGTCTGCGGGCGGCGACGGGGATCGACAATCTCCATGCCCTGCACCGGATTGATCGGGTGACGACGGGGTTGGCGATGTTTTCGGTTAATTCGGATAGCCGCCATCTGTACCATCAGCTGTTTGCGTCTCGGGAGATGCACAAAACCTATCAAGCGATCGCCCGTATTGATGCTGATGAGCCTGTTATTGGCCAGCAATGGGAGGTAGTTAATCGGTTAGAAAACGGCGATCCGCGATTTAGGATGCAGGTTGTGGATGGGACACCTAATAGCCATTCCCTGATTCGTTGTCTCGATCGGATTCAGGGTAGAGGGTTATTCGAGTTAGAACCTATTACCGGTAAAACCCATCAACTGAGGGTGCATATGCAGACACTCGGTTGGCCGATTTTGCACGATCGCTATTATCCTGAATTGCAGCCAGAGTCTGCCGATAATTTTGCGCAACCTTTGCAGTTGTTGGCGCAGCAGCTACGTTTTATCGATCCGGTGACATCACAGCCTCGCGCTTTCCATTGTGGTTATCAAATGAACCTTAAGACCTTACTGTTGGATGAGGTGTAGATGTGGGGCTATGGCGGGACTGCGGTATAGCCATTGTTGTGTTCGGCTAAGGTTTCTAGTGGACCTATAGGCCGAAGCAAGCGGTTCTTAGCCCGTTTAGCGAGCCTTTTGGGCCGGTTTACATTGTTCTTTGCTGATTATTCATGGACACTCAAACAAGATGGGATGCCTTAAAGGTATCATGATGTCATCTTGAAAAAGGAATGGGGATTATTAAATCTTTTCTTTTTGCGCTTCTTTTCGTTGGCTTGGCTGCCGCTCTTCGGCTGTGGCCGCTGCATGAGCTAGCCCCCGAGTGGGTGTGGCTTACCTTCTATCCTGCGGTATTTGCGGCGGCGTTCTATTTGGGTGCGCAGGCGGGGTGGCTGGCGATCCTTCTGTCCTGTTTGATCGTGACTTTGCTGTTGCCAGTATGGCCGATGCCGTCCTCGATGGGTGCTGGGATCGATCTTGTGGGGGCGGGGCTGTTTGCGTCAATTAGTGGTTTTGTTGTCTACCTTGTTGACCGACTGCGGCATACCCAGCAGGCCCTCAAGCAGTCTGAGCAGGCATTGCAAGCAAGTACCCAGCGGGAAGCCTTTACGCGATCGATCCTTAACGCTATGCCCAGTATGATCGGTTATTGGGATCGTGACTTACGCTGCCGTGAAGCTAATGATGCTTATATGGAGTGGTTTGGCCGTCCGCCCGAGAAGATTATCGGTCTTACGTTCAAGGAGTTGACGGGCGAACAGCTATTTACCCTGAATGAACCTTATATACAGGGAGTGCTCGCTGGCGAGCCGCAACGCTTTGAGCGCACGTTAAGTAAAGCCAACGGCAATGATGGTCATATTATTGGTCACTATATTCCTGACTTCGATGTCGATGGTACGGTCAAGGGGTTTTCTATTCTAGCCAGCGAAGTGACTGTGCTTAAAGAAACCGCGGAGGCGCTTAAGTTAGCGGCGTGTGTGTTTGATAATACCCTCGATGGCGTACTGATTACCGATACCCACGGAGTTATTCTATCGGTCAACCCTGCGTTTACCGAGATAACGGGCTATACCGCCGAAGAAGCGGCTGGGCAGACCCCGCGCATGCTGCAATCAAGCCAGTATGATCAGGCCTTCTATGCGGCTATGTGGCAGGAGATTACCCGCAATAGCCGCTGGAGTGGCGAGATATGGAGTCGTCGTAAAGACGGTGATCTCTACCTAGAGCGTCTGACGATCAGCATGGTGCGTGATGTGGACGGTAAGCCGGTTCGTTATATCTCGGTGTTTAATGATATTACGGCGCTGAGGCGTAAAGATGAACATATCAAGCATTTGGCGTTTCATGATGGTTTGACGGACCTGCCCAATCGTACTCTGTTGATGGATCGCATCAGCCAAAAGCTGGTCAGCGTCCAACGTGAAGAGTGCCATGTGGCGCTGATGTTTCTCGACCTCGATGGCTTTAAACCGGTTAATGACCGTTTTGGCCATAATGTCGGCGACTATCTGTTAAAAGAGGTGGCGAAGAGGCTTCTCGCCCTGGTACGTGAATCAGACACCGTCGCCCGAGTGGGTGGAGATGAGTTTATATTTATTCTGAATAATCCAGAAGGTCGAGATGAGATCAACGAGATCGCTCATCGGGTGATAAGCTCGATCAATGAGCCTATCGACGTCTGCGGTGAGGTGCTGCATATCGGCGCATCAGTGGGTATTTCTCAATATCCAGCGGATGGGCATACGTCGACAGAGCTTATTAAAAATGCCGATACGGCGATGTATGAAGCCAAGCGTCGAGGACGAAACAATGTGCGTTTCTTCTCATCTGATGGCGACAGCCGTTAAGGTTGCTCTCGCTTAAGCGCTGTTATGTCAGCCTCTAAAAGCAGCCGCTACTATCCCTTCGTTTTCATTGATCATTTTGTTGTCCGGCTATGGGAGCGCGCCTGACTTAATTCAGAAAAGGTCTTATTACTGTTCCGTTATACCGGCATAGAGCCAAATCACCGCAAAGCCAACGGTGAGCATCGTCGGGCCGTAGTACCGGTTGAATTTCATGAGGGTGAGAGCAGATAAGCCATAACGAGACTGCAAGCTGAGCTGAACACCGGAAAAAGGCGATAAGCCAACGCCGATCGACCAGCTCAGTAGTAGGGTGATACCCAGTAGGTTCGGGTCGCTAACGCTAGGCATCAAGATGCTGCCCGCCAGTACTGCAGTAGTGACGGGGTGCATGCCGATCAAGGCTAACCCCACCAAGGCGAGTAGTGTTAGGCAAGCTTCTGGCGCGGTGAAATGTTCCGGTGCTAAACGTATCTGTAGTGACTCTAATAGGGCAGCGACGCCCGCGGCCATGACGGCGGCGGCAAGAAAGAGAGTGACTTCGCTGCCCAGTTTTGGCAGTCCTTCATCTACATGAAGCTTGAGCAAGTTAATGCTGTTCATACCCTGCTTGATGGATAGATAGACTAAGACGAACAGGATGGCGATCAGGGTGACTAATGTCATGACCGATAGCTCGGGCCAACGCCAATGGGCAGCCATCACGAGAACCGCTAGCAGTAGCGGCATCCATAACGCCTTAAAGTGCATCGGGTAGCCCTGAGCATGCGAAGTGTCGGGATGACATGCGATCTGCCAGCTACTCAATAATAAGCCGATCAGCGCGGTTGGCAGACCATAGAGCATCAGCGTGCCCAGTTGCGCCCCAGGGGCACTGATCAAGACGACCCCCATTGATGCAAAGAAGGGTGACCAGATAGCGCAGTTACTGAATGCCCGTAACAGTGTGAGTCCCTGTATGGGGGTTAACGGCTGGCGGGCACTGAGTCGATCACCAACAATCATTACCGACGACATATTAATAACAGCAGCAATGAGATGGCTGCCGAAGAGCGTATTGAGCAGCGCCTTCCGCCCTGTGGGTAGCTGCTCGTCACAGCGAATGTTGTTTGCGGCCACAATACGCAGAAAGCTGACGCCGATCAGCATCGCAACCACCAACTGATTGGCTTCGATCGCTTTGAATAGATAGCGTGTATCGGCACCGTTAAGCAGGCCGAAAGTCAGGCCGATCACACCTACGGATAGGAGTATGACGCTCTGAATGAGTTGGTTAGGTTTCTGGTGGCGCAATAGTAAGGCTGCGGCGGCCCAAGCGGGAATGCCTGCGATATAGCCGGGAATGATCTGGGTGAGTGCGGACAGGAGAGCCAGTAGCAGCATGAGCAGCAGTATCCAGCCGGTGATGGCGGTTGGTGAGGATTGATTCATTGGTTGTCCATGCTGCTGAAAGTGCCGAGGGGCCGATCATACCGCTTAGTGACGGGGTAAATAAAGTTCTGTTTGTGGGCGCGAATGATCTGTGGCGGCGGATGAACTCAGGGTTTCAATGTACCGGCAGTAACAATGTGGTGCGAGGGACTGCGCAGTTTTGAGCGTTTTATCCTGAGTATCTTATCTAAATAGCTGTCTCTGGCCTGTTTATTGCTCTACCTTACAGACAGGATAAATGATGGCTGGTTATGCCCTGATGCAGTGCGCAGCTGTTGAGTTGAGTTGTTTTTATAGCGGCAGTGGTAATTATTCGCTCTGTGATGGTGCGTAGCTGGCTAGATTCAACTATTTTTACAGTAGTAACGTAAAACGCTACTTTTGATTACTTGCTTATCGAGTGTCAAAGGCAGCACTATGATGTAAATCATTATCGTTTGTCACACTCAACGGTAATGATAGGCTTTTAGGCTGCCACCGCTTAGTCGGCAGTTGCTGAATTCAGCGCTATGTATATTTTGTTTTTTCAGAATTAGGTTTCATATCGATCTACGGGGTACCGAATGGCTATACGAACCGCAATCCACCATATTACTGAATATCGCTTCGACAAAGCGGTCGAAATGTCTCCCCACACGATTAGGTTACGGCCGGCGGCGCACAGCCGTACGCCGATTAAGGCCTATTCGTTGAAAGTGAGCCCAGAAAATCACTTCATTAATTGGCAGCAGGATCCATTTGGTAATTTCCTTGCGCGTATCGTCTTTCCGGAGAAGAGCGATCATCTGCGGGTAGAAGTCGAAGTTATCGCCGATATGACGGTTATTAACCCGTTTGATTTCTTTCTCGAAGAGTATGCGGAAAAATTTCCCTTCAAATACGAGAAAGAGCTGCATTCAGAACTGAAACCCTATCTTGAGATCGCCGATCACGGACCTTTGATTCGTGAGTGGGTGCGTTCTGTGCCCCGTGAACCGATGCCGATGAATGATTTCTTGGTCTATCTGAATCAGCGGTTAGAGCAAGATATTGATTACAATATTCGTATGGAGCCTGGCGTTCAAAGTGGTGAAGAAACCCTTCAACTGAAGCGCGGTTCCTGTCGTGATACCGCTTGGTTGCTGGTGCAAATTCTGCGTCATTTAGGCTTGGCCGCGCGTTTCGCTTCCGGTTATCTGGTACAGCTGGTGGCCGATGTTAAAGCCTTGGATGGGCCTTCGGGCACCGAGACCGACTTCACTGACTTGCATGCTTGGTGTGAGGTCTTTATCCCCGGCGCGGGCTGGATTGGACTCGACCCAACCTCGGGCTTATTTGCCGGTGAAGGGCATATTCCGTTGGCCTGTACCCCATCGCCACGTTCGGCTGCACCCATCGCGGGGGGGATCGATCCTTGCGAGGTTGAATTTTCATACAGTAATGAAGTCGTCCGGATTCATGAAGATCCGCGCGTGACTAAACCATATACCGAGGAGCAGTGGGCCTATATTGAAGCCCTTGGTGAGGCGGTTGATCAAACATTGATCGAACAGGATGTCCGTTTGACCATGGGCGGTGAGCCGACCTTCGTGTCGATTGATGATATGGATGGCGCTCAATGGAATACGGAAGCGCTAGGCGATGAGAAGCTGAGCTTAGCGAAAGATCTACTGTTCCGCTTGCGGGAAAAATTTGCCCCCGGTGGGCTGCTGCATTACGGCCAAGGTAAGTGGTATCCCGGAGAAGAGGTGCCTCGTTGGGCCTTGGGTTGTTTCTGGCGTAATGATGGGCAGCCGCTGTGGCGTGAGCCTAAATTGCTGGCGCGGGTTGATAAAGATTATGGCGTCACGCGTAAAATCGCGAAAAAGTTTGCCAAGAGTTTAGCTAAAAAAGCCGGATTGCCCACTTCGCGGGTCATACCTGCTTATGAAGATACGCTTTATTATCTGTGGAAAGAGCAGAGCCTGCCGGATAATGTTGATCCACTGAAGGCTGATTTGAAAGATGACTTGGAGCGCAAGAAACTAGCGCAACTGTTGTCGCAAGGTTTAGAGAAGCCGGTTGGTTTCTGTCTGCCATTAGGTTGGGATTATGGTGAGCAACATTGGCGCTCTAGCCCTTGGCCTCTGCGTCGGGATACGCTTACGCTGATCCCCGGTGATTCACCGATTGGTTTGCGTTTGCCGCTTGATTCGTTACCGCTGGTCGCCGATGAAGCATTACATCGTGATCAGGGGCGTGATCCATTAGCACCGGCCGGTGAGCTGCCTGAAGCGGGTGCGAGTGCTGCTCTGTCAGCTGCTGATGCCGCCGACGCTGAGCCTGTGGATAAAGTTACACAGCCGGTAGAAGTGGTACGCACCACGCTCTGTATTGAACCTCGTAATGGTTGTTTATATCTCTTCCTGCCTCCGTTGGAGCATTTAGAGCATTATGTTGCGCTGATCGAGCTGATTGAAGATACCGCGGCCGAGATGGATCTGCCGGTCGTCATTGAAGGCTATGAAGCGCCGAAAGATGATCGCTTACGTTGCTTCAAAGTAACCCCAGACCCCGGTGTTATTGAGGTGAATATTCACCCGTCGGATAACTGGCGTGATCTTTCCGATAATACGCAGATGTTGTATGAAGAGGCGCGTTTATCTCGACTTGGCGCTGAGAAGTTCATGCTCGACGGCCGACATACCGGCACCGGCGGTGGTAACCATATCACCTTGGGTGCGGCGACGGCTGCCGATAGCCCGTTCCTACGCCGTCCCGATCTACTGCGCAGTTTTGTTACCTTTTGGCAGCACCATCCGGGGCTTTCATACCTATTCTCCGGCATGTTTATCGGCCCTACGAGCCAAGCACCCCGTGTGGATGAAGGCCGTGAAGAGATGTTGTATGAACTGGAAACCGCGTTTGATCTGATGCCCGATGGTATTGTGGATCAGCCGTGGTTGATCGATCGACTGATGCGTAACCTGTTGGTCGATATTACCGGTAATACTCACCGTTCAGAGTTCTGTATCGATAAGCTTTATTCGCCGGGACTATCCTCTGGTCGACAGGGCTTATTAGAGTTCCGTGGTTTTGAGATGCCGCCTCATCCTCAGATGGCATTGGTGCAAGCGTTGCTCATCCGTTGTTTGATGGCGCGTTTCTGGCAGGAACCCTATAAGAAACCGTTGGTGCGTTGGGGTACTGAACTGCATGATCGCTTTATGATGCCACACTATGTTTGGGCGGATATTCGTGAAGTGGTTAAGGATCTGCAAGAGCATGGGATTCCTTTCCAGCAGGCGTGGTTGGCACCGTTTGAAGAGTTCCGTTTCCCCCATTATGGCAGCGTGAACATTGATGATGTGCGGATCGAGTTACGCTGGGCGATCGAGCCTTGGCACGTGTTGGGCGAAGAAGTGGGTAGTTTCGGTACCGCGCGGTTTGTCGACTCATCGGTTGAACGTCTACAGGTTAAAGTCGAAGGGTTAACGCCGGATCGTTATGTGCTGTCCTGTAATGGCCGTCGCTTACCTCTGCGATCGACTGGACGTCAGGGTGAATTCGTGGCGGCGGTGCGTTATAAAGCTTGGGCGCCGCAGTCGGCATTGCATCCGACCATTGGCGTGCATTCACCCCTAATCTTCGATCTGATCGATACCTGGAATGGGCAGACCATTGGTGGCTGTAGCTATCATGTGGTGCATCCTGGTGGCCGTAGCTATGAAACCTTCCCGGTGAATGCGTTTGAGGCTGAATCTCGCCGAATTAATCGTTTTGGTAATACGGAGCATACACCGACCCTCGATACGAAGATGCAAATGCCTGAATTCAATGGGTTACGTGAGTTCTTCGTCAATCATGCGCCACCACGGCCGATGGCACCACCGGAGGAGCGACCTACAAATGAGTATCCACATACACTTGATCTACGTAGACAGATGGAAACCTAGTCCAGTCGTGGCATACTATGCGGCCTGAAATAACGTTGGTGTAGATACTTAATGGAAACGCGAGCCGAAGAAAGCCCTGAGGGGCTGCACTATAAAGCCGCCGGCTCTGGGTACGATGAGGTCTATGGCAGCGAATCTGAGATTCAGCCGCATTGGCAGTATCTGCTTGATGGACTAAAAACCTTGGGTGCCCCAGGGATTTCTGAGCGTCAGCAAAAGGCCGAACGTATCTTGCGCGACGATGGCGCCACTTATAATAGTGGCTTCCCATCGAGTGCCACGTGGCAGCTTGACCCTGTTCCTGCGCTGATTGCCAGCGAAGAGTGGGCTAGCATTGAATCCGGTCTACAGGAACGCGCTGAGCTATTGGATCTCGTCTTAAAGGATCTGTATGGCAACCGTGAACTCATACGTCATGGTGTATTACCGCCGGAGCTGATCTTCAGTCACGGCGGTTTTTTGCGTGCGTGTGATGGCCTGTCGTTACCCGGTGAACATCAATTGGTGATGCATGCGACCGATATGGTGCGTGATCATACGGGCAAGATGCTGGTGATTGGTGATCGAACGCAAGCGCCGAGTGGTGCGGGTTATGCGTTGGAAAACCGCACGGTGATGTCACGGGTGCTGCCATCGTTATTTCGTGATAGTCATGTACACCGTTTATCCATATTTTTTCAGTCATTACGGCTAAAGCTCAGCAGCTTAGCCAGTCAGATTACGCAAGAACAACCGCGGATTGTGATTCTAACCCCCGGTTCTTATAACGAAACTTATTTCGAACACACCTATTTAGCGAATTATCTTGGCTTTCCCTTGGTTCAGGGGAGTGACCTGCGGGTGAGTAAAGGTTACCTGTGGATGAAATCCTTAGGTGGCTTAGAGCGGGTCGATGTGGTGTTACGCCGTGTGGATGATTTTTACTGTGACCCGGTTGAACTCAAGAGCGATTCTCGCCTTGGTGTGCCCGGTTTACTGGAAGTGGTTCGCTCTGGTCGCGTGATCGTTGCTAACCCCATGGGGTCGGGTTTCTTAGAGAATCCTGCGTTATTACGTTATCTACCGCAGATCGCTAATCACTTCTTAGGCCGTGAAGCACAGCTATCATCGGTTAAAACCTATTGGTGTGGTGATCCTCAGGATCTGACCTATGTGATTGAGCATATTGACCAGTTGGTGATTAAACAGTGCTTTCGTCGACCCTCGGAACACAGTATTTTTGGTTCTGAGCTAGATGAACCTAAACGCTTGGCACTGATTGAAAAGATACGTCAGGAGCCTTTATCTTTTACAGCACAGGAATATGTCCGCCCATCGACGACCCCGTCGTGGAAAAACAACCAGTTGCTACCGCGACCATCGATACTGCGAGGTTTCTCTGTCGCGATGGACTCATCCTACCATGTGATGCCCGGTGGGCTGACGCGGGTGGGTAGTCAGTCGAAAAGCCTTAATCTGAGTAACCTTCGAGGCGCGACCAGTAAAGATACCTGGATCTTGGCCTCTGAGCCTGAAAGACAGATTTCGTTACATGAGTCGCAGCCTTTGCCGATGCCGACTCCTGCGCAACCGCGGATTGCCTTCCCTTGTCGGGTGGTCGAAAATTTATATTGGTTAGGACGTTATGCGGTGCGTGCTGAGGCGGCACTGCGGCTGTTGCGGACGGTGTTCGTACAGATCAACAGTACTTACCATATGCCGAAAGAGACCGAGCAGGTGTTATTGCAAACGGTGACACAGCTGACCACGACCTATCCGGGCTTTACGTTGTCAGGATCGCCTAAATCGGCGCAGCCTGAGGCTGAGTTGTTATCGGTGGTACTCGATGGCAAACGTTCAGGTAGTGTCACGGCAAACTTGAACTCACTGTTGGAGTGTTCCGATCAGGTGCGTGAGATGCTGTCGGCGGATACTCAGCGGGTCATCAATGATCTGCGAGATGAGCTCGGCGGGTTGGCCGAATCCCTGAAACAGGGTCTCACCGCCGCCCCAGAAGAAGCGCTCGACCCCTTGGTGACCACATTGTTAGCACTGTCGGGTCTCTGGCAGGAGAGCATGGTACGTGGGCTCGGCTGGCGCTTTATTGATATGGGCCTTCGGGTTGAGAAAGCGCTGCAGGCGGTCTCCTTGATTCGGGCTTCATTAGTGCCTGTGCTACCTAAGTATCAGCAACAGCAGGTATTGGAATCGGTGTTGTTGAGTTCTGAGGTGCTGATCACCTTCCGCCGCCGAGACCGTTCCGGCAGTGATATGGCTCAAGGGTTGCAGCTGTTGTTGTCGGATAGTAGTAACCCCCGTTCAGTGTTCTATCAGGTTGATCAATTACGTAAACATCTGGCCGAGCTGCCTTCGGCAACTAATGGTTCAGGGTTGGCGGATGAAGACAGGTATATGTTGGAGGCCTCTTCGGCGATTCAGCTGTGTCAGTTGGAAGAGCTGGTGGTCGAAGATGAAGATGCCGGTACCCGTGTAGAGCTTGATCAGTTATTGTCTCGCTTGCAGCATCTACTACATGAAACCTCGAATCAAATTAGTACAAAATACTTTGATCAGATCAAGGTGCATCAACAGTTGGTACGTACCGATTGGGATGAAGAGCTATGAACTACCGTATTCGACATATCACCCACTATGAATATGAGAAGCCGGTAACGCTGTGCTATAACAGAGCTTACCTGCTACCCCGTAATACCGACTATCAAAGCTGTACGGATAGCAAAATAGAGATCTATCCTGCACATACGCTAGGCCAGCAACGGATCGATTACTTTGGCAATAAGGCTTACTTCTTTTCCTTAGAGCAGCCTCATAAAGAACTGAAAATTGACGTTGTGAGCGATATTCATGTTCATGATAGTAAATATGGCCATGAATGTGAGCTAGATCTGGATATTGGTAATACCTGTGGTCAGGCATTGGTGGCGCTGCAGCAGAGTCGTGAATTGCCTGTGTTAGAGGCGCGCGAGTTTGTGTTGAACTCGCCGATGATTAAAGCGGCGGTTTCTCTACGAGAATATGCACGCCCCTCTTTTGGCAGTAATCGACCCTTACTATCCGCCGTGCGGGAACTGACAGATCGGATCTATACGGATTTTACCTATGATCCTGAGTCGACCAGCATCGCAACGCCTCTCGATGAGGTGTTACGTAATAAGCGTGGTGTGTGTCAGGACTTTGCTCATTTAGCGATCGGCTGCCTGCGGTCATTAGGCTTTCCTGCACGATATGTCAGTGGTTACCTGGAAACTCTGCCACCACCAGGGCAGGAGAAATTGGTAGGTAGTGATGCCTCCCATGCTTGGTTTGCGGTTTTTTCACCCGGAGAAGGCTGGTTTGAGTTTGACCCGACCAACAATAATATGCCCGCTGAGCATCACATTACTACGGCTTGGGGGCGCGATTACGGTGACGTATCGCCGTTGAAAGGGGTCTTCTTTGATGGCGGTAAAGGTCAGAAATTAAGTGTGTCCGTCGATGTTAGTCGGCTGCCTGCTTCGGAAAAAGAGTGAATTATCGCACCTCGAAACGCGAGTTTCTGAGGTGTGATCAATCAATGAAGGTTTCGCTAATACAACCGCAAGGATGAACATATGTGGTTACAAACGAGCTGTGATCTTGTCTTTGATATCTCGGTGCCAACACCCTTCGTATTGATGTTGCGTCCTCGTAGTGGCGCGCTGCAATGGGTTGCCCGCGAAGAGTATAAAATTGATCCGAGTGTGCCGGTATTTGAGTTTACCGATAACTACGGCAACCTGTGCCAACGCCTCGTTGCTCCTGAGGGGCATTTTTCGATTCATACCTCATCACGGGTCATGATTGCCGATATTCTCGATCGAGCACCGGGAGCGCCCTTTGTTGAGGTGCAGATGCTACCGGGTGAAGTCCTCGGCTTTCTCCTACCCAGCCGCTACTGTGAATCCGACCGATTTGGCCACATGGCAAATCAGATAACGGAGGATTGCTTACCCGGCTATGACCAGGTGGCCGCCATTGAAGCTTGGTTACGGAATACGTTTCGTTATGAGCCGGGTGTGAGTGATCTGTTACTGTCTGCTCAAGAGGTTAATCAACAACCTTCAGGGGTTTGCCGCGATTTCGCACATCTGGGTATCGCGCTTTGTCGTAGCCTGTGTATTCCCGCGCGGATGGTGGTCGGTTATCTACATAATCTACAACCCATGGATCTACATGCTTGGTTTGAGGCTTATGTCGGTGGTCGCTGGTATACCTTCGATGCCACTCAATATGATCTATTCGACACTTACCGCAAAGGCGGCTATGTCACCCTTGGCTATGGCCGAGATGCAGCCGATGTGGCGATCTTTAACCAGTATGGCCCTGCTGTTATCCCCATTGAACAACGAGTTAGCGTAGAGCGCCTCAATACCGAAGCGGATTAATTGTAGGCCGTTTGATGGACTCCGTCCGTCGATACCGGACAGTTAAAACGCTTCAGGTAATCTCCTTTTGGTTGCTCTAAGGCAACATTTGATCTGTTTTACCTATTAGGTTCGCTCTCGGTGATACTCGGCCTCGTTATGCTGGCAGTTAAGATCTATGCTTTATGTGAAGATGTTTTATCAGAGAGCAGATAATGAAAGCGCTTGAGAGACTTCACCTAAAAGAACTGCTAGATCAGTTACCCGATCCCGCCTTTGTGATGACCCGAAGTGGCGTTTATGCGGCGATCTTTGGTGGTCGGGATACACGTTATTATCATGATGGCCGAGATCTGATCGGTAAGCGTATCAGCGATGTGTTAGTCCCCGCAAAAGCGAACTGGTTTCTTAAAGAGATCGCAGCTGTACTGAATCGTCGAAAGATGCATGTGGTTGAATATGAGCTGTCTAATCGCGATATTATGGGGTTGGAGGACGTTGATGGGCCGGCTGAGACCCTTTGGTTTGAAGGGCGAGTGAGTGCGTTGAGCTTTCAGGTGAACGATGAAGACGCTGTGCTTTGGGTTGCGACTAATCGTACGGCTAACCATCGACTGCAGGAACAGTTGCGTGAGTTGAGTATGACCGACCCGTTAACCCAACTACCTAATCGTCGGCAGTTGAATCAATTGTTGACGGAGTACCTCGACCGAACTAAACGCTACGGTGAGGTCGTCACTGTTTTGATGTGGGATATCGATCGGTTTAAACGGGTGAATGATACCTTTGGGCATGAGAAAGGTGACGAGGTGTTGGTCGCGATGGCAACGTTATGTCGGCAACACCTACGGCGCACCGATTGGCTTATCCGCCTCGGCGGCGATGAGTTTGTTGCTTTGATGCCCTACACCGGAGCAAGACAGGCGACCTTGTTTTACGAACGGTTTCGTACGGAAGTGAGTCACTTGGTCGGCAGTTTGAATATCGAAGGATTGGGTGTGGGTATTACCGCCGGCATCAGTCTTATTCATCAGGATGACGAAACGATCCATGATGTACTGAAGCGGGCGGATCAGGCTCTATATCAGGCAAAGGATCTTGGCCGTAACCAGTTGGCCGCCAATGGCGTTTGATATCCTACACCTGATCAAACCTTTATGCTCTTAACTGGATTTATCATCGAGAGGGTGTTTAAAGCCAAATAGCACGGCTAGCCCCCAAATAGTGAAGTAAACCGCCCAGAAGGCAAAGATGACGTCACTGAGGAAGTGGCCTCCTTGGACAATACGGGTAAAGCCCAGCACAACCCCCACCAAACACCCGCCCCAGAACGCTCGCCGTGATGTGAATAGCCAGCCGAGAATCATAAAGTAGAATCCCATCGCGGCGTGGCCGCTGACAAATGAGCAGTTTTTACTGCATGCACCGGAATAGACAAAAGCGGGGGTGAATGTTTGATGACCACCAAAATTATCGACCTGTGCCGGACGTGCTCGACCGATTGAGTTATTTTTTAAGACCGTGTTGACCAGCAAGCCGGGGCCTAAAATAAGGGCGATCAATAAAAAGGTGATAGTCCACTTTTTATAGTGTTTGAAGTTTAGCTTTTTAAATTTGATCAGCAATCCCGCGACGATAAGCCCCAGTAGCACGGGGATCTGAATGTAGGCAAACAGTCGATAAAAGAATTGAATCAGTAGTTGGTTCTTATAGATAAAGCTTTGGCTTGGCGCATCGTAGAAAAGACCTGCCACAAATAGATCGATCTGAGGAAAACACATAAAGACCGCCACACAGATCAGAAAGAGGATGAGTGCGCGGAAACCTTTCAGCCGTGTGAATAACGAGGTATTACTCATGATCTTGTTGTCCTGGGATGCCTTTGAAGTCACTGACTTTGTATAGTCGTGCGGTACGGGTAAAGTTGCTATAAAGAGGATAGCTCTGTTCGGTCAGCAGGGTTACATCACTGAAATAACGGTGCAGTTTTGCCTCCATATCGTGCTCACTGACAAATAGGAATTTCTTAGCTGTACTCTTTGATAACGGGTATTGAAGTTCATAGTGATCCTCAATATGAGCATTTTCGCTCAGCGCGACCCCTTTAAAATCCTGTGGACTGATGTAATAGCCAAAATAGGCCAGCATTTTACGGGAATCACTCGCCAGTTTGTAATCTGGATATTGGTCAAACCAAGGCTGAAACTGATGCACAAACTGGGGCCAGCCAAGCAATCGTTTATAAGGGTCCGTTCCCTCTTTTCGTTCGATGCCTAGGGCGTCGGTGACGGCCGCGTAATGATAGAAGGATACGGAGAATAACAAATTAACCAGTAACCCCGTCAGCAATAAGCGGTAGCCTTTGACTTGGCTGAGGTAATAGCCGGTCAGTAGTGTCGCGCCAATATAGGCAGGCCCAGCCCAGTTGACGTTAGCCCGCGCCATAAACGCTTGTACCGAGAGCACCACAAAGGTGGGCCAAAACAGGCTCCAAAGCAGTTTTTCGGTTTCGCTACGGGGCTTGCGACTTAGGCCTCTGACGATCATATAGATGAGGAAGACGGGGCCGAAAACCAGTAGCTGTCCTAGCCAAAACTCCACTAAGCGGCTGAAGCTCAAAGAGCTGCTATTCTGATGAGAGATCTCGGCGGTATGCTGAAAGCTGATGAAGTCGTGTTGATAATTCCAGTACAGGTTGGGTAAGAGAAAGCTGAGCGCTAACAGGCAGGTGAACCAAAATCGAGGGTTGAGTAATAACTGTCGTCCGATGGGACTGAGGACAGCATATAGCAGAAAAGTGCTGGGCAAGATGATAAAGGTATATTTAGAGAGCAGGCCTAGGCCGCCAGCGACACCGGCTAACAGCCACCAATAGCCGCTATTGGTCTCTTTTGCCTGTATAAAAGCATAAAAGCATAGGCACCAAAAAAAGATAAGTGGTGCGTCGGTGGTGATAAAGAGGCTGTTAAACCCAATCAACGGCATCAACAGGAAGATTGCCCCGCTAATAAGCGCTGCTCGGCTGTTAGCAAGGTGTTCGGCGGTTCGGTAGATAATGATAGCGGCACCGCTGTAGAGCAGTGGTGATGCTAGTTTGACGGCCCACTCCGCATTGCCAAAAATCGCCGTGGTGAGTGCGATGAGCCAACCGACCATCGGTGGTTTGGAATAGTAGCCCCAATCAGGTGTTTGGGCCCAGCTGAGATAATAGGCTTCATCATAGAATAGGGTTATCGGTGAACTGATAACGATCCATTCGCGATAGAAAAATAACAGGATTAGCAGCGCTAGAAACCACCGGAAGGGGTGGGCAATCAGTGGCGATGATGAATCGGAAGGTACAGGAGACATTCTTTATTCCGGACTGATGGATTATATGTCCGGCAATCGGCCGGTGTTAGGTTGGGGCTAAGTTTAACAGAGCCCCCTAGGCAAAGAAATGTTCGGATTTTGTTTTGCGATGGTGAGTCGAGCACCAGGGGCTTGAGGTTGTACGCAATCGTAGATAGATGGTTACAAGTGTCTTAAATATCGCGCTTAGTTGTTGCCACTCGTGGGTAGCGGCTTAGGCAGATTGTGCACTGCCTGCTTCGAGGTCTTCCTTGTCGACAACGTTCCACTGGTGGGGTACATGGGTTAAACGGAGCACGTTCTGGCAGTTGTTGCATTCAAAGAGTGTGTCGTTGTAAATATGATTTCTTTCGACGAGGTGTTGATGTGCGGATGTGCGTCCGGTTTGCAATAGGACAAAGCAGTCACTGCAAAGATTGAGTTTTTCCATTGACGAATAACCTCCCTGTATTCAAACAAATGTTTTTGCATTGTATCTGACGTGGCCATAAAGTTAAATCGTCTGGTTATAAATTTAGGGGAGGGCAGCAAGGTGGTCGGCACGCTTTTTGTCGCCGAACGATCTGTTTCATCTGGGTTCGCTCCTCAGCATTGGAACAGGCCATAATCACAGGAGTGTTTGAAACCGATGGCTTTGCTGTTAAGTATTGGCCGTTAATCACGTTTTTGATGCTTAAACTGGGAGATCAATGGCATACTCTCTAACGTTTAACATGCTATAAACAGAGGATAGTTTTTTTCTCCGGTATCTCTTACCGAAGGCAAGGTTAGGTTATACTGGATGAAGATCTGAGCAGGGGATAAGTTGTGAGTATTGCGTTAGATGAAGATGTATTAGCTGACGGTTCCGTTCTGTTAGCGCGTCAGCCTATTTTCAATAAAAGTCAGGATGTGCAGGCTTACAGTCTGTTGTATCGGTCTGATAACGGCACGATGCCATTAGAGTTTTCGGATGAGCAAGCCACCGCTTCCGTTATTCTCAATAACTATGCGGTCGCTTCGAGCGGTGGTAAAACTAAACGGTTACCTCTGTTCGTTAAGTTGACGCAGAGTATGCTGTTGTCGGACATGCTGCCGAACCTTCCTCACGATAGCGTTGTCTTCGAGTTGCTGCGCGAAGATGGTATTTCTAAAGAGTTATTAGCTGTTTTACGGGCTCGTAAAGAGCAGGGTTATAAATTTGCCCTGACGCACTATACCGGCGATAAAGCACAGACTCCTTTGTTAGATCTGATGTATGTGGTCAAGATCGACCTTCAACGTCACGATGATGCCGAGCTAAAACAGTTAGTCTCTTTTTGTAAACCGTATCGTGTACATCTATTGGCTGACAAAGTTGAGAGCCAAGAAGACTTTAGACGAGCGATCGGTGCTGGTTTTCATCTGTTTCAGGGGTATTTTCTCTGCCGTCCCGTGTCTATTAAAGGGAAAAGTTTTGGTAGTTCAAAGATCCTTATCCTAGAGCTATTATCAGAGCTGAATAACCCTGCAGCTACCGCTGATTCGGTCGAACAGATTGTTATTAATGATCCCGCACTGACCTATAAAATCCTAAGGCTGGTGAATTCTGCCGCCTTTAGTACGCCGAAGCAGATTGAATCGATCTCCCATGCGATCTCCTTGATCGGTATGGATCAGGTGAAGAAGTGGGCAACGCTGTTTTTACTCAGTGGGCAATCGGATAAGCCGGTGGAGCTTACGCGGGTAATGCTGATTCGTGGACGAATGTGTGAACTGCTGGCAGAGATGCTGAGTTATCCACAGACGATTAACTTCTTTATGGTTGGTTTGCTGTCGCAATTGGATGCCATGATGGATACTGAAATGAAGGTGCTGCTGGATCAGATTCCGTTAAATGATTCAATTAAGGATGCGATCATGTCCCATATTAATCAGAAAGGTGAGATCCTCACGGAAGTACAGCACTACGAACGGGGCGAGTGGGATCAGATGCGTAACCTCCTTGATAAGCCGTTTTATGAAGTGGCTTACCGTCACAGTTTACAGTGGGCTGATCAGGTATTAGCGTCGTTGCAGGAGCCTTAGTCGACCTCCGGTCAGATCATTAGTTAATGCGCAACGCACGGTACGACCGTGCGTTTTTGGTTTTGGTGGCTAGCGGCACCTTGCTGCGATGTGTTTGTTATTGTCTGCTTTGTTATAGGTTAAAGGAATCATTGTGAACGGGTTGCCAGAGCTTATGGGCGTTGATACAGCGCTATTACTGATTATGACGAGCATGCTGACATCGATGATGACCGCTGCGATGGGTATTGGTGGTGGGGTGTTATTGCTCGCGGTGATGGCGACGGTTGTACCCGCGGCGGTGTTAATCCCAGTGCATGGTTTGGTTCAGGTAGGGTCGAATGGTAATCGTGCTTTCCTGACCCGTGAACATATCGACTGGCCATTGCTGCGACTGTTTTTGCTAGGGGCTGTCATCGGTGCGGTGGTTGCGTATTTTGTGGTTGTTCAACTACCGGTTGAAGTGATTCAGCTCTGCGTGGCAGGGTTTATTCTATTTCTGGTCTGGGGGCCTAAGCTGGGTAAGCAGGAGATACCGCCCTCGGGTTTGGTATTGGCTGGCGCCGGAACAACATTACTAACGATGTTTGTCGGTGCAACAGGGCCTTTAGTAGCCGCCTTTGTGCATCGCTTGGGGTATGAAAAGTATCGCGTAGTGGCGACCTTTGCAGCCTGTATGACCGTGCAGCATCTATTAAAGATGTTTGTGTTCGGCTTGATAGGTTTTTCGTTTAGCGATTGGTTACCTCTGATTATATTGATGATCGTCGCCGGTTTTGCGGGGACTTGGATCGGTCTGCATCTATTGAAAAAGGTGCCCGCCGAGCGGTTTCAGTTGATTTTTCGTATATTGGTCACGGTGTTAGCCTTGCGGCTTATCTGGCAGGTTTACAGTGGTTAAAAGAGGCGTTAAGTCGTAAACGAAGGTTATAAAAAAGCAGCCATTGAAGGGCTGCTTTTTTTGACCAGATATAATCGTGAATGATTAGTCTAGTTTGCTGAGATCGCGTACCGCGCCCTTATCGGCAGAGGTTGCCAACAATGCGTAGGCTTTTAGGGCCGCAGATACTTTACGAGGGCGTGCTTCGACCGGTTTCCAGCCTAAGGCGTCCTGTTCAGCGCGACGTTGTGCCAGTTCTTCATCGGAGAGCAATACGTCGATGGTGCGGTTGGGAATATCGATACGGATACGATCACCGTTGCGTACCAAGCCAATTGCACCGCCAGCGGCTGCTTCAGGTGATACGTGGCCAATGGATAGGCCGGATGTACCGCCAGAGAATCGACCATCGGTCAGCAGTGCGCACTCTTTGCCCAAGCCTTTAGACTTGATGTAAGAGGTCGGGTAGAGCATCTCTTGCATGCCCGGTCCGCCTTTAGGGCCTTCGTAACGTACGATTACCACATCGCCAGCTTTCACTTTGTCATCGAGGATATTGGCAACAGCTTCATCCTGAGATTCGGTGATATGGGCTGGGCCTTCAAATACTAGAATCGACTCATCGACGCCGGCAGATTTGACCACGCAGCCATCGACTGCGATGTTGCCATGCAGTACCGCTAAGCCACCTTCGAGGGAGTAAGCATTCTCGATAGAACGAATACAGCCGTTCTCACGGTCACCATCCAGTGTTGGCCAGCGGGTAGCTTGGCTAAACGCGACCTGTGTTGGAATACCAGCGGGGCCTGCTTTATAGAACTCCATCACTTCAGGCGATGGATTACGCATAATATCCCACTTATCGAGAGCGTCTTTCATGGTGGGCGCATGGACGGTTGGTGTGTCGGAGTGCAGCTTTCCTGCACGATCCAATTCACCGAGAATCGCCATGATGCCGCCCGCACGGTGTACGTCTTCAACGTGGTACTTCGGTGTGTTCGGTGCAACCTTACACAGCTGAGGCACGGTGCGTGACAGTCGGTCAATATCGGCCATGGTGAAGTCGATTTCGGCTTCTTGGGCAATCGCTAACAGGTGCAGAATCGTGTTAGTTGATCCACCCATGGCAATATCGAGGGTCATGGCATTTTCAAATGCTTTAAAGCCCATGGAGCGGGGCAGCAATGAATCATCATCTTGCTCGTAATAACGTTTCGCCATCTTAACGATGCTACGACCGGCTTCTAGGAACAGTTGTTCTCGGTCGGCGTGGGTTGCAACCACGGTGCCATTACCCGGTAATGCTAGACCGAGTGCTTCAGCCAGGCAGTTCATCGAGTTAGCGGTGAACATGCCGGAACATGAGCCGCAGGTTGGGCAGGCGGAGCGTTCAACCGCATCGATCATCTCATCAGAGGTGTTCGGGTCAACCGCGAGTACCATGGCATCAACCAGGTCTAGCTTATTCTCAGAAAGCTTGGTTTTACCTGCTTCCATCGGTCCGCCAGAGACAAAAATTACAGGGATGTTGAGGCGCATAGCGGCCATTAGCATCCCCGGTGTGATTTTGTCGCAGTTGGAAATACACACGAGTGCATCGGCACAGTGGGCATTAACCATATATTCGACAGAATCCGCAATAATGTCTCGCGAGGGCAGAGAGTAGAGCATGCCATCATGACCCATGGCGATACCGTCATCGATCGCGATGGTATTGAATTCTTTAGCGACACCACCCGCCTTTTCGATTTCACGGGCGACCAGTTGACCCATGTCTTTTAGGTGAACGTGGCCCGGTACAAACTGGGTAAATGAATTGGCGATAGCGATAATGGGCTTTTGAAAATCGTCATCCTTCATCCCCGTGGCGCGCCAAAGTGCGCGGGCACCGGCCATATTACGACCTGCGGTGGAGGTCTTGGAGCGATATTGTGGCATGCACAGATCCTCTGCGGTTGAAGTGGGTATATCTATAAGACCGCCGATTATAGCAAAACTCTCAGCGGGAATATCTAACAATCCACGAATAAGTGCATCTGTTGATAATAATGTTTAGGTGCTCTCCCCTGCGGTTAAATCAGCAGCAGAAGAAACCGAGTCTTTTGTTCTCTGGGTTTGCTATTCGATGGTCTTATGCGTTGGGCTATTGTTTCGGTGGATAACATCGTATTCTTAACGAATTCAGAACAGTGGAGAGAGTCATGGAAATAGATAAAAAAAAGGTGCGTTCTGATCGTTGGCTTAAGCGGATGATGCTAACCGGTATTCCTGTCGCGATTGTGAGTGTGTTATGCCTCTGGTTGGGCCAATTATTGGCGTCTCCCGCCCTGGGTAGTGTGTTTCTAGTGACCATGCCTATCGCGCTGGTGATTGGCTTTAGTTACAACATTCGTTATGTCATTTTGGCGGTGCGCGCACGACGTCAGGCTGTGGATAAACCGGCTGGCCATGAGTAATATCAATCAACTCACACAGCAATTTCCGCAACTGGAGGCGTTGGATGAGGTCGGCCTTGCTATCCTGAGTCGGGCGAAGCGGGTCGAGCTACCGGCGGATCAAGTTGTATTCCATCAGGGCAATGTCTGTAGTCACTTTATCATTGTTATTTCAGGCGTAGTGAAGGTGCTTGGCCGTAATGCTAATGGTCGGGAGTTAATTCTGTACCGCATCGAAAACCAAGGTACCTGTGTCCTCACCACCTCCTGTCTATTAGGGGGGGAGGAGTACCCTGCCGAGGGTGTGACAGAAACGGAAGTGACAGCGTTTTTACTACCGCTGTCTGAGTTTCAGCGGGCGATGACCGAATCCGCCGGATTGCGTCAATTTATCTTCGATTCCTACGGTGAACGGTTGGCTAAATTGATCACGCTGGTGCAGGAGATCGCATTCGAGCGGATTGAAACACGACTTGCTCGCTATCTGATAGAACATGTTGGGCCCGGTTCGGTGCTGCTACGCTCTCATCAGGAGATCGCGGATGAGCTGGGGACCGCCCGAGAAGTGGTGAGCCGTCAGTTAAAGATGTTTGAGCAGAAAGAGTGGGTCGCCTTGAGTCGCAATCAGGTGCTGTTTCTCAACAAAGGTGCGGTGAGAAATGCTGCTAAAGATCACTAAAACAGCGTTATAAAGTCTATCTGTGACTTTGTCACAGACTTTATTTCGGAGTAGGACCATACTTTATCTAACCCTGAATAATCTGAGGATAGAAAGATGGAAAAGAATATCGGATCTATAGATAAAGTGGTGCGTATCGTCGTCGGTTTAATCCTGATTGCGTTGGTATTTGTTGGTCCTCAAACCCCATGGGGATGGATCGGCGTACCTCTGATCGCTATTGCACTGTTTGGCTGGTGCCCGCTGTATCGCATCATAGGTATCAGTAGCTGTAAGAAATGTAACACTAAATAATGGTTATATATTGCACGTGAATAACGTGCTGTAAGAAAACCGACGCTAGCCGTCGGTTTTTTTCGTCCATATTTTCTGGTCGTCTGGCCCGTATTGTTTAGTATCACTTGGGTGCTCGTCAGCAGGGACGGGATATTAGTTAAGCGTGAAGTTAGGTAAAGCCAGATTCGAAAGTGCTTAGTTCAGGATTCGTTCAGTCCTGCGAGACGACAATAGACTCCAGACTCTAGTAATAGAGAAGGAGAATAACCATGAAAAAGATAATCGTATGTAGCTTGATGGCCTTAGGACTTTTTTCTTCAGTAGCGGAAGCCGACTCCCGTTATAAAGAAAGCCGGCATCATCGAGAGTATGCAAAGGTCGTTCAGGTAGAGCCTATCGTGGTGCAATCTGAACGTCGTACCCCTCGACGAGAGTGCTGGGAGGAAGAGGTGCGTTATGAAACCCCTCGCCATCAGCAAAAATCCTACACGGGGCCGATACTTGGCGGTATTATTGGCGGAGCCATCGGTAATGGCTTAGGCCATGGGCAAGACAATAAAAAAGTCGGTGCCGTGGTCGGGGCTGTGTTAGGTGCTTCTATCGGTAACGATGTTACTCATAATCGACAGCGTCCTAATAATGTTGGCTATCGTACTGAAACGCGGTGTAGCGTGCAGCATGATGTGGAATATTATGAAAGAGTCACCGGTTATAATGTAACTTATCGCTATAATGGTCGTACTTATCATACCAGGATGGATCATCACCCAGGCAAGCAGATACCCGTGCGGGTTGATGTGACCCCCGTTTCTTAAATAGTTATCAGTAAAGGATGATAATCATGCTCAGAGCGTTCTCATATACACTTCTTGGTTTGCTGATGACAGTCACGGCAACGACAGCAGTGGCAGGCGTGACTGAGGTAAGGCCTGAATACAGTTTTGTATCAATGATGCTTGCTGCCAATTCGGTATCGTTACCGCAGGCAGCCAAGATAGCGAAACATAACTATGGCGGCAAAGTGGTTAAGGCGGAAACACAAAAACGTGGTGGCCGGTTAGTCCACCATATTCGTCTGATTAACAAAGGGCGTGTTAAAACGGTATTGATTGATGCCGGTAGCGGTCAGGTGATATCCCCGTAAGGTTTCACCATCAATGGGAAGGGAGTGAGAGATGAAGATACTGGTTATTGAAGACGATACGGATCTGCGGCGACAGCTGGTAACCGCACTGCAAGAGAGTGGTTATGCAGTTGAGGAAGCTGAAGACGGCGAAGAGGGCCTTTATCTTGGCAATGAGTTCCCCTATGACCTTGCGGTTGTTGATATCGGTTTACCCAAACTGTCTGGGGTAGAAGTGATTCGCGGTTGGCGTAAAAATGATGTTAATTTCCCTGTGCTTATTTTAACTGCCCGAGGTGATTGGCAAGATAAAGTTGAGGGTCTTGAGGCGGGTGCGGATGACTATCTGGTTAAGCCGTTTCATATTGAAGAGTTGATGGCCCGCTTGAATGCACTACTACGTCGAGCCGCTGGGCATGCCAAGCCGATGCTGGAGTTCGGCCCGTTAAAGCTTGATAGCAGTGGCCGTAATGTTTACCTCAATGAAACGTCGGTTAAGCTCACAAGTTATGAATACCGTACCCTTGAATACCTGATGTTGAATGCCGGTAAAGTGATCTCTAAGAGTGAATTGACGGAACATCTGTATCATCAGGATTTTGACCGAGATAGTAACGTGCTAGAGGTGTTTATTCGTCGGTTACGCCAAAAGCTTGATCCTGAACAGTCACTACAACCCATCGCGACGGTGCGCGGGTTGGGGTATCGTTTCGATCTACCCGCCGGAGTTGTTAATAACGCATGATGCCTAAGGCCCTCCGCGCGCGTCTCTTACTAGCGTCCCTGTTGTTACTGCCCGTGTTCTTTGGGCTCACCGGCTTTGCCTTGCAGCAGGCGTTTCACCATAGTTTGGAGGCCGCCGAAGAGGAGCGGTTGAAGCTGCAGGTCTATCTGATTCTGGGAGCGGCTGAACTCAAGGGTGACCGGATTATGATTCCTGACGAACTGCAGGAGCCTCGTTATGGTCAGGTAGAATCTGGGTTATATGGTTTTCTGAATGATGGCAATGATATGTTGGTGTGGTATTCCGAATCCGCCAAACTGTTGACCGATGCCCTGCTTGATCAACTCGATGTTGAAGGCTTGAAAACAGGTGAGTCACGGTTTTCCCGCATGCCACAGGAGGGGATGTTTGTTTATCAGTTTGCCCTGCTATGGGAGATTGCCGGACGAGAACATAACTATGTGTTTACGGTCTTGGAATCCGATAGTGAGGTTAAAACCGAACAGCACGCCTTTAATACCCGTTTATGGGGATGGTTGAGCGGTGCTATTTTTCTCTTTTTGCTGGTAGAAACGGCGTTGATTCGTTGGGGCCTTAAGCCGCTGACGCAGTTGGCTGGGGATCTTAAACGGATTGAGTTGGGGCAGAGTGACAAGCTCACCGGTGAATACCCTAGCGAAGTACAGGCCGTCACCGATAACCTTAATCTGCTGATCAGTAATGAACGATTACAGCGTGAACGTTATCGCAATACTTTGGGCGATCTGGCCCATAGTTTGAAGACACCTCTAGCGGTTATTCAGGGGGCGCGGCAGGAGAAGTTAAGCTTTGATGAGTATCAAAAGTTGGTGACCGATCAGGCAGGCCGGATGGATCAGATTGTTCAGTATCAACTTTCTCGCGCGGTCAAAAGTCAGGGGCGCGTCCTAGCTAAAAAAACACCGGTAGCGCCACTGATTGAGCGAATGACGGCGGCGTTGAGTAAGGTTTATCGTGATAAAGATATTCAGGTGACGTTGCAGTTAGCCGGTGATTATCAGTTACCGGCGGATGAGCGGGACCTGATGGAGTTGTTGGGGAATATCCTAGAGAATGCTTTTAAGTATGGTCGCCATCAAGTCACGGTAAGCTTTAGTAATGGCGGCGGGATGTTGCAGATTGATATTGCTGACGATGGTGAAGGGATCTCTCCTGAGTTGCGTCAGACGATTCTGAAACGGGGTGAGCGAGCGGATACTTCGGCTCCAGGTCAGGGTATTGGCTTATCGGTCGCTGTTGATATTCTCAGTAGCTACGATGGCGAGCTGGTGATTGCTGAGTCGCCACTCGGCGGTGCTTTATTTTCGATTAGAATGCCGCTGAACTAATAGCGAGTCTATAGCAGCGGCTTGGCGAAGGCCTTAGAATTGCGCTGAAAGTTATACATCTCTTGCTTGCGATTAGGCAGGCTGCTGATCTCAGTCGGGACAAATCCACGTTCGATAAACCAATGGGCTGTGCGTGTTGTTAATACGAATAGCCGGTTAAGTTGTTGCGCCCTAGCAGCGGCTTCGATCGCCTGTAATAGGGATTCACCCCGCTCACCACCCCGATATTCCGGTGAAATGGCGACACAAGCGAGTTCACCAATCTGTTCATCAGGGAAAGGGTAAAGGGCGGCACAGCCAACGATTGCGCCATCGAGCGCGACCACCGTAAATTGATTGATCTCTGCTTCTAGTAGCTCCCGAGAACGGCGGACTAGGATGCCTGCTTCCTCCATTGGACGGATAAGCTCTAGAATACCGCCCACATCTTCAATCGTAGCGGGCCTGACCTGTTCGTAGGATTGCTCGATCACCATGGTACCGATGCCGTTGCGGCTAAACAGTTCCGAGACGAGAGCGCCATCTTCACGGTAGCTAATCAAGTGGCTACGGGCCACACCATGACGGGATGCCTTGACGGCCGCCTGGAGGTGGCGACAAAGCTCCGAGGGCACCTGATCCGGCGCGCTATGCTTGGTCATATACTGATTTACTAACCGCTCTGCGGTGTCGGCTAGTAGTTCTGAGCGCAGGGTGTCATTGCTGTCACGCACGCCACTTTTTTCACCAAACATGATTAATTTATCAGCATCCAGACTGATGGCCACCTGAGTGGCAACATCTTCCACTGCTAGGTTAAAGATCTCACCGGTGGGTGAGTAGCCTAAGTGAGATAACAGCACGATATTATTCATGCTCAGCTGCTGTTGGATCGCCTCTTGGTCGATGCGACGCACTTCACCGGTATGGCAAAGATCGACACCGTTATACACCCCAAAGGGGCGAGCGGTGACAAAATTGCCACTACAGACGCGAATCTTAGCGCCATGCATCGGGGAGTTCGCAAGACCCATAGAGAGCTTCGCTTCTATTTCGATTCGTAGGCTAGCGGCTGATTCGATAACACAGCGTAGCGTGGCGGTATCCGTCACACGTAGGTGATGGTGTACCCGATCGACAATGTTCTGCTTTTCCAGTCGCGCTTCGATCTGCGGCCGTGAACCGTGAATCAGTACCAGCTTAACCCCGAGGCTGTTGAGTAGGGCGATATCGTGGATGATGTTGGCAAAGTTTGGATCGGCGAGCGCCTCCCCTCCTAACATCAGAACGAAAGTTTTCCCCCGGTGAGCATTAATATACGGCGAGCTGTGACGAAACCAGTTTACGTATTGGCTGCTATCATTATTCACGATTAAAAACAGTACCTTGCAATCAGTTGTTCCAGTACCGCTACTGTAGGCTTAATCTGATCAAAAGCCAAATATTCATCGGGCTGGTGGGCCTGATCGATTGAGCCTGGCCCCATAACGATAGTATCCATGCCTAAATCCTGTAAGAACGGCGCTTCTGTGCCGAAAGCCACCGCCTCTGCCTGATAGCCCGTTAGTGCCTCGGCGGCGGTGACCAGTTCTGAATGTTTATCGTTGCTAAATGGGCGAATCTCAGGGAAGAGTGGGGCGGTCGAAATGGAAACACCAAACTGGTTCTCCAGAGGCTGCAGGCGCTGGCTGATGGCTTCCCGTAATAGGTCGGCGGACATGCCCGGTAGTGGGCGCAGATCAAACTCAAGCTCGCAGGCGCCACAGATCCGGTTGGGATTATCACCGCCATGAATACAGCCGAGATTGAGGGTGGGAACGGAAACTTTAAAATCGCTGTTTTGATAATCCCGCTGTAGTTCCTGCCGAAAACTGATCAATTGACCTAAAACCGAATGCATCGCGTCGATTGCGTTAGCCCCTAGGGCGGGGTCTGAGGAGTGGCCCGCCGTCCCTGTGATTTTTATCTGCTCCATCATAATGCCTTTGTGCATATAGATAGGTCTTAAGCTGGTGGGCTCGCCAATCACAGCATAGCGTGCTTTGGGGCGACCCGCTTCCGCCAGTGCGCGGGCGCCGTTCATGGAGCTTTCTTCATCGGCGGTTGCGAGAATGATCAGGGGTTGTTGCAGCGTTTTATCGACAAATTTTCGTGCCGCTTCGATGGCGATAGGGAAGAAGCCTTTCATATCGCAGGTGCCAAGCCCGTAAAAACGATTATTTTTCTCGGTGAGTTTAAAGGGATCGCTACTCCATCGCTCCGCATTAAAAGGCACGGTATCCGTATGGCCCGCTAATACTAATCCGCCAGGGCCACTGCCGAGTGTGGCGATGAGGTTTGCCTTCTCCGGGTGTCCGGGGATGGGCATGATGTCGGTTTTAAAGCCTAAGCCGGATAGCCATTGATCAAGTTTTTCAATGACTTTGAGGTTGCTTTGATCCCAATGCGCCGCGGTGCAACTTACCGACGGGGTGGCGATCAGTTCCGTCAGCATGGTGAGTAACTCAGGCGTGGCAGGGCGCATGGCTATGTCCGTTTATTATTGGTTTATGCGGTTATTGTGCAGTTTTTAAGGGAAATATAAAAGGCGGCATATCGGAGGGCTTTTAAAAACAAAACCCCGCAAGTAGCGGGGTTTGTAGGTAGGTCGAGCTGTACGGCTTTAAGTAACCGAGGTTATCGAGAGGTTTGCTGCAACTAGGTTGCGCCTCATCGATTGGCAAGAATTAGATTCGTGTTAGCCAGCCATGCTTATCTTCAGCTTTACCCCACTGAATGTCGTTCAGGGCTTGGCGCAATTTTAGGGTGGTTGCTCCTATACCGCCGTTGCCAACTGGATAGTCTTTGCCATTATGAATCAGTGTGCCAACGGGTGTCAGTACTGCGGCGGTGCCGGACAGTGCTGCTTCACAACCGGGTTTAGCGGCCCGTTCGAGCAGTTCATCAATAGTCAGTTGGCGCTCTTGAACATCCATGCCGAGATCTCGAGCAAGGGTCAGAATAGAGTCGCGGGTGACACCGTGCAAAAAGCTTTCATCCAACGCTTTAGTAATGACTTCGTTACCATCGATTAGCAAGAAGTTAGCCGCGCCGGTTTCCTGTACATCACCATTGGGGCAGAACAGTACCTGATCAGCATTGAACTCTTCTTTAGCTTTCATGATCGGGCGCAGGGCGCTGGCATAGTTGCCGCCACTTTTAATCATGCCCATGTGCGCCGCGCAGCGGGCACCGTCTTCTTCTAACAACAGACGCAACGTGGTATCACCGCCGGCAAAGTAATCGCCAACCGGTGAGAGTAGAATATACTGGCACGAGGTTACTGAAGGCGATGCCGCTTTACCTATGGCAGGCTCGGTACCGAAGTGGGTCGGACGGATATACATCGAACCTGGAGGCTCTGGCACATCGTCTTTGAAGCGGCTGACAATATCGATGATCATCTTGCCGGTGGCGTCTTTGTCTATTTCTGGCAGTGCCAGCAGTTCGCTACTCTGTGAGAAACGCTCAATATTACGATCCATGCGGAAGATATTGACCGATCCATCTTCATGGCGAAATGCCTTGAGGCCCTCAAAGCAGGTGCTGGAATAGTGCAGTACATGGGCTCCGGGATGCAGTTGTATGCTTTCACTGCTGACGATCTCCGCCGGGCTCCAGCTATTACCGTCAAACCAGGAGATTGCCATTTCCGGTATAAACACAGTTCCAAAAGCTGCCATTGGTTACCTCGAACATATAAAAAGTTGATTGATCTGAGTTGATGGTCTGTTGCACGCAGCGTGATTCAGAGAATTTTCAGGCTAACGATTGTAATCAGCAAACGCGAAAAAGGGAATCGGCTATGGGGTAATAAAGTCAGTGAAATGCGATAAAATTGCCGATGTGTCGATAAAAATAAAAGATTTGTCGCTTTTATAGAGGTAAAGCAAAAGCGCTGCAGGGTGACGTATTAGTCATAAATGCTATACTGCAGCCTTCTTTATACCTTTATTTGGCCGGTAGGAATCCCCGTGAAAGTTCTGATTGTGAAAACCTCATCCATGGGGGATGTTATCCATACGCTGCCCGCATTGACCGATGCCGTTAAGGCGATTCCGGAAATCCGTTTTGACTGGGTGGTGGAAGAAGCCTTTGCGGAGATTCCAAGCTGGCATTCTGCCGTCGATCGCGTTATTCCGGTGGCTATTCGTCGCTGGCGAAAAAACCTTTGGCAAACCTTTTCCAAGGGGGAGTGGCGACGTTACCGCGCTGCACTGGCCGAAACGCATTATGATTTAGTTATTGATGCGCAAGGGTTATTAAAAAGCGCCGCACTGGTCACTCGCTATAGTCATGGGGTGCGCTGTGGTTATGATAAGAGTTCTGCGAGAGAGCCGCTGGCAGCGCATTTCTATCAGCGTTGTTTTCATGTTGATAAGCAACAGCATGCGGTCGAACGTACTCGGCAGCTATTTGCCCAAGCGCTAGGCTATGAAATTGAAGGACGGGGTGATTTTGCGATTCGTCAGCACTTTATGGCTGACCAGAACGCTGTGTCGGATTATCTGGTATTTTTGCATAGCACCACTCGTTTCGATAAGCACTGGCCGGAAGTGTATTGGCGCGAGCTGATCGTCAAAGCGATCTCCGCCGGTTGGACGATTAAGCTGCCTTGGGGTAACCCCGAAGAGAAGGCTCGAGCTGAACGGCTGGCTGCGGGGCATGACAGAGTTGAGGTATTACCTAAGCTGAACCTCGCTCAGGTGACCAAAGTGCTCGCGGGTGCCGCCGCCTGTGTTTCTGTCGATACGGGTTTATCTCACATGGCCGCGGCTCTTGATCGGCCCAATGTGATCCTGTTTGGTCCGACTGACCCAGGTTTGGTGGGCGGTTACGGTAAGGATCAGATCTGCCTTGAAGCCTCTAAGCAAGAACCTAGTGGTAGATCGGTTGACCCCGTAGTGTTTGCCAACTTAACACCTGAGGTTGTGTGGCATACTCTAACCTCTCAATGTTTGTCTACAGAGGATTAATCAGTGTCCTGCTCTGTATATTTCGTTTCGACTCTGTTACATCTGTTTACCGCGACCGCGATTGCGGGCGAACGTTCAGATGAAAAAGCGGTGTTAGTCTTTATTGACCAGCCAGAAGGTGCTACCCCACAGATTGTTGAGTTAGTTCAGCAGTGGGCGCTGTCTCCTTTTGCCGAGCAGCATCTGTTTTTTGGTCGGTTAAAAGGAGGGCTGAGTAAGCTTAAAAAAAGGCGTCGTCTTTTTAGTGACCTTAAAGATTTGATTGAGCGTTTGTCCCCAGGTCATCTATTTGTTGGTAATGATCGCCGGATAGAGTTTCAGTACGCGATGCATATTGCTAGTTCACAGGCTCAAACTGTGACAGGGCATTATATGGATGAGGGCACCTTTACCTACGTTGGTCGTGAAGCCTCAAGCGGCCTAGGTGATGTGGTGGTCGATAACCTTCTGAAAAAGTTGTTTTATGGCTTTTGGTGGAAAAATCCCGTGACGGTAGGGGCTTCCGCGTGGATAAAAGAGATCCATGTGGCTTTTCCCGAGCTGATAGATAGCCGGCTTCACGGCAAAGTGAAGCATTGCCTCTCTGCCGACAGCTTTCAATCGGATGCACTACAGCAGCTATCTCAAATGATGCTGCAGGTGAATGGTGTTACTAAAGAGCAGATTCATGGACTGGATGTGCTGATCACGCTACCTCATGAGTCGCTATTTGAAAAAAATACAGGTTATAGAGATAAAGTTTTAACGCTTATTAATGGCCTAGAAGGTAGCATAGCCGTTAAATATCACCCTCGGAATAGCGGTGAAGATGCGCTTAATCTACAACCTTTAGGTATACAGCTTTTACCGTCATCGATTAGCTATGAAGCGATACTGCCTTTGTTGAATAGTGACGTGACAGTGATTGGTGATGTGTCCTCCACGCTATTGTTAACCCGGTGGCTGAGGCCGGAGATTAAGACTGTCTCCTATCGTAATGGCACAGAGAATAAAAAGTTTGAGCAACTGTTTCATGATCTTGGTGTTGAACTTCTTTAGTCTGTGGGTGGTAGTAAAGTGTAGTTTGAATAATAGGAAGTTTGATGGGGATCAATACTATTTATTAGTTTGATTTTTGATTGTGAGAAATATTAAGAGTACATAATATGATTATTATTGGTGTTTATACAACAGATTCTGTGTATAGGGGAGCCTATAACTTGCTGGCCAAATCCTTAGATCGAGTAGGGTTGAAATATGATTACAAGGCTGTTCCTCCGAATGACTGGAAAGCAGTAAATGATGCAAAACCACAAAATATATTAAATAGTTTAGAAAAACATAAAAGCCCAGTTTTGTATTTAGATGCTGATGCTTTTGTTCATGAAAATATTGAGCCTTTTTTTGATAATATAGGTTGTGATATGGCAGTTAACTTTATACCTTGTAAAGATGGGTCTGAACATGTTTTAGCGGGCACTATTTACTTTTCTTATAATGAGAAAGTGAAATTATTTATTAAGTATTGGATGCAGCTTTTGATCGATAATCCTCACTTACATGACCAAGAAAATTTACAGAAAGCTATTGATGAAGTTGGTGATAAACTTGATATCTATCGGCTCTCTTCTGCATATACTTATATCTTTGATCGGCAATATGACGATGTCGAGAAGCCCATTATAGAGCACCTTCAGGCGAGTAGGGAAATATACTGCCGCAATGAAATGGGTGGTTTTAAAAATAAACTCAAGAAGTTTTTAGGTTTAAAAGTTAGTAAAGAAGAATTGTTGAAAAGACGTCATGTGCGTTTAGCTGAGCTTGAAAAGATAATTGCCGAACAGTAGATTAAAATTGCTTTAAACAATAAATCAGAGAACGGGTAGCTAGTGCAAATTGTTCTTTCATGGTCTTGCTACATAGAAGTTATATGATGATAAAGAAAATACTCGTGGTAAAAATGTCCTCTTTAGGGGATCTACTGCATACCATGCCTGCGGTTAGCGATGCACTAGCGAATATGGAAGGTTTACAGATTGATTGGCTTTGTGAGGAGCCTTTTGTTGATATTGCCCGGCTACATCCCGGTGTGAGGGTTGTCCCTCATGGTCGCTTGCGTTGGAAGAAGCGACGCTTGGCCTTTGCAACGCTAAAAGAGCAGTGGCTATTTTATAAGTCATTGAGGCAGCAGCATTATGATCTTGTTATCGATGCTCAGGGGCGAATTAAATCTGCACGAGTAGCCTGGTTATCCGGCGCTCCGGTTTATGGGCCCGATAAAAATAGCGCTACCGATTCAGAAACAAGAATGTTTTATAAGCAGGGTATAGCAACTCAGTCGGTTGATAATGCGGTTGATAAAGTCCGCCTGCTTTTTGCTAAGACTTTGGGGTATGAGCTTTCTGGTCCTGCTGATTTTGGCATCGACCCTGAGAAGCTAGCTCCATGCCCTGAACAATGGCAGGGACAGTATGTTTTCTTACATGGAACCACTTGGCAATCAAAGCATTGGCCTGAGAGCGAATGGATTCGTCTTCTTGAGCTAGCGAGAGATAAAGGTCAGGGAGTCTTGTTACCTTGGGCTAACGACGAAGAAAAATGTCGTGCCGATCGAGTCGTTAGTCAGGCCAACTGGGGCGAAGTGTTGCCCAAAATGCCGTTATGGGAACTATGCGGTATTATTGCAAGAAGTCTTGGAGCGGTGGGTGTTGATACCGGTTTAATGCATGTTGCAGCGGCAATGGAAATACCAACGGTGTCTATCTTCGGAAGTACCAGTGTTGCACTGACCGGTGCGCAGGGAAAAAATGTGACAAATTTGCAAGCTGATTATGAGTGTTCACCCTGCAGAAAGAAGGTTTGTCCTCGTCCTGAAAATGGTGTGCCCCCTTGTTACGGCAGTTTACCGGGGGATTATGTATGGAAGGAGTTACAGATGGTAATGGGCAGTAGTAGTCGTTAATTATTATTAAATAAAAATATTGTAGAAAGGCTGCTAGATGCAGCCTGTGTTGACAGTACAAAGTGTTGATCGAATTTGTTATTGTTCTTCTGATTTTTTGATGGGGTTAATATGGTTATTGTTCGTTTGATTGGAGGTCTTGGTAACCAACTCTTTCAGTATGCTTATGCGTTGTCTTTAGTTGAAAAAGGCTACGATGTAAAGCTGGATATATCAGCGTTTGATACCTATACGTTGCATGGTGGCTATAGCCTTAATCATTATAATAAGTTAGTTGATAATGCCTCTTCGGACGAAGTGGCTGCAATGACTCATATTGGCTTTGGTAAAAAGCTGATACGACAGTTGCAAGGCAAGAAAAGCCGCCCTGTTGCTAAAGAGGCGAACTCGGCATTTGATGAGAAAATGCTGTCTCCTGAGGATAATCATTATTTGGTTGGTTATTTTCAGAGTGAGAGATGCTTTCGAAAAATCAGAGGCGAGTTGTTAGAGTCTCTGGTGTTACAGGAACCTCTTTCAGATTACACAAAAAATACACTTGATAGTATAAATAAATCTGAAGTTAGTGTGTCTATTCATATTCGTCGAGGCGATTATGTTACTAACGCTGAAGCACTTAAAACTCACGGTATATGTTCTTTGGATTATTATCAACAGTCGGTGGGCTTAGTTAATAGTAAATTTGACAATGTCTCATATTATATTTTTCTGATGATATTGATTGGGTTAAAGAAAATATTATTATTGATAATGCTTTTTATGTTGATGCAGAAGAAGAACGGTTTTCTGGCGAAGATATATTTTTGATGAGTCAATGTGACCATAATATAATTGCGAATAGCTCTTTTAGTTGGTGGGGCGCATGGCTCAACACGCATGTAGATAAACGTATCTTGGCACCCAAGAAATGGTATGCCGATGAACAAAAGCAATATTTAAGTGAAATGATGATTCCTCGTGATTGGATTCAGGTTTAGGTAATGAATATGGTAAGTTATCCTCTAGTATCAGTTATAATTCCTGTTTATAACGGTGCAACGTATATTGCTGAAGCGGTAGAATCGATACTGAATCAGACTTATGATAATTTTGAGATTATCATTGTTGACGATGCTTCTAGCGATAATAGCTTGCGTATTGTTAATAATTATGAGTCAAATAAAATTAAAATAATTACTAATGATTATAATGTTGGCGTTGCTGCATCAAGAAATAGAGGGATTAAAGCAGCTAAGGGAAAATATGTTGCATTTATGGACAGCGATGATGTGAGTGCCATTAATCGGTTGTTGATTCAGGTTTGTTTTTTAGAGTCCCATCCTGAGTTCGGTTTAGTGAGTTCTCATTTTGTAACATTTGAAGATGAACTAGAGACGGGTAAGCGAAGTATGAAAAAGTTACCTGTTGACTCCTACTACATCGCTGCCGCTTTATTATTCCAAAGTGTTATCTGCTGCCCCTCCGCAATGATGCGAGTAGATATTTTGAAGGAGCATAATCTATTTTTTAATGAATCATTTAAAGTATGTGAAGATTGGGATCTTTGGTATCGAATGAGTCAGGTTACTAAAATCTCTAATGTGGATGAGGTTCTGCTTTATTATCGAAAGCATGGGGGTAGCTTAACTAAAAAGCGTGAGGAGATGTATCGGTATAAAATTATGCTTATTCAAAAAAGCTTCCTTGATAATGGTTTCGATATAAAAGAGCTTTTTGGTGTCGATTATCGCTTTAAAGGGCTTGCTGAATTTAAAGAATTTACGTCTGTTGTTAGTCAGCTACTTGAGGAAAATGGCACGACGGGAAAGTTCGTTGAGGAGCATCTTCTCTCCTCATGTGCATATGTCTTATATGAAATGTATAAGCTGAATGTAGGTAAACTAGGCTACGTTGCTTATGATGATTTACGATCATCATCTTTATTTAGGCATATGGATATTGCGATTAAATATCGATTAAAAAATTATATCTTGGGTAAATGGGCTAAATTGAAAGCTTGAACTCGGAGCTAAAGATTAGAAATAGTGCGAATGCAGTTCATACCGAAAAGGCATACAGGGATGGGGATTCATATAATAAGTGCGACACTTTTTGCTAAAGGTGGAGAGGTGGTCAACTGCTGACCGTGGTACGCCTCTTCTCGCCAAAGATAAAGTGTATCACTATGACATATCAACAGTTGATCGAAGGGAAGCGATACCGGATATCGATTCTTCTTGCGCAGGGTTATCGGCCTGCTTTCATTGCTAAAACAATTAATGTACATCGCTCAACCGTTTATCGAGAACTAGACCTAAACGGATCAAAGGATGGTTACCGTCCTGAACCGGCTCAGCAGAAAGCTCAAGAGCGTAGGGCTTTGGCAACTAAATACAAAATACCGGCATTAACGGTTGAGTATGTTGAACTTGGTTTGTCACTTCACTGGAGTCCAGAGCAGATTAGCGGTGTCGGGCATTTAATTGATATGCCGGTCAGTCATGAGTGGATCTACCGTTATATCGCTCGCGGAACGCTTTACAAAGCGTTACGGCAAGGACATAAACGTTATCGACGAGGCGTAAATACAAAGCGTTGTGTGATACCCGATCCTCGTTCGATAGACGAGCGACCTGAGGTCGTCGAAATAGAGAACGCTTTGGCGATTGGGAAGTCTACTGTTCTGTGTAAGCAAGGCACTGGGGCACTCGTCACGCTGGCAGAACGTAAAAGTCGCATGTACCTAGTACGAAAGGTAGCGGCTAAGCGAGCAACTGATGTGCGAGATGCAGTGACCGATATGCTGAAGCCGTATGCCGCATCGGTGCGAACAATTACAGCCGACAATGGTTCGGAATTTGTCGAGCATAAAGCAATAGCAGATGCGCTCAATATAGATTTTTACTTCGCACACCCTTACTCATCGTGGGAGCGAGGGTTGAATGAAAACTTCAATGGGTTATTGCGACAGTACATCCCCTAAGGTATCGATCTACACCTGGTGAGCGATGAAGATGTACGACGAGCAGAGAAGCGATTGAATTCAAGACCAAGAAAGTGCCTTGGGTTTAGGCAGCCAGAAGCAGTCTTTCGAGAGCTGCTTCAGGTTGCATAGTTGTGTCGCACTTCGGAGTTGAATTCGCGATAGCACTAATTTATATTAAATAAGGACTCTATTATTTCGTTGTCAATATCAGGGTTGAATTTTCTGGCGAATAATGAATCAGAGTCGCATATAAGAGAAAGGTCTTCGATTTTGAATGTATAAGGCCCGCCTCTTTTCCAGTCTATCAATCTGTAATTTTTTTCAGCAATTTTAAATTTATCCAAGTTTTTTATTAGTTCTGTATGAAGAAATATCTCGTCCGCGCAGTATGTGAATCGATAAGACCTGAGTATTTTTTCTTTATTAGCAACTAAGTGGCAGGCAAATGAGTTTGTTATGCTGAACCATGAATCGCCTTTTGAATATATTTCATTATGGTTTTTTGTTCGGTCGATTTTTAGTGTTTTCTGAATCGAAAGGCTAAGTTTTTTTAATTTTTTTATTAGTCTATTGTTTGTGCGACCAAAAAGATCTTGGAAGAAATGGTAGTATTTTACTCTATCTATAAATAATTTATTTTCATTGGCGACAGGGTCAAAGCTTACGAACTGTAATCCATTTTTTTTCATGAAAAATTCGTGTATTTTTTCTTGAGTTTTTATGGGGATACATACGCCTGAAATTAAGTGATAATAAACATAGTTTTTTTTGGTTGTTGCTTGTTCAAGTAGAGATAGTTCAGTTTTTATTTGTGATGCCCCTCCCCAGTTTACAGAGGTTCTGTCAATAAAATAACATTTTGAATGTTTTATTTTTTTTGTGATAATTTCAGTATTAATGTCAGATTTTGTGTCTATGTGGATATAGATGTCATTTCTTGGATCGTCAAGTGATAGTAGTAATTTTATCAATAAATCTTGGTGCTGATGAGCCATAATTAAATAGGCGTGTTGATGGTTATATTTCATACTTTTCAATGGCTCCTAATAATTTATTTTGGGATGTGGATGTTCTGCGCGAAATTAAATTGATATCTGCTGATGAAGGAGTGTCCATTAATTATAACTGTTTTTTATAAATATTATCTCCGCGAACAGGTGCTGTCTTAAACCTTTTATGAACCCACATATACTGTGCTGGAGCTTTACGAATACCCTCTTCGATGGATTGGTTGACGAGAATCGCATCCTGTTCTTCTGATCCAGAGGGGAAACCTTCAACGTTATGGCACTCTACAATGTAGCCTGAGTTATCAGACTTCCGCCTACAATCAAATCTGATCAGCGGTGAGTTATTTAAAGCGTGCATTTTCGTTGTGGCTATTGTGGTAGCGGCGGGATGCCCAAAAAAAGGTACAAAAACCGCTCCTTTACGGCCCAAATCCTGATCAGGGGCATACCAGATACAGTGATTGTTGCGCAGGGCGCGAAGTACCTGGCGGGTTTTTTTTCGTTCCACTGGGAAGCCAAATCGCTGCCGACCACTAACAAAAAACCAGTCCAGCATCGGATTGTCATGTTTTCTATATAGTGTGCTACATGGGGTGCCATGTAATGAAAATAGCAGGCCAGCGAGATCTAAACAGGAGTAGTGCCAGCCGAGCAAGATTACCCCATTGCCTTTTTCGAGTTGCTGATCTAACAGATCAAAATTAACAAACTCTGTGCGTTGGCGAAAAAAGTTTTCGTCTTTCCAGTACGCCCAGCCGGTTTCGATCAGCCCTATCGCATTGTTTTCAAAGACCTCCTTTACCCGCTGTTGCTGCTCTTGTGGGGATAGTTCTGGAAAACAGAGCTGAATATTAACCGTCGTAATGTGTCGGCGTTGTTTCATCAAACGGTAGAGCGTTCGACCTAGGTACTTACCGATCGCTAATCCCCAGCGATAGGGAAGCGCAGAAATCAGGCGTAGTAACCCGATACCAAGCCAGATTGGCCAATATTTGGGTGCAATAAAATCTGTCCAGCGTGCTTCTTTGTTGCCCACAATTAATCCAGATACTGTAAAATCCAACAATTATAATATTCGTGCTCAAGGAACACTAGCATCAAGTCAGATCTACTGTATTTGTGTGGGCTTGATCGCTTTAGTTGTTCGAGTGGATAGTGAATCGAAAAGAGCTTTTTTATTTGTGAAAAAAGATAACAGCGTACAGGTTTATTTGCGCCTGCTGAAATATGTGAAAAAGTATTGGCCGGCCTTTCTGGTCAGTGTGGTCGGCTTTGCGATATATGCAGGGTCTCAAACGGCTGCAGCAAAGTGGCTTGAGGCCTTTGTCGATACCGTCGGTTCAGGGCAATTGGATAATCGCGGCATGTTGGCGTTAGCGGTGCTGGGGATTTTCTTTATTCGGGGGCTAGGTACCTTTTTGGGTAACTACGGCCTGTCCTATGTGGCGCGGTTTGTGGTGCATGATTTAAGAACCGATCTATTCAAGCATTTATTGCTGTTGCCTAGCAGCTACTTTCATAAACATTCGAGTGGTGAGTTGCTGGCTAAGCTAACCTATAACGTTGAGCAGGTGACTGGAGCGGCAACGAATGCGTTGAAAGTAGCGATCCGTGAAGGGCTTACGGTGCTCGGTTTGTTTGGCTATATGCTTTACCTTAACTGGCAATTAACCTTACTGTTCTTGGTAGTCGGGCCTGTGGTTGGGGTGGTCGTGGGTTTCGCTGCCCGCCGTATGCGCGGCATTAGTCGTCATGTGCAGAAGAGTGTGGGGAATATTACTGCTTCGGCTTCGGAGGCGATTAAAGGTTATCAGGTCGTGCGTATTTTTGGTGCCACCGATCTCGAAATTGATCGTTTTACTAAAGTCAGTCAGCAGAATCGTCGGCAGGTCATGAAAATGGTCGTGACTCAGTCAGTGACCACACCTTTGGTGCAGATGATGGTGGCAGGTGTGATCGCACTGATGACCTTCCTGGCGATGGACCCTGAGCTGATCAAAGAGATGACGACTGGGCAGTTTATTGCGTTTATCTCAGCGGCAGCGTTGATGGCTAAACCGGTGCGCTCATTAACTGAGATTAGCAGTATGGTCCAGCAGGGGTTAGCTGCTTCTGAAAGTGTCTTCGAGGTTGTGGATACGCCCCCAGAAAAAGATACTGGCTTGCATGATCCTGAGACGGTTAAGGGTGCGTTGGAGATCAAAAACGTGGGCTTTTCCTACGAGGTTGATGGCAACAAGGTGCTTGATAATATTAATCTGAATATTCAGCCGGGCGAGACGATCGCTTTAGTGGGCAAGTCAGGCAGTGGTAAGTCGACTCTTGCGGGGATGTTGCCGCGTTTTTATGACGTTACCGAAGGCGAGATTTTACTGGATGGGGAAAATATACAAACCTATAAATTGACCAGTCTGAGACGTCAAATCGCCTTGGTGAATCAGCAGGTGATTCTTTTTAATGGCACTATTGCCGAGAATATCGCTTATGGCAGCATGGCGAACTGTCCCCGAGAGGCGATTGAGGCGGCAGCCGAAGCGGCTCATGTGGCTGAGTTTGTACAACACTTGCCAGACGGCCTAGATACTCTGGTTGGTGAAAACGGGGCACTGCTCTCTGGCGGACAGCGGCAGCGAATTGCGATCGCTCGGGCGATTCTTAAAGATGCGCCGATTTTGATTCTGGATGAAGCAACCTCGGCACTGGATACCGAGTCTGAACGACATATCCAGGATGCTTTGGATAATGTCATGCAGGGGCGGACCACCTTGGTAATTGCTCACCGGTTATCGACCATAGAGAAGGCGGATCGCATTTTGGTGATGGAAGCTGGTCGAATCGTTGAGCAAGGCTCACATGCTCAGCTATTACAACACAATGGTATTTATGCCAACCTTCATCGACTTCAGTTTTCCGAAGTCGCCGTTGATCATGATTCAGTATCGCCTTCCGAGCAGGAGCCCTCAAAATGAAATTGGTAATGCCTCAATTAAATACAGCGCAGGTGTTGGTGGTAGGTGATCTGATGTTGGATCGCTACTGGCATGGCCCAACGTCACGGATCTCTCCGGAAGCGCCGGTGCCTGTGGTGAAGGTCGATCAGCGGGAGGATCGACCCGGTGGCGCGGCCAATGTGGCGTTGAATATCACCGCGCTGGGCGGCGGTGTCTCATTGGTGGGGATTGTGGGTGAGGATGAAGCGGGGCAAGCGTTGCAGCAACAGCTGGAATCTGCACGGGTGAATTGTCAGTTCTGCCATAGTCAGCAAGAACCGACGATCACTAAGCTGCGGGTTCTGAGTCGCCATCAACAATTGATTCGCTTGGATTTCGAAGAGCGCTTTAGTGCGGATCATGGGGCGCTAGTACAACAACAAGTCGAGGCGTTACTCGGAAACGTTGGTGTGCTGGTGTTATCGGATTACGATAAAGGCACCCTGAGTGACCCTCAACGTCTTATTCATGCGGCACGCAAGGTCGGTGTGCCGGTGCTGGTCGATCCCAAGGGAACGGAGTTTGAACGTTACCGTGGCGCGACATTGTTAACGCCGAATATGGGTGAATTTGAAGCGGTGGTGGGTGCCTGCCAATCGGAGCAGGCATTAGTGGAAAAAGCTCAGTTGTTGGTGCAGCAACTTGAGCTTGAGGCTATATTGGTGACCCGTAGCGAACAGGGTATGACTTTGATAAAACCGGGTCAGAAAGAAGTTCACTTTCCCACCCATGCCCGAGAAGTATTTGATGTGACGGGGGCTGGAGACACGGTTATCTCCACATTGGCGACGGCGCTGGCCGCCGGCGAAAGCCTTGAAGTCGCCACGGGGCTCGCTAATATTGCCGCTGGTATCGTGGTAGGCAAATTGGGCACCGCAGCTATCAGTGGGCCGGAGCTACGTAGGGCGGTGAATCAGGCGCAGGGGTCGGAACGGGGAGTTGTGAGTGATGAGCAGTTGCTTATGGCGTTGGAAGATGCCCGTGCGGCCGGTGAAAAAATTGTATTTACCAACGGTTGTTTTGATATTTTGCACGCAGGCCATGTGGGCTACCTTGAACAGGCTAGGGCGCAGGGCGATCGTCTTGTATTAGCGATTAATGATGATGAATCCGTGCGCCGCTTGAAAGGCGAGGGGCGACCGATCAACCCCGTCGAACGTCGTAAGGCGGTATTAGCGGGGCTTGAAGCCGTGGATTGGGTGGTCAGCTTTGCTGAGGACACGCCGGAGCGTTTATTGGAGCAGGTCCGCCCAGAAATTCTGGTGAAGGGCGGCGACTATGGTATCGATGGTGTGGTTGGCGGCGAGTTTGTGCGTAGCTACGGCGGTGAGGTGAAGGTGCTATCTTTCCTTGATAACTGCTCAACTACGGCGATCGTAGAGAAGATTCAGAGCAGCTAAGCTTATCATTCAAGTGCCGGCTATCATGATAGCTTAAGAATCGCTGCGGGTGAGACAATCGGCCGCAGCGTGGACATTCGACCGTAAATGGTCGGGGTTGATTGTGCCAATAATCGCACTACTGACCCCCGGATGACCTAGCACTAAATCAAAACTAGCGCGCACAGGGTCGGTTGTTAACGCCTGTGTAATATGGCCCGAGGCTAGGGCTTTCTTGATAAAGATCCCTTTTTGCTGGGCTAGCGCATAGTCGATGACCGGCGACTCTTGCTGCTCGTTTAGGTTGTAGGTGACCATCGCAATATCCGACTGTTTTAGCGTTTCGATTCCCCCCTCGATGGTTTTAGTCGACATACCCCCCGCACGAATTTTACCTTCCGTTTTGAGTTGTGCCAGTTGTTGCAGCACGCCGTCATGATGAATCCGTTTCAGATCATTACCATCGGAATGTACCAGTAGGATGTCAATCACATCGGTATTGAGCCGTCTCAGGCTGCGTTCCACACTGAAACGGATATGTTCGGGCGTAAAATTAAAGTGTGACAACCCTGTTTGGGGATCAAACTCCTCGCCGACTTTACTGCAGATTAGCCATTGATTACGCTGGCCTTTTAGTAATCTGCCTAAGCGCTCTTCGCTGTGGCCATAGGCGGGAGCCGTGTCCAATAGGTTGATACCCAGTTCTTGGCTCAGGGCGAGTAAATGGAGGACCTGCTGATCATCCGGAATCATGAAATGGTCTGGATATTTGACCCCTTTATCCCGTCCTATTTTTACCGTGCCAAGGCCGATGGGGCTCACCTGAAGGTCGGTACCGGCAATCTGTCTCAAGTTTAACAAAAGAGTGTCTCCCAAACCGGTTGTGCGATATTGGGCCGCGCTAATTGGCCGGTAATGCCCTCATCCGCATGATAACGGGGAGTAATCTCTTGTATTTTAAGCATGGCTAGAATTTGATCAGCCAAGTCGGGGGCCAGCGCCAATTTCGTAGGCCAACTAATAATGCAGTTTCCTTGGGCTTGTGCGAAGGCGGAATCTGGACGGGTGAGTGAGGACTGTTTTGGCTCTGCTCGATTAATATGGAAACTCTCCCAGCGGGGATTCTTAAGCTCGATCCAAGGGAGCAGTTCGGCGATCATGGTTTGCGCTTTTTGAATCTGCTGTTCTGTGGATAAATTAACCCCAGCCTCGGCTAAATCTCCGCCCAGATACCAGACATGCTCTCCATTTTTGGTGGGGTGTGTGGTGATAGTGACCACTGGCTTACTACCGCTGCTGATACAGTGAGCAAAGGTCGGTAAGGGGCTTGCATGACGAACCATCACCATGTGTAACGGCCGACGCTGCATTTGCGGTTGAGTCACATTCAACTGTTGCAGCAGTGCTTCGGTGCCTTCGCCGGCGGCAGTGATATAACGTTGTGCTTCAATACGTAATTGAGGTAACTGTATCGCTTCGATATTATTTTGATCGGTACATAGTTGCATCTCAGCGGCGCTGACTTTGATGATACGCGGCAGTAGCGGCTGCGCCAGTGCTTCGATCACCGATGGTACGTCCAGTACGATCTCGTTCAATTTATAAAGATTGCCGCGAAACTGTGGATGGTTGAATACTTCGGGGCGTTGTTTGGCGGTGACGCTTTCCACTCGACCCTTTAGGGCTTTGCTGGCGAAAAAGCTGGTCATTTTCGCGCCGAGGGATGCTTTCGACCACATGTAGTGCGCTTCTGAGAGTATTCGTGCACCACTGAGGTCTAGTTCTCCCTGCCCTTCAAGGCAGGCGCGCCAGCGGGATGGCATATCGGCAATGCTACTGGCGGCTTGGGTCAGTACACCATTGAGCGCATATTTTGTGCCGCCATGGATGATGCCTTGGGAGCGTACCGACTGAACGCCGCCAAGGTCTCCGGTTTCTAATAAGAGTGCATCAAATCCCTGTTGTTGAGCGCGGTTGAGTAGCCATAGACCAGCGATACCGCCGCCGAGAATCACCAGATCTGTCTTTATCGTTTGCATGAAGTATTCCGCCGGTTAACAGCGATCATTATACCTTCGGTATCACAGGCTGATAATGGTAAACTGATTTTTTATGTCTGGAATGTGCTTATCTCCATGGCCCGATTTTTCTATTCGTTGTTATTTTACTGTCTGACTCCGCTGATATTGCTAAAACTTTGGCGGCGCGGGCGGCAGAGTCCTGAATATCGCTTGCGCTGGCGAGAACGGTTTGGTTTTGTCCCCCGTTTAACCGGCGCGCGTCCTATCTGGATTCATGCGGTCTCTTTTGGTGAAACCATGGCGATTATTCCATTAGTGGAAAAGCTGCTGGCGGAACATCCGCAGATACCGGTCTTTATCACCAGTATGACCCCGACGGGGAGTGCGCGGGTGCAAAGTCACTTTGGTGAGCGTGTCGGTCATGCATACTGTCCCTATGATCTTCCTTGTGCCCTAAGTCGTTTTCATCGGCGCATTCGACCTCGTAGCTGCGTAATTGTCGAAACGGAGCTCTGGCCCAATCTTATCCACAGTTGTGCCCAGCGGGATGTGCCTGTGCTAGTGACCAATGCTCGCTTATCGGCTCGCTCGGCGCGGGGGTATCAACGTTTTAAGTGGCTGACTGGGCCGATGTTGCAAGAGGTGACAGCCATTGCCGTACAGCATCAGGCGGATGGTGATCGTTTTACGGCGCTGGGTTTCGCTGTGGATAAGTTGCAGGTCACCGGAAGTATCAAATTTGATATTGAAACACCGGAAGGTGTCGCGAGTGATGCCGCTAAGCTGCGGAGGGCATGGGGAGCCGAACGTCCGGTGATGATCGGCGCGAGCACCCATGACGATGAGGAGGCTCAACTGCTTGAGGTCTTCGCTAATCTGCAATCGCGTTATCATGATCTGCTGCTGATACTGGTGCCCCGCCATCCGGAACGTTTTACAACGGTTTTCGAGCAGAGCGTTAACGCCGGCTTTAGAACCTATCGACGCAGCGAGGCACCTTTACCTGCAGCGGATTGCGACGTTTATTTAGGCGATACGATGGGTGAGTTGATGACCCTCTATAGTGCCGCTGATATTGTTTTTGTCGGTGGCAGCTTGGTTGAGCGTGGAGGGCATAATCCGCTTGAACCCGCGGTGTTAGGCAAACCTGTCTTGATGGGGCCTTATGTGCATAACTTCCACCAGATAGTCGAGACCATGGAGCAGGCGCTAGCCCTGCAAGTGGTTAGCGATCCTGCTGAGTTACAGCAGGTGGTTGCTGAGCTTTTAGATCACCCGGAGCATGCCCGGGCGATGGGGATTAGAGGTCGAAACTATATGACCGCTAATCGAGGAGCGCTGGCGCAACAGCTCGCCTTGGTTAAACAACAGGCGGGTATCGCTTAAGACTACTCAGCGGCGAAGAGCCGATCCATCTCTTCACAGAGCCAGTGGCCGACAAAAATATGTACTTCCTGAACTCTAGCGGTCTCGCTGCAGGGAGCTTTGATAAGGTGATCGGCTATGGCGTTTAGTTTGCCGCCCGCTTCTCCGGTCCAAGCCCAGCAGGTCGCGCCGATCTTTTGTGCCGCTTCAATGGCGTTGACCACATTGGCGCTGTTACCCGAGGTGGATAGTCCAATCACGAGATCCTGCGGCCGACAAAGTGCCTCTATTTGTCGGGTAAATACCGAATCGAAGCTATAGTCATTGGAATGTGCCGTCAGAATCGAGGTGTCGACGGTAAGGGCGATAGCCGGTAACGCTCGGCGTTCAGCTTTATAGCGGACGACAAACTCTGCGGCTAGGTGTTGGCTATCCGCCGCACTGCCGCCGTTGCCCATAAACAACAACTTACCACCGGCAGTAAAGGTCGCTGCGATCTGGTCAGCTAGGGTTTGCACATCGGCTTTAATCTCCGGCATGCGGTTAAAGGTTTGCATATGACGTTGCAGCGCACTATCAAAGGACATAGCTGATCTCCTTACAAGTCGAAGCTGAACTGTTCGCCAGCTTGTTCTGACAAAATAGCCGTCAGCACATCTTTGAGCAATGCACCATCGCTGTCGCGGGCCCAGGTTTCGCCATTAAAATCGAAGTGAAAACCACCACTCTTAGCGGCTAACCATAACTGTTTTACCGGTGTTTGACGGGTAAAGATCACCTGGGTTTTGTTTTCACAGACTACCGTGAGCACGCCGCCGTTGTTCATAAAATCGATATCGGTTTCCGCGGTATCTAAAACCTCTTCAATCTGTTCGAGGGTATCATCAACTTTTTGGCTAAATTCAGATTCGTTCATGTTCGTCATAGTGTTGTACTCTTTGGCGAAAATTATCATTGAGAGAGAGTATATAGCAGTTCGTTCAGGTACTCATCATGGCAACAGCCCTGTATAATCGAGCGATTAACTTAATATCAGGAATAAACGCCGTGAAAGCCTGTTGGATAGCCATTTTTTTCAGTGCCCTGTTAATTGCAGGTTGTGGTCAGAAAGGTGATCTTTATCTACCCGATCAAGCGCCAACGCCGACGCAGCAGTAACCACATGAATGTTAGCCAGTGTACCGTGATAGCGGTGTGTGGTTGATGCGATAGACTCAGCCCTGCTGAGCAGTAACCCAATTGAATGCAGATAGAAGACAATGGATAATTTTCAATACCTGAATGGCCACCTCTGTGCCGAAGAAGTCCTGGTAAGTCGCATTGCCGAACAGTATGGGACACCTACCTACATCTATTCCCGTGATGCACTAGAACGTGCCTATCTGGATTATGCCCAAGCGCTTGAAGGGCGTGATGCGTTGGTTTGCTATGCGGTCAAGGCGAACTCAAATATAGGCGTCTTGAATGTGCTGGCACGACTGGGCGCGGGCTTTGATATTGTCTCGTTGGGTGAGTTAGAGCGGGTGATTAAAGCGGGTGGCGACCCCTCTAAAGTGGTCTTTTCTGGGGTGGCTAAGCGTGAAGATGAGATGCGTCGCGCCCTCGAACTGGGTATTCACTGCTTTAATATTGAGTCAGAAGCGGAGCTAGATCGGCTGAACAGTGTCGCTAGTGCGCTGGATAAAGTGGCGGCAATCTCGTTGCGGGTGAACCCCGATGTGGATGCCGGTACGCACCCGTATATCTCTACTGGTCTGAAGGATAATAAATTTGGTGTGGCAATCGACGACGCCGCACGGATCTATGCCTATGCCCATAGTCTCAGTCATCTTGATGTGCAGGGTGTGGACTGCCATATCGGTTCTCAGTTGACCGAGATAGCCCCGTTTCTTGATGCGCTAGATCGTTTACTGCTGCTGATCGATGGCCTTGCCGAACAAGGCATTAGCATTAAGCACCTCGATTTGGGTGGTGGCTTGGGTGTTTGTTATACCGATGAAGTGCCGCCAACACCGCAGGAATATATTGCCGCAGTGATCGATAAGTTGGGCGATCGGCCGCTGAAACTGATCTTTGAGCCGGGCCGTTCGATTGCCGCGAATGCGGGCATCATGATTACCAAGGTTGAGTTTTTGAAATGCACCGAGCATAAAAACTTTGCCATCATCGATGCAGCCATGAATGATCTTATCCGCCCAGCGCTTTATAGTGCTTATATGGATATTATTCCGGTGGATGTGCGTCAGGAAGGCGAAGCCCGTCGTTTTGATCTGGTTGGACCGGTCTGCGAATCCGGTGATTTTCTGGGTAAAGATCGCGCGTTGAATATCGCTCCGGGTGATCTGCTGGCGGTGTGTTCTGCCGGTGCTTATGGTTTTGGCATGAGTTCTAATTACAATACCCGTAACCGGGCCGCGGAAGTGATGGTCGATGACAATCAGATCCACCTTATTCGTAAGCGTGAAACGATCGTTGATCAACTGCGTGGTGAAGCGGTTTTACCGGGCTGATACGCTGACCTCCGGTAACGGATAAGCTCAGTTGATAAGCCCGACAGATAAGGCAAAACACTGTCCGAACAGTGCGCCTGACGAGATGAATATGCTAGTTAGATTTACAAAAATGCATGGCCTGGGCAATGACTTTCTGGTGCTCGATACCGTGACACAAAAGGTCAAGGTTAACTCAGCGATTGTGAGCCGTTTGGCCGATCGTAACTTCGGCGTGGGCTTCGATCAGCTGCTGCTTGTCGAGCCGCCCACCGATCCCGATATGGATTTTCGTTATCGTATCTTCAATGCCGATGGCAGTGAGGTGGAACACTGCGGTAACGGCGCCCGCTGTTTTGCTAAGTTTGTGCGTGATAAGCGCCTGACGGCGAAAGCAACCGTGGCGGTGGAAACCCAAAAAGGACCGATCTACCTGACCATCACCGACGATAAGCAGGTGGTTGTCGATATGGGAGTGCCGGTACTAGAGCCCGAGGCTATTCCGTTTGCAGCGGATCAGCAGGCGGTGACTTATCCGATCGAGGTTGATGGTCAGACCGTGCAGATCAGTGCTGTCTCGATGGGTAATCCCCATGGGGTGCTGGTGGTCGATGCGGTGGATAAAGCACCGGTCGAATCCTGGGGGCCTATCTTAGAATCGGCTGCTGCGTTTCCTGCGAAGGCGAATATCGGCTTTATGGAAGTGATTAGTGGCGCTGAGATCCGTTTGCGGGTTTATGAGCGGGGCGCCGGTGAAACCAAAGCCTGTGGCACTGGGGCTTGTGCGGCGGTCGTCGCCGGTCGCTTGCGCGGCTTGTTAGATGATAAAGTGACTGTCCACCTACCCGGTGGCACACTTCAGATTGAGTGGGCAGGGGAGGGTGAACCGCTACTCATGACTGGCCCCGCAACTACTGTATATGAAGGACAGATTTTCATATGAGCGACTCTACTTCTGTCGAGGAAAACCTCGATCAAGCGACCTCAGCCACGGCTAATGCGGCTGATATCAGCGCCGAGCAGGTGGCAGACTATTTAACACGACATCCCGACTTTTTTAGCGGTAACGAATACCTGCTAGAAAAGCTCTATGTGCCGCATCAGCGTGGTAATACCGTCTCATTGGTCGAACGTCAAACCAGCCTGTTGCGGGAGAAAAATCGCGAATTACACGATTACCTCGGCGATATGCTCGGTGTGGCCCGGGAAAACGATATTCAGTTCACTAAAACCAAGAATATGATCTTGGCGTTGATGGATGCGGCAACCCTCGACGACGTGGCGGTAGCGATCGATGAGAGCCTCTGTCAGGATTTCAACAGTGATACGACCGCGCTGGTGTTGTTTAGCGATCAGTCGGAAGCGCAAAATAATCTGCGATTGATGCCCCGTACAGAGGCTGCGGCGATCGATACGCTGGTGGATCAGTCACAGACGCGCTGTGGTAATTTGACCGAGTTACAAAACCAGTTTCTCTTTCGTGATCAAGCTTTCCGAGTGAAATCGGCCGCTGCGGTGCCGCTGGTGAAGGGCGAAACCTTGGGGATACTGGCGATCGGCAGTTATGATGCCAGCTATTTCCAAAGCAACCAAGGCACCCTGTTTTTAGATTATATTGGACAGGCACTGAGCCGTGTAGTCTCCCCGTTGCTACAGGATCGTCAGGCCTGATCGATGAGTTCAGGTAACGCTGCCTTAGATGGGTTTTATACCTATCTGAGCAGCGAGCGGCAGTATTCTCGCCATACTCTTAGTAATTATCAGCGTGATCTCGCTCGGCTGCTGGATTATCTACAGCACAGCACGATGTTCCCCGATGGCAAGGTAGATTGGGCACGGATCGAACCTAAACATATTCGTAATTTTGTCGCTTGGGTTCACCGTGAAGGCTTAGGCGGTAAAAGTATTCAGCGGCTGCTCTCAGCCATTCGCAGTTTCTATAAATACCTTCATCGGGAAGGCTTGGTACAACAAAACCCTGCACTGGGTATTCAGGCGCCAAAAAGCCCACGGCGCTTACCGCAGACATTGGATGTCGATCAACTGAGTCAGCTGCTCGATAGTGATGCGGATCAAAACGATCCACTGGAAAGTCGTGATCAGGCGATGTTAGAGCTGATCTACTCGTCTGGGCTGCGCTTATCAGAACTGGTTAGTTTAGATCTACATAGTATTGATTGGCAGGATGCTAGCCTACGTGTGTTGGGCAAAGGTGCTAAAGAGCGGTTGTTACCGATTGGCGGCAAAGCGATGCAGGCGCTGGATCGATGGCTTGATTTGCGCGATAGCATGGCGCGGCCCGAAGAGATGGCGCTATTCGTGAGCAAACGGGGTACCCGTATTAGCACCCGCAGCGTACAACTACGTATCGACCGGCGCGCTAAGATGCAACATACTCAGGGCAAGGTTTATCCGCACCGCTTACGGCACTCATTTGCTAGTCATATGCTGGAGTCCAGTGGTGATCTGCGCGCCGTGCAGGAGTTACTCGGACACGCGGATATCTCCACAACGCAAATCTATACCCATCTTGATTTCAGACATCTCATGGATGTGTACGATAAAGCCCACCCACGGGCGCATAAACAGACGCATAAGAAGGCAGAACAAGACGATGATTAAATGTATCACCTTCGATCTAGATGACACCCTATGGGCGGTTGATCCGGTTATCGTGGAAGCCAATAAAACACTGTATCAATGGCTTGCTGAACACGCGGAACTGTTTGTTAACTGCTATCAGTTGAGCGATTTCGATCAGCTGAAAAACCGAGCGTTAGAAGCTTTTCCTGATATTGGTCATAGTGTCACCTTAATACGGTTAAAACAGCTTGAGATCGGTTTATTAGACGCTGGTTATAGCGCCGAGCAAGCGGTAGCCCTGTCTCATCAGGCATTTGAGGTGTTTATCGCCGCGCGTAATCAGGTGGAATTGTTTGAACATGCACGCAGTATGCTTGAACAGTTAAAAGCTGAGGGCTATGTGATCGGTGCGCTAAGTAATGGTAACGCCGATGTAAATCGCGTGGGCCTTGGTGATGTCTTTGATTTTGCCTTGAATGCCGATGGGGTAGGCAAAGAAAAGCCTCATCCGTTGATGTTTGAACAGATGTTGCATCAGCAGCAGTTACGGCCAGAGCAAGTTATCCACATTGGGGATAATCCACACCATGATATTGTCGGCGCTAAAAATGTAGGACTGTGGGCAATTTGGGTGAATCTGAAGCAGGGTGTTTGGCCAGAGGTTGCGCCCGCCGATCAAACCGTCACCTGCCTGAGTGAAATTCCTGAGCGTGTGGCTCAGATTGCGGCGGCTTCTCATCACCGAGCAACCTTATAGGACCGGATATGAGCGAACTGGATAGATCAAGCATCGCACCTCAGAATCAGATAAACCTGAGCTACAACTCTGTTGAAGATCGGATTCTTATTCGGGCCAGTGAGAATGGCAAAGAGTTTCGCGCTTGGTGGACCCGTCGTTTGGCGTTACGGATTGCCAAGCTGTTTAATGAACATGACTTTCCCACCGAAAATAGTGCCAGTCACCTACAGCCGGAACAACGGCAAAGCTTAGGTGATATTGAAAAACATGGCGCCGTGCAGCAGGCCGACTTTTCGACACCCTACCAATCGAGCGCCAATGATTACCCGCTAGGCGAAGTGGGCATTTTGGTGCAACGTATCGATATTAAAACCGTGAATAAATTGGTGTTGATCGTGATGCTACCTGCTGAAGGCGAGGGGTTTACTCTCAGTTTACCACCGGGTCAGCGTTACTCATTCGAGCATATGCTACAGCAGGTGATGGTGGCGGCTGAATGGATTCAGGCGAAGCCGGTCGATAGCGCAGGCACACCGGAGAAACCCATTCAGGCCCACTGATTCGCTTAAGATGACCGGTGAGTGCGGCGATAACCGGCGATCAACGAACCGATCACTATCGCCAAGCAAGCGAGCAGTAGGGTGAGATCGGCGGGTGCTAGTCCAGCCAGTACTAAGAGTAGGGCAGAGATCAACGGCGCCGAATAGGCCAACACGCCCAGTAGCTGCAGATTGCCATGTTTAATGCCGTAGTCCCACGTAAAAAAGGCGATGCCTACCGGGCCAATACCTAAGCCGATGACGCCGATCCATTCGATGGTCGAGGCGGGCCAAACGGTGGTTTCCCATAAGCTGTGACAGATTAGTGCCAGAAGGGCGGTCGCGGCACAAAACCAACCCACCGCATCGGTGGAGACCTGCTTCACCAGTCTGCTGAGCACCGAATAACCCGACCAGATAAGGGCGCAGCTGAGTGCGAGCAGATAGCCGCTGAGATATTGCTGATTAAACCCGTCGGCCCCCTGCCCGATCAGTAACCAACAACCAAATAACGCAATGATGGCACCGAATAGGTGACGCTTCAGCAGGCTTTCCCCCGGCAGTAACCCCGCAAACAGGACGATCAGCAGTGGCCACATATAGGCCAGCAAGCTAACACTCACCGCCGGTGCTTTGGTCATGGCGAGGAAGTAACAGAAGTGGTAGCCAAAATAACCTCCCACACCCAACACCCAGGCTAGAACCGGTTGTCGAAGATGCCGTAATCCGGAGTGGCCTTGACGCCACCAGTTAACGGCCATCAGTAGAAACGCCAGTGTAAAGGTCATCGCCATGAGCTGAAAAGGAGGGATTCGCCCTTCGGTCAGACGGGTTAACAGCGCGAGGGTACCCCAAAGGAAAATAGAGATGGAGCCGATGAGGGTGGCGCGTATGGTTTTACTGTGCATAACGGAACACTCAAAAATGGATGGCATGAGCATATCAATGTCATGCGGCGGGTGCTTTCTTTAGTTGGCGGTATTATTTGCCGGAGTGGCGAAAATAGCTGGGTGAGATATCAAAGTGCTTACGAAATCGATCACTGAAGGCGGCCAGACTGCTATAGCCGCAAGCATCGGCAACCTGTTGAACACTGAGATGTTGCTGCTCTAGCAGTTGCCATGCGTACTGCATTCGCTTTTCAATCTGGTATTGCTGTGGTGTCATGCCCAGCTGTTGTCGGAATAGTTCGCTTAATTGGCGGGTGCTGAGATTGGCGATAGCAGCGAGTTGTTGCCGACTGACCCTCTCACAAAAGTGCTGTTCGAGATAACCGCGGGCGGTAGTAATGCGCCGATCAAGGTGGCGGGGCTCGTCTTGTTGTTCATGTAATAGTTGGATCAGCAGTAGCAGCATCTGACGTTGGCTACTGCTGGAGTGCTGTTGTTGCAGTTGTTGGTGCAGAAAGCAGACATATTGCATCAATGCGGGAGAGAGCTGGATAAAGGCGGGTAGACGTTCCAACTCTGGTGCCAATGCATCGGGAATATCGGCGACCACAAAGCAGTTATCGGCGGAGCCGGCAAAACCATGGGCTTCCCCTGCGGGAATAACGGCGGCATGTTGTGAAGAGACCCTGCCTGAACGTTGCCCGACCGTCATCTCCAGTAAACCGGCCACCGGCAGCACTAACTGATGGTAGTCATGCTGGTGGCGGTTTGTTTCAGCGCTATAACTGCGCAGATCCAGTGTTAGATGATCAGTAGCGTTCATCATTGAATTGTAACAGCCTGGCTCTGCGGCGGAAGCCCTTAACAGAAAGGGATGCTTAACTCATATATTCGCCGCCATTGACCGATAGGTTCGTGCCGGTGATATAACCAGCATCTTCGGCGGTGAGGAACGCGACGGCTCTGGAAATCTCTTCCGGCTGCCCGAGTCGACCCACTGGAATGCCCGCAACAATCGATTCCAAGACATTATCAGGTATCTGGCTAACCATTGGCGTGTCGATAAAGCCTGGGGAGACCGCATTAACCGTAACACCCTTGCGAGCACCCTCTTTGGCAATCGCCTTGGTAAAACCATAGATGCCGGCCTTGGCTGCCGAGTAATTTGCCTGACCAAACTGACCCTGTTCACCATTCAGAGATGAGATATTGACGATACGACCAAAGCCGCGACTGCACATGGCATCGAAGACGGGCTGACACATGTTATACATCGAATCTAGGTTTGTGCGTAACACATCTTGCCACTGCTGAGGCTGCATACGTTTTAACGGTGCATCACGGGTGATGCCCGCGTTGTTCACCAGAATATCGATCGGCCCCACCTCTTTTTCTACCGTTGCAATAAAGCTGCAGCAGCTATCGTAATCAGCAACATTGAGAGGGTAGATGCTAATGTCATAACCTTTTGTTTGCATCGCTTGCTGCCAGAGTTGGGCCTCACTATCGGTGCCGGGCAGATAACTTCCCACCACTTTATGACCCTGATCGGACATCGCTTTGCACATGGCTTCACCTAAACCGCCGCTGGCACCGGTGACGACTGCTATACGTTGTGACATGTTGTTCTCCTGTGAATATTGTTTTTATTCAATGATTAGATGGAATGATGAGCTCGAATGGTTAGGCCAATAAAAGGGTATCGTTAGCGCTTCAGTAACGGTTTTAGACTCGGCGCTAACGAGACATCCCCCTGTTGGTTATAGCCCTGACTACGGGACTCAATATGGGGTAGTTGATATAGGTAATTCACCATGATGCCGCCCGACTGTTTTAAGCCTTTGGTTGAGGTATCCGCTAACCAATTTAATTGGGCTATCTGGGCACCGTTACTCAGGTGGAAGTGGGTGACGGGATCGGCACTGAAGTGACCTCTTTTTTTCACCTGACTCAGGTAGTGGCAGGCAAGGCTTAATAGGGGTTCGCGGGCCTCCTCGGGTGGTTCATGTGCGGTTAGCTCGATATCGCTGCTCAGTTGTAGCCACTGCTTACCGCCGGGTAATTGTTCCAGTTCAGTGCTCTCCTGCTGCTCCAGCCAGCGACAAAAGCCGGGTATCGGTGACAGGGTCGAGAACTGGGTCAGATGAGGGTATTCCTGCTGCAATCTGGCGACGACACGTTTGATCAGGAAGTTACCAAAACTGATGCCGGCTAGCCCCTGTTGGGCATTCGAAATGGAGTAGAAAATCGCGGTATCGGCTTGCTGTATATCCTGCAGCGGTGCATCTTCATCGAGTAAGGTCTGAATATTATCGGCCAGCCCTTGCACCAACGCGACTTCGACAAAAATTAGCGGTTCGTTGGGCATATTGGGGTGAAAAAAAGCAAAACAGCGACGGTCGGAGTCGAGCCGGTTTTTCAGATCATCCCAGCTTTGAATCTCGTGTACCGCCTCGTAAGCGATCAGTTTTTCTAAGCGTTCCGCGCTGGATTGCCAGTTGATCTCTTCCAGTTGCAGCAGGCCGATATCAAACCAGCCGATGAGCAAACGTTTTAGATCGGCTTCCAGCTCTGCCAGTTGTGGATAAGTTTTTTTCAGCGTGAGCAGTTCGGCGCGCATATCCACCAGAAATTTAACCCCTTCCGGCAAGCCGTTAAACTGGGTTAGCAGGCGTAATCTCGGAGGATCGAGGGCATCTCTTAATTGTTGGATAGTGTTGGCACGTTGTTCGGCGGGGGCACTTTGCCACTGCTGAAAACAGCGTTCGACCCGCTCATTATCCAGACCATAGTGTTCCGCCAGCAGTAGGAGAAAGCGGCAGCGGCCCTGCTCATTGAGTCTTAGATAGCTGCGTCCCAGAATCACTGCACGGTTGCGGGCGGTAACCTCATTACGCTCCTGTATCAGGCAGCCATCCATCCACTGAATCAGTTGTTCAGAGTCGCCGGAATCTAGCGCTGGGCTTAGCTGTAGTTCATCCGCCATCGCATTGTCAGCCGGGGTACGCCAGATGCGTCGCAGGTGGCCGATGGTGCGCCCCAATAGCGTCGGTGTTTCCTTAGAGATATGGGTCTGAGTCATTGTTATTACTCCTCAGCATTTGGTGGATGCCTTTATATTTCGAGCCAAATTAGCAGGATTGAATAATAAAACCAAGGGTTTTTACTTGGTTTTATAAGTAAAAACCATTAATGTCTGCTGCTAGCTTATCCGATAGCCCAATGATATGGGCCAAAAATAACAATGCTTGAGGACGTACAAATGGATGATTTACACGGTTTCTATCTTGAAGATCTACAGGTTGGGCAGACCGCCAGTTATGCAAAAACGGTAACCGAGGCCGATGTGGTGTTGTTTGCGGGGGTATCAGGAGATGATAATCCCGTGCATATTAATGCGGAGTACGCCGCCCAGACGATGTTTGGTCAGCGAATCGTCCATGGTATGTTTAGTGCTGCATTGATCTCCGCCGTATTGGGCACTCGTATGCCAGGGCCGGGGGCTATCTATGTTGATCAGCAACTCACCTTTAAAGCACCGGTCCATATTGGTGATACAGTGACAGCAACGGCCAAGGTGATAGAGATCAATGAGGCCCGTCGTCGCGTGGTGATGGAAACGGTCTGTACCGTGAAAGGTAAGGTGGTTGCTGAAGGTGTTGCTACTAATATGGTCGATCGTCGGCCGGTCTGAATAGGAAATAGATGATGTTGATTAACAAAGAGAAGTGCGCGCTATTGGTTATAGATGTGCAGGCAAGATTATTGCCCGGTGTGCATGAGAGTGAAGCGTTGGTAAAAAACTGTCGTTGGCTGATGGAGTTAGCGAAGTTGGTCGGGGTGCCGATGCTGGGGACCGAACAATATCCACAGGGTGTGGGTCCAACAGCCGAGGAATTGAAAACACTGCTGCCTGCTGAGGATTTTATCGGCAAGACCTTTTTCTCCTGTGTGGATTCGCCGGAGTGTAACGCACGGCTCGAAGCGATGGATTGCGAAACCTTCGTTCTCTGTGGGATGGAAGCCCATGCCTGCGTGATGCAGAGTGCTTTGCGTCTGCGGGAACAAGGCAAAACCGTGTATGTGGTGGCTGATGCCATCTCTGCCCGTAACCCTGTGGATACGGAATATGCGATTGCGCGGATGCGTGATGAAGGCGTTAAGATAGTCACGCGGGAGATGGTCGGTTTCGAATGGATGAGACGTTCGGATGTGCCTGAATTCAAAGACTTCAGCATGAAGTTTTTGCGTTAATGCAGCCTGCTGACGTTGAGCGTAATAGACTGTTAGCTGAGATGGCTGAACAGTCTACCGACATGATCTCTCGACATGCCCCAGACGATTGGCGCTTTATTGATGCCTCACCGGCGGTGACGCATCTGCTGGGCTATCGTGTTGATGAGATTGTCGGTATGTCAGCTTATGAGTTGTACCATCCCGACGATGTCGAAGATTTTAAACGGCGCTCGCCGAGTGTGAGTTATGAGCGGGGTTTATATACCCATACTTACCGGTTTCGCTGTAAAGATGGCCATTATACCTGGCTGGAGAGTACAAGCCGCTCGATTCGAGATCCAGTGACCGATGAGTTGAAAGAGATTCTGGTTGTGTCGCGGGATGTGAGCCAGCGTATCAACGCAGAGCAGGCTAATCGGCGGCTCGCGAGTGTGTTGGAGCATAGCAGTGACCTGGTGGCCTTTGTGACACCGGACCACCGTGTTAGCCAACTCAATGAAGCGGCGAGAAAAGCGCTGGGGTTGGATGTGAGCGGTCATGAGCCACTCCTGCTGAATCGTTTGTTTACGGCCGACAGTTACGCCCTATTACAGCAGCAAGCCCTGCCTGAAGCCTATGAGCGAGGCAGTTGGCATGGCGAAGCTGAGATGTGTGATCGCCTGAATCAACGGGTTATTCCGGTGATGTTGGAAGTGTTAGCGCATCGTACGCTGGATAACCAGTTGGAGTACTTTTCGACCGTTGCCCGAGATATGACCGCTATCAAGCAGGCCGAAGCGAAACAGCTGCAATACCAGCAGGAGATCGACCATGCGGCGCGGTTGATTACCATGGGGGAGATGGCAACGGGCCTAGCCCATGAGATCAATCAACCGTTGACGGCGGTGGTCAATTACGTACGGGGTATTCAGCGGCGTTTAGCAACGGATCGTGATGCGGCGTTGAATGATATCGACCAGCCATTGGCGCGGATTGGTGATACAGCATTAAGAGCCGGCGAGATTGTCCGCCGGATGATGGATTTTACCCGCAAAAGTCAGCCGAAACGCGAGCTGTTATCCCTCAATACGCTGGTGAACGATCTGATCGGTTTTTGTGTCAGTGCGGCTAAACGGCATAATGTGGTGATAGAAAACCGTTTGCCGGACAATATCGCAGAAGTCTACGCCGACCGGATTCAGCTCGAACAGATACTCCTGAATTTGTTGCTGAACGGGATAGAAGCCTGCCATCGTGAAGAGGATCAAACGCCACTGAAGGTGTGGTTGGAGGCTTCAATGGATAAAAGCGGGCAGGTGATTATCTCGGTGCTGGATCAAGGCCCCGGTTTGCCGAGTGATTCTGAGCGGTTGTTTGAACAGTTTTTCACCACTAAGCCTAAGGGGTTGGGCATGGGGCTGGCCATCAGTCGTACTTTGATTGAGCGGCATGGCGGTCAATTGCTGGCGGAAAACCGCGTCTCGGGTGGCGCGAAGTTTAGTTTCATGTTGCCCACTGCCGTCTAAGGTGACGACAGAGTAGAATTGGAAACTCAGTAATCAACAGATGATAAGAGTGTCATGGCTGAACAAACAGTATACGTTGTAGATGATGATAGGGATGTGCGTGAATCCTTGCAGTGGCTGCTTGAATCGGTCGGCCTTCATGTTGTTACGTTCGATCATGCCCAAGCGTTTTTGGATAATTTTGTGCCGGGCAGCAGTGGTTGTATTTTAATGGATGTGCGGATGCCGGGCTTAAGCGGTATCAGCGCGCAGCAAAAACTGTCTAAATATCATGTCGATATCCCGCTGATTATGATCTCTGGCCATGGCAGTGTGGATATGGCGGTAACGGCGATGACCCAAGGAGCCCGCACCTTTATCGAGAAGCCGTTTAATGATCAACTGTTGCTTGATCATGTGCAGCAGGCGTTGGCACAGGATTTGGCCCAGCGGGAGAGACTGCAGCAACGGCTGGCGGTGGAACAGCGCTATGCGGGGCTCACCAAACGGGAACGTCAGGTTTTTCAACAGGTCGCCCAAGGGCTGGCGAATCAGGATATTGCTGACGCATTGGGGATTAGCCGCAAAACCGTTGAAGGGCATCGTGCAAATCTGATGAACAAGATGGCCGCTCAGTCACTATCGGAATTGATTCAGATGGCCATTAGCCTAGATCTGATGACGGCTTATAAAGGTCATCAGGCCGGTATAGAGTGAAAAGCTGCGTGCTAATAGCTGTGTACTCAGGCTGACGCTTAGGTGATCGGCCCATTAGTTGAGTTATTCGTTTGCGCATATTCCCAGCTATGGATCGCCTGCTTTCTTTCCGCCCCCCAACGATAGTGACCACTGTCACCGCTTTCTCGGATCACGCGATGGCAGGGGATGATATAACCGATGTTATTCGCGCCGACAGCGCTACCCACCGCTCGCTGGGCTTTTGCCGAGCCGGTCGCCGCGGCGACTTGTGAGTATGAGTAAAACTGCCCCGATTGAGTGTTTAACAGAGCCTCCCACACTTTTATCTGAAAGTTTGTGCCCCGCAGTAGTAGATGCAGCTTGCCCGGTTTAGGGGTGGCTGGGAATACCCTCTCTAAGAGTTCTGTCGCACCGTCATCATCGGCGATGGTGATCGCCTGTGGCCACTGGCTAAACAGCTCCGCGTGCCGCTCGATCGAGTCATTATCCAGAAACGCCAGATAGCATAGGCCCCGATGGGTCCAACCAACTAAGGCTAAGCCAAAGGGTGAAGCGGCAACGCCATAATAGAGCTCTACGCCCGCTCCCCCTGCTTTAATTTCGCCCGGAGTCATGGCGGTGCAACTGATCATCAGGTCGTGTAGCCGGCTTCCTCCGGATAATCCCGCGTCATGTGCTGCCGTGAGGCTATTCGCCGAGTGTTTCAGCGATTGCAGTGCATGTTCTTTCGTCAGGTATTGTAGAAAGCGTTTCGGCGATATACCCGCCCAAGCATTGAATACCCGTTGTAGGTGGTGTTCGCTGAGGCCTGTAGCCGCGGCCACCTCAGCCAATTCTGGCTGATGTTTGGCATGTTGGCGAATATAACGAATCGCCGCAGCAATGGTTTCATAGGTTTGCGCTGGGTTATCAGCCATCAATGGTTCGCCTCTTACATAGGAGTATTAGCGGATTGCAGTAGATTATCAATGCTGCAACCGTTAACAGGATCAGTGCGCCGGTATGCCAACCGATCTGTTGATCTAAAAACAGATGACCCCAAAGTACACCGAATACCGGCACAAGCAAAATAACGGTCAGCGCGGCTAATACGCGGCGTTGGAAAGGCTGTTAACCGGCATGGGGCTTATCCATTGGGGCCTCTGATATCGATGACGGCCTTGGTTTTTACGCTTGGAGGTACTGCACTCGCACCACAAATATGAAGTTGAAGGCCTAGTGTCGATGATTTTTTCGTGGAAGGCTACCCGATTCTTGTGATCAAAGGGTTGCAGGGAGCCCCTTAAAAAGAGGCTATTCGTCGAGAAATAAGGTGAGCAGGTCGTTCAGGAAGAGTCGCCCTTGGGGTGAAGGGGCCAGCCGGTTAACGTCCTTCAGTAATAGGCCTTGATCGCGTGCCTGTTGCAGTAGTGGCTCGATACTCGTCAGGGCTAAGCCGGTGTACTGACTGAATAATTTTGCCTCGACACCCTCCGTGAGTCGCAGGGCGTTCATCATAAACTCGAAGGGGCGTTCCTGCAGACTGATATCCTGCTCGCCCGATATGGGGTTGAGCGCATTCATATAGGCTTTAGGTTGGCGTTGTTTCCAACGTCGGCTGATGCGGTTTTGTGCCGGCCAGCTTACTTTGCCGTGCGCCCCCGCGCCAATGCCGAGGTAGTCACCAAATTGCCAATAGTTAAGGTTATGGCGTGATTGACGGCCCGGTTGGCTGTAAGCGGAGATCTCGTATTGATGGTAGCCGTGTTGCTGCAGCAGTGCTTGGCCCTGTTCCTGTATCGCCCAGAGAGCTTCATCTTCGGGCAGGTTAGGGGGCTTGCTGAAAAATTCGGTATTGGGCTCGATGGTCAACTGATACCAAGAGAGATGGGTTGGTTGTAGATCGATGGCTTGCTGTAGATCGGCCAGTGCCGCTTGGGGTGTTTGCTCTGGCAATCCATGCATCAGGTCGAGGTTGAAATTATCAAAGCCTATCTCCCGCGCCTTACTGGCCGCATGGATGGCGTCTTGGCCGTTATGTATCCGCCCAAGCTGTTGTAATCGCGCGCTATCGAAACTCTGCACGCCGATGGATAAACGGTTGACCCCGGCGGCACGAAAGCCGGCGAAACGCTCCTGCTCGAAAGTGCCGGGGTTCGCTTCCATGGTGATTTCAGCGTTGGCTGATAGCGGTGTGCGATCGGTAATGCCGGTGAGTATCTGTTGAATCCCCGCGGCATCAAACAGGCTGGGGGTGCCACCGCCGATGAAAATCGTCTCGATCTCGCGCCCTTGTACACCGGGCAGTTCCTGTTCTAAATCCCGCAGCAGTGCATCGATATAGCGCTGTTGCGGAATCTCACCGGTCACCGCATGGGAGTTAAAGTCGCAATAGGGGCACTTACGCACGCACCAAGGAATATGGATATAGAGCGATAGCGGTGGCAGGCTGAGCATCTTAGAGGTAGGCCGGAATCATTTTGAGCAGTTGCTGTACGGCTTGACCCCGGTGACTAATCTTATTTTTTTGCTCGGCGGGTAGCTGAGCGGACGCAATATCCAACCCTGGGACGAGAAAGAGCGGGTCATAACCAAAGCCGTGATCGCCCTGAGGGAGCGGTAGAATCTTACCTTCCCAGCTGCCTTGGCAGATCAGTGGCGTAGGATCGGCGGCATGGCGCATAAAGACTAAGAGACAACGGAACCGAGCGCTACGCTCTTCCGGTGACGTACCCGCCAGCATGTCGAGCAGTTTTTGGTTGTTGTCGGCATCGGTTGCATCGGGGCCGGCAAAACGGGCCGAGTAGATCCCCGGCGCACCGTTGAGAGCGTCCACTTCTAAGCCTGAATCGTCTGCCAATGCCGGTAGTCCGGTGAGCTGACAGGCGTGGCGGGCTTTGATAATTGCATTCTCAACAAAGCTAAGGCCGGTTTCGTCTGCATCCGGCACATTGAACTGCGATTGCGGCAGCACTTCCACCCCCAAATCAGCCAACACCATATTAAACTCTTTCAGTTTACCCTGATTGCCACTGGCAAGAACGATTTGACGAGACATTAAGAAGCCTTCTTTTTAGGACGTTTAAAGGGGTTAATCGATATAGAAGCGTTGTTCGAACTTAATCGTATAGGCCGGCATATTGGGATCGGGCTGCACCTGAAGATCAAATCGCAGTACCTGATCGTCGGTAAAACCAAATTCACCGATATAGTAGAGCGCGCCGGTTTCTTTAATAGGCTTAAAGGTGAGGGTTTGCTTTTGTGCAATCAGGTTAGTCACATCCCCGGAGATAAGTGCAGACACAGGCTTGGTGCTGCCATCCGCCTGTTTTTGCAGTACCGAAATATTCAACATGCCTTTGGTCTTGCCCCGTTGTAGGCCATATGAGGCCGCAACGTCGGGTTGAATAAAGCTACTATTAAAGGCGTTGTAATGAATCATATAGTCACCCTGGGTGACCATCTGCTCGGCACTGGCGGTGGCGCTGACCGTGGCGCTTAATAGGGCCGCCACCATCACCAATGTCGCTGATAGTTTGCTAAAAAATCCGTGGGTTACGCTGAGTGCTTGCATTGTCTTTCTCCCTAGCGGGTGATCCGGTAGATGGCCACTTCGCCTAGCATGTTAGGCCATAAGCGGATCGACCAGTGATGTTTATGTTGGTTATCCACAACGGTGCGGTCAAGAATGTGAACATTTCGTTCGACGCACAGTTGTTCAAAATCTTTAAAGGTACAGAAATGAATATTGGGTGTGTTGTACCAAGTATAGGGCAGGAACTTTGATACCGGCATCTTTCCACGAAAGGCTAGGTATCCACGGGCGCGCCAGTGACCAAAATTGGGAAAGGTGACGATGCACTCTTTACCGATTCTGAGCATCTCATCGACAATCTGATCCGGACGGGTCATGACCTGTAGTGCTTGGGTCATAATCACGGTATCGAAACTGTGATCATCGATGCTGGCAAGGCCGTCATCGATATTGATCTCGATAACATTGACCCCTTTTTCGAGACAGGCGGTGATATTGTCGTGATCCACCTCGACCCCGTAACCGGAGGTTTGCTTCTGCTGACGCAAAAAGGCTAACAGTTCACCATCGCCGCAACCGAGGTCGAGCACTTTACTGCCGGGTTTGACCCATTCCTGAATAATCTCGAGATCAGCGCGCATTAGTGGTTCTCCTTAGCGGTGCTGGGAATATCATTGGCCACTTGTTTCATATAGGCGGCGTAAATATCCATATAACGTGGGGTTGGGATCAGGAAGGCATCATGTCCATGGTCTGAATCGACCTCGGCATAGCTGACCTGTCGTTCGGCCGCCACCAGCGCATCGACAATTTCACGGGATCGTTCCGGTGCGAAACGCCAGTCTGAGGTAAAGGCGATCAGCATAAATTTACATTGGGCGTTATGGACGGCTTCGGCTAGGTTATCGCCATAGTCGGCGGCCGGGTCGAAATAATCCAGCGCCTTGGTCATCAGCAGATAGGTGTTTGCATCGAAGGCGGTGGAGAAACGTTCACCCTGATAGTGCAGGTAGGATTCCACCTCAAACTGTGGATTGAAATCGTAACTGAGCTTGCCTTCTCGGAGTTCACGGCCGAATTTATCCCGCATACCATCATCGGATAGATAGGTAATGTGTCCGAGCATCCGCGCCAACATTAGGCCGGTTTTCGGAACCTTGCCGCTTTCGTAAAAATGGCCGTTATTAAAATCCGGATCACGGGTGATCGCCTGTCGCGCCACCTCATTAAAGGCGATGTTTTGGGCGCTGAGTTTTGGTGCAGAGGCGATGATCAGAGCGTGGCGTAATCGCTGTGGATAGTCGATCGCCCATTGGAGCGCCTGCATGCCGCCGAGGCTGCCACCAACTACGGCAGCCCACTGCTGAATACCGAAATGATCGGCTAACCGAGCCTGACTCTCAACCCAATCCGAGACGGTCATAATAGGGAAGTCGGGGCCGAAGGGTTTGCCGGTGTCCGGATTGATGCTTTGTGGGCCGGTCGAACCATGGCAGCCGCCTAGATTATTCAGGCCGATAACAAAGAAGGTATTGGTATCGATCGGCTTGCCAGGCCCGATGGCGGAATCCCACCAGCCGGGCTTGGTTTCATCGGCACTGTTATAACCGGCTAAGTGTTGGTTACCGGATAGTGCATGACAAACCAAAATCGCATTAGAAGCATCGGCATTGAGGGTGCCGTAGGTTTCGATGATCAGTTCATAGTGGTCGAGCTGTCGACCACAGGCTAACGATAGGGGTTGATCAAAACGGATAGTCTGCGGTGTAACGATACCGACAGAATCTTGAGGATATGATTGAGGCATAGTGTTCTCTTAGCGCAAATAACTCGAAAAAAGTGTGCTGACAGACCGAGTCGAGCTTCACATTTCGTACAGCAGTGCTTTGTTATCTAGAATCAGATAGCCTGCGGAGCGGTCGTTATGCAGAGATCTTGGTATCACTTCAATTGTGCTCAATCGTTAATTGTTCAGGAATTTTTTTCGGATGTTCAATCTTCACCCGCTTCTGCCGGCCCAACTCACCCTTGAGGATGGTGACTGAACTTTTGGCCACGCCAAACTGCTTAGCGAGAAATTTTATCAGATGCGCATTGGCTTTGCCTTCTATTGGCGGTGCCGTGATCCGAATTTTAACACTATCGTCGTGCAGGCCCACAATAGCATCGCTGCTGGCCTTGGGTTGCAGGTGACAGCGAAGAATCAGGCTGTCATCCTGCCAAGTATAAAAGTCTGCCATGATCGATCTCAGAGCAGAAAATGGGTCAGACTACTGAGCTGTGAGCGGGCGATCTGGATCACGAAAAAGATCAAAATGGGTGATAGATCTAGGCCGCCAAGCGAGGGAATCACTCTGCGTGCCAGGCCAAACACAGGTTCAGTCAGTTGGGTAATCAGTTGCGGGCCAGGATGGTAGCTGCCTGGCGCGACCCAGCTGATAATCACGGAGCCGATAACCGCATAAAAATAGATGGTTAAAATGGTGTCTAGTACGCCAACGCCCGACAGTACCAACATGGCGGTGAAGTTCTCGCCAATACTCTGCCCCTTAAACAGCAGGATAGCGGCCCAGGTGGCAATGTTGATAACAAACGCCAGAATCAGCGGAGACATGTCGATGTTAGCTGGGCGTGGCAAGATGCGATGCAAGGGTGCTAATGGCACCGCTGTAATCTTAACAACTGCCTGGCAAATCGGGTTGTAATAATCGGCTTTGGCGACCTGTAGTAAAAAGCGTAACACTACAATAAACGCATATAGCTGGCCGAACAGCTGAATGATTGAACTGAGAGGATCCGATCCCATTGTCTCTGTTCCTGTGGAAAGTATCTGTTTGAGTTAAATTCTTGTCTGCAATACTGCTCAGAGTATAGAGCCTTTCTAGGTGACTATGAACCGAAGAAAGGCTTTTTATATCATCTGGTTATTTACCCAGTTCTTCAGCCATCGCTTGTGCTCTATTGCTGCAGGCCTGCATGCCATTATCGATGATCTCTGGCAGCCCTTGAGCGATGAAGGTCTTAATCGCTTGTTCGGTAGTACCGTTCGGCGAACAGACGCGGCGGCGCAACTCGGCGGGCTCAACATCGCTCTGGCGTGCCATGTCGGCGGCACCAAGGGCGGTCTGAATCGTCAGTTGTTGGGCGGCTTCTCGGCTCAGTCCCAGTTTTTCGCCAGCGGCGATCATCGATTCCATGATTAAAAAATAATAAGCCGGGCCACTGCCGGATACCGCTGTGACCGCATCCAGTAGTGGTTCCTTATCGACCCATAGGGCTAACCCCGTGGCTTGCATTACTTGTTCAGTCTGTTGGCGCTGAGTCGCTGAAACCTGTGGATTAGCATAAAGACCACTAGCCCCTTGTTGTACCAGTGAAGGGGTGTTTGGCATACAGCGTACCAGTGCAATATTTCCGCCGAGCCATTGCTCTAGGCTGTGGCAAAGGATACCCGCAGCAACGGATACGATCAGAGGCTGATGCTGTTGTACCACAGCGGCCATCGATTGAGCCACGGTTTTTAATATCTGAGGTTTCACCGCAAGGATAACGATATCCGCTGCGGCGACGGCGGCGTTGTTATCGGTGGTGGTATGCAGGCCTTGCTGTTTAAGGTCAGCCATTTTGTCTAGTTGGGTGCCGGTGGCCCAGATATTAGCGGCGGGATAGCCGTTACTGATCAGTCCGCCCATGATCGCCCGAGCCATATTGCCTGCGCCGATAAATGCCAGTGTTGGTTGTGTGCTCACATTAAATTCCTGATCTTTAAATTATCTGTAAAGTTAACTTTTTAGGTTTTATGGCCTAGTGGCTGTAATCCCGAGGGCCAAACAGCGCCGTACCGATGCGTACCATCGTTGCACCTTCCAAAATCGCCGCTTCCATGTCACTCGACATTCCCATTGAGAGTGTATCGAGGGGCGCGTTAGGCAACAACTGTTGTAGCCTTGTTAGTAATTCACGCATCTGGGCAAATGGCGCTCGCTGGCGCTCAGGGTCATCACTGCTGGCCGGAATCGCCATCAGCCCACGTAAATGGATATTCTCCAAGGTGGCGACTTGAGTCGCTAATGCAACGAGCTCGCTAGGCAGAACCCCTGATTTGCTAGCCTCTTCACTAATGTTGACCTGAAGACAGATATTTAAAGGGGGCGTGCCGGCAGGGCGTTGATCATTGAGCCGCTGAGCGACCTTGAAACGGTCAACACTGTGTACCCAGCTAAAATTTTCAGCGATGGGCCGCGTTTTGTTCGACTGTATCGGTCCAATAAAGTGCCAGCAGATATCTAAATCACGGAGCGCATCGATCTTATCTAGGGCTTCCTGTAGATAGTTTTCGCCGAAATCCCGCTGTCCGTCGGACCAGGCTTGGCGTAGCTCATCGGCCGGTCGTGTTTTACTCACGGCTAGCAGTTTTATGCTGTGTGAAGGTCGTTGTGCTTGTTCTGCGGCAGCGGCAATTTGTGTACGAAGCTGGTCGAGACGATCTGTTATCTGTGTCATATTGTAATAACTAGCGATTGGCTATGATGAATGATTCTGATAAAACGGATATACAATACTTATATTATACGCTGCAACCCGTTAGGGTTAGGGCTATATCATATCAGAGAACCCGAATTAACCCGTGAATATTTGCCGTTGGGTTGAGGGCTGTTCGTTTGAAGTTAGGGTGGTTTTTCTCCGTTTTGCGGTAAATCATCCCAAAAGCTGATCCAAATAAGGGTTAAGGCCTTTATAAGCAGGGTGACTGCTTTTATGATGGGAAGAGTCATGCGCGATTTGTTAAGCCTGTTTCATTAAGGCTGTGACGCTTACAGATAATCAACGGAGCTGCTGGGCGGCTCCCTAAACACCTGAGAAGCCATGGATATTACAGAACTTTTATCTTTTACCGTTCAGCAGGGAGCATCCGACCTCCATATCACCGCGGGAATGCCTCCGGTTATCCGGGTTGATGGTGAGGTCCGCAGGATTAAGCTGCCTTCTCTTGAACATAAACAGGTTCATACGCTGATTTACGACATCATGAACGATCGGCAGCGTAAGGATTATGAAGAGCGGTTTGAGACCGACTTTTCATTCGAAGTGCCGGGCTTGGCCCGCTTTCGTGTGAACGCATTTAACCAAAACCGTGGTGCGGCCGCCGTGTTTCGGACCATCCCTAGTCGTGTCTTGACCATGGACGACCTGGGTATGGGGCAAGTGTTTCGCAATCTAGCGGAAAATCCTCGGGGTTTGGTGCTGGTGACCGGCCCGACCGGTTCGGGTAAAAGTACGACCTTGGCGGCGATGGTGGATTACATCAACGATACCCGCAATGAACATATTTTGACCATTGAAGACCCGATCGAATTTGTCCATCAGAGCAAGAAGTGCCTAGTGAACCAGCGAGAAGTTCACCGAGATACACTTGGGTTTGATGAGGCACTGCGTTCAGCGTTACGTGAAGACCCGGATATTATCCTCGTGGGTGAGATGCGAGATCTCGAAACAATTCGTCTGGCGTTAACCGCGGCGGAAACCGGCCACTTGGTATTTGGTACCCTGCACACCACCTCTGCGGCTAAAACGATTGACCGTATTATCGATGTGTTTCCTGCGGCTGAGAAATCGATGGTGCGTTCGATGCTGTCGGAATCCCTTGAAGGTGTTATCTCCCAGACACTGCTGAAAAAGCCGAAAGGTGGCCGAGTGGCGGCCCATGAGATTATGGTGGGCACCCCGGCGATACGTAACCTGATTCGTGAAGATAAGGTAGCGCAGATGTATTCGGCGATTCAGACCGGTGCCGGTTTTGGTATGGTGACCTTGGATCAGTCACTGGCGGACCTAGTGAAAAAAGGTGTAATTACCCGTGAAGCTGCACGTAGTAAAGCCCTGAATCCTACGAATTTCTAATACGGAGCGGTGTTTGTGGATATTACCCAACTATTGAAGGTGATGGCGGACCGGGGAGCCTCGGATCTGTTTATTACCGCTGGCGCCCGTCCTAGTATTAAGGTTGACGGCACTATTAAGGCGTTAACGAAGGAATCACTGAAGCCGGTTCAGGCACGTGAACTGACCTTTAGCACAATGAATGACAAGCAATTAGCCGAATTTGAAGGCACCCATGAGTGTAATTTTGCGATCAGTGCTCACGGGATCGGCCGTTTTCGGGTTAGTGCTTTCTTTCAGCGTAACTCTCCCGGTATGGTGTTGCGGCGCATCAATACCTATATTCCGTCCATGGAAGAGCTTAACCTACCGTCGGTTTTAAAAGATCTCGCCATGACTAAGCGGGGGTTGATACTCTTTGTTGGTGGTACGAGTACCGGTAAATCAACTTCTTTAGCTTCGATGATCGATTATCGCAATGCGAATAGCGCGGGTCATATCATCACCATTGAAGACCCTATTGAGTATGTTCACGAACATAAGCAAAGCGTGATTACCCAGCGGGAAGTCGGGCTGGATACCGAGTCATTTGAAATTGCGCTCAAGAATACCCTGCGTCAGGCGCCCGATGTTATTTTGATGGGTGAGATTCGGAGTTCGGATACCATGGGTTACGGGTTAACCTTTGCCGAGACCGGCCACCTGTGTATGGCGACACTGCACGCAAACAATGCCAACCAAGCGTTAGACCGCATTATCAGCTTTTTCCCGCCGGCACATCACTCACAGATTTGGATGGACCTTTCCCTGAACCTCAAGGCGATTGTGGCGCAGCAGTTGCTGCCAACCAAAGATGGTAAGGGGCGTCGGGCGGTGGTTGAAGTGATGATTAATACGCCACTGATGCAGGATCTTATCCGTAAAGGTGAGGTGCATGAGATGAAAGAGGTGATGAGTAAATCGACTAACCTCGGTATGCAGACCTTCGATCAGGCACTCTTTCAAGAGTATAAAGATGGCACCATCAGTTACGATGTGGCACTGGCGCATGCGGATTCACCGAATGATCTGCGTTTGATGATTAAGTTAAATGCGGCGACGAACCCCGAACTTGACGGCGGCACCGAGGATTCAGGCTTCTACCTACAGGATGATACGGATTTCTTGCAGAATGATGGTGTTGTCGATGTTAAAGGGATGTAGCGAGACGCTATAGTCGTATCAAGCTTATAGTTTAAACCCCGCCAATGTTTATCGCATTGGCGGGGTTTTTCGTTAGGGCTGTTGGTTAGCCTTTGGGATGTCACTCGCTAGCGCGGAGCCTTAAGCATTTAACTGAGATTTCCAGATGCGTATAACCTCTTGGCGGTACTCCTCTAGTTCATTGGCGCTAACCGTGTTGGTGCGTCCCTGCAGCACCTGTCGGTGTCCCACTGAACGATAGTCTTTATAGGCTTCTCTGAGTGTCTGTGCATCCTCTGTAGAGATGACAGCGTTTCTTTCCATGGCATCCAATATGCGGATATTATCGGTATAGTCGATTAAATCGGGGTATTGGTGGGCGTAGGCTAAGGCGCTGTATTGCACTATAAACTCGATATCGACAATGCCACCGCGATCCTGTTTTAGATTGAACAACGCATCACTCTCCTGTTCGGATGTGCCGAGATGATCGCGCATTTTCTCCCGCATGTTGATTACTTCAGTCGAGAGCGTCGTTAGGTCCCGCGGTTGGCTTAGTATCGTCCTACGCACCTGTTCAAACTGATGCTTCAATTTAGTCGATCCAGCAATCACCCGCGCACGCACCAGTGCCTGATGTTCCCAGGTCCAAGCCTCTTTTTGCTGATATTCAGAAAAGGCTTTAAGTGAGCTGACCAATAAGCCCGATTTACCCGAAGGGCGCAGGCGCATATCGACCTCGTAGAGATAGCCGCCGGTGGTAAAGGTATTCAGGATATGAATGATTTTTTGCCCTAAGCGGGTAAAGAAGACGGCGTTGGCGATCGACTTTTTGCCCTCAGTATATAAGCTGGTATCGGCATCGTGAATAAACACGAGGTCTAGGTCGGAGCCATAGGACAGCTCGATACCGCCCATTTTGCCGTAACCGACGATGATAAAATCAGGGTCACAAGGGATGCCCGGCGCACGCATCGGCACGCCATACTTATCGGACAGTTGCCGCCAAGCGATATCCAGTACCACTTCGAGAATTACTTCCGCCAGCCAAGTGAGGTAATCACTGACTTTCATCAGTGGCAGGGCGCCGGTAATATCCGAGGCGGCGACACTGAGGACATGGGCGCTCTTAAAGTATCTCAGGGTGTCCATCAACTGCTCTTCATCCTCTTCTGGGATGCGCAGCAGTTGTTGGCGTAGATCCGATTGCAGAGTCTCTTTGGAGGGGGGCGAATAGAGGCTGCGTTGATCAATCAGCTCATCGAGTAGCACCGGTTGTTTTGTGAGGGTCTCACTAAACCAAGCGCTGGCAGAACAGAGCCGCACTAGTTGTTTCATCGCATCGGGGTTTTCCGCTAATAACACCAGATAAGATGAGCGGCGGATGATGGCTTGAATGAGCAACAGCACCCGTTCGAGGGTGTCGCTGGCGTTTTCCACCGCGGATATTTCCGTCATCAGTTTGGGGAGTACCGCCAGTAACCGCTCATGCCCGACCGCCTGCATCACTTGAACCGAGCGGCTAGATTTCAGGTGATTAAAGGCTTGCCACGCCTGTTGGGGATTATCTAATCCATGTTGGGCAAAAAAGGCTTCGCCCTCTTCGGTTTCAAATTCACTGTTCCACAGCAGTAGCCAGTCACTGTTGTGATCGTCCTGCTGCGGATTCTCGTCTGCGGGCGCAATAACATCGGCAAAGTGCTCGGTAACTCGGCCTCGCTGGTGGACCAGTTCCGCCATAAAACTCTCCCAATCATCAAAACCCATGCTGTAGGCCATGCGGGCTTGGCCGGTCGCATCGGTGGGGAGTTCCTGTGTTTGCCGGTCAGCAACCGCCTGAATCACATGTTCGGCGTTGCGTAAGAAGGTGTAGGCGCCGGTTAGCTCGCTGATCGCGGTTGCGGGCATGCCCACGGTTTCGGGTAGGAGCGGTAAGATATTCAGTAACTCCCGCTGCTGTAAGCGTGGATCACGGCCGCCACGAATCAGTTGGAAGGCTTGGGCAATAAACTCTACCTCACGAATTCCGCCGGCCCCGAGTTTGACGTTACCTTGCAGGCCTTTGCGGCGCACCTCTTTGTTGATCATCTCCTTCATCGAGCGGAGAGAATCAAAGGCGCTAAAGTCGATATACTTACGGTAGACAAAGGGCCGTAGCATCTCTAACAGCTCGGCTCCCGCTTGTTGGTCACCGGCGACCACGCGGGCTTTGATCATGGCGTAGCGTTCCCAATCCCGCCCCTGTGTTTGATAGTAATCTTCCATCGCCGGAAAACTGCAGACTAGTGGGCCGCTAGCACCGTAGGGGCGTAGGCGCATATCGGTGCGAAAGACAAAACCATCGGCGGTGATGTTATCCAGTGCTTGAATTAGCTTCTGGCCTAAACGGCTAAAGAAATCCTGATTAGCCAGTACGCGGCGGCCACCTTCGGTCATGCCTTTTTCCGGATAGGTAAAAATAAGATCGATATCCGATGACAGGTTAAGCTCGTGTGCGCCGAGCTTGCCCATGCCTACCACAACCAGTTGCTGAGGTTGTGCCGGTAGGCCTTCGGCGGGTGAGGAGTGTGGTGTGCCCCACTTGTTGCAGCAATCGTTATAGAGCCATTTCAGCGCTTCATCGATGCAGGCATCGGCTAATGCCGATAGATCGGCGGTGGTGGCTCGCATGTCAACGGCGCGGGTGAGGTCCCGCCAGATGATGCGGACCATCTCTCGCTGCCTAAACTGTCTTAGCTGGTGGTGGAGTTGCTCTTCGTTGTCTACGCTTATTAATAGCCGCGATAGCTGTTGTTGATATTCACCGGTCGGATAAGCGCGGTAGAGATCGTTATGTTGTTGTAGTTCGGCCAATAACATGGGTGAGCGTGCCAGTTGATCCGCAACATAATCGCTACCGACCAATACTCGGATCAGGTCGTTATAAACCGCGTCGCTTTGCTCGGGGCAATGGCTTAGCGCCTCGGATACTTTATCGAGATTGCGTATGGCACTGGGTTGGATAGCTGCGGGAAGGGTGTGAATTAACTGGCTGAGCATAATCGAGGTACTCTGTTCGGTGGCCGATTGATTCTTTTAGCTTAACAAAAAGCATTTTTTGTCTCGACAGATTTAATTAGAGGAGCCGGTCATAAAAAATTAATCATCATAATGGTGTATGATAAAAAACAGGTAAAACAGAGAGTTATATATAATTCGCAGCGAGAAGGCTGGGGTGGCGTTTTGGCTTCTAGTCAATATGATTACACTAATGTTTCATTTTGACTACAAATAGACGTAAAGCCCACGTATACTCGCGCAAAATTTGCACTAACGCCGGTGATTTTATGGTGACTAATAACCCGATTATGCAGATGTTTGCACGATCTCCATTTCAGCCCATGCAAGAACATATTGCTAAGGCTCATTCCTGTGCAATTCAGTTGATCCCGTTTTTCGATGCGGTGATGGCTGAAGACTGGGATAAAGCGGCTGAAGTTCAGCACAGCATTGCGGTACTTGAAGGTGAAGCAGACGCAATGAAAAAAGAGATTCGTATGAATCTTCCTAATAGTTTATTTCTTCCCGTTCCCCGAACCGATCTGTTAGAACTGCTACGTATGCAGGATAAGATCGCCAACCGAGCAAAAGATATTGCTGGCCTCATGTTGGGTCGTAAAATGTCAGTCCCCGCTCAAATACAACCTGTCATTGCTGAGTATATTCGCTCATCTCTCAAGACGTCAGGACAGGCGCTGATCGCGCTGAATGAGCTTGATGAACTGATTACTGCGGGTTTCCGTGGTCATGAAGTCGATGTCGTCGAAAAAATGATCCACGATCTTGATGATATGGAACACGATGCCGATGAGATGGAACGCGAAGTGCGCTCTTCCTTGTTTGATGTAGAGAAAGACCTGCATCCGATCGACGCCATGTTCCTGTATCAGATTATTACTTGGATCGGTGATCTTGCCGATAAAGCACAACAGGTAGGCAGCCGCCTGCAGTTGTTGCTAGCTAAGTAACTGTTGCGAACAAACTTTCTCTGAATCTTTAAAATTAGGTAGTTATCATGAGCATCATTGCAGACTATGGCAATATCCTTGTCATCATGGCATGTGTGTTTGGATTCTTTATGGCCTGGGGTGTGGGCGCTAACGATGTGGCTAATGCGATGGGAACCTCTGTTGGTTCAAAAGCATTAACCCTAAAACAAGCGATTATTATCGCGATTATCTTCGAGTTTGCCGGTGCTTATTTAGCCGGTGGCGCGGTCACCGCGACCATTCGTAAAGGGATCATCGATCCGGGTATCTTATCCGGTTCGCCGGAACTGTTGGTGTATGGCATGCTCTCGGCGTTGCTGGCCGCGGGTATCTGGCTACTGATTGCCACCGCTATGGGCTGGCCTGTCTCAACCACGCACTCAATCGTTGGGGCGATCGTTGGCTTTGCCGCGGTGGGTATCTCGGTTGATGCGGTTCACTGGGGCAAGGTGGGTAAAATTGTTGCCAGTTGGGTGGTCTCCCCACTCACCGCCGGTATTATCGCCTTCTTCCTCTTCCGCAGTGTCCAAAAGCTCATCCTCGATACCCAAAACCCTTTTCAAAACGCCAAAAAATATGTGCCCATGTACATCTTTGTGGTCGGCTTTATGATCTCGATGGTGACCTTTACCAAGGGACTTAAGCACATTGGCTTGAACCCAGGTTTTGGTATGAGTGCGTTGATCTCTGTTGGCGTCGGTTTAATCACCTTAGGCTTAGGCGTGCTGATGCTGCGTAATATCCACGTGAAGGCGGAAGAGAACGTTGATTACCACTTCACCAGTGTGGAGAAAGTCTTTGGTGTGTTGATGATGTTCACCGCCTGTGCGATGGCCTTTGCCCATGGCTCGAATGATGTTGCTAATGCGGTTGGTCCGCTGGCGGCAGTGGTCGGTGTGGTGGCTTCGGCAGGCGAAGTGGCGCAGGAATCATCCATGCCGGTGTGGATTTTGTTACTCGGTGGTAGTGGTATTGTGGCCGGTCTGGTGATGTATGGACATAAGGTGATCGCCACCGTGGGTAATAATATTACCGAGCTGACTCCGAGTCGTGGTTTCGCAGCGACACTGGCGGCGGCTTCAACCGTGGTCTTTGCGTCGGGTACCGGATTGCCTATCTCGACTACCCATACGTTAGTCGGTGCGGTATTGGGTGTGGGTATGGCGCGGGGGCTTTCGGCGCTTAACCTGCAAGTGGTCGGTACTATCTTTATCTCTTGGATAGTGACCCTGCCCGCCGGTGCGTTACTCTCTATCGTGATCTTCTTCAGCCTGAAAGGTATCTTTGGCTGAGGGATGTGATGATCAAAAAAAGGCGATCACACTGTGATCGCCTCGATAAACTCCGCGCTGGCGGAGTTTTTTGTTTCTAGCCGTACCGTTACTTTAGGTTTAAGGCTTTAGGTTTAAGCGAAGGCTACTGCTGAAAAACGATGTTGCCATCCAGTAGTGTATAGCGCACGACACCCTTTAATGGAAAATTCATAAAGGGTGTATTGGCACCCGCCGAACGGCGGTTTTCATCGGTCAGCATCCACTCTTGCTGCGGATCGAAGATGCAGATATCGGCAGTGCTGCCCGGGGTTAGCGTGCCGAGATCAAGATCCAGCACGCTGGCGGGGCCTGAGGTTAGCTTAGCCAGCATTTGTGGCAATGAGATAAGCTCTTGCTGTACTAGCATCAAGGATAGCGACAGCAGCGTCTCAAGCCCGATCATGCCGGGTTCGGTCGCGGCAAAGGGGGCTTGTTTAGCGGCTAGTTCGTGGGGCTGGTGGTCTGAACAGATCGCGTGGAAGCCGTCGGTCACCAACGCGTGGCGTAAACCAGCACGGTCGAGCTGGCTACGCAGTGGTGGAATCAGATGGAAACTAGGATCAAAACCATTGACGTTTTCATCGGTCAGTAACAGGTTTTGAATAGCGATATCGGCGGTGACTCGCAGGCCTCTCTCGCGAGCATCGATGACCATCTGGACGGAACGTTCGCAGGACAGTTGACCAAAGTGTGCTTTTACACCGGTTTGTTCCACTAGCAGCAGGCAGCGGGCGACTTCGACCGTTTCTGCACTTTCCGGAATGCCGCTCAGGCCGAGCCGAGTACAGGTGATGTCGTCATGCATGGAACCACCGGCGGCTAGGTCGGTATCCATAGGTTGGAACATCACCAGCAGATCGTGGGTGGCGGCGTATTCTAAGCAGCGTACTAGCGTCAGCGAACTACGGATTGGCTGGCGGGCGTTAGTAAAGCCGATACAGCCGGACTTACTGAGGCCATACATCGGGCTAAGTTGCTCGCCTTTCAGTTCCTGAGTGAGGGCGCCTATCGGCAATACGCGGGCATTGCCTGCTTGTTTGGCGAGATCTTCAATGAGGTCGATCACGGCGGTGTTATCCGCGATGGGCTTCGTCAGGGGCGGCATGCACAGCGTGGTAATCCCGCCCGCGGCGGCCGCAGCGGTTTCACTAGCGATCGTGCCTTTGCGGCTATAACCGGGTTCACGTAGATTAGCGCAGAGATCGATTAGCCCAGGACTAACCACGAGATTGCTGGCATCGATCTGCTGGTCGGCGATAAAACCCTCTGGGGCTTGGCCGAGAGCGGCGACCTTGCCGTCGCGGATAAACAGATCGGTGATCTGATCCAGATTATTGGCAGGGTCGATGACACGGCCGTTTGTGATTGCAATATTGATGCTCATAACTTTATTCGCTCTCCCGTCGGGCCTGATGTTCGGTCATCTGTCCGCCCATCGCCATCGACATAACCGCCATGCGGACGGCAATACCATTGGTCACCTGTTTAAGAATCATCGACTTAGGGCCATCGGCCACCGAGGTTTCGATCTCTACGCCGCGGTTGATCGGCCCAGGATGCATGACGATAGAATCCGGATGGGTGAGTTTTAATTTCTCTTCGGTGAGGCCATAGAGGTTGTAGAATTCTGATTCACTCGGCAGTAGCGCGCTCTGCATGCGCTCTTTCTGTAGCCGTAGCATCATCACCACATCGACATCTTTCAGTCCCTGTTTCATATCGGTAAAGACCGTCACCCCGAGGGCTTCGATATGTCTTGGCAATAGGGTGGTGGGTGCAATGACGCGAATGTCGGAGACCCCTAAGGTGCGCAGTGCATGGATCTGAGAGCGGGCGACCCGTGAGTGGAGAATATCGCCGACAATGGCCACACTTAGTGGTTCAAAGGCGCCTTTGTGCTGACGGATGGTCAGCATATCGAGCATGGCCTGTGTCGGATGGGCATGACGACCATCACCGGCATTGATCACCGCCACATGGGGGGTCACATTACTGGCGATATAGTGAGCCGCGCCACTCTCTGAATGCCGCACGACAAACATATCGGAGTGCATCGCTTCCATGGTCATCAGGGTGTCTTTAAGGGTTTCACCCTTGGAGGTCGATGAGGTTTTGATATTCAGGTTCAACACATCGGCCGATAGCCGTTTCGCCGCCAGTTCAAAGGTGCTGGCGGTGCGGGTGCTGGCTTCAAAGAACAGGTTAACCAGGGTTTTACCCCGCAGTAAGGGGACTTTTTTAACCTGTTGAGCGTTCATATCCACAAAGGAGTCGGCGGTATCGAGGATCTCGGTTAGCATCTCCCGGCTCAGCCCTTCGGTGGTCAGAAAGTGTTTTAGCTGACCGGCACTGTTGAGTTGGATCAGGTTGGGATCTTGTTGTACGAACATGGCAGATTCCGGCGATGGGTTATAAGTTAGCTTTCTTACGGATTTCCAGTGCCAATGGCGCCGGCCCAGTGAGTTTGACCTGTTCATCATCGGCCAGCAGCAGTGTGTCGCCGATAACATCCGCCTGAATGGGGAGTTCACGTCGATTGAGGTCGAGCAGCGTGACCAGTGTAATGGACGCGGGGCGGCCATAATCAAACAGCTCATTCATGGCAGCACGAATGGTGCGGCCGCTCATGATGACATCATCGACAAGGATAATGTGTCGGTCTTCCGTGGCGCTCGGTAGTGCCGAGGGCTGCACTTTAGGGTTTAAGCCCACCTGAGTAAAATCATCACGATAGAATGAGATATCTAGGGTGCCCAGTGGGCTGGCGATATTGAGCTGCTGATGCAGATGTTCCGCGAGCCAAACGCCGCCGGTGCGGATGCCGATCATCATGGGGTCATCAAGCTGTCGTGCCTTGATAAGAGTGGTCAGTTCGGTCGCCATTTTAGCTAACAGGTGATCGACTTTAATTACGCCCGATACCATAAAGGTCCTCCAGTCGGGTTTCACTGGATATCAGTTGGTCTGATTCAAACCAGCTTTCCAGAATCAGTTGAGCGGCAATGCCGTCAACGGAATTTTCTTTAAAATTACTGCTGCCGCCCCGAGATAGACTGATCTGTTTGGCTTCACGGGTGGTGAGCCGTTCATCAATCAGATAGCAGGGGCGCTGGCAACGTTCTTTGAGACGGTTGGCAAATTTTCGAGCCCGACGCGACATGTCGCTGATACTGCCATCCATATTCAGCGGGATGCCAACGACAATAGCAGCGGGCTGCCACTCAGCGATGAGTGTTTCAATCACCTGCCAGTCGGGGATGCCGTCGCGGGCACTGATCGGCGGTAACGGAGAGGCCGTGCCGGTGATTGCTTGGCCGGCGGCAATGCCGATCCGAGTGGTGCCGAAATCAAAGCCTATAACTGGACCTGAGAGTGTGATCATACGCTTCTTTGAGTGGGTTAGTGGCGAGGGCGCTGATTAGGCATGGCCGCTTTGCGATGTTAATAGATTAAGATCAATCCCCATCGTCGCCGCTGCCGCCTGAAGTCGTTCCTCGGCCGGAGTGCGGAACATTATATCTAAATTAGCCGGGCAACTTAACCAAACATTATCAGACAGTTCCTGTTCGAGTTGTCCCGCGCCCCAGCCGGCATAGCCTAACGCCACCAGAAAGTCCTCTGGCCCGTGGTTTTCGCTGATCGCGCGCAGAATATCCGTTGAGGTGGTCAGGGTTAGTTGATCGTTGATGACATAACTCGAATCCCACTTGGCGAGGGGGCTGTGAAGAATAAAGCCTCGGTCATTCTGTACCGGGCCGCCGGCATAAACCTCTATGGCGGCGTGATCCTCCCGGTCGGGAAGCTCAAGTAGCTGCAACAGTTCGTTCAGGTGCATCTCTGTCGGGCGGTTGATCACTATACCCATGGCACCGGATTCATTATGTTCACAGATATAGATGAGGCTCTGGGCAAAGCGAGGGTCATCCATGTGAGGCATGGAAAAGAGAAAGTGGCCCTGGAGACTGCCGGGCAGGTAGAGTGAAGAGGCCTCTGCTGTCATCGTGAATCCTGCCCTTGAGTCGTATGGAAACGGGATGGTTCAAGCGTTGTTTCTCTGTCGCTCAGTTCCATAAGGTTTAGTATACCCGTGCCGATTTCTCAAATTTCCAGGTGCGGATAATTTCCAGTTCATCGGTATCCTTGCGCATCTCAATCGGAAAGCTTTGAAAAGGTGATGCCAATTGCACAATTCTAACGGCGGCATCATCGAGTACCTTATTACCGGAGGAGTGCAGGATGCGAATATCCTTTACATGACCGTCAGGCAATATGATCACCATCATCCGTAGGCTGCCGTATAGCTGGTTTTGTTGTGCTTCTTTCGGGTAATTCAGGTTGCCCACCGATTCAATCTTCCGCCGCCAATTGGCCAGATAGACCGCATCATTGTGACTTTTAGTTGCCGCAGAGGTCAGGCGTTTGACCCGTGGCCGTTTGGCATACTCTTGGCGTTGAAAATCGAGCTGGGCTTCAAGGCTTGCGATCTCAAGACTGCGGGAGAGCAGGGATTGAGAGTTGCCGGGTGGCGGAGGTGGCGGCGCCGATGGACGCTGTTTCTTCTCAACGGCGGTACGTTTTTTCTCTTTCTTCGCCTGGGTAACAACCACCTGTTGTGCCGGTGCGTTGTTGGTGGTCTTTTTAACGTTCTCAGCGATATCTACCGGTGCCGGCGGTTTCGGTGGGATCGGTTGTGGCGCTGGCTTCACTGTCGGCGTCGGCTGAAGGGCTGCCGTTTCCTGAATGTCTTGGTGCTGAAAATCGGCCTGTTCGCGGGTGGTGGGCAGGGCTTTCTCTTCTAGTTGGCCGCTACCCTGCTGATCCGCTTGGGCGATAAAGTCCGCCTCTTCGGGTGGTTTTTCACTCTTAAACTGGGCAAGGGTGATTTCCAGCGTCTGCGCCGGAGGTGTCTTGGGCGTGATAGCAAAGCCAATGCCAAGAATAGCGGCGGCATGCACCGCCACGGCCAAAAACAGGGTGAAGCCGAGGCGATCTGCTGCGGATACAGCGGCGACGGCTTTACTCATTTGACACTCCTGTGAGGCGGTTAATCATGGTTATGCGGGCCGCTGATTAAGTTTCTCTTCGATGACATCCATCAGTTGCATACCAATATCCAAACCAAATTGATTATCCAGTTCGCGGATACAGGTTGGACTGGTGACGTTCACTTCGGTGAGGTAGTCACCGATCACATCTAAACCGGCAAACAGAATCCCCTGTGCTTTCAGGGTAGGGCCAACCTGTGCCGCGATCCATAGCTCCCGTTCAGTCAGTGGACGGCCTTCGCCGCGACCACCGGCGGCAAGGTTGCCACGGGTTTCGCCATTGGTGGGAATCCGTGACAGGCCGTAAGGTACAGGCTCGCCATCGATCATCAGAATACGTTTATCACCGTCGACGATCTGTGGCAGATATTGTTGCGCCATGATGGTTTCGGTGCCGAATTTAGTGAGGGTTTCGATGATCACACCGAGGTTAACGCCCTCTTCTTGAATGCGGAAAATAGAGGTGCCGCCCATGCCGTCGAGGGGTTTGAAGATGACATCTTTAAATTCAGCGTGGAATTCGCGCAGTAGGTCATCACGACGGGTGACCAGTACCGGTGGGCAGCATTGGGGGAAGTGGGTGGCAAAGATCTTCTCGTTATAATCCCGTAGTGCTTGTGGCCGGTTGACCATCAGGGTGTTGCCCTGCATGGCCGCCATTTCGAGTAGGTGAGTCGAATAGATAAACTCGTTATCGAAAGGAGGGTCTTTGCGCATCAGAACGGCATCGAGGGTGCTAACTTCCTGCACCTGATATTCACCACGATCGAACCATTTCTCAGGGTTCATATCGACGGTCATCGGTGCCATCTTCGCCAATACCTTGCCATCACGCAGGTAAAGATCTTTCTGCTCCATATACCAGATCTCCCAACCTTTGCTTTGGGCGGCCCAAAGCATGGCGAGAGAGCTGTCTTTTTTGAAGCTGATGGTCTCGATGGGATCCATCACAATGCCGATTTTAACTGTCATTGATGCGCCTTGTTTATCTGTAAAGTTGATCTATCAATTAGCGGTGTTGCGTGTAGAGGGATTCTACCCGCCTGATTCAGTCATCACCAGTATTACTGTTATCTGTGTTTATCCTAGGTCGCCCCAGAGATATTGCAGTACGGATAACGCCGCAACAGGCGCGGTTTCAGTGCGGAACACCCGGGGGCCAAAGGCTACCGGTTTGAACCCTTTTGCCAGTGCGAGTTCCACTTCTGCTTCGCTTAAGCCGCCTTCCGGGCCGATCAATAGGGCGATGGAGTCGGGTTTGGCGAAGTCGCCCAGCGGTTGTTCGGTATGGTGATGGAGCACCAGTTTAAGGTCGGCTTCGACGTTATCCAGCCAGTCGTTGAGGGATTGTGGCTCGCCGATCTCGGGTAGGTCGCAACGGAGACTCTGTTCGCAAGCGCTAACCGCCACCTGTTGCCAGTGTTGGCGGCGTTTATCTTGACGGTCGTTATTTAAGCGCACTTCGCAGCGCTCGGTGAACAGCGGCACCATCCGGTTCATGCCGAGTTCGGTGGCTTTTTGTACCGCATAGTCCATGCGCTCGCCGCGGGAGATCGATTGCCCGAGGGTGATTGTTAAGGGGGAAACACGCTGAGGTTTCACCGTCTGAGTAATCTGTACCGAAGCGCTGCGTTTAGCCACCTCGGTAAGCTCGGCGGTATATTCGCAGCCATCACCGTTAAACAGTATGAGGGTATCACCGGGCCGCATACGTAGCGCGCGACTGACATGCTGCACAACGCTGTCGCTAAGGCTGAGTGGTTGGCCTTCGATAATGGCTTGAGGCTCATAAAAACGTGGAATTCTCATGGTGTCTATCAATCAGATCTGCGGGTTGAGGCGCTATTATGCCACGGTAAAAAGAGATCAGTTAGCGGGATCTTGGTGCTTGTGGTTTTGAGACAGGGAGGGTGGAGCGATACTGTGAGGGTATAAAAAAGGGCAGAGTGAATGCTCTGCCCTAATTTGTGGTTAGCTGAGGCTGACTTAAGACTCGCTAACGCAATGCCAATGAGACTTAGATGCCTGCAGCGGCACGCAGTTCGTCGGCTTTATCGGTTTTTTCCCAAGAGTAAGCGGTAAAGGTTTCGTTACCGGAAGTCATCTCATAAGGATTATGGCCAAAGTGACCGTAAGCAGCCGTTGGACGGTACATCGGGTGCAGTAGATCCAACATGCGAGTGATCGCATGTGGCCGCAGATCGAAGTGGTTATTCACCAGTTCGATGATTTTCGCGTCAGAAATCTTACCGGTACCGAAGGTGTTGATCGATACTGAAGTAGGCTCTGCTACGCCGATGGCGTAAGACACTTGAATCTCACACTTGTCAGCCAAACCTGCGGCAACGATATTTTTCGCTACATAACGGCCCGCGTAGGCTGCTGAACGGTCAACTTTTGATGGGTCTTTGCCGGAGAATGCGCCGCCACCGTGGCGGGCCATGCCGCCGTAGGTGTCTACGATAATCTTACGACCTGTCAGACCACAGTCGCCAACCGGCCCACCGATAACGAAGTTGCCGGTTGGGTTGATATGGAACTTAGTGCTCTTGTCGATCCATTCAGCGGGCAGGGTGTGCTTGATGATCAGCTCCATCACCGCTTCCTGAAGATCCGCCATGGAGACTTCCGGGTTGTGTTGTGTGGACAGCACAACCGCATCGATACCGACCGGTTGGCCGTTCTCATAACGGAAGGTTACCTGGCTCTTGGCATCGGGGCGCAACCATGGCAATAGGCCTGATTTACGCGCTTCGGCCTGACGTTCAACTAGACGGTGAGCGTAGCAAATTGGCGCTGGCATCAGCACATCGGTTTCGTTGCTGGCATAACCAAACATCAAACCTTGGTCACCGGCTCCTTGATCTTCAAGGTTGGCGCGGTCGACACCCTGATTGATATCAGGTGACTGTTTGCCGATGATGTTGAGGACACCGCAGGTCGCGCCGTCATAGCCAACGTCGGATGAGGTGTAACCGATATCACAGATAACGCCACGGACGAGCGCTTCTAGATCGACCCATGCGGAGGTCGTGATTTCACCAGAGACAATCGCGACACCGGTTTTAACCATGGTTTCACAGGCCACACGGGCGTACTTGTCTTCAGCAATAATTGCATCAAGAACCGCATCAGAGATCTGATCGGCGATCTTGTCAGGATGACCTTCGGAAACGGATTCCGAGGTAAACAGGCTGTATTCGCTCATTACGCGTCTTCAATCCTAGCTTATGAGAATGATGTATGGCATCGGACCGACAGCCCGAGTACAAGAATGAGCGCTATTTTAATCGTGTTAGGTCATGATTGCATGGCCGGCGTTCCTGTTTTAGATGATTTTTTTACTTTTTTAGATGAAAACGGCTCATTTTCATTAAATTTCTCTGAAATAGGTTTGAAGCTGACGGACGGTTACGAGAAAATAGCGTCCTATTTTTATATCGGTGCTCAACCCATCAACTTGGCAGTTAAAGATGATGATGCAGCATCAACACACTTTTTAATCTCAACTTGGGCTTCTTCGGCCCTGGAGTGAATGAATGTCCTCGCGTAGAGAACTTGCCAATGCAATTCGTGCCCTCAGTATGGATGCTGTCCAAAAGGCTAAATCTGGTCACCCTGGTGCGCCGATGGGAATGGCGGATATCGCTGAAGTCTTATGGAATGATTTCCTAAAACACAATCCGGCGAACCCGCATTGGTTAGACCGCGACCGTTTTGTTTTGTCGAATGGTCACGGCTCTATGTTGATTTATAGCCTACTGCACCTGACCGGTTATGATCTGTCCATTGATGATCTGAAAAACTTCCGTCAACTGCATTCAAAAACCGCCGGTCACCCAGAATACGGTTATGCCCCAGGTGTTGAAACCACCACTGGCCCACTGGGTCAGGGTATTACCAATGCGGTCGGTTTTGCGATTGCTGAGAAATCATTGGCGGCGCAGTTTAACCGTGAAGGTCATGAGATTATCGATCACCACACCTACGCCTTCCTTGGCGATGGTTGTTTGATGGAAGGTATCTCCCACGAGTCTTGCTCACTGGCCGGTACTTTAGGCTTAGGTAAGTTGATTGCCTTCTACGATGACAACGGCATCTCTATCGATGGTGAAGTCGAAGGTTGGTTTACCGATGATACGCCGAAGCGTTTTGAAGCTTACGGCTGGCATGTGATCCCGAATGTAGATGGTCACGATGCGGAACAGATTAAAGCGGCGATTGAAGCGGCACAGGACAACGAAGATCAGCCTACCCTGATCTGCTGCAAAACCATCATTGGTTTTGGTTCGCCGAATAAACAGGGTAAAGAAGATTGCCACGGTGCGCCGCTGGGTGATGATGAGATCGCCTTGGCCCGTAAACAGCTCGGTTGGGAATATGAGCCTTTTGTTATTCCTGAAGATATCGCTGAACAGTGGAACGGTCTCGAAAGCGGTGCTGTGTTGGAAAATGACTGGGAAGAGCGTTTTGCTGAGTACAGCAAAGACTACCCTGCTGAAGCGCGCGAGCTGATCCGCCGTTATACCGGTGAATTGCCCGCTGACTTCTCTGAAAAAGCCGATACCTATATCGAAGAGCTGCAAGCGAAAGGCGAAACCATCGCTTCACGTAAGGCGTCTCAGAATGCATTGAATGCTTATGGCCCTCTGTTGCCTGAACTGCTCGGCGGTTCTGCCGATCTGGCGGGCTCTAACCTGACACTGTGGTCTGGTTGCAAGGGGATCACGAAAGATGATGCTTCTGGCAACTACATGTTCTACGGCGTGCGTGAGTTTGGTATGTCGGCGATCATGAATGGTATCGCGCTACACGGTGGCTTTATCCCTTACGGTGCAACTTTCTTAGTGTTTATGGAATATGCCCGTAATGCACTGCGGATGGCTGCGTTGATGAAGATCCGCGCTATTCATGTGTATACTCATGACTCTATCGGTCTAGGTGAAGATGGCCCAACCCATCAGCCGATTGAACAGATCGCTAACCTGCGTCATACACCGAATATGAGCACTTGGCGTCCCGCGGATGCGGTTGAGTCTGCTATCGCTTGGAAATCCGCGCTGGAACGTGCCGATGGCCCGACAGCGATGATCTTCTCCCGCCAAAACTTGCCACATCAGGCGCGTGACGCTGAACAGCTGGCGAATGTTGCTCGCGGTGGATACATCTTGAAAGATACCGTAGGCACGCCCGATGCGATTCTGATCGCGACCGGTTCTGAAGTGGGTCTGGCGATGGATTCAGCCGCTGCTCTTGAAGCGGAAGGTAAGCAGGTGCGTGTGGTGTCCATGCCATGTACTGACCTGTTTGATAAACAAGATGCAGCCTACCGTGAATCTGTTCTGCCTGCTGCCGTGAAAGCACGGGTCGCAGTGGAAGCAGCACAAGCGGATTATTGGTATAAATATGTCGGCCTCGATGGTGCGATTGTGGGCATGACCACCTTTGGTGAGTCGGCACCAGCCAGCGATCTGTTTAAACTGTTTGGCTTTACCGTTGAGAATGTTGTTGAAAAAGTGAAGTCTGTTCTCTAAAGCAGACGGTTCGAAAGGCCAACTGATTCAGTTGGCTTTTTTTGTTTAACGAGGTGATATGGCTTTCCGGGTTGCAATAAACGGCTATGGCCGGATTGGGCAGAGCGTCCTGCGGGCGATCTATGAGTGCGGCTATCGTGATCAGCTGCAAGTGGTGGCGATCAATGAGTTATCGGATATTGAGACGGTAACTTATCTGACGCGCTATGACACGACACATGGACGCTTCCCGCTGCCGGTGGCGCATAATGGTCGTGATCTATTGATCGACGGTGATGCGATTCGGGTGTTGAATCAGGCGGAAGCCGGATCGATGCCCTGGCAGGAGATGGACGTTGATCTGGTGCTCGAATGTTCGGGCTCCTTTAGCGACCGTTTAACCGCCCAGAAACATCTGGATAGTGGCGCGCGACGGTTGCTGTTTTCTCAGCCGGCCGAAGCCGATGTTGATGCCACTATTATCTATGGCTTTAATCAGCAGCTGTTAGCGGCGGATCAAACCATCGTAGCGGCGGGTTCCTGTTCGACTAACTGTATTGTGCCGATACTGAATCTATTGCACCGAGAGTTAGGCATTATCAGCGGTGTGACCACCACGATTCATTCGGCGATGAACGATCAGCCGGTAATCGATAGCTACAACCAAACCGATCTACGTTTAACCCGTAGTGCCATGCAGTCGATTATTCCGGTGAATACCGGTTTGAATCGCGGTATCGATCGCCTATTGCCCGAGTTGGCGGGACGCTTCGAGTCGCTACATGTGCGGGTGCCGACGATTAACGTGTCGTTGTTGGATATCTCTTTAAACGTGAGTGAGTCAACCTCGGCGGCACAGGTCAATGAGATACTGCGAATAGCGGCGGAAGGTCCCTTGCGCGGCTTGCTGGGATATACCGAAGAAGCCCATGCATCGATCGATTTCAATCGGGATGCCCGTTCCGGCATTGTCGATGGCACCCAGACCCGCGTCAGTGGTGGCAAGATGATTAAACTGATGTGCTGGTTTGATAACGAGTGGGGCTTTGCCAACCGGATGCTGGATGTCGCACAGGGCTGGTTAAACATTAAGTAATTGAAAGCGATAGTCTGTCACAGACTGTTGTTGTAATTTTGAGTATTAAGAAGCAGGAATAAATATGAGCGTATTGAAAATGACCGAAGTGGATCTCAAGGGCAAGCGTGTCCTGATCCGTGAAGACCTCAATGTGCCAGTCAAGGATGGTCAGGTGACCAGTGATGCCCGTATTCGTGCTTCGTTGCCCACCATTAAACTTGCGCTCGAAGCTGGTGCTAAGGTGATGCTGATGTCTCACCTAGGCCGTCCGACCGAAGGCGTTTACGATGAAGCGAGTTCGTTGGCGCCGGTGGCGCGTCATTTAGGCAGCTTGCTAGGGCGTGACGTACCACTGATCAAAGAGTGGCTCGAAGGCGATTTCGATGTGGCCGATGGCGATGTCGTGTTGCTGGAAAATGTCCGCTTTAATGTCGGCGAAAAGAAAGATGATGAAGCCTTGTCCAAAAAAATGGCGGCACTGTGCGATATCTATGTTATGGATGCGTTCGGTACAGCCCACCGGGCACAGGCATCAACCCACGGTGTCGCTAAGTTTGCTGCGGTTGCCTGCGCGGGTCCACTGTTAGCTGGCGAACTCGATGCGCTGGCAAAAGCATTAGGCAACCCAGCACGGCCGATGGCGGCGATTGTTGGTGGCTCTAAAGTATCGACTAAACTGACCGTACTCGAGTCACTGTCCGATAAAGTCGATCAGTTGATTGTCGGTGGCGGTATCGCAAATACCTTCCTCGCAGCAGCCGGTAAACCTGTCGGTAAGTCTTTGTGTGAACATGACCTGATTCCAACCGCAAAAGCGTTGATGGAGAAAGTGAATATTCCGCTGCCGGTCGATGTGGTTGTGGCTACTGAGTTTGCTGAAACCGCGACGGCAACGATTAAGCTCGTCGATGAGGTTGGTGAAGATGATATGATTTTGGATATCGGTCCACAATCAGCGGCTAATCTGGCTGACATGTTGAAAGAGGCCGGTACCATTATCTGGAATGGCCCTGTGGGTGTGTTTGAGTTTGATCAGTTTGGTGAAGGCACCAAAACCCTCGCGTTGGCGATCGCCGAGAACAAAGGCTTCTCTATTGCCGGTGGTGGTGACACGCTGGCCGCTGTGGATAAGTATCAGATTGCTGATCAGGTGTCCTACATTTCGACCGGCGGTGGTGCTTTCCTTGAGTTTGTTGAAGGTAAGGTTTTACCTGCCGTGGCGATGCTGGAATCCCGGGCTAATTAAACCGAGGTCGCGTCAGTGTTGGTCGCGCACTCACCGCATTCATGGCGCTTTAAACGTTGCGTCTAGGATGCGAAGATTTGCAATATATAAACGAGTGGCTGCTCTGTTGAGCCGCTTAAGATAGAATTAATAGCCGCACAGGCTTAATTAAAAAGGTGAACATATGGCTCTTATCAGTATGCGTCAGCTGCTGGATCATGCCGCTGAGCATGGTTACGGTATCCCGGCGTTTAACGTGAATAATCTTGAACAGATGCGCGCTATTATGGAAGCCGCTGACAAGACCAACTCGCCGGTGATTGTTCAGGCCTCTGCTGGTGCGCGTAAATACGCGGGTTCTAACTTTCTGCGTCATATGATTCTGGCGGCGATTGCTGAGTTTCCTCATATCCCGGTCTGTATGCATCAGGATCACGGTACCTCACCAGCGATCTGTCAGCGTTCTATCGCGATGGGTTTCTCCTCAGTGATGATGGACGGTTCATTGATGGCGGATGGTAAAACACCATCGGACTACGACTATAATGTCGATGTTACCCGTCGTACCGTTGAGATGGCGCATGCGTGTGGTGTGTCTGTTGAAGGTGAGCTGGGTTGCCTCGGGTCGTTAGAGACAGGTCAGGCCGGTGAAGAAGATGGTGTTGGCGCAACAGGTACGCTGTCCCACGATCAAATGCTGACCGATCCTGATGAAGCTGCTGATTTCGTTGCGAAAACAGGTGTTGATGCACTGGCGATTGCCTGCGGTACATCCCACGGGGCTTACAAGTTCACCCGTCCACCAACCGGTGATATTTTAGCGATCGATCGTATTAAAGCGATCCATGATCGTATCCCTGGCACTCACTTGGTGATGCACGGTTCCTCTTCTGTACCGCAGGAGTGGCTGGCGATTATCAATGAGTTCGGCGGAGAGATCCCAGAAACTTACGGTGTGCCGGTTGAACAGATCGTTGAGGGCATTAAGCACGGTGTGCGTAAGGTTAACATCGATACCGATCTGCGTCTGGCATCTACCGGTGCGGTACGTCGCTTCCTGGCTGAGAACCCATCTGAGTTTGATCCCCGTAAATTCCTTAAAGTGACCATGGATGCGATGAGCGATATCTGTGTCGCCCGTTATGAAGCATTCGGCACAGCCGGTCATGCGGATAAGATCGTGGCGGTTTCATTGGAAGATATGGCGGATAAATACGGTTTGTAATAACGGTATTTAGCGAGAAAAACGCTCCCCAGCTGTTGCTGCGGAGCGTTTTTTTATAACAGCCGTTGCTAAACCTCTTCTTCCTCAATGACCTCGCTTTCCTGTTGTGCCAACGCCAGCCACTCTTGGCAGGCGGGTAGGGCGAGTATGCGGTCGCAATAAGCTTGCAGTTGCGCGGGCTGCTTAACGCCATAGCCGGTCAGGCGGAAAACGACCGGTGCATAGCAGGCGTCTGCGATGGAAAAATTCCCGTATAAAAACTGTTCTGAACCACTCCTGCTTAGGGCTTCACTCCATAAGGTATTGATACGATCGATATCCTGCTGAACCTCAACCGAGATGGCAAAGTTATCCACATGGCGGCGGCAGTTCATAGGCATGGCCTTGCGTAGCGCCATAAAACCGCTATGCATTTCGGCGCAGCTACTTCGGGCATGGGCTCTGAGGCGGGCATCGGCGGGCCAGCCTTTGCCGAACAGGTGCTGTTCGTTGATATATTCACCGATCGCCAACGAATCCCAGATTGTTAGATCGTTATCGAGCAAGATTGGCACCTTGCCTGCTGGATTGAAGCTTTTAATCTGTTTAGCAGAACCCGGTGTGAAAAGAGCAATGCGAAGGGTATCAAACCCTAGGTCAAATTGACGGAGTAACAGCCAGGCGCGTAGTGACCAGCTTGAATAGTTATGATTCCCGATAATCAGTTGCATCGCTAGATTCCTTTTCTCTGTGAAGTCGATTAGTTTAGAGGCTAGTCTGGCGTTTAATGTGAGCGCCCTCAAACGAATAAATCTGATAACAGGTATCAATACCCTTGATGTTAGACAATGAACTGCTTCGCAGCTTTATCGCGGTGGTCGATAGTGGCAGCTTCACTCGGGCTGCAGCCCAGCTTTTTCGTACGCAGTCAGCAGTGAGTATGCAGATGAAACGCCTGGAGGAGCAACTGGATAAAAAGCTGTTCCTAAAGGATGGCCGTGAACTACAACTGAGCGATGATGGCTTAAAGCTGCTGAGTTATGCCCGGCGGATTATGAAGCTGCATGATGAAGCGCTAGGGGTTATGTCATCCGAGACGGGATCTCGTCCTTTGATGTTAGGTTGTCCGGATGATTATGTCACCGGTGTATTGCCACAGTTGCTGTCTGAGATCCAGTTACAGATTCCCGGTTTGCAGGTACAGGTGCGTACCGGTACATCGGCACAACTAAGAGCGTTGATTGATAAGGGAGAGTTGGATTTGACGGTGCTTACCCGTCGCCCTGAAACCGAGGAAGGTTATCTGTTGCTGCAAGATAAGGGCGTTTGGGTCGCACCCACGGCGGATTTTATTAAACCGGATCAGTCGCTTAGGCTAGCGTTGGTGGACGCGGATTGTAAATTTCACAGCACCGCCGTGGATGGTTTGAGCAAGCAGGGGCGTCATTTTGACGTGATCTGTATTAGCGGTAGTTGTGCGTTGTTAATCGAGCTGGTTAGGCGGGGCGAAGCGATGACCACTTTAGCATCTTGTTGTGTGCCCGCCGATCTGTATCGCCTGCCGGCAGAATTAGGCTTACCGGAACTGGCAACGGTGGCGGTGGTATTGCAATCGGCGGCGCGGCCACATAAAGCGTTAGGTACTGACCGTATTATCCCACTGGTGGAGCAAACAGCCCGACGATTGAGTGTTTGAGCCGCTGTGGGTGTGTAGCCGCCTAGGTTAGCAACCCGGCGGTTTCGATTGAATCCGGTCGAGCCGGATGCGTAACTGTTTACCATTATGATCGGCGGCAATCAGACACTCTTCACCGTCGCGGATATCGATATTAATAAAGCGCAGCTTATCCCGTTGTAGCTGACCGTTTTCATCCTGCCAGATCACCTGATCGACCAGTCTGCGCATACAGGCTAGTTCAAAACCATCATGCAGCTCGCATTGAATCGGTTTGTAATCGGTCATAGCACCCTCTTATTCTTATCATTGGGCTACACCATAACAGATAACGTTGGGTCGATAACACCATCAAAACGTTAGCACTGCTTTATGTAGCGACAGGGCATGGATATGCCCTGTCATCAGAGAGGTCTGAGCCTGAAACATGAGGGGTAGAGATCAATCGAGTAGGGCTTCATATCTCTTATCGGTGAGTGTTTTCATAAAGGCCACCAGTGCATCGATACGCTGATCGGCCAGTGCTGGGCCGGATTCTAACTCTTTAAGAGAGATATTTTGCTGAACTTCAGGGGCGGCCCAAGGTTGCTCTGTTTCGGGATTGATCTGTCGAACAGGGCTACGGCTATTGTATTTGTTGTAAAACAGCACCACGGTACGCAGGTCTTTAAACACACCGTTATGCATATAGGGGCCGGTGACGGCGACATTGCGTAGTGTCGGCACTTTAAATTTACCGGCCTGAGCGGGGTCGGACACCGCCGGGTTGTCTAATAACCCTTGATCGATAAAGTCGGGACTGACGCCATTGATCGCGCGGGCCTGTTGATTAATCGGGACACCGATATTGTGATATTCATAGTTACTGAAGGTTTCGCCTTCGGCCCTAGGACTCGCTTTTAGCTGGTGACACTGATTGCAGTTAGTGAACTGTTGGGAGAAAAACAGAGTGCGGCCAAGGTCTTCTTGCGGGGTGAGTTTATATTCGCCGCGTAAAAAACGATCGTATTTCGAATCAAAGGGGGCAAACTCCTCGGTGCGTTCAAATGCCGCAATGCTGTCGGTCATGGCGTTGTAGGCTGCATCGGGCTGGGCGAAGATATCAGCGCCATAGAGTGCCGTGAAATTTTTGCGATAGAGGGGGATCTTCTGTAATCGGGCCATCAGTGCTGCGGTTGATGGCATGCCCATCTCAATCGGATTGGTGGGTGGGCCACCGGCTTGCGCTTGAAGATTTTTAGCACGGCCATCATGAAACTGACCACCCTTATAAACCCCTTCCTCGGTAAGCTGAAAATCGGGGCTGAACATGGCGTAGCTTGCGGTCGGTGCGTTTCGGTTACCCAGAGAATGTCCATCATCACCTAAGGATACCGCACCATTGGCGTCATTCTGTCGGGGATCAGCAAAGCCCGCTTGGGGGGCGTGGCAGGTCGCACAGCTTTGGCTGCGGTTTGCCGATAAACGGGTATCAAAAAAGAGTTGCTGGCCCAGCTGAACTTTATTTAACAGCGGTTGCTCAGTGTCAGCGGCGATTGTGCCGGTGCTTAGCAGTGTGGAGAGGCTCAGGAGATAGATAAAGCATTTCATAATAGATGCAAATGATAGTGAATCGTATTTGCAATAATATCAGAATTGCTCTTTGAGGCGGGAAGTATTTTTGCTGGGGCTCTAATGGCTTGACTCAAATCAAGCTAATGGGGCTGATTAAGTTCATCGAGTACCGCTTGCACGGTTTCATAGCAGCAACCGCAATTAATATTAACCGAGGTGTGCTCTCGAACGGCCTCGATGGTGGTGAGCTGCTCTCGCTGAACGATTTCAACAAAGGCGCGTCGGCGGATACGTTTGCAGGCACAGATCACCGGTTCGCTGGAATATGACAGTGGCGCAGAGGGCTCGCTCACTACCTTCATGGTCGGCCATTCCAGCAGTTGCAGTTTGCCGCTGTCGGTTTCAACCAGTGCGGTACAGTGCTCAACCCAGTCGCCATCGTTGCAGTACAGCGCTCCCTTGCGGTGGTTAAAGCCTGCTTGATGGATATGCCCGCCGATATAGCCATCCAGTGATTGCCGTTTAGCCTCGGTACAAGCGGCATCCTGAAAGTGTTGAATATAGCGTTGGGCGGTACTAAAACGTTGTTTTATCATCGCGGCGAGTGAGCGGTAAGGTAGCTTCAGCCATTGACGTACGCGGTTGTAGCTGCGGTTTAACCAGAGCAACAGTTGGTGGCTATGATCACCTAGCAGCAACATGAGTGGATGGATACGGACATGACTGTCAAACTCATCACCGTGGGATACCAGAAAGCGACGGCCATCACGGGTTTTGTGGATCGCTTTACGGCGAATCTGTAACTTGCCTAACCTTAAGCCGCAGACTTTACGCAGTGGGGCGTCGTGATTACCGGGGATATAAATAATGTCACACCCCTCTCTGGCCATCTGCCAGAGCTGCCCGATAAGCAGTTGTTGATCCTGAGGTAGAACGGCTTTTTTACGCATCGCCGCGAGATCGATAATATCGCCGACCAGATAAAGTTTTTTCGGAGCGAGTTGCGTCAGCGCTTCACTAAGTAACTTCGCCTGACAATCGGGGGTGCCTAAATGCACATCGGAGATAAACATGGTGTGGATATTCTGCATCTTACTGTCCAGCAATCAGTTTGGGGGCAGTATGGCGGTTAAAGGTGACACTGAGCTTTAAAACAGATGAACAGATGGTGACAACGGGTAGACAAGGCTTGATAGGGAGTGATCGGTTGGCCCTGATAAGGCTCAGGGCCAGCGGTTAGCTTGCTAGCTTATGTGCGGGGGACGCGGGCAAGGGTGTAAAATTCGTTGTTGGCCTGCATGTTAGTGACAATGGCGATTCGGTTTGAAAGGCCAAAGAAGGCGGTAATACCCGTGATGTCGAGAATATCGTCATCATCAAAACCGTAGGTTTTTAATTCGGCATAGTCGTCTTCTGCTATGGTTTCCGGTGCCCGTGAAACTTTGATGGCAAAGGTGAGCATCGCTTTTTGTTTATCGGTGAGTGGAGCATGGCGGTAATTAATCGCGATCTGATCGGCTAACAACGGTTCTTTTGAATAGACGCGCAACAGAGCGCCGTGGGCGATTACACAATACTGACAGCCGTTTAGGGCGCTGGTGGCGACGATAATCATCTCTTTCTCTGCCGCACTAAGGGTGCTGCCTTCCCGAGCCATTACAGCATCATGGTAGGCGAAGAAGGCGCGAAACTCATCGGGCCGGTAGGTGAGCGTCAGAAAGACATTCGGGATAAAGCCCGCTTTTTCTTGTACGGCCAAAATTCTGTCGCGGATATCGGCGGGCAGATCGGGTAGTGCTGTAATCGGGTAGCGACTGATGGGTTGAGTCATTATTTTTATATCTCTCTGTCTGGTGTCAATGATAGATCTAGGTTACGCTGAAAAATCGATCAAATTAAGACATTCGTTCGCCAATTAACGAGCAAATCAGGTCATTATGTACAAAGTTATTGGATTAGCCTTCGATGGCTGTCAAGCCACAGGACTGACCTCACCTTTCGATGTGTTTAACGTCGTTAACTCTATCTGGAAGCAGACGCGGGGCGAGGATGACACACTATATGAGTGTCAGTTGGCTTCACGTGATGGCGGTTGGGTGAGCTGCTCCAATGGTATGCGGATCATGGCCGATGTTTCATTCGCGCAGATGCCCGAGGCGGATCTGATTGTTATCCCCGGTATCCACCATCTCGATGTGCGTTCATTGCTCAAGCGGCTAGCCCAGCTCGATGAAGAGACCCAGTGGTTAAGCCAATATATTCAACGGGGAATACCGATAGCGGCAAACTGCAGTGGTGTTTTTCTGTTGGGTGACGCGGGCGGGTTGGTTGGTAAGCGGGCAACCACGGCATGGTGGTTGGGCAAGGCTTTTAGCAGCCGCTATCCGGCGGTCGAGCACTGTCCTGATACCATGTTAGTGAATGATCAGGGGGCTTATACGTCCGGCTCTATGACCGCTAACTTAGGCGCCATGCTGGCTTTGGTGGAGCAGCAGGTCGGGCGCCATTTAGCGCAGAGCGCCGCCCGAAATATGTTGATCGATGCGGCTCAAAGCACGGCATCCCCCTATATTTTTATGCAGGAAAGCAGCGATCATCAAGATAGCTTGGTATTGGCTATTGAGAGTCAGCTACAACGGGACGTATCCCATAAGCTTTGTTTACAGACCTTAGCGAGTGGTCATGGGGTCAGTGTGCGTACCCTTTCGCGTCGCTTCAAAGCGGCGAACGGTATCAGTGTGGCTGATTATCAACAGCAGCTGCGTTTTGAGCAGACCAAGCTCTTATTAGAAACGACCAGTTTGAGCCTAGAGCAGGTCGTTGAGCGGGTCGGTTATGCCAGCCCTAGCTCGCTAAGGCGGCTGTTTCAAAAAGCACTGGGGGAATCGCCCAGCCATTATCGCAAACGGGTACAACAAAAAGGCGCTCATTAGGCTAAGTCGTTTAATGAGCCATTGAGGCCTGAGCCTATTCATAGGAGAAAAGAGTGGAAACTGATCAGCAGCTGATTGCCCGAGTGAAGGCCTGTGATATCTGTGCCCCCTATCTACCCGATGGTGTGAGGCCGGTGATTCAGTTTGATCGAGCCGCGCGGATACTGATCGCGGCGCAAGCACCTGGACGGCGGGTGCATGAAACCGGCATCCCTTTTAATGACCCCAGTGGTGACCGCCTACGGGATTGGTTGGGCATCGATCGAGATACCTTCTATGACGCTCAACAAATCGCGATTCTCCCAATGGGATTCTGCTATCCGGGTACCGGTAAGTCCGGTGATCTGCCCCCTCGTAAAGAGTGCGCTCCGCAGTGGCGCCAGTTACTGCTCGATCGTTTACCGAATCTGCAGCTGATTCTCGTGATCGGCCAATATGCTCAGGCTTGGCATCTGCAAGAAAAAGGATCGGTAACCGAGATGGTCTCCCGCTGGCGGGAATATAGCGAGCGCGAGGGTACGGCTATCTTTCCTATGCCTCACCCGAGTCCCCGTAACAATATCTGGTTGCGTAAGAATCCCTGGTTTGAAGTAGAGTTGGTGCCAGCACTACAGCAGCGGGTGAAGGTGGTGCTTAATCAAGTAAACTCTGATGAATAAACTGCCTGAATGGCTAATAAAACTGGTGATTGTGGCGCTGTTGCCGTTGGTGATGTGCTTCGGCTATTACTCCTCGATTGCGTTGGAGAGTACTGCTTGGATGATACTGGCCGTGGTGGCGTTACCCCTGATGCTATTGGGGCTTGGTGGTCTTGTGTGGAGTCATTCCAAAAACGGACTTAAGCGCTTAACGCCGCTTTGGTGGGCTTGTGTCGTTATTGCGGTCATGAGTTTGATCTGGGTCTGGGGATAACTTTTTCTTTACTGCAGGCTTGTGCTGCGTTTCGTTATAATAAAGCGATATTAAGTTGATTGCGTGACAGGTGGATTTAGGATGACCGAGATAAAGCAAAAGATAGCCCTGTTTATAGATGCCGATAATGCCCCCGCGAGTAAGTTTGAAAATGTACTGAGTGAAGTGGCTAAGTATGGTGTGGTCACCATCCGTAAGGCTTACGGTAACTGGAAATCGCCCACCCTGAAATCTTGGGAGGACCTGTTACATGAATATGCGATTCAGCCGGTGCAGCAGTATGACTTAATCAAAGGGAAGAATGCTTCCGATATTGCGTTAGTCATTGATGCGATGGATGTTATGTACACCAAAGATATCGATGTGATGTGTTTTATCTCCTCTGATTGTGACTTCACCCCGATGGTGACCCGCGCGTTAGCGGAAGGCAAAATGGTGTTAGGGTTTGGCGAACGTAAAGCGCCGTCCCCGTTTGTGAATGCCTGCTCTAAATTCCTCTTTCTTGACGAGCCAGAAACCGTCGAAAACGCCAATAGTACCAAACCGAAAAATATCAAATCGGACACCAAGCTCATTAATCTGCTGCGTCAGGCGATTGAAGCCAACGAAGATGAAGATGGGTGGGCACCTTTGGGCCCCGTGGGTTCGAATATCTCCAACCGCACCTCGTTCGATTGCCGTAACTATGGCTTCAAAAACCTGAGTAGCCTGTTCAAAGCCGTCGATCTATTTGAGTTGAAGCGGGGGCAGGGGCGATCTTTTCTGGTGCGGGATGTACGTAAGAGTAAAAAGGGGTAAAGGTTCGCCAATGATGCGGACACGACGGTGATTACCCGTCAGAGATTCTGAAGATACTGTGGTTATGTCTTTAGATTACTGCAATAGCTTAATGGAAACCGTCCACTTACTCCGTTCGCCTGTTAATGTTGAACATCTGAATAGGTCGATTGCTGCAATATCGTGAGGGGAAAACCACGTAACGGGCTGTTATCACGGATAGGTAACGCTGTTAGTTAATAAATTCGTTACCCTGCGGTATATGCAAAGCAAAAAAAGAGAGCCCGCAGCTCTCTTTTGTTTTTTTGATCTTATGCTTTTTCGAGCAGCGACGTTTCAGCTCTTAATGCACTTCCGCATATTTGCGCTGTATCGCCACCAGCGCCGGCTGGGCTTCCAGTGGTGCGTAGGCGATGGCTTGATCAAAGAGTTCTTTGTTTTCCTCGGAGAGGCGCTCTTCTTCGTTCATGGCAGAGAGTTTCTGCATCGCTTCAACAAACTTGGGGTGTTGTTTCTGCTTCTTGGCCGGTTTCATAGGAACTACCTCCTTAAGTTGGCGACTGTATCGGGCTAACGGTTAGCTGCGATAGAGTGTCTGTATAAGATGAAAACCAAACTTTGTTTTCACCGGTCCGTGGATTTCCAGTACTTTCTTGCGGAAAACCACATTGTCGAACGCTTTTACCATGGTGCCGGGCCGAAATTCACCCAGATCACCACCCCGTTTGGCGGAGTTACACAGAGAGTGTTTTTTTGCCAAGCGGGCAAAATCCTCCCCTTTTTCCAGTTGTTGCTTCAGCTTGTCAGCTTCGGCTTTGGTTTTCACTAGAATATGCCGCGCCGATGCTACCGCCATATTAAAATACCTTTGTTATCCGAGTAAATGTTTTTACAGCATTCTTACTTTAAAGCGGCGACCCTTGATCTTGCCATCGAGTAGTCGACTATGGGCTTTACGGGCTTCTTCACGCTTGACGGCGACATAGGCAGCGTAATCGTAGATATTGATTTTACCCACCGCGCTGCCATCTATACCGGCTTCACCGGTGAGTGCGCCTAGGATGTCTCCGGGACGTATCTTATCCTTTCGACCACCGGCGATGCAGAGTGTGCGCATCACCGGTTTAACGGGCTCTTCAGAGCTGGTTTTTTTCAGGCTGCTGAGGGATTTAGTCTCGAGCGTCTGCGACAGGTATTCGCTGATGATATCCATCTTGTACTGTTCAGAATCTCGGAACAGGCTGATAGCCATACCCTCTTTGCCGGCGCGGCCAGTACGACCGATACGGTGAACGTAGATCTCTGGATCACGGGGGAGGTCGTAGTTGATCACCAGTGATAGATCACTGATATCCAGTCCACGGGCGGCGACATCGGTGGCGATCAGAATAGTGTTACTGCGGTTGGAAAACTGCACTAATACCTGATCGCGGTCGCGTTGGTCGAGATCGCCGTGTAACGCGGCGGCAAAGTAGCCGAGCCCGCGCAGGTGTTCGGAGACTTCACGGCACTGATCTTTGGTGTTACAGAAGATCACGGTCGATTCTGGATTAAAGTGGCTGAGAATGCGCGCCAATGCTTCAGGTTTCTTAGTTTGCTCGAGGGCGTAGAAAGATTGCTCGATCTGGCTGGTGCTGTGCACCGCTTCGACGGTGACCTCCACTGGATCACGCTGCAGGTCGGCGCTGAGTTTCTTAATCCCATCGGGATAGGTGGCCGAAAACAGCAGGGTTTGACGCTGCTTAGGTGTGTGGTTGATCACCCCTTCAATCTGCTCATAAAAACCCATGTCGAGCATACGGTCAGCTTCATCGAGCACCACGGTGCCACAACGGGATAGGTCGAGCTTACCTTTGCGGATCAGATCCTGAATTCGGCCGGGTGTGCCAACGATAATATGTGCGCCATGTTCCAGTGAGCCTATTTGTGGGCCGACGGATTGGCCACCACAGAGAATCACCAGTTTCAGGTTGTCTTTAAAGCGTGCTAGCCGACGAATCTCCTGTGCCACCTGGGTGCTGAGTTCCCGCGTAGGGCAGATAACGAGCGCCTGAGTGCCGAAATCCCGCTGATTGATATTTAATAGCAAGCCGATGGCGAAGGCGGCGGTTTTACCACTACCGGTTTTTGCTTTGGCAATTAGATCTTTGCCGTCTAGCACATGCGGCAGGCTGCGGGCCTGAATGGGGGTCATCTCGTTATAGCCAAGGTCAGCAAGGTTGCTAAGCATGGTAGGAGGTAGGTTCAGGGAGGAAAAAGCGGTATCAGACACAGTTGTACTCGGAATCAGGATTCAATTGGCCGCCAGTATACCTGATACGCACGGCTATCGCTGCTTTGTTAAGCCTGTTGTTCACTTAATGAGCAGTAAAGTTGAGGCTAAAGGCGCTGATCTAACGCGCTCACGCTTGGCGTCAGAAAGGCGCTAATATCACCATCGAGTTTTAAGCTAAGGAGTTCATCGGCGCGGGTTTTTCCGTGGGTGATGGCGGCAATAGGGATGTTTCGTTGCGCGGCTTGTTTACAGAAGCGAAAGCCGGAATACACCATCAGGGAAGAGCCGATAACGAGTAACGCATCAGCTTTTTCTAAGCTATCGAGGGCGCTAAATACCCGTTCTTTAGGGACATTATCGCCAAAAAATACCACATTGGGTTTGAGCATGCCGCCACAGGCAGCGCAGCCGGTGACTTTAAAACGGCCAAAGTCGACCCCTTCTAAGTCGGCATCGCCATCTGGTGCGGCACTGGCGGTATAGTGAGCAAACGCTGGATTTTCAGCCGCCATCTGCTGGTGTATCTGGTTGCGATCATGCAGTTGTTGGCAGTCCATACAGATTACCTGATCGGAGCGGCCATGAAGGTCAATCACCTGTTGCTGGCCAGCCAGTTGATGTAACCGGTCTACGTTCTGGGTGACCAGTTGCGGACAGTAGCCTTTCTGTTCCAGTTGCTGCAGGCTGTTATGTACACTATTGGGCCGAGCATTGGCCATTAACGGCCAGCCTATCAGGCTGCGGGCCCAGAAACGCTGGCGGGTCGCGTGGCTGGTGAGAAAGTCCCGATGCTGCACCGGCGGTTGGCGTTTCCACTGACCATTGCTATCGCGGTAGTCGGGAATGCCCGATTGGGTACTGCAACCGGCACCGGTCAAGATAAACAGGCGTGGATGCTGGTGGATAAAATCGGTTAATGGTTGTGCGTTTGGCTGTGATGTCATGGGTCTAGTGTAGTCGCTAGATCCATTGAGACCAATGAAAAGCTTGGTAATTACTCAGCTTTCTCTTTAGCGGTGGATACTGTGGGCTGCTTTGCGAGCGCGAAAAAAAACCGCGTCGGGCGCGGTTTTTTCATCAGTGAAGCGCTAGAGCCTACGCGCTCTGCTTGGCCTTCGCTTCTAGGCGACGACGGTGCAGAACGGGCTCGGTATAACCATTTGGCTGAATCCGGCCTTGGATGACGAGTTCTAATGCCGCCTGGAAGGCAATGCTATCATCGAAGTTCGGTGCCATCGGCTGGTACAGCGGATCGGCTTCGTTCTGGCGATCAACCACAGCCGCCATGCGCTGCATGGTTTCCATGACCTGCGCTTCGGTACAGATATTGTGATGTAACCAGTTAGCGATATGCTGGCTGGAGATCCGCAGTGTTGCACGGTCTTCCATCAGGCCGACATCGTTGATATCCGGTACTTTAGAGCAGCCAACGCCCTGATCGATCCAGCGCACTACATAGCCTAGGATACCCTGAGCATTGTTGTCTAACTCGTTCTGAATCTCTTCAGTCGACCAGTTAGTATCGCTAGCGACGGGGATGGTCAGAATATCATCAAGGCTGGCGCGAGGACGGCTTTTTAGCTCTTCCTGACGGGCGAAGACATCTACCTTGTGGTAGTGCAATGCGTGCAGGGCAGCCGCCGTTGGTGATGGTACCCAAGCGGTATTGGCACCGGATAGCGGATGCGCGATCTTAGCGGTCAGCATGTTAGCCATCTGATCAGGGATAGCCCACATACCTTTACCGATCTGCGCACGTCCTTGCAGGCCACAAGCGAGGCCATTATCGACGTTCCAGTCTTCATAAGCGCCGATCCATGCAGCGGCTTTCATTTCGCCTTTGCGGATCATCGGGCCCGCTTCCATTGAGGTATGGATCTCGTCACCGGTGCGGTCGAGGAAGCCGGTGTTAATAAAGACCACACGGTCTTTGGCCGCGCGGATACACTCTTTCAAGTTAACCGTGGTGCGGCGTTCTTCGTCCATGATGCCCATCTTGATGGTGAAGCGGGGCAAGCCTAAAACGGTTTCAATACGACCGAACAGAGTATCGGCAAACGCCACCTCTTCTGGGCCGTGCATCTTCGGTTTTACAATATAGATGGAGCCGGTGGTGGTGTTGCTAAACTGACCGGTGCCCTTAACATCGTGAATTGAGATCAGGCTAGTCAGCATGCCGTCGAGGATGCCTTCAGGGATCTCGTTGCCGTCTTTGTCGAGAATCGCATTGTTCGTCATTAGATGGCCAACATTACGGACAAACATCAGACTGCGGCCTTTCAGACGCACGTCAGAGCCATCAACGCCAGTATATTGGCGATCAGGGTTCATGCTACGGGTGAAGGTTTTTCCGCCCTTGGTGACAGCTTCGGTAAGGTCGCCTTTCATCAGGCCGAGCCAGTTTTTGTAAGCGACGACTTTATCTTCAGCATCAACGGCGGCCACGGAGTCTTCACAGTCCATGATCGCGGTGAGAGCGGCTTCGACGATAATATCACTTACCCCAGCGGCATCGGTGGCGCCGGTCTGGCTGCTGCGATCGATTTGAATATCCAGATGCAGGCCGTTGTGTTTTAGCAGGATGGCGTTCGGTGTAGAGGCTTCGCCGTTATAACCGATCAGCTGTGCTTCATCTTGCAAGCTGGTTTCCGTGCCATTTGTCAGGGTAACGACCAGTTTGCCATGTTCAATGCTATAGCGGACCGCGTCTTTATGGCAGCCATTAACGAGTGGGGCTACTTCATTCAGCACGTTACGGGCGAATTCGATAACCTTTGCGCCGCGAACGGGGTTATAGCTAGCGGTGATCTCTGCGCCATCATCGTCGGCGATAGCATCGGTGCCGTAGAGGGCATCGTACAAACTACCCCAGCGAGCGTTCGCCGCATTCAGGGCGAAACGGGCGTTCATCACGGGCACAACCAGCTGTGGTCCGGCCATGGTAGCCATCTCTGGATCGACATTGCTGGTGGTGGCTGAGAAATCGTCGCCTTCAGGTAGCAGGTAGTCGATCTCTTTTAGAAAGGTTTTATAGGCCTCGAGATCGAAGCCGTTAGCGCGGTTTTCACGGTGCCAGCTATCAATCTGTTCTTGAATGGCATCCCGTTTTGCCAGCAGCTCACGGTTTTTAGGTGCTAGGTCGTGGACAATGCTGTCCAGTCCTGCCCAGAACTGCTCTTCGTTGACGCCAGTGCCAGGAATAACCTGCTGGTTAACAAAATTGTAGAGAACTTCAGCAACCTGCAGGCCGCCTGTTTGTATCCGTTGACTCATAATGTACTGCCCCATTTGTAATCGTCCAACATCCGGTGCGAGGCAACCGGATCAGGTGATTTTTTGTATGCCGCAATCCGGTGGCTGGTCTCAGCGCTCTCGGTGTTTTGGCTTGTGCGTCGCAACAATATCGCACTTTGCCATGCCTGTCCCCTAAAGCACGGCTAAAGTATGAAGCTTATGCAGGGTATTCATTTCACATCGTGGGAAAGCGGCTGGGTGAACTTAAAAGGGTAACCCTAGATAAGCAAAAAGCCGCCATCGGCAGCTTTTTTAAAGGGTAAATCGGTGGCGGTCTATCAGAACAGCCAGCTGCTAGGTTTCGGCAGCGGTTGCTGTTTTTCCAGTGCGCTCAGGCCTTTGATACAACGAACAATAAACCAGATTACATTTAAGATAAGAATCAGGAAACCAATCAGAATTGAGGTCGTGATGATGCCGATGATTGCAAAGAGTAGTCCTATCCAAAAGGTACGGATCTGCCATTGGTAATGACTTTTTAGCCATTCAGGGGCATCGTTTTTGTAAACATAGGCCATCACCAATCCAACCAAGCCGGTGATACCGAATATGAGGCTGGCTAAATAGAGAATATAGATAATCTTTGCGTTACTGCCTTTTTCGGTCGATGGATTGCTAACTTGATTCATTTGGTTACCTGTGTGATTAAAGATTAAGAAATTTTTTCTCGGATACTGTCCGGCAGCGGCACGGAACGGCCGGTTTTGTGATCCATCCACACGACTTTGGAATAACCTTCGCTGCAGATTAGATCGGGTTCGTCGGTGGTGCTGAGTTCGTACCAGGTCATAAAACTACTGCGGCCGATCTCACCGACAAAAATATTTATGTTAACGGTGGCTGGATAGATGATGGGCCGAAGAAAGGTGCAGCCCACATTTATAACCACCGGATCGATGCCGTTGCCATCGACGGAGGCTCCCAGTGCCGCGAGCAACTGTACCCGAGCTTCTTCTAAATAACGCATATAGAGTGCGTTGTTAACATGGCCGTAAGCATCCATGTCACCCCAGCGCACGGCTATCTGACATTGATGTAGTTGTCGGCGATTCTGGTTGTCACTCATGGTAAAGATCTCTTTGTTTTCATTGTTATAGCATCAATATTAACTTATTTTGGCGCAACATTGCCGCTATTTTTATCGTTACCCTGCTCGGTGTCATTACTTCTTAGGTGAAGATCCAGTTGCGGAAAGGCAATCTCAATATCGTGTTCTTTAAACAATTGATCAATGGTGCGGTGCAGATCATGGGTTGCTTGATTGCGTTTATCCATCGAGCTGATATAAGCCCGCAGTTCGAAATCGAGGGTGCTATTGCCGAAGGACAAAAAGTAAGCCAGTGGGGCGGGTTCTGAGAGCACGTTTTTGTTGACGGCGGCGGCTTGCAGTAATAATTCGGTGACCAGCCCAGTATCGGAGCCATAAGCGACGCCTACCGGCACAATAATACGGGTGATAGGATCGGTGAGTGACCAGTTGATAAGCTGGTCGGTGATAAAGGTTTTATTGGGGATGATCACCTCTTTGCGGTCCCAATCGGTAATGGTGGTGGCGCGGATATGAATCCGGCTGACATTACCGGTGACACCGCCGATGGTGATGGTGTCGCCAATACGGATCGGTTTTTCAAATAGAATAATCAGACCGGAAACAAAGTTGGCGACGATCTCCTGTAGGCCAAATCCAAGGCCGACCCCCATGGCTGCGATGAGCCACTGCAGCTTGCCCCACTCGAGGCCGAGAAAGTTAAGGAAGCTGACGAGACCGACAATATACAGTGAGTATTTCAGCAAAGTGGAGATGGCAAAACCGGTACCGGGCGCCAGTGGCAGATAGTTCAGTACCAATAACTCAAAGAGCCCCGGCAGGTTACGGGCTGCAACGAAGGTGATGTAGAGCGCAGCAAGGGCAAAAATAATCTGCTTAAGGGTAATAAAGCTAAGTACGTCACTCTCACCGCTGCCGGTTGACCAAAGGGTGACGGAATCCAGTATGTCGAGCGCGGGAAGTGTCCAGCCAAGGGTAAGCCATGCCAAGGTGATAAAGATCAGTGCGGTCACTGTTTTAAGCAGCATATGACCCTGATCAGAGATGGTTTGAATGTCGATGAAGTTCTCTTGCACCGGTGGTGAATCGGTGGGTTCTTCTCGAGCAGCGAGACTCTCGGCTCGGCGAGCTAATGCATGGCTAAAGGAGAGCTTTCGTTCTTCTATCAAGAGCCAGCGGCGACCTAGATTAAAGATCAGATAGGAGAGAATCGCGATACATACCAGTAGAAAGACCAGCCCCGTCAGAATGCTGGCTGAGAGTATATAGCCCCATAAAATGAGGCCGGCCATGGCAATATTAAAGCTGATGATAAAGCCCATCCAAAGGCCGGCGTTACTCCAAAGCTGTGATTGGTTTGGGTTGTTTTTGGGGATCGCGCGCCACAAGCTGATCCAGAAGAGGGCGAAGCTTAGGGCGACGCCGAGTAGGATTAGCCGTGTAGGGCCCGCAATAATTACCTCCTGAGTGCTGGTGTCGAGTATCAACAACAGCGCAATCAGTGGCGTGTTGATCCAGAACAGTACTCGCAGCCGCTTCCTTAGGGAGCTAGTGGTGTGCTCGGGTAGGCCAAACTGCCCTTGTAGTAAGCCATAGGGTTGTTGCATCCAGCGCATGAAGATCAAGTAGAGCCAGCTGATAAAGGCAGTGATATAGAGTGGGTTACTGATCGAACTTGTCTCGCCAAATTGACGGCCTAGGATGTAGAGGAAGAGCGGAATGGGCAGTGCCACCAAGGGGCCATACAGCAACGGACGGAGGGTGTGGCGAATATGATCTTCAGTGACATTGCCAATCTGCTTACACCACAAAGCCTGGCGCTGGTTTAGGTAGCGACGACAGAAGAGGGCGAGCGGTAACGTGATCATCAGCGAGCCTAAGGGCCAACCTATTTTACTGCTTAACTGGCTAAAATGAGGGCGCAGTAAGAAGGGCAGTTCATCGGTCAATGCTGCAAAGCCTTGAATGATTTGTCTAGGCCATTCAAGGGAGATAGGGTCGGTGCTGGGCAACCACAGAAGGTGCTTATTAAATAGCGCTCGGTTACTGATGAGTTGGGCGTTGAATTGATCCTGAATCAACAGTAATTGTGATAACTCGCTGATGAGTTTCTGTTGTAGTGAGCGTTGCTGGGATACTAGCTCGACGAGGTTTTTGTTGAGTTGCTGGAGTTTTTTTTGTTGGGTCGGCGATAACGTCTCTAGTTCGGCTGGCGGAAGTACCGGCTGACTGAGGGTTAGCTGGCTGAACTGCAACTCTTTGAGGCGGGTTTTCGTGTTTTCAGGGTTGAGCGGTTTGGGCAGTTGTTGGATATGTTTACGGATCTCTGAACCGGTATAGCCCATGCCGAGTTCAAGCTGTGATTGGATCGCTTGATAGGTTTGGCGGACTATCTGTAGCTGCTGTTCTAGCTGTTTACGTCGTTGGCTGGTTTGCTCTGCTTCCTCCAGCCCTTGGCGGATGATGTCGGCGGTGTCATTGTTACGGGTGAGCGCTTGCTGCAATATGGGGTTGTTGTCGGTATCGGATATGGTCACTTGGCTCAGGTTTTTTTCAGCGGTAGCGCGGTCTTCCTGCTGCAAGCGTTTTTCTGCGTCGTTGATCCAGTTATTGTACTGTTGAATCTGTGTTTGTAACTTTGCTAGGTTGAGACGGGCCAGTTCTGTCCGGCCGGGTAAAACAAGGATCTCTAGTTCAGTGACTTCGAGGGTGAGTTCAAGTGCCTTCTGCTGATAGCCGCGTATCTGTGCCCGTAATTGCTGGAGGTCACTGGTCGGCGTTTCAGTGGTTTTAACGCTGTTGTTCAACTGTTGTTGCAAGGTTAACTGCAGGGTTCGCTTACTCAGTAGTAAGCGGTCACTATCGCGAATGAGCTGCTGTAGGCTGTCTTGATCTTTTTCCAAGTCGATCAGGCGGGCCTTGGTTTTGACTAATAAGAGTTGCAGGTCACCCTCGGGCACCGTATCAGGGAGGGTTAAAGCGGAGGATGTTGGTTGGCGAGCCTGTTCGAGTTGTTGTGGTTGAGCCTCAATTTCGGCGCGCAGGTTCTGTGTTTGTTGTTCTAGGGCAATAACATCCTGTAGCGCTTGAATCGCCTGTTGGTAGGCGCTTTTTAGCGGATTGTCTGGGTCGCTGTCATACTGTTGAAACTGGGTCTGAAGACGGTTTAACTCGGTGCTAAAGTCCGGCGTTTCCGCGAACCCTTTAAGGCTGAATAGTAGAACAAACAGAATGAACAGTCGCATAGGTCATGCCTTCAGGTGATGAAGCTAACTATATAGGGCAATTGTCTTGGCACAAGGAATAAGTTGTCAATATGGCCTAGATTATAGGTTAGCCGCGCTTTTTATGCGCTGAGTCGTTGGCTCAGTTTAAGGAAACGTATTATGCCGATGTTAGATGCCAAATGCTTACTTAGCAAATTACCCATCTATAACCAAGAAGAGGTTAACAGTGACGAGTTACTCGAAGAGTATCTCAACTGCTACCGATTAAATTCGATTATTCATGCGGGTCATAAGTTATTTGCTACCCAGCAAACGGTGGAAGGCTGTACTTTGTTTGTGCAGCACTACTGCTGCCGAGATAAGAGTCGCGGTACGGTCGTGGTGCTGCATGGTTATTTTGATCATGCCGGTTTGTATCGTCATCTGATCGCCTACCTGTTGGAGATCGGCTGGGATGTGCTGATCTATGATCTGCCCGGTCATGGCTTGTCCCAAGGGCGACCGCTGTTTATCGATAGCTTTACCACCTATGCCCAGCAGTTGACGGCGTTACTCAATAGTCGTCGAGAGCGTTTGGCTGGACCTTGGGTCTTGTTGGGGCAGAGTACGGGGGCGTCTATTGTGATGGAACAGCAGTTGAAGTTTGGTTACGGTGACTGGCCGATTCAAGCACAGGTTTTGTTAGCACCCCTGGTGCGGCCCTGCGGTTGGCAAAGTATTGTTAGACAGTATCGTTGGTTACGCCTTTTCAAACGGACAGTTCCACGTGGTTACGGTTTAAGCTCTGGAGATCAGGCGTTTCTAGCGTTTGTGCGTCAAGGAGACCCGTTGCAGCATCGGCGTGTCCCTGTTCGCTGGGTCGGGGCGATGTTGCAGTGGATTAACGAGGTAGAACAGGCCGACAGCTTGACCACTCAGCCGCTGTGTATTCAGGGGGTTGAGGATGAAACCGTCGAGTGGCGGCACAATCTCGGGGTGATTGGGCGGCTTTATCCGGGATTGGAGATTAAGTTGATAGAGAAGGCGCGGCATCATCTTGTCAATGAAACGCCGCCGATCCGGCTGCAGGTGTTTAATCTGATTAAGGAGCGGTTAAACCCAGAAGACGGGCAGTAAAAAGGCAGCCGAAGCTGCCTTTTAGATGAATATCTCTGAGAGCTATGCAATCAAAATAGGCGACGGCAACGAATAGTGCCTTTAACCTGTTTTAGTTTGCTGAGAGCAATCTTAGAGGTTTCAGCATTAACATCGATAACTACGTAACCCACTTTTTCGTTGGTTTGCAGGTACTGGCCGCTAATGTTGATATCGTTTTCAGAAAATACGTTGTTAATCGCGCTCATCACGCCGGGAATATTTTCATGAACGTGCAGTAAACGGTGCACGTTTGGATACTCTGGCAATGCCACTTCAGGGAAGTTAACAGAGGTAATAGAAGAACCGTTATCACTGTATTTGATCAGTTTTTCGGAGACTTCATAACCGATGTTTTCCTGAGCTTCCAAGGTTGATCCGCCCACGTGAGGAGTTAGGATCACATTGTCGAATTCGCGCAGTGGAGAGATAAACTCATCATCGTTTGAGCGTGGCTCAACGGGGAATACATCGATAGCGGCACCAAGCAGGCGTTTTTCAGCCAGTGCTTTGCAAAGCTCATCGATCACAACAACGGTGCCGCGCGCCGCATTGATGAAGATTGAATCCTGCTTCATCTCGGCAAATTGCGCAGCGCCCATCATGTCTTTCGTTGATGGGGTTTCTGGCACGTGTAGGGTGACGATATCACAGGTCGCTAACAGCTCTTTCATCGTACCCAACTGAGTCGCATTACCCAGTGGCAGTTTGGTGATGATGTCGTAGAAGTAAACATGCATCCCCATGGCTTCAGCGATCACGCTCAATTGAGAGCCGATACTACCGTAACCAACGATCCCCAGTTTTTTACCGCGAATCTCATAAGAGTTTTTGGCCGACTTCTGCCATTCGCCTCGGTGTGCTTTAGCGTTCTTCTCAGCAACACCGCGCAGCAGCAGGATCGCTTCAGCGATTACTAGCTCAGCAACTGAGCGGGTATTAGAGAAGGGTGCGTTAAACACCGCCACGCCGCGCATGGTTGCCGCAGTGAGGTTGACTTGATTGGTACCGATACAGAAACAACCGACGGCGACCAGTTTTTTGGCCGCATCAAATACTTTGTCGGTCAGCTGGGTGCGGGAGCGGATACCGATAAAGTGAACATCTTTAACGCGCTCAATCAGTTCTTCTTCTGGCAGGGAGCCAGTGAGGTATTCGATATTGGTGTAGCCGTGCGCATTCAGGGTATCCAATGCTGACTGGTGCACGCCCTCCAGCAGCAGAATCTTGATCTTGCTTTTTTCCAGAGAGGTTTTTGGACTCATGATATGGATCTCTTTTTAAGTGGGATGATCCTGTGTGTGGCAGGTATCCTCGGATTAGCCGATAAAAGAAAGGGGCGCTATGTTAACACAGTGTTATCGCAAAAGGGCGAGGCTGAGGGCGGGTGTATGGTGAATTTTTATGCAAACAAACATGAACCGAAATCACTTAATGAAAAATAGAGTGACTCGGGCTCATGTTTTCTCGCCGATTGCGGGCTAAATTCAGCTATAAACGCAGAGGTAAGCGGTCGGTTGTGTTACCTGCAGTTGAAACGTTTGATTCGCAGCGACGCGGAACTCTGTACCGCTAGGGAAAGACTGCCACTCATCACTGTTAGGTAGTTTCACGAGCAGTTCACCACTGATTACTTTCATCAGTTCGTTTTCAGAGGTGCCGAATTCATATTCGCCCGCTGCCATCACACCGGAAGTGACTTTGCCTTCCGTATTTTCAAAGCCGATAGATTTTACCGCACCATCAAAGTATTCGTTCACGGTCAGCATTGTATTACTCCTATAAATGGGAGCGCTATAGTAGATTTCTTTAGTGACATTGTCATCTATTTGAGGTGGTTGGATGTTTAAGGAGGTAATCAACAAAGGCTTGGTTAGCTCTGGATAGATAACTCTGTTGACGCCACGCGATGCTTAGGTCAAAGAGGATGGGCTGCTCAAAGGGAAGACCGACTAAGTCGCGGGCATCATCGATGGCGGGACGGAGTAGGGCGGAGATGGCAAAACCATGGCGAACGACCGACTGGATTAAGGGTATCAGGTTGGTCTCAAAGGCTATTTTTGGGGGGATGCGGTACTGCTTTGCCAACTGTTCAGTCACCTGTCGATGGAAAAACCCCTCTTTGAACAACACCAATTCTTCATTGAGAAACTGGGTATAGCTAACGCTGGATTGTTGGGCGAGTGGATGATCGGGGCTGACGCATACGAGAATCTCTTCTTGCAGTAAGTGGGTTTTCTCTAGCTCATCCGGTTTACCATCATCGACTACGATGCCAATATCTAGCTCCCCCTGTTCGATGAGTTTGCGGATATGGGTGGTGCCGCCCTCAACCACCGATAGCTGAATATCCGGGTAGCTGTGGCGAAAACCCATCAGCAGTTCCGGCAGATAATAAGAGCCGAGCATACTGGGAATACCTATCCGCACCTGTCCTCTAGATAGCCCCGTGAGTTCCTGCATTTCGAGTTCTGCGTCAGTCACCGCTTGGAGTATTTTGTCGGCATGCAATAACAGCCGTTCGCCTTCGTCAGTGAGGGTAATGCGGCGTTCCGTGCGGTGAAAAAGCTGCAGGCTTAGCTGTTCTTCCAGTCGTTTGATCGACATGCTTACGGCGGGTTGGGCAAGGAGTAGTTTTTCGGCTGCACGGGTGAAGTTAGCTTCCCGCGCCACCATTTGGAAGCAACGTAGAGCGCGAATATCCACAGGGTTACCTCAACGGTTATGATTAAAAGTTAAAGTATCACAATAATTTATCAATATTATCATTTTTATATATTTCTGTGATTGTGAATCTGCTGCTAGTCTGAGGCATCTTTAATAGAGAGCACTCACATGATTGAAGCGGGTAGTAAACAGTTTTGGCGGGCCACGGTCGCTTTGTGTATTGGCTCGTTTATGATTTTTGCCAATGTCTATGTGACGCAGCCGATTCTGCCTGAGTTACAGCAGGAGTTTTCACTCACTACCTTGGAAGTTGGCTGGTCATTTACCATCACGACGTTGACCTTGGGATTATCGCTGCTGTTTTATGGCCCACTGTCGGATGCGTTAGGACGACGGTCACTGATGTTGCTGAGTATGGCGGGCGCCTGCCTTTGTACTCTGATGTTGTCGCAAGCTGAGAGTTTTACCTCGTTAGTCGTCTTGCGGGGCTTACAAGGCCTTTTCCTTGGTGGATTGCCGGCGATTGCCATCGCCTATATGGGGGATGAGTATTCACGTAAAGCCTTATTGCTGGCGGTCGGTTTATATATCAGCGGTAACTCCATCGGCGGCATTTCCGGACGGTTGATCGGTGGTTTTGTCGGAGAGTGGCTCGGCTGGGCCGACCTGTTTTTGGTCATGGGCGTGGTGAGTGTTGTCTGTTGGTTGCTGTTTTGGTGGCTGCTACCGGCCTCTAAGCAGTTTTCGCCGCAACCTTTACATCTGCCAACCATGCTCTCGCAACTGAAGGGGCACCTGACGAACCCGCTGTTGCTATTGGTGTATCTCATTGGCGGGCTGAACTTTTTTATCTTTATTAATCAGTATAGCTATATCACCTTTGTGCTATCTGATGCGCCCTACCATCTGAGTCCGATCTGGATCGGCTTGCTCTTTTTGACCTACCTGACCGGTACCGTTGGATCAACCTTGTCTGGACGGGTAGCGTTGCGGGTGGGTCAGCTAAACTGTATTAAAGTGGGGATTGTGATTCTAATGGGGGGAAGCTTATTGACTCTCAGTAGTCATTTGCCGTTGATTATTCTCGGTTTTTTCATCAACAGTTTTGGTTTCTTTTTTGCTCATTCGAGTGCCAGTAGCTGGGTCAGCGGCCAAGCAACCTACGCCCGCGCCAGTGCCTCATCCCTCTATCTGGTGTTCTACTATCTCGGAGCCAGTAGCGGCGGATTCTACCTCGATCCCTTCTGGCAGTGGCTCGGCTGGGAAGGTGTGGTGCTCGGTTCGATAATTGTTTTATCGGTGACCTTCTCGTTAACCTTAGCATTGAGCTCATTGAGTGCCAGAGGTATGATCAAAGCCCATTGAATCACTGAGTTCTCGGTGCTTCGATCAGGTTTCATTTGACGGCGGTGCCGAATTTATTAAAAGACTTCCTAAGGGGATGGAGCAGTGATTATGCAGTATAAACATCAGTATGTAGATGGCACCGATGCCGATCTTCCAGTGGGCAAGGTGGTCTGTGTTGGGCGGAACTACGCCGATCATGCGGCCGAGCTGAATAATCCGATTCCAACGACCCCCATGCTCTTTATCAAGCCCTCTACCGCGGTGGTGTCCATGGCCGAGCCTTTCACGGTGCCAGTGGATTTTGGTTCGGTACATTTTGAAACAGAGATGGCCATACTGATCGGTCAGCCGTTGAAAAATGCGACCCACGATGAGATTGAAGCGGCGGTTGCTGGAGTGGGGCTGGGGCTCGATCTGACATTGCGGGATGTGCAAAGTAAGTTGAAAGAACAGCGGCATCCGTGGGAAAAGTCTAAAGGGTTTGATGGTTCATGCCCGCTATCTGCTTTTATTGAGTTGTCGGCGGTGGGGGATCTTCAGGATCAACAGATTCGTTTAACCGTTAATGGCGAAATACGACAGGATGGTAATAGTAGCCATATGCTGAATAAGGTATATCCACTGATCGCCTATATGAGCCATTACTTTACTCTGTTACCCGGTGACGTGGTGCTGACAGGCACACCTGCAGGTGTTGGCGAAGTGAATCCTGGGGATAAGTTAGTGGTTGAGTTGGGCGAGCGGTTGCGGGTTGAAACTCAGGCGATCTGAATTAATCACTTAAGTACGTCGGAAATAAGGCCGAGTATATGAGGAGTCATACTGATGCTGTGGGTTAAAGTGTTCCATATACTGGCAATGACCAGTTGGATGGCGGGTATTTTTTATCTGCCGCGTATTTTTGTGCACTATGTCGAGGGACGTGCAGCGGGGCAGGATGTGGCTCGGTTAGCCATTATGGCCGGTAAGTTGTTCGGCTTTATGTCGATCATGGCGCTGTTTACGTTGGGATTCGGCCTGTGGCTTTGGCTTGGCTATGGCATTTCGGGTGGTTGGTTACATGCGAAGTTGCTGTTTGTCGGTTTGTTACTTGGCTACCATTTCTGGTGTTTTGCTTACCTGAAAAAGGTGCGGGCGGGGACACTGGATAATAGCGGTCGTTATTTCCGATGGTTTAATGAGATGCCACTGCTGATCTTTATACCCATTTTGATCTTCGTGGTGGTTAAACCGTTCTGAGTTCGCTTTCGATATGATGATCAAGCCCGTCTCTGCTATTGCGGCGGCGGTTTTTTTTGCTGTTTTGACGAGGTGTTGGCGGTTAAATCCTTGGGTTTAGCGGTTGAGTCTGTGGCGTAGTCGTTCAATTCGTGCGTTAGCCCGTTCGGTTTCCTGGCGCAGACGGTCGGTCTCAGCGGTAAAATGATTAATTTCGGCGCGGCTGGGTAATAACCGTAGCTCTTCTTTTAGATATTCCTCAACATTACGCATCAGGCTACTGCCGGTGTTGAGATAAAATCCCGCTTTCCATTTCAGATAACGCGTCAATTCGTGGGCCGGTAGGTCACCCAGTATTTGCGCTAATATACCTTCCCAATCTAATGCAGCATCGATCAGAATTTGGCTGAAGCGGTTAGCTAGTGCATTATCGCCGCTGAGGTGAATGCTTTTTCCAAACATCGCGTCACTGCTTTCAGCAGCATTCAGCAAGCGTAAGAAATCTGAGACACTGCCGCTGAGGGTTACATCGGCTTCATCCCGTTCAATCATATCGATCTGAATACCGTCGGAACTCGGCTGCAGTGACAGCGCTATGGCTGGGGTGGTGAGCCGAATAGCAATCACGCGACCACTCAATTCGCCGAGTTGATCAACGGTCTCGGGGTTGAGCAGTAGCAGCCGGTTGATGGCTGCTTCTGCGACGGTGAGCAGTGTCGCGTTGATCGTTTCGATAGTCATAACGGTTATGGCTTGATGCCGGTATGAAGGGCGACAATGCCACCGGTCATATTTTGGTATTTACACTGGCTCAAGCCGGCTTCTTCCATCATCCCTTTAAGGGTTTCTTGGTCGGGGTGCATACGGATAGATTCCGCAAGGTAGCGGTAACTTTCTTCGTCGCCCGCGATCAGCTTGCCAATTTTGGGTAGCAGGCTAAAGGAGTAGAGGTCATAGGCTTTGGTGAGCAGAGGGTTATTGGTTTTGGAAAACTCCAACACCATCACTTTACCGCCGGGCTTCAGCACCCGTGCCATGGAGGCCAAGGCCTTTTCTTTGAACGTCACATTGCGAAGACCAAAGGCGATGGTGATGCAATCGAAGGTGTTGTCGGGAAAGGGCAGTGCTTCCGCGTTGGCTTGCACAAATTCCACATTACCGGTGATGCCTCGATCCATCAGGCGGTCACGACCCACTTTTAACATGGAATCGTTGATGTCGGCGAGGACAACCTGTCCTTCGGCACCCACTAAGCGGGAGAAGCGCATCGTGAGATCGCCTGTGCCGCCGGCAATATCCAATACTTTATGGCCGCGACGTACACCACTTTGCTCGATTGTCAGACGTTTCCAGATTCGGTGAACCCCGCCTGACATCAGATCGTTCATGATGTCGTATTTGCTGGCGACAGAGTGAAAAACGTCAGCAACCTTGTCCTGTTTTTCGTCGACCTTAACCTGTTCGAAGCCGAAGTGGGTTTTGTCCTGAGAATCTTTCTGGTCAGTCATGGGAAACCTGTAATCTGCATAATTCGCGTTGCCGCATTCTACCTTTGCAGCAGGCAATTGTCTTTACTCTTACATCATCTACTGACTTAGCTTAGTCGAAATGGGGCGTTGCCCCTGCTCGTTAGCTGATTCTGGCACGATGATAGGGTCTAACCTCTGGCGATCATATTACCGTGCCGCGTTTGTCCCGCGTCGGAGAGTGCTTTGAGGTAACGATCCCAATAGGTCTCGTAATTTTGGCACAGGTCATAGAGGTATTCCCAGGTGAATAGGCCGCTATCATGACCATCATCAAAGATGATCTTTAACGCATAGTTGCCGACGGCTTCCAGCCCCTTTATACCGACCAGCTGTTTACCGGTTTGCAAGGTTTCCTGACCAATGCCGTGGCCACGCACTTCGGCAGAGGGAGAGTGAACTCGCAGGTATTCGGCGCTTAGTTCAAATTGTTCTTGATCACTGTAGATCAATTCAAGGGTTTTCGATTTTGCGTGTAACTTGATGTCTTTAGGCAGTGGTGCACTCATGAGCAGACTCCGGTGGCGGAGCGCTGGGCTCCGTCACCTTGGGGTGGGATTACAGAATATAGTGACTCAGATCTTCATCCTGACTCAATTCGGCTAGGTACTGATCGACAAACTCACGGTTGACGTTGATGGTTGTACCGGCGTTATCGGAGGCGGTAAAGGAGATCTCCTCCAGGAGCCGTTCCATCATGGTGTGCAGGCGACGGGCACCGATATTCTCGGTCTTTTCATTCACCTGATAGGCCAGCTCAGCGATCCGGTCGATACCGTCCTGTGTATATTCGACGGTGACGCCTTCGGTGGCTAGCAGTGCGCGATACTGCTCGGTCAGCGAGGCGTTAGGTTCTGTCAGGATGCGGCGGAAATCATCCGGTGTTAGGGCTTTAAGTTCAACACGGATGGGCAATCGACCCTGTAGCTCAGGTATAAGATCGGAAGGCTTCGACAGGTGGAAAGCACCGGAGGCGATAAACAGAATATGGTCGGTTTTGATGGTGCCATATTTAGTCGTCACATTGCTGCCCTCGATGAGTGGTAGCAGGTCGCGCTGCACCCCTTCGCGAGAAACGTCAGCGCCGGTACCTTCCCGTTTACAGACCTTATCAATCTCGTCGAGGAAGACGATACCGTTCTGTTCAACCGCATCGATCGCCATCTGTTTTAGGTCGTCATCGTTAACCATCTTGGCGGCTTCTTCGTCGATTACCTGCTTCAGAGCGTCTTTAACCTTAATGCGTTTGCTCTTGGTTTTGTTGTTGCCCATGTTGGAGAACATGCTTTGCAGCTGGCTGGTCATCTCCTCCATGCCTGGAGGGGCCATGATCTCTACACCTACCGGCGCTTGGCTTAGGTCTATATCGATCTCTTTGTCGTCTAGCTTGCCTTCCCGTAGCTGTTTTCGCAGCAGTTGGCGGGTGGCACTATCGGGTTTTTGTTCCGGTTTGTCATCGAAACCGGTTGGCCGTGCGGGTGGCAGCAAGGCGTCAAGAATACGCTCTTCGGCGGAATCTTCGGCGCGGAATTTAACCTTGTCCATCTCCTGCTCACGCAGCATCTTGATCGCCATGTCGATCAGATCGCGGATGATGGTTTCGACATCACGGCCAACATAGCCCACTTCGGTAAACTTAGTGGCTTCAACCTTAATAAAAGGGGCGTTGGCGAGCTTGGCCAGACGCCGAGCGATTTCGGTTTTACCCACTCCGGTAGGGCCGATCATCAGAATGTTTTTCGGTGAGACTTCGGCACGCAGCTCGGGCTCTAGCTGCATTCGGCGCCAGCGGTTACGCAGCGCGATGGCAACAGAGCGTTTAGCATCGGCTTGACCGACAATGTGTCGATCCAGTTCGGAAACAATTTCACGGGGAGTCATATTGGACATCTGTCAGTTCTCTCTGTTCAGGCTTGGGCTGCGGTGGATTGCAGCTGCTCAATCGTTAGATTGGCGTTGGTGAATACGCAGATCTCTGAAGCGATCTGGAGGCTTTTTTCGACAATGTCTCTAGCGTTCAGCTCGGTATTAGCGACGAGAGCGCGGGCGGCCGCTAAGGCGTAGTTGCCACCGGAACCGATCGCGATTACGCCATCTTCGGGTTCGATAATGTCGCCACTGCCTGAGATAAGGTAGGTTTTATCTTTGTTGGCCACTAACATCAGTGCTTCGAGTTTGCGCAATACCCGATCGCCACGCCATTCGCGGGCTAGGCTGACCACAGCATTGAAAATATTGCCCTGATGTTTCTCGAGTTGCTGTTCAAAGAGGTCCAGCAGGGTGATGGCGTCGGCGGTGCTGCCGGCAAAGCCGGTGATAACATCGTGCTTTGCTAGTCGGCGGACTTTGCGGGCGGTGCCTTTCATTACGGTGTTGCCGAGGGATACTTGGCCGTCACCGCCAACAACGACCTGGTCGTCGCGACGTACAGAAACAATTGTGGTCATGGGTGCGTTTTCCCGAATAGGTGTACTCAATTTGCAATGAGTATAGATATGGGAGCGCAGGCGGTTATTTCAAGGTTATCAATAACCGATGACGAAAGGATTTAGTCGATTTGTCGGACGAGCGGCTGAATATTCATTCTCACCAACCGGTCTTCTGCCTTGCTTAACATAGAGCGGTTCTCGAATGGCCCGGCGAGTACCTGATACCAAATACTGCCATTGCTGTTGGTGACGCGCTTTGTTCGGACGCTCGGTAGGCCTTCAAGAATCAAGCGGGCACGGAGTTGGTCGGCATCTTTACTGCTTTGGAACGAGCCGGCTTGCAGTACATAGGTATGCTTGGACTTAGCGCTCTTAGGTGTCGATTTATACGGTTTAACATTCGCCGTATCCACTTCGCTATCGGGCAGAATCTCATAGAAGCCGAACCGTTCAGACTGCTCTTCAACGGGTAACGCAGGGTTTTGACTACTGCTTGAACTGTTGGTGGGAGCTTTCTGAGTGGGTTTGGGTTTTACGGCTTTAGCGACCGGTTTTGTCGACGGTGCCGGTGATTGAGTTGAGGGTTTAGCTGAGGTAGTCGTGGCGCTGCTGTCGGGTTTGACCGAAGTTAACTGCCACAGGGTATAACCAAACCCGACTAAGAATAGTAGGCTGATAAACGACCGCACCCAGGGGAACGGCTTTTTGATCGGCGCGCTTTTACTCTTAGCGCTACTGCGAGTGGTTCGGCTAGCTGCCGAACCACTGTTGCGTTTTTTTGCGAAGTCTTTGCGCGCCATGGGTTTGCCTTCTTACATCAGATCGGGTGCATTAACGCCGAGTAGGTCTAGGCCGTTGGCCAACACATGGCGTATCGCCACGGTGAGGGTCAAACGTGCGTTACGCAGATCGGTATCCTCAACCAGGGTTTTCTCTGAGTTGTAGTAGGTATGAAAATCGCTGGCCAGTTCATACAGGTAGGTGGCGATCAAGTGCGGTTCGCGGATGTCGGCGGCGCGCTTAACCACTTCAGGATAACGGCCGAGCTTAATCGCCAGACGTTTTTCTGATTCCAGTTCTAGTCGATCCAGTGCTTGCAGGCCGGTCGCTTCATCCCACTGCTGTTTGTTCTCAGCCAGTTTACGGAAGATTGAGCAGACCCGAGCGTGGGCATACTGAATATAGTAAACCGGATTGTCGGCGGACTCTGAGCGGGCCAGATCGATATCGAAATTCAGATGGCTGTCAGATTTACGTGCCGCGAGGAAGAAGCGGGTGGCATCGCGGCCGACCTCTTCGATCAGGTCACGCAAGGTCAGATAACTACCGGCTCGCTTGGAGATTTTAACCTCTTCGCCCCCACGCATAACGGTCGCCATCTGATGCAAGACATAATCGGGCCAGCCTTTAGGGATGCCCGCATTAAGCGCTTGTAATCCGGCGCGGACGCGGGTGATGGTGCTGTGATGGTCGGCACCCTGTTCATTGATCACGGTGTCGAAGCCCCGCTGCCATTTGTTCATATGGTAAGCGACATCGGGTACAAAGTAGGTGTAACCACCATCGGTTTTGCGCATCACACGATCTTTATCATCGCCAAAGTCGGTGGTGCGCAACCAAAGTGCACCGCCTTCTTCATAGGTAAAGCCGTTTTTGATCAGCGTTTGTACGGTTTCTTCGACTTTGCCTTCGTTATACAGCGAGGACTCCAAGAAGTAGACATCGAAATCGACGCCAAAGGCTTTTAGGTCGAGATCCTGTTCGTGACGTAGGTAGGCAACAGCAAAGTGGCGAATGCCTTCGAGATCATCGGCATCTTTCGTGCCGGTGAAGCTTTGGTCGGCTGATTGAACAGTGTCACCACGCATAAAGCTGTTGGCTAAGTCGGTAATATAGTCGCCACGGTAGCCATTTTCAGGCCAGCTCGGGTCTTCCGGTGTCAGGCCTTTGCAGCGTGCTTGTACAGACAGTGCCAGATTGTTGATCTGCTGACCGGCATCGTTGTAATAAAATTCACGGGTAACATCCCAGCCGGTCGCTTCCATCAGACGGCTCAGGCAGTCGCCGACCGCCGCGCCACGTCCATGACCGATATGCAGTGGGCCGGTTGGGTTAGCGGAGACAAATTCGATCTGCACTTTTTTGCCCGCGCCATCGTTGTTGCGGCCGTAATTGCTATTTTCTTGCAGAATAGTTTTGATCAGGTTGCCGGTGGAGGCGTCGCTGACAAAGAAGTTAATAAAGCCTGGGCCGGCAATTTCTGTTTTTTCAACATTCTCAGAAGCAGGCAGTGCAGCGCATATCTTTTGTGAAAGTTCGCGGGGATTACTGCGGGCCGCTTTGGCCAGTGTTAGCGCAATATTTGAGGCGAAATCTCCGTGAGACTTGTCGCGGGTGTTTTCCACCATGATTTGAGGCTGAGTGTCGGCCGGCAGTGTGCCGTCTTCAATCAGCGAGGTCAGGGCAGTATTAATCAGGTCCGCAATGTGTTGTTTCATGCTCAAAAGATACCGGGTTATATTCTGGAGTCAGATGCAAAGGCGCAGGTGAACAGGTCGCATTAAAAACCGACTCGGGGCTTATTACGCCCGAACTGCGCAGTTGTCTGTAAAAAAGACCGCGTATTATCCCTTTTCAGCTGCCTTTTGTTAACCCCCGGCGGGTTTATTTGTGGCTAAAACATATCCACCGGATCGACATCGACTGACCAGCGGACCTTTCGTGCCTCTGGATCACTATCGACTTGGCAAATAATATTGTGCAGTTGTTGGTGCAGTGCCTTGCGATCATGGCTTTGTAGGACCAGTTGGGCGCGGAACTGCCCAGCACGTTTCTCCATTGGCGAGGGGAGTGGCCCAAGCCACTGAATACCTTGGGGCTGGAGGATATCCTCGGCGAGTAGATTGCGTAGATTGTTGAGAAAACGTTCCGCCTGCCCTGGGTGGTTAGCTTCCGCCCTGAACATGGCGCAATAGATAGAAGGGGGAAGGTGCGCCCCAATACGTTGGCTAAGTTCCTGCTCGGCAAAGGCTTCATAGCCCTCGGTGACTAAACTGGTGATGGTTGGATGATCTGCATGGTGGGTTTGCATCACCACTTTGCCGGGGTGATCGGCGCGTCCGGCGCGGCCTGCCACCTGTAGAATCAGCTGTGCGGTACGCTCCATACCTCTAAAGTCGGCACTAAAGAGCCCACTATCGGCATTCAGAATGGCGACGAGGGTGACTTTGGGAAAGTGATGGCCTTTGGCCAGCATCTGGGTGCCAATCAGAATGCAGGGGAAACCTTGGTGCACTCGGTCCATGATGTGTTGCATCGCATTTTTGCGCTGAGTGGTATCTCGGTCGACTCGAATAACGGGGAACTCGGGGAAGAGCGCTTGCAGTAACTCTTCGGTGCGCTCGGTGCCCGCACCAACGGGTTTGAGGTCGTGACTACCGCAGTTATCACACACATTAGGCACGGGGCGTTGACTGTCGCAGTGATGGCAGTGCAGGTGATAGGGTTTGCGATGTAGCGTCATATGCGCATCACAGCGATGACAACCGGCTATCCAGCCGCAGTCATGGCACATCATCGTCGGGGCAAAGCCGCGACGATTCAGGAAGATCAGCACCTGAGTGCCCTGTTGTAGATGGCCTTTAATCTGTTGGATAAGTGGCTGGGATAAGCCATCCTGTAAGGGGAGTTGGCGAATATCCAGCAGTTCGAATTTAGGCGGTAGGGCATCGCCTGCGCGCTTATTCAGTTTTAACCACTGATAACGCCCCTGTTTTGCATTGTAGAGACTTTCGATCGCGGGCGTTGCGGTGCCGAGTACCACGGGTATCTGTTCGAGATGGCCGCGCATCACTGCTAGGTCACGGGCGTTGTAACGAAACCCCTCTTGCTGTTTGAACGAGGTGTCATGTTCTTCGTCAATAAAGATGACCCCAGGGTTGCGCAGCGGGGTGAAAATAGCCGAGCGGGTGCCGATAATAATACGTGCAACGCCTTCCCTTGCCTGCAGCCAAGCATCCAGCCGTTGGTTGTCGGTCAGATTTGAATGTAACACCACCACGGGTAGGTTAAAGCGTGCTTTAAAGCGGGCGACGGTTTGCGGTGTCAGTCCAATCTCCGGGACGAGAATGAGCGCTTGCTTACCTTGGCGTATGTAGTGCTCTATTGCTTGGAGGTAAACTTCTGTTTTGCCGGAGCCGGTCACACCCTGCAGTAAATAGGTTTTAAAACCTTCGGTTGCGGTGATCTTGCTGACCGCGTGGTGCTGCTCATCGTTCAGCGTTAAGGGCGCTTCATGCAGCGGCTGATCATTGTGTTCGGTGTGGTTCGGCTTGTGGATAAATGATTCTGCCAGCATTTTATCCACTAGTTTTTTTAATAAGGGGGTCTGGCCTCCTTCGGCGCGAATGGCGCCTTCGCTGATGCCATTTGGGTGCTCCATTAATAGGAGCAGTAACTCACGCTGCCGTGCGGCGGTTTTGCCAAGTTGTGAAATGTCGGCGTCGGCGGTAGCTCGCCAGAGGTGTTGATGGGTATATTCGCAGGGCTCACCTTTGCGAAGCAGTACCGGCAGTGCCTGACTCAAGGCATCGCCCAGCGGGTGTTGATAATAATTGCCGGCCCAGCGTGCCAGTTTAAATATGGTGTCAGGCATGGGTGGCGCATCATCGAGCACGGCGATGGCTGGCTTGAGTTTGTTGAGTGGCACCTCTGTTGTTTCAGCGAGTTCAATCAATACGCCGGTGATTTCTCTGCGGCCAAACGGAACCTTGACTCGAACACCGGGCTGCAGTGTCGCCAGATCACAGCCTTGTGGGGGTAAGTAGTCAAATAGCCGACGCAGCGGTGAAGGTATGGCTAATCGCAGATAGGGCATAACACGGACGGCTCGTATCAGGGGAGGATGGCACAGTGTATGTCTTTTTGTTTTCGCTGTTAACCGGTGCTTTTGTTATCTGAATCTAAATGCTTGCTGGGCTAGAAAGCTGTATGTATAATGCTCGCCCTTAATCCTATAAGGCTTAGCTTCGTATTGAAGTCGAAGCCTGCATGCGGTGCCTGGCAATAGATCAGGTGGCGGCATACAAAACAACTGAGGTTCCAATGAAAAAAGATATTCATCCAGAATACGTAGAGATTAACGCTACCTGTTCTTGTGGTAACGTTGTTAAAACACGTTCAACGGTTGGTAAAGACATTAACATCGATGTTTGCAGCCAGTGCCACCCTTTCTATACTGGTAAGCAGAAAGATGCGACTACCGGTGGTCGTGTTGATCGCTTTAACAAGCGTTTCGGCGGACGTGGTCTTAAGAAGTAAGACCTACTTTGTAATTAAAAAAGGCATCCTTCGGGATGCCTTTTTTGTTTCTGATCAATTTAGGCTGATTTTTACGAATCTAAAGAATAACTGGTTGTATCCCCTGATTTGGCTATATAGAGCCTCTGTAATTTCTGTTTGTTCACGCTAAAGTAGTAGTAAATGCACTGAATATCGATAAATTTTCAGAGATATGAGCTATTTTGTCAGTTGAGAGACTGAGATCTTTTCTATATGATCCCAAGTCCTAATTTCTATAACTAAGTTGGAACCGCGACCATGTCTGAAGATATGAAACAAGCTGCACTCGATTATCACGAGTTCCCTCGTCCGGGTAAGATCAGTGTAGAACTGACTACTCCTGCTGAGTCTGCCCGCGATCTGGCCCTCGCTTACAGCCCCGGTGTTGCTGAACCCGTGCGCGCTATTGCAGAAAACCCTGATAACGCATACCGCTACACGGCCAAGGGAAATCTTGTTGCCGTTATTACCAACGGTACTGCCATTTTGGGTCTTGGTGATCTCGGACCTTTAGCTTCTAAACCTGTTATGGAAGGGAAGTCTCTGCTATTTAAACGCTTTGCGGGTATCGATTCTGTTGATATTGAAGTCGACTCTGAAAGCCCACAAGCGCTGATCGATACTGTTGCCCGTATTGCTGATACCTTTGGTGGTATCAATTTAGAAGATATTAAAGCGCCAGAATGTTTCGAAATTGAACGTGCTTTGATTGAACGTTGCAGCATTCCTGTTTTCCATGATGACCAGCACGGTACGGCTATCGTTACCGCGGCTGGTATGATCAATGCCCTCGAAATTGCGGGTAAAACGCTGGAAGAAGCGCAAATTGTTTGTCTGGGTGCCGGTGCTGCCGCGAATGCTTGCATGACGTTGTTAGTGAATATGGGCGCTAAGGTCGAAAACATCTACATGATCGACCGTACCGGTGTGATTCACTCAGGTCGTGAAAACCTGACACCACAAAAAGCGGCTTTTGCCTCTGAAACAGATAAGCGTACGCTGGATGACGCCATTGAAGGTGCTGATGTATTTGTCGGCCTGTCCGGTCCTAATCTGTTGAGTGGTGAGCAGTTAGCTAAAATGGCGCCGACACCAGTTGTCTTTGCCTGTGCTAACCCTGATCCAGAAATCACCCCTGAACTGGCTCACTCTGTCCGTGATGATGTGATCATGGCGACAGGTCGTTCTGATTATCCTAACCAAGTTAACAACGTACTGGGTTTCCCATTCATCTTCCGTGGTGCGCTGGATGTTCGTGCTTCTGAAATCAATGAAGAGATGAAGGCTGCAGCGGTACTTGCGCTGGCGGGTTTGACTAAAGAACCTGTACCACAAGATGTTCTCGATGCTTACGAACTGGATTCTTTGGAATTTGGCCCTCAGTATATTATTCCTAAGCCAACGGATTCTCGTTTGTTAGGCGTTGTATCTGAAGCAGTAGCTCAAGCGGCGATTGATTCCGGTGTTGCGCGTCTGCCATTGCCAGCTCATTATCCGCTGACAACAGTCGCTGCTTTGCTGAATCGTTAAGCGGTAGTGGTTAAAAAAAAACCGGCTGAGGCCGGTTTTTTTGTGTCTGCAATATGGTGTCGAAAAGGTATCAGAATATATCTTCTGTCCGAGTCGTCCCTTCGGCGCTAGGCTGTAACGGGTTTCTCGCTGTTTCAGTGGGTACGCTGGCGACGGGGAATATCTCGAAAATAGCGTTTTCTTGTCCCGGGTAAGCGCGTAGGCTGGTTTTGGGGTCGATTCTAATGCTCACTAGTCCGTTTGGCTTAGGGATAGGTAAGTCTGGAACGCCCTCTAATGCTGTTTCCATAAAGTTGATCCAGATTGGCAATGCGGCAGTGCCACCAAATTCGCTACGACCCAGTGTGGTTGGTTGGTCGAAGCCAACCCAAGCGGAGGCGACAACGTCTTTATTGAAGCCTGAGAACCAAGCGTCTTTCTGGTCATTGGTTGTGCCTGTTTTACCGGCTAAGTCTGAGCGTTGTAATACTCTTGCGCGTCGTCCGGTACCGCGGGTAATCACGTCCTGCATGATGTTATAAATCATATAGGCGGTTTGTGGCTTCATGACCCGTGGGGCAACGGGCCGGTTGGTAATCTGTTGTCCCGTGAGTGTTGATGCTAGGACGGTTTGCTCACTCTCTTGAGTCTCTTCTGGCTCGATTGCAGGGGAGGTGATATTGCTTTGAGGTTCCGTGCTTTTGATGATGGTGGTTGGCGCTTGAGGAATTAGGCTGAAGTCGGCAGGCACGGCAGAGTTATCCGCGATGTAGGTGCAGTCAGCGCAGACGGTTGTCGGTTGTGCCTGATAAAGAATATTACCTTCGGTGTCTTCAATTCGATCAATAAAATAGGGGGTAACTTTGTAACCCTGATTAGCCAAGCCCGCGTAACCGGTGACCAGTTCCAGTGGAGTGACATCGGCGGTGCCTAACGATAGTGAAAGATTGTTGGGCAAACGGTCTTTATCGAAGCCGAAGCGAGTTAAAAACTCAATGGCGGTATCGATGCCAATGGATCTAAGTATGCGAATAGAGACGAGGTTTCTTGATTTATATAGCGCTTCCCTTAGGCGGGTGGGGCCGTAAAACTTTTTGCTGTAGTTTTGCGGTCTCCAGTTTGATTCTAGATCGCCATCATGGAGTACAACCGGAGCGTCATTAATTAAAGTAGCGGGGGTGTAACCCTGCTCTAATGCTGATGCATAGATGAACGGTTTAATGTTAGAGCCTGGCTGGCGCTTCGCCTGAGTCGCGCGGTTAAATTTATTATGGTTGAAATTAAAGCCGCCGACCAAGGCTCGCAACGCCCCATCTTTTGGGGAAAGGGCGGTAAACGCACCTTCTACTCGGGGTATTTGCGATAAGCGCCAGCTGTTTTCAGCTGCTGCCCGAACTCTTATCAGGTCGCCTGCGGTGAGAATGTCTGCGGCGAGTTTAGGTTTGCGTCCTAAACGGTTGGCTCCTTTGTATTCCCGTGCCCATTGCATGCCATCCCAGGTCAGAGTGGCGTGGCCATGGTCTTTGATGAATACTTCAGCCTGTTGTTGGTCGGTGCTCAGTACGATGGCTGGCTGTAATGAACCAAAAGTGCGTTCTTTATTCAGTATTGCGATAATGTTTTCATCGGTTAATGGATCGGCTGCCGCTGTCTTTTCGGCGCCAAAATAACCATGTCTTTCTGTATAGGCTAATAAACCATCTTCGACAGCTTGATTGGCCGCTGCCTGCATCGTGCTATTGAGTGTGGTGTAAACTCGAAATCCGTTGGTGTATAAACTCTCATCAAAGTATTGATATAACTCATTGCGAACCATTTCTGCAACAAAGGGGGCATACAGTTCAATCTGTGTGCCGTGATACTCTGCCGTTACCGGCTCATTCTTGGCGTTATTGTAGTCTTCATCATTAATGAAGCTCAGGCTGTGCATGCGCTTAAGAATCCAGTTGCGTCGCTCAATCGCCCGGCTAGGATTGGTGATTGGGTTGTAAGCAGAAGGCGCTTTAGGTAAGCCTGCAATCATGGCTACTTGAGCTAGACTGAGTTCACCAATGTTTTTGCCGTAGTAAATATTAGCGGCTGCTTGAATACCGTATGAGCGGTGACCAAGGTAGATCTTATTAACGTAGAGTTCGAAAATTTCTTCTTTGGTTAGCTCTTGTTCAATGCGTAAAGAGAGTAGTATCTCATTGAATTTTCGGACAAATGAGCGTTCTCTGGTGAGAAAGTAGTTTTTTGCAACCTGCATCGTGATGGTGCTGCCGCCACTTTGAATGCGGCCGCTACTGGCTAATTGATAGACCGCACGGAATAGACCTTTGATGTCGACGCCCATGTGGTTGAAAAAGTTACGGTCTTCCGCGGCAAGCAAAGCGTTGATGTAATTTTGAGGAATTTGCTGATAGCTGATAGGCCAGCGGCGCTTTTCGCCAAACTCTGAAATGAGTTTATTGTCTTCAGAGTATATTCTCAGGGGCGTTTGCAGCTGAACATCGCGAAGTGTTTCGACATCGGGGAGCTTTGGCGCGTAGTGAAAATACGCTATGGCCAGCGCTAGGCCGCCGATAAAAGCGACCAAGATGGTGAGTTTTAGGCCGAGCTTAAGTAACAATGTCAATAATTTCATGTATAAGCTATTTAAAGTTAATGTTTTTGTTGCCGAGTTATTATATCTGTAAGAAAGTGTTGTCCACTAGCAAAACAGTGGTTTAATTTTCAATGAAACCGCGCTAGAGTCAGTGTAGGTCGGTTTATGCGGGATTTTTTAAGGATAATTTACTGTGCTTAGCTTTCTTAGCAAACAGGAAAAAGGATGGGTCGGCATAGATATCGGCTCCTCTTCAATAAAAATGGTGGCACTTTCAAGGCGAGGTAAGGGACTGCGTCTCGACTCCTATGCGATTGTGCCCTTGCCGGCATCTGCCGTTATTGAGAGTAGTATTCAGGATGCCGCTCAGGTGGCAGAAGCGATCGAAGCGGGTATCAAAATCTGCGGCGGAGGTCTTTCGACCTGTGTGGCTGCGGTGCCTTCCTCGGCAGTAATTACTAAAACGATTCAGTTAAGTAATGCTTTCACTGATTTTGAGCTTGAAGAACAGGTCAAACTCGAAGCGGATCGTTTTATTCCCTACCCTCTTAATGAAATTGCGTTGGACTTTGAAGTGCTGGGGCCAGCGGAAGACAGCCCAGAGCTCAATGATATTCTTCTTGTCGCATGTCGTCGCGATGATGTTGAAATACGCGAAGATGCGATCAATAGCAGTGGTTTGAAGTGTGAAGTGGTTGATGTCGACCGCTTTGCCACCGAGCGGGTGGTGTCGCTGCTAGAAAAAGGGGATCAAGAGGATCGTTTGGTCGGTTTTGTTGATATCGGTGCATCAACGTTGACGCTCAATGTATTTAAAAACGGTAAAATCGTTTATGACCGGGAGCAGGCGTTTGGTGGCAACGACCTCAGTAATCTCATTCATCAGCAATCAGGGCTGGAAGCTGGCGAAGTGGAACATCTGCTGCGTACCGGTGAACTATCAGATGAATTGAAACAAAATGTTGTGTTGCCGTTCCGTAGTACTGTATCGCAACAGGTATCTCGCTCATTGCAGTTTTTCTACTCTTCAGGCCCGCATAACGAGTTAAGCAAACTCTATATACTGGGAGGCACGGCTGCTATTGAAGGTTTGGCCGAGCAGATGCAGAACGAAATTGGGGTTGAGGTTGAGGTTGCTAATCCGTTTGCAGGAATGGATTTGGATTCGAAAATAAATGCAGGTCGGCTCAATCAGGATGCACCTACCCTGGTAAAAGCATGCGGCCTTGCGTTACGAAGTTTTGAAGGGTAGCGACTATGGCAAAGATTAACTTAAGGGCCTGGCGCGAAGAGCTGGCTGCCGAAAGGCAGAAACAGTTCATTGTCAATCTGGTCGCTGCTGCATTCTTGGCCGCTGTTGTGGTGTTCCTAATCGGTTTTTATATCGATATGCAAACCGATCGACAGAAAACACGGAATAATTTTTTACGTCAAGAGATCGGTCAGTTAGATAAACAGTTGGCCGATATTAAAGCGTTAAAAACACAGCGAACCCGTTTGATCGATCGTTTGAACGCTATCCAAGAGCTGCAGGGAACGCGTCCTTTGATTGTGCGTAGTTTTGATGAAATGGTTAAGGTATTGCCCGATGGGGTGTACTACCAGTCGCTGAAACGAAGCGGTGATACGATTAGTTTGTCTGGCCTTGCTGAGAAAAGTGATGATGTGTCTAACCTTATGCGGCATATCTATGCCAGCATCTGGTTTGGTGAGCCTAATCTTTCCACGGTTGCCAATGCTGATGGCATGAAAAAATTCAATCTGAGTGTTCCTGTGTTGAAGCCCTCGCTGGAAGAGGTGAACTGATTATGTCAATGGATGCACTGAAAAACAGTTTTAAGGGGTTTGATGCAGATAACCTTGATCTCAATACGGCAGGAAGTTGGCCGGTTGGGGTTAAAGTGATTGCTTACCTTCTCGTGTTCTCGCTGGTGGTAGGGGCTGGTTTCTATTTCTACATTACCGATAAAGAGAAAAGCTTAGGGCGAGAGGTGAGTCAGGAATCAGGTTTGAAACAGCAGATATCCATCAAAACGACTCAGGTGGCGAGTTTAGATCAGCTTCGTGAGCAGATGAAGGATGTGCAGGGCCGTTTCGCCGAGTTGCTGAAACAGCTTCCGACCGAGAAAGAAGTGCCTGGCCTATTAGAAGATATTACTGAGATTGGTCGCTCCAGTGGTTTGGATATTCAGTCCATATCATTGGGTGGTGAGAAACGAAATGAGATTTTTATTGAGCTGCCAATTAATATCAAAGTGAGTGGTACTTATCACCAGATGGGGCAGTTTGTCAGTGGCGTTGCCGCAATTCCTAGGATTGTGACACTACATGACTACAGTATAAGTCCTGCTGGAGGCCGACTGGATATGACAATTAGTGCAAAGACTTATCGTTATGATGATACCAAGTAAATTTTTGCGTGTTTTGATTCTAGCTCCCTTGTTTCTTGGCGGTTGCGTCTGGATTGAGGATGTCAGTGATCTGCGTAGCTTTATTGCGCAGGAAAAGCAGAAGAAAGTGATAAAGGTTGAGCCGCTACCTGAGTTTACGGCCTATCATAGCTTTGTCTATGAAGGGGCGAGTATGCGTAGCCCGTTTAAACCGCTCGTTTCAATCATTACCGTCGATACCGAAGAGGGTGTTGCCGATGAAGGGAATACGGGCATTAAGCCGGATCTTGACCGTGAAAGATCTTATCTTGAAACATTTTCGCTGGATAATCTTGCCATGGTTGGCAGCATCAATATGAGTGCGACCGGCTCTCGCTGGGCGCTCATCAAGGACAAACAGGGAGAGGTGCACAGGGTGTCTGTCGGTGATTATATGGGGCTGGATTACGGCAAAGTTGTTGCTGTTAACAGCGATAATGTCGAACTGGTTGAGATTGTTACAAACGGCCGGGGTGGTTGGATGCGACGCCCTCGTAGCGTGGTGATGGATTGATGACGATGATGGTGAATACAGTGAATAAGAATATTCAGGCGGGTAAGCTGACGTGCTCCGCTCTCGCTAAGATGGCGGGAATGGTCATCGGGTTGTGGATGCTAGCTTTCAATGTGATGGCGGCGGATGCAAAACTAATGGAATCGTCCTTTGTTGCGCTTCCGGATAATAAACTGGAAATACGTTTTGATTTTGATGTACCTCCCACGCTGCCCAAATCATATATGACTAACAGCCCAGCTCGGGTTGTTCTGGATATGTGGGGTGTTGAAAATGCTCAAGATAGCCGTGTATTGAGTGTTGAAAATGGCAATGTTAATAAAATTAATTTTGCACAAGTCGCTGGCCGCTTGAGGGTCGTTGTTGATCTATTTGAAGTCTCGGCGTTTGAAACACGAACCGACGGTAATAGCCTGTTCCTAACCGTGGGCGATCGTGGGATGGCCAAGCAAGAAACGGCTAATGTAAGCCAGGAGGTGTCGGTCGACTCTAAGGCTCAGCCTGTTCTGTCTGATAAAACCCGTGTCAGTGGGGTTGATTTCGAACGAACTGCAGACGGTGCTGGTCGAGTGGTCGTATCCCTCACCGATGACCGTGCCGGTGTCGATGTGATTGAAGAAGGTAATAATGTTGTCGTCAATCTGTTAGGCGTTGATCTTTCTGCCAGTATGCAAAATCGGATTGATGTGCAGGATTTTGCTACACCTGTCATGTTTATTGATTCTATGGCGACCGGTGAGAATGTCTCGATTCTGATTAAGCCATCGGCTGAGCCCTATGACTATATGGTGTACCAGACTAACAATCAGTTGTTTATCGACCTTAAACCCATTACTCAGAAGGAACAGGATCGCATCGAAGAGGAGCGTTTTCCATACAGTGGCGAACGTATCGATTTAGATTTTCAGAATGTTGAAGTGCGCTCTGTATTGCAAATCCTAGCGGAAGTGGCCGAAATGAACTTGGTGGTCAGTGAGCAGGTCGGCGGTAATATCACTCTGAGATTAAAAAATGTTCCTTGGGATCAAGCATTAGATCTTATTTTGAATACCAATAAGCTTGATAAGCGCGAAATGGGTAATGTGCTGTTGATCGGTACCGCAGAAGAGATCTCTGAACGCGAACGGGTTGAAATGGAAAGCAGTAGGCAGGTGGAGGAGCTATCACCGCTGCGTACTGAGTTTATCCAAGTCGATTTTCGTAAAGCGTCCGACATGGTTTCTCGCTTGAATGAAGCGAAGTTGGTCTCTGAACGCGGGCTTATACTGGCGGATGATGAAACCAATGTCTTGATGGTGCGCGAAACCGCTAACCGTATGGAAGAGATTCGTTCAACGCTGCGACGTTTTGATACCGAGGTTGCTCAGGTGTTAATTGAAGCACGTTTGGTGACCGCGAATACCACGGTATCGAAGGATCTTGGGGTTAAGTGGGGCCTAGGGTATAACGATGATAATATAGATAATGGTAATGGGCTTTCCATTGGTAGTTCTCTCTCTGGTGTGTCCAACCCAATAGGTGGGGGGGTTCCTAGTGGTTTGATGGTTGACCTCGGTGCTAATGCCACATCGCCTGCCTCTGTAGCCGTAGGTTTGGCAACGAATAGTGCGCTTTTGCAACTTGAACTGTCTGCGTTGGAATCTGATGGCCGCATTGAAGTTATCTCTCAACCGAAGGTTGTAACAACCAACGGTAAGGTGGCGCTGATTGAGTCGGGTAGTGAAATACCTTATGTCACCACCGATGATGATGGTAATACCGACACTGAATTTAAAGATGTCGTGTTATCCTTGGAAGTGACGCCGCGAATTAACCCTGGTGATCGGATTGCGATGGATCTGGTGATCAAGAAAGATTCGATCGGTGAAACCCTATCAAACGGTGAGATCAGTATCGTTAAAAACCTATTGGAAACATCGGTTGTGGTGGCCGATGGGCAAACCGTTGTATTAGGCGGGGTGTTTGAAAATGAAACGCAGAACACCGTTAATAAAACGCCTCTACTTGGTGATATTCCAGTACTAGGGGCGCTTTTCCGAAATAAGTCGACGTCGAATAAAAAGGCTGAGTTACTTATTTTCATCACACCTAAATTGATAAAAGAATCTCTGTCATCTCAGTAAGGTTGTAGTATTGAATATATTTCTAATTGGCCCTATGGGTGCTGGAAAAAGCACTATAGGGCGTCTTCTTTCTCACGAGTTAAAGCTGAGATTTGTTGATTCCGATAAAGTGATTGAAGAGTTGGCGGGAGCTGATATTCCTTGGATCTTCGACGTTGAAGGTGAGGAAGGTTTCCGCGATCGGGAAGCAAAAATTATTGATCAGCTCAGTGCTGAGGATGGTATGGTGCTGGCGACCGGTGGCGGGGCCGTATTACGTGCCGAGAATCGCTCGAATTTGCAAGGGCGAGGAACCGTGGTTTACCTGCAGGCATCGGTAGCGCAACAGCTAGAGCGGACTGCGCGGGATAAAAACCGACCATTATTGCAAACTCCAGACCCTGAAACGGTGCTCAATACGTTGATGGAGCAGCGGCACCCTCTTTATCTTCAGGTGGCGGATGTGGTGGTGGATACGGAACGTCGTAACCCGAAAGCAGTGGTTACTGATATAATGGCGGAGCTTCGTGCACAGCAAATTATCAAATAGAGATAAGCTCCCCCATGCAAACGTTAAATGTAGATCTTGCTGATCGCTCATACCCTATTTTTATTGGTACCGACCTGTTTCGCGCTGAGCACCTAACGCCCTATATCAAGGGTAATCAGGTGCTGATTGTCAGTAATGAAACCGTCGCGCCGCTTTATCTTGATCCGTTGAAGTCTGCTTTGCCGTCGGTGCAGGTGGATGAAGTGATTCTGCCGGACGGTGAACAGTACAAAACATTGGGGCAATTGAGTGCGGTATATGACCGGTTGCTCGAGTGTCGGCATAATCGTACCACCACTTTAATTGCATTAGGCGGTGGGGTTGTCGGTGATATGACGGGCTTCGCGGCGGCCTGTTATCAGCGGGGTGTTAATTTCATCCAGATACCGACCACCTTGCTCTCTCAGGTAGATTCTTCTGTCGGTGGTAAAACCGGCGTTAATCACCCGTTAGGTAAGAATATGATCGGTGCTTTTCATCAGCCGCAGGTGGTGCTCGCCAGTGTTGATGTATTAGCTACACTGCCTGATCGTGAGCTGTCGGCTGGACTCGCGGAAGTGATCAAATATGGTCTGGTCTATGATAAACCGTTTCTGGATTGGCTCGAAGAGAATATGTCCGGCTTGGTCGGCCGAGATACCGCATTATTAAGTCACGCCATCTATCGTTCCTGTGAGTTGAAAGCGGAAGTGGTGGCGCAGGATGAAAAAGAGTCTGGCGTTCGTGCGCTGCTGAATTTAGGTCATACCTTTGGTCATGCGATTGAATCCTGCCAAGGCTATGGCAATTGGTTGCATGGTGAAGCGGTTGCCGCAGGCACTGTAATGGCCGCCGATCTTTCCGCGCGCTTAGGTTGGATAAGCACAGCAGATGTTCAGCGTGTTGTGCGGATTATGCAGGCCGCTAATCTTCCCGTTGAAGCGCCGCAAGGCATGACGGCGGATGAGTTTATGACGCTGATGGCAGTGGATAAAAAAGTGATTGATGGGCAGTTGCGCCTGGTTTTGCTGCAAGAGTTAGGTCATGCGGTGGTCACTGATCAGTTTGATCCGCAGCTGTTGCAGCAAACGTTAACCCATTTCACTGCTTAAGAGGACGTTTCGGTGGCTGATCTGAAAGGTAATGGCGTTGATTCGCTCGCGGATGCATTTGCGCAAGCAGAGCAGCGTAAAGATTTCTTTTATGAGCCATCTTCTCGACTTCAGATGCTGGAAAAACTTGAGCATCTAAGCCGTTTTAGTGATTTTCTATTATTGCTAACCGGTCCGGCTGGATCGGGTAAAACCGTATTGATTCGACAGTTGCAGGCGGCGCCGAGTGATCGTACGTTGCGGCTTTGTGCTGTCGATGGTCGTCAAACACCGAGCCTGAACGGGTTATTGGTGGCCTTGAGTGAGCAGCTCAGCCCTGAGCTGGATACTCAGGCTGATAATCAGGGAATGCTTAACGCTATTTACAGCTTCGCCCAAGTGATGGCGGCAGAGCATATCCAATGGGTTATCATCATTGATAATGCGGATGAGCTGGAACAGGCCGCTATTAAGTTACTGCTGCAGATGTTGAGTGAGGCGCAGGGTTTGCCGGTCAAACCGCATCTCTTGTTAGCCGCGGGGGATAACTTTCCTGCGAAGCTACAGGCATTTGATGAGTATGATCTGTTAGATGCTCAGGTGCATCAACTGCAGTTAGAACCGTTCACCTTTACCGAAGCGCGTAGCTATTTATTACAGCGATACAGTGCTGCGGCATCCCTCAGCGAGAAGCAATTGCAGGCAGTTTATGCCGCTGCGGGAGGCTATCCTGGCGGACTTAATCGGCAAGTCGAGCAGTTGTTTCGTTCCGGTAGCGTGCCGAAAGCCACCGCACCCACAGCCCTTACTCGAGTTCACTTTGTCAGTATTGCTGTTGTGCTGCTGGCCGTGTTGTTAGGTAGTTTATGGCAGTATTGGCCTGAGAGTGATGTGGGTACGACGCGTACTCAGGTTGAGATTCAGGTGCCTATCGAAGCGGGTGCGGTGATCGCTCAAACAGATGAGCCGGTGCCGGTGCTCGAAGCGCCTCTTGTTTATAATGAACCGCAGTCGACTATTCCTGCTGCTGTGCCAAGTACCGATATTCAACCGGGTGTGCCGTTAGATATGCAAGCAGAGATGTCACAACCGGATGCTAAGCCCGTTACTGCAGCGCCAATAGACATCGCGGTTAAGGTTGATAGTCAGCCAGGTATGAATGCCTCCTCGGATACCTCATCTAACCCTGTCGCGCAGCAAACTCAAACGCCAGCAGCTGCGCCGCAGCCCGTTATCCCGCCGACACCGCCTGCAAAGGTTGAGTCTCAGCCGGTAGCTCAGGCTGCCCCAGTAGCGCCTAAGGTAGTAAAACCAGTAAAACCGGCACCAGTTCCTAAGCCAGCAGTTGTCGTCTCTAAGCCTGCTAAGGTGGCCCCTGTAGCTAAACCTACGGTTGTTGCTGCTCCTGCGTTGTCTGAGGCGGAGCAGACATTACTCAAATGGCCTGCTACGGGATACACCTTGCAGATGCTAGGTGCGGGCAAGCGTAGCAGTGCCGAACAGTTTATTCAGGCTCAAGCCGAGCCGCAAAAGTTTTATATGTTTCAGACCCGTTACAAAAACAAACCTTGGTTTGTGGTAGTCTATGGGCAGTATAAAGATCGTAATGCCGCACATGCGGCTGCGACCGCACTCCCTTCAGCGCTGACTAAGCTGAAGCCTTGGGCGAGGACTATTCAGGGGATTCAGGCGGATATCGCGACCAGAAAATAGGTTTTTTTTGTCTAGCGGTGACAAACAAAAATATCATCTGTCTTGCTTATAATTTGTCCTTCCTACCCTCGCTGTGTAAAATACCTGTCCCTTTTTCCCTGCATTTACATCTGTAGCTGGAATTTAGCGGATGCAATATATTGATAATTAAGAACTTTTTGGTGGGATTCGTTTATGAGCATTGGTCTGTATCGCCCTGGTGAGTTCAAAGACAACTGTGGTTTTGGCCTAATGGCCCACATGCAAGGTGAACCAAGCCACAACGTATTGTTGAAGGCGATTGAAGCGCTTGCGTGTATGACCCACCGTGGTGGGATTGCGGCTGACGGCAAAACCGGAGATGGCTGTGGATTACTGATGCAGAAGCCGGATACGTTTCTGCGTGCTGCTGCAAAGAGTGACCTTGGGGTTGAACTAGGGGAAAGTTATGCCGTTGGTATGATTTTCTTGTCACAAGAGCCAGCCCTAGCGGCGGCTGCACGGGAAGTATTAAATAATCAACTGGCGGCGCAGGGGCTGACGGTTGCTGGCTGGCGTGTAGTGCCGACGGATCCTACCTGTTTGGGCCCGATTGCAAAAGATACGCTGCCTCAGATTGAACAGGTTTTTGTCACTACCGATAAAGCAGAGCGTGAATTCGCGGTCAGTCTTTATACGGCGCGGCGCAAAAGCGAGATCGCCCTGAGTGCCGATAGCGATTTCTATATCTGTAGTCTCTCGGATAAGGTTATTTCCTATAAAGGACTGACCATGCCGGTGGATCTGCCGGTGTTCTATCAAGATCTGAGTGACGAGCGTCTAGAAACCGCTATCTGTACTTATCATCAGCGCTTTTCGACAAATACGGCGCCCCGTTGGCCGTTGGCTCAGCCGTTCCGATTGTTGGCTCACAACGGTGAGATCAATACTATCGAAGGGAACCGTAACTGGTCCCGGGCGCGTTCAAGCAAATTTGCGACTGATATGCTGCCGCATGTTGATGAGTTGCAGCCGATTGTTAATACCACCGGTTCCGACTCTTCCAGCATGGATAATATGCTGGAATTCCTGATGGTCGGTGGCATGAACCTGTATCGTGCTGCGCGGATGATTGTGCCACCTGCTTGGCAGAATATGGATACCATGGATGCCGAACTACGGGCATTCTATGATTACAACTCCATGCATATGGAACCTTGGGATGGCCCCGCCGGTATGGTAATGACCGATGGCCGTTTCGCGGTGTGTATGTTGGACCGTAACGGCCTGCGCCCATCCCGTTGGGTGATGACCAATGATGGTCTGATCTGTACCGCTTCTGAGATCGGTGTCTTTGACTACAAACCTGAGGATGTTGTCTCTCAGGGCCGTGTTGGTCCGGGGCAGATTCTCTCTATCGATACTCAAACAGGTGAAGTGTTACATACCGCAGATGTCGATGAGCGCCTGAAAAAGGCTCAGCCTTATAAGAAGTGGATGCGTGAGAATGCACTGCCACTCGAACAAACCATGAACCTGACTGAAGAGTCGAAGTCTTTTTGTGAGATGACCCCGGAAGCGGTTAAAGCCCACATGAAGATGTTCCAGGTGACCTACGAAGAGCGGGATCAGATCCTGCGGCCGTTAGGTGAAACTGGCATGGAAGCGGTTGGTTCAATGGGTGACGATAAGCCAATGGCGGTATTGTCATCTAAAGTTCGCTCGGTTTATGACTATTTCCGTCAGCAGTTTGCACAGGTAACTAATCCACCGATCGATCCGCTGCGTGAAGCGATCGTTATGTCACTGGAAACCTGTATCGGTGCCGAACGTAACGTCTTTGAAGAAACCCCAGAACATGCGCGTCGGGTTATTTTGACCACGCCAGTGTTATCCGCGAGTAAGTTTCTGCGGTTGAAAAACAATACCGTTGACGGATTTGGTGTTGCGCAGGTCGACCTGAACTACGACCCAGCTGAGATGGATCTTAAAGCGGCGATTGAATCGGTTGCGGATCAAGCTGAGGCCCTAGTGCGTTCAGGTAAGGTGATTATTATTCTGTCTGATTTCGCGATTGCGGAGGGTCGGTTACCGGTCCATGCAGCGATGGCGACAGGGGCCGTGCATCACCGTCTGATCAATGCGGGCTTGCGGGCTGATGCGAATATCCTGGTGGAAACCGGTACGGTTCGCGACCCTCATCACTTTGCTGTGCTGTTTGGTTTTGGTGCGACGGCGGTTTACCCATATCTTGCGTATCGTGTCTTGACCGATCTATGTGCCACCGGTGAGATGCAGATGAACTGGCTCGATAGTCACGAAAACTATCGTAAAGGTATCAAGAAAGGCCTGATGAAGATCCTATCGAAGATGGGGATCTCGACGGTTGCATCCTATCGTGGTGCCCAACTGTTTGAAGCGGTGGGTGTTAGTTCGGATGTGGTTGATCTATGTTTCTCAGGTGTTGCTAGCCGCATTGAAGGTGCCGACTTTAGCGATTTCCAGAAAGATCAGCAGGCGCTTGCCAATGAAGCCTGGGTTGCCCGTAAGAAAATTCAGCAGGGCGGCTTGCTGAAATACGTGCATGGCGGTGAATATCATGCCTATAACCCCGATGTGGTGCGGTCTATCCATACGGCGGTTCGTAGCGGTGATAGTGCTGATTATCAGACCTATGCCGATCTGGTGAATAAGCGTGGAGTGGCGACACTTCGTGATTTATTAGGTTTGAGAAAAGATGTTAAGTCGATTCCACTGAGTGAAGTGGAGCCGGTTGAAAACCTGTTTAAACGTTTCGACTCTGCAGCTATGTCCCTCGGTGCATTGTCGCCTGAAGCCCATGAATGTTTGGCGATGGCGATGAATGAGTTAGGCGGTCGTTCTAACTCCGGTGAAGGGGGTGAAGATCCTGCTCGCCACGGCACCAATCGACGTTCTAAGATTAAACAAGTGGCGTCTGGCCGCTTCGGTGTTACGCCAGAATACCTGATCAATGCCGATGTCATGCAGATTAAGGTCGCTCAGGGTGCTAAGCCGGGCGAAGGTGGACAGCTGCCGGGTGGTAAAGTAAATGAGTTGATTGCACGGCTGCGTTATTCAGTGCCGGGCGTGACGCTGATTTCTCCACCGCCGCATCATGATATCTACTCCATTGAGGATTTGGCGCAGCTGATTTTCGATCTGAAGCAGGTTAACCCAGAAGGGTTGGTTTCGGTGAAGCTGGTTTCTCGTCCAGGTGTTGGCACCATTGCCTGTGGTGTAGCCAAGGCGTATGCCGATCTGATTACCATTTCGGGTTACGACGGTGGTACGGCGGCGAGTCCGCTGACCTCGGTTCACTATGCCGGTTCCCCTTGGGAGCTGGGTCTGGCCGATGCGCATCAATCTCTGCGCGGTAACCATTTGCGTGGCAAGATCCGCCTGCAAACAGACGGTGGTTTAAAAACCGGTTTGGATGTTGTTAAGGCCGCGATTCTTGGTGCTGAGAGCTTTGGTTTCGGTACCATGCCGATGGTTGCAGTGGGTTGTAAGTACCTACGTATCTGTCATTTGAATAACTGTGCGACCGGTGTTGCGACGCAAAACGAAGAGCTACGGGATAAACATTACCGTGGTACCGTTGAGATGGTGAAAAACTATTTCCGTTTTGTGGCTGAAGAGACCCGTCAGTGGATGGCGTCAGTGGGTGTTCGTTCTTTGGAGGAGTTAGTCGGTCGGGTCGATCTGCTAGAGCTGCTGGAAGGAACAACCGTGAAGCATGGCAAGCTAGATCTGTCACCGCTGATTTCGGATGCAGGCATTCCGGCTGAATATCCGCAAACCTGTCAGGTTGAGCATAACGATCCTTATGATACCGGCGCTTTGAATAGCAAGATGCTCGCGCTGGTTGAGCAGGCTATCAGTGACAAGTCCGGCGGTGAGTATGATCTGTTGATTACTAACTGTGACCGTTCGGTCGGTGCCCGTACGTCAGGCGCTATCGCTCGGGTGCACGGTAATCTGGGCATGTCTGACGCCCCGATACGTTTCAACTTTACCGGTCATGCGGGCCAGAGCTTTGGTGTCTGGAATGCCGGCGGGCAAGAGTTGTATCTGAAAGGTGATGCCAACGACTATGTCGGTAAAGGCATGGCGGGCGGTAAGATTGTTATCAGTCAGCCAGATGAAGTGACCTTTGCCAGCAACGAAACAGCGATTATTGGTAATACCTGTCTCTATGGGGCAACCGGCGGTAAATTGTATGCCGCGGGTAGTGCTGGCGAGCGTTTTGCGGTGCGTAACTCCGGCTGTCATGCGGTTATCGAAGGTGCGGGTGATCACTGTTGTGAATACATGACTGGCGGTCTGATTACGGTGCTGGGTCAAACGGGTTACAACTTCGGTGCAGGTATGACCGGTGGCTTCGCTTATGTACTGGATATGGATAACACCTTTGTTGATAAGTACAACCATGAGCTGGTGGATATCCATCGGGTCGCGCCACAGCACATGGAAGAGTACAAAAACCATCTGCGCTCGGTCATTATTGGTTTCGCTCAAGAAACCGGTAGCCAGTGGGGCTTGCAGATGATTGAAAACTTCGATGACTACATCGGTCGTTTCTGGTTGGTTAAGCCAAAAGCCGCCAGTCTGGGAGAGCTGCTGACTGATATGCGCTCTCGTCCGGAGTGATGAGTTTATCGAGCAGGTGTTTAGTTATAGCTGTGTCTGCCTACGGGCAGACATTATTAGGCGGGGTGAAGAATGTCTGAGCGTCTGAAGAATGATTTTCAGTTTCTGGAAGTAGAGCGTGAGGGACCAGGTAAGATCGCAGCGGATGTCCGTAAGAAGGAGTTTGCTGAGATCTATGAACCGTTCAAGTCAGAGGATGCGTCTGAGCAGGCACATCGTTGTCTGGAATGCGGTAATCCTTATTGCGAATGGAAATGTCCGGTACACAACTATATTCCTAACTGGCTTAAGCTGGTGTCAGAAGGCAATATTATTGAAGCGGCTGAGCTGAGCCATCAGACCAACTCATTACCAGAGGTGTGTGGTCGTGTTTGCCCGCAGGATCGTCTGTGTGAAGGCGCCTGTACGCTGAATGATGAGTTTGGCGCTGTGACAATTGGTTCGGTGGAAAAACATATTACCGATACCGCGTTTGCCATGGGTTGGCGTCCCGATATGAGTAAAGTGCCGGTGACCGATAAGAAAGTGGCTGTTATCGGTGCGGGCCCTGCGGGTCTGGCCGCGGCAGACGTCTTGGTGCGTAACGGTGTTAAGCCGGTGGTATTTGATCGTCATCCAGAGATCGGTGGTTTGCTCACCTTTGGTATCCCAGAGTTTAAACTGGACAAAGATATCATGGTGCGTCGTCGTGAAGTCTTTACCGATATGGGTATTGAGTTCCGTCTGAACACCGAGATCGGTAAAGATGTGCAGATGCAGACGCTGATCGATGAGTATGACGCGGTCTTCTTAGGTATGGGAACTTACACCTATATGAAAGGTGGTTTCCCCGGCGAAGATCTGAATGGCGTCTATGATGCATTGCCGTTCTTGATCTCTAACGTTAACCGTTGCCTTGGTTTTGAAAAAGACGTTGCTGATTACATCGGCGTGAAGGGTAAGAATGTGGTTGTGCTGGGCGGTGGTGACACTGCGATGGACTGCAACCGTACCTCTATCCGTCAAGAAGCCAACAGTGTGACCTGTGTCTACCGTCGTGATGAAGCGAACATGCCGGGCTCTAAGCGTGAAGTTGAAAACGCACGTGAAGAGGGTGTGCAGTTCATGTTTAACCGTCAGCCGGTGGAAGTCGTCGGTGACGGAAACAAGGTGACTGGCATTAAAGTGGTGACTACCCAGATGGGTGAGCCGGATGAAAATGGCCGTCGTCGTCCTGAAGTGGTCGAAGGTAGTGAAGAAGTGCTGCCAGCGGATGCGGTCTTGGTTGCCTTTGGTTTCCGTCCAAGTCCTGCCCCTTGGTTTGCCGACTTTGGTATCGATCTTCAGCAAGACGGTCGTATTAAAACCTCGGTAGATGAAGCCTTTGCCTTCCAAACCAGCAATGAGAAAGTGTTTGCGGGTGGTGATATGGTGCGCGGCTCCGATTTAGTCGTTACCGCGATCGATGAAGGCCGTAAAGCGGCTGAAGGTATGTTGGATTACCTTAAAGTGTAATTACCTGCCTGTTTAAAAAGGTCGCTTCGGCGGCCTTTTTTTATCTTTGTGTTACAGATCAGCAAACAGGAGAGTTGTTCGCGCCTGTGTGTAAAAACCTGTAAAATGCCCCCAGTTTTGAATCTGAATCGAGAAAAAGCAATGGCTGAATTGAAGAATGATCGTTTTCTGCGCGCGCTGATGCGTGAGCCTGTCGATGTGACACCAGTATGGATGATGCGTCAGGCGGGTCGTTATCTGCCAGAATATCGTGCTACTCGTGCTCAGGCCGGTGATTTTATGAGCCTGTGTAAAAATAAAGAGCTGGCGTGCGAAGTCACTATTCAGCCATTGGAACGTTACGATCTCGATGCCGCGATTCTGTTCTCTGATATTCTGACTATTCCTGATGCGATGGGTTTAGGGCTGTATTTTGAAGTCGGCGAAGGGCCTAAGTTTAAAAAGATTATCCGTACCGAGGCTGATGTCGATGCGTTGCCCGTGCCGGATTCGGCCAGTGATTTGAGCTATGTGATGGATGCGGTGAAAACTATCCGTTCTGAGCTCAATGGCCGAGTTCCACTGATCGGTTTCTCCGGTAGCCCGTGGACGCTAGCAACCTATATGGTTGAAGGTGGTTCGAGTAAAGACTTCCGGCATATCAAACAGATGATGTATGCGACCCCCGAGGTGCTACATCAACTGTTAGACAAACTAGCGCAGTCCGTGACTGACTATCTTAACCAGCAGATCCTCAGTGGTGCCCAAGCGGTACAGATCTTTGATACCTGGGGCGGTGTGTTAAGTGGGCCGAAGTATCAGGAATTTTCGCTTAACTATATGCAGAAAATTGCGAATGGACTGATTCGTGAGCATGAAGGCCGTATAGTGCCGGTGATTATGTTCACCAAAAACGGTGGGCAGTGGCTTGAAGCGATGACCGCATCCGGTGCCGATGCTTTAGGGCTAGACTGGACTATCAATATCGATGATGCCCGCGCTCGTGTGGGTGATAAAGTGGCCTTGCAAGGTAATATGGATCCTTCCGTGCTGTATGGTTCTGAGGCCTGTATTCGCAGCGAAGTTGCTGATATTTTAGCGCGTTATGGCAGTGGTCCAGGCCATGTGTTCAACTTAGGACACGGTATCCATCAATTCGTCGATCCTGATCAGCCGAAGATCTTTGTTGATGCGGTGCATGAACTCAGTGCGCAGTATCACGTCTAACGAGACGATGTTAAATCTATGTGAAATAAGAGGGCTATGAGCCCTCTTTTGTTATCCAGCGGAAAATCATGAAACGACTGACTCAACTTTTAGATAGTAATCGGCAGTGGGCCGAACAGATTAACCAGGATGATCCGCATTTCTTTGAAACACTGGCCCAGCAGCAGGCACCGGAATATCTCTGGATCGGTTGCTCCGATAGCCGTGTGCCCGCCAATGAGATCGTTGGCATGTTACCGGGTGAACTGTTTGTGCATCGGAATGTATCCAACCTTGTTATCCACACGGATATGAACTGCCTCTCGGTGATTCAGTATGCGGTGCAGGTGCTCAAAGTTAAACATATCATGGTGGTAGGGCACTACGGCTGTGGAGGCGTTAAGGCGGCGTTAGAGAGTACGCCCCACGGCTTGATCGATAACTGGTTGCGGCAGATACGCAAGGTGAATCAAAAGCACCGTGATCTGCTGTCTGCCTGGGATCACTCTCACCAGCGGTTGGATCGACTGTGTGAACTGAATGTGATCGAGCAGGCGTTTAATGTTTGTGAAACGACGATTGTGCAAGACGCTTGGGCTGAAGGGCAGGATCTAACCGTGCATGGTTGGATCTACGGTTTGAATGATGGGCTGGTGAATGATCTAGAATTTAATGCTTCTGAGGATGCTGAGGTTGAAGCACAATACAATCTGGCTATTAGTAAGATTGAAGCCTTACGGCAATTGGCGCTAGCTTCTGAAAAAGGCCACAACGCGAGAACATTGTGGGATAGAGTACGTACACTGTTTGATTAATCAGTGCTGCTCTGTGTTAATACCGATAATAAAAAGCCTCGCGGTTGCGAGGCTTTTTTTGTTCTGTTGAGCGGTTGTTACTTAGCCGCTTGTAGGGCCTGCTCTAGATCGGAGATCAAGTCATCGATATGCTCGATACCGATCGAGAGGCGAACCATATCATCGGTAACACCGGCTGATTTTAACTCTTCATCGTTCAGCTGACGGTGAGTGGTTTCAGCCGGAATAGACGCCAGAGATTTACAGTCGCCAATATTAACGAGGCGAATAAAAATATTCAGGGCGTCATAGAATTTACGGGTGGCTTCTCGGCCGCCGGCGATACCGAAGCTAAGAATACCGGATGCCTGTCCATTCATATATTTCTTGGCCAATGCATGGTCTTTATGGCTTTCTAGGCCAGCATAGTTTACCCATTTAACCTGATCATGACCTTCTAGGTATTTAGCGACCTTGAGGGTGTTTTCACAAACCCGCTCCATTCTCAGCGATAGTGTTTCAACACCTTGAAGTAACAGGAAGGCGTTCATCGGAGACAGTGCTGCACCCATATTGCGCAGAGGTACGACGCGGCAACGGCCGATAAAGGCCGCAGGGCCAAAGGCTTCGGTGTAGACCACACCGTGGTAAGAGACATCAGGGGTGTTCAGCAGTGGGAAGCGGTCGGCGTGCTCAGCCCAAGGGAAGTTACCGGAATCGATAATCACACCGCCAAGAGAGTTGCCGTGGCCACCGATATATTTGGTTGCCGCCTGTACAACGATATCTGCACCCTGTTCGATAGGACGCCACAGCGCAGGGCTGGCAACGGTGCTATCGACAATCAGTGGTAGGCCGTGTTTATGGGCCAGTTTGGCGAGGGTTTCAATGTCGGCAATGCCGCCGGAAGGGTTGCCGATTGATTCGCAGTAGATGGCGCGGGTACGGTCATCGATGAGGGCTTCCATTGCACTGAAATCGTCTTTATTTGCAAAACGGGTTTCAATGCCCTGGCGAGGCAGTGTGTGGGCAAACAGGTTGTAAGTGCCGCCGTATAGCTCGCTAGTGGCGATGATGTTGTCACCGGCTTCTGCAATCGTTTGAATGGTATAGGTGATGGCGGCCATGCCAGATGCCACAGCCAGTGCAGCAACACCGCCTTCCATCGCCGCTATGCGTTGTTCCAGCACATCGTTGGTGGGGTTGGTAATACGGGTGTAAATATTGCCAGGGACCTTCAGATCAAACAGATCAGCGCCGTGTTGGGCATTGTCAAAAGCGTAAGAAGTGGTTTGATAGATCGGCACCGCGGCCGCTTTAGTCGTTTCTTCCGGGCTGTAACCACCATGGACGGCAATTGTTTCCAGTTTCATCTGAAGCTCCTCATGAACAGTGTGAGACGTTTGTTGTCGTTTTATATCGATTCTTGTGCGCTAGATTGTAGCCCTTCAGCAGAAGAAATAAAGTTCTCTTTTATACAAGCCGGCGGCGTGTTCCGTTAGAATGCGCTGATTGATCTAGAGGAAAATCGGATGGCCAAGGCAAAGAGTGCGTATGTCTGTAATGACTGCGGTGCAGATTATTCTAAATGGCAGGGACAATGTAGTGCCTGCCATGCGTGGAATACCCTGACCGAAGTGCGTCTTAGCAGCGCTAAACCCAGTGCCGCACGAGGCGCTCGATTTGAGGGTTACGCTGGTGGGGGAAGCCTTGCCAAGGTACAGGATCTATCGGAAGTTAATCTGGCCGATATGCCGCGCTTTGCTTCGGGTTCGGGCGAACTTGACCGGGTGTTGGGTGGCGGCCTAGTGCCGGGCTCAGCGATTTTGATCGGCGGTCATCCGGGGGCGGGTAAGAGTACGTTGTTATTACAGACCATGTGTCATCTGGCACAACAGATGCCCGCGCTATATGTGACCGGTGAAGAATCATTACAGCAGGTGGCATTACGGGCGCAGCGCTTGGGTTTGACCACTGCTAATCTGAAGATGTTATCGGAAACCAGCGTCGAGCAAATTTGCACTATCGCCGAGCAACTGAAACCGAAAGTGCTGGTGGTAGATTCGATTCAGGTGATGCATGTGGATGATGTGCAATCTGCCCCAGGTAGTGTCTCACAGGTGCGAGAAGCCGCCGCCTATCTGACTCGGTTTGCCAAACAGACCGGCACGGTACTCTTTCTAGTGGGTCATGTGACCAAAGATGGCTCTTTGGCGGGGCCTAAAGTGCTGGAACATATGATCGATTGCTCGTTGCAGCTCGAAGGGGATAGCGACGGCCGCTTTCGTACCCTGCGTAGCCATAAAAACCGTTTTGGTGCGGTGAATGAACTGGGTGTCTTTGCGATGCTGGAGCAGGGTTTAAAAGAGGTTAAAAACCCCAGTTCTATTTTCTTAAGCCGAGGGGATAAACCTAGCCCGGGTAGCTTGGTGATGGTGGTTTGGGAAGGTACTCGACCGTTGTTGGTGGAGGTGCAGGCGCTGGTGGATCAGAGTCACGTGAACAACCCTCGGCGGATAGCGGTGGGGCTAGAACAAAACCGATTGGCGATGCTGTTGGCGGTCTTGAATCGGCACGGTGGATTGCAAACCGGTGATCAGGATGTTTTCGTTAACGTGGTTGGCGGTGTGAAGGTCTTAGAGACCAGTGCCGACCTAGCGTTATTACTGTCGGTGGTGTCCAGCTTTCGTGATCGGGCGCTGCCGCAGGATCTAATTGCCTTTGGTGAGGTGGGCTTGTCTGGTGAGATTCGTCCTGTGCCTAATGGGCAGGAGCGGATTAAAGAGGCGGCAAAACACGGTTTTCGTCGTGCGATTGTGCCAAAAGCGAATGTGCCAAAGCGGGCCCCTGAAGGGATGACCGTGGTAGGGGTGAGTCAACTTTCGGAAGCATTGGATGCACTCTGAGTCTGTTTTTTTAGCCGTGAGCGATCAGCTGTTCCAGTTCTCTTTCCAGCAGGGTCTCTATGCCAAGGTTGAGTTCGACGAGTCGGCGTAGATGGGTGAGGCTATCGATATCCATGTTCTGGGCTTCAAACCCCAGATGCGTGCCTAAGTGATGACGTAAAATAACCGGCATTTGAATGACAATATCGTTCGATAGCTGAATGATCAGCTCGGCGCTATCCCCTATTTGCAATAGCTCATGGTCAACGACGGATGTTAACGCGCCTTGGAATGAGATATCCATTAGTTGGACCGGCCAGCGATGGTTATCTGCGGTTTGGATCTCACAATGTGCGTCAAAGGTGATGCGTTGAAAGCGTCGTCGATCTTCGGTCATAGGTCTTCTCCTGCCGACAGCCTCACACTGTCAATCCATTAAGAATATCTGTTCTACCGAGAACATCAATTGGTTTACACCGCATGAGATAGTAAAAAACCGGCACGAGGCCGGTTTTTTGCTATGTAAATAAGCCCGTTGGCGCGCTTATTTAGCGATACGCTTATATTTAATCCGCTCTGGCTGATGATCTTTGCCATGACGTTTTTTGTAATCTTCAGCGTATTCGGTGTAGTTACCTTCGAAAAATTCGACGGTTGAATCACCTTCGTATGCCAGCATATGGGTACAGACGCGGTCGAGGAACCAACGGTCGTGTGAGATCACCACGGCGCAACCTGGGAATGCCAGTAAGGCTTCCTCCAGTGCTCGCAGGGTTTCGACATCCAGATCGTTGGTCGGCTCATCGAGTAGCAGTACGTTACCGCCCTCTTTCAGCAGTTTGGCCATGTGCAGTCGATTGCGTTCACCGCCAGACAGGTCTTTAACAAACTTCTGCTGATCGGACCCTTTGAAGTTGAAGCGACCGCAGTAAGCGCGGGACGATGTGGTGTAGTTGCCGACAATAATATTGTCCTGCCCCTCAGAGATCTCTTCCCAGACGGTCTTTTCGCCCGCTAAATCGCGGCTTTGATCAACATAGGCCAGCTTCACGGTGTCGCCGACTTCAATGGTGCCGGCATCGGGTTTCTCAGCGCCGGTGATCATTTTGAAGAGTGTCGACTTACCAGCACCGTTACCGCCAATAATACCGACAATAGCACCTTGGGGAATGCTCAGAGAGAGGTTTTCAAACAACACCTTGTCCCCAAATGATTTGGTGACGTTGTGTAGCTCGATCACTTTTTCACCGAGACGAGGCCCTGGTGGAATGTAGATCTCTGATGTTTCGTTGCGGGTTTGGAACTCGCGGGAGTTCATCTCTTCAAACTGACGCAAACGGGCTTTAGATTTAGCTTGGCGCCCTTTTTGGCCCTGACGAACCCACTCCAATTCGGCATTGACTGCTTTATGATGAGCGGCTTCCTGCTTGGATTCCATCTCTAGGCGCTTATCTTTTTGCTCTAGCCAGCTAGAGTAATTGCCTTCATAAGGGATACCGCGACCTCGGTCGAGTTCCAAAATCCAGCCTGCCGCGTTATCAAGGAAGTAACGGTCGTGGGTGATAGCCACTACAGTGCCGGGGTATTCCTTCAGGAAGCGTTCAATCCAAGCGATCGATTCAGCATCCAGATGGTTGGTCGGCTCGTCGAGTAGTAGCATGTCGGGCTTGTCTAACAGCAGTCGACAAAGCGCCACACGACGACGTTCACCACCGGAAAGGTGTTTAACCTCTGCATCCCAAGGCGGCAGGCGCATCGCATCGGCGGCGCGCTCCAGCATGATGTCCAGATTATGGCCATCTTTTGCCGCGATAAGATCTTCAAAGCGAGCTTGCTGTTTGGCGAGCTCGTCAAAATCGGCATCGGGTTCAGCGTAGGCGGCATAGACGCCTTCTAATCCATCCAAAGCCTCTTTCACGTCGGCGACAGCTTCTTCCACCACTTCGCGGACAGTTTTACTATCATCGAGTTGCGGTTCTTGGGGCAGGTAGCCCACTTTGATGCCCGGCATTGGCCGAGCTTCACCGAGATATTCTTTATCCAGTCCCGCCATGATTTTTAGCAGGGAGGATTTACCCGAACCGTTCAATCCCAATACGCCGATCTTGGCACCAGGGAAGAAGGATAGGGAGATATCTTTTAGTATTTCGCGTTTGGGTGGCACTACTTTGCCGACCCGATTCATGCTGTAAACGTACTGAGCCATTACACAACCTGTTAACTGTTATCTCAAAACTGCGCATATCTTAGCCCTACAAAGAATTTATTGCTATTTGATATAGGTCAAAAGCGATACTGGAGAATCGGTAATGCTGTTTATAAACTTAGGATGCATTGGGTAGTCGAGGTTATTTAGCCGCTGATAACACCATTGGTCAGGGCTAATTGAGAGGTTTAAATATTCTGAAATCGACAGCGTCTGCCCACTGCATTAGCAACGTGTAAATGACTTAAACCATCACTGGGAGGATAGAAAAATGAACAACCTGACACGTTTTAACAGCCTGTTTGATGATACTTTTTTTAATGACTTCTTTCGCCCGGTATCCCGTCAGGAAACAGGAGACAAAGTGCCGGCTATTGATGTGCATGATGGTGAAGGGCAATACCTGGTTCGGGTTGACCTGCCCGGGATTAAAAAAGAGGACATCAAGGTATCGCTAGACAATGGTGTGTTGTCGGTTAGCGCCGAAACAACCAAAGAAGATAAAGAAGAGCAAGATGGCAAACTGATTCGACAAGAACGTCACTATGGCAAGTTTGTCCGCTCACTCAGTGTTGGGGCCGATGTTGACCCTGCGGGTATTAAAGCTAACTTTGAAGATGGCGTGCTGAATTTGACGCTGCCTAAAGTTGAGCAACAGCAACCTTCCAACACCACTATTGCGATCGAATAGTTCTGCTATCAGCCTACTCAGTAGGCTCTATATTCCCAGCAGTTGTGTTACTGCTGGGAATATTGTCTTTATGAGCGAAATTCTCTGATAACTGACTTACTTTCAAGTGCGTTTTGTATATAAATTCGACTATAATACGCGGCTTTTCCAAGGCCCTGAAAATCGATGCTGTCAGCATACGATAGCCGGGCCGGTGTAAATCTCAACTTTGGGGACCGCTAATGTTTAGCAAAGAGATGACTATCGCTGGTTTTGATCCAGATCTGTATGCTGCGATGCAGGCTGAGGCCAAACGTCAGGAAGAGCATATCGAACTGATTGCTTCTGAAAACTATACCAGCCCACGGGTAATGGAAGCTCAGGGCTCTGAGTTGACTAACAAGTACGCGGAAGGTTATCCAGGCAAACGTTATTACGGCGGTTGCGAGCACGTGGATGTTGTTGAACAACTGGCGATTGATCGCGCCAAAGAGCTGTTTGATGCGACCTATGCGAATGTTCAGCCACATTCTGGTTCACAAGCCAATGCCGCTGTTTATATGGCATTGTGTCAGCCGGGTGATACTGTGCTAGGTATGAGCCTTGCCCACGGTGGTCATTTGACCCACGGTGCTGCGGTGAGCTTCTCTGGTCGTATTTACAACGCTGTCCAGTATGGTTTGAACGCTGAAACCGGCGAGATCGATTACGCTGAAGTTGAACGTTTGGCGCTGGAACATAAACCAAAAATGATCGTGGCGGGTTTCTCTGCTTACTCTCGTATCGTTGATTGGCAGCGTTTCCGTGATATCGCCGATAAAGTGGGTGCATACCTGTTCGTCGATATGGCTCACGTTGCTGGTTTAGTGGCTGCGGGTGTTTATCCAAGTCCGTTACCGTTTGCGGATGTTGTGACAACCACGACCCATAAAACGCTCGGTGGTCCACGTGGCGGCTTGATTCTGTCGGCCAATGCGGATGAAGAGTTGCAGAAGAAGCTGAACTTTGCGGTTTTCCCTGAATCTCAGGGTGGCCCGTTGATGCATGTGATTGCGGCGAAAGCGGTCTGCTTTAAAGAAGCGATGCAGGACGATTGGAAAGCCTATCAGGTGCAAGTGGTTAAAAACGCTCAAGCGATGGCGAAAGCCTTTAAAGAGCGGGGCATCAAGATTGTTTCTGACGGTACTGATGACCACCTGTTCTTGGTCGATCTGATCGGTAAAGAGTATACCGGTAAAGATGCCGATGCTGCGCTTGGTCAAGCAAACATCACGGTTAACAAAAACTCAGTGCCTAATGACCCACGTTCACCGTTTGTGACCTCTGGTCTACGAATCGGTACGCCGGCTATTACGCGCCGTGGTTTTAAAGAAGCTGAAGCTGAACAGCTGACTCAGTGGATCTGCGATGTGCTGGATAATATTGGTAACGAAGAAGTTATCAACAGCGTCAAGCAGAAAGTGTTGGATATCTGTGCTCGCTTTCCGGTTTATAAGTAAACCGTTACAATAGGAACTGTTGACGATCAGTTTTCTAACGGGGCGCCTTGTGCGCCCCGGTTGTTTATATAAGCGCTTTTAAATAAAAGCAGCTAAGTACTTATGTAAGTGCTTATATAAGCTTAATAAATGCTCTTTTACGGCTGCTAGCTCAGCCACGCTCTTTGAGGATGATATATGTACTGTCCGTTCTGCAATGCACATGAAACCAAGGTGGTTGATTCCCGCTTGGTGGCAGAAGGACAGCAGATTCGCCGTCGGCGTGAATGTATCACCTGTCATGAACGATTCACCACCTATGAAGCCGCCGAGCTTCTCATGCCTCGCCTCATTAAGGCCGATGGTACTCGCCAGCCCTATGATGAAGATAAACTGCGCGCCGGTATCCAGCGTGCGGTTGAAAAACGTCCTGTTAGTATCGAAGAGATCGAAGCCTGTATCAGCCGTATTAAGCAGCGTTTACGGGCAACCGGTGAGCGCGAGCTACCGTCTAGAACCGTCGGCGAAGAGGTGATGCATGAACTGCGTAAACTCGATCAAGTGGCTTATGTGCGGTTTGCGTCGGTGTATCGTAGTTTTCAAGATATTAATGAGTTTAAAGAAGAGATCGACCGCTTGTCAGAACAGAAAGAGGATGCCGTTAAGGCAAAGTAATCAGGATGACCGATTGGAGCGCTGCAGATCACCAATTTATGTCCCGTGCCGTGACGATTGCATGGCAGGGGCTGTATACGACGGAGCCTAACCCTCGAGTGGGGTGTGTGTTGGTCAAAGATGGCAAACTGATCGCGGAAGGGTATCATCGTAAAGCCGGTGAGGGCCACGCGGAGGTTAATGCATTACGTCGTGCAGCGGCGCAGGCAAAGGGGTGTACGGCTTATGTGACGCTCGAACCCTGTAGCCACTTTGGTAAAACCCCTCCCTGTGCGAATGCTTTGATCGACGCGGGCGTTGTGGAAGTGGTTGTGGGGATGGTGGATCCTAATCCTCAGGTATCGGGTAATGGGCTGAAAAAACTGCAACAGGCGGGTATTCGCGTGCGTTGTGGCTTGATGGAAGCTCAGTGTCGGCAACTGAATCCGGGCTTTATTAAACGGATGGCAGAAGGTATGCCATTCGTGCGACTGAAAATGGCGGCAAGCCTCGATGGGCGTACAGCCATGGCGTCCGGTGAGAGTCAGTGGATTACTGGGCCATTAGCTCGGCAGGATGTACAACGATTGCGCGCGCGCAGTTCGGCGATCATCAGTGGTATCGCGTCGATCATACATGATGATGCGTCACTGACTGTTCGCGAAGCAGAGCTAGGGCTGGATAATGCGGCTGAAATCGCTCAGCGTCAGCCGTTGCGAGTGATTTTGGATAGTTCGGCGAGGATGCCTGAACAAGCGAAGTTGCTCAGTTTGCCGGGCCGTACGTTGATTGTCAGCTGTGTCGATGCACCAGAGTTTGTCGCGGCAAACGATAGTGTCGAATGGTTAAAACTCCCCGCCTATAACGGTGGGATCGATCTGCAACGGCTGTTACAAGCACTAGCCAGCAGAGAGTGTAACGAGGTGTTGGTGGAAACCGGTGCGACATTGGCAGGCGCCTTTATGGCGGCGGGGCTGGTGGATGAATTGGTGCTTTATCAGGCGATGAAACTGTTGGGCAGTAATGCTCGGCCGATGTTTCTCTTACCGCTGGATAAAATGAGTGAGCAAAAACAACTGCAGTTGGTCGATAGCCGGGTATTGGGTGATGATCTTCGTCTGACGTTGATTCCCCGACAGGAGAACGAGTAATGTTTACCGGAATTATTGAAGCGGTTGGCGTTGTTGCTGCCGCTGAAGAGGTGCAGGGCGATCTGCGGCTGTATATCCGTACCGGGGATCTGGATCTGTCCGATGTTAAACTCGGTGATAGTATTGCGGTTAATGGTGTGTGTTTGACCGCCGTTGCTTTGCCGGGGGATGGTTTCTGGGCCGATGTGTCGCGAGAAACACTGGTGCATACTCGGTTTCCGAGTTTGATGCCGGGTGAACGGGTAAATTTAGAAAAAGCGATGCAGCCGACCACGCGGTTTGGTGGACATATCGTCACTGGCCATGTGGATGGTTTAGGCGAAGTCATCTCGATTGAGGCCGATGCTCGTTCAATACGTTATAAAGTTCGTGCACCTAAAGCGATCGCACGTTATATCGCCGCGAAAGGTTCGATTACCGTGGATGGTGTGAGCTTAACGGCGAATGCGGTAGAGGGCGCGGTGTTTGATCTGAATATTGTGCCCCATACCGCGCAAGAAACAATAATAGCCAGCTATCAATCTGGCCGAAAGGTACATCTGGAAGTTGATATTATTGCCCGTTACATGGAGCGTCTGATCAATTACACAGATGATAATATAACGGAATCGGCGGGTGGGGTGAGTATGGCTACCCTCGCGAGTGCTGGTTTCCTGAACCGCCGCTAATACGGCAACAGAGGCTTTAGTTTAATGGAATTAAATACCCCCCAGGAACTGATCGATGATATCCGTCAGGGCAAAATGGTTATCCTCATGGATGACGAAGACCGGGAAAATGAAGGCGATATCCTGATTGCGGCCGAGATGGTGCGCACTGAAGATATCAACTTTATGGCGACCCATGCCCGTGGTTTGATCTGCCTAACCTTGACCCGTGAGCGCTGTAAACAATTGAAATTGCCGCTGATGGTGCAATCCAATGGTGCAGCTTTTTCGACTAACTTTACCCTGTCGATTGAAGCGGCTGAAGGTGTTACCACCGGTATCTCGGCGGCGGATCGTGCGCATACGGTACGTACTGCGGTACGCGAAAGTGCTAAGGCGGAAGATATTGTTCAACCGGGGCACATTTTCCCATTGATGGCTGATCCCGGCGGTGTTTTGAGTCGTGCGGGTCACACCGAAGCGGGTTGCGATCTAGCGCGGTTGGCGGGTTTGACGCCAGCAGCAGCGATTGTGGAAGTGATGAATGATGATGGCTCGATGGCGCGTCGTCCCGATCTGGAAAAATTTGCTGAGAAGCATAATCTGAAAATCGGCACCATTGCCGATCTGATCCACTACCGTACGATCAATGAACATACGGTAATGCGTGACGGTGAAGGTGTCTTAGCCACCGAGTTTGGTGATTTTAATTATGTGACTTTCCGGGATGAAATTCAGGATTGTACTCATATGGCACTCACACTGGGGACGATTACTCCAGAAGAGCCAACGCCAGTGCGGGTGCATCTGCGGACTGAAGTACTGCGGGATGTGGTTGGGGCTGCGCCAGAAGAAGAGTTGAAATGGACCATGCGCCGGGCACTGAAAAAGGTGGCCAAAGAAGGTAAAGGTGTGGTGCTGTTGTTGGATACGGGTGTCAGAGTTGACCTAGGCGATGCCTTGAATCAGATGCTGAACACCGGCAAGAAGATTCGTCAGCACAATATTAGTGCGTCGGGCTCTTACTTGACGGTTGGAACCGGTTCTCAGATTCTTCGGGATCTGGGCGTAGGAAAAATGCGGGTGCTTAGTTCACCTATGAAATTTAATGCGATCTCAGGTTTTAATCTGGAGATTGTCGATTACATTGCTTGCGAAGAGTAAAGAATATGTCAGTTCAGTATATTGAAGGTGATTTTCTGACCGGAAACGGTCAATACACTATTGTTGTTGGTCGTTTTAACAGCTTTGTCGTTGAGAGCTTGTTGGAAGGTGCCATTGATACCTTGAAGCGTCACGGTATTGCGGCCGAGAATATCCGAGTTGTGCGGGTACCGGGTGCGTTTGAAATCCCACTGGCAGTACAGAAAGTCGCTGCACAGAAAAAAGATGATGCCATTATCGCGCTAGGTGCCGTTATTCGTGGCGGCACACCGCACTTTGAGTATGTCTCTGGTGAGAGCTCTAAAGGCGTGGCGCAGGTTGGTTTGGAATATAGCATTCCGGTCGCAAACGGTATCTTAACCGTTAACTCTATCGAGCAAGCGATTGAACGTTCTGGCACTAAAGCAGGTAATAAAGGTGCAGAAGCTGCACTGTCTGCATTAGAAATGGTTAGTTTGCTACGTCAGCTTGAGGTTTAAGATGAGCGACACTGGTACGCCTAAAAAGCAGAAAAAATTATCGCATACAGAGATGCGCCGTGCGGCACGAAGTTTTGCGCTGCAAGCCTTGTATCAATGGGAGATGTCCGGCAATTCAGTGACGGATATTGAGCTGCAGTTCCGTATGGATAACGATATGTCCGGTACCGATCTGGATCTATTCAGTGAGTTGTTGCATGGCGTTCCGGCCAACAGCGCTGAACTGGATCGCGCCTATGAGCCGTTCTTGGATCGGGCGTTGGATGATCTTGACCCCATCGAACGGGCGGTACTGCGAATCGGCAGTTTTGAGCTGATTCATCGTATTGTTGTGCCGTACAAAGTTGTGATTAACGAAAGTGTTGATCTGGCTAAGATTTTCGGTGCTACCGAAAGCCATAAATACGTTAACGGGATTCTAGATAAGCTAGCTGCCCGGGTACGTATGACTGAGATCAACGCTAAGAAACGCGGACGTTAATCTGCCGATGGCGACCGATGAGTTCGAACTGATCCGACGCTATTTCTCTGATGTAGGGTCTGATCAGTCAGGGTCGGTTCGACGGACAGTGGGCGATGATTGTGCGGTGATCTCTCCGCCCGATAATCGGGATCTCGTGGTGTCCATTGATACCATGGTTGAGGGCGTGCATTTTCCGGCGGACACCAGTGGCGATAGAGTCGCTTCACGTCTGTTCGGCGCTGCGTTTAGTGATTTGGCGGCGATGGGCGCTACCCCTGCCTTTTTTACCCTCGCCTTGACCTTACCGGATAACGATCCCGCCTGGCTGCAGGCATTTAGTGTTCGGCTTGCAGAGCTGTCGCGTCAGTATGGTGTGCAGTTGGTCGGTGGTGATACCACCCGAGGGCCGCTAACCCTGAGTATTCAGGTGCATGGCTGGACCTATCCGGATAAAGCGCTGTTACGCAGTGGTGCTTGCTCGGGTGACAGAATCTTCGTGACGGGCACCCTAGGCGATTCCAAAGGGGGACTAGAAACCCTTTTGAAAAATATCCATGGCCCGCAGGTTCCCTATCTGCAGCACCGTTTTTATACACCTGAACCCCGCATCGATACAGCCCTATTAATTGCCGATTATGCCACTGCTGCGATCGATATCTCCGATGGCCTGCTGGCCGATTTGAATCATATTCTGGTAGCGAGTAACGTGGGAGCCATGATTAGCCCCGGTGAACTGCCAATATCGGCTGAGTTGCATCAGTGGGTGGGCGAAGCACAGTCTCGCGAATGGGCGTTGACCGGCGGTGAAGATTTTGAACTTTGCTTTACCGTACCGGCAAAGCTGGAACCTAAACTAGGCTGGGCACTGCGGAACCACTCTGTAGGTGTTACCTGTATCGGGCAGATATCCGCCAAGCCTGGTATTTTGTTCTCTGAGGGCGGCCGAGTGTGGCCTGTAGAACCTCAGGGGTATAACCATTTTACAAATAAACATAGGGTGTAACCGATGAATCAGGCACCGCCTTCCGTATGGCGAAACCCGATCCACTTTTTGGCCTTTGGCTTAGGCAGTGGCGCATCTCCTTGGGCTCCAGGAACCGCGGGTACGATAGCAGCAATCCCCCTGTTCCTATTGATTCAACCGCTGTCGCTATTTTGGTATGCGGTTGTATTACTGGTTACCTTTGTTGTGGGTATCTATCTGTGTGGTAAAACCTCAGAGGATATGGGCGTACATGATCATGGTGGCATCGTTTGGGATGAGTTTGTCGGCTACTGGATTACGATGTTTGCCGCACCGGCTGGCTGGCAGTGGATGCTCGTCGGTTTTGTCTTATTCCGCATATTCGATATTCTCAAACCTTGGCCGATCAGTTGGGCCGATAAAAAAGTGGCCGGTGGTTTGGGAATTATGTTAGATGATGTGCTGGCCGGATTGGTCGCCCTAGGGCTGTTGCAGCTTCTCACGCTATTTTTCTAGCCATATTGACGGCCGGGGCTGTGTTTTCCTTTCAGCTTGAATTCAGACGCCCCTGTTAGTATCTCCACCATGCCATCAATACGATGGGTTTAGTTAAGTGACTCCGCTTTGAGTGTCTTTAGACGAGCGCTGCTGAATCTGCTAGTGATATTGATGAATAATCAGTGATGAAAAACGGTTGCAGATAAAGTGATGTTTGGATAAAACCTAACGATGCCTAGTTTGCATGCCGATTGAGCTTAGGTTCTGCCGACAGCAGTAGTGGAGTTATTATGAACGCGATGATCAGAAAGGTTGTATTGTTATTGCTGTTAGCGTCGACACCGCTGCACAGTGAAGGTATCGGCATTAAAATGCTCGATGTGGAGGCGTGCCGGACATTGATGGCCGCTGGCGAAATCATCTCGATGAGTGATTTGATGAAGCTGGTTCATCGGTTATCGGAAAGCAAAATTATCGATACGGTATTGTTGCAGAAAGATCAGTCTTACCTCTATGAGATGGAAGTCGCCGCTCAGGATGGCATGGTGAGTATGCTCTATATTGATGCGAAAACTGGGGCCGTGGTCGATCCGGAAACGGTGACGAACGAATGGAAAAGGTAAAACGATGCGTATTTTATTAGTTGAAGATGATGCTGCGCTGGGCCCTGAGCTAAAAACTTCTCTGGCCAAACATGGGTACGCCGTTGACCTGGCCGTGAATGGGATTGATGGCGAAATCATGGGCAAGGAAGATATCTATGACCTAGTGGTGCTCGATCTTGGTTTGCCCGACCGTTCTGGGTTAGATGTATTACGCAACTGGCGCGCGGCGAAAAATAATATCCCCGTGCTGGTGTTGACTGCTCGCAGTGCCTGGCAGGAGCGGGTCGATGGTTTTGATGCTGGGGCGGACGATTATCTGCCTAAGCCTTTTCATACGGAAGAGTTACTCGCGCGGATGACCTCGCTATTGCGTCGGGCCAATCAGCAGATTAGCGCCCAATTAGAAGCGTCAGGCCTGACATTGGATGAGAATACCCAGTCGGTTATCCGAGAAGGAGTCGAGGTCGCGCTCACCGGTACAGAATTCCGTTTATTACGATATATGATGCATAACCCCGGAAGAGTCTTGTCAAAACTGCAGCTGGTTGAGCATATGTATGATGATTGCGCGGAAAACGATAGTAATGTCGTGGAAGCCTATATCAAAATGCTGCGGAAGAAGATTGGCCGAGAGATGATCTCCACTAAGCGGGGTCAGGGCTACGTGTTTGGAGCGCCCCGTTGAGATCGATTCAGTCTCGGCTCAATGTTAATTTCATCGCCGTTACACTGGTGCTTTTTACCCTGTTTTGGGTGGGGCAGAGCTGGTTTCTGCGGCAGATGGCCTATGATTTTGTGGCCACGCGGCTGAATAGTGATGCCTATACGCTTCTGCGCGCGGTGGAGATGGATATCGGTGATGGTTGGCGTATTAATGAAGATAATACCTCCTCGGTCTACCAGCAGCCGATGTCCGGACACTATTTTCAGGTATCGGTGGATGGACAGTGGTTTTATTCCCGATCGCTTTGGGACGGGAAGATACCGACCGAAGAAGGGTTGGCGGTTGGTAAAGAAAATATTCGTCTGATTCAACAGGATGATAAGCCTACGCTGGTGTACGCCAAGACCTTTATGAAGCAGGGGCGAGAGATTAAGGTTGTTCTAGCGGAAGATATTAGCCGTGTTGAGGAATCTTTGAGTCAGCTAGGCTGGCTGCTGGCAGGGTTAGGCATTATTGGCTTAGTGATTCTGCTGGCGCTACAGATCTTTATTATCCGCCGTGGATTGGCGTCGTTGACCGAGGTTAAAGAAGATATTACTCGGCTCAAATCGGGAGATATTCGTCAGCTTTCATCGACCAATGTGCGTGAGATCGAACCGCTGGTGACCGAGATTAATTATCTGGTGCAGAATATGGAGTTACGTTTACAGCGTTCCCGCAACGCCGTTGGTAACCTCGCCCATGCAGCCAAGACTCCCCTGACCGTGATTGATCGCTATGTTGATACTTTGCTTGAAAGCGGGGTGGATGAAGGCAAAGGGATTAACGAACAGTCGCAACGTTTACGCCAGATGATCGATCGTGAACTAACCCGTGCACGTATTGCGGGGGCCGCTTTACCGGGGCAACGAATCTATATCGGTGACGAGTTAGAAAAGCTGATCCGTACGCTCAAGGCGATCTATCGAGAGAAAGCGTTGGTGTTTGAGTTGGATATTAGCGCGAAAAGTTATTTTCCTGGCGAGCGGGATGATCTAGTCGAGTTGATGGGCAATCTCTTGGATAACGCCAGTAAATGGGCGAGCAGTCAGATTCGCATTAAGGCGCATATGGATGATCACTGTCTCGAGTTGATCGTAGAAGATGATGGTCCCGGCGTTGCTGCTGATAAGCGTGAACAACTGATGAATCGAGGTGAACGTCTCGATGAATCTACCAGTGGGCATGGCTTAGGCATGAGCATTATCAGTGAGATCGTACGTCAGTACCAAGGCCGTTTTGTGCTAGGTTCATCCGCTCAGTTGGGCGGCCTTGAGGTGCAGGTGATGTTGCCGCGACAGGTGAATCTTCAGCTAGCCGAGTGAAATTATTCGGCAGGCACCTTTAATAAACTGTTATTGCCCCCATTACAGGGGTATGTCAAATGCCTTATCACTGCTAAAATAGCCGCCTTATTTTTTCGAAGGAATACCTTAGTGTCAGTCAAGTATGTCGCATCGTCTAAGCTGCCGACCCCTTGGGGAGTCTTTACAATGGTTGGGTTTGAAGACCTAACTTCAGGAAAAGAGCATGTGGCACTGACCTATGGTGACCTGAGCTCCGGAGAGCCCGTTCTCGCCCGTATCCATTCTGAATGCCTAACAGGGGATGCGTTGTTTTCATTACGTTGTGACTGCGGTTTCCAGTTGCAGGAAGCGATGAAGCGGATTACCGAAGAGGGCTGTGGTGTATTGCTCTATCTACGTCAGGAAGGGCGCGGCATCGGGCTGTTGAATAAAATTAAAGCCTATCATCTGCAAGATGGCGGGGCTGATACCGTTGAAGCGAACGAAAAGCTTGGCTTTGCCGCGGATATGCGCGATTACACCATGTGTGAAAAGATGCTGGCTCACCTCGGTGTCGATAGCGTTAAACTGATGACGAATAATCCCCGTAAAGTGAAGGCGTTAGAGCAGTATGGCTTGAAAGTGGCCGCTCGTGTGCCGCTTCAAGTGGGTAAAAATCGCCATAATGAACATTATCTGGCGACTAAAATGGGTAAGCTGGGTCATCTCATGAGCGAGTATCATTTTCAGGATGAAGCTCCAGACAGCGAATCAAAATCCTAAAAAAAACCGGCCTCGATGGCCGGTTTTTTTATCCTTAAAGCATACTAATAAGCATGTTTACGGCGCTAAGGTCGCTAAGCGTTGCTTCACCGCTGCAATAATCCCTTGGCTGTCTAGGCCGCACTCCGCGAGTTGCTCCGCCCGAGTGGCGTGTTCGATCCAACGATCGGGCAAGCCCAGCGTGAGTAACTGATTGTTATATTGCTGAGCATGTAGGTATTGGCCCACGGCCGCGCCAGCCCCGCCTTCAATGACATGATCCTCTAGAGTAATCAATAACGGGTGGCTGAGCACTAGATGGTCGATCAGTGCTTTATCTAGAGGTTTAACAAAGCGCATATCGACCAGCGAGAGGTTTAACTGCTCTGCTGCGTCTGAGGCGGCCTCTAGCAGGGGGCCGAAGTTTAAGATAACACCTTGTTCGCCTTGACGTAACTGACGGCCCTTGCCTAGTGGTAGGCTGATAGGGGTGCCTGTTTTTATGCCGGGTCCTGCACCGCGTGGATAACGCACCGCTGCCGGTCCTAAGTGTTCGTAGCCGGTTTGTAGCAGGTTACACAGTTCTTGCTCATCCGCAGGAGTCATGATCACCATGCTGGGGATGCAGCGTAGGTAGCCAATATCAAAACAACCTGCGTGGGTGGCACCGTCTTCACCGACGAGTCCGGCGCGATCGATTGCAAAGAGGACATCGAGGTTCTGAATGGCAACATCATGAATGAGCTGATCATAGCCCCGTTGTAAAAAGGTGGAGTAGATCGCCACGATCGGTTTCATCTTGCGATACGCCATGCCAGCGGCGAGAGTCACGGCATGCTGCTCAGCAATGGCGACATCAAAAAAACGATCGCTGAACCGCTGGGAAAACTCAATCAGATCAGAGCCTTCGCTCATTGCCGGCGTAATTGCGATAGTGCGCTGGTCCTGCTCGGCCAAGTCGCAGATCCAGCGACCGAAGATATTCGCGTAATTCGCTTGCTTAGTTTTCGGTGTGGCTGGTGTTTGGGTGATCGGTTCTATCTTAGTGATGGCGTGATAGCCGACCGGGTCTTTCTCTGCGGCAGCAAAACCTTTGCCTTTACGGGTCGTTATATGAAGAAACTGCGGCCCTGAATTGTTTAAGGCTGCTTTTAGCGCGGGTAGTAGCTGGTTGAAATCATGGCCATCGACAGGGCCGTTATAGTGAAAATTTAGCGCTTCAAACAAGGAGGCCGAGGTTGCACCCATCTTATCTTTTAGGTTTTTAGCGAGATAGGTTGCCAGTCCGCCTTCATTTCGCGAGATCGACATATCGTTATCATTCAGAATGACCAGCAGATTCGCATGGGTATGGGCGGCATGATTCAGTGCTTCAAAGGCCATTCCCGCCGTCATGGCACCATCGCCGATAACCGCTACGGTTTTGTGACATAAACCCTGTAGACGATCGGCTAGCGCCATCCCTAAGGCCGCACTGATCGAGGTGCTGGAGTGTCCGGTACCAAAACTATCGTAGGGGCTTTCATTGATGCGAGGAAAAGGAGCGAGTCCGCCTTTCTGGCGAATACTTAGCAGTGCTTCCCGTCGGCCGGTGAGTATTTTATGGGGATAGCTCTGATGACCGACATCCCAGATCAGATGATCGTCCGGTGTGTTGAGCAGATAATGCAAGGCGATGGTGAGTTCGATGACACCCAGTCCAGCGCCAAAGTGACCGCCGGTCTGGCCGACGGAAAACAGTAAAAAGGCGCGTAGTTGTTGAGCCAGTTGAGGCAGTTGCTCAACGCTGAGGGGACGCAGGTCCGCCGGCGAGTTAATGCTATCCAATAGCGGGGTTACTGGGCGATCCTCAGGGATGGCGTAAAACATAGTGATCAATACTGGCGCTCAACAATATAGTCAGCTAGCCAGTGAAGTGGCGCAGCGGCATCGTTAAAACAGTCGATACTGGCGTGGGCCTGTGCATTCAGGTTGGCGAGTTTCTGTTTAGCGCCGCTCATGCCTAACAGTGCCGGATAGGTCGATTTTTCGTGAAGCAGATCGGACCCCTGGGGTTTACCAAGGGTTTCGGTGTTGCTTTCAATATCGAGGATGTCGTCTTTCACCTGAAAGGCAAGGCCGATGGCACGGGCGTAGGTCAGCAGTGCCTGCAGGTCAGTGTCGCTAGCATGGGTGCTGGATAGTGCGCCCATCTCAATACTGGCGTTGATGAGTGCGCCGGTTTTATGGCGATGCATCAGTTCGAGCTGCTCAATGCTAATCTGCTGGCCTTCGTTGCATAGATCGATAGATTGGCCGCCGACCATGCCTTGATAGCCGCTATCGCGTGCCAATATCTGTACCATTTTTAGGCGAATGTCCGATGAGAGCGCACTGTCGGCGGCTAACAACTGAAAGGCGAGCGACTGTAAGCCATCCCCGGCGAGAATTGCTGTGGCCTCGTCGAAGGCGATATGACAGGTGGGCTTTCCCCGACGTAACGCATCGTCATCCATCGCAGGAAGATCGTCATGTACAAGGGAGTAACTATGGATGCATTCGATCGCACAGGCGGCAGCATCGGCATCGGCTAAGTTGCCATCTAGCAGTTGGTTGGCCATATAGACCAGCACAGGACGCACCCGCTTGCCGCCATTGAATAGCGAGTATTGCATCGCCAGCCGTACTTTTTCAGCATCGCCGGACTGATTCAAAACCGTTTTCAGGTGTTGCTCTACCCGATGCTGGTATTGCTGCAACAAAGGCTTAGCATCCATCGATTTATTCCTCGGGTAAACTAAAGGGAGCTTCTTTTAACTCCCCGTTCTGCTGAATCAGCATCTGCACTTTTTGTTCCGCATCCGCGAGAATGGATTGGCAGTCACGGGTGAGGCGTACACCCTGCTCAAATGTTTCTAAGGATTGTTCCAACGACAGTTCGCCCTGTTCTAATTGGTTAACCATGGATTCTAGCTGTGCCAGAGATGTTTCAAAATCGGGTGTTTTTTTCTTTGCGCACATAGAGCATACCGTCGGGGATTGAGCCGTTTTAAAGGCGACAAGTTACCGGACAGGCCGGTTAGGGTCAATTAAGCGAATAAAATTGTACTCTAAACAGAGTGATATAGGGGAACCCCGTTAAAATTTTGCTATTATCCGATTAAAGTTTTACCGCTATGTGGGCGATAACGTAAAGCTGATCAGACCTTCTAGGTTCTGATGTGTCTGTACACGAAGGGGATTTGTGTGGATTTAGCAACGCTAATTGGGTTAATTGGTTCGTTAGGTATTGTTATCGCCGCGATGGTGCTGGGCGGTGATCCGGGCGTGTTTTTCAACGTCCCGTCGTTGCTGATCGTGATCGGCGGTATGCTGCTGGTGGTGTTGATGAAATTTACACTGGGGCAGTTTCTCGGTGTGGGCAAAATCGCCGCCAAGGCCTTTATGTTTAAGTCTGTTAGTCCAGAAGACATTATCACTGAAACGGTTGAGTTGGCCGATGCGGCGCGTAAAGGCGGATTGCTCTCCCTCGAAGATAAAGAGGTGAGCAGTGACTTTATGCAGCGGGGCATCCAGCTGTTGGTGGATGGACATGATCCAGACATTGTTAAAACCTTATTGAACAAAGAGATGAAACTCACCAACGACCGCCATCAGACCGGTATCAGTGTGTTTAGCGCAATGGGCGATGTCGCTCCCGCGATGGGCATGATCGGGACGCTTGTTGGTCTAGTGCAGATGCTGTCTAACATGTCCGACCCTAAATCCATCGGTCCCGCGATGGCGGTAGCGCTGCTGACGACACTCTACGGAGCGATGTATGCCACGATGGTTGCCTTGCCGATCGCCGATAAACTATCGATCCGCAAAGATGAAGAGGCGCTGAATCAGGCGTTGATTATTGATGGTTTGCTAGCGATTCAGGCGGGTCAGAACCCTCGGGTTATTGAACAGATGCTGCGTAACTACTTGCCGGAATCTAAGCGGGCAGTCGCTGCTGAGCAGGCTTAAAGGGGGATACGCAGATGAGTGATGAAGAACTCGAATGTCCCCCCTGTCCCGCCGGTTTACCGGGTTGGATGGCGACCTTTGCCGATCTAATGTCATTGTTGATGTGCTTTTTCGTCTTGCTGTTGTCATTTTCTGAGATGGACGTGCTTAAATTCAAGCAGTTAGCCGGCTCTATGCGTGAAGCATTCGGGGTGCAGAATCAGGTTAAAGTCGAGGATATTCCTAAGGGTACTAGTATTATTGCCCAAGAGTTTAGCCCAGGGCGACCAGAACCGACACCGCTCAATGAGGTGCGACAGATGACCCTCAACAACGATCTACAATCCCTCGATGTTAGAACCAAAGAGGGGGAATCGGAGGTTCAAGATAAACTCGAAGGCGAGACCGCTGATCAGCTAGAACAGTTGTTAGAGCAGATGGAAGCACAGGCGGAGGCACAGGCGCAAAAAGAAGCCGTTGAGTTTGCCGCTGCGCTACGTCAGGAAATCGGTCAGGGCAGCATTGAGATCGATACCGAGGGTAAGAAAATTGTTATTCGCGTCAAAGAGAAGGGTTCTTTCTCCTCGGGCTCCGCAGAGTTGAAGTTTTCCTATATTCCAGTGATCGCAAAGATTCGAGATGTTCTGCTGAATGTGGGCGGTAAGGTGGCGATTGAAGGGCATACCGATAATATCCCTGTCTCGGGAGGTATGTATGAGTCGAACTGGGGCTTGTCGACGGCACGGGCGCTCGCCGTTGGCCATGAGTTGTTTGCCGATCCACGTATTGATCAATCGCGTTTTTCGATTATCGGCTTAGCCGATACCAAGCCATTGGCACCCAATAATACGGCTGAAAACCGCAGTTTGAACCGTCGGGTAGAGATCATTATTCAGAAAAGTTCAGACCCCGAAGAGTTGGAGAAATTAAAAACGCAGGAAGCGAGTGATCAAGAGTTCGGGCCGTTAGCACCGCAGGATGTGTTTTGATACGACGGTGAAGTAAGGCGGCGTTATAGCTTATCTGAAACGAGTGCTTGAAGGCGTAGATAACAAAAAACCGATGTCAGTGATGGCATCGGTTTTTTGTTGAATCGATATTGGCATCGATTATTTAGCGTTGTCGAGCATGTATTGGATCGCGCCTTTGAGCTCGCTATCAGTACAATCCCCGCAAGTGCCTTTAGGTGGCATTGCATTGAGGCCATTGGTGGCGCTAACCAGCAGAGCGTCTATTCCTTTAGCGGCACGTGGAGCCCATTGTTCTGCGCTGCCGAACAGCGGTGCACCTGCAGCCCCAGTCATGTGGCAGGCAATGCATTTAGTGTTATAGAGCGTCGCGCCGTCACGTTCAGCCATTGCTGCAACTGGGGTCATTAACATGGCAGTTACTGCCAGAATCATTGTCTTTTTCATTTCACCATCACCTTAATTAGTATCCGTTAATTGCTGCCATTTAACAGGCCCGGAATTTTAGTCATCGCAGTGTATGCGTATGACTATATTAATGTAAATACCTCAAATGGTCTTAATCAAAGCTGAATCAATAAAACAGAATACATGAGGGAAGGGTGGTGAAACGCGGATATTACGGACGCAGGCTCATGGCATAGGAGGCTTGATTATGCTGCGTAGACGCTTTCAATTGCTGATTTTTACGCTGTTTAATGTAGTTGTCATAGTGAGACATGACCTGCTCGGCAGGTAGGTCAATCATCGATTTAAGTTGATCGGGGCTATGGCCGTCCCGCAGTAGTTGGCCTATTTGGTGTTCAGTTGAATTCATTGTCATTGTTAGGTTCCTTTTCTATTTATCGGGCAGTATCGCTGAAAAGTATGACAAAAATGTTTCCGAAAGAGATTAATCCTATTAATTAAGGGGTTTTTGTTGTCGTTTGGGGACAGAATAGTATATGTTCTCTTTAATACTCAAAATGAGATATATGTTTGCTTTTGCCTCTATTATAGGTAAATCACGAGTACAAAAATTTTTACATGCAGATGTAAATAAGGAGGCAAAAATGGGTAAAGCGACGTTGAGCCCGAGCGGTTCGGAACAAATAAAAAGTACATTTTCGGGAGGGGCTATGCCGACGAGTCTGCGTGCCAGTTATGATGCCGATGAGCTGGCTCAGAAATTGGGTTTTGTTTCTTTTTCAACGGACTTTCTGATCCGTTGTTATCGGGTGTTTGATGGTGATATCAAATCGGCCATTATTTTTAACGTGATCTCTCTCTGGGCGTTACGCCAGCGCGAAGAAGCAGAAGATAGTCAGAAAGTGGCAGGCTTTTCTTGTAATAATCATTCGATCAGCATTGCTACCGGTATCCCCTATGAAACCGTACGCCGTAAAGTTAAAGCGATGGTGGAAAATGGTTGGCTTGAATTCAGTGACTCCTCCCACGTGGTGCTGAACTCTGATAAGTGGCAAGAAGTGTTGAGTGATGTTGTCGATCCTGAGCGTTGCGTTGTAGGTTATGTACGTAGTACGGATGTAACACCGTCGTTTTCTCGTAATGAGCGTCGAGGCAGTCCTGCTGATCGTCGTAGCTGATGGATAGGTATTTTGATATAGGGTCGCTATGGCGGCCTTTTTTATTGTCTGCGATTAACTGATCGAGATCTGTCGTTAGGTGGATATTGGTTGCCGGAGATCTGGTTTTTCGGTCAAATAGCTTGATGGTTAAAATGGCCAATAACTAAGGAATTTGTGATGTCAGACGGGGTATTTGAACAGATTGCCGAAGCGCTCTACCAACAAGGGTATGCCGTACTTGATCACGCGCTGCCTGACGCGATTTGTGGCGCCTTAGCGCAGGAGGTTAGGGATTTACCTGCTGAACGGTTTCGTCAGGCGGGTATCGGTCGTCAGGAGGCTTATATCAAAGCCGATACCATCCGTCGTGATGAGATCTGTTGGATCGACAATCAGACCGATGCAGGGCGTGCGTGGCTTGAATGGGCCGACCAACTTCAGCAAGTCATTAATCGTCGGCTGTTTTTAGGATTGTTCTCATTTGAAAGCCATTACGCCCATTATCAGGCGGGTGATTTTTATAAAGTGCACCGAGATGCCTTTCGTGGGCAGCAAAATCGAGTGCTGTCAATGGTGGCCTACCTCAACCCTAACTGGCAAGCAGCGGATGGTGGCGAGCTGTTAATCTATCCTTCGGAGGGAGATACCCCGTTGCTCAGGGTGGTGCCAGAATTCGGTACCTTAGTGGTGTTTCTCAGTGAGGAGTTTCCCCATGAGGTGCTGCCGGCACAAGAGGATCGATACAGTATTGCCGGTTGGTATCGAATCAACAGCGGTAATAGCCGACGGGTTGACCCTGCTAGCTGATTATTTGGCGAAGCGACAGCATGATGTTCTGTTAAATGGGCGTAAACGTAGCGAGGTTGTTGCTTATCGGGTGATCAGCGCTCGATTTTGTCTGTCGCAATGATAACATACGGGCTCCGATAGGCTTTAGATTAAGGACTGCCCGTGTCCCTCGCTGTTAAACCATCTACTCGTCTCTTTTTATTCTTACTCATTGGTTACGTACTAATACACCTGTTGATCCGCCTAGCGATGGGTGGGACGCTCGAGATGGATGAAGCGGAACAACTGGTTCTCGGGCAACAATTGGCATGGGGCTATAATACGCAGCCCCCTCTCTATAGCTGGCTTCAATGGTTGTTTTTTCAGGTGTTAGGAGATGGTGTCTTTGCCCTAGTACTGTTGAAATCAATACTTCTGTTTTTCATCTATCTCTTTACTTGGCTGATTGCGCGAAACCTTATCAGCACGCAGCGCATTGCCTTATTGGCGACATTTTCCCTTTTTCTGATACCGAGTATTGCGTGGGAGTCGGTGCGCGATCTGACGCACTCCGTGTTGGCGACTGCGATTGCGGCAGCGACGTTTTATACTGCAATAGCCATCTATCAGAAACGTACCCTCGCGGGCTATATCATCCTCGGTGTCTTGCTGGCCTGTGGGATGTTAGCGAAATATAGTTTTGGTCTGTTTGCGTTGAGCTTACTACTGGCTGCAGGGTCTTTGCCTGAATATCGGCGATTGCTATTGAATCGGCGGATTGTGGTGACCGCTGCGATCGCATTGTTATTGGTAATACCTCATCTGTTGTGGGCTGTTGAGCACCTTGATGAGATCAATGGTTTTATCGCCAATGAGGTGGGGGAAGGTCAGCAAGCAAATTACGTGGATGGGGTGCTCAGTGGCCTTGCTAGCCTCGCGAAGAGTGGTGCAGAGTTCTTGATTTTGGTCTGGTTGGTGTTGACCTTACTATTTCCATCGGCCTATCGGTCATTGTCTGTAGATAAAACGAATATACATCGGCAACTGGCCGCTCGTTTTTTAATGGCTGGAGTGTTGTTGTGTGTCATCTTGGTTGTACTAGGGGCTACGCAGTTTCAGGGGCGTTGGTTTCAGCCGCTGCTGTTTATCTTTCCGCTCTATTTGATCAGCCGAGCGGATGCCGTAGGAATCTCCAGGCGGCGGGAAATGTTACTGCGGTCGGTCATCATCTTTTTTGCGGTGGTAGTGATGGTATTGCGTTTTAGTCAGTTTTGGCTGGCACCTTATATGCAACGGAATCCTAACCGGATGCAGTACCCTTCAGGGGAGTTAGCGGAACAACTGAAGCAGCAAGGATTTAGTGGTGGAACGATTATTGGTGATAATAATCTCACCGCCGCGAATATTGGCCTCTATTTCGATGATGCGCGTATGCTAAGCCCAAAAGCTAAACTCTTTACCGTCGATAGCCATCCACCTACAACGCAAGGACAGTGCCTAATTGCTTGGGATGCTAATCGTCGAGATCCTCTGCCAAACGGGCTATCAGCATATTTACGTCATCAAGGGATTGTTGTCTCGGTGGTAAAACCGCATTATATAAGTGCGCCCTATCAATATACCGACAGGGGCGAATATCGAATGGGTTATATGCTGCTGAGTTTGGAAGCGCTCTGTCAAAGTGTGACAATGGATTAAGGCTGTTTAGCGCCGTTATTTGGGATAGTTAAGCTTACGGCGCAGCGTTGGTTGTGCTCATGATATTGGGTCTGATGATATCCCGTGTGATTTAACTCGGGCTCAGCATTGGATTCGGTTATAACATCAAGGCGGGGGTTATGAATCAGGATTCCAGTGAGAGCGCGTTCGCTAAACTCACTCAAATTATTCAATCGGCAGCGAAAGCGAATACGATTGAAGCGCAGATTCAGCATATTGTTGATGCGATTAGCGAAACACTGCTGGTTGAGGTGTGTAGCCTCTATCTCAAACAGCGAGATGAGAGTATGCGGCTGGTGGCGAGTCATGGCTTAGTTCGAAAGAACAGAGTTGTGATACCGGCTAAAAAAGGTTTAGTGGGTCATGTGATGCAGATGCAGAGCGCGATCAATATTATCGAACCTGATCAGCATCCCGAATATTACTTCGTCGCAAAGTCTAACGAGGAACGCTACCACAGCTACTGTGGTGTGCCTTTGGTTTACCGAGCGCAGGTTTATGGTGTGTTGGTGGTGCAAAGCCGCCGTGCTGAGGTGTTACCCTCTGATTATGTCGCGTTACTTTCTACCTTAGCAACGCATCTGGCGATGTTGTTGGCTACCTATCCGAAAGAAGTCTTTCCCGGTCGCTCAAAAACGAAACTCTATCAGGGTATTACCGGCGCTCAAGGTGTGGCGATTGGCCGTGTGTTTATGCGGAAACTGCCCCAGTTAGCGGAAATTCAAAAGCTTAAATCCACCGATATGGAAGCGGAATATAGCCGCTGGAAGAGCGTTAAAGCCGAAGCTGTTAATCAGTTGAGGGATGAACGGAACACGGTGAGGGAAACGTTAGGCGAAGGCCTTGCTTCGGTGCTCGATGCGTATCAGATGTTATTGCAAGATGTCACGTTCGAGCAGCGGATCACCGATGAAATTGCGGCAGGTTTTCAGTTGCCATGGGCGATAAAACAGTCGGTCGGGTTCTTTTCCGATAAGTTTAAAGCGATGGAAGACCCCTATCTGCGTGAACGTCACGAGGATATTCAGCAATTAGGTACGAAGCTGTATCGGATTTGGCAGAAAGCGTCAGAACCGGAGATGCCGTCTGGCAATGAGCCATTAATCTTGGTGGGCGATCATATCAGTGTGTCGGATATCGTTAATCTGACCACAGAACAACTCGCGGGTATTGTGTGTTTTGCTGGTGGTTCGTTATCCCACATTGCGGTGTTTGCGAATGCGCTCGGTATCCCTGCGGTGATGGGTATCGGCGAAGTGCCAATGCTGAATGGCGATCAACTCGTGGTTGACGGTGATGCGGGTCAGGTAATCTGTGCACCTGGTTTGGGCACACTGAAAGAATATCGCCGCACGCTATCCGAAAGGCAGGTACTCGAAACCCGTTTGCAGGCTGACAGTCAGTTACCGGCGGTCACCAAAGATGGTGTTCGCATTACGTTGTTAGCGAACTCTGGATTGCAGGCGGATGTTTTACCAGGCTTGAAATATGGTGCAGAGGGGATCGGCCTGTTTCGGACCGAAGTGCCGTTTATGATTCGCTCCAGTTTACCCTCGGAAGACGATCAAGAGATTATCTATCGTAATCTGATTAGTCACTATAAAGATAAGCCGGTGTATTTTCGTACCCTCGATATTGGTGCGGATAAACCACTATCTTATATGCCGGTGGTGAAAGAGGATAACCCCGCATTGGGCTGGCGGGGGATTCGTTATACCCTCGATAACTTGCCACTACTGATTACCCAACTACGGGCAATTTTGACGGCGGCAGCCGGCAATGAACAGGTGCACCTGATGCTGCCGATGATCGCTTCAACGGAGCAGTTGGATCAGTGTCTTGCAGTACTGCATGAGGTGCATCAGCAACTGGTGGATGAGGGCGTGCCGGTGTGCTTGCCGAAAATCGGCATCATGGTCGAGGTGCCCAGTTGCATCGCTCTACTGCCTTTCTGGCGCAAGAAGCTCGATTTTATATCGATCGGTACTAACGATTTGAGTCAGTATCTGCTGGCGTTGGATCGGAACAGCCCACTGGTAGGTAAATGGTATGATCCCTTGCATCCGTCGGTGCTGCATGAACTGATGCGTATCGCTACAACATCTAAACAAATGAACCTGCCGGTGAGTGTCTGTGGCGAGATGGCTTCGGACCCCGTGGCGGTGCTCTTGTTATTAGGCATGGGTATCCAGCAGTTGAGTATGAGTGCAGCGAAAATTCCATTGATTAAATGGATTATTAGGACGGTCACTCAGGCAGAGACGGAAGCGCTGTTGGCACAGGTGTTACAACAGGATAATGCGACCGCTATTCGGCAGTTAGGTGAGCAGTTTTTAGCCTCTAAGCAACTCTTGTTTAACGAAGCCGCGCAACGTTAATGCCACGATCTGTTCTCCGTCGAATGAGAGCTATTTCACTGTGGTTAGATTGATCCGTTGTGTAGCCTGAGGCGGTCATCAGTGATGTGCATTAAGGGTTGGTAATCCATGGGGTTAAATAGAACAGATGGATTATTTAGCCTATATTTAAAGAGGCAGATGATAACAGCATGGATCTAGCGCCAAGCATTAACGGTTGCCCCTGTTAGTCTCTGCAAATCAAGGAGGCGAGACAATGAAAACCGCAAGTAATACCGAAAATCTAACGGGGCGTACAGCCGATTATTTTGCCCCGGTCACTGTCGAGAAAGATGCACTGTGGGGTGTACAAACCCAACGTTCACTGCTGAATTTTAATATAGGCAAACAGATTTTTGCCCCCGAATTTATCATGGCATTGGTGAATATCAAGCGGTCCTGTGCCGAGGTTAACCATCGTGAAGGGCTGCTGTCTAAAAAACGGTATGACGCGATTGTTCACGCCTGCGATGCGCTGCTAAAAGGCGAACACCAAGATCAGTTTCCCCTACGGGTGTGGCAAACGGGTTCGGGTACGCAGACCAATATGAATGTCAATGAGGTGATCTGCACGCTGGCAAACGGTTTTGCTGAGGCTGACGCAAGCTCTGTAGGCCAAGAATCGGAGACCATTCACCCGAATGATCACGTCAATATGTCGCAATCATCGAATGATGTGTTTCCCAGCGCGATGCATTTAGTCGTGGCACAGCAGAGTCATACGCAACTGTTACCTGCCATTGATCATTTAGTCTCTTGTTTAAGTGAAAAACAAACCGAGTTTGCAGCTGTTCATACCGTTGGTCGTACCCATATGATGGATGCACTGCCGTTAACGGTTGGCGCGAAGTTATCCGCTTATATTGTCCAATTGTCGGAGGCGCGGGATGCGGTGAAAGATAGCTTAACGGCTATTTATAAATTAGCGATTGGGGGGACTGCCGTAGGGTCAGGCAGTAATGCCCCCGAAGGTTTTGGTATGAAAGTGGCTGAGGTGCTAGCGCAGCGGTATGGCTTGCCGTTGAGTGCCCATGAAAACCTATATGCAGCGGTATCGGGGGAGGATGCCTCACTTCGTTTTAGTGGCGCACTGAAACAATTAGCGGGGGCGTTGCTTAAACTTGCCAATGATTTTCGCCTGTTGGGTAGCGGTCCCCGCTGTGGCTTGAATGAGTGGCAGTTACCGGCCAATGAGCCGGGCAGTTCGATTATGCCGGGCAAAGTCAATCCGACCCAATGCGAAGCGCTGAGTATGGTCTGTTTACAGGTCTTTGGAAACGATCTAACGGTGTCTATGGCCGCCTCTCAGGGACAACTGCAGCTGAATACCTATCGGCCAGTGATTATTCATAACCTGATGGAAAGTCTGCAGCTGCTTACCGATGCGATGGCCTCCTTTGCCAATAACTGTGTTGCTGGATTAGCCTTGAATAGCCAACAGATTGAGCAGCATATGGCGGATAACTTATCGGTGATTACGCTGTTAGCGCCACAGCTAGGTTACGATGTGGCGTCGGCGATTGTGCATCAGGCACACCATGATGATTGCTCCTTGGCCGTGGCGGCCGAAGCTTTGGGTTATTATCCCCAAGCTGAGTTTGCAGCGCTGATGCGTACCGTATTGGCTAAACAGTTATAGAGTGCAGGTGAATAAGAGGTGGCCTTGTAGTGTTCTCTAAAATAGGTGGGTCGCTTAAAAAATGTCGTGAGGTGTATTGACCGATGATCAAATTAGGCTGATACTCAGATCACTATGAAACAGCAAACGAATCCCTTTATTTTGACAGCCAACCATCCGACTACATTGCGACGCCGTGTATCGATTACCTGTGTCTGTTTAGAGGGTGACGGTTGGCGAGAGTAATCGCTTTATGTACACAAAATTCTAAATAAGCCGCAGGTAACCCCTGCGGTTTTTTTTGTCTTAAATAAATGATTAATAAGGAATGTTAGGATGGATAATTCATCTGCAAACGATTTATTGGCGAAGCAACACTACCTGATTCCCATCACCCCACGGCCGGAGCTTTGCTTTATGCGCGGCGAGGGGCACTATCTATTTGATCAGCATGATAAGCGCTATCTCGATTGGATTCAGGGATGGGCGGTTAACACCCTAGGCCATAGCCCTGAGGTGATACAGCAAGCGTTGATCAAGCAGTCTGGGCAACTGATCAACCCGAGCCCCGCGTTTTATAACCAGCCGATGCTCACCTTAGCTGAACTACTGTGTGAACATTCAGTCTTGGATGAGGTTTTCTTTACCAATAGTGGTGCAGAAGCCAATGAAGGGGCCATTAAACTCGCCCGTAAATGGGGGCAGAAGCACAAAAATGGTGCTTTTAAGATCATTACTTTTGACCATAGTTTTCATGGTCGTACCCTAGCCACTATGTCGGCTACCGGAAAAGATGCATTCGCTCCTCTGTTTGAGCCGAAAGTCAGTGGTTTTACTAAGGTGGCTTACAATGATTTAAGCGCCACCGAGGCCGCGATTGATGATCAAACGGTGGCGATTATGCTGGAGTTGATTCAGGGGGAAGCGGGCGTTATTCCGGCAGATGCCGAGTTTGTTGCCGGGTTGGATGCACTCTGTAAACAGCATAATCTCTTGTTGATTGTGGATGAAGTTCAAACGGGGATTGGTCGTACCGGTAGTTTATTTGCGTATCAACAGTATCAGGCTGAGCCACATATCATGACCCTGGGTAAAGGTTTGGGCGGTGGCGTGCCTATTGCTGCGATGATGATCGATAAAGCGGTTAGCTGTTTTGAGTATGGCGATCAGGGAGGAACCTTTAATGGTAACCCGTTGATGTGTGCCGTTTCGGGTGCCGTATTACATGAAGTGCTAGCGGAAGGGTTTTTGGCTCAGGTTGATCGGGTGAGCGAATATTTCTGTCAACAGCTCGAAGTGTTGGCTGACCGTTTTGCCTTAGGGGCGAACCGAGGTAAAGGTTTATTGTTGGCCATGAATACCGGCGAGATCTCTGCCCCACAGATTGTGGCACTGGCTCGGGACGCTGGATTATTGCTTAATGCACCTCGAGAAGACTCCCTCAGATTTATGCCTGCTTTGACACTGACGGAAAAAGAGGTTGATGACGGCATCGCCATTTTGACCGATGTGTTAACCGCACTGACGGCAGCCCCGAAAGAGTGATCGAGAGATTTTAATCTGAATGGGTCGCTATCGATCTGCGATGCTGTTTGTTGTTTCCAGCCGTGTTTATCGCGGCTGGAAACCTAAGGGCATCACTGCTGATCATTGCTAATGAAAAGCATTAATGTGCGCTTACCTGAAACACACTGACTAATTGATTGAGTTTATGGGCGGTGTTCTTAACCGAGATAGAACGCTCTTGCAGTGTGCTGATAGAGCCGTTCATCTGCTCTGCCGACACGCCTACTCGGCGGGCTGTATCGCCATGGCGCTGACTGTTTTCATCCAACTGTTTGATGGCTAAGAACATATGTTCAACCAGCTTGTGTAGGTTGGCATTTTCGCTGGAAGCCTGTTCGGTTTTCTTCAAACTACGATCAACATCCTGCACCCCGGATTCCATAAAATCGACGGCGCTTTGGGTTTCCTGTTGGATACCCTCAATCATCTGCTGAATCTCGTTAGCCGAGGCTGCGGTTCGGTGTGCCAAGCCACGGACTTCCTCGGCAACCACGGAGAAGCCTCGGCCGTGTTCTCCGGCTCGTGCGGCCTCAATGGCGGCATTGAGTGCCAGTAAATTGGTTTGATTAGTGATGTCGCTGATAACACCGATGATTTTGCCAACCTCCACGGTTAGGCTGTTAAGCGAGTGGACTTTTTTGGCTGATGTTTCAACGATATTGCGAATATCTTCCGTGCCGGAGCGGACCGATTCAAACTGTTCCCGTGCATCCGAGACGACGGTATCCATCGCCTCTTTTAATGATTCCGCGGTGGTTGATGCTTGCCCTATTTCAATCAGTTGTTGTTCTAATAGCGCCAGTATTTCTTGAATTGCATCACTCACCTCAGAGGACACTTGGCAGGCTTCTTTATTGGTATCAAGCATCGCTTCATTGGTGAGTTTTACATGGCTACTAGAGGTAATAACCTGACCCACAATGCCATCTAAACTATCAATAAAACTATTGATCCAACGCGCCATATCGCCGGTTTCATCGGCGACAAGTTGGCGGGGTGAGATACGTTGACGCAGGTTGCCTTCGCCCTCTGCGATAGTGCGGATCACCTCTGTCATATCATCGAGTCTTGAGGCTAATCGGTTGGTGCTTAACTTAGGGAACATTAAGGTGGTTATGAGCAGCAATAATAGTGAGATGGCATCAATGGCGTATTGTGGCATCGCTGTGAGATAGTGCAGCGCACTGTTAACGCCAAGAATGGCCGCGGCGGTAAGAGCATAACCTTTCATTAAACTGAGGTTGATTGAACGACGTCGATAGACCTCCTCTAAGTCTCCCTCGCACATCATTCCCCAGCGATCGGGAGATCCTTTCAACTGAAACGTGACCCCTTTGCCGATAACGGGAATATGGCGGTAATCGGAGTAGCCGGGATAGGTAATAAAGAGATTTTCACCTTTGCTGATGGTTTCGCGTACACCCGGGTGGAGCTGCCCTGTGGCGGGGTCGGTGAAGCGTAGCTCTAACTCTGTATGCCGTTTGACTTTCACGGTACCCCATCGAGTATGTATCCCGCTTTTTAAATTCTCACCGTGGGAAAAGGTATTATCTTCAAAACGGGAACGGGATAGGGCGGTACCTTGTTGAATGCTTCTATCCACATGAGAATAGACCATGAAAATATAGTTATCTCCGGATTCAGGATAGATATGTCCCGCTTCTCGTTGGATGAGGTCACCGAGTACATCGTTCGGTATGCGACCACAGATAGCACCCAGACAGACACCCTCTTTCTCAATCGGCTGATAGAACATGAGTGTGACTTCATCATGAAATTTAGAACTGGAAGGGCCGACCTTCAAGGTAAGGGGGTCAATATAGGGGCCGTGTAGGAAGGGCTGTTTGACTCCGGCTGTCCACGCGACGGTTGGCAGATCGGTATCACCGATATGATCGGCATAGGTTGAGGTGACCACCGAACCCTGCATATCAATGACAAATAACTCGGAAAAGTCGGGGGCGGAGACTAGTTGTTCATTGAGCCATCCCAGATCGATATGGGTAAACGTGGGAGCAAGGTTCTCAGCGATAAAGGCTAACTGATCCCATTGGTGTTCCACCCACTGATTGAGAATTTTCACCCGTGTTGCGGCGATGCCTTCAAATGTTTGTTCTACCGATGGGTATTGATGACGATTAAGGAAGCATGATTTATACATCGAGAACTTACTGGTTTTGCCGAACCAATTAAGCCACTTTTTTTCCTTTTGGCTGAGGGTCATTGAACTACTTTTAAGTTTAGTCATGGCAGGCAGTGTATCCTCAGAACAGCGTATAAAAAGAGATAGTAGTCTTTACAGCAATTGTTATGCCATGAAACTAAAAAGTGGTAAGAGCCGAGAACAACCCTAATCCTTTTTAACGGTGTGGGTTTATTATGGTGCGTGAGATTTTTCGGTATTTTATTATGCGCTTTTATGGTGCGAATTGTGGCTTTCTTCGCAGTGCAATTGTTTATCGGCGTTGGTAGCGTTTATGTGGATAACTGCTTTCAACAGAAGGTTGTTGGCATGTAGTTTCTTCATTCTTCGACAGATACAACCGATGCAACCAAGGTGTTTAAAACTCATTGTTTAAAGAGTATGACTTAAACGGCTAAGCGTTTTAACAATGATTGGATTAAGGCGCGATGTTCGCCGTGCAGATTGTAGGCAGCATAGGCGGTCATTTCGATAACGGGGGCATCATTTACTAAGTATAGCTGTCCGTGTTCGAGTAGAGGGTTAGCGGTTACTTGTGGGAGGTAAGCGGCTCCGCCACAGCTAAGGATTAAGTTCAGAGCCACGCGGCCACTGTTAGCTCGAACACGAGCTAGGGGTCGTTGAGGGAATGCCGATTCGTGAAGCCCGCCGAAGGTCGCGCCCCATTCAACTCGGATATAGCCTTCTGCGATCGCTTTATCCACAGGCGTATTGGCCTTATCTGATACGAGTATCATGGGAATGGTTGCCACTTCTTGAATCACATAACCTTTGAGGCTCGGTTGCTCATACATAAAGCCGACATCGATTAGCCCTTGTTCTAGCTTTTCGACCACGCGCAGAGGCGTGCTTTCCTCTGCTCTCAGACTAATATTCGGGATGGCGTTGTAAATATCACTCAACCAATCTTGTAGAAAGATATCCCAAAGGCTCGATACGCCGGCTACTACTAAGCGTTTTTGGTGTCGGTCACTTAGGGCGGTGTCTTCATAGGCTCTTTCCCAAGCGTTGAGAATGAAGCGAGCATGTCGTTCAAATCCTTCTCCAGCAGGGGTTAGCGTGACTTCATGGTGCTTGCGGGTAAATAGGGCGAGGCCTAATAATGCTTCTAACTGTTTGATGCGGGCACTGACGGTTGAAGATGAAACGCATAGACTTTCAGATGCTCGGCCGAAGTTGCGGGTTTGGGCGACTTCAATAAAGGTTTGCAGAAGCACTAAGTCCACGTCAACGTCCTGTTTTTTTGGCCGTAATAGCCATTTAATATCGTTTCTCATGATAGCAAGACTCTCGTAGGATGTCTGCTTTAAGTCCTACCGCCTCGATGAGCGATTCCGCAGGCTAAACAAATTACACCCGATACTGAGTAAGAGAGTTGTAGTGTCCAATTATTCTAAACAAAAGCTAATGAAAACATTGTGTTGCTGGATGCCATTTTTAGTTTGGGGGCGGGAGGTTAATCGCCACTCTTTGGTGGACGACTTACTGGCGGGTCTCACCGGCGCTATTGTCGTCTTACCCCAAGGGGTCGCATACGCCATGATTGCTGGGTTGCCTCCTGAGTTTGGTTTATATACAGCGATTATTGTGCCGATTGTTACCGGTTTATTTGGCTCATCTCGGCACATGGTCTCAGGCCCTGCGGCGGCTATTTCGATTGTGGTGCTGAGTGTGGTTAGCAATATTGTGCCTCAGGGAACCGACGCTTATATTCCGGCGGTGCTAACGCTCACGCTATTAGCGGGGTTGTTCCAATTCGGCTTTGGTTTGGCGCGTATGGGGATGTTGGTTAACTTTATCTCCCATACGGTGGTCATCGGTTTTACTGCGGGTGCTGCTATCCTAATCGCTTCAAGCCAGTTTAAGCATATTCTCGGCCTATCGATCCCCGCCGGGCAGCCTTTTTATACGGATTGGGCGTTTATGTTCGGTCATCTAGAGGGTTTTAATGGTTATTCGCTCAGTGTTGCGCTGGTGACCATTGCTAGCACACTACTGATTAAGAAAGTGAGCCGGAAAATACCGGCGATGCTCTTTGGTATGATCATGGGGAGCCTACTCTGTTGGTTATTAAGTGGTGTTAACCACGGCGTACCGATGGTGGGTGAACTCTCTGGGCAGCTGCCCGCTTTCATTCTACCGGACCTCTCTGTCGGTACCCTGAGTGCGATGCTACCCGGTGCATTAGCGATCGCGATTCTTGGGCTGGTAGAAGCTGTGGCGATTGCGCGGGCGATTGCGATTCATTCGGGGCAACGGATCGATGGTAATCAAGAATTTATCGGTCAGGGGCTTGCCAATACAGTAGGGAGTTTCTTCTCGTGCTATATGAGTTCGGGTTCATTTACCCGAAGTGGGGTGAACTATGATGCCGGTGCTAAAACGCCGTTAGCGGTGATGTTTGCCGCGCTGATACTGGTGTTGATTCTGTTGTTTGCACCACAGGTTACCGCTTTTTTACCCTTGCCCGCGATGGCTGGCGCGATCATGTTGATCGCTTGGAACCTTATCGATGTTCGCCATATTCGAGAGATTCTTCACAGTAGCAAACAGGAAGCCTCAATCCTGTTAGTGACCTTTATGTCGACATTGATCGTCGCCCTCGAATTTTCGATCTATCTGGGGGTGTTGATGTCACTGATTTTTTATCTAAAGCGAACCTCGACGCCAACGATGATGGAGGTTGCTCCAAAGTCGATCGATCAGGGGACGGATCTACGCAGCGTCCAGCGCTTCCAGTTGCCTGAGTGTCCGCAACTTAAAATCATCCGTATCGACGGCTCTCTCTTCTTTGGGGCTGTGGATCATATTCAGAAAAACTTGATACGCTTTAGTGAAGAGAATCATGGCCGTAACCATATTTTGATTAATTGCACAGGTATCAATTTCATCGATTACGCGGGGGCTGAGATGCTGATGAAAGAGGCGCGCCACCTACAAGCTAAAGGCTTTACCCTGAGTTTTTGCGCGTTGAAAAACACTGTAAAAGATGAGTTGGCCGCCTTAAACTTTTTGGCCAAACTGGGTGAAGAGAATTTCTATGCCACGGTGGATGACGCCTTGAGCACCCTAGTGCAACGTTTAAATCTCGATATTTGTCGGCAATGCCAGCATAAGGTGTTCAAGCAGTGTCCTCGTGACGTTTGAGTGTTACTGCTGGCCTGTGTTCATTAGTGAGTAGGGTGCTAGGTTGTAGCCGCGACGGGAGTTTGATGTTTGGGTAAGCCGAGTGAGATGAGCGCGGTTATGAGGATGAATAGGGTCGCAACCCACAAGCAGGCAGCAAGTCCAAAGTCTTGATAGAGCCAACCTGACAATAGGGTGCCGATGAGCCTGCCCATGGCGTTCGCCATGTAGTAAAAACCAACATCCAGAGATACGCCATCTTCACCGGCATAACTCACAATTAAGTAGCTGTGCAGTGATGAGTTAACCGCGAACAGTGCACCAAAGATTAATAATCCTCCAATGAGGACTAAGTGCACATGCCAGTGATAGCTGAGTGAGAGCGCGATCAGGGCCGAGGTTATCCCCAGCGCGATAGCCCAGATGATCGCGTGACGACCATCAGGCAGGGTTCCGCTACGTTTGCCTGTCACATGGGGAGCCAAGCTTTGGACGATGCCATAGCCGATAACCCAGGTGGCTAAGAAACCGCCGACAGACCAGTGATCCCAGCCAAAACTGTTGGCTAGAAATACCGGTAAAGCGACCACAAACCAGACATCCCGTGCGCCAAATAAGAACATGCGCGCTGCGGATAGGTAGTTAACCGCTCTGCTTTTAGAGAAAATATCCGTGAACTTGGGTTTGTTTTTCGCTTGGCCGAAGCCTTTTTTTAAACTGATTAAGCTGAGTATCCAGACCACGGTTAATGCGATCGTCATGGCGAGTATCGCATCGGTAAACCCGAATAGGCTAAGCAGCGCGCCGCCTAAGAAAAAGCCGACACCTTTTAACGCGTTTTTAGAACCGGTTAAGATCGCTATCCATTGATATAACTGACCGGCGGCATCATCGGGCACCAGTAGTTTGATCGAGCTTTTAGCGCTCATCTTATTCAGGTCTTTGGCGATACCCGAGAGAGCCTGCGCGGCCATGACCCAAGGAATCGTGAGTAGAGTACTTGGCACCAGCAACATACTCAGCGCAACAATCTGCATGAATAGACCGATATTCATGGTTTTATTGAGACCGATACGCGCCCCAAGCCATCCACCGATTAAGTTGGTGATCACGCCAAAAACTTCGTAAAAAACAAATAACATGGCTATTTCCAGTGGGCTGTAGCCTAGCCCATGGAAATAGAGCACAACCAACATCCGCAGGGCACCATCCGTTAAGGTAAATGCCCAGTAATTACCCGTAACAACCATGTATTGACGGATCTGAGGAGAGAGCTGTGCTAGCCATTGCATCGTCTATTATTCCTTGTCGAGCAGGCCCACTAGGCGGACGAGTTCGGCGGTACGGTTAGCGTATCCCCATTCGTTATCGTACCAAGCGTAAAGTTTTACCTGTGTTCCGTTCACCACCATGGTCGAGAGGGCGTCAATGGTGCTAGAGCGGGGATCGGTTTTGTAATCAATCGAGACTAGAGGGCGTTCCTCATAACCGAGAATATCTTTTAACTCATGTTCTGCCGCATCTTTTAAGAACTGATTAACTTCCGCTTCGCTGGTGGCTCGGCTGACCTCGAAGACGCAATCGGTGATAGAGGCGTTAGCCAGCGGAATGCGAATAGCATGACCGTTGAGCTTGCCTTTCAGCTCGGGGAAAATCTGTGTGATTGCGGTAGCGGAGCCCGTTGTGGTTGGAATCAAGCTCATACCGCAAGCACGGGCGCGACGCAGGTCCTTATGGGGGGCGTCGAGAATGGTTTGGGTATTGGTGATGTCATGAATGGTAGTCATGGAGCCATGTACGATCCCCAGCTTTTCATGAATTACTTTGACCACCGGTGCTAGGCAGTTGGTTGTGCAAGAGGCGGCGGTGACAATCGGGTGCTTCGATGGATCATATAAGTGTTGGTTGACGCCCATGACAATATTGAGCACCTCCTCTTCTTTGACTGGGGCCGTCACAACGACCCGCTTCACGCCTTGGTCTAGATAAGCGTGCAATAGGGCCTTGGATTTCATTTTGCCGCTGGCTTCAATGACGACATCACATCCGGACCAGTCGGTATCGGTGATCGCTTTATTGTGTGTGCAGGCGATGCGTTGACCTTGAATGAGGATGTCGGAACCCTCAGCAGAGGCTTCATGATGCCAGCGACCATGCACCGAATCGAAGGTCATTAAATGAGCTAAGGTCGTTGGATCACCGGCGGGATCATTAATTTGGATGAACTCTATTTCCGGCCAGTCGAAGGCTGCCCTCAGTGATAAACGGCCCATACGACCGAAACCGTTGATACCCACTTTAATTGTCATAAAAACCTCAAACCGAATAATGTGTATGAATAAAATCGATATGGCTTGTCTGTACTCATGCCTTGGAAGGTGGGCTCTCTGAGAGATGGTTGGCACCTTGAGTGGGTCGCGATTACCCTTTAGTCAGCCATTCTTTTACTTGTGCCGCGTTGGGTACCGAACCGGAGTGAACTAGCTGATCATCAATCGCCACGGCTGGGGTACTCATTACCCCAAATGCCATCATAACCTGCGGATCTGTCTCTTTTGTGACATTCGCGGGAATACCCATTTCATGTGCTAATTGTTCGATCAGTTCGGCGGTTTTTTTACATTTAGAGCAACCGCTACCTAAGACTTTTATCTGTTTCATAGATCACCTCATAGGAAAGACGAAAAGGCATTGAACAACCAACCAACCACCGAGAATGACACTAAGAGCATCATAAAAACGATGGCTAGCAAACGCCATTGCATCACTTGTTTAAGTAAAATAAATTCAGGAAAACTGGCCGCAACGGTACTCATGCAAAACGCCAGTGTTGTACCAATAGGCAAGCCGTTTATGATTAAGCTTTCCATTACAGGAATGACCCCCGTGGCATTAGAGTACAGAGGAATGCCTAAGAAAACGGCGGCCGGTACGGACCACCACTGACCATCACCTAGGTAGGTTTCGATCCAACCGTCGGGCACAAAACCGTGTAAGGCGGCACCTAAGCCAACACCGACAATGACCCACTTCCACACGCGGCCAAAAATCTCCAAGGTTTCATCTTTCGCAAACTGATGACGTTGTGAAAACGGTAAGACCTGGTGTTCTTGTTTCGGCTGATCAGGCGTTGCTTTATTTTGTCCCGCGGCGAGCGCTTTGGCGGCGAAGGATTGCAACCAACGTTCGGCTCTGATGCTATCGAGAAAGAAGCCACCAATAATCCCCACAGACATGCCAATCACGACATATAACACGGTGAACTTCCAACCGAGCAGGCTCATGAGCAATAAAATGGCGACTTCATTGATCAAAGGCGAGGTTAAAAGAAAGGACATGGTGATACCCACAGGGATCCCCGCAGAGGTGAAGCCTAAGAAGACCGGGATGCTGGAACAGGAGCAAAAGGGAGTAATGGCACCAAACCCAGAACCCAGCAGGTAACCGATACCGCGATGTTTTCCGGCGAGGTAATCTCTAACCTTTTCGACATTGAGTGAGGCTCTTAATAGGGCGATGAAATAGATCATGACTAACAGTAGTACAAAGATCTTACTCACATCTTCGATAAAAAAGTGCGCCGCATCACCCAGTTTTGAGTCAGGTGATAGATTAAGCACGGTGTAGGTTAGCCAGTCGGCTAATTGGGTAAATACTTCAAACATTATGCTTCTCCAAACCAGTGCCGAGTTCGGTTAGCAAACCAAACAAGACTCAACATAACAGGTACTTCAACGAGAACACCGACGACCGTTGCTAAGGCTGCGCCAGAGTGAAGCCCAAACAGAGAAATAGCCACCGCGACCGCCAGCTCAAAAAAGTTCGACGTACCAATCATGCATGCAGGAGCTGCAATATTGTGGGGTAGTCTCATTTTGAACGCGATGAAATAGGTTATAGCAAAAATTCCGTAGGTTTGTATCAAAAGAGGAATCGCAATCAGCAGGATGGCTTCGGGTTGCGCTAAAATCGTTTCTGCCTGAAAACCAAACAGTAATACCACGGTCGCTAACAGACCGATCACCGACCAAGGTTTTAAGACACTCAATAAATGGTTTAGCGCGGCATGATCCTGTTGACGGTCAACTCTTTTTCGCGTGATCGCCCCTGCCGCTAATGGGATGACGACATAGAGTATGACGGAGAGAAGTAAGGTATCCCAAGGAACTGCAATATCGGTCACCCCTAATAAAAACGCGGCTAACGGCGCAAAGGCAAAGATCATAATGATATCGTTTACCGAGACTTGCACGAGGGTATAGTTGGCATCCCCTTTGGTTAGCTGACTCCAGACGAACACCATAGCGGTACAGGGCGCTACGCCTAATAAAATCATACCGGCGATATATTCACTGGCGGTTTGAGGATCGACCCAGTCTGCAAAAATACCTTTAAAAAACAACCAGCCTAACAGCGCCATCGTGAAGGGCTTGACCATCCAGTTGATCACTAAGGTAAGAATCAATCCCTTGGGCTTTTTGCCGATATCTTTAAGGGACGAAAAGTCGATCTGCACCATCATTGGGTAGATCATCAGCCAAATAAGCAGGGCGACGATGAAGTTAACATGGGCGAACTCTAAGTCTGCAATGAGTTGAAAGAGCGCAGGGAATAGATTGGCAAAGGTGACACCAGCGATAATGGCGATACCTACCCAAACACTTAAATAGCGTTCAAATATACCCATAATAACTTCCTTTTAACGTTGCTAGGTGGCGCGATAGTTTAGGTTGGCACTCGCCTAAGGCCTGCATCAGCTCACAAACACAGAACTCCTGCTCTGACATACTGAGTAACAGACAGCGAAGGCGTGTTTCATCAGCGAGGCATCTATAAAATAGTGTAGGCTGCATAGCGGTGGTCATCTAGTAGCACTGTAGTCAAAGAGAGTACGAACAAGGATTATTCCAAAGGAGCGACAACCTCTATTCATACGCTGCATATTAATACGTATTTCCATATATATGATTTTAACTATATATGATAATTCGTATATATCAAGTGTGTATTTAAGATTTTGGGGAGGGGTAATACTTGAACCGTTCCTGTCTATCGAACTTACTCGAACCTTCTTTAAACCAATATTTACAGCAGAGAGCTGCTCAGCCTCTCCTTAGTGAAGTACAATCGAGCTCTATATGATTAAACCGCTAAGCAAGCGTTGTATGCGGCGTTGAGCGACAGCCTTTGAGGTGTTTGAGCAGTTATGACTTTGTCTCGTGAGTTTTATCGCCATGGGCCCGATGTGCGACAGGGGGATGCCGTTAGCTTTGTCGACGTGAGAAGACGATTTGATTTCAGGTTTATCGGCATTGGTCGGTGGGTGACGCAGGCGGAACAAAATCGAGCGGCGGGTTTGTTTTATGATGCCTTGGTTGATCTGATGACCATCTTGAAATGCCCAGAACCGCTGATCTCATTGCGCGGAACTTTGTCGTTACAATACGGTATCGGTGGACGCCCCGGTGTTGCAGCCCACTATCAACCGTCGATGCGGTGCTTTTCGTTGGCTAAAAATGCCGGCCCTGGCAGTATTGCCCATGAATGGTTTCATGCCCTCGATCATTACCTCGGCGGTACCGCCTTTGACGATGCTCCGGCTGGGATGTTCGCTTCAACCGCATGGTTATCAGACGCGACGCCGGTGGTTCACCCCTTGAATGATGATCTGTACGCCTGTTTTAGGCAGATCATGCTCGCCGAGGATGGTGAATCTCCGAGTCCCCTTTTTGACGCATCGGTGAAGGTCGATAGGGCGATGAACCAAGTCTATTTCAGTCAGGCTGAGGAGCTATGTGCGAGAGCCTTTGAAGCCTTCGTTCAAGATGCTGCGATCACAAATAATTTTTTAGTCTCAGGTACTAAAGCGACAGTTGAAGCCGAGCGCGGCTTGTATCCAAAAGGCGAGCAACGTGAACGTATCAATCTAGCGTTTCAGCGTTACTTTCATCGTTTAGGCGCTGCCTTAAACCGTCAAAGCCGTAGCGATATTGGTTAAGGTAATGTGTTGGTCGCTGTATGTCGTTAGGGCTATTTTCCTGATGATGTTCGTGCCGATATGTTCAATATTAGCCGTTGATCGGCTGGGCGTTAAAGTGGATCCCAGCCGAAGAACGTTAGTAAACATCTTCACGGTAGCGTCCCTGAGCTTTCAGTGTTGCCACATCGATGCCCAGAGGGGCAATTACCTTGTCCAATGCAACCGCAACACTACTCGCCATATTGCGCCCACCACAAATCAAGAACTGTGCGCCCTCCTCGATCAATTGACCTAGGATTTTATCATCTTCAATGATCTTATTCTGCACATATGCGCCTTGGCTGATGCGGGAGAAAACTGGATTCAATTTAGTTAACCGTTTGTCTTCAAGGTAGCGCTTAAGCTCTGTCTCATAGAGAAAATCAGACTGCGGAGAGCGGCCGCCCCAATAGAGATGCATTGGGCGATGCGCTTTATTGTTGCGGATAAAACCCACTAACGGCCCAATACCCGTGCCCGCACCGATTAGTATGACCGGGCCTTTGCCTGACGCGGGGCGAAAGCTAGGATTCAGCTTGATGAAAGCCTCAATGGTATCGCCGACGGATAATCCATGAAGAAAACCTGAGCATAGCCCGTCAGGATGATGGCGAACGCAGATCTCAAGCATGCCACTCTTCGATGCGGATGCTAACGAATAGAATCGCGGCACACTGCTATCTGGCGGTAAGATACCCACAAGGTCACCCGCATCAAAATGCGGCAGGCGAGCGCGTTTCAAACAACGGCTCAGCCAGCCTCGATGACTAGGCGCTGCTTCGAAGCGTAACACGGCGGTCGGCGCCTGCACCTCAGCACCATAATCGACCCGTTCGACAAGGGTTAATGTTGTGCAAGGAGGATGCACCGGAGTATGGAGCAGTGTTAATTCCTTATCTAGGACGCTACCCACCACAGAGCCCCAGCGGGCGAACTCTTGTGGCGATTGTCGATGGATGGTTTCGAGTGGCAGTAGTTGCGGCCAGCCTTTAGTGATAAGTGCGGCCTCAACCTCTTTAGCAAACTGGCAAAACGCTGGGAACTGTCGATCGCCAAAGCCTAATACGGCAACAGGAACATCAGGTGTCTTCGTTATTTTCGATAATCGTGCCAGAAAATGATTGGCTGAGGCCGGCGCGTCGCCATCCCCATAGGTCGCGGTCAGTATAAACATCCGCTTTGCCTGTGGATAAGGTTTACCGATCTGATTCATGGATGCGGTGTGGACTTGAAATCCTAAGCTGTGAAGAGCGTCATGCAGGGTTTTGGCAAAGCCCCAAGTACTGTTACTTTCACTACCAACCAGAATAACCGTATCAGCAAGGCGAGCAGCGCTATTATAGTTAATGGTTGTGGCAGACTGTTTACGTTTCCACCAGATCTGGATCCCTGTCCATGCCATCAGTGGTACGGCGAGTGCACTTAGACCAAGCAGTAGTCCAAGCCACCATAGTCCTTCGCCGGTGTGTAGCATGTAGATAAATTCATAAAGTTTTTGTGGGTTGCCGTAAGCTTGATAAGAAAGCAATTCTCCGGTGGATTGATCAACAAAACCACTCCCTTGATCGGTGGTGATTGAGTAAACCCCCATGGGGTCGTCTGGATAGGGATAAACCAGCTCCCTGAACTCGGTGAGAGGGATCGATTTTAAGGTGGACAGCGTATCAATAGATGCAGGCGCTCCACCACTCACATGGGTTGGAAAATCGGGCTCAGTTGATGAGTAGTCGGGTATCAACTCAAAAGTCATGGTTGACATATACAAGCCAGTAGACGCCGATAATATCAACCCCAGTACAGCGGCTCGGCCCGCTTCTGTGTGTAGGCGTTGCTTAAAAGGCCCTTGGATCGGTCGACAAATATGACGCCAGCCACCGAGGCGATTGACCAACATGACCGCCCCGGAAAAAGTTAACAGCAGCATAAAAAAAGCAGCTACCCCAGCAACCACTCGTCCAGGTGTCCCCAACAGGTAAGAGCGGTGCAGGTTTTTTATCCACACCATGATGGGTGAGTTGGAATAGGCTCCAATGGTTTCACCCGTGACCGGATTAATTAGGTCCGCTCCTGTCTGGTCGCCGTCAGTAAAGTAGACGATGATGCTTCCTGACGGACGCCGCTGTATTTGTTCAGCACCGGGATAGCGGGTTGCCAGCTTGCCTGCTAATTCCGCTACGCTGATCGAAGCGGTACCTGCAATGTTAGCCTGTGAGCGTTCTATCAAGGGATTGAGCGATAGAACAGCGCCTGAAATAGTGAGCAACACAACGAACAGGGTTGCCACCAAACCAGACAGTGAGTGTAGCTGACGTAACATGAGGGGGTTCCTAAGCAATCATTTAAAACGAGTAGGTAAACGCTTTGACATAGCCACGACCAGCGTTGGATTTGCCGACACCTTCGCTAGTTAATGGCACGACAACATCATTGCGGTTGTCTCGCATATCTTCGACTGCGGTATCAACGCGGAGCTGAAATCCTGCATCAATATAGGTGTCGGGCAGATCAAGGGTGACTGTTAATGTCTTGCCCTCTGTAACACTGGCACCGGATAGGCCATCGTATTCACTTTTACGTTGACCACTTCCTCGCGCCCAGCCGCTCAAGTGTTTGTAATATTTTGATTTTTTGCCTGCCACCCATAGGGTCTTTTGATACTGACCGTCGGCATTGGTTAAATAAATGGCTAGATAAGCACCATCACCGCCATAGTTTTTTAGCTGAGTGGTCAAGGTGACGTCACGTGCATAAGATGGCGAGGATAGTAAAGTTGCCGCAATCAAACACAGGGTTGTTGCTAAACGTTTCATGGTGTTAACTTCCTTATTCGATTGTGGCTCTTGGTTTGCTTTTTGGCATGTTACTGCCGCTGTTTAAGTTGCCAGTGGGCGTTTCTCGGGCTTGATTGCCTAGGTTCAGATAGTCAGATCCATCATCAGAACCTGTGAATTTAACTTCAAGCTCCATGATTTTTAGTGAAGCAGGAGAAAACTTAGCCTCCACACGGTGGCCTTTACGATCCCATCCTTTGAGTTCATAACAGCCATCGTCCACTTTGATCCGTTTTACCTCCCAGCCATGGTCTACCATCATCTGACGGAGACGTTCTTTAGGTTGCCAATCGACGGCGGGGTCATGGCAATCGTCATCCGCCAGCGCCATACCGCTGATCAAACAGGTGCTTAAAAAAGCCGTAATCAGTTTATTTTTCATGTTGTGCCTCCTAATGACTTTATGTTTAGCCTAAACCGCTTTGCTGACATTCAGCTGAAAGCTGGTAAGATTTGTTTTTTTGGGCGGGCTTAGCGCAGTTCAAACGCTTCCTGTTGGAACCATAAGACGCCTTGTGATTTTTCACGTAATTCTTTTTCTAAGGCATTACCCCAGCTTGAGGGACCACAAAACCAGACCTCCATCGCCTTTTCCTTCGGATGCAGCGTGAGGAGCTGCTCCGCTGTGAGTTTACGACCCTGACTACTGTCATGTATCTGCAGCTTAATGCCGTTTAAGTGGTTACAGGCTTCCTGCAAGCGCTCAATAAAAGGATCTGTCGCCCTGTCATGGGTGGAATAATGCATCTCAGCTTCAAGCGAGTTTTCAGGCTGGTTTTGCAATGCTTCAAGCCATGCCAAAAATGGTGTGACGCCAACCCCACCGGCGATCCAAACTTGTGCTGCATTGTGCCGACGCTGTTTAAAGTTAAACTGCCCATAAGGCCCTTCAACGGTGACGGGGTGGCCGATTGTTAATCGATAACCCAACTGCCGCGTATAATCGCCTAGCCCTTTAATTTGAAAGCTGATCTGACCATTCCCATGATCTGCACTGGCAATGGTAAAAGGGTGAGCGCCCTCGCTAGGTTCAAAGGTCACAAACGCAAACTGGCCGGCGCGATGGCCTGTCCATGTGCGCTCCAACTGACATTTCACTTCAGTGATACCCATGGCTGATGTTGAGATCGAGGTGATGCTGCCCTGCACCCGTCGCGATTTTCCTATCAACCCTTTGATCGATAACAGGCTAGCGAAGCTCCCACCTACGAGCAATATCCCCATCAGCCAGCCAACAGGTTGTTGCCACCAAACCAAAGGGGCTAGCCAGACCGCGTGGAAAGCGAGTGACAGGTAAATCAGCGGCATAGCGCGGTGTACGTAGTGCCAGAGGTTGTAAGGAAAGCGTTTCCAGAGCGTCAGTATTAGCATGGCAAACAACAGATAAACGCCCCATTCGCCAACCCCTTCTGCCGCGTCCCTCATCATGTGTGTAAAACCTGAAAAGTCCTGCTCAGGTAGACGTCCCGCTCGCCCAAAGAGCGCTTTAACGAGATCATCACCCATCTCAATTAACCAGTGAGATAGGGCAAACATAACCGCTAGAATACCGGCCCACTTGTGTAGACGATAAATTTGATCGAGACCATTAAAGGGTTTTTCTAACCAAACCGGGCGAGTAGCTAGCATCATAGTCACGGACATTAATGCGATGGATAACAAGCCGCTCAGATAGAGGCTGTTGTCATAAATCTCCCAAGCGAGTGAAGCCTTTATCGTCGTGCTTATCTGGTAGCTCCAGCCCCAGATAATAAGAATGACGGCGGTGATCAGTGCCAAGGTAATGCTGATTTTTTTGAGTTTCATCTTAGCGATCCAGTGTTGCATTTAGCGCGTATGTTATCGCCTATTCCTGACAATCAGCTGAAGGCACAAACCTGGTTAATCAATAGGCGTGATAAATCAGGAAGGCGTACACTGTACGGGAGCCTATGTGTTGATATTATTATCCACGGGGCTTTCAGCTTACTGTCAGGTATTTTGGTTATGATCAGCCTGACTGCGAAGATCTAAGGATTATAGATGCGATTATTACTGGTAGAGGATGCCGAGGGTTTAGGCGAAGTGATACGGGATCAGATCAGCGATGAAGGTCACGCGGTCGATTGGGTTAACAACCTTTCCCATGCGGGCGCTAGCCTACAGAACACCCAATATGATTTGATTCTACTTGACCTCATGCTGCCGGACGGCAACGGCATCGATCTATTGAAAAAGATACGTAGATCTGGCGAAACAACGCCCGTGATTATTTTAACCGCCAGAGATCAACTGTCTGATCGTATCGCAGGGCTAAATGCTGGTGCGGATGATTATCTGGTAAAACCCTTTGATCTATCAGAGCTCTCCGCGCGCATCGCGGCGGTGTCTAGACGTTACAGTGGCAACCCGAACCCTATCATTAAGGTGGGCACATTAGATGTCGACCTTAACAAGCACTTTATTTCTCGTGAGGGTGTGGCCATCAATTTAACCGCCCGTGAGTGGGCGCTGTTTGAGGCCTTCATTCAACATCCTGGCAACGTTCTCTCAAAATCACAGTTGGAAGATCACCTTTATGCTTTTGGTGCCGAGATCGAAAGTAATACCATTGAAGTTTATGTCAGTCGGCTGCGGAAAAAGCTGGATAAAGGACAGTTAGAAACAGTGCGCGGGCTGGGTTATCGTATGAGGTCCTTATGAGTTCCGCGCAGGTGAAATCACCAAAAAGTCTTCAGAAAACCCTAGGCATTGGCTTAACCTTGGGAGTGGTTTTGCTGTGGTTGTTGGCATTATTAAGTACTGTCTACGTATCACAAAATAAACTTAATACCCTCTTCGATAGTGCACTGGCCGAAACAGCCCAACGCATCATGCCCCTTGCTGTTGTTGAGATTCTCAACAGAGAGGAGCCGGGGCAATTACAACAAATCATGTCATTCGAAGCCCACGATGAACCTCTTATCTATCTAGTACGTGATGCGTCAGGCAGGGTTTTACTACAGTCCCATAATGCTGATCCGCTGATATTTAATAAAACGCTATTAAAAGGCTTTAGCTCATCAGAAAATTACCGATTCTATGGGGCGTGGGCGGTGCAAAATACCTTACACATCGAGGTTGCCGAACCTCTGGTTCAACGGCGAGAAGCCATAGTTCAAATGGCCGCCAGCTTAGTATGGCCACTGATCTTTCTGATCCCGCTCTGTTTTATCGGGACTTGGGCTTTTGTGCGTTACAGTTTGCGTCACGTGCGGGTTTATAGAAAAGCCATTGAATCCCGTGGAAGCGGCGATCTCTCGCCGATAGAAACTAAAAATCTACCAACCGAACTTCACACAATCGCTATCTCGGTTAATGATCTGTTGGCGCGATTAAGCCGAGCATTAGAATCAGAGCGTTCGTTTACTGCTAATAGTGCCCATGAGTTACGCACGCCCATTGCAACGGCACTGGCCCAGATTCAATATCTGCAGCAGGACGTCACGGCAGGCCCCCTCAAAGATAAAGTGCAGAAAGTGGAAGCAACCATAAAAGGCTTATCGGGCTTGTCAGAAAAACTGATGCAGCTGGCCAAGGCGGAAGGGGGCGGGCTATTAGCGACGGAACAGCATGATCTGGTACGGCTATTAAAACTGATAGTTGACGATAGCCAGCGGTCGTATTCAGCCGATAGGCTTCGGTTAACACTGCCTCATGATGGCGTCTTTAACTCTGCTATAGATCCCGATGCATTTGCTATTTTGGTGCGCAACTTAATCGACAATGCCATCAAACATGGAAACCCAAACCAGCCGGTTGAGATTAGTTTTTCCATCAATGGAGTATTAACTATCGTTAACGCGGCGGAGGTGATCCCTGCTGAAACGTTGGCGCAACTACAGCACCGGTTTGTTAGATCAAACACCAAGGCTCAAGGCCTAGGGCTTGGCTTAGCGATTGCCGATGCCATCGTCACGGGTGTGGGAGCTACGATGAGATTTAACTCCCCCGCGACGGGACGAAGCGATGGCTTTGAAGTCAGCGTGGATTTTTCGCTGATCGATGGTTGAGCGGTATGTCGCTTGATTTTGAAATGCCTAGATCCGTTTGTCTTTAATGGTTAGGCTTGAAAATAAGACCCTCACGCCTATTGAGGGCCATATCTTTATCGCAAAAGACAGAAGAAGTAGGTAGAAATAACTCAGCCCCTGTTCAAGCCGCTAATGTGGATAACAGGTGATTGAATTTCTTACGGAACCCCGTATCTGCAAGCAAATTAATAACCATTTGTTGCCCAGAAGCCTCTAAGTGGCTCTTAATGAAAAAGGTACTCGGCTCTCCTTCAGCGTCGATATTGAAGTTGGCCAAGTCTCGAAGGCCTCGATAGGCGACACGGTCACCGATACGAGCAGCTAAATAAAGCAGTATGGTATCTTTCAATTCATCTTCTTTTAAATCCAACTGCGTGGGTGCGTTAGCTAGTGGAAGAGTAGAGTTGGCAATGGCACGTTCAATCTCCTCTGGTAAACCCCAATTTCTAGCTAACGTTGAACCAACGATAGACGAGTTTAAACGACAGTTTTGTTGCTGCGCTTTAACCCTGTCTAGCAACGTCATATCTTCTGCATACCATGAGTGTGCGTCCTCATTCCCTAGGATAAACGCTAAGTCGCCGAGATTAAAAAATAGAGCTTTGGTGGCTAGCACTGAAGGGCGAGAATGACCCAAGTGTTGACCCAATAAGGTTGCAAACGCACTTGCCACCGCAGTGGATAACCATACACGTTGCAATGCCGTTTTTTGTGCCGCAGAGCAGTCTTTGGTTTGATGAGTGTTAGCCGCTTGGGAGATTAAACTCTTAACAAAACTGACACCTAGATAATTAACAGCGTGTTGTGCGCTGGAAATAGGTGAGGTTAAGGCAAAGGCGGCAGAATTGACTGTGCGTAATACATCCGCGGTGAGGCCTGGGTCGGCCGCGAGTGTTTCAATCAATTCTTTAGGTGTGTCGAGACCGCCGGCTAACTTCGCTTGTACTGGGTGCGGGGCGGGCAATTTTTCGCATAACTGCTGTGCTTGCGCCAGCTGTTGCTCATCGATCTGTGACGAGACCAATAGATCGAATTCGGCAAGCGAGGCAGGCCGCTCTTTTGGCGGTTCGGGTACAACTTCAACCTGTGATTCGCTTAAAAGCTTTCCGAGAGGCTTGGAGGGTTTGCTCGACAATTCGCTGGTCTGCCTTCTAGGCTTCGGCCTTTTATCGACAGCTTTTTTTTTGTTTCTACCAAATAGTTTAAATAGTCCAAATAACACGGCAGTTAGCTCCAGCAGTTAGCGTGGATCGCTCAATCCAGCGAGGCATAATCCTTATACATAGCATTTTGATCATAGTTGTGTGTTTTGGCTAGCGCTTGAGTCAATCTTTTCGTCGATTTTATAGTGTTTGAGGTCATCCTTCCTCGAAAAGTAACAGCGTCTGTTGTGGTGCTTCAATGGAATTCCTTGGTTTAGGCGAGCTATTGCTTGTTCCCGTCAATGAAATGCAGGGTCAGGCTAAGAAGTCCGGACTGATCAGAAAAGACCTTCTGTGCCGGAATCATTACATCACTATATACAGTGGCTTTTTAGGGAACAAATACATCATATAAGATCGCATTGTTCCACTCATTGATAAATCGACGCTGTTTCAGGTGATCCAGATAAACCATTAGCGCAGGCCCCAAAGGGATGGGTTTAAAGCGCAAGGGATAGTCCCGTTGCAGATGGCTGTATGTAAATGCCCCCTTTGCGCTGGGGTGGAGAGCAATCAGGCCGCTCTTATCTGCGATGATTTGCTGCCCTTCCATGGATAGCAGGTAACGAAGAAAGGACCGAGCGTTTTCTACATGACGCGCCTGTCGGGTTATGAAGGCGACTCGACTCATCACGAGGGTGTAGTCTTCTGGAAAAATAATACCGATTGTCGGGTTTGTTTGGGCGTATTTCATGGCATACGATCCGATCACGTTATAGCCAAGTACGAGCTTGCCCGATGCGGTATCTTCGATAATGTTGCTGCTGCAACAGTCTAATTTAGTGACTATGCGACCTAAGTTTTCTTTCAATCGGCTGCTGATACTGGAGTTAATCTCATCCTGTGTGGCAAATAAGTAACCCACACCCGATAACCGAATGTCGTAGGTAGCGATACGGTTCATGAAAAAATCGTTATTGCTGCGAATCGCCAGTGCTAGCTTTTCATGGGTGTTTGGGAGAGCCATGTCTTGAAAAGCGGGTTTGTTATAGACCATCGCCACTGGTTCATAAGTGAAACCAAAGGCTTCATTGCGCCAGTTGGCCCAGCGGGGAAGGGTTTCTGTTATTGGGTCAATAAATGGCTGAGCATAGCCATCATTAACCAGTTTGATCTGCAGGTCCATCGCTGAGCTGATCACCAGATCTGGTAACTGATCTTCTGGTAATTGCTGAATGGCATGGAACAGTTCGTTGGTTTGAAACTCTTGGTAGCGGATATGTATCGCCGGCGAAATTTGTTTGAACGCATCAATGATCGGTTGCATTGCGGCGGTATCAGTGGCGCTGAAGATAACCAGTGAAGGTGACTGATCAGTTGTTTCCGTTGAATGAACCATCATTGCAAAGGTAGTCAAAGCAATAAGTAGGGCAAAACGTTGCAACAGGAAATTCATAGAGAGGTACCGGGTAAGCGAATTAGAACACGCAGACCACCGGATGGACTACGATCAAGTTTAAGGGTGCCCTGATGCGCTTGAATAACGGTTTCGACAATGGCCAGTCCTAGACCTGATCCGGATACGTCGGAGCTTAGACGAGAAAAGCGTTGCATCGCTTGACGGCGTTGATGGCTTGGAATGCCGGGACCGCTGTCATCAATCATAATTTCGACTAGGTGCTCATCACAGGGATGGAGTGTGATATCAATCTGGTTAGTGTCAGGGCCATAGCGCACCGCATTTTCTAGCAGATTTTTGAACGCTTCCTTTAAGCTAACTTTATCGCCCGGAATACGGATGTTGTCTATTTTGGCAGAGTATGAAAAGTCGATCTGAGTATGAGCCTGATCTCTGACAGTCTCCGTTAATAACTCTTCGACAAGTGCGTTTAGTGAGATTGAGCGTGGCGCAATACTGTCGCTTCTGTGGGTTACTAATGCATGCGTCAGTAATTGATTAGTCAGACGTGTCAGCTTTTTGTGCTGCTGACGAATGTTGATCAACCGGCTTCTGATCTCTTCAGTATCCGAAGCATGCAAAGTCACATCTAACTGCCCCTGTATACCGCCTAAACTGCTACGTATTTGGTGGGAGGCATCGGCAATAAATACTTTCATTGTGTCCAGGTTGTGCAGTAGTTGTTGCTGATAATTATTGATCGCGTTGACTAACGGGACCACCTCCCTAATTGCAGGGGTTTTTAACGGACGAAGATCATTCGGCGAACGGTTTTTCAGGTTTTCAGATATGATACTCAATGGTTGTAAAGCACGCCTGACGCCCAGCCATACCAGTAATGTTGTTAACAACAGAATGCCAGACAGTGTGGCCAGCGAGCTGTAAAAAATCTCACCAAATAGCTCGTTGCGGGCATTTCTGGTTTGTCCCAGTTTAATCACCACCCAACCATTGGCGGCAGGTGCAATTAACTGCTTGCTCTGGACGACCCAGCTAACAGCTTCGCCTTTGTATTTTGCGGTAAAAAACTGGGGATCACTGTGAGGCTGATAATTTGCCGGAGAAGGGGTTTTACGATAGCCGGTCAGGTGTTGGCCGGTATGATCAATGACTTCGTAGTAAACTTTGTCATCAGGCGCTAATTCCAGCATCGATAAAGCAGCATAGGGCAAATCAAGGTCGATCTGAGATTCTTGAACAGAGATTCTTTCAATAATCGATAAGCTGGCACTGTTAAGGAGCCTGTTATAGGAAAGATCAGCAGCACGTCTGGCGTAATTCCATACCCCTGCACTCAGAACGGTAAATACAATGATCATTAACAGCACGGTGCGGGTAATTAGGTGTTGCTGCAGAGAGTAACCGGCTTTAGTCATCGATATGACCTAGGTATCCAAGGCCACGAATCGTTTTTATATGCAAAGATGACTCCGCGAGTTTTTTTCTCAGTCGAGTCAATGTTTGCTCGATTGCATTGGGGGTATTGGCTTCATCAAAGGTATATAGCTTATTAGCAATATCTTCCTTGGTTAATACGCGATCTAGATTTTTCAAAAACAGTTCGAGTAGTTGTCGTTCCCGCAGTCGAAGCTCGACAGCTTGATTGTTGACCGTTATCTGATGGGTTGCCAGATTAAAAATCAGATTGCCGCAGACCATTGTATTACTGGCGGCGCCGCGTTCTCTTCGTAATAAAGCTCGGCAGCGGGCGGCCAGTTCTCTGAAATCTACCGGCTTAACGAGGTAGTCATCGGCGCCTAGGTCAAGGGCGCTGACTCGATCATCAATTTCAGCACGGGCAGTCAGAATGAGAACGGGAATCGTCCGGCCTTTCTGGCGCAACGATTGTAATAGCTGATAACCACTGCGGCCGGGCAGATTGATATCCAGAATCAGCATATCAAAATCATCCCATGACAGGGTGCGTTCTGCCAGCTCGACTGACACTGTCCAGTCAAGGGGGTGCCCTATCTGTCGAAAGTATTCCTGAGTAGCATCGGCGAGCGCTTCATTATCTTCTATAAGGAGTATGCGCATAACACTAATAATCTCTGTAAGGAGGTTAACAACAAGTAACCGCTTCTCGTGCTTTTTTTTGCTCGTGTCAGACCGTTGTCAGTTAACAGGACTATATTTCACTAGCTCTTAGGAGTGCTGTTAAAAAATATATAACAAAAAATCTGATTTGGAGAGCCCCATGAAGTTCAAGCTTCGTATACTAGCACTGGCTGCTGGTTTGGCAACTGCAATGCACGCTGCTGCATTTGAACCATCTAAACCCGAATGTGTTGCCCCTGCAAAGCCAGGCGGTGGTTTCGATTTAACCTGTCGTATCGTATCAAACGGTTTTAAAAGTGCGGATCTACTGAATACTCCGATGGCTGTTACTTTTATGCCCGGCGGCGTTGGTGCAGTAGCGTACAACTATATCAACTCTAACCGGCGTGATGATGGCGATGCGCTGGTGGCGTTTAGCTCCGGTTCTTTGTTGAACATAGCCCAGGGTAAGTTTGGTAAAAAGCTTGATGAAAACGCTGCCCGCTGGGTCGGTGCTGCCGGTGTAGATTACGGTGCTGTTATTGTGAGAGCAGATGCTCCTTGGAATACTCTGGCTGAGTTGGTGGCTGCAGTTAAAGCTGACCCGACCAAGTATGTTCTCGGCGCCGGTGGTGGGGTCGGCAGTCAGGATTGGATGAAAGCCGCTATTCTCATGAAATCATCCGGCGTTGATCCAAAAATGATGCGTTATGTTCCTTATGAAGGTGGCGGTGAGGCGACTGCTGCGTTGATGGGTAATCATATTCAGATTTACCCCGGTGATGTCGGTGAGATGGTTGGACAGATGGATGCCGGTAAGTTGAAAATGCTGGCGGTTATGGCACCTGAACGCCTAGAAGGTGAGTTTGCCGACATTCCGACTGCAAAAGAGCAGGGCTTTGATGCTGAGTGGACCATCTTGCGTGGTTTTTATCTGGGGCCTGATGTCTCTGATGACGCTTACAATTATTGGGCCGGGCAGTTTGATAAGGCGTATGAAAACGAAGCGTTCCTTCAAACGGTGCATGAAAAAGGATTGATACCTTTTAAAATGTCTGGCGAGAAGTTCGACCGCTATGTTAAAGACCGTGTCGGTTACATGCGTGATCTGGCAAAAGAATCAGGCCTTATTAAGTGAGATTTGCAATGTATGACCGTATTCTTGCGGGTATATTGCTGGTGCTGTCAGGACTTATCGTCTGGGCAGCCCTTCAGTTTGATGTACCCTTCCAGTATGAGCCTCTGGGGCCAAAAGCCTTCCCTGTTATTCTGGGGATTTTACTAACGATTTTCTCCGTCTGGTTAATCATTAAGCCTGATAAAAACAGCTGGTATCCGACCGCCGATATTATGAAGAAACTGCTGGCTGGGCTGGTTTTAATGATTGCCTATGCTGCGCTATTTGAAAAAGCTGGGTTTATTCTGGCCACCTTTCTTGTGGGAAGTGTCTTTAGCTGGTTGTTTGGTGAAACGCCGAAGCGTGCTGCGGTGTTTGCGCTGATTATGAGCGTCATCAGCTATTTTCTGCTGACCTTGCTGTTACAGCTTAATGTTCCTTCTGGCACTTGGTTGGCCAGCGTTTTTTAGGGAGTAGATCTATGGATGTTTTCAGTCATCTGGCAACCGGGTTTAGTGTTGCCTTCCTCCCGCTAAACCTATTGCTGGTTTTGTTGGGATGTTTTATTGGTACGTTGATTGGTTCCTTGCCGGGAATCGGTCCAATTAATGGTGTAGCGATTCTGCTGCCGCTGGCCTATGCCCTTGGACTACCACCGGAATCCGCATTGATTCTGTTGGCGGGCGTCTATTATGGCGCTGAGTATGGTGGCCGTATTTCAAGTATTCTGCTCAATGTTCCCGGTGACGCTGGGGCCATCATGACAACCCTTGATGGTTATCCGTTATCACGTAAAGGAGAAGGCGGTCGCGCATTGGCGCTGTCAGCGATTAGCTCCTTTGCAGGTAGTATGGGAGCTCTACTGATGATGGTGATTTGCGCGCCGATTCTGAGTCAGTTTGCGGTTCAATTCGGGCCATCGGAATATGTCTGGTTGATGGTTTTTGCTTTTACCTGTCTTGCCACTATGGTCGGCTCTCGGCCGGCTAAAACAATTATTGGTGTGCTCATCGGTTTGGTGTTGGCAACGATTGGCATTGACTCCGGTAGTGGCGTGTTACGTTTCACCATGGGGATACCGAACTTCTTTGATGGTGTCGACTTTTTAGTCGTGGTTATCGGGATGTTTGCGATCAGTGAGATTTTTGTTCTGCTTGAATCTTGGGCTCGTAATGACTTAGGTGTTCGTCCGCTAGGCAAAAGTTTTGTGACGGTCGCTGATCTGCTGGCTGTTAAGTGGGTGGTGTTCCGTTCTACGGTTATGGGCTTCTTGATTGGCGTACTGCCGGGCACGGGAGCTTCGATTGCCAGTGCGGTTGCTTATGGTACCGAAAAACGTTTTGCCGAAGGTAAAAACGAACACTTTGGTGAAGGCGATATTCGAGGTCTTGCAGCACCGGAGGCTTCTAATAATGCTTCAGCTGTGGGTGCGATGGTGCCTATGCTGACACTGGGGATTCCGGGAAGTGGTACGACGGCCATTTTGCTGGGCGCGCTGATGATGTTTAACATCACACCAGGACCATTGTTATTCGAACAACGCCCTGATATCGCTTGGGGGCTGATCGCTTCGATGTTTGTCGGTAATATCGCGCTACTGGTGATGAACCTTCCTATGATAGGGCTGTTTGTCCGCTTACTGTCAATTCGGCAGGCATATCTGGTGCCCGTGATAGCGATGCTGACTTTTGTCGGTATCTACTCCATTCATGGCGATAGTTTTGACCTGTTCTTTATGGTGCTGCTGGGCGTCGTTGGTTTTCTTTTGCGTAAACTTCACTTTTCTCTTGCCCCTGTCATTCTAGGCTTGGTTCTCGGAGAGGTGCTGGAGGTAAATCTGCGTCGTGCGCTGTCTATTTCAGGAGGAGATTGGTCAGTATTACTTGATGGGCCGATAACCTATGTAATGGCTATTGCCACGGTCGTTGCGATTGTTGCCCCGAGTCTGATGCGTTCAATCAAAATGCGTAAACTGCTGGCAAAAGCTAATGAGGTTGAGGATTAAGCCTACTTGCTGAGTAGCGCAAGATTGTTAATTAAATATGCGATATTGGGGGTGCTTCGGCCCCCCTTTTTTTGGACATTATCAACATGTTTCTCGTTGTTCGAACGATAATTATTGGTGCTCTGGGTGGGTGTGTCGCCTATTGGCTCGGACTGCCGTCGGCTTGGCTTATTGGCGCGCTACTGGCGGTCGTTTTTACTGGGGCTAGTAAAATTCAGGTGGTGATGCCCGCCTCAACATCTTCTGTGATTACTTTGTTTCTAGGGATCTCTGTAGCACTCAATATCGAAAGCGGTTTGGTCGATCAGCTACTACACTGGGCCGGTTCGATTGTACTGATGTGTTTGATGCTGGCTTCGCTGCTATGGATATTATATCGATTCTATGTTGCTCAGCATGGCTGGCGTCGTGATGAGGCGCTATTCTGTTCAGTCCCTGGGAATCTGGCCATTATGCTTAGCATGGCCGCTGAAATGAATGCCAATGTACGCCGTATTTCACTGATACATAGTATACGTTTATTGTTTTTGGTGTTCTGTATACCGCTGTTTTTACCCGTCGCAGAACGCCGTGTTTCCCTGCAAGGGTTTCATATTGAGCATCCCGAAAGAATGCTCATCACCATCGCTCTTGCTGCCTTGATTGGCTGGTTTCTGAAGCATGTCAAACTCCCCGCGCCAATGCTGGTGGGTGGGGTTTTGGCAACCTTGTTGTTGAAACAGGGTATGGGGTGGGACTGGCGTTTCCCTGATATGATTCTGCTTTCCTTAATGGTATTTCTTGGTTGTGCAATCGGCTCACGCTTTAATAATATCGATATTCATGAATCAATCGCTGAAATTAAGGCGGCTTCAGTTGGCTTGCTTATTACCCTAATGGTCTCTGCAGGGTTCGCGGCTGCTCTTCATTATGTTGCAGCCATTCCTTGGACACAGGCAATGTTGGCCTATGCGCCTGGTGGAATGGAAGTGATGATCGCCATTGCGATGAATCAGGATGTCGATGCATTGTTTGTGGCCACCCATCAGTTGTTCCGAATGCTGGTTATGAGTATGACTATTCCACTACTCATGGTTTTCATTAGGCGAAAGGATGTAGCCTGATGATGATTTATGGGTGTTTAGGCGTGGGAATGCCCCATATAACTGGAAAGTGCTTCTGCTCTAAAAGTTTAAGGGTAAACTCCCCTCTTTTTAACACTTGTAAAAAAGAGGGGGATTTTACCGAAACTCATCAATAGTTGGTGTTGGCTAACACTCAACAGTCTTAGCTGGGCGGAAGATTAAAATGTTGTGGTCTATTGAGGCATTTCCCAGAGAGGAAATGGGTCTGGGAGTTGTTCCCAAAGCTCTCGGCCAGCAAGTAGTTGTTCGTCGGTCAATAAGCAATCATCTAACGCTTTAATAGTCGTGTCTTGATCAAGGTTTTGTCCGATAAAAACGAGCTCTTGGCGCATATCGCCAAAGGGTTCTTCCCAATCTGAGAGAATCGATTCTTTATCCTCTTCAGGCCATTTACTTTCGGGAATAGCTTTCCAAAACATGCCAGCAAAACCATAGCGGGCCATACCGCCTGCTTGACTCCACTGCCCTGCGAACTGTGGTCGACTCGCTAGCCAAAAGTATCCTTTGGAACGAATCAGTTTGCCCTGTAATGTTGGGCTGTGGATAAAATCATAAAAGCGTTGCGGATGAAAAGGTCTGCGTGCGGTATAGGTGAAACTTGCAATACCGTATTCTTCCGTTTCAGGAACGTGCTCACCACGCAGCTCTTTCAGCCAGCCAGGGGCTTGTTGAGCATTCTCAAAACTAAACAGGCCTGTATTGAGTATTTTATCAATCGGTACATTGCCTGCTTCAATGGGGATGAGTTCTGCCGTGGTGTTCAATGTTTTTAAGATACTCATTAAGCGGCCTAAAGCATCATCGTCGATTAAGTCACACTTACTGATAAGAATGATATCGGCAAATTCCACTTGCTCTATGAGTAAGTCCGCAACGCTGCGTTCGTCCTCGTCTCCGAGTGATTCGCCTACTGACTGGAGTGATTGTGCGGCGTCATAGTCGATAAGAAAGTTAAGCCCATCAACCACAGTCACCATGGTATCTAAAGTGGCGATATCAGAGAGGCAGATGCCGTCATCATCGGTGAAGGTAAATGTTTCTGCGACGGGTAAAGGTTCAGAAATACCGGTGGATTCTATTACCAGATAATCGAAGCGGCCTTCGTTGGCCAACTTGTTAACTTCTAAAAGTAGATCTTCGCGCAGCGTACAGCAGATACAACCATTGCTCATTTCGACGAGTTTTTCTTCGCTTCGATTCAGTGACACTTCATTTTTTAAGGTAGCGGCATCGATATTAATTTCGCTCATGTCATTAACAATGACGGCGACTTTTCGTCCGTCTCGGTTGTTTAAAATATGGCTGAGTACGGTTGTTTTTCCGGCACCTAGAAAGCCGGATAATACTGTGACGGGAAGTTTTTTCTGTGCATCGGCCATTCGTATTTCCTTTAATATATTACGCTATAGCGACTTATCGTTGTCTGCTACGCAATTGAGATGCCTGCGTCTAAGACTTATTGCTGTGATGTTATTCAGTTCATGAGCTTGTTGGTTCAGTCTTTCAGATATCGATGGTTTGAAAATTGTTACTTTGAAGCGGTATCTTATTGATATAAAAAGCATGTTATATCATAACATTTAGGGTGTGCAAGATGCTTCCTGTCCTTGTACTCACAACGACTGGCATTGCGCCTATCACTTATATAGCTACCTACCGTATAGCAGAATCCGTATTCGGCTGTTTTTGGCGTCTTTAACGGTGTGGGCTAGTTGCTGAGCTATCCATTCCATCCGAAGCCCTAGGCCTCATCGAGTAATGCCCTCGCCATTGCTCTAAAACAGTGGGTTCTCATTGTCCCGTTGTCATAACCCATTGATCTAAGCACCACTCTAACTGCGTTCTCCGACATACAACGGCTACGCCCACGGGCTGAAGGGAAATGTATTCTCAATTATTGGGTGTAGGTTGCTCAATATCGTTAAGGCCTGCGGTTTGAGAGGGTCGAAAGGCCTCCAGTCAAGCCCCAAAGGGTGGGGATTTTTGAGGATGTGTTTGGAATTCGTACGAATTAGGATTGGCACGAAAGTGAGGGAATTCAAGGGTTTCAGGCATAAAAAAAGACGCCCTAGGACGTCTTCGTTTATCAATTTGGTGGGGGTGGCGGGTGCCGAACCCGTGTAGCTAACTACTTGTTTTCATTGAGTTGACCAGAAGTCATAATTCAATAATGGCACACCAAAGTGGCACAAATCAACACAAAGTGCCACTTTTTAGTCTGGGTTTGGTGTCAGATTTGTAGCGGTTGAGTATTGGGGAGCTTAGTCATAGATATATTTCATAGAGAGTTTGTTTTAAGCGGGATGTAGTTGCGTATAGAGGCTTCGAAGTAAGAGGTTCTTTGGGGAGTATGTGTCTATATATATCAATAACCCATTGGTAACCAATATCACATAAAGTGGCATTGCTGAGTATTGCTGTAACTCGATATCAAAAGCGAAGGTGTTGAGCAAAGCCGCCTAAACATATCGCTTGTAATATTGTTGGCTATAAAACGCCTATAAGCTTACGCGAGGGGTTTGAGCAACTTGGCTTCATGCAAGCTAATCAGAACCCCTCTAGTAAATGAGTATGAGATTTATAGGTCGGCACATTTCATACTTTTAACATTTATGTAATGTGATTTAACACGTCTATAGATGTATATATACATCGTACATGTGTACATGTGTACATGGTGTTGATGTAAAACAAACCGCTTCGCGAGGATCGAGATGATTAAGCGCTACCCCATAAAGCTAATGGTGATAACGCCCCCTTGTTGATGGTCACTTAACTTCTGCTTTTAGCACCTGCTAAAAAGAGAGGGATTATCACTCCAGTTGTACCGCTGTGCAGACAGCAGACTCATAGCATGACCAGTGAAAAATAGGGGAGCGGTCATTATCCTTGCTTAGGATAATAAGGTTCGATACCAATGACTAAACTCGTTGTCAGCGAATCTGGACTGCTGCTTAATTTCTAGATCCTGAATCTTTGATCACAAAATTTATCTCATGTAGCGGACTTGATTACACCTTCGCTAGCCCTTCCTTTTGATGAAAGTATCGCACTTATTATCGGCATCCCGAGAGGGTTGAAATTGATCCACATGTAGGATTTGTTTGTTGTATCTTAAGTGTTAATGGTTTTTTGTAGGAATCTTATCTTTTTGATTTAAAAGAAGAAAATTATATATTTCTATGGTTTTTTTATTGTTGAATTACTGCGTAAATACGCTCTGATTATGAGCATCAAAATCAATTCACACAGGGCTGAAACTAATTCTCTTGTGCCATGAGGGAAAGAAATTCAGCATAGCTAGCATTATTTATCAATAAATATAACTGAAGCTTAAGCTGCTTATTACGCAGCCGAGGAGGTCAATATGCGGCTAATTCCTACACATGACGAATCACAATCATTACGTCAGGAGGTTCTGGATTTCTGCGCTAAAACTATTCCAGAAACGACTGAAGGGTTAGAGCGACAGGGAACCATGAGTGATGGAGATTCCGTCGAATTTTATCGTCAATTAGGTCAGGCGGGTTGGATTGGTCGTCATTGGCCAGAACAATACGGCGGTAAAAACTGTAGTCACCTCGAGACCTTTATTATAGACGAGGCTCTTGGTTATGCTCGGGCTCCTCTCAGTGGTTATTTGCTATCCGTAAAAGTTTTTGGCAACACATTAATGTTGTTTGGTACGGATGCGCAGAAAGAAAAGTACTTACCAATGATTACCAGCGGTGAAGCTATTCTTTGTCAGGGGTATTCCGAACCTAATGCGGGTTCAGATTTTGGTTCTTTACGCACTAGTGCTCGGCGTGATGGTGATGATTTCGTTATTAATGGCCACAAAATTTGGACTTCCAGTGCTGAAGTAGCTACTCATATGTATTTAGCTGCGCGTACAGATCCTGATGCGCCTAAACATAGAGGCATTAGTACCTTTATTCTGGATATGAAAACACCTGGGGTGACGGTAAATACATTCGCGACCTTAGGTGGCGGTGTGATCAACGAAGTCTTCTTTGATAATGCTCGCATTCCAGCAGATAGCCTTGTGGGTGAGTTAAACCGCGGCTTTCATCAATCTATGCGTAGCTTGGACTTGGAACGGTCTGCAATGGATCGTATTGGTGCAGCGAAGCGAGCATTAGACGACCTGTCTGCGTATGTCCATCAAGATGGAACGGCTCCTGATGGAGGTCGTTTAGCAGATCAGCCCGCCGTTAGGGAAAAGATTGCTGAATTGTATGGTCGGGCCCAAGTTTCGCGAACTTTTGGCTACCTTATTGCACGTCATTTGGATGCAGGTTCCGGTGCTAGTAATGAGTTTTCATATGGCAAGTTGTATATCGGATTGCTTTCACAAGCGATAGCTGATGCTGCTGTCGACATTATCGGCCCAAGTGCATTGTTTGAATATGGTTCTGAATTGGCCGTCAACGATGGACTATTAACGGCGTTATACCGTGCAAGTCCTGCACTGACGTTAGCGGGTGGTAGTAGTGAAATTCAGAAAAGCATTATTGCCGTCCGTGGTTTGGAGTTGCCAAAATGAGTGAGCAAGATAAGACTTTGCCATTGAGTGGCGTCCGAGTTGTTGATTTTTCAGGGTATGTCGCAGGGCCGTTTTGTTGCATGTTGCTTGGTGATATGGGAGCTGATGTCATCAAGGTGGAATCTCCTACTGGTGAACAATGGCGTCACCAGGATCCATTTACTCCGGGGATGAGCAAGAGCTTTATGGCGCTGAATAGGAATAAGCGTTCGGTTGTTATCAACTTGAAGGATCCAGTTGAGCGCGAGAAGGCTATCAAGTTGCTTGAAACTGCCGATGTTATGGTGTCTAACTTTAGACCCGGTGTTGCTGAGCGCTATGGTCTTGACTATGAAACGTTGAAAGAACTTTTTCCGCGCCTTATTTTCACCAGTAATACAGCGTATGGCCCTATTGGATCACGTTGGCACCAGCCAGGTTATGACCTTGTTGTCCAAGCATTCAGTGGTCTGCTTAGCTCTAACCCATCCCCTGATGGCGGTGTTCCCAAGCGCTATGCGGGTGTTGCTTTGGTCGATTTTACCGCAGGACATTATATGCTCTACGGCATTATGTGTGCCTTATTTCAGCGTTATCAAACAGGTAAGGGCCAGAAAGTAGAGGCGTCATTATTGGAGGCTGCGCTGGGTTTGCAGCGGCAAAAAATGTTGACGCTGGAGGGTGCGTTAGACATACCAGAGCAACCAGGGAATGTCATAGAGCAAATGGCCTCCACATCGACTGCATCTAACGCCATGGGTGCTCGAGAATTATATTACCGGACATACCAAACGTCAGATGGCTTTATTACGGTTGGCTGTTTGAATGTTCCTCAGCGACAAGTTTTTTTGAAGTTATTACAGATGGAAGATCCTTGGCATACCAATCCAGATGATATACCTGCCGATGCAGCTATTGATAAGGTGCGTCGAGAGCTAACGGTCACAGCAGAGGAGCGTTTTAAGGAGCATAGCACCGAAGAGTGGGTACGTCGCTTTGAGGGCGAGGGTGTCCCTAATGCGCCATTAAAAATGCTAGGACAGGTCATGAATGACCCTGAGGTAGCAGAGGGCGGGTTTCTTTATGAGTATGACTATCCAGGCTACGGCAAAGTACAGAGTGTTGGTACGGGCGTTAGGGTAGGTAAGGGGGCATCGGTGCGCAGACCGCCTCCACGTTTAGGCGAACATACAGATGAGATTTTAGAAGAACTTGGATTAATTAACCCAGCAGCATCCGCACCTTTGAATAAGTCGGCTGGGCATCAAGAGCAAAGAGGAGAGAGCCAATGAATATGTCTAGCAACGTTCAAGGGGCAGTAAATAACGCCACAATGACTGAACTTGAATCAGAAATGATCCGTGATGCAGCGCGAAATTTTGCGAATAGCGAGAGCCCTTTGTCTGTCGTTCGTGCTGCGGAAGCTGGTGATTGGATTGCTGCTAAAGCTAGCTGGTCAAAAATGGCAAATTTGGGCTGGTTTGAACTACTTCAACATGAAGAAGATGAGGCTGATGGACTTGTCGCGGCTTGTGTTATTGCGGAAGAGTTAGGTCGTGCTGCTTATCCAATGCCTTTCTCTGAGGCGGCTGTTTTGGTATTACCTCTCCTTGCTAAGCATGCAGCAGATAATGTTAGTCTAGATGCGTTTAATTCTGGCGAGCAAAGAGCGGCTATCGCTATGCCGTTGAGTGGGCTGCCGACGAGTATTGATCGTTTGCCTCAGCTCTCTTCAGATGTGAGCCTCATGGTGAATCTGCTTGAAGATGCGAGTTTGCTGGTAGTGCCTGTTTTGGATAAAGAGCAACCTTGCTTAGCGTTAGTTCATCGTCCTGAAAATGGCTGGCAAACAAAAGCGATGCCAGATCTAGCCAATAATTCTTATAGTCGCATTGTTGTTAATGAGTTAAAAAATGTAGAACTCATCCCCCTTGAATGGGAGTCGTTAGCAAAGGCATATGATTATTTCCGGCTCGTAACAGCTGCTTATATCGTTGGCTTAGCTTCGCAAGCGACAGACCTTGCGGTTGAGTACGCTAAGGAACGTATTGCTTTCGGTAAGCCAATAGGTTCATTTCAGGCTGTACAGCAGCGGTTAGCCGAATCTGCATTAGAGTTGGCTGCGGCGCATTTCTTAGTACGGGAAGCCTCTGTGACAGCTGAACGGTTACAGATTCCTATGGCGTGTATACAGGTATGTGAAGCAGGTAAAAAAGCAACCTTTACAGCACAGCAGATTTGGGCTGGCATGGGGTATACGTTAGAAGTTGATGTTCAACTATTCTTTCGTCGAGCTCGTGCTTATCAGTTATTGTTGGGTGCTCCATGGGAGCTACGAGAGCGTATTTGGGACGAGGTTGTTCCTCACTCTTAATTCGATAGGGGCGCATCAATGCGTCCCTATGACTCAATATTTTGGAGACTATCCCATGTTTAAGACGCGTTTAACTGAGTTACTGGGTATCGAACACCCTATTATTTGTGGTGGCATGTTCCGATTAGGTCGTGCGGAATTAGCGGCTGCTGTATCTAATGCCGGTGGTTTAGGTATTATCACTGCGGCGACATTTCCAGATGAAGAGAGTTTTCGTAAAGAGTTACGTTTACTCAAGTCGCTGACAAATAAACCATTTGGCGTGAATATTAATTTATTTCCAACCGCGCGCAAATTTAATGCAAATGATTATATTGCCATCTCTATTGATGAAGGTGTTCAGATTATTGAAACGTCTGGTCAAAGTCCCGAGCAGTATATGGATCAACTTAAAGGCGCGGGTATAAAAGTTATCCACAAAGTACCAGGTGCTCAGTATGCTAAGACCTGTGAGCGGATAGGTTGTGATGCCGTAAGTGTCGTTGGAAACGAAACCGGAGGTCACCCAGGGATGTCTGAAGTGGGGACGATGGTGATGATTCGTCGGGCCGTGGAGAATGTTACTATCCCCGTAATTGCGGGCGGTGGTATCGTTGATGGGCAAGGTTTACTGGCCGCTTTAAGTATGGGCGCAGAGGGGGTCATTATGGGAACTCGTTTTGTTGCCACTCAGGAGTGCCCAGCACATTCTGCCGTTAAGGATTGGATGCAGAACGCGACAGAAGATGACACTGTCATTGTTCAGAAAACGATTAAATCGCCAACTCGAGTTGCCAAAAATGGTATGGCTTTAAGAGTACTAGAAATGGAGCAGTCTGGGGCAGGATTAGATGATTTGATGCCCTTAATTACCGGGACTAGGAACCCTTCAGTATACTCGGAAGGCAATTTGGATGATGCCATTTGGTCATGTGGACAGGCCGTTGGTTTGGTTGAAGATATACCAACCTGTAAAGAATTACTTGATCGGATTATGCATGAAGCGAGTGTTTCTTTATCGCGAATTAATAGCTTAAAGACAGCTTAGGAAAAGCATTTTATGTAAATTCTTAATTGTCTAAGTTGAAAATAAATATAATAAGGTGAACGCCATGGATCTGCTTAATTTTATATGGGATAATTTAGATCTTATCCTTGATAAAACTATTGAACATATTTCTCTGGTTGGAATCGCAGTTGGGTTGGCTCTGCTTGCAGGAGTACCGATTGGTATTGCTATTACACAGAACCAGAAAAGTGCTTCGATTGTTCTATATACTGCATCAATTATTATTACTATTCCTTCGGTCGCTTTATTTGGGATCATGATTCCATTATTATCTCCTTTTGGTCATGGAATAGGCCCCGTTCCTGCTATGATAGCGGTTCTTTTATATTCGCTATTACCTATTATTCGAAATACATATATTGCCATTAATAATATTGATCCGGCATTGCGTGAAGCCGCGAGAGGTATGGGTATGCGTCCATTGGAACGTTTGCGGTTACTCGAAATACCACTAGCCATGCCAGTTATTATGGCGGGTGTACGTACTGCTGTCGTCATGAATATAGGCGTTATGACCATTGCCACCTTTATTGGTGCCGGTGGACTGGGTGACTTTATCTCGAGTGGCATTACTCAATCAGATCAACTTCAACTAATGACTGGGGCGCTAGCGGTTAGCATACTGGCTGTTATAGCTGATTATTGCTTACTGTTTATTCAGAATAAATTAACCCCTGCTGGAATCAAGCTATAGGAGCCGTTTCATGATTAAATTGGAAAATCTTACTAAAGTTTTCGAATCTCAAGGTCAGGCTACAACTGCCGCAGATAATATTTCTATGGAAGTTCCCGAAGGTGAGATTTGTGTTTTACTTGGCCCTTCCGGTTGCGGTAAAACCACCACGCTTAAAATGATTAATCGAATTATTCCAGTGACATCGGGTCGTGTTCTGATTAATGGCGAAGATACAACCGGTTTAGATACGATTACACTACGACGTAATATTGGTTACGTGATTCAACAAATCGGTTTATTCCCAAACATGACCATTGAGGAAAATATTAGCATCGTTCCTAAGCTTCTTGGCTGGAATAAAAAGCGTTATCTAGCTCGTGCAGAAGAATTGCTCGATATGGTGGCGCTGGAGCCAAAAGCGTATATGAAACGCTACCCTAAAGAACTTTCTGGTGGGCAACAACAGCGAGTAGGGGTCATTAGAGCATTAGCCGCAGATCCACCCTTGATGTTAATGGATGAGCCTTTCGGTGCTATTGATCCTATTAATAGAGAGATTATTCAAGATGAATTTTTGAGGATGCAACAAACGCTCAAAAAAACGATTCTTTTTGTTAGTCATGATATCGATGAAGCGGTAAAAATGGCGGATAAGATTGCTATATTTAATAGCGGCAAACTCATTCAATTCGACACGCCTGATAATATTTTAGCGCACCCTAAAAATAAGTTTGTAGAGGATTTTGTCGGGACCGATAGAACGCTTAAAAGGCTTAGGTTGGTAAAAGTTCGCGATGTTATGGTGAAGTCTCCACCGCGAGTTAGAATGGATGATGACCTTAAAGTGGCCTTAAAATTGATGGTTGAAAGGGATCATTCGGCGATTACTTTGGTAAACAAAAAGAATCATCCAATTGGTTCGGTATATCGCTCTATAGCACAAACGAAACAAGGGTTGTGTGGTGACCATCATTATGGCTTGAGAACGATCGTCAATATTAATGATGATTTACGAACAGTAGCTTCAAAAATGTTCAGTCATGATACTACTTGGATGCCTTGTGTTGATGATCAAGGAGTTTTCTGTGGCGAAATTACTCAGAGAGGCGTAACCCATCATTTAGCGGCAACCTATAACGATAACGATGGAGCACTGGCCGAGCTATATCAGGAGGGGGTATGACTCAATCCAAATCATTTATTGTCGGAGTTGCCGCACTCGTTTGTGTTTTCTTGTTAGGCGTTTTGAGTGAGAGAAGTGGGATTATTGAAGAATTCCTCTTTTATCAAGAAGATATCGTTTATCTGACTATGCAGCATATAACAATGACGCTGTTATCGGGTGGATTCGCTATCATTATAGCGATTCCTCTAGGTGTTTGGTTAAGCAGATCTTATATGAGTAAATGGTCAGAAACGCTTATGCAGCCGCTTAATATTATGACGACTGTGCCTACTCTAGCAATTTTAGCGTTAAGTATGAGTTTTCTTGGTATTGGTACTCTGCCTGCATTGTTTGCGTTGTGGTTGGCGACACTGCTTCCAATCGTTCGGAATACCTATGCGGGCTTGAAAGAAGTACCAGAATTTCTCATTGAAAGTGCAAATGGAATGGGGATGCCTACGTGGAAAATACTACTGTCAGTTGAACTGCCCAATGCACTGTTCGTTATTTTTGCGGGTATTCGTACAGCTATCGCCATCAATATAGGTACTGTTCCGTTGGCTTTTTTGATTGGTGCTGGTGGTCTAGGAGAGCTGATATTCACGGGCATTGATATGGATGAAATGGTCATGATGCTTGCTGGTGCTATCCCCGTTGCTTTATTAGCAATAATTGTCGATTTTATTTTTAGCCAGCTTCAATATTGGCTAATTCCAAGAGGTGTGAATCCTTTACGCTAATTGCATAACTATGAAGAATAAACATCAAAGGAATTTAAAATGTTGATCAAGAAATCACTAAAGTTGATAGCAATTTTCTGCATGTTTTTGAGTTCGATTTCTCAAGCTAATGAACTCGTTGTGGGAGGAAAGGGTTATACCGAACAATTGCTGATCGCTGAAATGACTACGCAACTTTTAGAGAAGGCAGGGTACTCAATAAAGCAAACAACCGGGATGGGAGGGAGCCTGTTGAGAAAAGCGATGGTCAATGGTCAGATTGATGTGTATTGGGAATATACAGGGACGTCATTGATTACGTATAATAAAGTTAAAGAACGTTTAAGCCCAGAAGATACCTATGAACGAGTTAAAACGCTGGATGCTAAAAAGGGTATTGTTTGGCTGACCCCATCAAAAGCAAATAATACATACGCGCTGGCTCGTCGAAAGGGCGATCATACAGATCTGAATAGTATTTCAGAATTGGCTGCCACCTATAAGTCAGGTACGGAACTGAAGATGGGGGTGAGTGCTGAGTTTACAAAGCGAGCAGACGGTCTTATCGGGTTACAAAAGACCTATGGTTTCAGAATGAAGCGTAAGAACGTAGTACCTATGCAAACGGGGCTTGTTTACGATGCGTTGCATAATGGTGAAGTTGATATCGCGATGATTTTTGCAACTGATGGGCGAATTTCTGCATTTGGCTTTGAGGTGCTAGAGGATGATCTACAGTTTTTCCCTAGTTATGCTTTAACGCCTACTATTCGAAAAGAGGTTTTAGATGCTAATCCTGAACTCTCTGGGTTGCTCAACGAGCTTTCAGGAAAACTCGATGATAAAACAATGCAACGTCTTAACGGGGAAGTTGCGGTGAATAATAAAAGTATTCGAGAGGTTTCCTCGAGCTTTTTGAAGGAAGTGAAATTAATCTGAAGAATTAATTAATGATGAAATTGACTAAATTCCAGCGCTAAGCTGGAATTTTTATTTGTATAGATTAATTATATGAATGGCTTTGAGTGCCGATGCTCAGCAGGTTTGATGGCTCAATATGGTATCGGTGGTGTTCTTTTGGCGGAGCAACTCAGCTCAGTCGGACAAGTCATGGTTACATTAGGCCGTACCAACGCGCCCTAATGGCGATACGATTAAACCTCTCTTATGACGCAATTAATGGTTAACTCTTCTAGCCTGCGGAAAGGAGACATCCTACAGCATTAGTTTAGTGCTTTTTCCCGCAACGTAGTCGTAGCAACAGCAACAGCAACAGCAACGTGCCCAGGGCTATGATGTAGATGACTCTGAGTGAGGCGGTATGGGGATATGGATATCAAGAATCAGCATCTGGGTTTGTTTGCTGAAAGTACTTTGCTCACCTCTTCTCTTCTTGTAAGCCTTGGTCTGGATCAATCAGTGGTACTGGTACTCTCTACGTTAGTGTTTGTATTGTCTGAAAAAAAACAGCGGGAAATATTAAATTTAAAGCTCCCTCGTTGGGTGTGAGCAAGCTCCGGTTAAAGCGAATTAAGATTGCGCCAATAGTGAGGCTCACACTCGGAAAATCCACTTTTTGTGAGCGGGTAGTCTAAATCAAAAGGGGTTAATTTGGCCTAGGCCGTTCAAATACTGCCTACGGAGTTTATAAAGTGAGCTCCTACGGTTCAAATCGATGGGGGAAGATGGATTGCGTCTTGAACATCGAAAATAGCGTCATATGGTAATCCTTCGAGAAATTCGGGCGCATGGCGAGTGATGTTCAAGGTTAACAGGCATGTTTATGAAAAATGAGGACTAATGGTTTTTTTCTTTAGGCTTATCTTCTTCGGCTTCGGTCTGTGAAATTTTTGATGACTTCTGCACGGCTCGATATAATTCACCGGAAGTATAATAGGATCCCGGGCGGGGAATGTAAGGGCTTTTGAGTCTACTGCGAGTATGTTTGGCAGATATTTTACTAAGAGTGTAGAGAGCAAGGAGTAATGCAACAATACCTATAAAGCTAAATAAGCCAGCAGGACCGACAAGCCCCATCAAGCTACCGCTAATTAGAGGCCCGCTAATAGCTCCAATGCTAAACCCTACTAACAAGGCTCCTGTTGTTTGCATTCGTCTTTCAGGGTCAGCCCAATCGTTACAGTGCGCTGCTGCCAGAGAGTATGTTGTGAATGCTAGGCTGCCATATAAAAATATACTTACTAATAACCAGCTTAATTGATAGCCCATAATGACTTGTAGTGTGATGATTAGGCAACAAAGGGATACTAAGGTCGAAACCATCACGATCACTTTTCGGCGTTCTATTCGATCTGATAGTTTCCCGATAGGGGATTGAAGTACTAATCCACTACAAATACCAAGTGCCATAAACATTGAAATCTGCCTCGCACTCAAACCTAGTTCCAGAGCAAATAGTGGCCCCATGGTATTGAACGATGCATTCATTAAGCCGGCACAGATGGCACCGTAGAAACCGACGGGCGTATTTCTTAGTGTGGGCAATATTTTTAAAGGGCCAGAAGGGTCTGGTTGAGGGGCCGGTGTTTTAGTTAGTGTGACCGGTAGTAAGCACAGTGAAAAAAAGATTGAGGTTAGTGTGAACAGTTGGTAATCACTGGGATCATGCGCAAATAGTAATAATTGAGCCATACCTGCGCCTAGGAAATTAATGACCATGTAGATAGCGAGTAAACTGCCACGGTTTTTATTATTGGCACTGGCATTAAGCCAGCTTTCAGTGACCATCAACATACCTGCCATTGCAAAACCGGCAAACACTCTTAAGGTGAACCAGAAAACGGGAGAAACCCAAAAAAGGTGTAACAGTGGGGTAATTGATATAAGTGATGCAAACGCACTAAATGCACGAATATAGCCTACTCTACTAACCAGTTTGCTTGAGTAACGTGCCCCTATAAATAAGCCTACAAAATACCCACTCATAATAAGGCCTATTAATTCGGTCGAAAAGCCTTCGAGGTTTGCGCGTAGACTTAGTAACGTCATAAATAATCCGTTACCAATCAGTAAGCATCCATGACTCAAGAGCAAAGATGAAACTGTTTTAAGGAGGTTTTTCATAATAAGTAATCGTTAACTCAGTATTGATGACGTTAGTTTTAATGATTAACCTAGGGTGTGCTGAGGTTTTGATAACGATAATATTTTTGGAAGATTAACACTTAAAACATGTAAGGCTAGGCTTTTTTAATTGATCGGGGGTATCAGGTTGTGGATGGAATTTTCTAGGTAGTGCGGCATTGATGAATGTGTGTTTTTTAAAAGCAGTCATAGGATTACCTATAACTGCTTTATACATTCTGTTAGTCGGCTGAAGCTGTGATTAACGTAAGCAAATGGTCTATATCAAAGTCATCAGAAGATACTTTGGCGATACATTGCTCAATTTCTTCTGCGCGGGTGATACCGATCACATCATCGGCAAGTAAGTGAAATTTTTCACTGATTTCCTTGTCTGACAACGGATTATCCGGATCGCCTCTAGGAGTACGTGCATCGGATTGTACTTCTCTTCCATCGTTTAGATACAGTGTTACATCAGCCCAGCGTTTATCAGTACTGATACGTGTGTAGTGTTCGTCATCGACGAGTTCAGTCGCAAGGCTGATTCGTTGAACTTCTGGATCACTCAAAATGCTTTCTTGGAGCTGTAGTGGCCCAATTTCACCGTGAACGGCCATGATGGCAAATGGATATGCTAAAGCATAGGTTAGCTCGTCCATGGTCTTTGGTGCATGACCCGCTAAGCGTGTGGCATAGTGGAACGTTTTGATTCTGGCTCGCTCTATCTCACTGCTGCTAATGTTATGCTCACGCATAAGGTCGTGTACTGCATCAATAGCAGGATGAGCCCAGCGGCATACAGGGTAGGCTTTATAATGGGTATTATTGACTTCCCAGCGCTCTCCTAAGTCATTCCAATATGGCTCAGCGTCATCACCTTCTGCGGTTATCGCTGGTGCACCAGTGAAGCCTTGTTGTGCCATATAAGCGGCAGATACACCGGTTGGTGAGCCCCAGCCAACACCGTCACGTAACATCGTAGGATGATCAATACAGCGCATCATTTGACTGCGAGGACCGTGATATTCGGCAATACCCAAAGCGTGTTGGATTTCCTCAGTATTGAGTTTGAGTAAATGCGCTACGGCGGCTGCGGCGCCAACAGCAGTCCAAGCCCCTGATGTGTGGTAGTCAGGCACTGTCCCGTGCATGCAAAGCCCTGATCGATAACCGACTTCATAGGCGATTGTGAGAGCCACTAATAAATCGCGTCCGGAAATTTCTTGACCTTGACGACGTAGGTCATCAACAACGGCGATTACTGCAGGAAAGACTCCTGATCCAGCATGGCCTTTTACTTTTGAATATCCGTCATGAGCATCGACTGAGTCAATGGTGAATGCACCAGCCATCGCTGCGCCCATCGGGCTGACAGTTAATCCGGAAAAGAGTAAACGTGAGGCTGGCGTTCCTTCACCTGCAGGCATCTGCATGCGTACAAACTCTTTTACGATACCACCGATTCGTGTGGTACTGCCGATGGCCGCGACACCAACGGTATCCAATAAACTTCGGCGCATAACGGCCAGTACATCATCTGGAATCTCTTCGTAGCGTAAATTTTGGATAAACTCAGTAACATTACGTCCCATGGGATGCCTCTATTAATATTTGTTGTAGGATTGGCAGCAAGGTTTATACGACCTTGCTGTTCTGCTGAGCAATAAAATCTATAATTTGATCCAAGCGGATTTAGTTTGGGTATAGGAGAGCAAACAATCTAATCCACGATCACGGCCCTGACCTGACTGCTTATAGCCACCGAATGGTTGTGTTGCGTCGCCGTCGCCATAGCAGTTGACCCAAACGACACCGGCTTCAATTTCGCGAACCATCTTGTGTGCTTTACTTAGGTCTCGAGTCCAGACCGATGAACCCAGGCCATATATGCTATCGTTGGCAACGCTGATTGCTTCATCTGCATCTTTGACGGGGATGATGACAGCAACGGGGCCGAAAATTTCTTCTCGTGCGATAGTCATCTCTTGCGTTACCTCGTCAAACAACGTTGGTTTGAGGTAAGCGCCATCACTAAATTCTTCAGGCTGATCTCCTCCGAATAGCAGAGTCGCGCCTTCTTTCTTCCCTTTTTCTATATACCCCATAACATTTTGACAATGGCTATGGCTAACAAGGGGGCCCATCGTCGTTGCGGGATCGAGTGGGTCGCCGGGAACAAATGCGGTTTTCGCCTTGAGAGTAAAGCGTTTAACGAATTCAGCATGAATTGGGCGTTCAATTAGCAGGCGTGAACCTGCGCTGCAAATTTGTCCTGAGTTGGCATAGATGCCCGCTATCGCTGCATCGACAGCGGCATCTAAGTCAGGTACATCGGCTAAAATGATTTGAGGGCTTTTGCCGCCACATTCTAGGGATACTTTTTTTAGGTTTGACTGACCACCGTAAATCATCATGAGTCGGCCGACTTCAGTCGATCCGGTAAAGCATATCTTGGATACGTCCATATGAAGCGCCAGAGCCTTACCACTTACTTCCCCTGGACCATTGATGACGTTGAATACGCCAGGCGGGCCTCCGGCTTCAGTAAATAGTTCAGCTAAACGCAAACAGCTAAGTGGTGATTGCTCGGCAGGCTTGAGTACTACTGTATTGCCTGCTGCTAATGCGGGAATAACCTTCCACATCGCGAGCATCATCGGAAAGTTCCAAGGAGTAATTGCAGCAACAACACCGAGTGGTTCGCGTAAAATGTAATGGAAAGCGCTTGGGTCAGTATTGGTAACCGCACCATCTATTTTATCGATGCATTCTGCGAAATAACGAATGGTACTGAGTACTTCTGGTAAGTCTGCCGTCATGATGCGCGTGACAGGTTTACCCATATCGAGGCTTTCAAGTACAACGAGATCAGCTGCATTTTCTTCGACTAAGTCAGCAAAACGGAAAAGTATATCCATTCGTTTACGTGGGGCGATCCGTGACCAGACGCCTGATTGAAATGCTTGTTTAGCGGATGCAACAGCCACGTTTACATCGGTCTTCGTCGCAATGGCAAGCTCTGCAATGATTTTCCCATTAACGGGGTTAACGGTCTCAAGTCGATGACCTTCGCTACCTTCATGAAACTCACCATCGATATACAACCCCGTTTCAATACGGACATTGTTTGATTTAGCTTTCCAGAAAGCATGATCTTTGTTTAGTAAGTCTTGCACAATAATGTTTCCTTAACTTAATGCTTAGGTAACGAACGCTAAGCGTTGTAACTCAATTGTCGGTATTTAGACCGCCGCATCCTTGTTTACAGCATTGAATAGATTGACAAGGAAAATACGAATGGATTACCGATGATTGGAACCACTCAAGTTATCTATTACATTGCGGTATTCTGTTCTAGCCCATATAAGACTTATTCTTCATATGGGAGCAAGGTCGCTAAGAGTTGGGGTGTTGTAGCAAATTGATTCGGGATCAATCTGTAACTCTAATATTGCCGCGAGGCCAGAATTACGAGCACGCTCAAAGGCTCCGGCAAAGTCTTCAGTCCGTTTTACCGTTTCGCCGTAAGCTCCAAACGATTTTGCATATGCGGAAAAGTCAGGATTCACGAGGTCTGTACCACTCACCCTGCCGGTATGACGGATCTGTTGATGCATTCGTATCGTGCCATACATCCCATTGTTAACGACGAGGATAATAGGTGTTCCGCCATACTGAACCGCGGTTGCCAACTCTTGACCGTTCATCAGAAAGTCGCCATCACCGGAGATACAAACAACGGTGCGGTCTCTGTAGACAATACTGGCCATCACTGCTGCAGGAACCCCATATCCCATTGCGCCACTAACGGATGATAAATTGGTGCCTTTGCCACTATATTGATAAATCTTATTGGGCCAGTCAGAGCAGTTGCCTGCGCCGGTTGTAACGATTGTATCTCGAGGGAGGACTTCACGTAGGTGAGCCATCACTTTACCCATATCTAAATCGCCAGGTTGCGGCGCAGCGGTGAGCGACTGAATGTAACCTTGGCGTAAGGTTTCCCGCCAGTTAGCAAAACGCTTATGACTCTTCATATCTATTTCGCTAAGTGCGAGTGCCATTTCACTAATACCGGCATTCACCATTAGGTCAGCTTTAAATACTCGACCAAGTTCTTCAGCTTGTGGATATATATGAATGAATTTTTGCTTTAGAAATGGAGGTGTTAACGTCGTATATTTACAGGTAGTCCCTTCATCAAGGCGAGCGCCAAAGCCGATTAGTAGATCGCATTCATCAATCGCTTTTGTCAGGCTGTCGATGTTCCCCCAAGCTAAATCACCGACATAACATTCATGATGATTGTCGAATAAACTCTGTCGTCGAAAAGCAGCGGCGACAGGTATGTTATTGCGTAAACAGAATGCTTCGAATGCTAGACGGGGTTCGTCTTCCCAGCAGGCGGCTTCAATAATGACTAATGGCTTGGTTGCTTCAGCCAGCATCGCTTGTATCTGTAATAATTCAGCGCTGCCAGGGCAAGTTTTGATAGGGATGGCGGGTGTCAGATCTGCCACATCTGTTTCTTCCCGCAACATATCTTCTGGTAATGCGAGTACAACAGGTCCTGGGCGTCCGGATTGGGCGACCTGAAATGCACGGTTTATGAATTCTGGAATACGAGCTGGATCATCAATCTGAGCGACCCATTTTGCCATTTGACCAAACATACGACGGTAATCTATTTCTTGAAATGCTTCACGTTCGAGATTGCGTCTAGGCGCTTGGCCAATCAGTAGGATCATGGGTGCTGAATCTTGAAACGCGGTATGAACACCAATAGAGGCATTAGTTGCCCCAGGGCCGCGGGTAACAAAACAAACCCCTGCTTTCCCAGTGAGACGAGCATAAGCGCTGGCCATAAAGGCGGATCCACCCTCTTGGCGACACGTGATGTATTCCATACTCGGTTTTTGATCATAAAGGGCATCTAGTGCTGCTAGGTAACTTTCACCTGGGACACCAAAGATTTTTTCTACACTGTTGATTTTTAGTGCATTAATTAAAACATTGCCGCCAGTACGTTTTACCATTGCTAGATTACTCGTTCATCAATTTATTGTTGTCCATTAGCGGTAAGGAGTATCAACCAATTAGTGGATGATAGTCACAAAATCGCTAGCTATGTTCATTGCAATACAGGCCATATTAAAACTGTATAAATAACGGCCTGAAATGTTAGATCAATTGTTGCTCAGTATTTGAGAACGTAGCAAACGAATTAATTTTGTCAGCTCGTGAATAAATTTCTTCCTCACTGAGAACCTTCTCCGTAAACCTTTTTTACCTTTGCTGAGTAAAAGGCCTTCTAAATTAATTCACTTCAGGCTGAAATTGTTTCGTTTGCCGCTTTTTATGAATTAAAGCAGCATGAGTTCACGATTCATCCGTGTAGTGATTTGAATTAAAAAATAACAAGTGTAGATGATAACCCTATGAAAATACTGGTAACAGTTAAGCGTACTATCGACGCAAATACCAAAATTAGAGTGATGTCGGATAACAGTAATGTCGACTTAAATAATGTAAAAATGGCTCTAAATCCATTCTGTGAAATAGCTGTTGAAGAAGCTGTGCGAATGAAGGAAAAGGGAGATGCTTCTGAAGTGTTGGTCGTCTCTATTGGTGATAAAGCTTGCCAAGAGCAAATTCGGACAGCTTTAGCTTTAGGTGCTGATCGAGGCATTCATGTTGAAACCGAGGCTTCAATTGAACCGTTGAATGTCGCGAAAATACTGGCGAAGGTTGTCGCAGAAGAACAAGTCAGTCTCGTTATTTTAGGTAAGCAGTCAATCGATGCTGATAATAATCAGACGGGACAGATGTTGGCTGCTCTGACGAATATGCCACAAGGCACCTTTGCTTCAGAGATTCAAATTCATGGTGATAAAGTTCAGGTTTCTCGTGAAGTCGATAGTGGTTTGCAGACGGTTGAGTTGGCAATGCCTGCGGTTATCACGACTGACCTGCGCTTGAATGAACCCCGCTACGCTTCACTGCCGAATATTATGAAAGCAAAACGTAAACCTTTGGTGATGACAACGCCGGCAGAGCTAGGTGTGGATATTAAGCAGCATACACAGTTACTAAAAGTTGAAGCACCTGCTGAGCGGCAGGCTGGCGTTAAGGTTGCTTCTGTAGCGGAACTAATCGAAAAATTAAAGCATGAAGCGAAGGTGATCTGATGGCTACGTTGATTATTGCAGAGCATGATAATCAGTCTCTGAAGGCGGTTAATCTTAATTTGGTAAATGCAGCGTCTCGCATCGGAGGAGAGGTCCACCTATTAGTCGCGGGTTATGGCTGTCAGGTTGTTGCAGACAGCGCTTCAAAAATTACCGGTGTTGGCAAAGTGTTGTTAGCAGATAGTGCCGTGTATGAACATCAATTAGCTGAGAATATGAGTCAATTAATTGTTGATCTCGCTAAGGATTATAGTCATCTAGTTGCGCCGGCGACAACGATGGGTAAAAACATCATGCCACGTGTTGCAGCGCTGTTGGATGTAGCCCAGATTTCAGATGTTATTAGAGTCGATAGTGACGATACTTTTGCGCGTCCTATCTATGCTGGTAATGCTATTGCGACGGTGAAGTCCCTAGACCGTATCAAGGTAATGACGGTACGGGGGAGTTCATTCGATGGGGCGGCTGAGCAGGATCTCAGTGTTGTTATTGAGGTTGTCGATAGCGTATATGACGCGGGTATTTCAAATCTCATCGCAGAGCAAGTTGTGCAGAGTGAACGACCTGAGTTAACGGCGGCTAACGTCATTGTGTCGGGTGGTCGTGGTATGGGTAATGGAGAGAACTTCTCTATGCTTGATGAGGTTGCCGATAAATTGGGTGCGGCTGTAGGCGCTTCGCGTGCGGCGGTGGATGCCGGTTTTGTTCCGAATGATATGCAAGTGGGGCAGACGGGTAAGATTGTTGCGCCAGATCTTTATATCGCTGTAGGGATATCCGGTGCTATTCAGCATTTAGCTGGTATGAAAGATTCCAAGGTCATTGTTGCCATCAATAAGGATGAGGAGGCGCCGATTTTTCAGGTCGCAGATTACGGATTGGTTACCGATCTGTTTGTCGCGTTACCTGATTTGGCGGATAAGCTTTAACTCTGATATGACCTAATTAGTACGGTGATCAGGTTCTGAAGCCTATGTAGGGTTTCTAGAGGGAGTGAATATGCGTGAGTCGATGACATTTGATGTTGTTATTGTTGGGGCTGGACCTGCGGGCTTATCTGCTGCTTGCAGACTGATGCAACAGGCGCAGGATAAAGGCGAAGAATTAACCGTCTGCGTCGTTGAAAAGGGCTCCGAGGTCGGTGCACACATTCTATCGGGTGCCATCATTGAGCCCCGAGCTCTGAATGAATTATTTCCAAACTGGAAAGCGTTAGGTGCTCCACTGAGTACAGAGGTTACGTGCGACCAAGTTTTTCTACTTAATAATGGGCAATCAGGCAGTAAAATTCCGAACTGTTTAGTGCCGAAGACAATGCATAACCATGGTAACTATGTCGGCAGTGTTGGCAATTTATGTCGTTGGTTGGCGGAGCAGGCCGAACAGTTAGGGGTCGAGATTTTTCCAGGATTTGCTGCGGCGAATATTATTTACGGAGCTGAAGGACAAGTATCGGGTATTGGTACTGGGGATATGGGGTGCGATGCGCAGGGTAATCCGAAAGAGACATACATGCCTGGAATGGATCTGCTGGCAAAATATACCATATTCAGTGAGGGGTGCCGGGGGCACTTAGGTAAAGAGCTAATTGCTAAGTATCAACTGGATGAAGGTAAAGATGCGCAGCATTACGGCATAGGAATTAAAGAACTCTGGGATATTGATGCGTCTAAACATCAGCCTGGACTGGTGTTACATGGTGCGGGTTGGCCCTTAAAGGAGGCCGGTGCTAGCGGTGGTTTTTTTCTCTATCACGCAGAGGATGCGCAGGTTGTTGTCGGTCTTATTACGGACTTGAATTACGATAACCCGCATCTGAGTCCGTTCGATGAGTTTCAGCGGATGAAACATCACCCGCTAATAGCTCAATATTTAAGCGGAGGTAAGCGGGTTGCATATGGTGCAAGGGCTATCACTAAAGGTGGCTTTAATGCTTTGCCGAAGATGAGTATGCCCGGTGCTTTATTGTTAGGTTGCGATGCAGGTACCTTGAATTTTTCTAAAATTAAGGGGACTCACACAGCGATGAAGTCAGGCATGGTCGCTGCTGAAACCTTGTTTGCAGCGTTGATGGATGCAGAAGCAGAGGGGGCCGAAGGTGGTTATGACTTAGAGTCCTATGGTGAAAATTTTCAAGCTTCTTGGGTTTATGACGAGTTATATAAAAGTCGTAACTTTGGGCCATTACTGCATAAATATGGCACGGTTTTAGGCGGTGCATTGAACCTAATCGATCAAAATATTTGTAGTCTTCCGTTCACTGTTCGTGACAATAATCCAGACCACAGTCGACTGAAACTAGCGAGCCAGTCTGCGGCGATTGCTTATCCAAAGCCCGATGGTCAGTTGAGTTTTGATAAGCCTTCATCTGTATTTTTGTCTAGCACTAATCACGAGGAAAATCAGCCGTGTCATTTAAGGCTTAGAGATAGTCTGATCCCGTTAGGGGATAACTTAGCGAAATTTGACGAACCTGCTCAACGGTATTGCCCTGCTGGGGTTTATGAAATTATTGAGGATGGGAGCGGCGAGAAATTGTTTCAGATTAATTCTCAAAATTGCGTTCATTGCAAAACCTGCGATATCAAGGATCCCGCCCAAAATATTACTTGGGTTGCCCCTGAAGGTGGCGGCGGCCCTAACTATCCAAATATGTAGGTGGAGATAAGAGATGTTGCCATATAAAGATATTCTTGTTTCAGAGATTGATGCTGGAGTGGTTACCATTCGCCTAAATCGTCCTGACGCTCGAAATGCATTACGAAATAGACTGTTACAGGAGATTTCAGGTGTTCTGGAACAGATAGCGAGAGACGACTCTGTCAACGCTGTGGTTATCACCGGAGGTGAACAAGTGTTTGCGGCGGGCGCAGATATAAAGGAGATGGCAGCCCTCGATTTTATTGGGGTAATGAGTGACCCTCGACCGGGTTACTGGCGCCGTATTGCCCAATTTCCTAAACCTCTCATTGCTGCAGTTAATGGTTTTGCCCTAGGCGGGGGCTGCGAATTAGTCATGCATGCCGATATTGTTATTGCTGGAGATAATGCTCAGTTTGGTCAACCGGAAATCAATCTTGGCATTATCCCCGGTGCTGGTGGAACACAGCGGTTATTGAGGACCGTCGGTAAATCTATGGCGATGCAAATGGTCTTGTCTGGGGAGTTCATCAATGCCGAACAAGCACGGACATTTGGCCTTGTTAGTGAAGTAACACTTCCTGAAATGAGTTATTCCCGAGCATTAGCCTTAGCTAAGGTGATTGCAGAAAAACCACCGGTAGCCGTGCGTCTGGCCAAAGAATGCTTACTGAATAGCTATGAGACGACATTGGATACTGGCCTTAAGCTTGAACGTAAGGCATTTACTTTGTTGGCTGCAACCGAGGATCGCAATGAAGGTATTTCTGCTTTTATGGAAAAGCGCCGGCCAATATTCAAAGGCCAATAATAACAGTTAAGTTCGGAGTTAAAGTGATGAGTCGTTTTTCTAAAGAGTCTGTTATTGCCGTTATTGGTGCGGGAGCTATGGGCGCAGGCATTGCCCAAGTGGCCGCTAGCGCAGGGCATCAAGTTTTACTCTTTGATGCCGTTGAAGGGGCTGCAGAGCAGGGCATTGTGAATACGGCCAAAGGCTTGAGTCGATTGGTTGAACGTGAGCGTATGACGAAGCAAGATGCTGACGCATTAGTTTCACGTATTCAGGCGGTATCTAGCATTGAGGATCTAGCCCCTGCTAACTTGGTTATTGAAGCGATTGTTGAGCGTCTTGATATCAAGCAACAGGTATGTCGTCAATTGGAAGAAATTTGTTCTGCGTCGACGATTATTGCCACAAATACATCGTCTATATCAATCACCGCTATTGCTTCAAGCTTACAGCGCCCACAAAACCTTGTTGGTATGCACTTTTTTAACCCTGCACCTATCATGAAGCTCGTGGAGGTCATTAGTGGTTTAGAAACAGACCCTCAGGTTGCAACAGATATCTATAATCTTTCAATTAGCTGGGCTAAGTTGCCCGTCCACGCTAAATCCACTCCGGGGTTCATCGTCAACCGTGTTGCTCGTTCATTTTACGGGGAAGGTCTACGTATAAATCAAGAGGGTGCGACGGACTTTGTGACGATCGATACTTTGTTGCGAGAGTGCGGAGGTTTTCGGATGGGGCCGTTCGAGTTAATGGATCTGATCGGCCAAGATGTGAACTATGCGGTCAGTTGTTCTGTTTTCGAGGCTTTTTATCATGATCAGCGCTTCTTGCCATCATTGATTCAAAAAGAACTGGTCGATGCGGGACACCTAGGCCGTAAGAGTGGTAAGGGTTTCTATGACTACAGTCAATCGTCTGAAAAGGGAAACATCACAAAGATACCTTCAACGGTGGACCTAAGTTCTTGTCCTGCGGCCATTACAGTGAAAGGGCGATTAGGTATTGCAGAACCGCTTATTTCGCTGATCGAGGAAAAGGGCATCATCGTGAAGCGTGAGTGTGAAGATGATGATGAAGGAATGATTAAGGTTGGCGAGGCTATTTTAATGTTAACTAATGGCCAATTCACCACTCAACGTGCAGCGGAAAGTTATCAACCAAATTTAATAAGCTTTGATCTAGCACTGGATTATCAGAAGGCTTCTCGAATCGCTTTAGCGCCATCGGACGGAGCCTCTAAAGAGGCTGTAAAGGCTGCTAGTGGTTTATTTCAGTTAATAGGCAAAGCGGTGAGTATTATTGATGATATCCCTGGGATGGTGGTCATGCGTACGGTCTGTGCCTTAGCAAATGAAGGTTTCGATGCCGTCAATCAGAATGTGTGCAATGAAGCCGCAGTCGATATTGCTATGAAAGGCGGTGTTAATTATCCATTTGGCCCTATTGAATGGGCGAATGCCTTAGGTCTGAACTATACGTTGGCAGTGATAGACAATCTAATGGCCGTTTACGGCGAAGACCGTTATCGGGCCTCTCCTTTACTGCGACGAAAGGTTGCAGAAAAGGTATTAATGGCTAAAGGCTATTCTGAACAGAAAGGAGTTTGTTAATGAAAGACGCATATATTTGTGATGCTGTTCGTACACCATTTGGACGTTATGGCGGTAGCCTCTCTTCGGTACGTGCCGATGATCTAGGGGCCGTTCCGATCAAAGCATTAATGGAGCGTAATCCTCAGGTGCCCTGGGATCAAGTAGACGACGTTATCTATGGTAACGCTAATCAGGCGGGAGAGGATAACCGTAATGTAGCTCGTATGTCTGCACTGCTCGCTGGGATGCCTATCGATGTATCGGGTACAACGATTAACCGTCTTTGTGGTTCTGGTATGGATGCCATCGGTACTGCCGCCCGTGCGATAAAGTCGGGAGAAACGGATCTGATGGTGGCTGGTGGTTGTGAGTCGATGTCTCGCGCACCCTTTGTGATGGGTAAAGCTGAATCCGCCTTTAGCCGCAATCCTAATGGTTTGTATGATACTACGATTGGTTGGCGCTTTATTAATAAGCAGATGAAAGCGCAATATGGCGTCGAAAGCATGCCTGAAACCGCTGAAAATGTAGCGGAAGAATTCAACATCTCTCGTGAAGACCAGGACCTATTCGCCTTTCGTAGTCAGCAAAAAACGGCAAGAGCGATGGAGCAAGGCTTATTTAATGAAGAGATAGTGCCTGTTGTTATCTCACAGCGTAAGGGGAAGCCGGTTATTATTGATACCGATGAGCATCCTCGTGCGTCGACGACACTGGAGGCGCTGAGTCAGTTACGGGCGCCTTTTCGAGATGGAGGTTCAGTTACGGCAGGGAATGCATCAGGCGTTAACGATGGTGCTTGTGCATTACTCATAGCCACTAAAGAAGCGGCTGAGCAATATGGGTTGTCGCCTAAAGCCCGTATTGTTGGTATGGCGACTGCCGGAGTTGAGCCGCGAATAATGGGCTTTGGGCCTGCGCTGGCAACTAAAAAACTGCTGAAAAAAACAGGTCTATCTTTGAATCAGATGGATGTGATTGAGCTGAATGAAGCATTTGCTTCACAGGGTTTGGCGGTAATGCGTGATCTAGGCTTAGCAGATGATGCTGAAGAGGTTAATCCTAATGGTGGTGCCATTTCTCTAGGTCACCCATTGGGAGCAAGCGGGGCTCGCCTTGTGACAACGGCAATGTATCAATTACATCGTAACGGTGGCCGATATGCCCTATGTACTATGTGCATTGGTGTGGGGCAGGGTATTGCGTTAATTATTGAACGCGTTTAAATTGTTATAGCGCTTATTGAAAGGCCGCAATGCTAAACTAGCACAAGGGTTAATAAAGTGGAAAGTCAGTAAGCGCACAAATTAGGGGGTAATTGAAGATTATTTAGGCAGTACTTCCTTGCTTATTATAAACAATTGCTATATTTTTTTTCAAAAGTTTAAGCTACTCAGATTGAGTGGGTATTGTTTAACTTGGAGTTTGAATTAATGCGTCGTTTACCTCCTTTTGCTGCGCTTCGTTCTTTCGAAGCAGCTGCGCGCTATAATAATTTTAAAATGGCAGCGGAGGACTTATGTTTATCTGCTTCTGCTGTTAGTCATCAAGTTCGTTCTCTTGAAGAGTATCTTGGCGTACAGTTATTCCATCGCGAAAAAGGTAAACCAACGCTAACGAGGATTGGAGCTACCTATTTAGAAAGTATACAAGATATATTTGACCGGTTAGAGAATGCGACAAATATTGTGACCGACCGAGGCAAGCGCTCTTCGCTTGTCTTACACCTATTACATTCACTAGCATCTTGTTGGCTGCTGGGTTTAATGCCAAAGTTAAAATTACGCCATCCAGACCTCGATATAAAACTACTTAGTGCGACAGACTCCGTGGAATTTAGCACCGGAGATATCGACGCCGCTATTCGGTATGGAGATGGCAATTGGCTCGGCCTGCGTAGCGATTTTCTGATGGAGGATGAGCTTTTTTTAGTTTGCAGTCCAGATCTTGCTGAAAGATTGCCCCCCATTGAGAATTTAGACCAGCTATCAGAGCACACGTTGATTCATTGTAGTTTAGATCCTGATGAGTGGAAGCATTGGCTAGCTGCTGCGGGTAACAAGGAGTTACCTAGTGCACACTGGCTTGATCTTGATAGTCGGGGTTTAGTTCTTGAGGCCGCATCAGCAGGATTAGGTATTGCCATTGGGCGTATGCCTTATGTTGTTGATTACCTTAGTAATGGGCGTTTAGTTGAGCCGTATTCTGTTCGAATAAAAACAGGTAAAGGCTATTATCTGGTCTATCCAGAGCACCATGCTAATTTTGATACCGTCGTGAGTTTACGTGATTGGTTACTAGATGAATGTCATAACTTATTAAAATAGAACACCTTGAGTGTCCTTATTTTTAGATTTTATACTTGTAGAATAATGTTTTTTAAGAGTGATAAATGACTTGTCGTTATTTAATATCATTTGTAGGTAATGATTTTTATAGGAAAGATCATCTTCTGATGTAAGTTTTTTTGACAATGGTCTGCATCGTCTATAAATAATCCCCTCCATCATTGAAATGTATATTTGAATGATGGAGGGGCGGGATGAAATATTAAATTAGGTTCTGTTCTTTTAGGAACGCTTCAGCTATCGCCTCAACGCTTTTATGATGTACAGCAATTTCACCATTAAGGCGTTGCACTGTTTTATCATTAAGTCTTGAAGAGAGGTCATTGAGCAAGTCAGCTAAGCCTGGATTAGCATCCATCACTTCTTTACGTAGTGTTGGGGTAAGGGCGTAATTAGGAAAGTACTGTAGGTCATCCTTGAGAACTTTGAAGTTAAACGCAGAATTACGGCCATCGGTGGCAAAAACGACGGCTATATCCACCTCTCCTTCTCGCAAAGCGTCATAGACTAGGCCTGTTTGCATTGTAACAATATCATCTCTTTTTACTTTGAAACCATAAGTTTTGGTTAAACCTCGTAACCCATCTAATCGTTTAGGAAACTCTGGGCCGCTACCTAATTTCAGTGCTTCACCAGAATTATAAGCACCGGCTAGATCAGAAATGCTATTAATATTTTCATATGTATTATCACGTATAGCTAAGGCATAGGTATTATTAGCTTTAGACGGATTGAGCCAAACGATTCCTTTTTTAGCATCTAGCATTTTTACTCGCTGATAAGTATCTTCAGGGCTTAAACGCTCTTTAACTTTATTGTAAGTCACTAAGGATGTACCAGTGTATTCCCAACATATATCAATCTGCCCATTTTCCATTGCTTTTCTTAGAAGGCTGCCTCCCATGCCACTTTTTTTATCAATAGTATAACCGGAATGCTCAAGTAGTTGTGATGTCATTTCTGCAACTAAAAGCTGTTCTGTGTAGGCTTTACTTCCCAGTGTAAGTTCACTGGCTTGTGCTAGAGTGGTTAATGATAAACATGCAATAGCAATGGTTTTTAGCGTTTTTTTAATAATCATTCTTACATTCCTTTAATTTTTATCTTGTTAGTGAAAGAATTATTGTCGTAATAGGTTCATAAATCTTCATATGAATATAAAAGCATAAATTAATATAACATTATTTTTTTTGCGTTGACTGTATTTTTAGTCAAAAAATATTGTTTTGATGTTGGTGAATATTGGAGGTAATTGGGTTTGGTTTGTTAATGATTTATGATTGTTGTCTAGAATATTATGTTGGGCTTTATGTTTTTTGATTAATAACTTTTCCAGGATTCATTAAATAGCTAGGGTCAATTGTTTCTTTTACAGCCTTCATAAGGGAGATTTCTATGGCTGAACGATATATTTCAAGTTCATCGGTCTTAGCTCGTCCGATGCCATGTTCGGCGCTGATCGAACCATTAAGCTCATTAACAGTTTCATAAACAAGTGTATGTATCTTTGATGTTAGACCCTTAAAATCTATATCAGTCATATCATCCGGTTTAAAAAAGTTGAAATGTATATTGCCATCGCCTACGTGGCCAAAAGGGTAAGGGCGTATTCCAGGGAGTAACTCGGAGGCTCTTTCGCAGGTAAGTTTGATCAATTCGGCAACTTTGCTAACAGGAACTGCTACATCATGGCTGACGGAATAGCCCTCGCTTTTCTGAACCTCTACAGCGGCTTCACGGATGCTCCATAATTGATTTCGTTGTTGTTCCGATTGCGCAATGATGGCGTTGGTGATCATGTTCTTGGTGAAAGCTTCTTCTAAAATGGTTTCGGTTAGTGCTGCCAAATCATCATTTTTACGGCTACTATTTAGCTCCATCAGAACATACCATTGCGCTTCATCCGACGGGAATGGTAAACGGAGATCGTTACGGTGTTTGGCGATCATTTCCATTGCAATACGGGGTAACAGTTCAAAGCTGTTTACTTGGTCACCACTGTATTCGCGCGCGATAGCAAGTAGGGATAGACCACTTTCGAGGTTAGATAGTGCGCAACAGGAGGTGACACTAGTATGAGGGAGAGGAAAAAGCTTTAACGTTACGGCGGTTATGATACCTAGTGTTCCCTCTGATCCAATAAACAGATGCTTGAGATCATAGCCACTATTATCTTTTCTTAATCGGCGTAAACCATTCCACAGAGTACCATCTGGTAATACTACCTCTAGCCCCAAAACTAAGTCGCGGGTGTTGCCATAGTTGAGTACATTAATACCACCGGCATTTGTTGCTAGGTTCCCTCCAATCTGACAACTTCCTTCTGCGCCTAAGCTAAGGGGGAAAAAGCGATTAGCCTCTTCAGCTGCATGCTTCAGATCATGTAAAATACAGCCAGCCTCGGCAGTCAATGTATAGTCGGTGCTATCTAAGTCTCGGATACGGTTCATCCGACGTAGACTAAGTAATACTTCAGTGCCGGTTTGGTTCGGGATCGCCCCGCCGCAACATCCAGTATTGCCACCCTGTGGTACAACCGGAATATTTGCTTGATGACACAGTTGTAAGACGGTCGAAACTTCTTCCGTATTTGCGGGACAAGCAAGTATTAGTGCATTGCCTTGAGGACCACCTTCCGAATCTGTTAAAAGAGGGGCCATTATATCAGGATCATTTGACCATCCTTGAGGGCCTAATGTTTCTTTGATCTGCTTAATGGCACTTTCTTTTTTCATTGATAGTTACTCGCTGTGGATGCTGAATAAAATCTATTTCTGCCGGTAATTTCTTTTCTTTTTTTTAACTCGAAATACTCATTATTTATGTTGTCGTATAATTATATGGCATTGAGATTTTAGTATTTATCTGTTCTGTAGATTCATAATAAATTTGTCATCAATTATGGAATACTACAATTGAATTTTTTTTATCCTGCGATGAATTTTTTGAGTTGGTGGTTGAGGTGCACGTGAATAAGTCGGTATGTAGGGGGCAAGTGGTACAGGCTTACGAGGGGCTAGAGAAGTTAGGTTTCTTACAAGCGAATCCGAACTATAAGCTATAAGAAAAAAGCGAAGCTGCTGAACCTAACGCCGTCTTTTAACATTTATGTGGTGTTCTTTAACACGTCTGTCGATGTATATATACATCGTACATGTGTACACGGTGTTGATGTAAAGCAAACCGCTTCGCGAGGGGGCGGGATTACTAAGCGTTACCCCATAAAACCAATGGTGCTAAACTACCGTTGATGGTCAATCAACTTCTACTTTTAGCACCTGCTGAAAAGGGAGAATTACCCTCAAATCAATATGTTCTCAGGGGGCAGATAGTCTTAAGGCTATTGATACCAATCCAATAACTGTTGTAAGTCTGCTGCACTGGGTACGATGACATTCCACACTGAGTGACCCTGTTGAAGCCTCGGTGCTGTCGTTGTGCGAAGGTTTGAGCTGCGTGATTGGTCCTTCGCGTAGGGCATGTTGGGGTTGCTGCGATTACTGACGCTAAATCCCAGATTGCGTGGGTCTTTGCCGTCTTCATATTCAATCCAGACTTGAACGGTATCGACTCTCTCTTTTTGGAGAGCAATGTTCTTACCGGTCGATGTCATATATCCCGTAATTTTCTTTGTCTCACCAATTAGTGATAAATGTTCTGAAAGTAGGGTGTTAGCTTTTTCCGGGGTGAAGCCGGTCGCTTGAGATGGTTTTTTCATGGTGTGCTTTTTTTCTGATTGGTTAGGCGATGCAGGTTTGCTCGATTTGATCGGAGTTGAAGTGCTTGTTGGCTCTATCCGCGTGACGATAGGCTTCATTCCAAGCGCCTCACAAGCAAGGTCCCGTTTTACACCGCTGGTGTCGTCTGTATTTAGCCAATTTCCGAATGTACCGTTAGCGGGAGAGGGATGGGCGATGAAGATCCATTTTTTTCCGTCGGTTTGAAATGCCATTGGGTTTAGGTCTCGATAGCTGTCAGGGTAGCGCTGTTGAATGACCTGCTTCACTTCCCGGACATAGGCATCTGAAGTACCCAGAAAGAAAACAACTTTCAGGGATGATGGCAGTTGGCTTAGATACTCATCGACACAATTCTGGATGACATGTGGTACTTCGCTGAAGCTTTTCACAATCAAACTTCCGGAAGAGGCGAACACCTGCTTGCCTTGTTTCGCGCTTGCCTTTGCATCCTCTCGCGTCAGAGAGCAACGGATCAGCGAACCAAATGCAATATTACTGTCGGGGTGTTCAATCTTATCGTTCACCGATTCATGAGGCTGAAGCGCCCCTAGAAGCTTAAGTTCTTTCTCTAATCGAGGACGCATCTTGGCAAAGGCGACTTCTTCATGGCTACCTGTACGGAATGTTTCGGCCTGTGTCGCTCCTTTTGAAAAACCGAGAACAAGGTATTCGGGTGTTGAGCTACCCCAATGGCCGGGGTCATTCACCATTTGCCATTTGGGGTGGGGTGAACAACGGTCTGAACCATTGGATTCATAGCATTTGCGGCAACTTATTCGTCCGTGCGTAGGGAGCATAGTAGTTCCTTAGTGTTTGTGGCCGGCAGTAATGATTTTACCTTCTGTGCCTTCGATAACATATGTGTTGGATAGTGAATCTAAGTGCTGAAGTACTTTTTTAAGGTCCTTGCGAAGAGCCTTTACAGCTCGCTTTGTCAGTCGGTGTTCGTGACTGCCGCCTTTTTGAGCGACTTCTTCACCGTAGAGTGAAATGAAGAGCAGCATTTCTTCAGGGATTGCTCTTTGCTGTAAGCGTTTTTCTGCATGTTTGGTTAGCATGGCTTAATCCTCGAATGGTTTATGGACTGTTGTGGGAACAAATCCTCTTCTTTTGCCTAGCCAGAGAAGGGCGTCTTCTGGCTTAACGTATGTACCGTTGCCGATTTTGATGGTTTGTAGACGATTTACCTTGGTGGCGTGGGTTGCGTTTCGCACGCTTTTTTCGTTCATATTAGCCAGTAATGAGACTTCTTTAAGCGTCAGATTTTCTTGATTAAAGCCCGGAATTTGGTCTGCACCATGCCCAAGCATGTCGAGCTGTTCAATTTTGGAAAAGGCATCTAGTTTCCATCTCGCGACGGCGGTTAGGTAAACCTTCTCACATTGAGTTGGATAAGAAATGTCGTAGAAATTCATTGCCGGTCCGGCCATTAGAATGAAGGCTGCAACGTCATGCATATCATCTTCACGAAGGTGGTCTTTTCGTGAGTAACCTTCAACAGCGTAATCAAAAAGCGAGTCAAAGATTGAAGCAATGCTTGTTTCATCATCGACCTGTATATCCTCTTCGCTTGGAAATAAGCGCCGATTCGAAGTGTCTAGAAATGTATTGAGCGCTGAGGTCATTACTCTCAGACCACTTTTGATTTCCGTTGCCAGTTGTTCTCTTAGATCTGTATTTGAAGTAGCCATGATAGCCTCGCTATGTTCCACTGATGGTGGAATACTATAAAGACGCTTATCGCATGTCAACAATATTCCATGGCAAATGGAATTTTTTGCCTGATCTTAGTTTTCAGTAATTTAAGATGCACAAAAAGAGGGGGGGCTCATCGGTAATCCCCCCGAAAAATAACAGTGCTCAGGAGCAGAACTTTTTCGTCATCTATACGCAAGATTGTTCTGCACGAAGGAATCACTTTATTTATCGAAGAGGCACCCCTGAGGGCCTGTCTATCACGACTTAACTTCGAAACAGCGAATCTCTATCTATGCGGCTCTATGTCAGACGTGGCTATCCCCTTGCAGCATGATAGTTTTGCTTGACCCATCGGCTTATATTATTGAGCGTGATTGGCTCATTTTTATGTTTCGTCAGGCGATGTTGGTTACGTTTTTCTACTTGTTGAACCGTTTTACGGTCTGGTTTCAGATAGTGACGTGCATGCTGAGCGCTACGAGAGTTCCCATACACTTCAACGCTACTGACTGATTGATGACCCATGATTGCTGCAATTGCTTCGGGAGGCATATCACTGGCTTTCAAATCGGCGCCCATTTGATGGCGCCATGAATATAGTGAAGGATGCACTTTCCGTTTTGGCCATAGTCGCTGTGTTAACGTCTCTAGCCGTCTTTGCACATAGCGGACAGGATCCACATAGGGCGCGGTTATTAGCATCTCATGACATTCTTTGAGACTGTTAAAAATAGAGCTGTCTTCTATTTCAAGGATACGATCAAGCCCTCTTGTACCATCCTCGGTTTTTTTAGCGGAAGAGATAACTATGTAGCAGCTTCCCATGAACTTAAGATTTCTGAGTTCAGCGGGTCGACAACCCAAGTGACTAACAAGTGACACTCCGGCAAAAACCGTCTTCTCTTTTTGCTTAACTAAGTAATCCAGAAGTTGCTTTTCATCGGCGGCATTAACGGTTTTCTGTCTTTTTTGCTTAGGCTTTATTTGGCTGCGTTTGTTGCGGTCGGCAGTGATGGGGTTAATGGTTGCTCGAATCTTATCGGCTGCTTTGTAAAAACCGTTTTCTTTTGCAACGAGTGCCAGAGCCGTGCGTAGTCGACGCCAATAGTCTGGTCGGTAGTCAGCTGCACATTGTTTTAGTGCATCACAAATGGACTTGGCGGTAGGTTGCGTTATTTCGTGTTGTTTATAAAAATAAGCAGCAAGGTTTCGATATTCGATTTCTGTTTTTTTATTCATATTGACACTCCTTGTCAGTAGTTTTTTGACGACAATCCTTGTCGCTACAAAATAGTATAGTGCTTAATTTTCAATGCCTTGTATTTTTTGATGGAAATTAATTCGTTATAGCATCTGTTCTTTGAAGAGTATTGCTAGTGCATCGAATAAAGTAGGGGGCTCGCAGTTTTACTGAGGCGGTCATCGTTGCTGATCAGCAATACGTGACAGGTCATGAAATAGCTGGTCAATGTTGACGTTCAATGCTCGTGCTAATGCCAGAGCTTCATAGTCACTAACCTTGCGAACTTTAGACTCTATTTTTGCTAGCGTCCCTCTGCTGATATCCCAGCCGCAAATATTGCATTTCGCTGCTAGCTCGTCTTGGGTCAGGTGTTGAAGTTCTCTTAACTTTCGAACGTTAGGGCCAATAATATTCAATGTAATTGCTCCGTTATCGGAGCTTGATTGTCGCAAGAAATGCTGATTTAATTGCTCCGATATCGGAGCAATTAAGAGGTGTTTCTATGGATGTCGATCCAGTAGGTTTGTTGATAGCAGAAGTGACCATTAGAGATGTCTTTGATAAAAGAGAGGCGTTACGCGTCCCATCGTTTCATTTTTTTGATGCTAGTAGCACACCGACACCATACTTGATGCGTGTCATGCTTATAGTTGCCGCTCGTTTGGATATTATTGGCGCCGTTAGCTTGCCTGACTTACCCAGCGAGCGAGGTGAGTATAAAGGTGAAATTAACTTGCTGGGTACTCTTGATGCCAATCAGGGGGGCCTTAAAAAAGCAAAGAATGAATTGATAGGGTACCGGCATTTAAGCAAAGGGGAAGGGCCATTTTCACGCGGTTTGTATAAAGAGCTCGTTCTGGCAACAATCTGGAATGAAACGCGCTTTTTAGCTGGCAGTAAAGGGATTGCTTTAATGGAGGATTACCCTTCCATCACTACCTTGTCGCTGCTTAAGCAAGCAAAGTCTATAGGTCAGGTTATTTTTGAAATCAAGCAAGCTTTAAAAGCAATGAAAGGATATGGGGTTGGTTATATAACGTTTACTGATTTGCTTGATTTTGCGGTTGAGCAGTCTGACTTTTTTCAACAGTATGGGCTCCAGTATAAAAATAAAACTTGTAAAATTAGACATGTTGACCGGCTGACTGAGTGCTTCTTTATTGATTATCTGGGTGTCGATCATTGGTTGCAGAGTCGTATAGTTGTGGAGGATGATGACTGATAGTTGCTAGCACTAATCATTAGGTAAATGTGGCTGCATAATGCCGTTCAATAGGGATAGAGTGTCATGAACACATAGTTGGGAAAAGTGTTGTAAGAAGCTTAGGTTAACGCTTTCTTATTTGAGACCACTTGATCATGACGGTGTGGTTATTAGCGTGATCAATGAGTGAATTTTCGTATTATCAATGCCAAATCTTGTTACTGGGCGAGCGCTATTCGCAGCGAAAATTTTTGCTAGTCGATCACATATAACGCTTGTTGTTTTCAATGATCTCGTTGCTTTCAATCGCTTGTTGAACTCAACCAGCAGCTCTTTGAGCTGCCCCCATCATTCCAATGGCTGCTCCAAACTCTACTCAAAAATCACTCCGTAATTTTGTCGTCAAGCATGATTATTTTACACTCATTCCCATAAAGGGAAATGGTGAGCATTAATTTCAATGTTGTAGAAATAATGAAGTGTTTTTGAATAGTAAAAGTTGAAAACTATTAAATAAATCAGGATAACTTATAGGTTGATAATCTTCTTGATAATTCTAGGGGTAGGTATGTAAACGTTAGTTTTTATGTTTTTTTCTTTGTTTTTAAGATAAAAGAAAAGAGCAGGTAGTCATTTTAGTGGTTTTAATGTAAAGATTGTTTGGTTAAAAAATGTTTTTAAATATAAGGGGCTTTATTTTTTTAAATGTTTCTTTATAATATTATAATATCTCCAAAATTAATTGGAGAGTTATCTGGCTTGTTGGTTGAATTTATTTTAATCATCAGGTAAGAATAATATTAAACTATGTTGCAAAGGAATGTAATAATGAAAATGAAGTTTCAGTATAAATTTTATATAAAAGATTGGGGTTTAATTCACCGAGAGCATCTGTATGGAGTGTTCATCGAAACGGTGTCAGATGGTATAATTAACTTTACTTTTGATACGAGAAAGAATGAAATAAGCGTTATGGGTAAATCCATAGAGTATATTTCTAGCTGGGATGGTACCGGAATAATATATCATGAGCTTCCTGAATCTGAAGTCTGCTTAAAGGTCCCTTACATTTACATTGATCTCGAAAATTATAATGGGATTATGGTTTCAAGCTCAATAAGAGAAATTGCTTGGGAGCTCGACAATATGTCTCGAAGAGATCGTGAATACGATGATGATTCAGATGAATGGGATGAGGAGTGATTCTGTATTCTGTTGAATGTCTATGATTCATCGCCCGGCCTTTATTTAGGGTAGTTGCGAACAAGTCCTGTCACCTCGGTATAACGCTCTGACAGGACTATCCATAGAACACCAACTCAGTTTTGGCGACATTGAGAACCAAAACAAACAGATGTTAATCTCTTATAAGTGTCGTCATTCCTGACAAGCCTAAGATGCGACAGGCTTGAACCAAAAGGTGTGAGGCCAGATAAGTTCATGCTTGGTGGAAAGACTTTTAATGTTATGCAGGTTGATGAGGTAGTAGATGAAAAAACTGGTGCAGTTAGTAATGAAATAATAAATAAATCGAGACTTTATAATAATAGTTATTATAAAGAAATCCTTCCTCCCGGTATCTATCCACTAACGACTAACTGGTTCTTTTCCACTGAAGACTTTACATTCAAAGCTAATGAAATTACTTGTATTAAATTAAAAGTTACTGCTAGTTCAATAATGACAAAGCATCCAGACCTACTACTGGTTGATCAGGAAAAATGTGAAGAAGAAATTTTGAAAACGCAGGAAATGACTAGAGAAGACCGAAATGAGCACTACTTCAATTAGGCCTGTTTTGCTTTTGTATCTAGGTTTACAACGTAGTGCTTAATTTTCAATGTCTTATGTTTTTTAAAATTAATTAGATGGATTTTTTGGTTTAATCAGGGGGCATTCGTTGCCTAGGGGAGACCAATAAAGAATGCTAGTTGTTCTGGGGTGACGCTTTTGCGCGTCCCAGGGCCACATAAAATGTAAGTAATGTCTTCGCTCTCAAATACGCAGTCATAACGAATGTCGACTAAATGGGTTGAGATAAGGGTCTGTTCACCTTCATATGTATTGGTTTCATCTAGCAGTACTTGATCTGCTCTGATTTTTACCGGTTGTAGGTGCTGTTCAGCTAAACGACTCAAGTCCGCTAACGGATATTCAATCTGCCACCAGATCCAGTTACTAACGATACGTATAGGCTTTTCCGGGCTCTTACGTCGCGCCCTTTCAATCATAGTGAAGGACTCGTCTTCAGGGCAACCAGAATCAAAGGGTTCTCCTTTGTCTTCCAGTATATCTATGATGTGTTTCATATCTTCAAGCGCTTCTTTGGTTGTCTTCATCTTATCTCCGAAATATTTCAGGCTCAGGCTGTACCTGAATTGGGTACAAAGAGGATTGTACCCATAATCGATACAATGAACAAAACAATTTCAAGTAAGCGTTATTTCGAATTAGTCACTTGGCTGAAAAGTGCTCGTCAGGACCAAGGACTGAGCATGAGAGCCATGGCACAGCTGTTAGGCGAGCCGCATAGCTTTATACAGAAGGTAGAGACGCTTGAACGAAAGCTAGATGTCTATGAGTATGTTCAGTATTGCGACGTACTAAAGATAGACCCGAGCGAAGGTATCAAAAAGTACTTACAAAAAAGTTAGGCCTGATAGGTTTTTAGCCCTAGTTTTAATTTTAATTGAATGATCATTATTGATCGGGTTGCTTCAGCGGTATTGAAGGCGCGAGATGCAGGAGATTTTAATAGCCATAGTGCGTGCTGCTCTTAGGCTGCTTGATGCATGATAAGCGCGTGTAGCATCTCGTTGTAATCAATAACATCAAATAGGTAGCTCTACCCGCTCTCTGCTAAGCTTACCCATCGTGCTAGCCTGAATAGCTGTTGTCATATCGATTGTTAGGCGATGGTTAGTATTGGTCAGCTTGTTGTCTTCAATCGTTTGTTGCACCCAACCAGCAGCTCTATGAGCTGCGCCCTTTCTTCCAATAGCGATTCCGAGCGTCAAGCTCTACTCAAAAATCACAAACAGCGTGATTTTTTGTGTTCCAGCTTGACCCTCTTCAGCGCTATTTCCATTCAGGGCAGGGGGTTCTCACCCCTCTCCGCTCCTTCGTCGCTCCGGGGGATTCCGTCGTCGGTACCCGCCGAACACCCCCATACTTGCCATGGCAAGTATGGTTAGAGCGGTTGGGTGCAAGTATGCCTGTTGGTGGCAAAAATTTTGTCGTTGTTGACGGCAATAGCAATGTGGTGAGCTTCTCGGCTGATGGGCGGTAGCCTGGCTTCGCTAATTTTTATTCACTAGAATTTACCTTATTATCTTTTCGCTTTTTGGTATCAATTAGAAAAGGTATTAATTGGCTAACCTTTAGCTCGATGAGTAGGTTCGTCCTGTACTGAGATAATGACACAGCCAAAAGTACAAAGGTCTGTTGACGATCGGATTGCAGTAAGAGGCCTATAGGGGGCTCGATGTGTATTGCTGAAATTGAAGCTGAGCGTTAAACGGTTACCGCTGGTTAGATGCTCCCAAAAAATCCCGAGCGGCAGTGGTCCGTGAGTAAATTGATCGAGAAGAATTAAGGCGTATCGATGAGGAACTATTGATTCTATAAATCCGGCGCTTAGTCGCATTGTAGTGGCGAAACAAATTATGATAGCTTAGGTTCATGCAGGTACCGCGGTGGAGCGCCCAACAAGTCAAGGAAGGTATAGGCAAATGTCTAGCGTCGATGAAAGAAAATCAATAACGGACTACATCAGCAATCAATTGATTGGGCCCTTTGCGGGGGATGATGAAGTGCTCAGCGAAAAGCCTCATAAACGTTATCTGATGGGAATATTGTTTCCGTTGGGTGCTGTTGAGGATGATGTCGATGATGATACGCCAGATGAGGTCGATAATAGCGTTTCACTGTCGTCGGAATTTAAGCCTTCGGCAATGGCTTTATCGTTTGCTGTTTCTGGCACCTCTGAAATTAGTATTGCTTTATCTGCTGGTACTTATGAGAAGAAAGGCGAGGTATGGCCGCGCAGCGCGCATAGTGAAATAGTTACGTTTAATGTCGCTAATGACGATACCAAAGTACAAAAAATACTAGGCGGTAAGGCGCGTTTGAATATAGTCAAACGTCCGTGGCAGGATGGTTGGATTCTTACCGTTGCCCTGTCTAATGACATGACGTGCGGCAAAGTACTGGATACATCAAAATGCCTCTTCCAGACAAAGATAGAATGTAGTACCACGGCTGGAAATTTTACTGAGTATCCCACGGCTGATCGCTTTCGTTTTGATGAAGAGCAGCAGGAACTGGCGCTTCTCTATCGCAAGCGTGTTAATTGGGGGGGCGGGCATGGTTGCGCTTGTATATGGGACAAGGCTAGTACTACGCCAACATGGTTAAGTAGTGCTTCAATGCCGGAAACCGAAGTGTATGGTTTTAGTACTACTATCGACTTCAATCAGTATGGGGGAGTCCCGGATGAGGTCCTTCGTCTCCAGTGGTTGGCTGATGAAAAAACCCCCAAGAATGAGTTGATTAGTGGCCTTAAAAAATTCGTAAGTGCTTACCATCAGTGGATCGATGGTCAGCGCGATGAGGTGGTGCCTGAGCAGTTCGGAGAAACCAAAGAAAGGGTCATCAGTCGACTAGATGAGGCTGAGGCTCGAATGCTAAAAGGCATAATAGCTCTCGAGTCGGATAGCAACGCACTGAAGTCTTTTCATCTTGCAAGTCGTGCCATGCTAATGCAAATGGTTCATAGCGGTGATGACTACAGCGGAAAGGTCACAGCAAGAAATGAGCAGGTTTATGCCACACCTGATTATTTTTCAAGTAAGTATGAAAGTTTAAGGTGGTATCCCTTCCAGTTAGCTTTTCAGTTGCTAGTGATCGAATCGTTGGTTTATACAGATACTGGTGATTATTCAGATTCGCGAGATTTGGTAGATTTACTATGGTTCCCCACCGGTGGTGGGAAAACAGAGGCCTACCTTTCGTTGGCGGCATGGGAACTGATATATCGCCGCCTTGAAGACGAGCTCAAGGGGGCCGGCACCACGGTTATTAAGCGGTATACGTTACGCCTGCTGACCTCTCAGCAATTCCAGCGTGCCGGTACCATGATCTGTGCACTGGAGCTGATTCGCCAAGAAAATGAACAGTTATTGGGCAAAACGCCTTTCTCCCTCGGGCTCTGGGTTGGTCAGGCGAGCGCTCCAAACCGTTTTACTTCAGGTAATACCGACAAGCCGGCAGCTCTAGAACTCTTTAACTTCATGAAAGAGGAAGAGGAACCGGAAAACCCTTTCCAGTTAAAGCACTGTCCATGGTGTGGGACAAGTATTACGCCAAGGAGCCGTTCTCGTGATCACTTAGATTATGGTGTTCGTGCCAGTGAAAATAGTTTTGATTTTTACTGCACAACGGACAGTTGTGCCTTTCATCATCACCTACCTATTCAAGTAGTTGATGAAGCGCTTTATCAAAATCCACCAAGTATGCTTATTGGTACTATCGATAAGTTTGCTCGGATGGCATGGCGAGATGATACTCAAGCGTTCTTTGGCTTCAATGGCAAATACAATCCACCTAGCTTAATCATTCAAGATGAACTTCATCTAATTTCTGGCCCGCTAGGGACTATTGCCGGCATTTATGAGGCCGGCATTGATGCGTTAATTAAAAAGCTTGGTGGTAGGGCTAAAGTGATTGCAGCTACTGCGACTATAAGAGCAGCGCAGCAGCAAAGTAGAAGATTGTTTGGTCGAGATATGCAAATCTTTCCGCCTCCAGGGTTAGACGAGGCCGATTCATTTTACTCGCGTGAAAATACCGATGCTCCTGGGCGTTTGTACGTTGGAGTGATGCCTTCAGGGCATACGGGGCAAACGGCTTTAGTGCAAACGGCAGCCGCTTTATTGCAATCGCCGGTAGAAACGGGGCAGGTGGGAGGCTGTCTTGATACCTGGTGGACTTTACCTATTTACCACAATAGCCGACGAGAGTTGGGTAAAACCATGACGCTGGCACGAGATGATATTCCATCACGTATAGAAGTTATTGCGTCCGATAAGAGTAAGGCCCGCAAGTGTGAAGAGGTAGAAGAACTCTCTGCAAATGTTAAAGGGCCTCGCATCCCTGAGGTGCTGCAAAAATTGAAGCTTAAGGCTGGCGAGAGTGGCGTGGTCGATATACTGCCTTGTACCAATATGATTTCTGTAGGCGTGGATATTGGCCGCTTGGGCGTGATGTTGGTTAACGGTCAACCGAAGACGACTGCTGAATATATCCAAGCGTCGAGTCGAGTGGGGCGTAAGAAGGATAACCCGCCTGCAATCGTTCTGACGTTATTTTCGCCCTCTAAACCAAGGGATAGGTCGCACTATGAAACCTTCAGTACCTATCATCAGTCTTTGTATCGTTATGTTGAACCAACCAGTATTACACCTTGGGCACCACCAGCAAGAGCACGCGCCCTGCATGCAGCATTAATTATTCTGGTTCGACTTAGTGGTCATTTAATGCCTAATGACAGTGCAGGGGAGTTTAATAAAAATGATCCGGATTTCAAAAGTCTATATGTTACGTTTAAAGAGAGAATTACTGACTCAACCTCGGACATGGATGCGAAAGAAGTTGAGAAAATTCTCGTCCACCTCGATGAAATTATTGATGAGTGGCATGGTTATGCCCTCAATAAAGAAATTAACCGATACGAGTCGGCTCAGTCAGGCCATCAGTTTAATCCGTTAATCAAATCGTTTGATGGCGGGGCCAAGAAAAAAGGTTTTTGGAAAACACTGAACTCCATGCGCAACGTTGATACTGAAACACAGATTAAAGTAAGAGGTGAAGCACAGTGAGTGATGATCGTTCAGTTAGAAGTTCACAGTTGATTTCACCTTATGGAACGGGTGCAATTGTTGATATCGGTGATGAGTCATTGATGTTAACTGACCTGAAAGGGTGGCCTAGGTACCTTGAAAATATTTCACTAGACAGGTTGGCTAGAGAGTTAGGCGTAAAATCATTAAAAGCACCGCCGACAGCTCCAGAGTTTAGCCGGAGTAAAGCCAATAAAGCTGTAGAGTCTATTCGTTTTCCTCGTTGGATGTTTTGTCCGAGCTGTCGCCGTATGAATCGGTGGACCAGCCAGGATGAGAACGATAATGATAAGCCGGTATGTCCCCGGCCTACCTGTAAACAACGTGCTCTTGTTCCCATGCGTTTCGTCATGGCCTGTGAGCAAGGGCACGCAGAAGATGTACCTTGGGGCTGGTGGGCGCATTCTCGCGGAGGCACATGTGATACAAAAGATTATGATAAGAACTTGTACTTCAAATCAAAGCCTGAGTTGGGTAGTGGTTTGGATGCATTATTTGTTGAGTGTAAGGCCTGTCCAGGAAAGCGAGATCTAGGTGACATCACTTCACCGGGTGCTATGAAGTCGGCTGGGGTTAGCTGCAAAGGAAGTCAGCCTTGGGAGTCTTGGGGAGAGTGTGACCAAGATCCGGTTGTGTTGCAGCGGGGAGCTAGCAACCTTTATTACCCTATTGTTCGTTCTGCCTTGGATATTCCTGTAGCCGCGGCATTAGAGGGCGAGTCAGAGTTATTTAAGGCAGTACAGTCAGACCCTTCTTTTCCCACCTTTCGTAATCTCTTAGTTGAAAGGGACAACGAGGCAGCTGCTAAAGGTGTGGCAGAAATGATCGCTGATAATAATGGATGTACAGTCGAAGAAGTTTTTTCCTGTATTGAAAATGATGAAGACGAAGAAGAGTTTAATGGTGATCTGCCTACCACTGAAGAGCTTCAATTAGCAGAGTGGGAGGTCTTGGTATCCCCAGATGTAGATAAGCACGGCAGCCAGAGTTTCTCTGCCAGATTAACCACCCGATTAGAGGCAGCCGATCGGTGGGGTATAGCTGATTTAGTTGAGCGCATTGTTCTGCTAGATAAGCTCAGAGAGGTTCGCGCTTTTTGTGGTTTTGAGCGAGTTAAAACCGGAGTGAATAAAGTCCCCCCTGCTGGCAAGCATGAAGATATTAAGTGGCTGCCAGCTATTGAAGTCTTTGGTGAGGGAATATTTATTCAGCTTTCAGAAGAGGCGTTAGAAAAATGGGAGAGAACGACTGCTACGTTTATTGATTCTAGGGTCGCGCCACTATTATCTCGTTTTGAAGAAGGTGACATCGCATATTTACCAGAACCTAATGCTCGCCTAGTTGCATTACATACATTTGCCCACCTTCTTATTCGACAGCTCAGTTTTGAGTGTGGTTACTCCAGTGGCTCTATTCGCGAGAGAATTTATGCCGCCCATGGTCAGGCAGGGGTTTTGATCTACACCGCTGACTCGGATTCAGAGGGTAGCCTTGGCGGCCTAGTACAGCAGGGTGAACCTGAAAGGTTATTGCCTACAATTGCCGCCGCTATCGATACCGCCAGTTGGTGTTCAAATGATCCTGTGTGCAGTGAAATGGAAACCCAAGGTGTGATGGGGCTTAATAAAGCTGCCTGCCATAGCTGTACATTGGTTTCAGAAACCAGTTGCACCATGAATAACCTGTTGCTTGATAGAAAACTTTTGCTGGGCGATGAATCGGGTGATGGTTTTTTTACGACTGTACTGGCAGCAATCAAAGGGAGTAAGTAAGCCGTTATGAGAATGCCAAATTCCAGAGAGATTAGTGACGAGCAGGAAGAAATCTATATGGAAGCGCCAATGGATAGCACAGTCATGGTAGCGGGTCCTCCGGGCACTGGTAAAACGGTGATCGCCTTTCTTCGTGCGCAGGCGCTGAATAAGCGTAAGAAGCCTGCCACAGTGATGATGTATGGCAAAGTGCTTAGAAAATATACAAGTAATGTTTCAGATCAGCAGGAAGAAAAAATTTCTACTTCAACTTTGTTAAGTTGGGCCTTTAAATGGTGGAAGCTTCACAAAATTAATACTCAAACAGTAATTGGCGATAAGGTTTATCTTGACTGCCCTTATAAGGACAAAGATAAGGCCAAAGAACATGGTGCAAAATGGGATAGAGTAAAACATAAGTGGTGGGTTCCCAGTGAAAGTTATAACAAACATAAAGCTTTATTTGAGCAATGGTTATTAGCAAGTTATGAGCCGCCTAAAGTTGATAACTTTCAGTATGACTGGCAACAAATGTTTGAAAAGTTAGCCGTGCATGTGGGTCAGAAGAAACCGGTAAAAAATCCTGGCTACCTAATAATTGATGAGGCGCAGGATTTTCCACCGGCAATGTTTCGTTGTTTGCGTTTTGCGATGAGGAATGTAGAGAACTCGGGTATTACCATCATGGCTGATGAAAATCAGCGACTAAATGAAGACTATAATTCGACAATCGGTCAGATTAATCAGGAGTTGGCTATTCCTGACGAGAGACAGTATTTATTAACGGAAAATTTTCGTAATACACGAGAGGTTGCTGAGTTGGCCGCCTATTTTTATGTAGGTTTACCTACTGGTAAGCCTGCAGCGCCAACACGTAAAGGTGAAAAGGCAGTGATAGTTGCTACGTGTTCGATGGATGACCAGGTGCAGTTCCTTGTTGACGCAGTTACTAATCGTGCCTTTGGTGAGGTTGGTGTTTTTGCTCAGACTGACTCTATGCGGGAAAAACTTTATAACAAGTTACAGAATCGCCTTAGAGGTAAATATCGCGTACAAACCTACTCCTCAAAAGAAGAATATAAAGATGTACACCCTGTAGATGACCTAGTATTTGATAAAAAAGGTACCCTAACTGTTATTAATCGCCAAAGTTGTAAAGGCCTCGAATTTGATGCTGTCTTTATTCCTGAAATTCAAACCATGCCAATCGATGGTAGTAACCTCGATACGTTTAAAATGAATATGTACGTTATGTGCTCTCGAGCGCGTCAGGCACTTTACTTATTGTATTCTTCCGGCGCGGAGAAGGAACCTGATATAATCAAATATTTGCCTGATAAAACGACTGGAATACTGCAACGACTGGAATACTGCAATGACTGATGATTCAACACAGGGTATGTTCAATGAAGAGGTTGTTAAAAAAACACTAGGTTCGGTATACATACTGACAAGTGTCCGGCAACTTATTCGAATGCTGGATATTGGCCTAGTCGTACCTGAGCTTGTTGCATGCATCGATGATGTTATAGCAACCTTTGGAACTGATCAGTTACCTAGTTTGAATACAATAAAAGGTTACCCAAGGGTGCCTGTATTGTTGGAGCTTAAGCATGGCACCACTAAGCTTCAATCTGTCTATCCGGCATCGACAATCAAAACTATACACTTCGCATCTCAGGATGAGCTTGAGGATTATCAGGCTCGTGGTTTTGAGAATGTACCCAATTCGCTATTTTCCTTTGAGGTCACACCGGCCCTTTTTGAAAAAGGGCCTCATGCGAACGTGATAGCCTCGCTACCTAAAATTAACCGAAGCGCTCTTCGGGAAAACTATCGAGAATATGATGTTCTTGCTGGGCTGTTATGGGATTCTATCGTTCAAGCCACAGCAGCGAGTGAGTTGGTTTCACTTTTGCGGAGTCTTGTGACTCATTCAGATGTCCCCGCTGCCTTGAATGCTTGGATACAATATAGAGTAGATACAGGCAATTTGCCGAACGAAGATAACGGGTTATTGAGTACTTATTTACACTTACTCGGTGGTCGCGATATAGACGAAGGTTGGGCTTCAGGTGAAGTATTAGAAGAACTTGCTAGTCAGGTGATAGCACCAATTGCTGATAGTGAAAATTTTAAAAAGTGGTATCAATATAGTAAGGCTGTGATCAACAATCAAAAAAAGTTAAGTGCGTTAACAGATGACGGAGATGTGCTGTTGCGGGCTATTCTCTTGCATCTTTTAAATCCGGATGTTGAGTCTGTCAAACGTATGACTATGCGTGATCCGGCTCCTGGCAGCAAAGTGCTTGCTATGGCACGAGCCCTAGCGGCAACACGTTTGGGTTTTGCACCATTAGATGCAGCAGGCAAAGAAGAGAGACCCGGAGCTTTCTGGCTAGTCAGTGACCTTATTGCGGGCTACATTAATAACAATAAGCTTGAGCTTAATGAACTGCATATAGATGATGAATCAGGAGTTGGTTCATTGGTGCTTTGGCATGACCAAACCGTCGGCATCTATGTATCACAGCCCCAGCAACCTACTAACGCTGATAGTGAGAAGGTTCAGGAAATAGAAGAGACTTATTTATCACTTATTGAGTTACAGCAAATGGCTGAGGGCCTCGATATTATTGAAAGCACCTCCATCGATGAGGGGCTGCTAGCGTTGGTATTAACAAAAACCGCAGCAAAACCCTTACCCAAACAGGCAACCTTTGTAATAAATATGCAATCCGCTCAGGGTGGAATACTCACAACCCGCTTGCTTGACCTGAGCATGAAGTCTCACAAAGCTAAATTAACCGGTAAGCGTACTTTGGCAGCGCTGGTTTATCAAACAGATCAAGGGGCAGATTTTCGGTTTGAAACGCAGGAAGACGAACATTTTTCAGCGCAACTCACATTGCCACAGGAAATCAATCAACAATCGCTACAAACGGCCTTGCAGAGATTATTCTATTGCCATGCGTGGATGAAAATAAAATAAATGAACCGATTAGTATTTAAAGTATCACTTCAGTCTTTTTTGCCTTTAAATATTCAGTCAGGTAGGTTTTTGTCATGAGTACCTTCACGCCCAGTATGCGCGTCCTCTGTCGCGATGCTGAATGGTTAGTTACAGGACCGACCGTATGATAAAAAGAAGTCTATCGAAGGCGGTTTTGATGACCGCCCCTTGCGCTTGAATAAAAATATGCGTGATAGCGATGAGTGGAATGAAGCCTTGATGCTCAAACGAGCGAAACGGCTGGCAAAGATTGCCTTGAAGTTATGGCCAAAGTTAGATGTCGGTGCACAGGCCGTGGCTGAAGCGGAGCTGAAAGATAAAAAAAGACAGGCCGCAGGGCTGACCGTTGAAGATGTGGGTGGTATGCGCGCACCCATTAAAAAACTCTATGAATTACTCGAAGAGCGAGTTTTACGCATTGATCATGACATCTCAGTGATCACTACCAAAAAGAATCGGACCTTTTACACACTGTCGCCTTTTATTCAGGCAATACCCCGTAAAAATAAATTGGCAGTGATACTTACACTTGATTATCAAGAACTGGATGCCAACGCACTAGGTTACTGCTCAGATACGCGTGATTGGTCTTTTGTTGCCAACGTTGATTTAAGCGGTGTGTATTGTGATTTGCATACTAAGGATGATTTCGAGTGGTTGAGTGGATTGATCAATAAGGCTTATGAAGAAACTTTGACATAGTGATTAAACTATATTCCATTTTTTTGGGATGAAATTGCGACATGTAAGGATACGAGGAATATTTAATGGCAGGTTTTATTCAAGACCCCATGCAGTTTGTCAACCTGATAGGGGATAACCTGAGTGATCGTTATCGCAGCGGTTTCCCTGTTATCAAAGAGCTGATCCAAAACACCGATGATGCCAAAGCCACTCAGTTGGATTTTGGTTTGGTTGCTGGTATTGACGATGCAGCGCATCCACTATTGAAAGGCCCCGGACTTTTTCTGATTAACAATGGTGAGTTTAAAGAAAGTGATGCGCGCGGGATTCGCTCTTTTGGCTTAAACAGTAAGGCCGATGACAATTCCAGTATCGGAAAATTCGGCTTAGGAATGAAAAGTGTTTTTCACTTTTGTGAAGCCTTTTTCTTTTTGGCTACAGACGGTGATCAGAATTACCATGAAATTTTAAACCCCTGGAGTGGGCCTGATCCCGAAAACTCCCTGCATACCGATTGGGATAACTTTAGCGAAGAGGATGCCGAGCGTATTCGGAGCCAGCTGACCACGGTGACTGGACAGGGTGAGCAAACAGAGGCGAGTTTTATTCTTTGGTTGCCATTGCGAAAGCGCGAACATCTTAGGCATGAAGATGGCAAAGAAGGCTGGGCGATCGTTTCAGAATATGTGGGGGACCATAGTACGCTATTAGATTTTTTGCGTGAAGGCGATCTACCGGGCCAAATAGCTAGCCTGTTACCAATGCTGGGTAACTTGCGTGATGTTCGTTTTTGGGATTTACAGCAACAACAGAAAGAACCAGGTTTCAGTATTACCTTGGCGGCAGATGATCAGCGTCGGCAATTGTTACAGGCGGTTGAAGCCAGTAGTAACCAGCAGCCCCATTCCCCGATGATATTGGCTGGCCGTATTGATTACCACGGCAATGAGAAAGAGAAGTCTTCGCTTCAGTTTTCGGGCCGTGAAGCATTTGGCTGGAACGATGCGCTGACCGCTATGCATGCCCATGATCTTTGGCCTTTCAGTAATGTACGTGACCGTTATGGGGAGCCTAAACAGGCTAAGGATAAAGCTCGCCCCCATGGAGTCGCGTTGTTTAGCCGGATGCCGGGTAACGGAAAACTCACCACGCAATGGGCCGTGTTTTTGCCGATGGACGAAACCGCATCGGAAACGGTGCGCTGCGACGGTAATTTTAATTTTCAGTTAACGCTTCATGGTTACTTTTTTATTGATGCCGGCAGGCAAGGTATTGATGGGCAGGAGTTGTTTGCTAATACCGATACTCCAACCTACGATAGTGATAAAACCATTAAAACGGCTTGGAATATTGAGCTGGCTCGTTTGCAGGTGTTGCCATTGATTCTTCCTGCACTCGCGGATTTTTGCCAGTCGGTTAAGGTGGATGATAGAGGGAGAACAGCTTTAACACAGGCCTTTGCTGACACCGTTTTATGGCGTGACTTACAGGCGGCGATTACTCAACAGCATGCTTGGTTACGCACCTTGGATGCAGAGGGTGTTAGTTGGAAGTTGCATGACTCACCACGTTTAGTGCGCCCTCTGCCAGAGCCCGCGGTTAAAGATGCTGGTAGGCCTTGGCAGGTATTTCCTGCATTACTGCAATCATCCGATTGCCCGATCTTTACGGTTGATTCCAGTCCGCGCTTAATTGATCCGTCGATCAATATTCAGTGGCAGGAAACAGAACTGATTGAATTATTTCGCCAAGTCGATATGAAGGTGATTTTTACAGAGACGACACTGCTGGATTATCTGGTGCGTTTTTGTCTGGAGTCAGCAGGCCCCCATAAAAATCAGGGGACGGTGCAGGTTGAATTACAGTCGTTACTTAGAAGAGCCTTAAGCACATTAGGTGAAAAGGCTTTGCAGCTTAATCGGAAAATGATTCAGGGTTTTGTAGCTTGTCTGGTAGAGGGGAGTTGCCTAAAGCTGGATAACGAATTACCCCCAGTTTTATTAAACCGATTGCTGGAAGTTGAAACCCAAGTTTTACCGCTACCTACTCAGTTTTTTGATGGCGATACACGGGTTGCTAAAAGTATTTCAGTAGAAGATGCTGCCGCATTATTACGGCAGGTGGATGCTGTTATCCGCACGTCCGCGGGTAACAGTGAAGCACTGGAAAACTCCGCACTCAAAACTGCAGATCAGATATTATTAGCTGTTGATCACGATTTAAGATCTTTGCTGCTAACACGTTGTGCCGATTTACAGATTCTATCAGCTTATGATTGCCGCAAGACGCGTACTCTGGCGGTATCTGCCAAGCAATTGCGTGAGGCAAAAGAACTGAGTCTATTATTTGGTTTTTCCCAGGGTAGAAATCCGGAGGAGCGTCGTGGTTTTGCATCAGAATACCAAAGGGTTCTTGCACAGCAGTCGGTATTATTAGTGAATGCTCAAACCTGTAATTTGGTATTAGGACAAACCATGAAACCTTGCAAAGGCGACGCTATTCTCGAATCTTTGGGTCGCAAGCCTCATGTGTTGGGATGTACTAAATCACGCAGTGCGCTGGCAAGCCTAGTGGGCGCACCTATCGATGCAATATCGAAAAAAGGTTTCCGATATTTACTTCATGCCAAGCCGGAGTACTTTGAAGCGGATGATACGTTATGGTTATTGGGTTATCAGCAGAAACCTGTTTGGCAAAAATTGTGGGTGGTGATGAATGAGGGGGATCAATCCCCATGGAGTTTGATAGAGACTACGGTCGCTGATTCGATCCCAAGAGGCTTGTGGTCTGACCTGAATATCAGAGAGATAAAAGCCGAAGCTATACAGCAGGAGCTAGCTGAGCATGAATTGGCATCGAGGCTGGATACTGAGTCCTTTACTCAGCAAGAATGTGCTGACTTGTTGGCGGATATTCAGGATGATGATTTATGGAAACTGCTGCCTTTTCATTGGTCTTGTCATGGTTTTCCCGTTTCAGCTAGCGGTGATGATATCTACCTGAGTGATGACAATTCGCTGGATTCTGAACTACTTGAAAATATCCACCTGATTAAAAGCAGTGCCGACCTTAGCGAGCAACGGCGTCAGCAACGCATGCTTAAACCGCTGAATGATATCGGCATGTTAGGGGTGTTGTTGGCCTCCTCGGAGCCGGTGACGTACTGGCAGGATATTCTCACTATCATGTCGAGAAACCAGCTAGGCCATGATGAGCCTTTACAGCTACGACTGAGTCGTACTGCATGGTTACCAGCAAAAAGCGGCGATGTATTTAAACCGGAGCAGTTGATCGATTTAGCGGACAGGCTTGATGAACTTGATCAGTTATACGCGTTGGTGCCAGAAAAGTTCTGTTTACCGCACCAGCTGTTAGCGGATGTATTAGAACATCAGGCTTTTAATGATTACTGCCGTCCTTTATTTTCCCGTGGTCAAATGGGTTTGGTTCAGCTTGCCGAGGTGTTGAATAACCAGCCGAGTTATCATGTCGGTTCATTAGCCATTTCTCAACCGGAAGGATTGGGCCGGATAGCTTCTGCACTAGCTACCAGTTCTTTCCCAGGTTGGCAGTTATTGGCGCGGTTGGCTGAAACGCTGGAGATTGAAGACCTTTATCAAAAGCTCTGGCCGGCGATGAAGCACAGCCTTGGGCTGCCTCGTCAGTTACAGATGCTGACGTGGCTAGCTGAAAATGGACAGTCTGGTCGAGCGGAGGTGGACGCCTTTAACGCCTATCTAGAGGTTTTCTCAAGGGAAGCTGAGGCGGAAGCCCATTTGATAGATTTGTTATTGCTTAATAAAAGCCGTTGTTGGGTACCTGCTGATCAGTTAGTTGCCGGCGTGGAAGGTATTGCTCCGGCTCATGTGCTGGATGATTACCAAGCTAGATTACTCGCTAATTTAATCAATGAGGATGTGCGCCCAGCCAGTCGATCGGTTTCAGAGGCTGCGCCTTCTACCTCACTGATGCCTAATGCCACCGGTAATATTCTTCGTAATTATTTTGAAGCGTGGTCCGGTAGGGTGCTCGATCCTTTAGTCGCTTCGTTGATTGTGTTGTTAGGTCGGGAAGATAGTACACGGGAGCTGGCCTCAGATTGTCTGAGACCGCACTCGTTAGACTGGTTGATTGGTCAGTTACCTTGGCAGGTACCTGATACGCCTCGCGATCAGGAGAGTAAGACTTGGCTGCACGGCTTTCAACTTGAGCAAGCGCTGGCTCATTTCAGCGTGGCCATCAATGTCCATAATGAGAGTGAAACGACAGTCCAGTCTGTTCTGGGTAATACCATCAAGGTATCACTGGATGAAGATTTTGAGTCCTTGTTTATTGGTAAACCGTCGTATTATTCACAGGGTAGTAAGGGCTATCTGATCAGCTTAGTGCTGAGAAAAATTGATCCTGCCAGTTATTCTGATGCAGAGTTGTCAGATTATATTAAGTGCTCTGTGCGCTATTTATTGAAGAGTTTATACGGCCAGAGTAAGCCGATATTGGATGGGTTGTGGACCGAGCTGGATAAATCCGATCAGGTCGATATTGAACTGGCTCGGGCGCTGATCCTCGATAACATTCCTTTCTACCTGAAACAACTAGGGGCCCATAAACACCCAGAACTTGATTTGCGCCTTCAGGCTTACGATGATGCTAGAAAGCAGGTAGCTGAATTTAAGGGGAATCCAAAAGAGGAGGAGTTTAAAGTCAAGCAGGAAAGGTTGTTGGTTGATCTTCAACAGCTACTTGAAAGTAATGCCTCAGTGCAAAAATCTGTACTGGAGGCGATTCGTACCAAAGTGCGCGATTATCAATATCAAGCTTGGAGTATACCCTTCGAGGTATTTCAGAACGCTGATGATGCGGTCCATAATTTAGAAGAGATTGAAGCCTGGCCGGCGAAGCCGAGTGATGTGGAGCCATTACCGCCGGCATTGTTAAAGTTTGTCGTTCATATTGAACCTGACAGAGTGACCTTTATGCACTGGGGGAGAGCTATTAACCAAATTGGCAGCGGTACCTTCCCTGGGAAAAAACGTAAATTCGATAATGACCTTGAAAATATGGTGATTTTGTCGGCATCGGATAAAGGGGACGACGTTACTGGTAAGTTCGGGCTGGGTTTTAAAAGTGTGTTATTAGTCAGTGATACACCTGAAATTATCAGTGGACGCTTACATGCACGTGTGATGGGTGGTTTGCTGCCGTCGGCTTGGGAGGACACCAAGTATGTTCAGGGTTTATTGAGAAAAAACCAAACGCAAAAACAGCGTGGGACGGCAATCAGCTTGCCTTTAAGAGAGGGCGTAGATATTAAATTTATGGAGTCCTTCATGCTCCGCGCTGGCGTATTAGCGGCATTTTCGAAAAAAATCCGCGAAGTTGATGTTCATCAGCCGAATGGCACTAGCTTACAAGTACGTTGGATGCCGGAGATCTTCGCTGACTGTGAGGGGGCGGCGATTGGCAAAGTGCAGTTGGGGCTAGGTGCGACTCAGCGGGTAATGAAGCTGGATCTTGGGAATGGTGCATTGTTATTGGCTATTGATGCCATGGGTTTTACCGAGCTTTCTTCGGAGTTACCGAATATTTGGGTTACTGCGCCCATTAGTGAAAGTGATCATTTGGGATATGCCATTAATGGCTCATTTGAAATCGATGCCGGGCGCTCACGGCTGGCTGCTGAATCTGACATTAACAGAGCGTTGGGCCTTAAGTTAGGAGATGTAGTAGAGAGAAAAATCACCCAATTGTTGGCTATAGACTGGCCCTTGTTGCAGGCTCAACTTCAGCTTAGTGAGAGTACCACTGCTTATCAGTTTTGGTACAGCTTGTGGAAAACGATGCTTGGAAAACTTCCACGTATTGCGAATGATTCTGGGGTACGTGTGATTGCACAGCCATTGGCTACCGCAGCATTGGGTCGGTTGGCTGGTAGTCGGAATTTTGTTCCTAACGGCTTGCCTAGTAGTTTAGGCCGTTTGCTGAAGTGGCAGGAGGTGAAATACATCTTTAAAGGCGTATTGGCTCAACCTGACTTACTTAAGGCATTGGGTGAGACAGACCTGTTTGGAGGGCATATCAAAACCAATAATGCGATTGCGGAAGAAGTGGCTACGTGGTTACGGTTGGTCGTGCCGGAATTCAAAAAGATAAACGATCAATGGGTGTCTTTGGGTTTTGCTGATCTTTTATCGAAAGTTTCATTTAAGGAAGGAGTCTCTCAGCATGATGCATCGATACTTGGAAAAGTGCTCAATCAACAGGCGCGGGATTCATTGCTAGAGGGCGGCAAGGCATTATTGGATGATTTTGATACCAGTGTTAAGCAATTAGAAAAGCTTAAGTTTCAATCCCGAGCCGGTAGTTGGTTGCCCGCGAATGAGTTATTGACTTCAATGGGAACGGAAGATGAAGTACGGCGCTGTGGTTTTGCTCCCGCCACGCATATTCTTGCCAGTAGCTATGACGATGTGGCTGTGAGTTTCTTTAAATTATGCAGGCGGGGTATGGAAGCTCGGGCAGAAGTTCTGGTGGCCTGGTTGCTAGAGGCTGCTACTGATCAAAAGCAGGGAGCTGCATTGCGTTATTTATTGGAAGGTGATCTTTGTAATGGCGTTGCGCGGCATTTACTCGACGGCGATTTATCTGGTACTTGGGTTTCCGAAGTTGACGATGACTCGCCTTTATTGTCGGATTGGAGTTATACGGATAAACGTGAGTTGCTTTACAAAGTATTGGTTACCTCTAAAGACATTAAAACGCTCATTTTTGAAAGTGGAAATGAACCGGATGATTTTGAGCCGATAGATCCTGCTATAGCTCTGAACAAAATCTATCACTGGTGGCAACAGGAGCAGGAAGAGCAACTGGATGAATATAGTAGCTCCGTTTACCCTCGCGAAACTCAGATGATTTTGGACGATGACGAAGAAGGTCGATTTGATCGCTCCTCTTGGCTTAGCCTGCTTTTGCTTGGCGGTTTTCATACTTTGGGTAGAACTAAACCAGAACAGCATAGGAGCTTTATAGAGGACTGTCAGCGACGTGATTGGTGGCGTATTTTCTCTGATGAAAAGCCAGAGTTGCGCTTTCAGGAATGGATGAATGTACTGGAAGAATTTATTTCCGCCCAGGTTGATAGTCAGCAGTATGAACTTTGGATGATGCGTTTTCCGGTTATTTATAAACTATCCCGTTATCTGGATGATTACACTGAGCTTTTTATTGGCTTGGATCGTTATGAGGCCCCATTTAAATTATCTACTGTACTGAGTTCACGTGTGGATGAGGCGCAACAGGGTGGAGGTATTAGTGCGCCTGCAGTGGGAAAAAGTCTTGGCATTGGTAGTAATTTTGTTATTCGAGAACTGCTACGCCATCAAATTTTAAAAAGCTCGTATCTCTTTGAGCATGCGTTTGTACCTTACAAGCGTGTTTGTGATTTGTTACGTGATATGGGCTGTACTGGGCTAGACCCTTACGCCAGTATCGAGAACTCACCGAGAATATATCAGTTTATTAGTCAGCACCTGGACGAAAAGAACGTGAGTTTTGACAATGCTTGGGACATCCCTTTGATGATGGTTGCTGATGATTGGTCTTTACAGCAAGAACTATTAGGTAGAGAAATGACGGATTGGGATGAGGTGGGTGGTGAATAGCACAGACCCTGTTATGGCACTGGCCTCTGGCGACGAAGTACTGCATGGTAAATTTGGGCAGGGGATTGTTGAATTTGCTAAAGATGAAACGGTTATCGTCAGGTTTGTACATGGGCTGGAAGAGTGCAGTTTGTCATCACTGGAAAAACTGGCAACGTTGAAATCCGCCATTACTAAAGGAGAGTTCTATCCTCCAGCTCAGGTTATTACCCGTGCCCAAGCTGCCTGCATACAATCAGCTAATGATGCTTGGGGTGTATTTTCACGCTCAAGAATTAATTTGTTACCGCATCAGTTGTGGGTTTGTAATCAGGTGCTGAAACAATGGCCTGCTCGTTACATGGTGGCCGATGATGTTGGCTTGGGTAAAACCATTGAGGCGGGTTTAATGCTGTGGCCATTATTATCGAAAGGTTTGGTCAAGCGTGTACTGATTTTATGCCCTGCATCATTGGTAGAGCAGTGGCAGTTTCGGTTGCGAGATATGTTTGACATACGGTTGACTCGCTACTCCACCGAAGCAGATACCCCCAAAGCGGATTTCTGGAATACCCATTCCCAAGTCGTTGCTTCTTTACCTACACTTCGTGCGGACAATAAAGGTAGGCATCAACGCATGCTTGAAGCTGAACCTTGGGATTTGTTGATTGTAGATGAAGCCCATCACCTTAATACGGAAGAAAAGAGTGAGCCGACGCAAGGGTTTCAGCTAGTCGAATCTCTCTTGGAAAAAGAGCAGGTCGAATCTTGTATATTCTTTACCGGTACTCCCCACCGAGGTAAATCCTGGGGGTTTTGGGCATTGATGAATTTATTACGACCTGACTTATTTGATCCTAACAAATCGGATGAAGAACAGATTATTCATTTGCGAGAGGCGCTAATTCGTAATAATAAAAGTCTTGTTACGGATATGCAGGGTAATAAATTGTTTAAGCCTGTTAGTGTCTTCCCAGAGGTGTATAGCTATAGCCCAGAGGAGGCACAGTTCTATCAGTTACTGAGTGAGTTCATTACTGGGGGCAAGGCCTATGCAACATCTTTATCTTCACAGGGAGGCAGGCAGGTCATGCTGGTGCTCATTGCCATGCAGAAACTTGCATCGAGTTCAGTTGCGGCTATTCGTAACACATTGCGCAAGAGGTTAATGCGCTTGCGCGCTTCGTCCGCTGACATTCACCATGGTATTCAGTCTAGAATAGATGGTTCAGATATTTTGCTAGATGGTGAAGAAAAGCTCGAGGTTGAATTGGCAAAATCCATGATGGCAATTATGGAGCATGAAATGCCACATTTGGAAGCTCTGGTTGAAGCAGCAGATCAAGTGTCGGAAGATACTAAAATATTGCGTATTTTGGGGGTGCTGGAAGAACGCTTTAACGGTCGGAATGTGTTGTTTTTCACTGAATACAAAACAACACAAGCGGCATTAATGTCGGCACTTATGAAGCAGTATGGCGAAGACTGCGTGACCTTTATTAATGGTGATGAGCGGCTAGAGCAGGTGCAACTTCCCAGTGGTCGGTTTAGTACTCGATCAATAGGCCGTGCTGATGCGGCTGATCAGTTCAACGAAGGTAAGGTTCGGTTTTTGATTTCTACAGAAGCGGGTGGTGAAGGTATTGATCTTCAGCACCGTTGTTATTCGTTGATTCATGTGGATCTTCCTTGGAACCCTATGCGCCTGCATCAACGGGTTGGTAGACTAAACCGTTATGGTCAAAAAAACGCTGTAGATGTAGTGACAATCCGAAACCCTGACACTGTGGAGTCTAGAATATGGGATAAGTTAAACGATAAATTGGAACGTATTACAGAGGCTCTGGGCAGTGCGATGGACGACCCTGAAGATTTGTTGCAGTTAGTCTTGGGCATGTCTTCTTCCAACGTGTTTACTGAACTTTTCAGTGGCGCGCAGTCAGTTAGAGCTGATCGGTTGGATAGTTGGTTTGATGATAAGGCGACAACCTTTGGTGGTGAATCGGCAATTGATACGATCAAGTCGATGGTTGGGCATACTGCGCGCTTTGATTTGCAGGGATTAAAAGATATTCCTCAAATTGATTTGCCGGCGTTACGTCCTTTCTTTGAGTCGATGCTAAAACTGGCCAGTAGACGGGTTAGCCGAGAAGGGGATGCGATTACTTTTAAAACACCGGATGCTTGGTTGAATTTACCGGGAGTACGTCGTCGCTATGAAGGTTTGGTGTTTAGCCGTGAAGTGACAGGTCGAGATGCTAGCGAGACTGTTATCGGTGTTGGACATAAAGCGTTTGATCAGGCAATGCAGAAAGCTCATGGGCAGCAAGTGTCATTGTGCTACTTACCTGAAACGGAAGACTCGTTGGTGCTTTTTCAGATATATGACCAGATAACGGAAAAGGCCGGGCATATTCGAGAAGCCGTTGCCGGTGTAAAATTTAAGATGAGCGAACCGGTTGAGAATTGGGAGGTACTTGGTGATTGGCGGGTTATCGATTGGCTTAATACATTAAAAGCTGAAACTGACGGTGACCATGTCGTAGCCCCTGAGGTATCTGAACTTACAACGCAGCTAGAACAGGCCAGTACTTTGTTAGGAAAAAACTTGGCAACACTCGGCTTACCATTTTTAAAACCCGCGTTTCGTCCTGTACTGTTGCTAAAAGGCAAATAACAATCTGTGCAGTGATAATAATATTTTAGTTGGAGGGTATACGTATGTTGCCGGCCACTCTAACGCAGGAAGTTAAAAAACAGGTTCAGCACTATCTTGAAGCAACTTATCCACTAAGGGATGTTGAAGCTGCGCTTGCCCGTTTTATGGGCGATATGGATAACGGTCTTATTAAAGACCTCTGGTTACAACTACGTCGGCCATTCAGAGCGGCGGTCGATAAAGGCGAGCAGTTTTTGGATCTGACTATTCAAAGTATTTAATGATTAAGATCTGAAAATTCAGGGTATTGAGTCAATGATTAAGGAAGTACCAAAAAGTGGGAGTTCTAGCTAAATGGCTCAATTAATGATGCACCGCGAGGTGCTGGCAGGATTTGGAAAGCTACCAGCAAAAGTCCAGAAGAAAGTGGTTGAGCTACATCGTAAGTTTGAGATTGATAGTACCCAGGCTAGTATTAATCTTGAGAAACTTCAACCGATGACTAAGGACCCTAAAGTGCGCAGTGCGCGTTTGGGTGATGACTATCGAGCTATTGTTATTGCTCCGGATAAAGGTGATACATTTATTCTGATGCATATTGACCATCACGATAAAGCTTACCGTTGGTGTGAAAATAAATTATTTGAAGCCCACGGTGCTATAGGTGTTTTTCAGGTTGTTGATGTCGAGCAAGTTGAACGAATTGCTGAAGAGTTTAATGCTGAAAAACATGTTTCTGTCGTTACTGATTACCGTCTGAACGAGTTGAATAATGATGAGTTATTTCAGGCCGGTGTGCCCGAAGCTTTAATACCTTCAGTAAGAGCGGTGCAAAGTGATGATGACTTTGAACGCATGGCCGATTATCTACCTCCAGAGGCTCGGCAAGTACTCTATGGCTATGTTTGTGGTATGGAACTCGACGAAGCTATTTTAGAAATGCTAGGCCACTCCGGAGCAGAAGAAATTAAGCCTGATGGACCTGGTGACTTCTCGCACCTCACTGAAGTTATCAGTATGGATCTTGTGTTGGTTGAAGGTGAGGAACACCTTCGGGAAATCCTTAGTGAAGATATCGAAGCCTGGCGCATATTTTTACATCCTTATCAGCGTAAATTGGTTGAGTGGAATGTGAAAGGCCCAATGAAAATAAATGGTGCTGCGGGTACAGGTAAAACAGTTGCCTTAATGCATCGAGCCGTTTGGCTTGCTAAACAACTCGGTACAGGTGAGAAAGTGTTGATTACAACCTTTACAACCAATCTGGCTGTTACAATAAAGGCTCTAATCGAAGATATGGCACCTGAGTTAAGCCGTAATATTGATGTCACTAATTTACACCAGCTGGCTCGCTCTATCTGTCAACGTGGTGGCGCCACAGGCCGTGTTGCAGAAGATAATGATAAGGATGCTATGTGGGGTCAAGTATTTACTCATGTCGATGAGGACATTGAGTTCGATCAACAGTTTATTCGGAAAGAATATGAACAGATAGTTGATCGTATGGGTATTGATAATGAAGATGACTACCTCACCACAGTTCGTACTGGCAGACCTCGGATGGTTAGAAAACAACGAAAAAAACTTTGGCCTTACTTTGCAGACTTTCAAAAGGAGCTAGTTAAACGTAATTTGATGACATTTGAAGGCACTGTGCATCAGGCAAGGTTAGTGGTTGAACAGGGTAGGTTTTCTAAATACAGATATGTTCTTGTTGACGAGTTACAGGATTTTGGTTTGGAAGCGCTGAAATTAATAGGCAATTTATCTCCAATTGCTGAAGAGTTACCCAACCCATTGTGTGTGGTGGGTGATGGCCATCAGCGCTTGTACAGCGCAGTGCCTATTCCTTTGAGTAGGGCTGGAGTTGATGTGCGAGGTCGTTCACGTCGTTTAAAAATTAATTATCGAACCAGTGAACAGATCAGAAAATGGGCGCATGGTATTCTTGCTGGTATAGCAGTGGATGATCTTGATGGTGAGGATGTTTTGATACAAGGTGATCGTTCTGTATTTAAGGGAGCAGAACCTCGAGTAGAAACAGTCGAAGATGAAAATCAATGTGCAGAAGCTATTTTAAGCTGGGTTAAAGGGTTGCTTGCTGCTAAAGGGGATAAGATCAGAAGCCATGAAATATGTATAGTCCCTGCAATGCCAGCCGTCGTCAGTAAGCTACAGAATGAAGGGATCGAAACGCTGGAATTAAAAGCCCGCCAGAAAGATCCAGGTAAGAGTGAACCGGGTGTGCGCTTAGGTACTAAAAAACGAATCAAGGGCCTTGAGTTCAAGGCTGTTGCGTTACTGCTAAATGCCAATACAACTGAGAAAGTTTCACGATTTGAGGATTATGTGGCTGCTACCAGAGCAAGAGAGCATTTGTTAGTGGTGAATGTTGAACCTGTAGGTTAATTTCGTACTAACAAGGGAAATGGGATGGACTCCCCTAACTTTGGCATCTTGTGTCTTATTGTAAGGTGAAACCATCAATCGAACGGAAAGAGTCCACCATGAAAATTATGCGCATAGGTCTGGATTTAGCAAAAAATGTCTTTGATGATTTTGCTGTAGACTCACTGGATAAGGCGTTTCTGAGAAAAACACTTAAACGTCTCAAAGTGCTCGAATTCTTCGCACAGCAGGTACCCTGTATCGTTGGAATGGACAATTGTGGTGGGGTACACTACTGGCAAGAGAACTCCAGAAGCTGGGTCATAAGGTTCGTATGATGGCGCCACAGTTTGTAGCTCCTTACCGCAAAAGTGATAAAAACGATCGCAATGATGCCTAGGCGATTTACGAAGCCGCGGACGAGCCCCTGTGAGCCTGTACAAACGCTATATCTGGCAGAAGCGCTACTTGAAGCTGGCTATAATGGACGTTATGTTTTTATGCCTTATTTTTAATGTTGGCTGAGCAATTGGTACTACCCTAGGTTCACCTAAGATAACGCCATCGGCGGATACATCTACGTGCATCCCTTCCGCATATACAAATCGGTACTTTTTTATATCTCCCCATATACCGAGCTGACCACTATGTTGTTCATAGTGATTTTTAACGAGGTGTGAACAGTCAAAATCTGTTCACTGATCGGTTTAATTCGAGTTTCATATTCAGTCTGAATGTCTCGCTGGGATGAGCATAATGTTAAGGCAATATCGGCTGAGTTCGTAAAAATCCAGTATCAACAAATACATATGATTTAAACCTATTGCGTCTATCGTCACGCTCAGCATGGGCCACGCATCTAATGCCGTTTGGTATTCATTGAGATCAATACCCAAAACTGAACATAGCTTTGATAAGAATTCAGCATCACTGTACTTAAGATCATAAGGCCTTGAAACAAACGAAGGCTTCTGCCTGACATAATATTCTGAATACGTCAACTAGCTCGGTCGTCCTTTTAACCCATCTATTGGCATATATTCTCTGGTTAATTTTCTCTGATATGGAATGCTAATCATTTAATAAAACTACTATTGTAGTGTTAAAAAACATGGCTATGATTTTAAATAACACTGCATGTTAAATATTCTTACATCCTACATGTGTACCCATGTAAGATGTTATTGGTGCTTGTCATATTTGTGATAGCTAACAAGTATGTCGTCTAAAAATTAATTATTCTTTATCAGGAGCCTTTCGTTTGTATGATTTCTTGAGTGAATATGCTATTGGCTTCTTAACTAGTAATGATTTATGTTCCCATTAGTTAAAGCTCATTAATAGGCAGGCTATCGTATGAAAGTTTGTTTATGTTTTAAAATCATTTAGATTCGAGTGTTATTTGATACTGTGCTTGATGTTAAGTAACACTGTTGTGATATACGCATGTATGATGCTAATTGATGATTTATTCTTCGGTTTTTAATTAAATGATCATGGTTTTTAATGAACTATAGATGATATGTTTATAACATTATTTAGTGTTTTTTTTGTGGTGTTTTAGTAAGTGTTAGTTAGTTTTATTGTTAATAATTGAATGTATTAATAAGTTGTTGTTATCTTTTTTTGATTTTTTCTTGCATAATATTATTTTGTATTTATTATTGTGTTTGTAAATAATAAAGGTGTGTGTGTATGTAGGATGTTAATTATGGAATATAAAGGCTTTTCTTCACGAGATGAAATTAAGATTGTAGCAAGATATTTATTAAAAAAAGGCATAAGACCTTCTCAGAATAATGTAAAAAAAGAGCTTAGTCAGACTTCAAGTAATACAACTATTAGCCAAGCTCTTGATGAATTCTGGTTGGATGTTTCGAAAGAGCTTGAATCAAATGATACTCGGCCGGGGATCCCAGATGAATTATATGAAATGGTTCAGAAGTTATGGGTAATGTCTTTAGAGTCGGCTAATAAAATAGCGCAAGATAGAATGGATGAAGCGTTAAAAGTTGAATCTAATGCTTTAGAGCGTGAAGCGAAAACGCAGGAAGAAATAGCTAAGGTTTCCTTGAAGAATGAGAGGTTAGTAGGGGAGATTGATAACATGACGGCCCTTTTAGAAAAAGAGAAGGCATCGTCTGCGGATCTAGGATCACGCTTAGTTATGTCTCAGGAGAGTGTTCGTGATATACAAGCACAGCTTCAGGAAACGATGAAGAGCAATGAAGTTTATCGTACAGAGGCCAATCAACGCGTGGACTCATTGATGTCTGAGCGTACCCAGCTTAGAAGTTGGTATGAAGCCCGTGAAACGCAGTTAAAGGTCGAGTTGGATCAATCTGTTAAAGAGTGTAGGGCATTAAATGAATCGCTTACGAATTACATGGTCAGGACTAGTCAGCTGGAAAAATTCAAAGACCTGCACGAGTATGAAATGAGTGAGAATAAAAAGCTCATAGCACAGCAAGAGAAACTAACCGATCAGGTTGAAATGCTTAATGATCAACTACAAGATATGAAGGAAAAGGTCGATATTCAAAGAAAGGATTTTGAACAACAGCTTCAACAACAGCAAAAATTATTAAGCGATAAAACACAAGAAATTGCCGTACGTGAGGAGAGGCATCTGGTAGAAATAAAAGAGCAGCAGATCTCAATAGAACAACTTAAGCTTGAGCATTTAACAAGTTGTCAGAAATTGAAAATTAAACATGAGTTATTGAACGCAGAAATAAGTCAATTGAAAAGTTCGATGAAAAAAACCAGTCAAAAATAAAAAGTCAGTAGGCGTCAATTAAGAGATTAAGGATCTAAAGAAAATGAGTGCTAAGTGCTTTGAAATAGCGCCCGCCATGTCGAGTGGTGCCCTGATTTGGTTTATGTAATGTCTTGAGTGTTCTGCGTTGTGTTGGTACGGGAAACCTTCATTGGGTTTCAGCGTTACTTGTATCAATGGTTACAAGAATTACTGTTCTTCCAAGTAGGATCTTCAGCGTCATTAAACGGCCTATTTGAAGTCGTTTCATGTGTTTGCCAGTGGTTTTTCCATCACGAAGTGTTTCGCCTAATGTACTGCGTTAATGTTATTTAACATCAGCAACGATGTATATAAACATGCTGCATGTGTACACGTGTTAGATGTTAATTGATCAATGTGAAGGGAGCCTCTAGCAATGGACGTAGTCAATGAGGATTCAGGGTATGAAGAGTAAGGCACAAGGTTGCATGCTGCCCCAATTTGTTTGTTACCAATAGAGGTTCAACTTTCTGTCGGTGGGAATAGTTGGCCGGTGATTTCGGAACTATCAGAAATATTGAGCTTCTGTCCATTGCTGTACTTCTGCATCAAAACCATAGGGTCGCAATAGTGGCAAAGTATTTCTCCATATCCAGCAACTTCTAGGAAACTATTTACGGCAACTTTCTTTTGACCACGCTCACCCACTTTAATTTTTTCTAGGCGGTGTATTGTACCCGGAAATATGAAATGCAGAGTAACTAAAATATCTTCACCACAAATTTTCTCGGCTGCCGTTTTATAAAAAAACTGTTTCACCAAGTCATGCCACCCAGGAGCTAGTCTTGGGGTTGAAGCGTTGTAATACTTGGCATCAATAACAGCCCAGCGTGTACTGTCTTCGCTCTCAATAACAGTGTCAGTTCTCTGACCTTTTTGTGAAACTTCGATAAAGTGTTCATCTTGTTGATAGTAAGGGACAGGGAGGTTGTTATTGATTTCAATTTTTTTAGGTAGGCACCAATCGAGCATTCCTTCCCAAACGTTATGAAACTTTCGCGTGCCAACTAAAAGTTCACTGCCACTCGTTGCTGAACTCTCTTGAATATACGCTTTCAACATACAGATCAGCTGAATATCACGTTCAGAATAACTTTCCGAGAGCTCTCGGCTGAGTACAGCCATCTGACTTTCAGCGCCTGAGTTTGGTTCAGGCATCCGGTCTAGGTTGTCATCTGCATTTACGAAATTACCAGTGATAATAACGCCATACTTCTTATAAATGCTGCGAATTACCTGTGCATGGATTCTTGCCGTTTCACAATCAGAAACGTAGCGAGTATTACTTGTATCTGTATCGAGATAGACAAGAGAATCTCCAGAAGGGTAGGGAGTGCGTCGTGCAATAGTTCGCTTCCAGTTTGGGCGGCCTTGGTTTATAGAAAAGTACTTTTTTCTACGCACATAGAGTCCATTAGCGCGATAATCCTCTATGAGAGAATGGACCAGAGACAAAGAAGCTTTGCCAATGAGATCATTTTCTTGTCCTTCAGATATGCCTGTGTTTTTACCTAAATAGTAACGACTTAGGGACTGCAATAGATAATAAGCATGATGAGGTGACATTTGTTCCAAAATGCTATTTCTTGGCATAAAGGCAGCGATGCCTTGTTGCCAAGAAACAAATCCACAATAGTGGACTCGTGTTTGATCTGGAGCGATTACCCCCCTATGTTGCATTAGTGTTACAAGATCGCTGGGTAGAGAGTCAACCTCGTCTCTGTCGCGGAAATATTCTAGGTTAGCCATCTTGATTCTCGACAGCGGTACCTAAATTTCTGATGAGGGTATCTGCTTCTAAGCCGAAAACTTGAGCTTTTGGAAAGCTATTGTATAGCTCTCCGAATGTCACAAAATTTGTAGAGAATAAACGGGCCCTCTCTGTAGTTTTATGCCTTAAAACATCGTCCCACAAATAGACAAATAACTTACCGCGCAATGCCGATTGCCAGTCTTGTAGCTCAGTTTCATTAAGGAAAAATGGTCCGATCATACGATCTTCAGGTACTCTGAATTCTTTCAGCATATGGTTGAGTACTTTGTCCGCAAAATCTGCCCAAGTTATTTTAAATACCCCTTCACTCGTTTGAAGCTCTAAAACTTGGGTTGGCGCTTTATCAAAGTTAAGTTCTACATATTCAAAAGACCAGCGACGTTTAAATGCGGTATCAAGTGGCATTACCGCTTGGTCGCTACTATTCATCGTGGCCAGCAGCGAAAGGTTTGACGGAATAAATAGTTTTCCAGCAAAAAAATAACCTCCTGTTTCCGTATTGAGATAGGTAAGTAAATCAGGATCAGAAATATCAATCTGATAGCTGCTACTACCGTCAGGCTTTCTGTCTAATAGTTGAAAAATCTCACCAAAAACGGCTGCTGCTGGAGCTCGGTTAATCTCTTCAATGACAAGACTATAGGTATTACTAGGGTCCTTTATTGCTTTAACCAGAGCCTCAGTAAATGCACCAGGTCTGAATCTATAGGCGACACGATCCTCTTCCATTACCGGTTTTAAGCATCCAACAAAATCACTGTACTGAGTTTCTGGGTGAAAAACCGTGCGAATAATGAATTTTTCATCCGTACTTTGTTCAATTGAGTGACTTTTACCTGTACCAGGTGCACCATAGATAATTCGATTGGAGCCTCCGGTTTTTCGTGCAGCAGAGTGTTTCTGCCTAGCTGAAGACTTAAACAAAAACTCTGAGTTCTCTTCAAAAATTGTTAGTTCTGGCCACAAATTACTCAGAGCTTCGTTAACCTGCTGTATCTCAGTACTATCATTAAGCAAGTCTTTACGAATATGAATGTATTTACAACTAGAAGGTAAATAATGTACGGGCTCGTCAATATAGCTAATATTTCCCGGTATTATGGTGCTACTTAGCTTAAATGCACCACTGATTTCTTTCCAGTCAATAATACCAATACTGGAGTCAATATTTTCGAACAGTGGCTCAAGTTTTCCTTCCCACCCCAAGACAGAAAGGATACGGAACATTAACTCATCACCTGAGCTACATTTAAACAAGTAGGGAATCGATGGGTAGTATTTTTTCTCTAGAGTTTGTAATGCTTCTGGGCACTGAGAGAAACTATAAATAATTTGCCCTAACATATCAGAGCTAACGTCAGGGACAGGAAGAGCTTTGAGAATGACGGAGCGAATAAAATCTTCTCCAGATCTCAAAGATGTACTTGCCCCTGAACCATTAATAATGTCCTTTCCTCTCAGTCTCTTTTCGCGATCGCTAAACACTTGGTAAAAATTTATCTTGCTATATTGGTCTAATGCGTCAGTTATTGGATTAGATGGAGATGGACTATTTATTAAAGCGGCGAGGTCTTCAGGATTTGATAAATCTGACTTGAGTGCATCAAACACTTCCATGTACTTGTGGAGTAGAGTGACTAACGGTTGAACTTTTAGTGCGTACAGGAAATAATGCCCTGGCACATAAGTATGGTTATTTCTAATATCAACTCGGGCAGAGTGCTCAAATATTTTTATATTGAGATTGAGTTTTTCAAAAGCAATTTTTGCTTCATCATCAAACGCAATTTCGTCAAAGTGCCAACCTTCCGAAGGTTCATTCTGATACCACTGACCAATAGTGCTGAGTTCAGAAAGCATAATCTGCATTTTCCTTATTTGTTTAAGGCAGTTATCTACTGCAAAAAATTAACTAATCGTGTTTTATCCACAAACTACGAGAAACGGTCTGACGCAGGTTTTCAACTAGCTTTTTGCTTTCGTCAGAATACTGGCTGTTTTCAAATTCACCCATATAAAACAAGAATTCTGCTAAAGGTTTTGATTGCTCTTCTGAAAGGTTGCGTATCAAGGGATGTTCGCTGTTCAAGATTATGTAGTGATCGTCTTCATAACCGGGCTCCCACAGAGAACCATCTCTGGTTTTACCCAGCCGAACATCTATATCTTCTACCAGTGGTACTATCACGCGAAGTCGCTGAAGGTGTTCACTTCTCCCAGAGCACAGAATTCTAAATTCAAGTAGTGCATTAAAGATGATTGCGAGCGCATCACTAAATCCTGAACGATAAATGTTATAGCGATCGGCAATGATGTTGCCAAACATATCGGTGTTATCTATGCCTACGCCTTCACAGTCTGAAATCAGGTTTAGTTGCGTTCTAACTTCCGGAGGCATAAAGAGACGCGCATACTTTTTTCCTTGATGCTGCAGCGCTTCAGCCACTTTCTCGATGGAAAAAGTAAAGCTATCTAGGCCTAATGTATCAGCAACTTCATAGGACATACGAACAACAGGAGAATTTTCTGGCAGTTTTTCATTCAGCCACTCTTTTAGCGCACGAACTTGTTTTTTTAGGTCTCCTTTTGGTAAATCGACTACCCTTACAGCCATAGCCTTTTCAAAGGACTCTTGATGACTAAAAGTCACCGCACTTGCAGCAACCTGAAAAACATAGTCTGACACTATCTGGTTCGACTCATTAAAAATTTGGTTAAATAGGTCAATTGGCAGTGGGATGCGGTTTTGCCAAAAAATTAGTCCATCAATTCGGTATTTTGGATTTTTATCATTAAGGTAACGTTTAAAGTCCGCTAAATCATACTGGTAGTTCATTCGTTTTCCTCCGCATCTGGCAACTCGATACTCAAATAACGAAGCGTTTGACTGACTTTCTGCCTGTACCCTTTTAAGGTGTGTCTATTCGCCTCAGAGTACTCACCATGCTCAGCATTGGCGAGGCTCCATAACAACATATCAAGTGCTTTCATAGCTTCAATATTATCTTTGCAGACGTTATACATCTTGTGGAAGTAGGGATGAGATTTACCCAAGGTAACACAGGTGTTACCTTCTTCATCACAGGAAGGCTCCCATAAATCATCACCAAGTAAAGAATCCTCTTCGTGAACTCTGACCGTTTTGTCCTCATAAATTCGGACCCCTTCAATCAAAGTCGGCTGAGGCTGGTTTTCGTTACGAATGGTGACTTTATCACCATCGACTTTAATGTCAGCGTTTTTTGTATACTTTTTGTGCTTATCTATTGCCTTGTCTGCAGGACCATGTGCTCGATTAGTATTTGCTGAAACTAGGCGCTCTTGCCCTTTAAGCAGCTCTTGTCTCCAAGGTGCAACAAGACGTTTGAGTTCTTCACGAATATCTACCGGTATAATTACACGGCTTTTTCGAAAATCAATACTGAATACATCATCAAGTTCATGATCAAAGTGTAGCTCTACTCTCAAGCGAGTAATTTTACTTTCTTTTTTGTACATGCGATGAGGCCAGCCATCATGCCAAATAAGACGACCTTCTCGATATATGTAGAACCCTTGATTATCTAAGCTATAACGAACAAATTCTCGCTCCTCTGAATTTAGTTCATTCTGGGAGGGAATAATACTTCCTTTGACGGAGAAGGACGCAGTTTTACCATCAAACTCTACCGGAACCGTTTTTTCTTTGAGGACACGTGAGCGGACTCCGTCTGCCGTTATCAAATCTGCACAGATAGGGTCCCACCCTTTCAATTCTGTAGTCGGCGTATCACCAACTTTCATAGCAATTGAAACCTCACCTGATGCAAGGTATTTGCAGAAAATAGCACTCAGCTCAGCCTGTAGTTCTTTGCCTAAACTATTAATCTGCTGTCGCACTTGACGTTCACTACCTTGTTTAATCAAATGGTCGGTGTTTTCCCATATAATCATCGTACCGCTGTTATCCGTAAAATCGCTCAGCTCTTCATAATCATCGTAGTAATCGTTAGTATTAGGCGTTTCTAGCTCCCAACGATCGGTTTTGATGATACGGTCAATATCCCATGCTCGGCCAGATTGAACGCCATTTTTCTGAGTCAAAACTACTAAGCGTCGGCAGAAAGCGGTCGAAGCTGTTTTCAACCCCATACCGAATTTACCTAAAGATTTCGGGTTAGCTCGCTTCTCTGAACCATAGCGCATTGCGTTTCTCAGCTCACCTTCTGACATGCCATCACCATTGTCTGTCATGATGACTCTGAATTCACCATACATGTACTGAAGTTCAATCAAAATCTTCGTGGAATTAGCAGCAATAGCGTTGTCGATGATATCGGCAAATGCGGCTTCGCGACTGTAACCAGTATCGCGCAAGCTTTCTACTAAACGGGCAGCAGAAGGACGAAAGTCATCTTCTTGTATTTCTGTTTGTTGACTCATGAGCCTAATGTTTCCAAATATTCAAGCATGATTTTTTTGTCTGTTTCTTTATTATCAGCAACTGAGATGACCTGACCACTGAGCTGTTGTTTTAGGCGAATGCGCTCATCGATGGTTTCCTCGATTGTATCGGCATAGTACATGTAATAGACACTGACCACAGATTCTTGGCCGTTCCTCCAAGCCCTAGCCGTAGCCTGTTCTTCAAGAGCAGGATTCCATTGCCTGCAGTAGTGAATAACGTGTGTGGCAGCAGTGATATTCAGTCCCATACCTGCTGTTTTGGGATGTAGGATCAGAACATCAAAACCGTCTTGGGATGAGAATTTATCAATGAGTGGTTGGCGCTCTTCATTCGGCGTTCTACCATCAATAACGCCGGCAACAACCCCGTACTTTTCTTTAATCGCTCCTTTAATTAGGTCAATGGCTTTTTGAAAAGTTGCAAAAATAATGACTTTTTCCCCAGATTGGGCGATAGCATCCAATTTAAGCAACATTAGTTCAAATTTAGCGCTTTGAGTAGATAGGGAGCGAATATCGGTTGGAGCCGTAGCATCTAGCAAAACGGGATGAGCTGTAAATTGCTGAAGTTTATTGATCAATGGCAGTATGCCTGAGCCACCGCCATAGGCATCATTTAGCATTTCTTCGATAATGTTAGTGTATAAGGATTTTTCGCTTTCGTTTTGGGATACGGGAAGGTGTATATCTAACTTTTCGGGAAGTTGCTTAAGCACATCTTTTTTCATACGTCTAAGTGTAATCTGACGCAGTGAGAGCTCTAACTCCTCAAGGTTTGTATTGAGTGTTTCAGACAGGTTTCGGTGTACATAACGAGATTTAAAGTCTTCTTGAGAGCCTAAATACCCTGGGAAAACCAAGTCACTCAAGGCCCAAGCATCCATTAAACTGTTCTCAACCGGTGTACCTGACATCGCAATGGCAACCCCAGTATCTAAACGCCTTGCTGCGATCGATCGACCTGCATTTGGGTTTTTTAGCATGCTTGCTTCATCAAACACTGCAAGATCAAAATAGAGTTCTTCTAACATCGAAATATCGGAAATCATCGTTGTATAAGGAGTAATGATCACATGATGTTCCGATAAAACCGAACTAACCCCTCTTCGAGCGCATCCATAGTGTAAATAAGGCTCAATGGTCGGCGCAAAAAAATTGAACTCTCGTATCCAGTTGTCCAATAGAGGGTTAGGAACCACAATCAGAATTCTTGCACTAGGATTGATTTCTAATGTATCACAACATAAAGCTATAACTTGGGCTGTTTTACCTAACCCCATGTCATCAGCAAGGATAGTACCAACGCCATTGTCCATACAAAAACTCAACCAATCTACCCCCTGTTTTTGATAGGGGTATAGATCTCGAATAAATAGTTTTTCGTGATGAGCTGTACGTTTGCTTTTGGCTCGTAATATCTCTAAAAAAGCCGAAGGAGGCTGTTCGCATAAGCCCTCTTGATACATTGCTCTAAGCAGTTTGATCAAAGAGGGCAAGTGCAGCTCGCCTAATGCCGCGTCGACGTATGCCTTTACTCCTGAGTTAACAAAGTGAATCCGTTCGGCATTCACAATAAAGTAACCTTGGCTTTGTAAAGAGTAGAGTTGTTCCGTATTTAGTAGCACACCTTTAAAACAGATAGAAAAATGCGGGCTAGGCTCTAGATGAAAATGAAAATGAATTTTTGCAGGGCGCTTAGACGCAATGAGGTAGATCCTTTCACCATTTAAAATGGCACTCAATCGACCTTGCTTGTATAGCTCTTCTGATGGGATTGGCTCATTGTCATAAACAAGCACACCGTTATTAACGAAATACGTCATCAAAAACTCTCTTTATACAGGGCGAAAAACCGGATACCTATTGCAAATTTCTATGTTCATATATACAGTATAAAAATATTACCAGGTAAAAAACCGGATATTTTATGGGCACAATGGCAGACATACTTAATACCTCTCATCATATCAAACAGTTAAGAGACAATCTTGGCTTGGGACAACGTGAGTTCGCAAATTTGATAGGTTTAGGCAAAGATGGTGAACGTACTGTCCGAGGCTGGGAAAGTGGAGAGCACCGGCCATCTCCTCTGAAGTGGAGTCGTATTATTGAACTTAAAGGTGATATGAAGCGTTACTATGATAACGCTCCGCTAAAACAGCAACCTCTTGAAAAATCTAAATTTACTTTCATTGATTTGTTTGCAGGCATTGGTGGTATACGATACCCATTTCAACAACTCGGCGGTCATTGTGTTTTCACCTCTGAATGGGATAAGTTCGCGCAGAAAACGTACCTAGAAAACTATGGTGAGATGCCGAATGGTGACATTACCCAAATTGCAGCTAAAGATATTCCGGATCACGACATTTTACTTGGGGGGTTTCCTTGCCAAGCATTCTCTCAAGCAGGACTTAAAAAAGGATTCAACGATACTCGTGGAACCATGTTCTTCGAAATACAGAGAATTCTGACGGAAAAAAGGCCAAAAGCCTTCCTGCTCGAAAATGTAAAACAGCTGCGTGGTCATGATAAAGGTCGTACTCTCAAGACAATTTTGGATATCCTGCAAGGTAAGCACGATCAGGAAATCCCAGATGGTATTCCTCTTAGTGAAGAAGCACGCCATGCGCTCGCTGACAAGCTGAACTACTGGGTTGATGTTAAGGTACTAAGAGCTGGCGACTTTGGTGCCCCTCAAAATCGTGAACGTATTTTTATTATCGGATTTGATAAAAATCAGTTCCCTAGGATCAACTTTGATCAACTTTTCCGCTGGCCTAAAGCACCGAAAACGCCAACTAGGGTAGGAGATATTCTTCAGACTCAGGAAGAACTTGATGCGGATAAAGAAAAAAATGGTAAAGACAGGTTTACCATTTCAGACAAATTATGGGAAGGCCATCAAAAACGAAAAGCAGAACATAAGACTAAAGGCAACGGCTTCGGTTACTCACTTGTTAATGCGGACAGTGAGTACACGAATACTATTAGTGCCCGTTATTATAAAGATGGTTCTGAGATTTTGATCGATCAGAGTCACCTAAAGAAAAACCCACGTAAATTAACGCCTAGAGAGTGTGCAAATTTACAAGGGTTCCCTAAAGAGTTTAATGTCGACGCAGTGTCTCAGGGACAGATATACAAACAGTTCGGAAACTCTGTATGTATGAATGTTTTCCATGCTGTAGCTGAGCAGATGACAACATGCCTTACTACTGCCTGTGAGCTAACAGAAGCGCAACGTAGAGCAGGTTAAACTTAAGCGTCTGGCCACTTGTTAGTGATAGCTAGGCGCTTACGAGTCACAGACTGACCTGACAGTCATGCTGAAACGGCCATATTTTTGTTATGAGTTTGAGTGAAATCCGGCGCTGGGTTGCTGGCTAATTTCCCTCAAGCCCATTTATAGCTGTTCCAATTCACTTGTTATCAATACCGGCTAGATGATGAGCGCGCTTTGGCTTATCGGTAACGAATGACCGTTTGGTGCTCTTTTCTAGGGGCGAGTGGATTGATTCTATTGCCCCTGTAAGCGATCTTGCTTCTGTTTTTCGGTATAGCTGTCGGATATGGTTTTTACGTGTTCGTCAGACTTTACACGCCGATACAACCGCATTGCGTTGCCTTCCTTATCGGTGGTGAGAATGCAGACCATCGTGTTTTGCTGAAGCGGAATGCTTTCCCTTTGCCTAGGCCAAAAGATCCAGCCTGAGATAGCCAGTATTAAAATAAAGGCTGCGATTAGAATGTCCATCGTCTAAGTCCATTGGGGGCTGTATACATAATCAAGCGAATGCCGCTGCTTGAATCTCTGATCTCATCTTAGACCAGCTTATCATCTAAGGCTTATGTCCCTCGATAACTTTCAAAAATCAAATGTGGATACCATCTCTCACCACCGGGTTCAAACTGTTTTTTAAGCCGTTTGAACCTGGAATTCACTTTGATTCTTAACCACGCCAAAACATACCTGAACCAGCTTCCTCATGGCCGCTCCCAAAGCGGACATTTTCGCTTTACCTGCCGCAAGCAAACGTTCATATTGTCTTCGAATATCCGGATTATGCTGTTTGGCTGTTACCGCCGCCATATAGAGCTTGGCTCTAAGATGTGAGGGGCCAGTTTTGCTCAAAGCGGTATAGCCCTTAATCTTGCCTGACTCCTTCAGCTTCGGAATGAGCCCCATATAGGCCGCAACCTGTTTTGCCGTTTTAAATCGCTTGGCAGCAAATAGATAGGTCAGTTCCCGAGACATCACTTCGCCTATACCTTTGATGCTCTCTAGTAGCTGACGGTTTTTCTTCAGCGGTGGATGGCGGTCAATATGCTCATCAATGTTCTGTTTGAGCTTTTCGATCTCGACTTCGATAACAGTGATCATTTCATGCAATGATTGTCTGACTCGATCGGATGTATCGCTGATTTCACAAGACTCAAGGCGATTATGTTCGCGCTGTTTGTCTTTTTCTAACGCGCTTAAGCGTCGCATTAAAGACTTTAGCTCACGTACTTCAGGCGCTTCTGGTTGCCACAACCTGATATCTTGAGGTTGCTCCTCGCCATAGTACGACAGCATGGCGGCATCGGACTTATCTGTTTTATGGGTCAAGCCTATTGATTCAGCATACTTCTTGG
>NZ_RQXW01000030.1 GCF_003957515.1 Amphritea opalescens
ACGTGGCTATCATGCGTAAGTATTTAACGGGATTATGGACTGTTTACCGTCAATGCCAAGCTTTTGATTCTGACAAATTATTCAATTTCAGTGAAAAAAAGCTTGAGCATTAACAGAGTATCTACACAAAAAATGAAGGGGTTGCTGTTACTGTAGGAGCTGCCTCTGGCTGCGATACATAGTACTGTCATATATCGCCTCTAGAAGAGGCTCCTACAAAAAAAATTGAATGGTTTGCTGTTGCCGTAGGATCTGCCTCCGGCAGCGATAGCATGGTGCTGTCATTTATCGCAACTATCTATAGCCGCTGCCTATTGATGCTATCTATCGCCCCTAAAACTGCCTCGCGCAAATAGATTGTCTAAGGGCCAATATAAACATCGATAGCCTGCTGAGCCGTTTCTAAATAGCTTTATAGTCGCGTTTCCGGTAAAATGCCGCGCCTGTAATGCCGCTACTTGGTTTGTAACGGCAACTAAATTCTTAGGGCGGTCTGTGGTACTGGTCACCCTTGAGCTAAATAAAATAGGAACACACAATGCCTGTAATTACCCTTCCTGATGGCAGCAAACGCGAGTTTGCTAATGCCGTTACTGTATTCGATGTTGCCGCTGATATTGGCGCTGGTCTGGCTAAAGTTGCTTTAGCCGGTAAAGTAAATGGTGAATTGGTGGATACCTCCTACACCATTACCGAAGACGCTGACTTAGCCATTATTACCCCCCGCGATGAAGATGGCTTAGAAGTGATTCGTCACTCCTGTGCTCATTTGATGGCCATGGCGGTACAGCAGCTATTTCCAACGGCACAGGTGACCATTGGTCCTGTGATCGAAGACGGCTTCTATTACGATTTCGCTTACGAACGCCCATTTACGCCGGACGATCTTCAGAAGATCGAAGCGAAAATGAAAGAGCTGGCTAAAGCGAACTATCCGATTTCTCGCTCTTTGATGAGTCGAGAGGACGCGGTTAAGTTATTCGAAGAGAAGGGTGAGAAGTATAAGGTTGAATTGCTGGAAGCGATTCCGAGTGATCAAGATCTGTCTTTCTATTCCCAAGGCGATTTTATCGACCTGTGTCGTGGACCTCATGCGCCGTCTACTGGGCATGTTAAAGTTTTCAAATTGATGAAACTGGCCGGTGCATACTGGCGCGGCGATTCAAACAATGAAATGTTACAGCGTATTTATGGTACTGCTTGGGGCGACAAAAAAGACCTTAAAGAGTATCTGCACCGCCTAGAAGAAGCGGAAAAACGTGATCACCGTAAACTGGGTAAGCAACTGAACTTATTCCATTTGCAGGAAGAAGCGCCGGGAATGGTGTTCTGGCACGCTGATGGCTGGAAGTTGTATCAAACAATCGAACAATATATGCGGATCAAACAGCGTCAGCATAATTACGATGAGATCAGAACTCCTCAGGTCGTTGAACGGACTTTGTGGGAAAAATCGGGTCACTGGGATAAATTCTCAGAAGAGATGTTTACCACGCATTCCGAAAACCGCGATTTTGCAATTAAACCGATGAACTGCCCTTGTCACGTTCAGGTGTTTAACCAAGGATTACGTTCGTACCGCGATCTGCCATTGCGTTTGGCTGAATTTGGCTGCTGTCACCGTAATGAGCCATCTGGCGCATTGCACGGTATTATGCGGGTACGTGGCTTTGTTCAGGATGATGCTCATATTTTCTGTGCTGAAGATGATATCCAGAATGAAGTGGCGCGCTTTATCGAATTCTTGCATGAAGTTTATGCTGATTTTGGCTTCAGTGATGTGATTTATAAGCTCTCGACTCGTCCAGAAAAACGGGTGGGTTCTGACGAAGTTTGGGACAAAGCCGAGAAAGCCTTGGGTGATGCCCTTGATGCTGCCGGTTTAGACTGGGATGAGTTGCCGGGCGAAGGTGCTTTTTATGGCCCTAAAGTTGAATTTTCCTTGAAAGATTGTTTGGGCCGCGTCTGGCAGTGCGGTACTATACAGGTAGACTTCTCGATGCCCGGTCGTTTGGGCGCGCAGTTTGTCAATGAATCAGGTGATCGCGAGACACCGGTTATGCTTCATCGTGCTATTTTGGGTTCATTTGAACGCTTTATCGGTATTCTGATTGAAAACTTTGCCGGTGCTTTACCGACTTGGTTAGCACCAAAACAGGTGTCAATTTTGAATATTACCGATAAACAGGCGGAATATTGTCGCGAACTTGAAGAAAAACTGACAGAACTTGGATTCTTTGCATCTGCGGACTTGAGAAATGAGAAGATCGGCTTTAAAATCCGCGAGCACACAATTCAGAAAGTTCCTTATTTGCTGGTTGTCGGCGATAAGGAAGTAGAAACTGGTACCGTGGCAGTTCGTACCCGTACCGGTGAAGATCTCGGCACATTGTCGATTGAAGAGTTTTGCGAGCATCTGAAGCAGGACGTTGCTCAGAAAGGCCGCAAAGAATAATTAATAGATTGGAGATACAGCTATCAAGCGAGATAACAGAAGAGGGCGTAATGAGCGGAATAAGCCGCCTATAAATGAGAATATCAGCGCCCGCGAGTGTCGGTTGATTGGTCCGGATGGAACGCAGATAGGTGTTGTGCCTATCAAAGACGCCCTCGAGGCGGCACAAGAAGTTGGCCTTGACCTGGTACAAATTTCTGATTCTGATCCTATCGTCTGTAAGGTGATGGATTACGGTAAGTTTTTGTACGAAAAGAAAAAAGAAGCGAATGCTGCTAAGAAGAAGCAGACGCAGATGCAGGTTAAGGAAGTAAAATTCCGTCCAAATACGGAAGTAGGGGATTATCAGGTAAAACTACGCAACCTGATACGTTTCCTTGAAGGTGGCGATAAGGTCAAGGTAACACTACGTTACCGCGGCCGTGAAATGGCACACCAGGAGTTAGGCATGCAGCTATTAAACCGGATCGAAAAAGATCTGGAAGAGTTGGGTGTCGTTGAGCAGCGTCCAAAAATGGAAGGCCGCCAATTGATCATGGTCATAGCTCCGAAAAAGAAAAAGTAGTCTGACTTCAGCGTAAAACCCGTGCTGACTCTTTGTGGGCCAGATACGGGTTTTGTTGTTTGTTCAGGTGAAAGATAATTAACGAATGCGTGGGGATTTAGTAATGCCTAAAATGAAATCTTGCAGCGGTGCTGCGAAACGTTTTAAAAAGACTGCTAAAGGCTTTAAGCACAAACAGTCTTACACAAGCCACATCCTGACTAAGAAAACGACTAAGCGTAAGCGTCAGCTTCGCCCAATGTTGCAAGTTGCAGCGGCCGATCAGAAATTGATCCGTCGTATGTTGCCTTACATCTAAGTCGTAGTAACCACAAATTCTAAGTTAGGAAGAGAAAGATATGGCACGTGTAAAACGTGGTGTCATCGCACACCGTCGTCACAAAAAGATCCTGAAAAAAGCTAAAGGTTACTATGGCGCTCGTAGCCGTGTATTCCGCGTAGCTAAACAGGCAGTAATTAAAGCAGGTCAGTATGCGTACCGTGACCGTCGTCAGCGTAAGCGTCAATTCCGCGCGCTGTGGATTGCACGTATCAATGCTGCAGCCCGCATTAATGGTTTGTCTTACAGCCGCTTTATTGCTGGCTTGAAGAAAGCATCTATCGAGATCGATCGTAAGGTGCTGGCTGATTTGGCTGTTCACGAAGCGCACGTTTTTGCTGCTATCGTTGAAAAAGCAAAAGCTGCACTGTAAGACACCCTTACCTTCTGGTAAGTATTGATCGTTGTGATAGGGGAAGGGTGCAAACTCTTCCCCTATTTTTATCTGGAGCGGTAAATGGAAAACATTCAAATCCTGTTGGCTGAAGGCAAACAGGCGGCAGAACAGGCAACAAGCGCGCAGGATCTTGATCAGGTGCGGGTTCAGTATCTGGGTAAGAAAGGTCATCTTACCCAGCTATTGAAGGGTCTGGGCGCGCTGAGTGCTGAAGAACGCCCTCAGGCGGGCGCAAAAATTAATGAAGCAAAGCAGGCGCTGCAGGATGTGCTGAATGCACGTCGTACCAGTCTAGAAGCCGCAGCGTTAGATGCAAAACTGGCGGAAGAGACCATCGATGTCACTCTGCCGGGACGCGGTCAGTCATTGGGTGGCCTGCACCCGGTCACTAAGACGTTACAGCGGATTGAAGAGTTCTTTGCCCGAATTGGCTATTCCGTGGCGGAAGGACCTGAGATCGAAGATGATTATCATAACTTCGAAGCGCTGAATATTCCGTCCCATCACCCCGCTCGGGCGATGCACGATACATTCTATTTCAATGCTAATACCTTGCTGCGGACACACACCTCGGGTGTTCAGGTGCGTACGATGGAAACACAACAGCCGCCGATTCGGATTATCTGTCCGGGCCGTGTGTATCGTTGTGACTATGATCAGACTCACTCGCCGATGTTTCATCAGGTGGAAGGCTTGATCGTCGATAAAGATATCAGCTTTGCCGACCTAAAAGGCACCTTAGAGCAGTTCCTGCGAGAGTTCTTTGAGGAAGATGTCAAAGTCCGTTTTCGTCCGTCTTACTTCCCGTTCACTGAACCGTCTATCGAAGTCGATATTGACCGGGGTGATGGTAAGTGGATGGAAGTGCTCGGTTGCGGCATCGTTCATCCGAAAGTATTTGAGTCTTCCAATATCGATCCGGAGCAGTACACCGGTTTTGCCTTCGGTATGGGGGTAGAGCGTCTGGCGATGCTGCGGTATGGCGTTAATGACCTGCGCCTGTTCTTTGAAAACGATCTGCGCTTCCTTGGGCAATTTAACTGAGCAATCAGTTGAGTTGGCTTTAGAGAGAACGAGAGCGTTTAAAAGTAGATAAAGAATTTTCGGAAACAGAATTATGAAATTCAGTGAAAAGTGGTTACGTGAACTGGTTGATCCGGCAACGGATACGCAGGGTATTGCTGATCAGATCACGATGGCTGGTCTCGAAGTTGATGAGATTATTCCGGTGGCGGGTCAGTTTAGTGGTGTGGTAGTCGGTGAGATTCTTTCCGCTGGCCCGCATCCGAATGCCGATAAGTTGCAGGTATGTCAGGTAACCGACGGCAGTGAAACATTCCAAATCGTCTGTGGTGCGCCAAATGCGCGCGGCGGGCTGAAAACCGCCTTTGCGAAGGTCGGCGCAGTGTTGGGCGCTGCAGATGGTAGCAGCTTTAAAATCAAAAAAGCCAAGCTACGTCAGGTTGAATCGTTCGGTATGCTCTGTGCAGACGACGAGTTAGGCATATCTGACAACCATGCGGGTATTATGGAATTGGCTGAAGATGCGCCGGTCGGTACTGATCTGCGTGAATACTTAGGCCTAGATGATGCCATCATCGATGTGGATTTAACGCCCAATCGCGGTGACTGCCTGTCGATTGCGGGTCTGGCCCGTGAAGTCGGTGTGTTGAATAAAGCGCCGGTTAACTATGTCGATGTTGAGTTTGTCGTACCGACGATCGAAGATACGTTGCCGATTACGCTAGAAGATCCAGAAGGCTGTCCTCGTTATCAGGGCCGGATTATTCGTGGCGTCGATATGACGGCGAAAACACCGCTGTGGATGGTTGAAAAGCTGCGTCGCTGTGGTATTCGTTCGATTGATCCTGTGGTTGATGTCACCAACTATGTTTTGTTGGAACTGGGTCAGCCGATGCATGCCTTTGATCTGGCTAAACTCAGCGGTGGTATTGTTGTTCGTAAGGCGAAGCCCGCTGAAAAATTAACCCTGTTAGATGGTAACGAAGTTACATTGACCGAGAACACCTTAGTCATCGCCGATAACGACAACGCGGTGGCTATGGCGGGTATCTTCGGTGGTGAAGCGACGGGCGTCACGGCGGAATCTAAAGATATTTTCCTCGAATGTGCCTATTTTAACCCCATCAATATTGCCGGCCGAGCACGTTCATACGGATTGCACACCGATGCATCCCATCGCTATGAGCGTGGTGTTGACTGGCAGTTGCAGCGTAAGGCGACTGAGCGCGCCACCCAGCTGTTGTTAGATATTGTGGGTGGTGAAGTCGGTCCTGTTGTTGAGGCTGTCTCAGAAGAGCACCTGCCCACTGCGACGACCGTCACCTTGCGTCAAAGCAAAGTTAATCAGGTGTTGGCATTTGAGATGCCAGCGCTAGAGATCGAAGAGATTCTTACCCGTTTAGGGATGACGGTTGAGCGTAGCGCCGACGGCGAATGGTCCGTAGCCGTGCCGTCTTACCGTTTCGATATCAGTATCGAAGTCGACCTGATCGAAGAGTTAGCTCGGGTCTACGGTTACAACAACCTGCCGGTTAAGGTGCCAACCGCAGAACTGAATATGATCGCCAATGATGAGTCGAAAGTGACGCTGAATCGCGTTCGTGCTCAGTTAGTGGGGCGAGGCTATCAAGAAGCGATCACCTATAGCTTCATTGAAAAGGGCTTAGCGGCTCAGTTTGATGATAAGCATGAGGCGAAAGCACTGGCGAACCCTATCTCTGCTGAGATGGCGGTGATGCGTACCAGCATCTGGCCTGGACTGACGAAGGCGCTGCAATATAACCAGAATCGTCAACAAGCCCGTGTGCGTCTATTCGAAACTGGCCAACGTTTCTTGCCTGAAGGTGATCAACTCATTCAGGAGAATGTTGTTGCTGGTCTGATCTGTGGTCCACGTCAGTCCGAAGGCTGGAGTGCTGATAACACGCCGGTGGATTACTATGACCTGAAAGGCGATGTTGAATCGTTGCTCGCATTGGGTGGCTGTGCTGATCAGTTCAGTTTTGTGGCTGAACGCCATGTAGCCCTGCACCCGGGTCAATCCGCTGCGATTCAGCGTAACGGTAAAACCGTTGGCTTTATGGGCGCGTTGCACCCTGAGTTAGTGAAGAGCCTTGGTCTGGCCGGTCCGGTGTTTCTGTTCGAAATTGTTCAGTCAGAACTGTTAGATGGTGGCTTGCCACGCTTTAGCAGCCTGTCTAAGTTCCCCGAGAGCCGTCGTGACTTAGCTTTACTGGTCAATGAGTCGGTTGCCTTCGAAGAACTTCGCGCTGTTGCGCTGCAGCACGGTGGTGAATATCTTCAAGCAGTGACCCTGTTCGATGTTTATCAGGGCAAAGGTGTCGAACCTGGTCAAAAAAGCATCGCTTTGGGCTTGACCTGGCAGCATCCTTCGCGCACTCTTAACGATGAAGAGATCAACGAAGTCATTGATTTTGTTGTGTCTGCACTGAAAAATGAGTTCGGTGCAACATTAAGAGTGTAATCGACAGGGGTATTCTGATGGGCTCTTTGACTAAAGCAGATATGGCTGAGCGCCTGTATGAAGATCTGGGGCTGAACAAGCGAGAAGCAAAAGAGATGGTGGAAGCCTTCTTTGATGAAATTCGCATGAGTCTGGCTGAAAACGAGCAGGTAAAGCTCTCAGGTTTTGGTAATTTTGATCTGCGTGATAAGCGTGAACGTCCGGGGCGAAATCCTAAAACCGGTGAAGAGGTGCCAATCTCTGCACGGCGGGTGGTTACTTTTCGTCCAGGACAAAAGCTTAAGGAACGTGTAGAAGCTTATGAAGGAGACTGATTCAGTCTCGGATGAACTGCCCAATATACCCAATAAGCGCTATTTTACCATTGGTGAAGTAGCGCAGTTGTGTGATCTTAAAGCCCATGTTTTAAGATATTGGGAACAAGAGTTTCCGCAGATTCGTCCGGTTAAACGCAGCGGGCGACGTTATTACCAGCGTCAGGATGTGCTGATTATTCGGCAGATTCAGGGCTTATTACATGATCAAGGCTACACCATCAACGGTGCCCGTCAGTGGCTCAATGGCGATCAGGCAGAAGATGATACGGCGCGATACAAACAGTTGATTCGACAGACCATTGCCGAGCTTGAAGATATTCGTAAGCTACTGAAATCGGTAAAGTAAATCGATTAAAAAGTTCTTTTCAGACGTGAATTGTTGGCGTAGTATAGCCACCTCTGTTGTAGCGCTAAACGCTTTAAGTGTTTAGTGCTCATCGTCGGGACATAGCGCAGCCTGGTAGCGCACTACTCTGGGGGAGTAGGGGTCGTGGGTTCGAATCCCGCTGTCCCGACCACTTATATCTAAGCCTGCTTTCTGCAGGCTTTTTTGTATCTCCTGTAAAGCTTATCTATTGTCTAGTTTCATCTCTGTGATCGAAACAGGTTTACCGGTGAAGTGGTTTCGATCAGTGCCGACCGCATGGTGGATAATGATGGTATGCCTTTCTATAAGGTAAGGGTGAAGCCCGGCTCGTATGAGTTTCTGCGTGGCGCACAGTCGTTCCGCTTGATTCCCGGCGTGCGCGTACAGGTATCGATATTGGTCGGTTCCCGCACGGTGATTAGTTATCTGTTCGAGCCGTTTATGTCGATCTCTCAAAGCGCATTGATAGAGCCTTAAAGCTCGAACGCTCCGCTTAAGCTCGGGTGCATAGCTTCATTTTGCACTTGAGTTGAATTCAGTGCCTCAACGCTGAAGTGATCACTTACCAATCGCCTCTGCTCAAGGGAGGTTTTCTATTTAGCCTGAAAAATTGAACTAACTCTTTGATTTTATGGCATGTAGATATTATGATTTAGGCCAGTTAATGGCAGGGATGCAGCCTCTACAGACGGGATTATTCTGTAAAAGACCTTTCTTGATTGTTTTTAACCTGCTGATATATAAAGAAAAGTTTATTTCGTGAGCCAGTTTCAATAGTTATAGTGTCTGGGGCTTATAGTGTCAAAGGGCACAATGACTATCTGTTATACGTATTATAAAGGAGTCCATATGTTGACCTGGATTAAATGTAAATTGTTGGGTATTCATAACTGGGAAGAGAGTAGTAGACGATACACTAACGATTTAGATGATGTAGAAGAAAAATGTACCATTTGTGGTAAGACTAGATCACAGCGTAAAGGGTAAAAAACTAGCCTTTTCAGTAATATTTAAAATTGACTTGTCATACGTATAACAAGTTGCTCAAGCAGGATAAAATACAGTTGTTTTTTTGCTCGTGTCTCGCTTATTTTAACCAACTATATTTTGCCTCTTAGAAAGGCGTTATTTTACTGAGTCTAAGTAAGGTATTTCGATGTCAGAAGACAAGTATCAAATAACGGAGAAGGCGCAATATCTTAACTTGCTCATTTTGAAAGATGAGTTACAGAGCTTTGATACCCTTCTTTCCGAAGCTATTACTGATGCAGATACTTGGCTGTCGAAATTACGCGCTACACGTGGTGTTTTCCTTACACTAAATAATGTCAAAGATATCGCTGATAGACTGAGAATTAATGGTTCAACTGAATTTACCTTAAGCACAAGATCCTTAAGAAAAGACTTAATGTTTGCCAATCATTTTCGGAATAGAGGAATTGGCCACTTAAATGATATTTTACTTAAAAGGGCCGCTCAGTGGAGTCCTCAGATATTCTATGAGTCATTTAAGGATAATAATAGTTTCAAACTTATAGAAGCCCATAGAACAATTATTGAGTCATGTATTAACTCATATATTGATAAGGATGGTAGGCAAAAAGTATTTGATACCGAGATTGACTTAATGTATCCGCCTGATGCAAAGCAGTTTTATTCCTACCTTTCTGCATTAGTAACTAAATCAGTTAATTGGCTCAATGAAGCATCAAAAATAATACTATCTCTCATTGTTCATCATACAAATGAAGAGATACAAGAATTAGCGGCCATAGCTGGCCAAACTAATTTTGATTTAAAATCTGAGTCTGAGTTTAGTTATTCAATTGAAGAGCATAGGATAAATTTCGCTGAAACGATGAAAGTACTTAAGGAGCGTGGAACAGACCCGAAAATACTGGAAGTCATGCGCGAGAAATTTGAAATATAAGCAACGACTACACCGGATAAATACCCACCATCACCTTTTGTGCAAAACACGCACAAAAGCCACCATCAAAAATTTGCTCGGTGAGCCGGGCGTTATACACAAGGAGTAGCGGCACAAAATGGCAAGGCATCATAGCCAAGGCGGTTTTATCAAATCGAGATTGATCGGCCTCTTTGCATCTCTGTTTTTCTCTGTACCTACTGCTATTTTGATCTGGTTTGGAGTCAACAAGCAGCTGGCGTACTTTGATGCAGGGTTCTTCAGCAGTACCTATCTTATTGCCTGTATTCTCATATTTTCTGTGCTTGCGTTGCTGTTCCCGCGCCTTTTTTCCTCTATTCTTGGGGGTATTTGGCGCGGCATACTCAAGGTTGAACGTTGGTGGGGTTGGTAGCTTATAACCAATGATGCAACTTCAACCCTTCGAGCTCGGATCTTCGCAAGCAAGTTGCACTGGCCCGTTAATGAAGCGTTATATCCGAGGAGCTAATTTGAAAAAGTTGTTTTATATACTCATTTGCTTCACAGCGGTTTCTGGGTGTTCTGTGCTGCCGAAATCAAGTTTCGTTTACTACAAAAGTTTGGAGCCAGAGTCCTGTAACTTGGTGGTTGGGTTATCACAAGAAGGTGATCAACTTTTATACAAAGTGACAACCAATGCTCGCTCTGCTGAAGGCACTTTGATGAAACGGGGCCAACAAATTGTATTCTCTGGACTCCATGCTTCAAAATCGCCCGGTAATCTAAAAATTGAAGTAAGCGCGTTGCAGCAGGGTGATACCTTAACAATCCAAAATTACGGTAATAGCATGAATCCATTCACGCTGTTCTCTGAGTGCGAAAGCAAGTATCTCTCCCTAGTGAAAACACGCAGATAACAAGGCAAGCAACGCGGACGGCGTCGATGCCCGCTGTTGGAGGCGTTGTTTCCTTAAGCCATGAAAACAGTCATCACAGTCATGCTGAACATCTTTATGACTGAAGCCATATCCGATGAACAGTGGATGGCACAGCTTACCGAGTCGCATAATTATCTTACAAAACGCCACGATGGCCTCGGCTGAGTACAAAGTTGGATAACACTATAGGTTTGACTGGGTCCAAGACTAAGGGGCTTTGGTTTTTCACATGATGGTGTCGTTGCCGTTATCGCCAAAACCATTGTCGGAATGACCAACTCGTAAAAGGGCTCCCTCTATCTGTAATACAAGGGATCAAAGCTCTTTTTTAGAGAGATATTAGGGAGACGTTAAGTGAGATTTTCAATGGCTTTGAGCCGCGCCATTTTTACCAGCGGCGTTGGTTTGCACCGCTATTAGCGGTAAGGATAAAAAAGGCCTAAACTGTGAACTACCGATCTAATATTGTTGACGACAAGCACTTTAGTCGTTGTTGTAACACCATTTTATTTGGATTCGGACATTTTGGTAACCGTTGGTACGTTAGTCTATGATCAAGCGAAAAAAGAGCGTTGCGTATTGTCTATTGTTTTGTTTGCTGACTGGCGTAATGGCTTTCTATGAACTGCGATATTCCTTATTGCAGGAAGAGGCTAAAGTTGAAGAGCGGGTTGCCAATACCAGCATTTTGATTGGAGAGTGGATCAAAGGGGCATTTGCTGCTTCTGATTATATTTTGCGTGATATTGTCTACACGGTGCCTGTTTCAGCGCTTCAATTTCCTGTAACGAATACGGATGAGTATGCCCGCGTCTCAAAATATATTGAGGACAAGTATAAGACTCTCCCCCATGCTATCGGTGTGGGCCTAAATGATAAAAACTGCATTATGACTCACACACCTTCCATTGTGGGCTTTGATGCTAGCCATCGTGAATGGTGTAGCGTGCCAATGCATAATCCAAACATTCAAACCTACGTTTCAAATATGTTTGCCAGTAATATCGGTAAGCTGATGGTTATCCAGTCTCGAAAATTTCCGGGGGATGAGTTTAGTGGGTTGGCTGGCATTGGCGTGGATTTGGAGTTCTTTTCGGCATGGCTTGAAAAGGTGTCGATCGGTACTCATGGTGTTTTAGCCATCAGTGATCAGAATGTAAAACTACTGGCAAGAAAACCAGCCAGGCCCGAGATGCTGGGCAAAACAGTGAATGATTCAATTGTTAAAGCCTTTATTGGTTCCGATGAAAACTACAAAACGTTTCGTCAAACTTCTCCGTTGGATAAGCAGTCGCGGCTGTATGGTGTTCGTAAGATTGAGGGGCTGCCGTTTGTTATTCTGGTTGGCGAAGCAGATAGTGACTGGCAAGCGGCTTGGCGGCTGCATGTTGGGTTGGCGATAGGTGCGCTTGTCATTTTATGGTTACTGGCATTCTATACGCTTTATATTTACTGGGAGCGGTTAAAGAATCTCGTTGAACTCAAGAAAGTCCGTGATGAACTCGAAGACCTCAGCCTCACCGACGCCCTGACCGGATTAGCCAATCGCCGTTGCTTCAACAATGTTTTAGATGCCGAGTGTGATCGCATGCGCCGTGTAAAAGGGCCCATTTCTGTGATCATGATTGATGTGGATTTCTTTAAAGCCTTCAATGACACTTATGGCCACGTAGCTGGGGATGAGTGTCTCAAATTGGTGGCTGGGGTTTTCCAGAGTAAACTCAAACGGCCTCAGGACCTAGTCGCTCGCTACGGAGGGGAGGAGTTTTGTTGCATTCTACCTGAAACGGATCACCTAGGTGCTGTCGGCATTGCGATGAGCATTAAGGATGAAATTACGCGTTTGAGTATCCCCCACGAAGGTTCTGAAATCGAGAATCACCTTACCGTTAGTTTAGGTGTGGCTTCGGTTATCTGTGGTGAGGATATTAATTCTGACACTATCATAAACTTGGCTGACGAGCGTCTCTACCAAGCTAAGAAGAATGGGCGGAACCAGGTGGTTTCAGAATCGATTGATGCCCATAAATGAACTGCAAAATAAAGGAATGATAGGGAGCAGAGCCCCTATTTAGAGCCCCTATTTTTGAGGGGGCGAAAAAACGATACAAGTTAATCCATATGAAAGAGATCCACAGGCTCGTCAGGATTGTTTAGATGAATTTGGATCGCTATGCAAAATTTGTGAATTTGACTTTGAAAAAGATTATGGGGAACGTGGTAAAGGTTTTATCCATGTTTATCGCATAGCGCGAATTCAATTGCTAAGTGCAACACGTTTTGATCTGGCAACAGTTTTCCGGACACATTTCTTAAGCTGCCTTTGACAGCGGTTCCTCAAAGACCAATGGCGCAATATACCCATTGGTTGAGTGAAGTCTCTCTCGGTTATAAAACACCTCGATATACTCAAAAATAGCCCGCTTTGCCTCTTCTC
>NZ_RQXW01000031.1 GCF_003957515.1 Amphritea opalescens
GATCTTTAGGCACAAGCTCATCAATACAGACAAACTCAAGGGTGGACTGGGTTTGGGGGCGTTCTTTTAACATGGCTCTATTATAAAAAATCCTCGTCATTTGACGAGGACTTTTTCAGCAGTCTGAGCCGCTCACTGAGCGGCTTTTTTTTGGCCAGAGTAAACTAAAGTTTAAACTGCAGAGTGGGATCGCTGTTGATGATGGTTGAGGGCTGAAGGTGCAGGTGCAGGTGATCCGTGATGTATAAGATAGCCGGTTGCTCATTTTCATCGTTGAAATAGGCGCTATGTTGTTGTCTTGGCACAGAAGATCTCGATCTTGTTTTGCATGTGGCGACGGTCGGACTGGGCTAATCAGGGCTGGTGTTTCCAATTTAAGCGTATTACTCTTGGGCTCTCAATCATCGGTATAGTACTCAGAGATCACCCTATGAGTGGAAAACTGCTTTATCTGGTGGGCGCTTCAGGCAGCGGTAAAGATAGCTTGCTTGAAGGGTGCCGTCAGCGCCTGCAGGCAAAGCATCGCTGTTTTGTTGCCCATCGTTATATTACCCGCGCACCTAACATTGGTGGTGAAAACCATATCCATTTATCGCCTGAAGAGTTTGATATGCGAGCTAATATGGGGATGTTTGCTATGCAGTGGTATTCCCATGACTATAGTTATGGCATCGGTGCTGAAATAGATAGCTGGTTGGCGAAAGGTGTCAATGTGGTTATCAATGGTTCTCGCGAGTATTTGCAAATTGCCTTACATGCTTATCCGAACTTGGTTCCGGTGTTGGTACAGGTGGATGAAGAGCGCCTCCGGCAGCGCTTGACGGAACGAGGCCGCGAAACGGAGGCTGAGATCGTTAAGCGGCTTGACCGGCATCGGCAATTTGTCGATAGCCTGCCGAATAGTATTTTGCTGATCGATAATAATGCGAATCTACAGGAGGGTGTCGATGCTTTGCTGACGATTATCGATTCGTTGGCCCCTGATACGGTAAAGTCGGCCCGCTCAACCCACTAGATTATTATTCATATTCAAGAGGGTGCTATTGAAGCACCCTTTTTTTGTTAGGAGACTTCCAATGTTCAGTATTGAAATGAGTGTTAGGGATTATGAACTGGATATGCAAGGTATCGTTAATAACGGTGTTTATTTCAACTATCTTGAGCATGCCCGCCATGCGTTTTTGAAACAGGGCGGAATCGATTTTGCGGCACTGACCAGCGCGGGCATTCATCTGGTGGTCATCCGTTCTGAACTGGATTACAAAGCCTCGTTAAAAAGCGGTGATCGATTTCGGGTTGAGGTTGCGCTCGAACGGCTCAGCCGCGTGAAGTTTGGCTTTCGCCAGCGGGTTGTGCGTCTAGAAGATGAAAAGGTTTGTCTTGATGGGCTGGTGGTTGGTACCGCGTTGAATGAGCGTGGTCGGCCCTATATCTCACCGCTTCTGGAAGAGCTTTTCAATCAATGATTAAGTCTCAGTTTGACGGTTTGGCGATACTGTTACTGGTTGGTCTTTGTCTGCTCTTTGGATTGAATCAGGTAGTGGTTAAATTTGGCTTGGAGGGAGTGTCGCCACTGATGCAAGCCGGTTTGCGTTCGATCGGCGCTTCTGTACTGCTAATCGCATGGATGTTGTGGCGGGGTGAAAAAATACTCCGCCGCGATGGCGCTTTTTGGTGGGGCATGCTCCTCGGGGTGTTATTTGCGTTGGAGTTTTTGTTTATCTACATGGCATTGAATCTGACAACGGCTTCCCGAACAACGATTTTTCTTTACACATCACCGTTTGTTGTGGCATTGGGGGTGCATCTGTTTGTGCCAGGTGAACAGCTAAGTAAAGTGCAGGCTGCCGGGTTGCTGGTGGCCTTTATTGGCGTCTTCGTGGCTTTTCGGGATTCACTGGATGCTGACGCTTCTCTGTTGGGTGATAGTTTAGCGTTGGTCGGTGCTTTTTTCTGGGGCGCGACAACGGTGGTGCTCAAGGCATCGCCTCAACGGCATCAGTCACCGGCTAGGGTATTGCTGTATCAGTTGGTGGTATCTGCGTTGATACTGCCCCTGCTATCTTGGTTGTTGAATGAGCCAGGTATTGTGAGTTTGACCCCCTCGGTTATTGGCTCACTGCTCTTTCAAATCGTTTTGATGGCGTTTGTTGGTTATATGGCTTGGTTCTGGTTGCTGAGTCACTATCCTGCTTCAAAAATTGCCAGTTTTACTTTCTTAACGCCGTTGTTTGGTGTGCTGTTTGCGTGGCTGATTCTCGATGAGCAACTGACGTTCGATATGGTGGGGGCTCTGCTATTGGTCGCGTTGGGTATCTATTTGGTTAATCGGCCCGCAAGGCGGACGGGAAAAATAGTGTGATATCGCAGAGGCGCTTAGGTGGTTGAGCATTAGCCGGTCTGAGACCAAAAGGCCGCGATGAGAGGGCTCTGTCGTTTTTTCTTGAGTGCGATAAGACCCACATCATAGGGTTGTAGCTCGGGTTGTATCGCTAAGATACGAACTCGAGTTGCCAGAGGGCTGTTTTCTAAGACGATTTTCGGTACGACTCCGACGCCAAAGCCGAGACTGACCATGCTAACAATGGCTTCGTTTCCTGCCACCTGCGCATAGATTTTGGGTTTGGCTTGGTGTGCCTTAAACCACTGATCTATGCGCTTTCGAGATACACCCTCTTCTGACAAAATCATCGGCACCGCTGACCAGTCAATGGTGCCCTGTAATATGGCATCAAGTTGCGGGTCTTGCTGAGGTGCGATAAATACGAGAGGTGAAGTGGCGATATGCTTGAACGCAAGGCTGTTATGCAGGGTGTCCGTGCGGGCGGCAATCGTGATATCGTCGGTACCGCTCATGACTCGCTGAATGGCGCTTTCAGGATCGCCGGTATGTAGTTTTATTTCGATTTTCGGGTGTTGCCGGCGGAATTTGTTGAGAATATCGTAGAGAAAACTATAGCTGGCGGTGACTGAGCAATACACGCTGATTTCTCCCTGTAACTCCTGCGCATCCTCTAGTAGTGAATTGCGTATCACGTCCCACTGTATCAGTGCTTCCCGAGCATACGCCTGAAAGTGTTCGCCTTCGCGGGTCAGTCTGACCGTACGATTATCCCGTTCGAACAACTGTACGCCGAGGGTGCTTTCCATCTGTTTAATGGTACGCGTCAGGGCGGAAGGGCTGATATGACAAGCCTCACTGGCGCGGCCAAAGTGAAGGGTGTCGCAGAGGCTGAGGAAAAAAGTAAGGGAGCGGGTATCCATAAATATTGTCAGCTCGTGTATTGCAGTATGTGAAATGTATTTTTGCATATAGGTTATTTTCTGCAATATATATTTGTTCAGGTAATCAATGAGGGATGGCTGATAGCGATTGGGGTCGTGCTTTCTTAAAGCGGTTTGATCTGGGTTAGGGAAATCAGCCTGCTTTGCGGGTAATGTTTGGCCTAACTTTTCGCTTTGAATGGCGCATGATCGTCTGAGGTTCTGTATGAAGTATGACATTATCATTATTGGTGCAGGTCCGGCGGGGCTGAGTTTTGCTCGTTCATTGAAGGGGACGTCATTAAAGGTGTTGTTGGTGGATCGCTCGCCTTTGAGTGCACTGCAGAACCCTGCGGAAGATGGGCGTGAAATCGCATTGACGCATCGGTCGATCGCGCTGATGAAGAGTGCGGGGGCATGGCAACGCCTTTCTTCGCATGATATATCGCCTATCTGCGCCGCTAAGGTGTTGGATGGACATTCTAGTTACACGTTGGATTTTGACAATGATAATGCGGGCCTTGAGGCATTGGGGTATTTAGTACCCAACGATAAGATTCGCAAAGCTTACTTTGAAGTGGTTGAAGGCGTCGATAATGTTGAGCTGATGACGGATATCTCCGTTGACGATGTGGGCAGTGATGCAGATAGTGCTTGGGTGCAGTTGTCGAGCGGTGAGCGTTTCGAGTGCGATCTGCTGGTGTCAGCGGATAGTCGCTTTTCAGACACGCGTCGAAAGATGGGTTTGCCTGCCAGTATTAAGGATTTTTCTCGCACGGCGATTGTCTGTCGCATGGAGCACTGCCTTTCCCATGATCAAACCGCGCTTGAGTGCTTTCATTATGGTCGGACGGTAGCGGTTCTACCGATGAATGGTCATCTTTCATCGATTGTGGTGACGGTGTCTAGTGCAGAGGCTGCTAGAATCTTCAATATGAACGAAGACGCTTTTGCTGCGGATATTGAACGACGTCTGGAAGGGCGGCTGGGGGCTATGAAACTATATGGACGCCGGCATTTATATCCTTTGGTTGCGGTGCATGCCAATAAGTTTATCGGTCGGCGATATGCGGTGATTGGTGATGCGGCTGTGGGTATGCACCCAGTGACGGCTCATGGCTTTAATTTGGGGTTGCGGAGCCAGGAAACGTTAACCAACGCGATTAAGCAAGCCGTCAGCCGAGAGACTGATATAGGCTCAAGTCGTGTTTTACAGCATTATCAGCGGAGCCATATGCTGGTTACCCGCCCTCTGTATATGGGAACTAATCTCGTGGTTGGGTTGTTTACTAACGACAATGTTGTCGCCAAAATTGCCCGCAAAGCAACGTTGCGGGTTGCTAATAATGTTGCGCCGTTAAAACGGGCGATTACTCGGAAATTAACGGAAAATCATGGTGATCGACTATTCTTTTTGCCAGGCTTAAAATAAATCTCATTTTTTCGTCTTAATATCTACATCCGTATCTTACTGTGCAGGTGTAAAAACCTACTTTTGGCTTTTTTACTGGGTTCTGAGGTTGAAAGCTTTTGGGTAGCGATAGCTTTCCGTTATGCGGAAAAGTAGAATGACTAAACATTTTGTTAATACATCGGTGTAAACAGCTCTATGAACAACCCACAGGGAAGCAAACCAGAACAGCCTGATCAACCCATTCCAGAATCTGCAGACCCTAAGCCTCGTAATCGAGGGATATATCTACTGCCAAACCTTTTTACGACCGGCGCACTGTTTAGTGGCTTCTACGCTATTGTCGCGGGCATGAACGGTGCTTTTGATAATGCAGCCATTGCGATTTTTGTCTCGATGGTGCTTGACGGACTTGATGGACGAGTGGCTCGTCTAACCAATACCCAGAGTACATTTGGGGCTGAGTATGACTCGCTGGCGGATATGGTCTCATTCGGTGTCGCACCAGCACTGGTTACCTTTAGCTGGGCCTTGAGTGATGCAGGTAAGTTTGGTTGGTTCTGTGCCTTTATCTATGTTGCCGGTGCCGCGCTGCGATTAGCACGCTTTAATACTCAGATCGGTTCTGTGGATAAACGTTACTTTATCGGCTTACCTAGCCCTGCGGCAGCCGCTTCTATTGCTGGCTTGGTGTGGGCTTGTGTCGAATTCGACATTGATTTTAGTGGTTTTATCTATCCTATCGCTATCTACGTTGCCTTAATGGGCGTGCTGATGGTGAGCAATGTGCTGTACTACAGCTTTAAGGATATTGACCCTAAAGGGAAAATTCCCTTTATGATCCTGCTGGTGATTGTATTGACCATCGGTGTGATCTCGATTAGTCCGCCAATCTTCCTGTGGTTGCTGCTGTTAGGTTATTCGTTATCAGGGCCTGTGCTTTGGTTGCTGCGTAAGCGTAAGTCATTGAGCCATTAGACTGTTAGTCAGGCTAGGAGGTTGTTTTGAAACGGTATAGACGTATAGGCTCGCCATCGATTCAACCATCAGAGATTACCCCAGAGCCTATTTATCGAAACCGGCGTCGCTTTATGCAAGCGGCGTTATCCATGACGGCGCTGCCGGTGCTGGGTTTTTCATCCCAGGCCGGTGCGACGGATTACGATATTGCCGGTGATCTACCCATCTATGAGGGTCCCTCGTGGCTCCAGCCTAAGCTAGCTAGCGCGGTACACAATCCCGGATATTCAACCGAAGAAAAGCTGGCACCTTATTATGATGCGATTACCCATAATAACTTTTATGAGTTTGGCACCGATAAACGTGATCCGGTTCGTCATGCGCAGGGGCTTATAACGGATCCTTGGCAGGTTGAAATTAGCGGGGCAGTCGCTAAACCAGGCCAATATCATCTTGAAGATATTCTCGCTCCACATGCATTAGAAGACCGGATCTATCGGTTGCGCTGCGTTGAGGCTTGGTCGATGGTGATTCCTTGGTTAGGATTCCCGCTAGCGGACCTGATTAAGCGTTTTGAACCGACCTCTAAAGCCAAATATGTGCACTTCACGACATTGGAAGATAAAGAGCAGATGCCGGGGCAAAGTAACCTTTTCGGTACGATAACATGGCCCTATGTTGAAGGGCTCAGAATCGACGAGGCCATGAATCCACTGGCATTATTGGTGGTGGGGATGTACGGCAATGCGCTACCACCCCAAAACGGCGCGCCGTTGAGGTTGGTCGTACCTTGGAAATATGGTTTTAAGTCGATCAAATCGATTGTCCGTATTCATTTTAGCGAAACAATGCCGCAAACGAGCTGGAATCATATCGCGCCAGATGAATATGGCTTCTATGCAAATGTGAACCCTGCTGTTGATCATCCTCGTTGGTCGCAGGCCACTGAGCGCAGGTTACCTTCTTCGCTGTTCTCACCAAATATTATCGATACCTTGCCCTTTAATGGTTATGCCGAGGAGGTCGCTGATCTCTACAAGGGGATGGATCTGAAACAGTGGTTTTAATGTCAGCATTACAGCGTAAAGGTTGGATTCGCTGGAGTGTCTTTTTACTATTGCTGCTGCCGTTAATCTTATTGATTCAGCGTTTACTCAATGGCGACTTAGGTGCTGATCCAGCGAAGTTTATCGTTAAAGAGCTTGGTTATTGGTCTCTCTGCTGGTTATGGTTAACATTAAGCGTAACACCCGCGCGAATTTATCTAGGTTGGCGCTGGTTAACGTCTTATCGGCGTATGTTTGGGCTCTTTGCCTTTTTTTATGCCGTGCTGCATCTGCTGGCCTTTGCAACCTTTCTGCTAGGTTGGCGCTGGGATAGTCTGATAACCGAATTAACGAAACGGCCCTATATTATTGTGGGTTCGCTTGCTCTGTTGTGTATGTTGCCATTGGCAATAACTTCAACCAAAGGGATGCAGCGCAAGTTGGGTAAAGACTGGAAGCGGCTACATTCATTGATTTACCCCATCAGCATACTCGTTATGTTGCACTATACCTTGCAGATCCGTTCGGACTTTTCTCAGCAACTAATCTTTGCTGTTCTGCTGGTTGTACTGCTTGGGTGTCGTATATATCGAAAAAGACGACCTTAGGTTTTTGGGCCGGGATCAGCCGATAGTTATCGGTGCAGGGTGTAACGCGGCAAGGGTATGTGCGTCGATGTTTTATGTAATAGGTAGGTGATAGAGACGTGGCAGGTTGAGATTCGCCTTAGCTTAGTTTGCAAAGAACCGGTGATTAGGTCTGTTAAGAGGGGCTTTTTCAGTTATGAGCCCGCGTAACGTGCTGTCTGACGGTTCTTACTTAAAAACTTAGCTCTTTTTTATCAAATTGACACTTTTTCGTGCTGCCCCTGTTGACTCCCTGCCTGTCCGGTGTAGAATGCGCCTCCTCGCTTGAGACAGCCACCGGAAACGGTCACTGAAACAAGACGAGCTGTTTGATTAACCCATTGAAAG
>NZ_RQXW01000032.1 GCF_003957515.1 Amphritea opalescens
TCGGCTTGCTTTAGGATCGCCATGATTTGGCTATCGGTATAACGTGACTTTTTCATGCAGAACCTCCTGCGTATAGATTACGAGAAAATTCTACTTTTGAGCACTATTATTTTTCGGGAGGATTACCGTAGTAGTTCAGTGAGCAATTATAAATGTTTTGGCACACCTGCTTGGTATTAGCATGGATGCGTTTTATAGGCATTTCTTTATGTGATATACAGTATGATTTGAACTTTTCTAGGAAAGGGGGCACACTTAGTTTTCTTGCTTGCCTGTTTGTTCGGTTGATGATGCTTTGATCATCAATAAAATCAATAGGTTATTGATTTGGTTTGCAAGTTTATATGCCACTCATCACCGAAATAGTGTGCAATAGTGTGCACGCGCACTTTTCTAAAAGGGAATCATCAAACTATGGAAGGTTTCAGAATGAAATCAGTTGGTTACAAGCAGAAGCCCGGTAGTTATCGCCAGTATATCAGGCACGCACACGAATAAGCTGTTAGCCTTCTATGGAGAGTGAGTTGAGTATTGTTCCTTACATCGCTTTGTCGATTTCAATCGTTGCTTTATATTTTGCTGTTCGAAATTTCTTGCGTAAATCAGGAATTTACGTAAAAGGTCAATATAGTATTAGTTCAAGTATCTACGCTGAAGACCAATATGTGAACAGTTATACGATTGAGAACTTCAAAGATAGATCTGTCATTCTTTTCAAAGTATTGCTCCGTGTTGGCCCGAATTATTATATAGAACTGTCCAATTTTGAGCATGAACCTAAAATATTGAAATCTTATGAATCATTTACGCAAAACTTGGATCCCGTTGATTATTACAGTGTAAGTATGAACAGAATTAAGGTTAATAACCTGCTGAGTTCAAAAAAGGTTAAAACTTGTTTAGTTTTATCAACGTCCCATGGGAAATACGTTGTTAAAAAAAGGATTCAAAGATGGGATCCAATTGCCGACTTCTTTGATAATCACCTAACTGTATCGATTCAAGCAATGCGTCCAAATAATAAAAATGGTTATTATGGGGCAGATTTTTCTTTTTTAGTAAAGCTATCCACTGAAGATGGATATGTTAAAACTATTGCAGTTTACTCCGAAGATTATAATTATCCTAGATTCGAAAAATTTAGACTAACCAAAGAATCGTTAATGTCTAAAAGTAACCTTGAAGAATTCCTAACAGAGAAAGCTGTGAATGGTCAACTTAATTGTATAAATGTTGAAGTCATTGATGGGAAGGAGTTACTGAGTAAATCTTATGCTTCAAGCTTCAATAAAACAATCGAAGCCAAGCATTATAGTTGGTTTACTTATTTAGTAGTCGGAAAATTATTAACCAAATTTAGTAATATCCGCACGTACCTTATAAACCGTAAAAGTAGAAAGGCTAACAAGGTACTTAAGCAGAACTAAAACAGTGGGTTACGTTTCGCTTCGCTACAAATTTTAACCCACTATTTTAGTCCGCTTAGTGCGGCGTTAGGAAGATATAGAGAAGATGGCACTAGATTTAGGAAAGTTATTTAAACGAGAAGCATATGATTGTATTGTAACTAGCATAGGAGAGCTTTGCGTCTTCGGCATTAATGCGAAACGCCAAATCGAACTACACAAGAATCTAAATAGCTCACTAGGAGATTGCATACCTGCCGACTTCATCCGAAATCTATGTGTTTATATATGCTTTCCGAAAGATCGTTTAAAAGAAGAAAAATACAAACCAGACAAGCCTATTCTCACAAACGAAGACGTGAGTAAACTAACGGAAGACGAGCTTGAGAAAATTGCTGGTATTTATATAGATAACAATGAATATTTATTTAAGAAGCGTGAATTCAAGGAAAAGAAAAACGAGAAGGGTGAAATTGTTAACTATGAAGAGTACAACGAAATAGAGCATCCAAGAAATGAAGAAGAGACAAATATATCGTATCTTTACAGGCTTTCTATCCTTGAAAAAGAAAAATACAAGAAGCATATGGAGGATATGTTCAAGTCGGTTTCTGGTATAGACAGCTTTTCTTCTAATTTAACTGACAGCATAAAAAATACTCTTACAATGGGCGACTCTCTAAGCAACGCGATGGAGTCGATAAGAGCAACTAGCATGCCGAAATTACGCCCAATAGAGCGTGAGTCACTCAGGAAAGATTTCGCTAAAAAAGAGCGGGATAAAGAAGAACGTAGATTACAACCATTCAATGAGCTGTCAAATAGGCTGGATCAGCTTATTGAATCCTCTGTCCAAGCTTCAGATTTTATGGTTGAAGCCAACAAAATACAAACCCAAATAGCTTCTGAGATCAAAGTATCGGGAGATCTAACTGATAAACACTCAAGAAAAAACATATTGCTGAGTGTGATCGTCATCACATTGACAGTAATTGGCTTGTCACTAACCGCTTACGCTTTTATTTCGGGCAATAAATTTAATGAATACCAGCAGCAAAATCTAGAGAGTAGCGCTAAAGAAATAGTAAATTCGTTGTTAGACATTAACGAAAATCTTGCGAATGAAGGTTCTAAAAATCAAGATACGTTAGATTTGATATCAAGGCAGTTAGTTGAAATTGATAGCCAAAAGAAATTGTATGAACAATTACTTGCTCAACATAAATATTTAATCGAATCTCTAGAGAGCGCTAACTCTGAGCAAAAAGCGCAGATAATCGAGTTACAGGGGAGAATAAAGGCGCTAGAGGAAAGGAGGAGGCAGCATCAATAAAACAGAGCCTAACAAAGAGCTGCTGTCGGGTGACTTTTCCTCTGCGCTCCAAATTCGCCGCAGAGCGCGGCGTTAGAACTATGAGGTGTATTGTGGAATTATCGAAGAAGATCTATGGAAAATGCGAACAAGTCAAAGCAGTATGAACGTTATAAATGAGCTGCCGCTTGTAACCATACTTACCTCGGTAAGTATGGGGAGCTGGTGAGGTCGCTCTTTGACCGAGTGAGGCCCCGTAGCGAAGCGAAGTGGGTCGAAAAGCGACTAGTGAAGCGGGTTGTGTCAAGGAGGATCGCAAACCACGAAGTGGTTGAGAAGTCCTTTACACAACTATAAGCGAAACGTCAGATAAAAACGCAAGGCTTATCAAAAAAGTTACTATACTCTGCGATGAGCGTTCAGGATGAACGCGAATAATCAAGGAGGATAATCGATGTTGTATTCAACAGAAGAGGCTTATAAAAAGTTAGCCAAAAACTTTTACGAGACGAGAATGATTGGTAAGCCAATCACCAAAAAAAACATAATAATGGCTTTGAAGGCATGTGCTAAGGATTATGTGCCAAGCTATTGGCGAAAGCTTCGCAACGCTATCGAGCTAGACCAACGGTTGAAAGGATTCTCTGAAACGGCTGATAAAGTTAAAGTGACGCTCAATCCTATCACCAGTGATCCAACTAAAAAGGCTCAGATAAAGCCTAAACGAAACAAATTGAAAGCAGTTAAAGCGAGTGATGAAGCTAAGCTAATAGAACGGCTAATGAGTGGTTCGAGTGGCGATAAATACGTTTACGCTACTGTCATGATTGTTAAGTATCTAGGCTGTAGGCCAGCAGAAATAAATGATCTAGAATTTCTACCCGGAAATAAGATTCTTGTTAACTCAGCCAAAAAACGGGCAGATCGGGGCATTGATCGCACACTCACTATCTCTGATCGCAAAACTTTTGAAGCTCTTCAGAAGTATCATCATTTATTAATTAATGCTCCTTATGCAAAGCCAATCACCTATGTTCAAAAGCGTTTAGCTAAAGTAACCAAGGAAATTTGGCCGCAACGAAAGTGCCTTCCAACACTGTATAGCTGGCGGCATCAGCTTGGTTGTGACTTAAAAAAATCTGACAAATCACGTATAGAAATTGCAGCGATTATGGGTCATTTAAGCGTCGAAAGTGTCAATCAATATGGCCGCCCAAAGCATGCGAGAATTTCAAGAGGCTATTTGAGCGTATCAAAGCATTCGATGAAGCTCGTGAAGGTTACAAAACCAACACTGCCACCTAGTAAAAAAGTAAAGAACAAAGGGCCAGCATTACAACGGTGATGGCACCTGTGAGGGAGGAATAGTCTGCTATTGAACCGCAGGCTTTTCTCATGATTTTTAAGTATTAAAAAGTAACGTATATAAGCCTAACGCTACAAAGGTGATGTCACCTAAGGGGAAGAAGAGCTTGCTATTAAACAGCAGGTTTTTTGATCATTTAAGTGGTATCAGTGCAGTTGATAGGTTTGGTCATTGCTTAAGCGAAGGCAATCGCTACCTCACAGGTGGACGCTTTTATCTTGATAGTCGACAACTTTTGATTGATACGATGGTTGGATATGTTCCAGTTGCGGTGTGATACTAATGTGTGTAACTATATGAACTATAGGTAGGGTAACCTATTGATTTTTAACTTGGTTTGCAAAATGGGTGAGCCCCCGCTAGGCTCCACCAATTCCTTCGTAGATGCCCTATTCATGCGGCCTCTAGCCTACCTTAAGAATTGTTTTTCAGAAATGTAGCACCACCTTGTAGCACCAAAGGTGAATTATGGCTGCACGCATCCAACATTCTTACCGTCGCAACGGTATGTATTATATTCGTCTTAAATGGCCGTCTAGGGTCTTTCAGGTTTTGCCTGAACTAGGGCATGAATTTAATAATTCGCTTAAAACACACGATCAAGACAGAGCCCGATTACTTATCTATCGCTGTGCTTATCAGTTTCGACAATTGATAAACTTTATAGACACTTGCTTAGATCTTGATAAGATCGAAGATATTAAGCCCGATTTCATCATTGAAACGCTTAAATCGACGATTTTTAGCAAGAAAGAGACTAAACAGGATATGTCTGACACACCCGACTTTGATTTTGACCTCGAGAATAAAATATACATTGAAGTTGATCCGAGTACTGGCACCCAAAGGATTCATTCAGATCTAGAAGACTCTGATGCTAACCAGTTAGAAATTTTACAATTTATGGGCAAAGCCGGTATGGGGTTCTCCGCGGGAGATGGCCTTGCCGAGAGTAATGGCCCAACGGTTGAAGATATTGCTAAAAGATTTATTCAGGAAAAAATCGCGTCAGGTAATTGGACCCATCCGAAAACTCGATCTCAGGGCACGACGCGATTAAAATTTGTTGTCGAGTTATTGGGCGCGAAGACTGTTTTTGCCAAGCTTGGGCGGAAAGACATTATCAGCGTTCGAGAGAAGCTGAGAGCGATGATAGACCCGCAAAGGGAGCGACGCTCGAAGCGCGATGGTACGCTCTCGGCGGACACTGCGCGAAGCTACTTTCAGTTGTGCACAGCGCTGGTTAAGTTTGCTTATGATGAGGATATCATTCAAATAAACTTTGCCGCAGATTTAAGCCTGAATGTGAGTAGAGGAGCAACTGACAGTTATCGACCATTTGAACCTGAAGACTTGCGTAAGTTGCTGAATGGCTCGGTCTATCGCTCTATAGAGCTGCCTAGACAGCGCACATTAGTGGATAGCTATTTTTGGGCACCCTTGCTGGCAATGTACACTGGTGGACGCATTAATGAGCTTTGTCAGTTGCACATCAGAGATATCAAGTGCGAACAATCTCAACAAGCTGATGATGTTATTTGGTATTTTAATATTACCGATGATGAGCTAGATCAGTCGACTAAAAATGAAACATCAAAACGAAAAGTGCCGATTCATAAGCAGTTGATTGAAATAGGATTTTTAGATTATGTCGAGATGCGTCGACAAGCAGCTACCTCTGACACCGAAACGCTGTTCCCTGCTATGAAATATTGCAAAACCAATGGCTGGGGGCGAGAGACTGGGCGGTGGTTTAATGGCGAAACAGCCAGTCCCGGCTATCTTGATTCGCTGGGGCTAGCTAACAGGAAAAATAAGACGTTTCATAGTTTCAGGCATACCGCTGCACGGACGCTGAGAAATAAGGGGGTTGAAGAGTCAGATATTGCGGCAGCGATTGGTCATGAGCATAAAACGACTACGCGTCGATACGGCGCCGGATATACGTTAGATCGGTTACAGCAAATTGTTAATGCGCTCGATTACAATCTTGATCTATCACATATTAGTTTCGAAGAATTTGAGTGATATAAGTTATGTAAAGGACGCCCTGAGAAGAATAAGCATTTACTGTATAGCTTCGATAAAAAGAGAAGATTACTTAGATATATTGACTGTGACTGAGGTATACGAACTATGGGTTAACCGTAGCCGTATTTAATCGGTAAGTCGGATAAATGAGGCACTTATTATCTAAATAGTTTGATATTAGCGGCTTAGTAAAAAGCCGCTAAGTAAGTTGCGGCGGTTAACCTTCTTTGCCTCTTCATATCAGTCTACATGAGGTGTAAATTACTAGAGTAGACTATTCAATGGATGAATCATGAGTCACTTACAAGGCATCATCTCAGAGTTGTATGAAAAAGCCAAAATAGGCAAATGGGCCCATGTAATGTCTGTATGGGAAAAAGCGCCTCGATTAGCTCAACATTGTAGCCATTTCCAGAAAGCTTCATCTGGGTGGACCTTTCTTCATCAAGCCGCTTTTTTTGATCAAGAGGCAGCCTGTCGGACAATGATACGCTTTGGTGCAAACCCAAGTAAACTTTCAACGACACGTCAGAGAGCTTCTGATGTTGAAGTGGTTATAGTTTCCCGGATACACAGATGTGGTTAATATCCCCACTAATAGAGGTGTGTTCGAATGAATCAAAAGAAAGCCAATACTTATACTGCTGAATTTAAAGAGTCAGCCATCAAACTGGCAGTAGAGTCCAGTCAACCGGTAACCCAAACCGCCAGAGAGCTGGGAATTAACGTTAATACTTTGCATACTTGGATCAATAATTATCGCCGTAAGAATCCTGGTGACGCTCCTCAAGTTGATGATGAACATCTCT
>NZ_RQXW01000033.1 GCF_003957515.1 Amphritea opalescens
GATCTTTAGGCACAAGCTCATCAATACAGACAAACTCAAGGGTGGACTGGGTTTGGGGGCGTTCTTTTAACATGGCTCTATTATAAAAAATCCTCGTCATTTGACGAGGACTTTTTCAGCAGTCTGAGCCGCTTTATGCGGCTTTTTTATTGCCTGTTTTTCCGTTAACCGAAGTTTGGGGGCTGGCTTGTCGGGCCTAAACTGGCATAAGATTGGGTGAAATGGCTATCGGCTGGCCGGTTTGTAAGGATTTGGGATGGAACAGGACGACTGGAAAGAGCGTTACAAGTCACTTTCTGATCAGATGGATGAGTTGCAAACTCAATTTGAAGATCAGCCTCTTCAGCATCTGCTGTGTCAGATGACGGTCGCCCTCGATGGTCAGTCTGCGCAGTTAGATCATGCGCTTAATCTTTTATGTACTCAGCTTAAAAATAATCAACCGGGATCACCAAAGGTGATTCAGTTAGTTGAGAAGCAGTTGCGCGGGCTGGATATCGAGCAGCAACAGCAGCAGGAAGCGTTACTGCTGGGGCTGCGTAAGTGGATCTATCAGCTACGACTTAACTTGACTGCAGAGGCGGCCGATCAACGCCTGAAAGGCATTGAAGGGGAGATGACGCCGTTCTCGGGACAGCTCGCTGTTATTGCCAAGGTTGTCAATGAGCTGGTTGAGCTTCAAGGGCCTTTGTTAGCGGATGATTTTAATCAAGGTCATCATCATGCAGCACTCGACGGGATAGCGCAGGAAGACGAAGCGCTACTGCAAAAGATAGGGTCTGAGTTGCTCAGTCTTATTGCGGGTTTAAATATACCGCCGGGTGATATGTCTTTGGCGCGAGAGCTGGTGAGCCGCATCGAGGAAGGCGTCACACTGAACGGCCTTTCGAGCATTGTTCAGGATCTTGTTGGTCTCGTATCCCGCTTTAATGCTTATAACGGTGCCGAGTTTGAAAACTATCTGCAAAATCTCACGGGCCACCTAGTGGAGGTGCAAGCCTATGTGAAGGCCGGGCAAACCGATGAGTTAGCGGCAGACGAAGTGGTTTTGCTGACGAATGGTATTCAAAAGGATGTGCAGTCGATACAAACCGTGATGCAGGAATCCAACGATCTGCAACAGCTTAAGAGTCATGTTTCTTCGCAGTTGCTAAACATTGTTAAGTCGGTCGATCTATTCAAAGAGAAAGAAGAGCGCCGTGAGCAGCGTTTGTATGAGCGTTACCTGCAGTTGCAGCGTCGTTTTGAGCAGATGGAAGAGCAAACCCATCAGATGAAGGTGCATATCGAGTCGGAACGACATAAAGCACTCACTGATTCACTGACCTCGTTACCAAATCGGGCCGGCTACGATGAACAGTTGCATGCAGAGTTCGAACGTTGGAAGCGCTATGGGCAACCCTTTTCGCTAGCCGTTGCCGATCTTGATTTGTTTAAACGAATCAATGACACTTACGGTCACCAAGCGGGAGATAAAGTGTTGCGGCTAATCGCTAATATTCTGACTAAACAGAGCCGCTCAACGGACTTTGTTGCTCGCTATGGTGGCGAAGAGTTCGTTATTCTGATGCCTGGGACGACCGCTAAGCAGGCGATGATTGCGGTCGACAAGGTACGGCAAGCGGTCGCGCAAAGCCCATTTAATTTTCATGGCGATCCCGTTCAAATTACACTTTCGCTTGGTTTAACCGAAGTGCAGCCTGAAGATGCGATCGATAGCCTCTTCAATCGGGCAGATAAAGCGCTCTATGAAGCGAAACGTTTAGGTCGCAACCGTATTGAGCTGGGTTAACCTTTAGTTCTTCGGTATGATGCAGCTCTTTACCTTCGCTACTGAAGTGGGCAATATGCCTGCCTTATTCCAGAACCACTACCACGGAAAACAACAGCGGTGCGACGTTTACTCCGAATTTTCAAAATAGCACGGGTTTTTGCTCGATACCGGCTCGATACTTTTTTTGAGCAGGTCAGTCTGCATTGGTATGCCCGACTGCTTTTAAAATTGATGCTATGGCGCTACTTCATTCCTGTGGGACCTCGTTCACAGGGTGAGCGTCTACGGTTAGCCTTAGAAGAGCTAGGCCCTATCTTTATTAAGTTTGGTCAGATGCTCTCTACCCGACGCGATCTGTTATCGGATGACTTGGCGCTGGAGCTGAAAAAACTACAGGATCAGGTGCCACCTTTTGCCAGCGCGTATTCACAGCAGTTAATTGAAGAGGCGTTAAACGCCCCAGTAGAAGAGCTGTTTGCCGAGTTTAATCCTGAGCCTATGGCGTCGGCTTCAGTGGCGCAGGTGCATGAAGCTTTGCTCTATAACGGCGAAGAAGTGGTGATTAAGGTCATCCGCCCAGGCATCGGTAAAACCATCAAAAAAGATATGGCTTTGCTTTATACCTTAGCTCGGTTAGTCGAAACGCTGTGGGCAGAAGGGCGCAGACTAAAACCGGTTGAGGTAGTGGCCGATTATGAAAACACTATCTTTGATGAGCTGGATCTGCGCAAAGAGGCGGCTAACGGTTCACAAATTAGACGTAATTTTGAAAACTCCCCGTTACTTTATGTGCCAGAAATCTATTGGGATCTAACCCGTCAGAATGTGTTGGTCATGGAGCGGATACACGGTATCCCCGTGGCGGATATCGAGCAACTGAAAGCTCAGAATACCGATATGAAAAAGCTGGCAGAGCAGGGGGTCGAAATCTTTTTCACCCAGGTGTTCCGCGATAGTTTCTTCCATGCAGATATGCACCCTGGCAACATCTTTGTATCCCGTGAAAATCCAGCGTCGCCGCAATATATCGCGGTTGATTTTGGTATTGTTGGTTCACTTTCACCGGAAGATCAAAGCTATCTAGCGCGTAATTTTTTGGCTTTTTTTCAGAGAGACTATCGTCAGGTTGCGCAACTGCATATTGATTCTGGCTGGGTACCGGCAGATACCAATGTGCAGTCGTTCGAAACCGCTATTCGCAGTGTCTGTGAGCCTATTTTTGAAAAGCCGTTAAAAGATATCTCTTTTGGGATGGTCTTAATGGGTCTATTTCAAACAGCGCGTCGTTTCAATATGGAGGTTCAGCCTCAGCTAGTGCTATTGCAAAAAACGCTGTTAAATATCGAAGGTTTAGGGCGGCAGCTTTATCCTGAGTTGGACCTGTGGCAAACCGGCCAACCGTTTTTGGAGCGTTGGATGAAAGAACGTATGGGGCCAAAAGCAGCCTATCGTTCAATTAAACAACAGGCCCCCGATTGGTTGGATAAAATGCCTCAGCTACCTCAGATGGCTTACGACGCACTGAATCAATTAAAGAACATGGATGACACTCGGCGCCGTGATATGTTGGCCATGAGCGTCGCTCGGCAAGAGCTGCAGCAGAAGGCTAGCCATCAATGGCGCTGGGTTGGCGTCGTCTGTTTGGTGGCTGCAGTGGGTCTTTCATTGGATGATCCGCTATTGGCGTTACAAGAGTTGCCGGCGATCGGTTGGTTATTAGGTGGGGTTGGCGCTGTCTTATTGCTGCGTCACTGAATTGAAACAATTAATGATTAGGCTAGCGGCCTCCCATGTTTCGGGGATAGTAGAGTCGTAGGGGATCAGGTATCCTTGCCTGCTTAGATGATAAAGAATATTGATATGTCTGAACCGTGGTTAGAACAGGTTAAGTGGAATAGTGACGGCCTCGTGCCGGCAATCGCTCAGGATCATGTCTCGGGCAAGGTGCTTATGGTTGCCTGGATGAATCGTGAAGCACTCGCGTTAACCGTTGCAGAGCAGCGGGCTATATACTGGTCGCGCTCGCGGCAGAAATTGTGGCGTAAGGGCGAAGAATCCGGCCACGTCCAGCAGCTTCATGATATCCGCTTAGATTGCGACGATGATGTTATTCTGCTGAGTGTTGAGCAGTTAGGCGGCATCGCTTGCCATACTGGGCGGGAAAGCTGCTTCTTTAAAACCCTACAAGCGGAAGAGTGGGTGGCGGTTGAGCCTGTTCTGAAAGATCCACATACGATTTACGATAAGTAAGGCCTGATATGAGTGATGTATTAACACAGCTGGGCGATATTCTCGAACAACGAAAAATGGCAACAGCTGAAAAGTCCTATGTGGCCAGCCTGCATGCAAAAGGGTTAAATAAAATCCTAGAGAAAGTGGGCGAAGAAGCAACGGAAACCATTTTGGCAGCTAAGGATGCTGAAGTGAGCGGCGATAATAATCATGTTATTTACGAAACCGCTGATTTATGGTTCCACTCGCTCGTCGCTTTATCTCACTTAGGTGAGCGGCCTGAAGCGGTGATTAACGAATTGGCACGTCGTTTTGATATGTCGGGCTTAGAAGAAAAAGCCTCAAGGTCAGAGCAAAAATAAATTAGGTCATGTTGGCGCTACTGAGTGGGCGTTAACATCGTCTGAAATCATTTAACGGACGGTTTGAATCGTTCATGTTGTAATACGGAGAACAATAATATGTTAGGTGGCATTAGTCTTTGGCAGTTGGCTATTCTTTTGGTAATCGTGGTATTGCTGTTTGGTACCAAGAAATTGCGTAATCTAGGCGGCGATTTAGGTGGAGCAGTGAAAGGCTTTAAAAAAGCCATGAACGACGAGCCTAAAGAGGAAGAGAAAAAGATTGAAGCTGATGCTGATTTTGCTGAGACAGATAGCGCGGCAGCGAAAGAGCAGAGTAAAGACGAGCCAAAAACTGATAAGTAACTGGCAGGTAACTGTAAATGTTTGATATCGGTTTTGCGGAGTTACTGATTATTGCAGTCGTCGGATTAGTGGTGTTGGGGCCTGAAAAACTCCCCATCGCTGTTCGCACTGTTGGCTTGTGGGTGAGTAAAGCAAAACGGACCCTCAGCGGCATTCAATCAGAAATCAGTGAAGAGTTACGTCTAGACGAGATGAAGCGACAGATAGCGATGCAGAAGGATGAGCTTGATCGTGAGCTCAACGAGATGCGGACGCCATCGTCAGAAGGGCTTGCAGGCACGGAAAAAACGGATAATGCGGCAGTGCTTGAAGACCGCCTTAGTCAGGTAGAGAACGAGTCGCATACCGTCGTAGCGTCTGAACAGGAAAAGACCAAGGCCGATGATAGATCCTAACCAACCCGATGATGAGCAACCCATTGTCTCTCATCTTGTAGAATTGCGTAGCCGCCTTATGCGCGCGCTATTGGCAATTTTAATTTTATTCCTCTGTCTATTTTATTTTGCTAACAACCTTTATGAGATTGTGTCTGAGCCGTTAACGGCGCTGCTGCCTGCGGGTACCAGTATGATTGCAACGGATGTCACCTCGCCATTTTTTGCACCTTTCAAATTAACGTTGGTGCTATCTCTTTTTTTGGCGATGCCGGTTATTCTGCACCAAGTGTGGGGCTTTATCTCTCCGGGCTTATATAAGCATGAAAAACGGCTGGCCGTGCCGCTATTGGCATCGAGTATTGTGCTCTTCTATTCAGGTATAGCGTTTGCTTACTTCGTGGTATTCCCGCTGATCTTTGGCTTCTTCACGAGTGTAGGGCCAGAGAACGTCGCCGTGATGACCGATATCAGTAGCTACCTCAATTTTGTGCTGAAGATCTTCTTTGCTTTTGGTGTTGTCTTCGAGATTCCTATCGCAACCTTGCTGCTGGTATGGAGTGGCATAACCGATGTGCAAAGCTTAAGAGCAAAGCGTGCGTACGTTATTGTCGGATGTTTTGTGTTGGGTATGTTATTGACGCCACCGGATGTGATTTCACAAACATTGTTGGCCGTCCCTATGTGGCTGCTATTTGAGTTAGGTATTATCTTGGCAGTGATCGTTAAAAGGAAAAGTCCTGAGGTTGAAGAGTAAGTATCGGGATAGAGCGTTGCTAGAAGATGAGCTGTCGTTAGTGAATGATGAGATCGAAGCATTTACTTGCATTAGCCAATAGAGAAACCACAAAAACCGCCGCCAGGCGGTTTGTGTTTTCTGGTAGGAGCCTCTTCCAGAGGCGATAAGCTTTAAACTGCGGTCTTGTTGCGCTACATGATTGGTGCTCCTAGCGGGTCTATCTAGGTGAGCAGCGGGTAGCCGCTAAAAATCCAACCTTTTTCATCAAAATGACACTTTTCGTGCTGCCCCTGTTGACTCCCTGCCTGTCCGGTGTAGAATGCGCCTCCTCGCTTGAGACAGCCACCGGAAACGGTCACTGAAACAAGTCGAGCTGTTTGATTAACCCATTGAAAGCACGGCGTTTAACGCAAGCTTTTAACAGCGGAAAGTGAAACAGGAAGTCGCCGACTTCGTTTGAGGATTTGCTAAAAATTCTTAAACAAAAAGGTTGACTTCATCAGGGTGTTGAGTAAAATACGCACCTCGCTTGAGACGACTCACCGCAAACGG
>NZ_RQXW01000034.1 GCF_003957515.1 Amphritea opalescens
GGCCTGAGAGGTCTTGAGGCGACTTAAAACGGCCTCAAACTATTGCCCCAGTATTTTGTTAATAAAACAGTCATGGCGCTAGAAAAGCAAAACCCCAGCAAAAATACTGGGGTTTATCAGTAACCTGAAACGCCCTGACTTGTCAGGGCGTTTGTGTATCTGGGGTTTGGGTTTGCAGCTGTGCCGTTAGGTCGTTGATGTGATGTTGAAGACTGGTCGAGCGGTTAAATGAATGAGGCTCAGCGGAAGGCGATATCAACAGAGTGGCGTTGCTAACGTGAAAGGGTTTAAGCGGGTGTTAGAGTGGGGCCGAATCGACCCCGGTAGCGGTTTCGCGGGCGAGGCTTAATATAGGGCTTTTTCGTCGCGAACTAGATCTTTTAGCATATCCAGAAATAGGGTATCTGCTTCGCTGTGCTCTAGCGGTATTTTGATATTGGTGGTGGCTGACAACTCATCGGCAATTTTGACATTGGCGTTTTTTTCGTCGATATGTTTACGGGTGATATCCAGTGCGGTTTTACAGATGTCTGGTTCGACCATTATTTTGCGCAATACCAGCACAAACTCATTCAGTGCACGTTCCTTGTTTTTAATTTCCGCTGTGTTCATGCAACGATCTCCAAATTAAAAAATATCTATGTTTAGCTTATTTTAGCTTTAACTCACTATAGCATTCTCACTGCCGAGTCGGCAGCCCTGTGTTGTGGCAGTAGAAGAATATTTGTTTTATCGGTGCTATTTACTTGATCATTTCCTGAGTTGCTGTCAGAATAACGCCACAATTTTGATGTTTCTGCACTAAGTAGGTTACCCCGAAGCAGAAACTTGATAAGCACACCCAGCTTATCTTCCCGGGTTTACAGTGTGTACCCACACGTAATCGTCGGATGAAGAGTTGCTTTTGCCTTTCTCTGGTCGTACCGACCACCTTCGCAAAAGCCTGCTGGTTGATGTTATTACACACCAGTAGGCGAGTCATAACATCCTCCAGTATCAGAATTTTTTATACATGCCTCTGTGCGTGTAATTTGAGGATACTATTGTGGAACAACTTTCAGGCGGCGAAATGCTAATTCGCGCCCTTAAAGATGAGGGAGTGAAACACATCTACGGTTATCCCGGTGGGGCACTGTTGCATATTTATGATGCACTGTTTCAGCAGGATGACGTGCAACATGTTCTGGTTCGCCATGAACAAGCTGCCACCCATATGGCTGATGCCTATGCGCGAGCAACCGGTAAAGCCGGTGTAGCGCTGGTGACTTCCGGTCCAGGTGCAACCAATGCGATTACTGGTATTGCTACGGCCTATATGGATTCGATTCCGATGGTGGTGATCACGGGTCAGGTGATGAGCTTTCTGATCGGTGAAGATGCGTTTCAGGAAACCGATATGATCGGTGTCTCCCGTCCTGTTGTTAAGCACAGCTTTAGTGTTCAAAACCCTGAAGATATCCCTTCTATTATTAAGAAGGCGTTTCATATCGCTGAGAGTGGCCGTCCAGGCCCTGTTGTGGTTGATATCCCTAAGGATATGACGAACCCAACGGATCGGTTTAACTACGAATATCCGAAAAATATTAAGTTACGCTCCTATAACCCGGTCAGCCGTGGACATAGTGGTCAGATCAAGAAAGCGATCGATATGGTACTGGACGCTAAGCGTCTGGTTATCTACGCCGGTGGTGGTGTTATCTTGGGTGGCGCGAGCGGCGAGTTAACTGAACTAGCGCAGCTATTGAATGCACCGGTAACCAATACATTGATGGGACTGGGTGGTTATCCCGGTACTGACCGTCAGTTTATCGGTATGCTGGGTATGCATGGTAGTTATGAAGCTAACATGGCGATGCATCATGCGGATCTGATTTTAGCGGTGGGTGCTCGTTTTGATGACCGCGTTACTAATGGCGTCGACAAATTCTGCCCGACGGCTAAGATCATCCATGTGGATATCGACCCTGCGTCTATCTCTAAAACCATTAAAGCCGATGTGCCGATTGTTGGTCCGGCCAAGCATGTGTTGAATGAGATGGCGACACTGGTTAAAGATAGCAAGAAACAGCCAGAAAAAGAGGCGGTTGATTCTTGGTGGAAACAGATCGATGAGTGGCGTACGCGTCATGGCGGCCATTATCGCACCGATGATTCTGAGAAGATGAAGCCTCAGCAGGTTATCGAGATGCTGAGTAAGGTGACCGGTGGTGATGCTTATGTTTGTTCTGACGTGGGTCAGCACCAGATGTTCGCGGCGCAGTATTATAAGTTCAATAAGCCGAATCGTTGGATCAACTCCGGTGGTTTGGGCACCATGGGCTTTGGCTTGCCAGCAGCGATGGGCGTGAAGATGAACTTCCCTGATGAAGAGGTGGTTTGTGTTACCGGTGAAGGGAGTATTCAGATGAATATTCAAGAACTGTCGACCATCAGCCAATACAATATCCCACTGAAGGTTATCTGTTTGAATAACCAGTCACTGGGTATGGTACGTCAGTGGCAGGATATGAACTATGAATCACGCCACTCGCATTCCTATATGGAATCGCTGCCGGACTTTGTTAAGCTGGCCGAGGCTTATGGTCATGTGGGCATGAAAGTTGATAAATATGAAGATCTTGAAGCGGCGATGACGAAAGCGTTTGCCATGAAAGATCGGATGGTATTTATGGATATCACAGTAGATCCGTTTGAACATGTATACCCGATGCAGGTACCGCGTGGTTCTATGCGTGATATGTGGCTGAGTAAGACGGAGAGAACCTGATCATGAGACATATTATTTCTGTGCTGATGGAAAACGAACCGGGTGCATTGTCTCGGGTTGTGGGTCTGTTCTCCCAGCGGAACTTTAACATCGAGTCGTTGACTGTTGCGCCAACCGAAGACTCAACCCTGTCTCGTTTAACCGTGACTACCATTGGAAGTGATCGTGTTATCGAGCAGATCACGAAGCAGCTGAACAAGCTGATCGATGTGGTTAAAGTGGTTGATCTGACGGAAGGTGATCATGTTGAACGTGAGCTGATGATGATTAAGCTGAAGGCCAGTGGCCAGATGCGGGCTGAGATCAAGCGGACGGCGGATATCTTTCGTGGTCAGATCATCGATGTGACGCCAACGACCTATACGGTTCAGCTGACCGGTGCCAGTGATAAGCTGGATGCCTTTATCGAAACCTTGGGTGCGGCACATATTATGGAAGTCGTACGTACGGGTGTTTCGGGCTTGTCGCGTGGTGAGAAAGTTCTGAGTATCTAATGACCATCGATTGTTGATTAAAAGCCGCTCACTGAGCGGCTCAGGTTACTGATAAACCCCAGTATTTTTGCTGGGGTTTTGCTTTTCTAGCGCCATGACTGTTTTATTAACAAAATACTGGGGCAATAGTTTGAGGCCGTTTTAAGTCGCCTCAAGACCTCTCAGGCC
>NZ_RQXW01000035.1 GCF_003957515.1 Amphritea opalescens
CTAATGATCGGGGCTGTCTCTTATTTGAAGCTTGGCGATGACCTACTCTCGCATGGGGAATCCCCACACTACCATTGGCGCTAAGACGTTTCACTTCCGAGTTCGGTAAGGGATCGGGTGGTTCCATCTCGCTATGGTCGCCAAGCAAAACTGGTTGCTCTAACGATTGAACTAAGCGGTTTGCTTGTTCAAGCGTCATTAGAATCCTGTAACGGTGGTGCTTCGAGATGAGCTGTACAAGCTCTAATCCGTGTGACTTTTCAGTCGTATCTTTCTTTATCAGCTTCCCAAACGCTTTTGGCGTTATATGGTCAAGCCTCACGAGCAATTAGTACTGGTTAGCTCAACGCCTCACAACGCTTACACACCCAGCCTATCAACGTCCTGGTCTTGAACGGCTCTTCAGGGGGCTCAAGGCCCCAGTGAGATCTCATCTTGAAGGGGGCTTCCCGCTTAGATGCTTTCAGCGGTTATCCTGTCCGAACGTAGCTACCGGGCAATGCCATTGGCATGACAACCCGAACACCAGAGGTTCGTTCACTCCGGTCCTCTCGTACTAGGAGCAACTCTTCTCAAATCTCAAACGTCCACGGCAGATAGGGACCGAACTGTCTCACGACGTTCTAAACCCAGCTCGCGTACCACTTTAAATGGCGAACAGCCATACCCTTGGGACCGGCTTCAGCCCCAGGATGTGATGAGCCGACATCGAGGTGCCAAACACCGCCGTCGATGTGAACTCTTGGGCGGTATCAGCCTGTTATCCCCGGAGTACCTTTTATCCGTTGAGCGATGGCCCTTCCATACAGAACCACCGGATCACTAAGACCTACTTTCGTACCTGCTCGACGTGTCTGTCTCGCAGTCAAGCGCGCTTATGCCTTTATACTCGATGCATGATTTCCGACCATGCTGAGCGCACCTTCGTACTCCTCCGTTACTCTTTAGGAGGAGACCGCCCCAGTCAAACTACCCACCACACAATGTCCTCGATCCCGATAAGGGACCTGAGTTAGAACCTCAATAGTACCAGGCTGGTATTTCAAGATTGGCTCCATCTGAACTGGCGTCCAGATTTCAAAGCCTCCCAGCTATCCTACACAAGTAATATCAAAGTCCACTGCGAAGCTATAGTAAAGGTTCACGGGGTCTTTCCGTCTAGCCGCGGATATACGGCATCTTAACCGCAATTTCAATTTCACTGAGTCTCGGGTGGAGACAGTGTGGCCATCGTTACGCCATTCGTGCAGGTCGGAACTTACCCGACAAGGAATTTCGCTACCTTAGGACCGTTATAGTTACGGCCGCCGTTTACTTGGGCTTCGATCAAGAGCTTCGCCGAAGCTAACCCCATCAATTAACCTTCAAGCACCGGGCAGGCGTCACACCCTATACGTCCACTTTCGTGTTTGCAGAGTGCTGTGTTTTTAATAAACAGTCGCAGCCACCTAGTATCTTCGACCGACGTAAGCTTAAGGAGCAAGTCCTATCACCCACATCGGCGTACCTTCTCCCGAAGTTACGGTACCATTTTGCCTAGTTCCTTCACCCGAGTTCTCTCAAGCGCCTTGGTATTCTCTACCTGACCACCTGTGTCGGTTTGGGGTACGATTTCTTGTTATCTGAAGCTTAGAAGTTTTTCCTGGAAGCATGGCATCAACCACTTCACCCAAAAGAGGGTTCGTCATCAATTCTCAGTCTTAAAAGGACCCGGATTTTCCTAAGTCCTAAACCTACAACCTTAAACACGGACAACCAACGCCGTGCTGGCCTAGCCTTCTCCGTCACTCCATCGCAATAACAAAAAGTACAGGAATATTAACCTGTTTCCCATCGACTACGCTCTTCAGCCTCGCCTTAGGGGTCGACTCACCCTACCCTGATTAGCATTGGATAGGAACCCTTGGTCTTCCGGCGGGGGAGTTTTTCACTCCCCTTATCGTTACTCATGTCAGCATTCGCACTTCTGATACCTCCAGGATGCCTTACAGCTTTCCCTTCAACGGCTTACAGAACGCTCCTCTACCATGCCACAAGTGGCATCCGTAGCTTCGGTGTATGGTTTGAGCCCCGTTATATCTTCCGCGCAGGCCGACTCGACTAGTGAGCTATTACGCTTTCTTTAAAGGGTGGCTGCTTCTAAGCCAACCTCCTAGCTGTCTAAGCCTTCCCACATCGTTTCCCACTTAACCATAACTTTGGGACCTTAGCTGACGGTCTGGGTTGTTTCCCTTTTCACGACGGACGTTAGCACCCGCCGTGTGTCTCCCGTGATTGCACTCATTGGTATTCGGAGTTTGCATCGGGTTGGTAAGTCGGGATGACCCCCTAGCCGAAACAGTGCTCTACCCCCAATGGTGAGACACGAGGCGCTACCTAAATAGCTTTCGAGGAGAACCAGCTATCTCCGAGCTTGATTAGCCTTTCACTCCGATCCACAGGTCATCCGCTAACTTTTCAACGGTAGTCGGTTCGGTCCTCCAGTTGATGTTACTCAACCTTCAACCTGCCCATGGATAGATCGCTCGGTTTCGGGTCTAATCCTAGCAACTGCACGCCCTATTAAGACTCGGTTTCCCTACGGCTCCCCTAAACGGTTAACCTTGCTACTAAAATTAAGTCGCTGACCCATTATACAAAAGGTACGCAGTCACGGTCTCAAGGACCGCTCCCACTGCTTGTACGTACACGGTTTCAGGTTCTATTTCACTCCCCTCACAGGGGTTCTTTTCGCCTTTCCCTCACGGTACTGGTTCACTATCGGTCAGTCAGGAGTATTTAGCCTTGGAGGATGGTCCCCCCATATTCAGACAGGATATCACGTGTCCCGTCCTACTCGATTTCACCTTAAAAATGTTTTCGCATACGGGGCTATCACCCACTATGGCCATACTTTCCAGTATGTTTTGCTAACATTAAAAAGGCTTAAGGGCTGTTCCCCGTTCGCTCGCCGCTACTAGGGGAATCTCGGTTGATTTCTTTTCCTCCGGGTACTTAGATGTTTCAGTTCCCCGGGTTCGCTTCTCAAGAGCTATGTATTCACTCAAGAGATACCCAGCTTATACTGGGTGGGTTTCCCCATTCGGAAATGTCCGGGTCAAAGTCTGTTTACCGACTCACCGAACCTTATCGCAGGTTACCACGTCCTTCATCGCCTCTGACTGCCAAGGCATCCACCGTGCACGCTTAGTCACTTGACCATATAACCCAAAAGGGTCTGTCAAAGTCACTGATAAAACTTCTTTGTCATCTT
>NZ_RQXW01000036.1 GCF_003957515.1 Amphritea opalescens
AGACTATGCAACAAGCTGGTTATGGTTTTACAATCATGAGCGACCCCATAAAGCCAACGGTGGTAAACCACCGCTGATGGTCGCTTAACTTCTACTTTTAGCGCCTATTAAAAAGGGGAGGATTACCCTACCAAGACCGTACTCTCGTGAGAACCTGCAAATAAATGGAGAGTTTCAGCTTAAATGACCAGCCAAGCTCTTTGATAGCTAGACAGACAAAAGGCCGCAAATGCCGACTTAAATACTGATTTTGACTACACCTCAGGAAGTGTTCGTCTGGTGATACAGCTAACGCTAAGCTAAAGCGCCGCGATAGCGATCGCATTTGAGCGTTTTATTATGTGTTTTGACGTGCTGTATATTCACGATTGATAGCCTCCACATATTTTTCAAATCCTTCAACTACAAATTTCAAGCTACCGTTTTCAAAAATTATAAACTTACCAGTCCTTTTTTGATTGCCGTTAGTATACTTGTCCTGTGCTACGGTAGTTTTCAATCCGTCGTGGTGAAAAAAGCTAGGGTTTGCTTCAATTAATTTGGCAATTAATTTTATTTCATTTTCTCCCTTAAAAACACGACCATTATTATTAACACAATTATTCCTAAGTATACGGAATTGGTCTAGCAGATCCCACTCTTGCATGTGCGAAAGTTTAGGAAAGTTATTCTTTATATAATTGTGAACTTTTACGATTCCGCTTCCAGCGTAGTTATCAAATTTCTTGCCGCCTAACTTTTCCTGATAACTTCGACAAAGGGCTTGAAGTTCAACTTCATAAACACCATAAATAGTTTGAAATACTGAACGACGGATAAGGCTAGGGAAATAGTCTGTGAATATATCATCAAGTATAACATCCTGATCAGTCAGCCCACAATAATACTCAAGATATTGATAAATTCCTTCTTCAGCAGAAATTTCTATTTCTATGATCTCCGTCCCATTTTCAACAAACTTTTTTATTTCCTGATCTATTGTTTCCTCAGCCTGCATTACTAGCGAGCGCATAAGCTGGTCAGTAAACTTAAGATAGGATACATATGGGATGTTTTTTAATTTAAATGCCATTTCTTTCCTTTTATTACGGTAAAGCTCCACATATAACGCTTTACTAAACGAAAAAGAGCCGTTGGATATAATCGCGAAGCGATAATCAACAGTTATTTTTTCGTTTAAGCAGCTTGTTAGCCTTTCTTTTGTTTTCGTATCAAGAAAAAAAGAGCATCATTACGAACACTCTCAAGGCCAATACGAGCACCTTTTCTTTGTTGAGGACTCCATGCTTCACCTTCTTCCCAAAATCTACTTTTTAAGGAAAACCTACTTGATAAATTTTGATCAAACTGCCTAGTTAGATTTGCAACCCGATCCCATTTATAGGCTAATTCAAGCTGTGTTCCCTTAGGACTATCCGTGGGTACTGCATAATATGTAACAGTCGAAAAATAGGCATCACTTAAAGCATCGAGAGTTTCGTTGACTCTATCATACTCTTTTTCTTTACGTGCCTCTAAAACAGGTAATAAGGAAACGACACAACCTAATAATACTTCCCAACTCATGATAATACTCCGTAAAATCTAACAGCTAAGTATAGTGCGCTTTGGCGCTATACCCTTCAGGCACCATAATTTTGGACGTTTTCTACACCAAAAAAAAAATTTATTAAATATATCAACAGGTTAATTGCATTAAAAAAAGAAATTTACAGAATAATAGTGCCGTTCGAGACTGCATCCCTGCCATAAATGTAGCTAAATCATAATATCCATACGCATTTAAATCAAAGTGTTAGTTACATATTTTCAGTATCCAAGGGAAAGGAGGCCCCTTGAACAAGACAATGAACATATCACTATGATGCATCACGGCCCTTGTGCTACCTGTGAGCTACTCAGCATTTACATCATCAAGTTTTTGTGCGCATCTGAACAATCCATAACCCATTCAAGTGGATTAGTTGACTTCTAACGTATTAACCCCTTGCCGTTTATGTCATCTGATCAAGTCTAAACACATCGGATTAAGAAAATAGCATCTGCTTTTGCAACATCAATTTCTTTACACACATTAACACTCAGCCGCCTTTAGTACATAAGCCTGATAGTTTTGAAGTGGTTATAGTTTCCCGGACACACAGATGTGGGTAATATCCCCACTAATAGAGGTGTGTTCGAATGAATCAAAAGAAAGCCAATACTTATACTGCTGAATTTAAAGAGTCAGCCATCAAACTG
>NZ_RQXW01000038.1 GCF_003957515.1 Amphritea opalescens
AAATCGAGGTTTTAAGTCGCTAACTTTTCTCTAAATTGGATTTTTCACGTGCAAATTTGGAAAATCACAGTAAAAACACTCCGAATTGGAATTTCGTCATGGAACTTGCTCATTCCGAGTTAAAAAGATGCAAGACTTACTGAATTCGTGGTTTTAAGTCGCTAGCTTTCCTCTAAATTGGATTTTTGACGCGCAAATTTGTAAAATCCCTGTAAAATCATTACTAATCGACATTTCGTCGTGAAACCTGTTCGTTCCGAGTTAAAAAGATGCAAGAATCACAGAAATCGAGGTTCTAAGTCGCTAACTTTTCTCTAAATTGGATTTTTCACGTGCAAATTTGAAAAATCACAGTAAAAACAGTCCGAATTGGAATTTCGTCGTGGAACTTGCTCATTCCGAGTTAAAAAGATGCAAGAATTACAGAAATCGAGGTTCTAAGTCGCTAACTTTTCTCTAAATTGGATTTTTCACGTGCAAATTTGAAAAATCACAGTAAAAACAGCCCGAATTGGAATTTCGTCGTGGAACTTGCTCATTTCGAGTTAAAAAGATGCAAGAATTACAGAAATCGAGGTTTTAAGTCGCTAACTTTTCTCTAAATTGGATTTTTCACGTGCAAATTTGGAAAATCACAGTAAAAACACTCCGAATTGGAATTTCGTCATGGAACTTGCTCATTCCGAGTTAAAAAGATGCAAGACTTACTGAAATCGTGGTTTTAAGTCGCTAGCTTTCCTCTAAATTGGATTTTTCACACGCAAATTTGTAAAATCTCTGTAAAATAATTACTAATCGACATTTTGTCGTGAAACCTGTTCGTTCCGAGTTAAAAAGATGCAAGAATCACAGAAATCGAGGTTCTAAGTCGCTAACTTTTCTCTAAATTGGATTTTTCACGTGCAAATTTGAAAAATCACAGTATAAACAGTGCGAATTGAAATTTCGTCGTGGAACTTGTTCATTTCGAGTTAAAAAGATGCAAGAATTACAGAAATCGAGGTTTTAAGTCGCTAACTTTTCTCTAAATTGGATTTTTCACGTGCAAATTTGAAAAATCACAGTAAAAACAGTCCGAATTGGAATTTCGTCGTGGAACTTGCTCATTTCGAGTTAAAAAGATGCAAGAATTACAGAAATCGAGGTTCTAAGTCTCTAACTTTTCTCTAAATTAGATTTTTCACGTGCAAATTTGAAGAATCACAGTAAAAACAGTCCGAATTGGAATTTCGTCGTGGAACTTGTTCATTTCGAGTTAATAAGATGCAAGAATTACAGAAATCGAGGTTTTAAGTCGCTAACTTTTCTCTAAATTGGATTTTTCACGTGCAAATGTGAAAAATCACAGTAAAAACAGTGCAAATTGGAATTTCGTCGTGGAACTTGCTCATTCCGAGTTAAAAAGATGCAAGAATTACAGAAATCGAGGTTTCAAGTCGCTAACTTTTCTCTAAATTGGATTTTTCACGTGCAAATTTGAAAAATCACAGTAAAAACAGTCCGAATTGGAATTTCGTCGTGGAACTTGCTCATTCCGAGTTAAAAAGATGCAAGAATTACAGAAATCGAGGTTTTAAGTCGCTAGCTTTCCTCTAAATTGGATTTTTCACGTGCAAATTTGTAAAATCTCTGTAAAATCATTACTAATCGACATTTCGTCGTGAAACCTGTTCATTCGGAGTTAAAAAGACGCAAGAATTACAGAAATCGGGGTTCTAAGTCGCTAACTTTTCTCTAAATTGGATTTTTCACGTGCAAATTTGAAAAATCACAGTAAAAACAGTCCGAATTGGAATTTCGTCGTGGAACTTGCTCATTCCGAGTTAAAAAGATGCAAGAATTACAGAA
>NZ_RQXW01000003.1 GCF_003957515.1 Amphritea opalescens
AACTAAGCAATGAGGTGGGGAGCCCCTCTACACACGAAGTCAGAAAAACTGCTTCAAGGAGCGGGCGGCTTCCCCAGAAACGATTACCAATGATAAATAATCGTTGAGACTAAACATACAAGGAGCCTCTTCTAGAGGCGATAAGGCGCAGTAAAAAACAAACCGCACCGATACCATTACACAGTTCTCGCCGCCATAGGCGGCTCCCACACCAGAATTCTATCCGGCATGAAAAAGCCGCATCCAATCACATGGCGACGCTAACCGCTTATTCGTACTCTTGATAACCCATCGGTGCTAGGTTTTCAAACTTGGTAAACTGACCGATAAAGGCCAAACGGTTACTACCGATCGGGCCGTTACGCTGCTTACCAATAATAATCTCGGCAATACCCTTATCCGGCGAATCCTCGTTATACACCTCATCCCGATAGATAAACATGATCACATCGGCATCCTGCTCAATCGCACCCGATTCCCGCAAGTCAGAGTTAACCGGCCGCTTATTGGGCCGTTGCTCCAACGCACGGTTCAACTGCGACAATGCCACCACCGGACACTCCAACTCTTTCGCTAATGCCTTAAGCGATCGAGAGATCTCGGAGATCTCCGCGGTACGGCCTTCACTGTTGCCGCCTTTGAGCTGCATCAACTGAAGATAATCCACCATGATCATCGCGATATCGCCATGCTCACGCACAATCCGGCGGGCACGGTTACGCATTTCGGTTGGGCTAATACCGGCGGTATCATCAATAAATAGCGGCTTATCCCGTAACATATTCACAGCGGTCGTCAGACGGGGCCAATCATCCTCTTCCAACTTACCGGAACGCACTTTAGTCTGGTTAATCCGTCCTAAAGAGGAGAGCATCCGTGTCACTAGCTGATCGGCTGGCATCTCCAAACTAAACACCAACACCGGCTTATCCTGCGCCATCAAAGCGTTTTCGACGAGGTTCATTGCAAAGGTGGTTTTACCCATGGATGGACGCGCCGCCACAATGATCAAATCCGAAGGCTGAAGCCCACCAGTCGCATTATCAAGCTCATCAAAGCCCGTGGTGACACCGGTCATCGCCCCTTCCGAGTTAAACAATTCATCGATCTTATCCACAGCCTTCTTCAGCAATGGATTCACGCCAATCGGCCCACCTTCATTCGGTCGGTCTTCAGCGATCTGAAAAATCTTCTGCTCGGCTTCGCTTAGAATATCGGTACCGGCACGCCCTTCAGGCATAAAGGCATTTTCAGCGATCTCATGGGCCACGGTAATCATCTTGCGCAACAACGCACGATCACGCACAATCTCAGCATAGGCACGAATATTGGAAGCACTCGGCGTATTTCGCGCCAGTTCGACCAGATAATCCAACCCACCAGCAGCATCTAGATTACCGGTGCGATCGAGCTCCTCAGAGATGGTTACCACATCGATCGGCTGCATGTTACTGACCAGCTTCTCAATCGTGCGGAATATCAGCCGATGATCGTGACGATAAAACTGATCTTCCAGCACGATCTCTGAAACCGCATCCCAGGCATTATTGTCTAGCATCAGCCCGCCTAGCACCGATTGCTCTGCTTCCTGTGAATGGGGAGGGATTTTCACACCTTCCATATCGGCAGCGTTGGGATCCGGATAGTCCATAAACTCTTTTACCTCAACAAACAAAATACCAGCAACACCATCGCACTGGCCTAAAACGAAAAAAGCACTGCGCAGTATAATACTACGCAGTGCTTTTTAACTCATCTCTGACTTACGCCAGATTAAAGCAATACTTATTCGCCAACAACAATGATGCCGACAATAGCGGTAACTTCAGGGTGAAGCTGAATAGAAACTTCGAATTCACCTGTTGTGCGCAATGCACCTTCTGGCAAACGAACTTCACTTTTCGCAACTTCAATACCAGAAGCACTGATCGCATCAGCGATATCAGAAGTACCGATAGAACCGAACAATTTGCCTTCTTCGCCAGCTTTCGCAACGATAGACAGTTCGATTTCGTTCAGTTGATCAGCACGAGTCTGAGCACTGTTCAGTTTTTCATTTGCAGCAGATTCCAATTCAGCACGACGTGCTTCAAAGGTTTCTAGGTTAGCTGCAGTAGCAGGAACCGCTTTCCCAAAAGGAAGAAGGTAGTTACGACCGTAACCACGCTTCACGGTAACCTTGTCACCCAGGCTACCCAGTTTGCCAATTTTCTCGAGCAGGATAACTTCCATCTCGCAAACCTCTATTTTTACGCTTGCCCATCAACGTTATACACCGATGGGCTGAAACTTGTTTACTCACCTACACACATCGACTTTTATTAAGTCTAAACAGTGCGTAGGTTAACCGTGATTACTGGTGGCTGTCAGTGTATGGCAGCAGTGCTACGTAACGTGCACGTTTGATAGCAGTTGCCAGCTGACGCTGGTAACGAGCTTTAGTACCAGTGATACGGCTAGGAACAATTTTACCGGTTTCAGTAATGTAACCTTTCAGGGTATCCAGATCTTTATAATCGATCTCAGTAACACCTTCAGCGGTAAAACGGCAGAATTTTCTACGACGGAAAAAACGAGCCATGGTATATCTCCTCTAAATAAATATTAAACCGATTACTCGGCAGCAGCTTCAGCAGCCGGTGCATCCGCAGCAGGCGCTTCTGTAGCAGCAGGTGCTTCAGTTGCTGGTGCAGCAGGCTTATCGGAACGCTCTTCACGACGTGGACGACGCTCTTCACGACCTTCAGCAGCTTTAATTGGAGATACATCAGTAACTGCATCTTTGCGACGAACAACAAGGTTACGAATAACCGCATCGTTGTAACGGAAGATGTTAGTTAGCTCGTCCAGAGTTTCCTGAGCACATTCAACGTTCATCAGAACGTAGTGAGCTTTATGGATTTTGTTGATTGGGTAAGCAAGGTGACGACGACCCCAATCTTCCAGACGGTGGATTTGACCTTCAGATTCTTCAATTAGCTTGGTGTAACGTTCAACCATAGCTGGAACCTGTTCACTCTGATTCGGGTGAACCAGAAAAACGATTTCGTAATGACGCATTAATTGCTCCTTACGGGTTATACAGCCTTCAGCCGCATCGAAAAACGGTAGAAAGCAAGGAGTTAAAGTGAGTTCCCTCAATGGCATAGCCAACGGGAGGCGAAATTATACGCGAATAAAGCGAAAACACAAACATTACAACCCTATTCCACCGGTAATAATGTCTGGTTCATTTTGGCGCAATAGAGCTTACGGCTGTGCTTATCTGGATCTTTACGGATCGCCGCCCAACAGCTGTTGGTATCGGCATAACGGGTAAAGTGTTGTCCACTGCGTAGATCGACAAGGTATACCTTGTCGTAAAAGTCATGGGCATTCCAGCGACTCACGTTTAACGAGGTTTCAATACAGGAATAATGCGCGACAATATTGACCCCTTTACGTTGCGCCCTAACATAGTGACGGTAGTAATTTTTACCCCGTTTAGTGCCTCGGACTTGATAACGCACAAAATCACGGCACTGCTCTAACTCGGTAACCCGCTTATCCGTCAGTATGACCGCTTGACTCACCGGCGTCCCTTTATAGGTAAACCGCCCCAATAAATAGATCTCCGACTCGGCAGCCAATGTCCACTGAGATACCAGCAACAACCCCAGCAGCACTCCCTTAAACAGCATATCTATCCTCTTGATCAACCGAGATACCTAGCGAATATTGACATGCGCTTGACGAACTCGCCTATAACCTAATGATTGGCGGTGTAATTTTATCGTCTCAGCCTATCGCAACACAGCGACGATGCAAACCTTGATTCACCCCTTAGTGACTAAAACGGGCACGAAATTCACGGGGCGTTAGGCCCATAATCTGTATAAAGGCTTTACGGAAAGCACTCGCATCCTCATAGCCAACACTCAACGAGATCTGCTCCACAGGGTCTGTTGTGGCTTCCAATGCTTCGCACGCTTTACTAATACGCAACTGCTGTAGGTACTCTTTTGGCTTATACCCAGTGGCTCGAACAAAACGCCGCAAAAACGTACGTTCGGTTAGATGACTATCCACCGCCAGTTGCTTGATGGTTAATGGCTGCTGAAATCCGTTCTGCAGGAAGTGTTGCACCTTGAGTATCACCCTGTCGCCATGATCAAAGGGTGGTAGAAAGCAGCGATAGTAGCGCTGCTCTCGAGGAGCGGTATCAATCACTAACTGCTTACCCAACCGCCGCATCAACGCCGGACTGCCAAATTGAGCCACCAGCTCCAAGCCAAGGTCTAGCCAGGCCATCAACCCACCCGCCGTGATTAGATCTCCATCATTGATCAGAATTTTATTACCATCGACCCGCACTTCGGAGTATTGCTGCGCCAACCGTTCGGTTAACAACCAATGGGTTGTCGCTGGTCGCTGGTTTAGCAGCCCGGTCTGCGCCAAAACAAACGCCCCTGCACATACAGAACAGAGAAGCGCCCCGGCACCATGCATCTCCCGTAACCAGCCCGACAATTGCGGCTGCTCAATGGTGTAAAACTGATCCGTCAGGCAAGGTGGCAAAATAACCACTTGCGGTCTGTCATCCTCACCCGGTAACCCCCCATCGACTCGCTGCACCTCGGTATGCTCTAACAACCGCACGCTAAACTGCAGACTCCCTTGTTGCGCCTGACTTAAACGGCCTGCCAACTCAAACAACTCGCGCAACCCTTCCACCGCAGAGCGCATCACTCCCGGATACAGCAGAATCACAACATTAATGGTTTTCATAGGAATCGATGGTATATGTCATTTTTTGCCTCATATATGTCGAATATGACTAGAGTATAGATTCATCAAGTCATCGATAATAGCGTTATCAACCAACAAGCCTAGGATCTAGCCATGAGCCAACTATCTAACACCGCCTTGCTATTAATCGATTTTCAAAATGACTACTTCCCCGGTGGCAAATGGGAGCTGCATAATATCGATGCCACAGTAGCCAATGGGGCCGCACTACTGACAGCCTTTCGCCAAGAAGGCCTGCCAGTCATACATGTTTACCATGAGTTTGAAAAAGAGGATGCGCCATTCTTTTTACCCAACAGCGATGGTGCAAAGATATACCCTGCCGTCACCCCGATCGAAGGGGAAACGGTGATACTCAAACATTCAGCCAATGCATTTAAAAATACCACCCTGCAAGAGAGCTTCGATGCCCTAGGCGTTGAAAACCTGATTGTCGCCGGAGCCATGAGCAATATCTGTATCGATGCAGGCGTTCGCGCGGCCGCCGATCTAGGTTACAACGTCACGGTGGCACATGACGCTTGCACCACTCGGGACCAAGTCTTCAACGGGGTCACCGTGCCAGCACAACAGACCCATGCCGCATTTATGACATCACTTTCTTTTGCCTATGCCCGTCTTGAGAACACCAAAACCCTATTAACAGAAATCAGCTAATTATTTGATTTGAATCGTCTAAAAGGGCTAAGACAATAAAAATAGGCCTGCTATTCGGGGTATGATTTACCACCTCGAATAGCCAGCCTAAGGCATCACATGTTAAAAAACGCGCTCACACTACTCGCTGTGATCGGTGTGCTCCTTCTAATCGCGACGTCAATTCCGACATCTAACACCCTAGAGCCCTCAGCAACGGTAGATATTCAACCACGGGACGAGCCAAAAAAAATTGGTCTCAACCCCTACAGCCTGCCGCCGGCCGAGATAACCGAAAATCCTCATGCCCTTCTACCTAATGGTAAAACAGCTTTAACTCAGGCAGCTTTTGACGGCGACGCCGAGCGTCTCAATCAACTTTACCAACTGAGTGAAGGACATAACCTCAGCCTACCCGATGCCAACGGCGATAATACCTTAGTTGCGGCAGTGGCCGGTGGTCACCATTCGTTAGCCAGTAAATTGATGGAAAAAGGTGTTATCGTTGACCGCGAGGCGTTCAAGCGCTTATCAAAGACACTGGATTTAACCGATAAAGATGAAGTCCAATGGTGGCTATGGAATCACCTGCCCCTTGCCGACCCTCAGACGCTACAAGCCCTTTATGATCCGTCCGACAGTTCTCTAATGAATGAGATTCTGGCAGCAGGCTACCAACCTTCCCGCGAAGAAGCCGCCGTCATGTTCAATGAATACCTTGATGGGGATGCCTACTTTCAGCTTTACCGTTTGTACCCCGATATGTTTTCCCCGGAAAGTATTGATAACCTGTTTAATCCGGTAAATTACGACAGCGCCTCACCCAAGCAACGCATCATGATGCAAACGCTGTTCACCACCGTTCCCTATACCGAGGACAACAGCTGGGACTTTTTAGAGCTAATAGAGAAGCTGCCCCTCGATCTCGCTATCACCCACCCCGACCACAACCGCGAACAATTCCAGCATCAACTACAAAAGTATTGCGATATGGCAGATCCGAGTGGCGTCGTGCTATTTGATCTCGGTATCAAATGTACATTCGACCACCCGTTTATTAACGCGGTTGACGCGGATAACTATGCGCTGGTTCAACATTATATCGACTCGGGCATTGATCCTAAAAAAACCCGTGCTTATGGCAAATCACCGATGGATATCGCATTGAGTTATAGCTCGGCAGAAACATTAGAGATGGCCAAACTGTTAATCGATAACGGTGCCGCGACGCAAACCGATATTAATAATTTTTACAGTATGATGCATGCCTTTGGGAATGAGTTTGATCACTACCGTCCCTTCGCCACCATCCCGCTGAAGCTAGCCGTTTCGCCAAAGGATGATCTTTATGTCTTGCGCTACTCCAATGAAAAAAAGCGCTATCAATTATCTAAACAAGACGCCACTGGCACCACGCTCTGGGATAAAACACTCGGGGAGAAACGTTTCTTTAATATACTCGACAAACCTGCAGGCCTATATTTTAACGATGGTAAGCTGCTATTGGCGCAAAATCGATTTATTGATGGCCGCCAAAAAACACGTCTAACTCTTTTCAACGAAAAGGGTGAGCAGCTAGAACAGGTTGATGTTTTAGGCACCTTTGAGTCGCTCATCATGCAATCGAAAAGCTACGCACTCACCACCCAACGCACAACTGCACTTTACGGCACCGCGTTACAACCGATAGGCGATATCACCAGTCAACCAGAGGCCTTTATTCCTGCGGTGCCTTTGAAGGACGTCGGTCGGCGCAGCTTTCACCGCCACTTTGCTTACGATATTCAAAAACAAGATTACTATCCGGATCGCACACTGGTACTTTTCCGCCCAAAAACACAGTATTCATCATCCAAACCCGAACGTATGGTTTCCCGCTATCTCGCGTCCATATTGAGCCGCACCGGTGAACTTGCCAAGACATCGCTCATTGGTGGCGGCAATCTAACACCGCTCGATTATGCTGTAAGCGATAACCATGCTTACATTATCTTAGCGAATGCTGTTCATGTGGGAATTGAAAAACGTTCTGCCGATTTTGAAATAGAATCTCGACATTATCTAACGTTCGATGACTCACCTTTCTCTACCACCATCAATAGCATGTCATGTGATACCACCGGCTGCACCCTTCTAGGCAATAGCAACAATAAGCTCGCCTTACTACGAACGATACCTGGGTCTCGACAACAGACGCTCACCATCACCGATATCCGCTATGATTATTCCGACAACGATTCTGATGATAAACCCGGCTGGCTGGTAAACCGAGATAACGAACAAGACTTTATCTCAGGCGTTGAACAACTGCGTTTTGAACAGGCTCAACCCGTCGCCAAAGGCCACGCAATCCTGTTAGATCGCACCCTTGATTTAGTCTCAGGCGCTAACGGCAATATCTATGCTATCGGCAACCATAACAATGATGCCGCCTATGAAGTACTGAACAACAAGGGCGACCTGTTAGGCCATTACGAAATGAACTTCGGCTACGCCCGATCACGTATCAATAAACTTCAACCATTAGCCGATGGTAGGTTACTGATCATCGGACACCTTTATCAGCACTTTAATTTTTTCCGCACTTACGCCGCGTTATTAACCCCTCAAGGCGAACCTATCTGGAGCCGGGTTTATCAGCAGATGGACAGCATGAACGGCCTATTAATCGATGAAGCTAACCATCTGTTCTATAGCATTGATGGTGCACACTCCATCGCAAAACTGTCACTCGAGGACGGCACGATCATGCAGCAGCTAACCACCCCTGAAGGGCTAACACAGCTGTATCGAACCTCTCAGGGACGTATCGTCGGTTTTGGTGAGAAGACATTAAACTACGGCAGTGGCCGACAGGATAAAACCACACAACCTTTTCTTTACTGCCTTGCGCCGGATGAAACAACTTTCAGCACTAAAATGGTAGGCGAACCTGGCGATAACCTGTTATCGGCTGAACCTTGGGAAGATGGCCTTGTCGCTGCTTACATCAAAGATAACGAAGGTTCGGTGAGCTCTAATGCGATATTCGCCCGAATCAATGCCGAAACCTGTCAGATCTCATTCGATTGGAAGCTCTAATGCGCACTCTTACTCTTATCCTCATGCTGCTTACTTCATCGCTTTGGGCAGGCAGCGACGACATTCCCGAAAACCTGTATCACCAGATTCAGGTCAAGCCCTTGGATGGGTTACCCCATTACCCCTCTCTGACATTGGACAACCTACCCGTGCTTAATACCCTCGAATATACCGATGGTTGGCAGCACCCCTTGGATAATATCAACCAAATCAGCGCACTCATCGCCGATGACTCCGGTTATTATATTGCGGGCACCACGCTGCATTCGGAAGATCTCAACGTCCAGTTTAATCGACATGAAATAGATGACCTGCTCGGCAGCTCCTCTTTTATTGCTTCCACGGATAAGGAGCTTTTTTCCGCTAGCACCAATAAAAAAATCGCGGTCAGTCTGTTTCATCTCAACCCGCAAGGCGAACTGCTTTGGGTCAACCGTCTTGAAAATGATATTGTCTCCTCAGGGCCAATGGTTCGTCTACCTGATGGACGAACTCTATTGGCGATGACGCCCCTCATGCTCGATGAAGAAAATGGTTTTTCCTCTTTCCTGTTCTTCATTTCAGCCGATGGCCAGACATTACAACGTCGCGAGCTCCCCAATACACTGATCAACTCATTACTGCTCACCTCGCAAGGCAATATCCTCGCTGGGGTTGTTCGACGTGAGGCCTCAGAAGACCCATCAAGCATGACCCTGCGACAATACGCCTATACTCTCAACGCCGATGGCTCAGTACAGAATGAACTACTCTTAGCCAATCACCCTGGTGCCAATCTCGTTTACAAAGTACTCAGTCTCGCCAAAGAATATGAGGATTCTTTTGTGCTTAGCGGAGGTGACTCTGTCTTCATAATCGACAAAGGAGGAAAACCCTTAGAAAGGTTTTTGCTACGCCCCACGCTGGATCAATATGCCGATTATTACATCAACACCTTTTACCGGGATAACGATAAAAACCTACTGATACAGGGCTTCTATGGCCGAGAAAAAAGTCTACTCGCGGAGATAAAAGTAAATTACCTTCAAAGTGTTACCCGGCCAACAAACCCTGTCGATGAACTGACGCCTTCTTATCAACGCATGCTTGATAACCCATTATTACGGGGTATCTACAATGATATGCTGAGCGATATGCGCCATCAAATACGCGAACGAAGCACACCGTTCAATGCGGTGCTCACCCATGATAGAGAGTTAATTAACTTAGTTGACCTTCAGGAAGAGAGTACTCAGCACCTCTATACAGGCAGTGTGAGCGAAAATGGGTTGCGATTGATCGAACGCATCTACAACGGAGAACAGCAGTACTATCTGCTCGATAAAGACTCACACCTTCTTATACGGGGGCAGATGCCAACACCTTTCTGCCAACACCTTTGCCTGTTGGACAACAACAGACTGATGTCTTTACAATGGGATGATAAGTTCGGTTACATCTTACACCAAGGTGAGTTTACCTCTATCAACGACTCATCCATTAACACCGCTGAGACAAGTCATCACTAACAACAGGAACCGCCTCGAAAGGGGCGACCCTCATATAATAGGGATGCCGATAAGACGAGTAGCCTTAAAACAGCATCCCCCAGTAATCCCCCCTACAATCTCTATGCTGACCACTATACCGAACAACAAAAAGCCGCTGATGAAAGCGGCTTTTTCTTATTTACCTTAGATCTCGTGAGCAAAGACGTTTATTCGACTTCAATGATCTCAAAGCTGTGCGTAATTTCGACGCCGCCTTTTTCCAGCATCAACGACGCCGAACAGTATTGCTCGGCCGATAGTTTCACCGCACGTTCGACTTTTTTCTCATTCAAGCCACGCCCAGAGACAATAAACTTCACATGAATCTTAGTGAAAACCGCTGGCACTGTGTCGGCCCGTTCGGCTTCTAGCTCAGCAACACAATCAACCACATCTTGACGGGTTTTCTTTAAAATACCGACCACATCATAGGAGGTGCAGCCTCCAAGCCCCAACAGTAAGAGCTCCATCGGCCGTGGGCCCTGCTTCTGCTCGGCATCAATGGTGACATCAAAGCCCGAACCGGTCGTACCTTTGAAACGGACATCGCCATCCCATTTTACTTTTGCTTGCATAATCGTGGCATCTTCTTCAAGTCGTTATTATTGAGCGAACAGTTCAGCTAGTTTCGCGCCCGGATCAGCCGCTCGCATAAAGGTCTCGCCCACCAAAAAGCTATCGACCTTGTGTTCACGCATAGCGATCACATCCGCGCGGGTCTGAATACCGCTCTCCGTCACTACAATACGATCGTCGGGAATCATATCCAGCAGATCAAAGGTATGGCTGAGGGAAACATCAAAACTGTGCAGGTCACGGTTATTGATACCCACCAGACGGTTATCTAACGGCAATGAACGTTCCAACTCTTGCTGGTTATGTACTTCGATCAGCACATCCATACCAAGTTCCGTTGCTAACGCATTTAGATCGGCCATCTGTTGGTCTTGCAGCGCTGCGACAATCAGCAAAATACAGTCAGCGCCCATGGCGCGGGCTTCATAGACCTGATAAGGATCAACAATAAAATCTTTACGGATCACCGGCAACGAACAGGCCTCGCGGGCTTCCATCAGATACGCTTCGCTACCCTGAAAAAAGTCAGCATCGGTCAATACCGATAAGCAGCTCGCACCGCCCGCCTCGTATGACCGAGCGATCTCCGCCGGCACGAATGGGTCACGGATGACACCTTTCGACGGACTCGCTTTCTTCACCTCGGCAATAATCGCTGAACGACCCGCCGCCAATGTCTTGGCTAAATTCGCGGCAAAACCACGAGGATCAAAGGCAGTGCCCTGCTGAGCGGCAATTTTACCTTTCAGATCAGCAATACTGATCGTTGGCTGGCGCTCAGCCACTTCCGCATGCTTACGGGCAATAATTTTTTTCAGTATGGTAGGTGTATCAGTCATCATCAACTCAGCTATTCAGTGACTGACTAAAGTCAGCCAGCTCTTGCATTTTTTTCAGTGCGGCACCGGATTCAATCGCCGCCAATGCCTGTGCAACACCCGCTTTATGGCTGTCGGCCTGACCACTCAGATAAACAGCGGCGCCAGCATTCAGGGCAATCATCGCTGCGGCTTTTTTAGCTGCTCCATCATCAGTACCCGCAAAGGTGTTCTGAATCAGTGCTAACGATTCCGCAGGGCTATCAATCGCCAACCCGATCAAGCTTTGGCTTTCAATCCCAAGGTCTTCAGGTGAGATACTGTATTCACTAATGCTGCCGTCTTTTAATTCTGCCACATAGGTATGGGTGGCTAGGCTGATCTCATCCAGTCCATCCTCCGCATGTACCACCATAATGTGCTCGCCACCCAGTTGCTGCATCACCTCAGCCATCGGCCGACAAAGTTTTTGGCTAAAGACACCTATCACCAACCGCTGTGCGCCGGCGGGATTCGTCATCGGCCCAAGAATATTAAATAGGGTACGGGTGGCCAGTGCGCGACGTGCGCCAATCGCATGTTTCATGGCGCCATGAAAACCGGGGGCAAACATAAAACCAACACCCACTTCATCGATACAACGGGCGACGTCATCAGCACTCAGTTCGAGATTAATACCGGCTTGCTCAAGCAGGTCGGCACTACCGCTGCTTGAAGAAACACCGCGGTTACCATGCTTCGCTACATTGACACCGCAAGCGGCAGCGACAAAGGCACTGGCTGAAGAAACGTTAAACAGATTTGCACCATCACCGCCGGTGCCAACAATATCCACCAAGGGTGTGGCCGTCGCCTTGACCGGCGTGGCCAGCTCTCGCATGACCTGAGCGGCACCGGTGATCTCTTCAATCGATTCGCCTTTCATGCGCAGTGCGATCAGAAAACCAGCAATCTGTGATTCCGAACATTCACCCGTCATCACCTGACGCATAACGTCAACCATTTCGTCGCGACTCAGATCGATATGATCGACCACCCGCGCCAGTGCTTGTTTGATATCCATTGTGTTGTCGTTATCCTCGATTCAAAAAGTTTTGCAGCAGATCATGGCCTTGCTGAGTCAGGATCGATTCAGGGTGAAACTGCACCCCCTCAAGATCCAACTCTTTATGTCGAATACCCATGATTTCGTCCATCGACCCATCTTCGTTCTGGGTCCAGGCGGTGATTTCAAGACAATCAGGCAGGGTCTCTTTATCAATGACCAGCGAGTGATAACGGGTAACAGAGACGGGATTCTCCAGACCTTTAAAAACACCCGTATTATGGTGATAAACCGGTGACACTTTACCGTGCATCACCTGACGGGCGCGTACCACATCACCGCCAAACGCCTGCCCCATGCTTTGATGGCCCAAACAGATACCAAAGATTGGCAGTTTGCCAGCAAAATGCTTAATCGCCTCGACCGAGATACCCGCTTCATTTGGCGTACAGGGCCCAGGAGAGATCACCAACTGATCGGGCTTAAGCGCCTCAATCTGTTTAATCGTAATTTCATCATTACGGTACACCTGAACATCAGCGCCCAGCTCACCCAGATATTGCACGACGTTATAGGTAAACGAGTCGTAGTTATCGATCATTAGCAACATATTTCAGCCAAACCTGTTGAATCAAAACATTTAATAGAGCCGAATATACTACCTGAACTGCTGTCAGGATTATATATCCGCCGTGCGGTATCTCGAGGGATAGCAACCAGAAACTATCCAAAGATAAACGAATGACCTCTGTTTAATCACCGCAGGTCATCCCATGAATAAATATCGCCGCTTAACAGCCTAACCACCGAACAAACCGACGACTAACGCTTACGGTTCAATCGGTGTTTGAATCACGCCAACCCTCAACAGCAATGTTTTTCCAAGGTTAGGGAGACGGAATCGGCAAATCGCAACGCATGTGGCTTATCAATGGTCACGCTGGCAAAGGTGACCCAAGGATGACCGGTCGCTATCTCTAACACATCGCCCACCAGCTTTTCTAATAGCAGAAAATGCCCCTCTTCCACGTGTTGAATAATATCCTTACAAACAACTTTATAGTTAAGTGCTTTTTCAACATCATCACTAATCGCCGCTTTTGCCGCCGGATAGTGAATTTCGATATTAATGACCACATCCTGTAACTTCTCACGCTCTTCAAGGTTAAAGCCTATATAGGTGCGTAATCGCAGGTTCTTAATACGGATGATGGCGTTGCTGACTGATGGCATAAAAGTCCTTTCAATGATTGCTGGAATCTACGTTGTTATATTGATGGATACTCAGTCTAACAGAACACGATAAAGTCACCAGATGACCATAGACTGATGGCCGATCATTTTACTGAGGTGTGCTTCATGCTGTAAATACGGTCTATTATGATGATATCGGCTTCACTGAATAGCCATATGCTGTCGACTTCATTAGAAATCCCAGTGAATGTCGGCTTTACTATAGGTTGTCTGCATGACGACAGGTATGATGAAGCATACCGATGAAAACCCAGAACACTATTCACTCAGAATATCAGCAAAACGCTATTGCCGGACACCACTATGACTGACGAGATCAATTACCAAAACAATCCACTGCACGGTCTCGGCCTAAAAGAGCTGTTAACTCAAATAGTCGATCATTACGGCTTTGAGATTCTCTACGCCTACCTCAACATCAACTGCTTTAAAACCAACCCAAGCATTGAATCCAGTGTTAAGTTTCTTAAGAAGACCGATTGGGCGCGCGAGAAGGTAGAAATCTTTTACCTGTATAAATTTAAAAACCTACCTCGGGTTTCATCTGAGCAGTTTGCCCTATCCCCGAGAGATCGCATTATCCCTGAAGGCCAAACGCCCCGAGAGCCAGCCGAACTCAGCCTCGAAGATGCCGAACGGATGCGAGAAAAACAAGCACTAAAAGCAGCCGAGCATGGCAAAACGAAAAGCTACCGTAGCAGCCGACCTAGCGGCAAGCAGGGCTATTCGAGTAAAGAGGAAAATGCTCGGGACAAACAGGAACGCTGGAAGCCCGAACGAAAAGCACCTGCAGCCAACACATCATCCGATAATGATGATCCATGGGCTAAATGGCGTAAATAAAAAGCGACGTCAATAAAGCTACAACTTAAAAAACCGCCACTAGGCGGTTTTTTGACAGCTATTTAAAAAGCAGCTGCTACTCGAACTGCACCATGACCGCTATAACAGAAGATAGTAGTCAGTCCTGATACGTTTACTCCAGCTATAGCATTTTTAATCTAGTGATATCCGTTCGTCCCATGCGCTGGCATACTGCCCACTCTCTTTTCCCGATACAGTGCACAAACTATGTTATATACCCTGCCGGAACTACTGGCCGTCTTGATCGTCACCTGCGGCATTGCCCTGCAAACTGTCGTGGGCATCGGTTATGGCTTACTGGCTGCGCCCTTACTTTATCTGATCAACCCCGCTTATGTACCCGGCCCAGTCTTGCTCGTCGGTTTTGGTTTAGCCTTAATGATGGTTATACGGGAACGCAATGCCCTGCGCTGGCGACGGGTTACGCCAGCTATCATCGCTAGAATTCCCGGAGCTTGGTGTGGTGCAGCGTTGTTAGTCGCGTTACCACAATATGCCCTCAGCCTCTTTTTCGGTTTTTCCGTCCTCACCGCCGTACTTCTTAGTCTATGGCGGTTCAATATTTCAGTCACGCCAATCAACCTAATCATCGGTGGGTTCTTTTCCGGTGTCGGGGGCACAGCCACCTCCGTAGGCGGACCACCAATAGCGCTGGTTTACCAACAACAGGATAGGATTACCGCACGTAGCGAAATCGCTGCCTTTCTGTTGATCGGCACGCCGATATCCCTGTTAATGCTGATCTATAAAGGCAGCCTCGACTGGCACAGCGCCCAACTGAGTCTAAAAATAGTTCCTGGGCTGTTTCTCGGTTTCTTTTTAGCCCGAAAAATTGATGGTAAGTTATCCACAACCTCAGCAAAACCGATGTTATTAGCCGTTTCCGGCGCCTCTGCGCTGTTAGTCGGCATCAAAGGCTTACTCGGCTGGTTGGCGCTCTAATCCGCATAAATATTAGGGGCCACCGCATTCTTGAAATATAATCCCTACTTTTTAAAGGATAGGACTCTCCTCATGGCTCATATCGGTACACCGTTCTCATCGTCGGCTACTAAAATTTTACTCTGTGGTTCTGGCGAACTGGGCAAAGAAGTGGTGATTGAACTGCAGCGCTATGGCTGTGAAGTTATCGCCTGCGACCGTTATGAAAATGCCCCCGCCATGCAGGTTGCCGATCGTAGTTACACCTTTTCAATGCTCGATGGTGCCGAATTGCGGCGGGTGATTGAACTGGAAAAGCCCGACTATATCGTGCCGGAAATCGAAGCGATCTCCACCGATACCCTCGTTGCCTTGGAGCAGGAAGGCTTCAATGTAGTGCCGACCGCCAATGCTGCGCGACTCACCATGAACCGTGAAGGCATTCGTCGACTAGCCGCCGAAGAGCTTGGTATTCCAACCTCAAACTACCAGTTTGTCGATAACCGCACCGATTTTGAAAACGCCGTGGCTGAGATCGGCATGCCCTGCGTGGTTAAACCGATTATGAGCTCTTCTGGTAAAGGCCAGAGCACCATCAAAACAACGGCCGATATCGACAGCAGTTGGACCTATGCACAGGAAGGCGGCCGAGCTGGCGCAGGGCGGGTTATCGTCGAAGGTTTTGTCGATTTTGATTATGAAATCACTCTGCTGACCATCCGCCATATCCAAGGCACCAGCTTCTGCCTACCGATCGGACACCGCCAAGAAGATGGTGATTATCGCGAATCTTGGCAGCCACAAGCGATGAGCGATAAGGCTCTTGAACGGGCCAAAGAGATCGCCGAAAAAGTCACTGGCTCACTGGGCGGCCGTGGCATTTTCGGTGTCGAACTATTTATCAAAGGTGATGAGGTTTACTTCAGCGAAGTCTCCCCCCGCCCTCATGATACCGGTATGGTGACTATGATCTCTCAAGATCTATCGCAGTTCGCCCTGCACGCTCGGGCAATCTTAGGCCTACCCATCCCTAACATCGTGCAGCACGGCCCATCCGCATCTGCGGTTCTTCTGGTTGAGGGGGAATCAAAACAACTGAGTTTCTCCAATCTGGAGGCTGCGCTGGCGGAACCGGATACTCAGTTACGTCTATTTGGAAAACCCGGCCTCAGCGGCAAACGCCGTATGGGTGTAGCGCTGGCACGGGGAACCGATATCGACAACGCAAAAACAAAAGCGCTGGCCGCTGCGGCAGCCATTCAGGTAGAAATCTAAATAACTAAACCCGTTTCACCACGGGTTAAGCAAGACAGCATCATTCGATGGGGCATTTCGTTTCCCCATCGGGTGGTTTTATTTGGGGTGAAGTGACACAGAGTTCTGAACACTACCAATACACTGCTATACAACTGAGTATGATTGGGCAATTAATTCTTTAAAGTCGCTTTCTTTTAGAATTCTAATATTATGGCCTTTCGCTATTAATTGTTCGGCCTTAATATGTTTCGAGCTTTTTTCTTTACCCGCTAGCTTGGTTATATCTTGATCACCTACTACGAGCAAAGTAGTTTTCTTTGTAATACTAGTACCTATAGTGCATCCAATATCAGCCGCTAAAGCTGCAGCCTCAGCTCTCGGAATAATTAGTGCGCCAGTAAACACGATAACTTCTCCGTATAGCTCGCCTTCGGGGTTTGCTACTTTTTTGATTGATTGCCTAATGGCTCTTTCGTTAAGGCCTATAGGTTTCTTGATATGTATCAGCCATGACTCGAGATCAATACCAGTTTTATTTATAGCCGATATTATGACCTGCCCCGCAGCCTTAGCATCCTCTAATGCGTCGTGATGTTTAAAATCATAACCAATAATTTTACAAACATTCGATAAGCCATACCCTTTCCATGCACACTCTTCCCATGCTCGTCTCGCAACTCGAGCAGAATCTAACCAAGTGACATCTAAATGTTCTAGTGAATACTTTTCAAAAGCACGATACAACGAAACTCGATCGAAATGCGTATGGCTTACACATATGGATCCTGACATAAACTCTTCAAGTACGGCAAAAACTTCTAAAATAGTCGGTGCATTACTTACATCATCGGCTGTAATTCCATGAATACCTATATTGATAGCATCAAAATAATCTTCAGGGTTTACGAGACTTGACCACTCTTTTTCAAGCACACCATCTTTATATTTTGCGAGTCCAATTTGACATATTGAAGCCATATCAGCATTAGCGGTTTCTACATCAATTGCAATAAATTCCATTTTAGCTCCCTATCCCCGAACAATTGATTGTTCATCTATACATGGTATGTCGTAATCTGATAATCACTAAAATGCACCTCAAGCGCTTCAATATCAGAAAAAAATTAACTAACCACGCTAAACATTAATCATACTCAATATCCGCCTGAGTGATCAATTAACCTAAATTCAATACTTAAACGCAAAAAGGCCGATGCGCGAACATCAGCCTTTTAAAAACTAAACAACAGATTAGCTTTTTTTCTGCTCTTCAGCGGTGTCTTCCGATGTATCGTCATTCCCCAATACTTCAGCCAGTGTCTGACGGGATAACTGCCCAGTCATCTGCCCCTCTTCATCGATAACCGGTAGAGAGTACTCCGCATTCAAGGTCTCGGGGATAACCGTTTCTAGCACCGCATCCTGCGAAATGGCATCCAAGTCTTCATATTGAAGAGAATCAAGATCCGCTTTTTTATCGTCTTCAAACGCAGCTTGTAAGGTCTCTTCCGTCAGAACACCCTGATAACCCTCATCATTGATGTGATAACCATAATCACCTTTAAAACCTTTCATCTGTTTTAAAGCTTCTTCGATGGTATCAGCCGTGATACGTGAGGCTGGCGCCTTCATCACGGTCTCGACAGTCAGTGCACGGGCACGGTTTACATCGCGCACAAAGGCTTCGACATAAGCGTCAGCGGGATTGAGCAAAATATCTTCAGGCTCACCCTGCTGTACCATTTCACCATCTTTCAAGATCGCGATACGGTCACCGATACGCAGTGCTTCATCAAGATCGTGGGTGATAAAGATAATGGTTTTGTGCAGTTTTTCCTGTAACTCGATCAGTTGATCCTGCATCTCGGAACGGATCAATGGATCAAGTGCGGAAAAGGCTTCATCCATCAATAGAATTTCAGCATCGGTACACAATGCCCGAGCCAATCCGACCCGCTGCTGCTGCCCACCCGAAAGCTGGGCTGGATACTGCTCTTCATAACCCGCCAAGCCAACCGTGGCTAGCCATTCGGTCGCTTTCGCTTTACTCTCGGCCTTACTGACCCCCTGTATAGAGAGCCCATAAGCAACATTATCGACGACAGATTTATGCGGTAACAATCCAAAGCGCTGAAACACCATCGACATCTTGTGCCGACGGAATTGTTCCAACTCTTTAGGCCCGAGTTTCATGACGTCGGTGCCTTCGACTTCAATAACACCTTCAGTCGGATCGATCAGTCGGTTAAAGTGGCGAATCAACGTGGATTTACCAGAGCCCGACAGCCCCATAATCACGAAAATTTCACCTTTGTTGATGGTCAGATTAATATCTTTAAGACCGAGTGTATGACCCGTTTCCGCTAGAATTTCATCCTTACTTTTACCCTCATGCACCAACGGCATGTATTTCTTAGGGTTATTCCCGAAAAGCTTATACAACCCTTCGATCTTAATCAGCGTCGTCGCGGCAGCTTTTTTACCCGATTCACCCATTATCCATACCCCCTAGGTATCGCTGACTCCGTTTAGCATATGCCTGAGAGACTCGGTCAAAAATGATCGCCAATGCGACAATTGCCAAGCCGTTCAATAAGCCCAACGTAAAGTACTGGTTAGTAATGGATTTCAATACCGGTTGTCCCAACCCTTTAACACCGATCATCGAGGCGATAACTACCATCGATAACGCCATCATAATGGTTTGGTTGATACCCGCCATAATGGTAGGCATGGCCAAGGGTAGCTGGACACCCACCAATCGCTGCATCGAGCTGGCACCATAGGCGGTGGCTGCTTCAAGCACATCTTTATCCACCAGCCGGATACCGAGATTGGTCAAACGAATCACCGGTGGTATCGCATAGATAATAACGGCGATAACCCCTGGAATTTTACCAATACCTAAGAGCATTACGACGGGAATCAAATACACAAACGCTGGCATGGTTTGCATGATATCCAATAGCGGCGTCACCACGGACTGCACCCGATCGGAACGTGCCATCGCGATCCCTATGGGCACCCCTAAGGCGATGGCCATGAAGGTACACACCAAAATAATACTCATGGTGCGCATGGTGTTATCCCACATGCCGAAATAACCGATCATAAAGAACGATATCACCACACCTAAGCTAAGCTTCCATGAACGACTCGAAAGGTAGGCTAGGCCCGCTATAATCGCAATCACTAACCACCAGGGTGTTGCTAATAGCAGTTTTTCAAACCAAACTAAAAACGTTAACAAAGGGTCGAAAAACCCTTCAATCATCTCACCATATTCACGGGAAAAATCACGATACTCGGTATCCAGAAACTTCCGGATATCCCTGAGACTCCCCCGGCTTAGTTGGGGTATCTCACTCAACCAGCTTGCATCAGCCATATATAACCTCTTTCAGAAACAACACTGCCCGATTACTGTAGGCAATCAGGCAGTGATTTTTTAGCATCCAACCGCAATTATTATTGCAGGGCTTGCTTCACTTTTGCAGCCACATCTGCCGAAACCCAAGGCATCCAAAGGTCTTCATGCTCAGTAAGGAAATACTCAGCGGCTACTTCACCATCAGCCTGATTATCTTCCATCCAAGCTAGCAGCGTGTTTAATTGCTTATTCGTCAACGAACGCTTAGACACATATTCATAAGCCGCTGGTACACGGGTAGCAAACTCTTCAGTCGTTAATGTTTGCACCAATGAAGGTGGATACATAGTGACTTTAGGGTTTTCACATTCGTTAGATGATGTACATTTAACGTACTCTTCTTTATCGACACCCGAACCGAAATCGACTTTCACCATTTTGTATTTACCCAGCACCGCGGTAGGTGCCCAGTAGTAACCAAACCATGGTTCTTCACGGGCAAATGCCTTAGCGATAGAACCTGAGAGTCCAGCACCTGAACCGGGATCGATCAGATCAAAACCAACATCTGCCAGATTCAAAGCTTTAAACAGGTTACTTGCACTGATTTGACAGTTCCAACCCGCTGGGCATCCATAGAATGCATATTTACTACGATCTTCTGGGTGTTTAAACAGGGCAGCGTGTTTCTTCACACCTTCGATCGTTGCCAATTCAGGGTACTCTTTGACCAGATATTCCGGTATCCAAAAACCCTCTTCACCACCATCAGACAGTGAGTTACCGGCAAAGCGCAGACGTTTTTCCGCTACACCTTTATCCAGCGCATCACGCATCGCGTTGCTCCACATCTCTGGGGCAATATCAGGCTCGCTCTTTTCGATCATGGAGGTGCCCGTTGGCATGGTATCCCCAGGCACGAGTTCTGCTTCGCAACCGTATCCATGTTCCAAAATGAACTTATCCACATTGGCTATCAATGTTGCAGAGCTCCAATTCATATCTGCAATAGTGACTTTCCCACACTCGTCTGCTGCTTGTACCTGTGTAACGGCCAGCAACATTGCCGATGCAGCAATCAATTTTCTCATGACGCCTCCATGATTTTATTAGTCGAATATAATTTGATCTCAATATATTAGACCTCTAATAGTTAGAACTCAAACTATTTATATGGTTAAATGGTCGAAGTGCTTCTGCTGGTCGTTATCAAAGCTAGTTCCCCGAGCGGGATTCTTCAGCTCTCTATTCGTCTGGCTTTTTCAAGATTTAAAAGGACATTTAGAGACAATGACTGATATTAGCCCCTGCTGGCAGGATGTTCTGATTGAGTTACGAAAAATCATTCGGGCAACAGATCTTCAATCAAAGCGGGTCGTTAAGGCTTGTGGACTGACGATTCCGCAGGTGATGGTGTTACGGGCCATTAAAGAGTTGGGAGACGTAACCGTGAAACGGATCTCTGATGATGTTTCTTTGAGCCAGGCGACAGTCAGCACCATCATGAATCGTCTGGAGGAGCGCAAGTTAGTCGAGCGACTTCGCAGCAGTACTGATCGACGAATCGTCAATGCACGACTAACCGAGGTAGGAGAAGAGGTGTTTCAAACCGTGCCGACGTTACTGCACGAATCCTTTATTACCCGGTTTGAAAACTTAGAGAATATCGAGCAACAGCATATCCTTGCTGCCCTGCAACAGGTGTCAGGTATGATGGATGCAGGCACCCTTGATGCAGCCCCGTTACTCGACATCGCTGCACCAACACGTGAGTTCGGCGAACTCTAGCAGCGTACCGCCATCTCCAGTAGCTGCTGTTCGAGCCCCGCCCAATGGTCGGGCTCCTCACCAATCACTTCAATGCGACTATCCATCACTTCATCCAACGCCTGCACTTTCAGCACTGAATCCATCTGATTAAACGCAAATATGCCTTCGTCGGTAATAAATACCGCTTTCAAGCGTTCGGATTCCAAGCCCATTAACAGTGGCTCTAGATCAGCATAGCGAAACTCGAACTCAGGACTGAAGATCCAGCCACTGCTGTAATAACCCTCACCCTGATTATCTTTACGCAGATAACCGCAGGCCGGGATCTCATCATCGGCCTGATAATGATCATGGTGTTGATGGGATGACTCGGCCGGTACTTTATCCGCACGGTGTTTAGACACGGCTTCCAGCCACGACAGATTCAGCTGACCGTTCGAGCAGCCAACCACCGGCGCCTGACTCTCAAGCTGAGACAGATAATCAGTCAGTTGATCCATTTCCGCTCCTTGGTACAGATCTTCCTTATGCGCCACGACCAGATCAGCCACTTGCAACTGCTGATTAAAAGTATCATGTTCGGTATAGCGAGCATCTGCAAGCTTACGGGCATCCACCAGCGTTATCACCGTGCGTAGATCTAAAACCTCACGATAGTGCGGTTGCTGCAACACCCTGATGACTTCTAAAGGGTGACCTAAGCCCGTCGGTTCAATCAGAATACGATCCGGCTTTGCCTGACGAATTAATTGGCTGAGTGCAACCTGCATCGGAATACCCGCAGCACAACACATGCAACCACCGGGCACCTCTTTCATAAATACGCCGGTTGACTGCTGCTCGTTGGCTAATAGACTGGCATCAATACCGATTTCACCAAACTCATTCACCAGCACAGCCCAACGCTCTTCCACCGGCTTATTCTTTAACAGCTGTTGAATAGCCGTGGTTTTACCCACCCCGAGAAAGCCGGTAATAATGTTGGTCGGTATCTGTGTAAACATCGTCAAACCTTACAAAAATAATTTGTTACAATATAACAAAATCGCTGTCGCATCATAACCCTCAATATCGGTTGATCCGAATAATCCTTAACAACCGCTCAACCATCGAAAGCACTCTATTTTTAAACAACGATTTGTCTACTTTGGAGATAAGCAAAACATAAAAAAACCTCCCGGAGGAGGCTTTTATCAATAGAGATTAAATTTAAAGATTATCTAATCCCTGCTCAACCATCGCGACGGCCTTAAAGATTGCTCGACCTTTGTTCATCGTTTCATCCCATTCGGAATCAGGAACAGAATCCGCCACAATACCGGCGCCAGCCTGAATATGTAGTTCACCATCCTTAATCACCGCCGTACGAATAGCAATCGCGGTATCCATATTGCCATTCCAAGACAGATAACCGACCGCGCCACCATAGACACCCCGCTTAACCGGCTCCAGTTCATCAATGATTTCCATCGCCCGCACTTTAGGCGCACCGCTTAAAGTACCCGCCGGCAGTGTTGCACGTAGCACATCCATCACCGAGACGTCCGGTTTTAAATGCCCTATCACATTCGACACAATATGCATCACATGAGAGTAACGCTCGACCGCCATCTGAGCGGTTAATTCCACCTGACCAATCTGCGATACCCGGCCGACATCATTACGACCAAGATCGATCAACATCAGATGTTCAGCTAACTCTTTCGGATCGGCCAACAACTCTTTCTCTAAGGCAATATCCTCCGCCTCGGTTTCACCCCGAGGGCGGGTTCCGGCAATCGGTCGCACCGTCACTACGCGATCTTCAACCCGTGCCAAAATCTCTGGAGAAGAGCCCACCACATGATGATCTTCAAGGTGCAGAATATACATATAGGGGGAAGGATTAAGACAGCGTAATGCCCGGTAAAGATCCAACGGGCTGCTGGTAAAGGGAATCGTCATCCGTTGTGAGATCACGGTTTGCATCACATCCCCTGAGAGGATGTACTCTTTAATCCGATCGACAGCATCTTTAAATTGCCGCTCACCAAAGCTGGACTTAAATTCCGATTCAGATACCTCGCGACGCTCGCTCGGCGTGGTTTTCTGTTGAGGCACAGAGAAGCGTAACCGTGTGACAAGCTCATCCAAGCGCAACTGTGCTTGAGCCAGCGCATCGTCTTCAGCGGGATCGGTATGGCTAATCAAGATAAGCTTACCGCTGAGATTATCAAAGACTACCACATCATCGGACACCATCAACAGAATATCCGGTGTTCCAATCACATCCGTGGGCGCACTATCCGCCAGGCGTTTTTCGACGTAACGAACACTGTCATAACCAAAATAACCGACTAACCCACCGTTAAAGCGGGGCAGATCAGGCAACTCAGCGACCCGATAACGCGCCTGAAACTGTTCGACAAAATCCAGAGGATCTTCAACCTCAGCCTGCTCAACGACCTCACCATCGGTTTCTACCCGAATACTGTGGCCAAAGACTTTCAGTACCGTCCGACTCGGCAGACCAATAATGGAATAACGCCCCCATTTTTCTCCGCCTTCAACAGACTCCAGCAGATAAGTATAAGGCTGATTGGCGAGTTTCATATAGGTCGACAGGGGTGTATCTAAATCCGCCAATACTTCACGAACGACGGGGATACGGTTGTAATTCTGAGCCGCTAGCTCAGCAAATTGTTCAGGGGTCATGGTGTGTTCTCATAACGACTCTGTTATTGGTAGTACAGAGTTTTGAAATCTATTTCGGCTGTATCGATAACTGATTCAGCCAGCGTAATAACTGATAAGCAGGGCTCAGTTACGCCATCGCCAGCGATCCCCGACATAGTGGGTACACAACTTAATTTCAATAGGGGATAGCAAATCTGACACAGTGATTCCAGACAATCGTTAATTCAGATATCCAACCTTATAGCAGGCCTCTCTTTGAATCAACCGAGTCGTTATTTACAGACTATATTTTTCAGTCTAGAGGCTATTTGATGGGCTTTCCCTGACGCACATTCTCGCATCCCAGAAATAATATCTAGCGCGAATTGAGTACTGCCAAGATGATGGCTAATTTTTAGACAAAAAAAACCCGACCTTGGGAGTCGGGTGAATGATTGGATGAGAGTCCACTTACTTAAGACTAGAGAGCCTTACAACGTACCTAACAGCCTAACTTTGTAACAACTTAACTATGTAACAATAGCGACAACCTTGTAACAACCTTTCTAACAACTCGGTAAACATGAGCCTGAGGGGGAACCTGAGAACTCATGACAAAGCCGATAAGTCACAGTATAGTCAACCCAACTATAAATAAAATACGAATTTACTATGTAAATAGTAAGATTTATTCGATCATTATCCCTATTCAGGTATCACCATGAACTTTAAACATCTGCGCTATTTTCTCGTTGTTGCCCAGGAAGGCAGCATTAATAGAGCCAGTGAGAAGCTCCACCTGACACCTCAAACCATTAGTGGCCAACTAAAGCTGCTTGAACATGAACTGGGCACTGCGCTGTTTAAAAAACGCGGCCGTAACCTCATATTGACAAAGGCTGGACAACACGCCCTCAACTACGCCGAAGACATTTTCCAGCTAGGGGATGAACTACAACAGAGTATTGATAATCCGGCCCCTCATAAGCAGCAACGTTTCAATATTGGTATCGCCGACGTGCTGCCCAAACTGATCACCTACCACCTGCTAGAACCGGCACTGAAGCTCAATGATGCAAGCCGACTAATCTGCGAAGAAGGCCCACTTCCGAGTCTGCTGGCGGATCTCGCCACCCAGAAGCTCGATCTGGTACTGGCTGATCGACCTCTTGATGCTAGCTTTCATATTCGCGGCTATAACCACCTATTAGGCGAATGCGGCCTTAGTTTTTTCGCCACCACCACGGTAGCCGCCACTTATCGAGCTAACTTTCCCGCTTCACTGGAAGGCGCCCCCATGCTTATGCCCTCCGCCGAAACAGAGCGCGGCATGGGGCTGAAACGCTGGTTCGAGCGCTATAAAATTCGTCCGGATATCCGTGTTGAATGTGCCGATACGGCATTAATAGAGGCCTTTGGTCTCTCCGGCGCTGGCATATTTTGCGCGCCAACCGTTATCGAACAGCAGATGACCCGACAATACGGTGTGGAAGTGATCGGTAGGATGGATGATATTCGGGAACGGTTTTATGCGATCTCATTGGAGCGACGAGTGAGTCACCCCGGTGTACTCGCGGTGTGCAATGCGGCAAAAATGGCATTCTTTGATGAGGCGGAACCGTCTGATAAAGCAGTGATCAGCGAGTCAACTGCATCAGATCATCAACAATAATATCCGGCTGATATAGCGAGACGGGCTCGCCATGATTATAACCATAGGTGACCGCAACCACCCGACAACCCGCCGCTTGCGCGGCTTTAATATCACTGCGTGAATCGCCCACCATCAGCGTTTGCTCCACAGCAACACCGATTTTTTCCATCGCATAACGTAACGGAAGAGGATGTGGTTTTTTCTCCGCCAAACTATCGCCGCCGAGGATCACTGAAAAATACTGGCGAAGATCAAACTCATCCATCAGCGTCTGGGTAAAACTCATCGGTTTATTCGTCACTAACCCCATCATAACCTGACGCGCTTGCAAAGCATTGAGAAAGTCTCTCACGCCCGAATAGAGCCGACTTTGCTCCGCACAACAGAGGCCATAATGGTGTAAGAACAACTCAAACGCCCGATCAAACAGTGCGCTATCGTCCTCAGCAGCACCGCTATAGGCAAGCGCCCGTTTGACCAACATCTGTGCACCATTACCCACCCAGTTGCGTACCTGAGTTTCGCCGACTATTGGTCGATCCAGCGCGGCAAGCATCCGATCAATCGCCAAGGTTAGATCAGGAACGCTGTCCAACAGGGTACCATCTAGATCAAACAGTACTAATTGAGGGTACTCACCGTCATAAAGAGAGGTTAATAACATAGCAGTGAGTCGATCCTATTCATCAGCTAATCATGATTTCGGGAAGAGGTTATACTTGCGCTAATTCAGCCCGCATCTTATCGATGGTGGCTTTATAGTCGTCGGTATTAAAAATGGCTGAACCCGCCACAAAGGTATCCGCTCCAGCCGCGGCAATTGCGCCTATATTGGCAATACCAACGCCGCCATCCACTTCGAGGCGAATATCGTAGCCACTTTGTTCAATAATCGCACGGGCCTGTTTTAGCTTATTCAACGTACCCGGAATAAACTTCTGACCGCCAAATCCAGGGTTAACCGACATCAGCAGAATCATATCCACTTTATCGAGCACATAGTCTAGATAGCTCAGTGGAGTCGCTGGATTAAACACCAAGCCTGATTTACAACCACCATCACGAATCATCTGCAACGAACGATCAATATGTTCAGAGCCTTCTGGGTGAAAGGTAATAATACTGGCGCCGGCATCGATAAAGTCGCCGATCAGCCGATCAACGGGTTTCACCATCAAATGTACATCGATAGGGGCTTCAATACCGTGCTTACGTAGCGCCTTACACACCATCGGACCAATCGTTAGGTTTGGCACATAATGATTATCCATCACATCAAAGTGGACATAATCAGCCCCCGCAGCAAGCACATTTTCAACCTCTTCACCCAAGCGGGCAAAGTCTGCAGACAGAATGGATGGAGCAATCTTATAATCAGCCATGAACGACTCTCGGAAAGTAAAAGGTAGAGGATTGGGCTATTGTACTTCGCACGCATCGAAACTCAACCAGCTTTCGCTCTTGCTAATATCGTGCAGCTCTTTAATAATCGAAGCATGAAACTTAAACCCCTGTTTTTCACACTATTTTTAGTCATTAGCACCCTATCATCGGCGGCAGAGACCGATAATGCCAATGATACCGAGGCCAACTCAGCCGACAGCAGCACAACGGAGGCAACCACCGCTAGCCGAGTCATGCCTGATCCCGCACGACAGCAGCAAGCAGATCTAGCGCAAGCACAAAACGCTGAAACCGATGTCGTCTGGTTAGAACTCAACGATCAGAAACAACTGGCGCTGCTACAACGGGCGACCACAGCAACGCCAACCGGTCATGTGATTATGTTCACGGCACCCAGTACTGGGGCAGATTGGCCCGACCTCGTGCATCCGCTTCGCACACAGCTAACAGAATATGGCTGGAACACGCTAAGCCTATCACTGCCACGTCCACCCGCTGCAGCCATCCCTAAACGTACCCTTCCCAACCTGCAGAACAGCAACCAGCTTCAGAGTCCTAGCGACAACGAAACCGCCGATGCCGATCAAACCTCGACTGAAACCGCCGACGCAGCTTCAGTAACTCCCGATGCAGCGGAGACGCCTTCAGCGAATGACCCGATGGTTGAATATACCCAGCAAATAGTCACACTGGGTGACCTCGCCGCCAGTCGTCTGGCCGAGCTACCTGGAGATATCACTATTATTCTCGGTATTGGCGAAGGAGCCGTCTGGGCAATGCACTACTTCAGTCAGGATGAAACCCAAGAAAATCGGTTTCTGGTATTGCTCGATCCCATGCCCGTTACGGATGACAAGGCGCCTTCGCTACTGACAATGATTAAAAACAGCCAGTCGCCGATACTGGACCTCTGGTTTAACGACAACCGTTATCAGCAACAACAGGCGAAATTGCGTATGCATACTGCGCTCAGGAGTGGTAACGAGGGCTATCAGCAGTTTCGTCTAAACCAGCGGGCCAATGCTTCCAAAAAAGAGCCCCTGTGGCTGACGCGGCAACTCAGAGGCATTCTTAAGAATCACCTACAGACATCTCAGCCGCCGGACACAACAACCGCTAATCAAGCCGAACTTACACCCGGCAGCTAAACTCATTGGCCCTATGCAGCGCTCTTTTTACGAGCGGTGCGTATCCGGTCATAGGCCCCCTGAATCTCTTGGGTTTTTTCCTTCGCCAGCTGCATCATATCTTCTGGCAATCCCTTAGCGACTAGCTTATCGGGATGGTGCTGACTCATCAGGCGACGGTAGGCTTTTTTAAGTTCGGCATCCGACACGGATTCATCGACGCCCAAAACACCGTAAGACTCTTTCAACAACTCGTGCTCTGAGACAAAACCGCCCTGATGAGATTGATAGCTATGCTGTTGATAAGAAAACTGCGACTGCATCCGTGCGATCAGCGCAGCCATCTCCGCTTGAGACATCTGCAATAAACCGCAGACTTCGCGAATAATAATGGTTTCAGCTTCACTGACCTGACCATCTGCCATCGCCGCCTGCAACTGAATTTCAACGAACATCAATTTCAGGGGAATACGAAAACGAATCAACGCACTCAGGGGTCGCATGACCTCAGCGATATCAAAATCACTCTCTTTACCCTGAGAAAACAGCGCCATCGCTTCAAGACGTCGCTCTTCACTCAATCCCATACGACCCATCACTTCTCGGGCGTACTGAATCTCGGCTTCACTGACATGACCATCGGCCTTTGCCAATTTACCCATCACGGTAAACGTCGCCCGAAAAAAAGCATCCTGAGGGTTCAGCGCGTTACCTAAGGCATTTTTCAGCGCGGCCGATATCCCTACGCCAATACCCGCCCCCATCAATAAGCCAAATAAGCCACCGCTCAATAGGCCAATAAACCCACCGATAATCAGGGCGGTACGATTTCTACGGATCAACTGACCCAAACTAAAGCCTGCGTTTTCACTTTTAAATGCCATCTACCCGACCTTTATTTATATCTTCACTGACGCCTTGAAGTCGTTCAGGCGTTCCTATATCGCGCCAATACCCCGAAAAGCATTCGCCGCTCACACGACCAGCCTGCATCGCTTTGCGTAACAACGGCGCCAAAGGAAACTTCCCCTCGATACAACCGTCAAAGAGCTCAGGCGAGATGAGACTCATACCACTATACGTTAACTTTGTATCACCCTGCTCAACGACACGCCCCTGCTGCAACTGGAAATCACCTGCTGGATTGTGGGTTGGATTAGCCGTCATCACCAAGTGAGCTTGATCATCCGCCGCCATGCGGTGGGCCACTAAAGCAGCAAACGGATAATTACTAAACACATCCCCATTAACCAAGAGAAAGGGCTCTCCCATATCACTCAACCAAGGCAGTGCTTGAAAGATTCCCCCACCGGTTTCTAACGGTTCGGACTCCGGCGACCAGTGCACCTTAGCCCCCCAGCGCCGGCCATCACCCACAAAAGCTTCGAGCTGCTCACCCAACCAAGCATGGTTGATAACTATCTCCGTGACTCCCGCCGCCACTAATCGTTCAATATGGTATTCAATCAGTGGTTTACCCGCGACTGGCAGCAACGGTTTTGGGGTTGTCAGCGTTAGGGGCCGCATGCGGGTTCCCAAACCCGCAGCCAAGATCATCGCTTTCATCAACTAAACCACTTATCGAGATGCTGAGGATCAAATTGTTCACTAGCATACATCGCTGGCACAACAACCTCCTGCAACCAAGTAGAAAAGGTAAATAGTGCATCATAGCGACCTGCCACTCGAATTATGTAATTAACGGTTCGAGGAATATCCTCAAGATAACCCGCCTTACCATCTCGCAGATACAATCGGGCAAAAATACCCGCAGCCTTCAGATGTCGCTGAGCCCCCATCAAGTCAAACCAGCGATAGAAGGTTTCTCGGTCATATTCTGTCAACGTTCCTTCGGCTAGCAACATCTCAGCAAATTGATCAACCCAACCATACACACGCTTATCTGGCCATTCGATATAGCAATCACGCAGTAACGACACAAGATCATAGGTTATCGGCCCAATCACCGCGTCCTGAAAATCAATCACTCCCGGTGTACCTTCACCATCCACCAGCAGATTTCGCGAGTGATAATCACGGTGCACACACACCTGAGGCTGTGCCAATGCTGATTCAATCAGGTAATCAGATACCTCGGCAAACAGATGTTTCACGCCGGGGCCCACCTCTATCGCTAACAGATCAGCCACTAACCAATCGCGGAACAGATCCATCTCTCGCTGCAACAGAGCGCGATCATAATACGCTAGCGGATAATCAGTGATCTCCTGGCAAGGTTGTATATGGATCAGTGTCTGTAGCGCCTGACGGTAAAGCTCATCCGCACTATCGTCATTTAACTGCCCGAGATAAAGATCATCACCCAGATCAGACAACAGCATATACCCCTGATCAAAATCAACGGCATAAACCCGCGGCGCATGTATTTCCAAGGTTTCCCAAGCGTTGGCAATGCAGACAAACGGATGGCTATCTTCTTTTTCCGGCGGAGCATCCATCAGAATCCAGCTTTGACCGTCGCTTTTAACCCGAAAATAACGCCTAAAACTTGCATCACCAGACACAGGAACGCACTGCCAATCCGCGGCCAAATCTATTTTCAGCTCGGCAAATACCTGCTCAACCCACTGCCTGAGTCCGGTCAGCCTTAGTCCCATATCGATCAATCCCCTAGCCTTGTTATAGCTGAATGTTTTATCATGCCATGCTCAATGGGCTATGTTACTCGAATCAAGGTTTAGCGATAAGAGAAAAGACACTTTTTCTGCGCTTCCTAATGGACAATCTGAATGCCGTTCTCAAGACGTTCTTCCTACACACTGACACTGGCGATTATTGCTGCAGCGCCAACAGCACTCATGGGTGCAGAAACGGATACCAATATCCGTGACGCCCTATGGACCTGCACCATGGAAAATGGCCAAAGCTGGCAATGCGATCACCCCGAAAGGGAGGATGTTCTGCCACCAGCCGTTGACCCTGCGGCACCGACCGTCGCCGCCGAAAGCACCGAGGTCGACGTCGCGCCTGTCGTGACTCAAGTAAACAGAGCAAAACCACAGGTTAATGGTGCTTGGCTCTGCGAGGCGAGCGCTACCGGCGGTTGGGCATGTGCAGGCAATGAGCCAAACTCCCCTGTCGCTACAAGTAAGCCGAGTACCGCCGCAGTCGCAAATACCGTAGCGACTTCAGATACAATTACAGCGTCACCAAAGATCTCTGCGCCTGTCGTAAATCCACCAAAAACGACAGCCGCACTCACAGAATCCCTAGCGACAACCGTCACAGTAACGTCAAAGGTCTCAACACCTGTTGTTCGTCAACCAAATAAAACAGCGAAGCAACAACGCCTAGAGGCTCTGAAAGAGCAAGCCGATCTAAGCGATACCCGTTATGCCAGCCAAGATTGGTATCCCATTACAGGGGCCTCAAGAGCATGTTTTGGTGTCTACATCGAGCCTGACGATGAGATCGCTGCGAATGATAACGAAAATCTCACCGTTGATGCCGACAGTTCCAAAACCGAACTTGGTGGGCTCACACAGCTAGAAGGCAATGTAGAGCTACGGCAACAGGGGCATTTTTTACGCAGTAATTCTGCAGAGGTTGATCAGGTTTCAAATCAGATCACCATGACCGGTGATATCCGTTACCGTGAGCCAGGCTTGTTACTTCGCGGCGCTCAGGCGCAAACCAACGCCCTTACCGGTGAAACAGTCATCAGTGATGCTGACTATATTGTTCACGAGCAATCATTGCGCGGCGAAGCTAAGCGCATTATTCGACTACAAGACAACCGGATACGGATGGAGAAGAGCAGCTATACCACCTGCTCACCCTCAGATGAAAGTTGGCAAATCTCGTCTGACTCTCTAGTCCTCGACCCCAATAAGGGTTTTGGTACCGCACGCCACGCCACATTAGAAGTGGCTGGGACACCGGTATTTTATTTTCCCTATCTCGAATTTCCAATCGACGACCTACGTCACTCAGGCTTTTTATTCCCTTCGTTCGGTTACTCCAACGACGATGGACTCGAGATAGCAACCCCTTACTACTTTAATCTAGCACCCGATTATGATGATACGCTAACACCTAAGATCTACACCGAACGGGGCTTATTGCTGGAAAATGAGTTTCGCCATATGAACAGCTATGGCCAGCAAGCGCTCAGCACCGGGCTGATGTTTGACGATAATGAGGCAGACCGTGATCGCTGGTTAGTCGGTATTGATCATACGGGTTACAAAGGCGCTTGGAGTAGTCAGATAGACTTTAATGCCGTCAGTGATGATGACTACTTCGATGACCTAGGTTCAAGTTTAGAGGTAGATCGTTCCAATCACCTGAACCGGTTAGCAGAGGCCACTTATAGCCAACAAAACTGGGAAGCTACTCTTCGAGCACACAGCTATCAGACTATCAACGATAGTGACTCCCCGTATCAAAAAATGCCACAGTTACAAGTTAAGGGCAGCTATAGTTATGATTTGGGCCAAGAAGTGGTGCTCAGTTATTTGACCGACGCGACCCAGTTTGATCGAGATATCGAAGATCTTACCGGTATCGATCGAGTCACCGGCACCCGCTTCCACGTTCAACCCTCGATTAGTGTACCGATGATCTCATCTTGGGGTTATTTAACGCCGAAACTGAGCTACTGGTTAAGTCAATATGAACTAGAAGATCAAATCGCTGGCGAAGATGACAGCATCAGTCGTGCCACCGGGGTCTTCAGCATTGACTCAGGGCTTTTGTTTGAACGTCAAGCTGGCGACTATACCCAAACACTGGAACCTCGCTTATTTGCCCTCTACAGTGAGAAAGAGGATCAACAAGGTATTCCTGACTTCGATACCGCCGAAGCTGACTTCAGCTATGAAGGTCTCTTCAGAGAGAACCGCTTTACCGGCCTCGATAAAGTTAGTGATAACCAACAGATTACCGCGGGTATCGGCTCGGGCTTTTATCGCGAGGATGGTAGTGAAATGGCACACGTAGGCCTTGCGCAAGCTTACTATTTTGCCGACCGCACCGTGCAACTTAATGGCGATACCAGTGTCGATACTGAGGAGCAATCCAACTTTGCCGCCGAAGTTTACTGGAATCCTTATTCAAAACTTCGCTTTTCAATGGATACCGAACTGGACAGGAACGATCTAAGCCCATTAGAGAGCAACTTCAAAGTACGCTACACTCCGGCGATCAATAAAGTGATCAACCTCAGCTATCGTTATCGGGAAGATGTGCGCGATCAGGTTGAAATGTCATTTATTTGGCCACTCTCACCCGAGTGGACCGCCATGGTACGCTGGCAAGAAGATATGGAAAACTCACAAACGCCCGAAGCATTGCTCGGCCTAGAGTACGCCAACTGTTGTTGGAAAGTTCGGGTTGCTGCACGCCAATGGATAGAGGATGATAGCGATGGTCAGGAAGATACCGCCCTGTTTCTGCAATTTATCCTGAAAGGATTAGGTGCAATTGGTAACGGCAGTAATGCGTTACAAGATATTGTTGGCTTTCAAGAACGTGAAGAGAATGATGACTACTAAGCTCATAAAAAAATTAAAGCCATCACTGGCTGCCCTATTTTTAGGCCTCAGCGTCTCGGCCAGCGCCGCAGATATCCCACTCGACCGAATTGTCGCGATTGTTAACGACGATATCGTTCTACAGAGCGAACTGAGCGAACGGGAGGCGATCATTAAAAGCCGCCTCAACGCACAGGGGCGTGGCCTGCCGGACGAACAAACCCTACAGAACCAAGTACTAGACCGCCTCATACTGGATAATATCCAGTTGCAGCTCGGTAAAGAGCGCGGTATCCGTATCAGTGATAGCGAACTGAATGCCTCGATCGAACGTATCGCCGCCAGCTCAAAGCTGACACTGGATCAATTCCGCCAAGCACTGATCGCCGAAGGGCAGGATTACGCTCAGGTACGTCAACAAATTCGCAATGAGATGCTCATTCAGCGCATTCAGCAACGTATCGTCAACAGCCGTATCAATGTCTCCCAGCAGGAGATTGATAATTTCCTGAGCTCCCATCAAGGTGAACAGGCGAACACCGAAAGCTACAATATCTCGCAAATACTGATCGCCGTGCCACTGCAAGCTACCTCAAAAATGCTGCAAGCGGCGCAGAAGCAAGCCGACAGCATCTCTGCACAGTTAAAAGCGGGTGCCGATTTTGCTGAAACCGCGATCGCCCAATCTAAAGGTCCTAACGCCCTAAAAGGCGGTGAAATTGGCTGGCGCAAACTGAATGAGCTACCTGAAGAGTTCGCGACTGTGATCAAAAAACTCAAACAGGGTGAGTTTAGCGCACCACTTCGTAGCCCCAGCGGTTTCCATATATTAAAGGTCAACGACAAACAGGGCGGCAACGTTCAACTGGTCGACCAGGTTAAGGTGCGTCATATTCTCCTCAGCCCGAATGAGATCCGTTCTGCCGCCCAAACCCGCCGTGAGATCGACGCTATCTACCAGAAACTGCAACAGGGCGTTCCGTTCGAAGAACTGGCTAAGCAGCTCAGTGATGACCCCGCTAGTGGCTCATTAGGCGGCGACCTTGGTTGGGCTCAACCTGGCCAGATGGTGCCTGAATTCGAAGAAGTGATGTTCGATACCCAGAAGGGTGAGATCAGCGCGCCATTCGAATCACGTTTTGGCTGGCACATTCTCAAGGTAGAGGATCGTCGACAGCAGGACATGAGCGAAGAGATGAAAACCAATCAGGCTCGGGCGACCATCCGTCAGCGTAAGTTCAACGAAGAACTGCAAAACTGGCTGCGTGAAATCCGTTCTCAGGCCTATATCGAGCTTAAATAAAACCGATGCAAACCTATAGACTGGCCCTCACACCGGGCGAACCTGCCGGCATTGGGCCGGATCTATGTATTCAGATCGCCCAGCAGGGGCATAACCACCAATTAGTGGTGATTGCCGATCCACTGATGCTGCAGGCACGGGCTCGACAGCTTAATCTGCCGATCACTCTGCTGCCCTATGATGCCGCTGCACCGGTGATTCCGACAGCACCCGGCACCTTATGGATCGAACCGATCAGCTTAGTCAAAACAACGGTCGCCGGGCAACTTAATCCGGCGAATGCCCGTTATATTTTAGACACCCTGACCCGTGCCACTCGAGGCTGCCAAAGCGGAGAATTTGCCGCGCTGGTCACCGCTCCTGTCCACAAAGGGATCATCAATGACGCCGGCATCCCTTTTAGTGGCCATACCGAGTTTCTAGAACAACTGACAGACACCCCAAAAGTAGTCATGATGCTCGCGACCGAAGGGTTACGGGTCGCCTTGGCAACCACGCATCTGCCGTTATCAGAGGTACCGGCGGCCATCACTCAGCCACTATTGGAACAGGTTCTCGAGGTGTTACAGCGGGATCTGCAACAAAGCTTTGGCTTAGATAACCCTAGAATTCTGATTGCCGGACTCAACCCCCATGCGGGTGAAGGTGGCCACATGGGACGGGAAGAGATCGACGTCATTCAGCCGGTTATCGATCGCCTGAGAGACAAAGGTTATAACCTGAGTGATCCACTGCCTGCCGATACACTGTTTACCGATAAACTGCTGAATACCGCCGATGCGGTGCTAGCGATGTATCACGATCAAGGGCTACCCGTCTTGAAATACAAAGGCTTTGGCCGCGCGGTTAATATCACCTTAGGAATGCCGATTATCCGCACCTCGGTTGATCATGGCACCGCGTTAGACCTCGCCGGCACCGGCAAAGCCGATTACGGCAGTCTGCTAACCGCCATCAATTACGCTGCCGAGATGGCAGCCAACCGTCATACCGGAACAGTGAATGAGTAATAAGCCTGCAGGTCATAAAGCACGTAAGCGTTTTGGCCAAAACTTTCTTCAGGATCAAGGCGTTATTCGCCGCATTATCCGAGCCATCGCGCCCAGCGAAACAGAACACCTGATTGAGATAGGCCCAGGCCTCGGTGCTATCACTGAAGAACTGCTGGATCTGTGCCAACGTCTTGATGTCGTAGAGCTCGACCGCGACCTGATTCCGATCCTGCGGACTAAGTTTTTCAGCTATGCGGATAAATTCACCATCCACGAAGGCGACGCCCTGAAGTTCGATTTCAGTACATTGCAACTGCAGGATGAGCAATTACGCGTGGTCGGCAACCTGCCTTATAATATTTCCACCCCGCTTATTTTCCACCTGCTCACCTTTGCTGATCAAATCGAAGATATGCACTTTATGCTGCAAAAAGAGGTGGTAGATCGACTGGCGGCCAAACCCGGCGATAGCGCCTATGGTCGACTCGGCATCATGGCACAATATTACTGTCAGATAGAACCGCTGTTTCTTGTGCCACCCCATGCATTCGATCCTGCCCCCAAGGTGGATTCAGCGATCGTACGCTTGGTTCCCTATAAAGAGCTTCCCCATCAAGCGCAGGATATCAGCAAACTAGAGATCGTCGTCCGTACCGCTTTTGGGCAGCGCAGAAAAACCCTGCGTAATAATCTCAAACCCTTACTGTCGGTCGATGAGATTGCCGCACTCGGTATCGACCCTGGCCTGCGCCCCGAACGACTGGCCTTGACCGACTTTATCCGGATAAGCGATTATCTGAGCAGCCAAAAATCACCCGATAACGAAACCCTATGATCTACTCAGACACGTCTCATAACATCGATATCAACGTCAAAACCGCTTATCTGCCGGAACAATCCGATCCAGAAAAGAAGCGCTTTGTCTTTTCCTACCACATCACCATCACCAACCTTGAGCCGCAACCGGTACAACTGTTGCGCCGCCGCTGGTTAATTGTGGATGGTGATGAGCAGGTTCAGGAAGTCGAAGGCGAAGGCGTTATCGGTGAACAGCCAATTATCGAACCACAAGATAGTTACAGCTATACCAGCGGCACTGTGCTGGCAACTCGGGTAGGCAGTATGCAAGGGCACTACCAGATGAAGACCCATGACGGCGAAACCTTCAATGCCGACATCGAACCCTTCACCCTCGCCTTACCGAACGCACTGCACTAAGGAACCCAGATGGCCACCTACGCAATCGGTGATATTCAGGGCTGCTATGATGAGCTACAGGCTCTGCTGCAGCATATCAACTTTAGCGATAACGACCGGCTTTGGTTGGCGGGAGATCTCGTCAATCGCGGCCCAAAATCACTGGAAACCCTACGCTTTCTGTATCGTATCCGCGACCGAGTAGTGGTCACACTGGGTAATCACGATCTCCACCTGCTGGCAGTCTATAGTGGTGCGATCAAAAGCAAACGATCAGATACCTTTGAGAACCTGTTACAGGCTCCTGATGCCGAGGAGCTGATGCAGTGGTTACGCTCACAGCCCCTTCTGGCAACCGATAACGAACTCGGCTTCACCATGGTGCATGCGGGTATTCCACCCCAATGGTCACTAAAAAAAGCCCATAAACGGGCTCGGGAAGTTGAAACCATTCTACAAAGCACTCTCGCCACTGAATTTTTCAAGCGAATGTATGGCAATCAGCCCAACTGCTGGTCTCCAGATTTAGAAGGCTTCGATCGCCTGCGAACTATCACCAATTACTTTACCCGCATGCGTTTTTGCGATGCTAGCGGGCATATGGAATTTTCTGCCAAGGGCTCACTGTCGAGCCAACCGACCGGCTTCTTACCCTGGTTCAGCCATGAGGGCAAGGTGTTGAAAAAAAGCCGCATCGTCTTTGGCCACTGGGCTGCGTTGGAAGGCAAGGCCGATCGAGCGAACGTTTATGCATTAGATACCGGCTGTGTTTGGGGTGGCAAACTCACCGCCCTACGACTCGAAGACCAACAGCTGTTTTCTGTTAATAGTAAAATGAGGTACGGTAACTGATGGACACCTTTGAATGTATCGATATCCCCCGCGCGGAAACACTTATCGCTGAGGGCGCAGTCGTTGTTGATATTCGCGATCCACAAAGTTATCAACAGAAGCATATTAAAAACGCGATTCACCTCAACAATGAAACCCTACATGATTTCATACAGTCCGCGGATATGGACGACCCGGTGATTGTTTGTTGTTACCACGGTTTCAGCAGTCAATCCGCCGCTGGTTTTTTACTGCAACAGGGCTTTGATCAGGTGTACAGCCTCGATGGTGGATTTGAGCTTTGGCAGGCAAGTCGCCCCGACCTATGCGATAAAAGCTAACGATGCAGATCTATCTAGTCGGCGGCGCGGTTAGGGACCGGTTACTTGATTATCCGATTTACGATCAAGACTGGGTGGTCGTGGGTGCGACGCCTGAAGAGATGCTACAGCAGGGTTTCCGTCCCGTCGGCAAAGACTTTCCAGTATTTCTCCACCCCGATAGCGGTGAAGAGTACGCATTAGCGCGCACGGAACGAAAATCAGGTAAAGGCTATACTGGGTTCCAATACCACGCTAGCCCCGATGTAACCCTAGAAGAGGATCTGATTCGTCGTGACCTAACCATCAATGCGATGGCAATGGACGCTGAAGGGAATATTATCGACCCTTATCATGGCCAACAGGACCTACAACAAAAGCTCCTCCGCCATGTGTCTCCCGCCTTCGCAGAAGATCCGTTGCGTGTACTGAGGGTGGCGCGTTTTCAGGCTCGCTATGCGCCGCTGGGCTTCCATGTCGCCCCAGAAACACTCGCACTGATGCAGCAACTGGCGGCGAGTGATGAACTCGAACATCTCACCGCCGAACGGGTATGGCAGGAGTTTCAACGTGCTCTCAGTGAAGCGGCACCACAGCAGTTTCTCCTGACGCTGCAACAGGCTCATGCACTGCCAGTGCTTTTCCCCGAGCTATTACCCGCGGTAAAGGATTCAACGACTCTCACCGCAATTAGCCAACCGGCTGATACTAAGGTGCGCTTTGCCATTTTAATACGCCGTGCGTTTGCGAATATTCCCGCAGCAGAACGCAGTGAGGCCATCAAAGTATTCTGTGAACGCCATCGAGCTCCCAATGCCTATCGAGATTTAGCATTACAGTTCAGCGGCCAAGCCGAGCAACTCTGTCACTTTACAGAGCTCGATGCGGAGCAACGCCTCGCTCTGGTCAAGGATCTCGATCTTCTACGACGTCAGGAACACCTAGAGTTATTACTGCAGGGCTGTGCACTGATCGACCCTAGCGAACTAGCGGCCAAACATCTGCTACCTCAGCTACTGCTGTCGTTACAGCAGATCAACCCGAAACAACTCATGGCACAAGGGTTTAAAGGTAAGGCACTAGGTGAAGCGATTCACGAGGCTCAGTTACGTCTATGCCAACAACAAATCGACGGACAACAACCATGAAACACCCCGTTGCCCTCATTACCGGCGCCGCACGACGCATTGGCGCGACGATCACCCGTCAACTCTGGCAGCAGGGGTATCGGGTGATCATCCACTGCCACCACTCTCATCATGAGGCAGAACAGCTCGCCAAAGAGCTCAACAGCCTACGCGCCGATAGCGCCACGGTACTGCAAGCGGATCTAAATAGTCACCAACAGGTGACGCAATTAGCGTCTCAAGCTCTCGACTGCTGGAGGCAGATCGATCTACTAATCAACAATGCGTCCTCTTTTTACCCGACACCGCTGGAGGAAAGCACCGAACAACAGTGGGATGAACTGGTCAACAGCAACCTAAAAGCGGCTTACTTTCTCTGCGCCCAGCTAGCCGAATCTTTGACCCAGCAACAGGGCTGCATCATCAATCTCATTGATATCCACGCCCAACGAGCTCTGCCCGGGTATCCGATCTACTCTATCGCCAAAGCGGGTTTACAGATGATGACCTTGAGTCTAGCCAAAGAGCTCGCGCCGCAGGTGCGCGTCAATGGTGTCGCACCAGGACCGATTCTTTGGCCTGAACAGGCAGCAGCGATCAGCTCGACAGAACAAGCTGCCATTGTGGATAAAACACTTTTGAAACGGACAGGAACGCCCGAGGATATTGCCGAGACGGTACTTTTTTTAGCGGGCCAGCGCTTTATTACCGGCCAGATTATCGCGGTTGATGGTGGAAAATCACTCTATAGCCACTAAAAAGGCTGCTCGTTAGCTTGCATCGAGACCCTTGAATCAACTTAACGGCTAATCCACTTAACGGTTAATCATCTAAGCCAATCAAAGGGCTTTCCATCACGGCAGCGATAGCAGCCATCAATTCCCGCTCAACCGGCACAACCTGCCCATCATGACGTACCACCTGCACCATCCCTTTCAACATCCGCTGGCGCAAAAAGGGCGTGGCCATGGCCAATACCGATACGGCAGAGGCAAAGGCTTCTCGCGTACAATCGGCTTGAGGCACTGGCTGGAGTGTATACAGTCCGGCAACACCTGCACCGCGATGAAAGGCCTTAAGAGTGACTTCGTCGTCGGTCTCACCATGATAAGCCAGCATTGAAATCACCATGGCGTATTCATCGGCGATGGTATCGATCTTCTTATGCCGGTTATCCCGCTGCCGATGTGCACCAAAATGCGCATCACAGTAGCGACTCACCAATTGATACAGTACCCATTCAAACAGGTCGATCTGCTGATCGGCCTGTACCACCTGCAATAACAACCGCTTAAAGGCTTTATATTGGCTGGCCGACTGTGCTTTCAGTGCCGGCAGTGTTAGCTCAATCAAGGATAGATATTCCGAGCGAGACAGTGCTTTAAACTGGTCAAGGTAACCCGATAATCGAGTAGAAAGGGCCGCATCCTCAATTTCAATCAGACTAAACTGCTGCTGCCGCACCCCACTATCACCATCCATCAGCAAACCTAACAGAACCACTCGGGCATCATAGGGATCTCTCGCTAACTGATAGAGATTATTCTCGGCCGCGTCGGCAACCGTCTCTGGCGCTGCATAATCCATCAGCTCTGCGCCCACCAATGCTCCGAGAAAGCCTTCAATAACCTGCGGTTGAGGACGATTTGCTTTGATCGTTTTATCCACATCTTGTTCTGTCGACGTTAACGACGGCTGAGGCTGAAGATATTGTCCATCCCAGCGGGGATCGACTTTACGAATGCGCACATCCAAGGGTGGGTGAGTCGACCACAGCCAACTCGGCATTACCGCTGAAAAAAACAGATGACCCGCTTCCTGACACTCGGGATGCTCCAAATGCCCCTGCACCCGACTACCGCCAATCACCTTCAGCGCCCCAGCAATACCTTCTGGGTTACGCGTAAACTGCACGGCCGATGCATCTGCTAAAAATTCCCGCTGACGACTAATGGCCGCTTTAATCATATTGCCCGCCATGACACCACACCAGCCGACCACCATTAAGCCAACCCCTAACAGCACAAGATAACCACGGCTAGAGCTACGCGACTTAGTCGAATCGGCCCACCAACTGGTACGGCTACTGGCAAACACACGGCCCAATTCCGCAAAAAACACCATCCCGTGCAGCATCACCAGCAATCGCATATTGAGCCGCATATCACCGTTGAGAATATGACTAAACTCATGCGCGATAACCCCTTGCAACTGGTCTCGGCTCAGGCTATCTAGTGTCCCTCGGGTGACACAGATCGCCGCATCGGTCAGCCCCAAACCCGCTGCAAACGCGTTGATACCGGCTTCTCGGCGCATCACATAGACCGGCGGTACCGGCACACCCGCCGCAATGGCCATCTCCTCAACCACATTAATCAAGCGGCGCTCAGCAATATCGGTGGTCAAGGGCAACACCTGCTCGCCACCGAGTTGCTCTGCCACCGCACCACCGCCCTGCTTCACATCGAGCCATTTCAACCAGGCAGCAAACATCAGCAGTAGTGCGATCGCCATCGCCACCACTAGAATGCGTTCCCAACTGAGATAATCTAAGAATACCCGATCAGCCAATAAGAGCGGGTCATCATTCACCCAGAGATACCAGGCAAATAGCAGGTTAATCAGGCACACTAAGGCAATATTTAACAGCACAAACAGCAGCAATAAAAGACGGCTACGTTGACGCGCCTGATCCTGAGCAGTATAGAAATTCATCGATAGCGCCGATCGCTAATCCTTATCACGGTTAATCAAAAGCTAACTTTCGGCGCAGCTTGTATCTGTTCACGATCAGCAAATTCCAACAGGGAAGCATCCTTAACATGACCAAAGGTACCCGCGAGGATCACCGGCGGAAAACTCTGTTTATAACTATTGTACTCGGTCACCGCATCGTTAAAGGCTTGCCGAGAAAACGCCACACGGTTCTCTGTCGAGGTTAACTCTTCACTCAGTTGGCGCATATTGGCGTCGGCTTTAAGTTCAGGATAAGCCTCAACCACAATATTCATTTTTCCCAACGCACCTTGCAAGCCGCCCTCAGCTTGCGCCAGTTGAGATAATGCTTGACCGCTACTAGGATCAGCCGCAGCCGCTTTAAGTCCCGCCACCGCCTCATTACGGGCAGCAATGACCGCTTCCAGCGTGCCCCGCTCATGTTCTAGATACGCTTTAGCCGTTTCTACCAGATTCGGGATAAGGTCATAACGCCGCTTAAGTTGCACATCAATCTGCGCAAAGCTGTTCTCAAAACGGTTTTTCAGTGTCACCAAGCGGTTATAGATCGCCACCACATAGAACACCAACGCAGCAACAACGACCAAAAAAATCAGTGAGCCCATACCCATTTTATTCCCCTGTTTGATATCAGTATTGCGGTGTTAGTTAAGCTGAAAGATCGTTCTCTCGCCAGATAAACGGCACTGGATACAATGATTGTTTCTCTTTATCGTAATCTAACCATAGCTGCTGATACGTTTCGGCCAACACCGGATGTCGAGCTTTGGGTGCTAGTTCGGCGAGAGGCCATAGCACAAATGCATTTTCGGTAATTTCCCCACGCGGTAGTGTCACGCCATCGATCGTGCCGATGAGCGCATCATAGGTCAAAATATCCACATCTAAAGTACGGCCGCTAAATTTTTCAGAGGTGCGGCAACGATCGTTGTCATCCTCAATCTTTTTTAACGTTTTGCTCAGTTCGCCGACCGGCAACTCCGTTTTAAAGGAGGCAACGAGGTTGTAAAAATTATCACCCTCAAAACCAACGGGCTCGCTTTCGTATACCGGCGACAAGGCTAGTTTTTCAAAGTGCGCATCCAGCGCATCAAGGCAACGCTTAATATAGACTTCACGTTCGGTATTACTACCGATACTTACAAATACCTCAGCCATCAGAAACGCTCTCCCCGCTCAATAATGACGCCTACATCTCGTGCCATCGGCACTGCTCCGGGCTTACCCAGCTTCAGTTTGAGCCAACGCACACCAAATTCATCCAGCACAATCTGCGCAATCTCTTCAGCCATGGTTTCCACCAATAAAAATTCACTGGTTTCGATAAAGCTAATTAGGCGGTCGGAGACCGTTTTATAATTAAGGGTGCTATCAATATCTTCAGCGGCCGCAGCCTGCTGAATATCTGTCGCCATCTCAATATCCAGACATACTGTCTGACGGATTTCGCGCTCCCAATCGTAGATTCCAATGACGGTCTCTACTTTTAAACCCTCTATGTACACAATATCCAAGACAAAACCCTTACGATCTAGCAATTGATGTCGGATTTTTCACAAATGATTTAAAGCGCCTCTTTAAGCGCTCTCTTTGATCGAGTCCAACCTGTTTTAATAATCATACGCCCTGACACCTGCACCAGTATATATCGACCATCACCCTGCCAAACGAGACGCCGAGAAGAACAATAGCGCCGCTTTAACTGAATGATATGGTTACAGGTTCTTTCACTCGTGAGGCGCATATCCTCTTTACCCCACTGAGCATAGAGACGCGCAATATTATCACCTGCCCTAATCAGACTACCATCTTCCATTCGCAATCCTGCTGAACAAACGTTCGCCAGCAACAACAGCGTTAACAGTATTATTTTATTCATCCTTGAATACCTCTACCGATTTATATCCCTTTCATCCTCAGCTTAAGTACGCTATAAAAAATAGTTCAATCCATAAAACAGCGGAATAGGACTATGATCGAAGCAGGTGCCGCCATCACGTTGAGCGTAATGATCATCGCCTATCTGCTAGGTTCCATTTCCAATGCGGTTATTATTTGCCACTTTATGGGGATTGGTGATCCTCGTCAACTAGGCTCAGGCAACCCTGGGGCAACCAATGTATTGAGGACAGGCAATCGAGCGGCCGCGTTATTAACACTGACCGGCGACCTGAGTAAAGGCATGCTCGCGGTCTCCATCGCACAGTGGATGGATCTCGCGCTATTTGATCAAGCACTGGTGGGTATCTGCGCGTTGATAGGCCATGTGTGGTCGATCTTTTTAGGCTTTAGAGGTGGTAAAGGGGTCGCCACCATGCTCGGTTGCTGTCTATTTCTTGACTATCGACTGGCGCTATTTCAGGTTGCCGTTTGGCTCATTCTGTTAGCCACCCGCCGCATATCCTCACTGGCAGCGGTCTGCATGGCACTCATGAGTCCCCTGTTTTGCTGGGTACTCATCCCGCCATTATTCTTACCAATTTTGATTATGAGCAGCTTGATATTGGCAACCCATCATCAAAATATACGCAACCTACTCAACCGCTGCGAAAATCCGTTGTAACAAAAGTAGGGGGCGGTGAGCTTTGCGAACCGCACCATTCCAAGCACAGTACCATCGCCATTGGTTTCATGGGCACCAACGGTGCGATTCGTGAAGCTCATCAGCACCCTACAGCCACAAGAATCGCGGTGAAGCATCAACCGCACCGATACTGCTACAGATCAACTTAACCTTTTGTGATAGGCTCAAGTGTGTCCATCGGCCAGCGGGGCTGACACTGGATCGACAGATCACTGCTCTGACCCGCCATCAAACGCTGACATCCCGCATAGGCGATCATCGCACCATTATCGGTACAAAACCGTGGCCGCGCATAAAAGAGCGCCGCACGTTCTTTCTTAACCATCTCCTCAAGACGTTCGCGCAAACGCTGATTTGCACTGACACCCCCAGCAATAATCAACTGCTTAAAACCGGTTTGCTGCAGCGCCCGGCGACACTTGATCGCCAAGGTATCAACCACGGCATCTTCAAATGCAGCCGCAATATCACAGCGATCTTTTTCTGCCAAAACACCATCAACTCGCAGATCATTGGAGGTATTCAGAGTAAAGGTTTTTAAGCCACTGAAGCTAAAATCCAGCCCAGGACGATCCGTCATCGGCCGAGGGAAACGAAACCGACTACGATCACCCTGCTCGGCTAAACGTGCCACTTCCGGTCCACCGGGATAGTTAAGCCCGATCATTTTAGCGGCTTTATCGAACGCTTCACCGGCCGCGTCATCTAAGGACTCACCCAGCAGCGTATATTCACCGATGCCATCGACCTGCACTAACTGGGTATGACCACCCGAGACTAGCAGCGCAACAAAGGGAAACGCCGGAGGATGCTCTTCGAGCATCGGCGCTAACAGGTGGCCCTCCATATGATGCACGCCAATCGCAGGCACGCCCCAAGCCAGCGCCATCGCCCGACCGGTCGAAGCCCCCACCATCAGCGCGCCGATAAGACCGGGCCCTGCTGTATAAGCGACCGCATCAATGGCATCCGCCTGCATATCCGCCTGCTGTAAAACCTCTTTCACCAGCGGCAACAGCTTGCGTACATGGTCACGGGATGCCAATTCAGGCACAACGCCACCATATTCCGCATGCACCGCCACCTGACTATAGAGAGCATCACCTAACAACCCCGCTTCACTATCGTAGATGGCTACACCGGTTTCATCACAGGAGGTTTCGATTCCTAACACACGCATTATTAACTGTTCTCACTCATAATCATTGATAAATGCCAGCACGAAAACCGCAGCCCGCTTGAGATCCGGCTATTATCATCCATTTTTACAATCATTTCATCGTATTTAGGCTTTACACTGTCGATCCATAAGAATAAAATACCGGCCCTTATTGGCCAGCTGTGTCTAATACTCAGCGGAACAGACATTAAATTTCTACAGGAAAGGTAAGGTATTATATGCCAGCAGTTAAAGTTAAAGAAAACGAGCCATTTGACGTAGCTCTGCGTCGCTTCAAACGTTCTTGCGAAAAAGCCGGTGTACTGGCTGAAGTGCGTCGTCGTGAATTCTACGAAAAGCCAACTTCAATCCGTAAGCGTAAGGCTGCTGCTGCTGTTAAGCGTCACCTGAAGAAAGTTCAGCGCGAAAACCAGCGCCGCGTACGTCTGTACTAAGATCTTTACTACGCATTAAATAGTCCAATACAGCGAGGAGACCGGTATGTCCGATCTGAAGCAACGCATCAGTATCGAGATGAAAGCAGCCATGCGCGCGAAAGCAAAAGAGCGCTTGGGCACTATCCGGATGATCCTTTCTGAGCTTAAACGCATCGAAGTGGATGAGCGTATTGAATTAGATGATGTACGAGTACTCGCGACGCTAGATAAAATGCAAAAGCAGCGTCGCGACTCGATTGCGCAGTTTAATGCTGCCGGTCGTGATGATCTGGCCGATATTGAGCAACGGGAGCTTCTTGTTATTAAGGAGTTCCTGCCTCAGCCTCTAACAGAAGCAGAACTTGCCACCATTGTTAAGCAAGCCGTTATAGATTCCGGCGCGCAAAACATGCAAGAGATGGGCAAAGTGATGGCTCTGGTAAAACCTCAGGTTCAAGGTCGCGCAGATATGGGCGCTATCAGCCAACTCGTCAAAAACGCATTAAATAGTTAATATCACTGCTGAACCCACCCCTCATCAGCAGGTAGTCTGACACTATGGCCGGACGCATACCACAATCATTTATTGATGACCTTCTTTCACGTGTTAACGTTCTCGATATCGTTGAAGCCCGCGTAAAACTGAAACGCACCGGCAAAAACTATTCTGGCCTCTGCCCGTTCCATAAAGAAAAATCACCCTCATTTACCGTCAACAATGAAAAACAGTTCTATTACTGCTTTGGTTGCGGCGCCGGTGGTAATTCACTCAGCTTTTTAATGGAACACGACCGTCTCAGCTTTCCTGAAGCCGTTGAAGAACTCGCTAAACTGGCGGGTGTTGAAATGCCCAAAGCTGATGGCCCAGTTGATCATCAACGCGAACAGCGGATCAAAGACATCTATGCCCTGCTCGAAGAAGCTTCCAACTTCTACCAGCAACAGCTAAGAGAACACCCCCACAAAGCAGTAGCTGTCAACTATCTCAAAGACCGCGGCCTAACAGGCCAGTTTGCCGCCCGCTTTGGCATTGGGTATGCTCCACCCGGCTGGGACAACATACTTAAAAAACTCGCCAAAGATGAAGCCACTAAAGTCAGGCTAGAGCAAGCCGGCATGCTGATCAAAAAAGAGGATTCCGATCGCTATTACGACCGTTTCAGGGAACGTATTATGTTTCCGATACGCGACATGCGCGGCCGAGTGATCGCCTTTGGCGGGCGCGTGCTGGGCGATGAAAAACCCAAATACCTCAACTCACCGGAAACCGACACCTTTCATAAAAGCCGTGAGCTTTACGGCCTCTATGAAGCTCGCAAGTTCAACCAGTCCCTCGACCGCCTTATTATCGTCGAAGGCTATATGGACGTTGTCGGCTTAGCCCAATATGGCATTGGCTATGCGGTCGCCACACTCGGTACAGCGACTACTGCACAGCACCTCGAACGACTACTTAAGATGGTCCCTGAAGTGATCTTCTGCTTTGATGGCGACGCCGCGGGACGTAAAGCAGCCAAACGAGCTCTCGACACCACCATGCCGGTCATCACCGACGGTAAACAGGCGCGCTTTCTCTTTCTACCCGAAGGCGAAGATCCTGACAGTTTAGTACGCAAGGAAGGCTGTGAAAAATTTGAGCAGCGTTTGAGCGAATCACTACCACTATCAGACTTCTTCTTCAAAACCCTTGAGGACGGCGCCGACATGCTCTCTCTCGATGGTCGCGCCCAATTCAGTAATGAAGCGCTACCACTGATCGATCAGATGCAACCCGGCATCCTCAAACAGATGATGCAGGAAAAGATATCAGAACTGACCGGGCTCAGCCTAGAACAACTTGTCAGCGTCAATAATTTACAAGAAACCACCGTTAGCCACAGCCACGCCCCCAGCCCTGACTACGCCTACGAAGCACCTAATTATCAGGACGATGGTTACTTTGAACAGCCCGAATACACTAGCTACGAGCCCCAATCCTTTAGCAAAAATAAAAAGCCATTTAAAGATTTTGCTAAAGGGAACAAAAAACCCCGCCCAGCACCGCCCGGCGGGTCAGCGGTGCACTTCAACCCAAGCAGCACGGCCGTATCTATCTTACTACACCTACCGTCACTGGCCAGCCAATGCAGTAATCTTGAGATGCTTGCCAGCTCCGATGATAGCGCTGAAATACTGCTCTATCAGCTAGCTACCTACTTACAGGAGCACCCCGGCGTGACACCCGGCATTTTGGCGGTCGACTGGCAGGAGCATGAGCATCTCAAGCCGCTCATTCGGCAACTCAATGAAATTGCCCACCAAACACCGATCATTGATTCGACCAATACCCAACAAGTATTAAGCGATTGCCTTAACCGATTACAAGAACGCCATCTCGATCGTGAGATCCTGAGACTCAAGTCTCAAGGCCATTTGAGCACGGAAGATAAGCAACGGCTTAACCAATTAATCATGCAACAAGCCGGCAGCCGACTAAGAAAAGCACCCGAAAAATAACCATCCGCCTTGAAATTCGCCAAACCACCCCCATAATTGAGCTACAGAGAAAACTCAGACTTATTTTTATCTTTCTGCCCCAGTGCATTGAAAATAGTCTACTTTTATAAGGGAATAACTCTTATAAGCTTAGACAGTCTGTAGAATTCCCCCCCCGAAATCGCTATAATATCGGGCTAATTTTTTTCACTTTTGTCATCACTGAAGGGCAATTATGTCAGATACCTCAAAGCAGCAGTCACGCCTCAAGGAATTGATCGCCAGGGGTAAGGAACAAGGCTACCTTACCTATGCTGAAGTTAATGACCATCTGCCAGAAGATATTGCTGATCCGGACCAGGTCGAAGATATAATCCGTATGATCAACGATATGGGTATCTCGGTCACCGAAGAAGCGCCAGACGCAGAAACCCTGCTGATGACCGAAGGCGACTCCGCGCAAGAAGCCGATGAAGAAGCCGTTGCCGCATTGGCCGCCGTGGAATCAGACGCCGGACGCACCACAGACCCTGTCCGCATGTATATGCGCGAGATGGGTACGGTTGAGCTGCTGACACGTCAAGGCGAGATCGAGATAGCCAAGCGGATCGAAGAAGGTCTACGTGAAGTCATGGCCGGCTTAGCTGCATTCCCGGGCTCCGTTGATGCCATCCTTACCGCCTATGATCACACCGTTGAAGAAGAAGGCCGCCTGAGCGACATCTTCAGTGGTTATATCGATCCTGATGACGGTGTCGAAATCCCATCCGCAGCGCAACAAGCTGAAGCGGCTAGTGATGACGACGATGACGAAGAGAAAGAGCGCGGTCCAGATCCAGAAGAAGCCAGACGCCGCTTTACACTTTTGCGTAGCACCTATACAACTTACGAAAAAGCTGTCGCAAAAGAAGGCCGCAACAGTAAAACCGCCGCTAAAGCGTTTGAAGAATTGGCTGATGCCTTTTCACCGATCAAACTGTCGCCGCGTTATTACGACATGCTGGTCACCAATGTCCGCAGCTCTATCGATCAGATTCGTAAGCAGGAACGGACCATTATGCAGATTTGCACCCAGCGTGCAAAAATGCCCCGTCGCCAGTTTATTAAAGAGTTTCCGGGCAACGAAACCAACAGTGAGTGGCTCGACAACTTACTCAGCGCCGATACGGATTACGCGAAAATACTTCGCCGTCATGAGATCGAACTGCGCCGGGCCCAGAAAAAACTTGTACAGTCAGAAAAAGATATCCACCTGACCCTCAACGAGATGAAAGAGGTTAACCGTCGCATGTCGATCGGTGAAGCCCGCGCCCGTCGAGCGAAAAAAGAGATGGTTGAAGCTAACCTACGTCTGGTTATCTCTATCGCGAAAAAATACACCAACCGTGGTTTGCAGTTCCTCGATCTCATTCAGGAAGGCAACATCGGCTTGATGAAAGCGGTGGATAAGTTCGAATACCGTCGTGGTTACAAGTTTTCCACCTACGCAACCTGGTGGATTCGTCAGGCGATTACCCGTTCAATTGCAGACCAAGCACGTACCATCCGTATTCCGGTACATATGATCGAGACGATCAATAAACTGAACCGAATCTCCCGCCAAATGCTTCAGGAAATGGGCCGCGAGCCGTCTCCAGAAGAGCTGGCCGAACGAATGGATATGCCGGAAGACAAGATCCGCAAGGTATTGAAAATCGCCAAAGAGCCTATCTCCATGGAAACCCCTATCGGGGATGATGAAGATTCCAGCTTGGGCGACTTTATCGAGGATATTACCATTGATTCCCCGGTAGACTCTGCCACCGGTGAAGGCTTACGTGAAGCAACCAAAGACGTTCTATCAGGCCTAACCGCCCGTGAAGCGAAAGTGTTGCGTATGCGTTTCGGTATTAACATGAACACTGACCACACTCTTGAAGAAGTAGGTAAACAGTTTGATGTTACCCGTGAGCGCATCCGTCAGATCGAAGCTAAAGCACTTCGCAAGCTGCGTCACCCAAGCCGCTCAGACCATCTGCGCAGTTTCCTTGACGAACATTAAAATCTTTTAAATCAGACCGTTGCGCCCATAATATCCTGTGGTATTATGGGCGTCCTCTCCCAGAGAGTGGCCTTTACCTTAGTCAACATGGCAGTCTTCCGGCTGACCATTCACCCTAACGTAATCTCAGCCAAATCCCTATGGGGGCCTTTAGCTCAGTTGGTTAGAGCGCTCGACTCATAATCGATCGGTCGCAGGTTCAAGTCCTGCAAGGCCCACCACCCCCTTAAAAACTTCACAGAAAAAAGCTCGACTCACTCGCTAATAGAGATGTATCGGTCGAAGGCTCAAGTCCTGCAAGGCCCACCACCCCTTCAAAACTTCACAAAAAAAACTCGACACACTCTCTAATAGAGATGTATCGGTCGAAGGCTCGAGTCCTGCAAGACCCACCACCCCAAGTATCACCCAAAAGAAAAAAGCTCGACTCACTCTTTAATAGAGCAGTATCGGTCGAAGGTTCAAGTCCTGCAAGACCCACCACCCTAAGCACCACCCAAAAGACAAAGAGCTCGACTCACTCTTTAATAGAGATACATCAATCATAAGCCCAATTCCTGCAAGACCTCAACGCAGTTAAATTAACAAAAGACATTATTTCTCCATGTAGGGTTCCGGTGAGCTTTGCGAACCGCACCATCTGATCAGGTAATTGCTATATAAACCTGACAATATCGCCGCCAGAGGCGACTCCTACAGGAGAATTGGGAGTCTAAGCGTGGAATCCGACAAGGTCGATCAGGCCTCAGCCGAACACACGCAGGATATCGGTGAAGAATGAACCGCACCAATCAACTTAGTCAGGCCATTGTTATACCAGCCTGATAATATCGCCGCCAGAGGCGGCCCCTATCTGAGAATTGAGCGTTATAATCGCTAGCCGGCGTGGGAGCCGCTTCTAGGGGCGATAAGGCGTCAACCGAACACGTAGGATGCCGGTGAGGAATGAACCGCATCGATGGTTCGACACCTAGGCGAAGTGATGAACGAACCGCACCAATGGTGCGATTCGCACAGCTCATCAGCACTCTACCTGTTTAAAAAAGAACTCTTTAATTCGATGGGAGCATACATAGGGTCGACGATTTCATGGTGCGCATCATAACCATCAACAGCTTCAAGCAACAACTTACGCACCATAATGTAATCGTAATGATCCAAGGCATCGATCATCTGATCCAATATGGGCTTGAGTTCATTCCATTTAAGCATCACCTCGCACGCGCGCATAATCATCGGATGCTCGGTCGCTTGAACATTGCCTCCGATTAATAACTCCTCATAGAGCTTCTCGCCATCACGTAGCCCCGTATAGGTAATTCCTATATCACCATCGGGGTTCTTAATATCTTTTACTGACAGCCCTGTCAGGTTGATCATCTGCTTAGCCAAGTTTTTAATTTTTACAGGCTTACCCATATCTAACACAAACACATCACCAGAAGAGCCCATCGAACCTGCCTGAATCACTAATGATGATGCCTCAGGTATCGTCATGAAATAACGGGTAATCTCAGGATGAGTCACTGTCACCGGCCCTCCCTCACTGATCTGCCGACGAAATAAAGGAATAACCGAACCGGAAGAGCCCAATACATTACCAAAGCGTACCATCGCGAAACGTACGCCACCCTGTTCCCGCTGACTCAGCGCTTGTAACACAAGCTCGGCAAACCGCTTACTAGCGCCCATAACATTGGTAGGCCGTACGGCTTTGTCGGTAGAGATCAGCACAAAGTTATCCACACCACAGGCAATGGCGGCCTCTGCCACATTCCACGTACCCATTAAATTATTCCGCACACCAGCAATCATGTTGGCCTCGACCAATGGCACATGTTTATAGGCCGCCGCGTGGTAGATAGTATTCACATGATACTGGCGAAGAACACGTTCAAGATAAGTACGATCCAGCACTGAGCCTAACACCGGAATCACCGTGACGCCGTCAAAGCATAACTGCTTTAACTCTTGTTCAATACTGTAAAGCCCGAACTCTGATTGCTCATAAAGAATGATTATTGATGGGCGTTGATTGATAATTTGACGACACAGCTCAGAGCCAATGGACCCCCCCGCCCCCGTCACTAAAACGCTTTGCTCTAAGATGCAGGCATCGAGCAATGCTTTATCCGGTTGAACCTCTTCACGCCCAAGAAGGTCGGCAATATCCACTTCACGCACATCACTAGTGCTCACCTTACCGCCAGCAATATCCGACAGTGTCGGCAGGGTCAGCACGCGAAGATGAAATACGCTCAACGAATCGACAATCTCTTTACGTCGAAAACGCGATACCGATGGAACAGCCAATAAAACTGAATCGATATCGTAACGTTCAATTAATCCACTAATCTCGGCCGGTTCGTAGACGCGGAGACCATTAATATCCATGCCAATCAAGGTTCGATCATCATCCACAAATGCGATGGGAGCAAACTCTCCGGATTCGCCCAATGCGGTTGCCAGCTGTCGGCCAGCCGAACCAGCTCCGTAGATCAGCACTCGATCTGAATGGTTCTGAGCCTTACTATCGCCACCGGGAAATTGATGCAGAATAATCCAGCGAGCAACCATACGGCTACCCCCGATCACTAACACCGATACCAAGCCAAAAATAAAAATGACCGACCGCGGCGTATTGTAATCTAGCGCCATCATATAGACGGCAACGGCCCAGACTAATACCGATAGAGACACGGCTTTAACAACCGTCCATTGAGCTCGATAACCGATATAGCGAATAATCGCCCGGTACATACCCAGCTTAATAAAAATAGGGATCGCGATCACCGGCGCAATCAGATATGCAGGCCAATGAACAAAATTGACGGCTGTCCAGTCGCCATAACGCAATGCATAGCTAAACCAGCAACAAATAGGCAACACCAGCAGATCAAAAAGAACAAAAATTGCTTTTTTCTGCTGGCGGGTAGAATTTAATAATAACTGCAGCACAATCAGGCCCTACAATAAAACATCATCTAACGCGATCGCCCGCACCCTGACCGATCACAGTCAGTAAAAGATAACGAAAATAATGCTTCAATGATAATCTTTGAATCATCCGATGATCCCACTCAGCTAATAACTGCGGCGTCGACATATCAATCTGATTTACCTGTGCCAATCCAGTAATCCCCGGACGCACATCATAAATACCCAGCGACTCACGAGCAGCCGTTAACTCGGCTTGATTAAACAATCCAGGCCTAGGCCCTACAAGGCTCATATCACCTATAAGCACATTCCAAAGCTGGGGCAATTCATCCAGCTTAGTACGACGTAAGAAAGCACCGAAGGCAGTAATCGATGCTCGATCGGCCAGATGGGTAGCAACGGACGCGGTATCCACCTTCATGGTCCGAAACTTAACCAATGTGAACGGCTGCTTATTGCGCCCAACACGCTGCTGACAAAAAATCGGCGAGCCCGTATCAAACACACCGATGAGAGTTATCAGTAGCAATACAGGCATTCCCAGTATTAAACCGGACAATGACAAAATAATATCCAAAACACGAAACACTTATAGCTACTCCTTCGCAAAACACCGTTTAAGCCCCTCTTCCACTGATATCGGCGGCGTCCAGCCCAGCATATCACGTGTTTTACTGATATCGACCTGTAAAGAACCTAATAAACGATCAACCACTTCTTCCTTACCCAATAAATTAGCACCAAAGCGCAACCAACTTTCTGGAACCGGCAACAACCGCGAAGGCTTACCCATCGCTGTAGCGATGCCTCTTAACAGTTCAGAAGTAGAAAGATCTTCGCCGTCACCAGCGAGAAACACCTGATTCGCCGCCGCAGGGTGATCGATGCAAGTCACAATAAGATCCACGAGGTTATCAAGCGCCACAAATGAACGTTTATTGTGGATAGCCCCAAGAGGCAGCGGAATACCTTTTTCAACTAGCCGCACTAATTTACCGAAATTACCCGGTGCATCAGGCCCATATACCAACGGAGGACGGATAATCACAATCTCCATACCGGTTTCTTTAGCCAGCGCGAGTAGACCCACCTCTGCTTCGTACTTAGATTGCGCATAGGGCTCTTGAGGTGCAGCCACATCTTCAGCGGTAAAAGGAATATGGTTCTGATTGCCATTAACTCCGATAGAGCTAATAAAAATAAAACGTTCAACACCCGAAGAAGCAGCTTGACGAGCTAGGTTGAGAGTTCCATCGACATTAACTCGCGCAAATAGCTTTGAAGTATCGACAGAATATTGACTAATATGAGCAACCCCAGCTGCATGAATAACCACCTTACAATTATATAACAGCTTGAGCCAGCTAGTATCTGCATTTACGTTACCATATTCGACAAACGCAAACCCAGAGTCCAATGTTTTAAATCGAGTCCCTCCTATAACAGAACAATCATTTAGGTCTAATAATTTCTCATAAAGACCACGACCAATAAAACCAGATACACCCGTCAAGAAAATAGTCATATTAAGTATGATAAGCCTTTATAATAAGTTCAACACTATCGACAATCTGCTTTTCATTGAACAGATATAAATCCCCAAACAAACACATATTCTGAAAACCATCCACAGAAACCACTCCATGCTTATTATTAAGATCAATATCCTTTCCAATATCCTCGATTATAGTTACACCTTCAAGAGAAGTGTAAAAAGACCTACCAAGACAAAAGACTTTTTTCCCTTTTTTCAGCCCCTCAAAACCAACAGTTGAATTTATAGTCAAGATAACATCGCACTCATCTAAAGCATCTTCATTTGTTTTATTATTAGCTTCACCCACTCCCTCATAATTATTAACATCTAACGGGTGAGGCCTAATCAGAAAACAGTATTTATCTAAATCAAAGTTTTTTTTAATCCAGTCGACAAATTCATTATTAGAATCAAAAAAAATATTTGATAAAAACTGAGTATCATGTTCCAACTGCAAAGGAACATACACTACATGCTCACCTTTACCAACAATAAAACATCTTTTTTTATTTCGACGAAACATAAAAAATCTTTTAGCATAATATATTACGGAAGGAATCTTATGTACAAAAAACACCTTTTCCCTATCAAACAAAAACAGCCAGTAAATATAAACAACATACATCAAGAAAAATATATTATTTTTAAATTTCATAAAAACTAAAAACAAATCACTAAAATCATACAACTCCAACTTTTTCTCAAAATAATCAAGACCACTTAAATTAAAATCACAATCACCTTTAGAAAAGCTTGACCGTTCATTACACCCTTCCTTATCAAATGAAACAGTACGTCCTCTGATAGGACCAAGCTCAAGATTTATAATATTCACTTCATCTTTAAAAAAAAAATTTAAAATCTGAGCAGGAACCCTTAAGTCATTATAACAAATAATAAATTTAGGACTGTATTTATTCAACAAAAACCTAATGTAATCTATAATATATTTAATCAAAGGATCTTTGTAATCGCCAGAAATATCTATAGAATTAATCTTACAATGCAGTCCCATAAGGTTGTCATTCGACATTTCAAGTTCTGATAAATCTATTTTTTTTTGTTCAAAAGGAGATTCATATAAAACATTCAATCCAGTAGTATATAAGATAGAACCTGGATTAAAACCAACAACAACACATTGCCCAGCTAACCTTTGAGCCAGTTTCATTCCTAAATTCACCGGATAAAAAGAATTAACCGGATCAAATACTAGAACATTATTTCCCATTTTTAATCATACTCAGGCGATGATACACATATCTAATAAAAGGAAAACGAAAAATATTAACAAAAAACAAAAAACCAAGGAACAGATCACTCAGTGATTTGCATTCTTTTAATTTCTTCAAAGAAACGACCGAAATACAAAAAAACAAATACGCTTTATATGAATAAAGCTTACGATTTCTTTTACAAAAATCTATCGAGAATCCAGAATCCAACCCTTTGGAAATATGACCGCCATCAGTTGTCAAATGTCTTTCAATCGTCATATCCTTTATGAACTTTACCTTTCGCTTACATGTAAGATATTTCATTAAAAACAACCAATCTTGATGCCCTTTGACACCAATCGGCCAATAATACCCTTTCACACTTTTTGTTTCCAATATCCAAGCAGAAGTTTGTATTCCTACACCATTAAAATTATCAACAAACAGTAATTTAGAGCCATTATCAATTACCGTAGATTTTTCACTTACACCTAACGGCGCACATTTATAATAAAGATTTTTATCTTTATAGTATTCAACATTAACGAATGCTATATCATCATGATCTATTTTAGCAATTCTAGATAAGTAGCTATACGTCAACTCATCATCAGAGTCTAAAAACACTACATATTTTGAAAATACAGACCTCAACCCTAATCTTCTGCAGAAATTAGCTCCTTTATTTCGAGGAAGAGCAATCATTTTAACTAAACCATTAGCGTTAATCTTAATATATTCAGCAATAGCATTACAATGACTATTAATCGAAAAATCGTCGACAACAATGATCTGAAAATCGAAACCAAAATCAAAACCCAGCAATATTTTAATATTTTTTATTACTGTATCTGAATTATTATAATGCGGTATAACAAACGATATCAAACACATTTCAAAAAAATACCTCAGAAAATTAAACTAGAAACCTATAATCTATATAATGCACGAATAACTTGCAATTGATCACACAGATCTATTCTGAAATTCATCAAATTCGCGTACGCATTATACGAAATAAGATCCACTTATCACGTACAATAGCGTCACCAAAATCATTATAATCCCTAGTAAAATCACCAATAATGACCAACATGCCTAAATTTTCATCTACTAAGCTTCATTGGCTTGCCGACACACCCACATCCGCCCTCTTCGACGACATCTACTTCTCCATCGAAGATGGTTTGGCCGAAACCAAGCACGTGTTTCACGATAGCAATCAACTCACCGAACGCTTTGCGGCAGTTGATACCTTCACCATCGGCGAAACGGGCTTCGGTACGGGGCTTAACTTTCTCGCCACGTGGAAGCTGTTTCGTGAACAAGCGCCGGCATCAGCTAAGTTACATTTTGTGAGTGTTGAGAAATACCCTATCGCATTGGATGATCTCACCCAAGCCCTCGCCCTATGGCCAGAGCTTAGCATGTTCTCTGAACAGCTTATTGTCCAGTATCCATCGCCTTCACCGGGATTTCATCAACTTTTTTTTGATGACGGTCGTATTACGCTGACCTTGATGCTGGGTGATGCGGTTGATTGTTACCGCCAGCTTGACGCTCAAGTGGATGCTTGGTTCCTCGATGGTTTCACGCCAGCGAAAAATCCTGAGATGTGGTGCCCTGAACTGTTTCAGCAGATCGGTCGTCTCAGCAAGCCGGAAACAACCTTTTCCACCTTCACCTGCGCTGGCGTGGTTAAGCGCGGTATGCGAGATGTAGGCTTTACGGTAAAAAAAGTAACCGGCTTTGGTCGTAAACGGGAGATGTTCGTGGGCACTTTTACTGCTGATAAACCCGATCAACACCCACCGGAAAGCCCAGCATGGGCGCGATTACCCCTAAAACACAGTGGAGAGAAAACCGCCATTGTGATCGGTGCAGGTATTGCGGGCTGCTCTACGGCCCATTCATTGGCGAAACGTGGCTGGAAGGTTACGGTGGTCGACAGACATCCACAGATTGCCGCTGAAGGCTCCGGCAACCATCAAGGGGCACTGTATGCCAAGCTCCCCATTGAGCCCATACCCACCAGCCGTATCCATCTATCGGGCTATCTCTATAGCAGTCATTTTTTGAGCCAATATCTCTCTGATCGTTCTGATATCTGGTCACCCTGCGGTTTACTACAGCTCGCTGCCCATGAAAAAGAACAGGCTAAGCATCAGAAACTGGCCGAGTCCGGTAACTACCCTGACTCCGTGGTTCGTTATGTCGAGCAGCAGGAAGCGTCTGAGATTGCGGGCACCACAGTGAGTAACAGTGGTTTATATTTTCCTGAAGCCGGCTGGGTGTCACCGCCGTTATTGTGCCAGTGGTTATGTGAGCACCCCAATATTACGGTCATGACCGATACTCAGATTACTCGACTCGTACGGGATGATCACCAGTGGCACTGCTTCACCCAGAACGACCAACCCTTGACCGCAGCGATATGCATCATCGCGTCAGCCGCCGATAGTGTGGCCTTTGAGCAGACTAGCTATCTTCCAGTTCAGAATATTCGTGGGCAGGTGTCTATCACCAATGAACACTCGGGATTACCTGAGCTTAACACCGTCCTCTGTAGCGAGGGTTATATCTCTCCTACACAACAAGGGCGTTATTGCTTCGGCGCGACCTTCGAGCTTAAAGATCCATTGACCGATATCCGCGAGTCAGGCCACCAGCATAACCTCACAAAGATCACCAATATGGCGCCCGATCTCGGTGATGCGCTGACGCAGTACCATGTCAATCATCCTCTAAGCGGCCGCGTCGGCTTTCGCTGTGCATCACCTGATAAGCTGCCGATTGTCGGCCCCGCCCCGGTCTATGATGGGTTTATCAAGGATTATGCTCGGCTGCGACACGATGCAAAGTCCGTGATCGAAACAGTGCCACAACACTATCCTGGATTATTTGTTAACCTCGCCCATGGATCTAAAGGGCTGATTAGTTGTCCTATTAGTGGAGAGGTTATCGCGGCGATGCTGGAAAATGAGCCCTTACCGCTGGAGAAAGAACTGATCGATAAACTCATCCCAGCACGATTTATCATCAAGAATTTGATCCGCCGGGCGATATAATCTAATTGATTCAATATGAAGCGTAGTGAACTGTTATGGCATTGGTTATTTACGACCAGGGATACCGCATCAAGACACCGGTTAAATCACTGTTTGCTCCCCGTGGAGTGGAACAACTCGGTGCGTCTACCCATACCGCCCCCGCCGGTGGTGATCGAGACCATGAGAAAGAGATGGTCGATCAGTCACAACAACATGATATCGCGCCCAGCGGCCAAGGCCATGCTCAGGGCAGTGCCCGTAAAGCAGCATCGGTTTATAGCCAAACTGGGGGCGACAATAACAGCTTAGAGCACCGTGCTTATATACCGGCCTCGCTGATTATGTCCTATCCGATACAATCGGTCTTAGAGGGCAGTAAGATTCAGTCGGCGCTATACAAAATGAAACAGTATTCGATCAGTCACCTGCTGGTGCTATCGGGGACAGGACGACTCATGGGTATAGTGACGGAAAAACTTTTGCTGCAATACCTAAGCTATCAAGGGGCGCAAGAACATACCATTGAGGACACCATCGAACGCTGCTATTCCACCCAAGTGATCACCGCCACGCCGGATACCAATATTCGGCAATTGGCCGTCAGTTGTGTGGAGCATCACCTGAGTTGTATTCCGGTTGTGGAGGATGACGGTACGCTGAAAGGGATTATCACCCGTACCGATCTACTGCAGTCGCTCATCAATAACGAGTGGCTGGACAGCCGCTAACTCCATCCTTTGCCACGATTTAATGACGGCTTGTTCACTACCGCTTAGGCGGTAATGCGTTTTCTTCGTTTAGGCGGATAGTCTCATCTCGACTACCAAATAAACCGGCCAGAAAGGCAAACACCTTTTTAATACCCCGCCAGATTTTCGGCAGCAACCAGATGACCAGCGCAATAAACAGCACCAGCGCGATAAGAAAGGCTACAGGATAGTTTAACGCAGCCCACAGGCCACCAAACACCGCCAAATCTTCGGTAATGGATGCGGCCCAGTTACTCACCGGTTCGGGGGAGGTGTTGATCATCACTCGTCCACCCGCTTTGAAAGCATGACTGGTCGCCGACAGAGAGCCCCCAACCAAAGCCGCTGCAACGATAACCGCGGGATTCATATCACCCATCGCACCGGCGGCCAGCGCTGCTCCTGCGGGAATACGTATAAAGGTGTGCAGGGTGTCCCAACCGGTATCTACACCGGGGATTTTATCGGCAAAAAATTCAACACAGTACATAAAGCCTGCGGCCATCAACACCATCGGATCTGCAACGATTTCTAAGCCACTAGGTAACTCAAAATGACCCATATTGGCCGCTAACCCGAGCATCAAAATGGTGGCGTAAAGATTGATACCACTGGCCCAACCGACCCCCATGGTCAACGCAATCAGGGCGGTAATCTGTTCTAACTGATCCATGACCTACCTCGTTCAACTATAAACGTTCACGAGCCACTATATTGCACAGGCCTGTACTCTGACTGAACAAAACCACGGCTTCACCGCTAGTCAGTTTAGCCCTAACCTGATCGATACGCGTATCCATGCTGGTTTCATTAAAACCATAGTCTGTCCCATCACGGGTTACAAACTCCTTAATCAGGCTGGTGAGGGTATCGGTTTGAAGTTGTTCCCAAGGAATAATCATCGTTACCAAGGCCAGCGAAAGAAGCTGTCGGCACGCTCTCGTATACGAGGGCAAGATTTTAAGTCTTCTCGGTATTGCTCGGCCCGCTGTTCAACCTGTTCCGCCTGTTGAAGTAGCACCGGATCGGGATGATATTCCAGTCGACGCAATCCACCATGGCCGATGCGTGATGCGATATAGAGCTTGCCCGCATCGTTCATCGCTAGATCGTTACGCTGACTGGCCATCTGCGCATGCCAGCCAAGATAATCCAGCGCAGTGTCAATCTCAGCCACCGAACCCGACCAGTTCTCACTCGCTAGGCGATACTCTTCCCAATCGGCATAAGGCGGCTGGATATACTCGCTGGCATCGGTACCCACCGGCATGTTTAACTCAGCCAAGGCGATATGCAGAGGCAGCCCCCAATGGCTTTCGGTGGCTACCGCAGCATCGAGCCAATCGTTATTCTGATAGAGGCCACGGCAAAATGGATTATCAGGCTTGGCAAACCGTTCCGGAACGACGTCAGCAATCTGACTACAGCCCTGCAACAACAAGGCACTCAGCAAACACAAAGGGATTGACCGGTAAAACATCGAGCGCTGCATGGGTTTGTCTTCCTTAATCGTTATAGTCTGCCAACAATGCTATGAGTTGTGGTTCATCCATTACTGGGATATTAAGTTCTTCGGCTTTCTGTAATTTAGAGCCGGCCCCTGGACCCGCCACCACACAATCGGTTTTCTTCGAGACGCTACCGGCCACTTTAGCCCCTAGCGCCAGCAACTGTTTTTTAGCCTCTGTACGCGGCATCTGCTCAAGTGTACCCGTCAGCACCCAGGTTTGCCCCGCTAATGGCAGATCCTGATGATCTACCTCAACATTCTGCCAGTGAACGCCCGCAGCACGAAGCGCTTCAATGACTTCTCGGTTATGCACCTGATGGAAAAAGCTCACAATATACTGCGCCACAATCGGGCCGATATCCGGCGCCGCCTGAAGTTCCTCTTCGCTGGCGCTCATCACCGCTTCGAGTGAGCCAAAATGCAGGGCTAAGGTTCTTGCAGTCGCTTCGCCCACTTCACGGATGCCCAAGGCATAGATAAAGTTGGCTAGTTCCGTCGCCTTGCTCTTCTCGATACTCTGCAACAGTTTAGTCGCTGACTTATCCCCCATCCGCTCCATACTGGCTAACTGCAAATGGTGTAATCGATAAAGATCCGCAGGGCTATGCACTAACTCTTTCTCGACTAGGCCGTCGATCAACTTTTCCCCCAGCCCATCGATATCCATCGCTTTACGAGACACATAATGTTTGAGGGCTTCTTTACGCTGGGCGGCACAACTCAATCCTCCCGAACAACGCGCTACGGCTTCGCTGTCCACACGAATAATTTCAGAATCGCACACAGGACAGCGTTGCGGTAGTTGAACGACCTCGGTGTTGGCAGGACGGAGTTCCAATACCACCGAGACCACTTGCGGGATAACATCACCGGCGCGCCGAATAATCACACTATCGCCGGCTCTGATGTCTAGGCGTTCAACCTCATCCATATTGTGCAAGGTGGCATTACTCACCGTCACACCGCCAACAAAGACCGGCTGTAAACGCGCCACCGGCGTGATCGCTCCGGTGCGCCCCACCTGAAATTCAATCGCGTTTACGATGGTCATCTCTTCCTGTGCGGGGAACTTATGTGCAATCGCCCAGCGAGGCGCCCTTGAGACGAAGCCTAAGCGCTGCTGTAGCGCGATATCATTAACCTTGAATACGATCCCATCAATCTCATAGGCGAGCTGGTTACGGCGCTCTGAGAGCGCGTCAAAATACTCAAGACAGCCCTTTGCCCCCTGCACCACGGCCATTTCTGCGTTAATTTTCAGCCCCCAGGTGGCCAGTTTACGCAAAATCGCCTCATGGCTATCAGGAAGTTCACCGCCACTGACCACGCCTACGGAATAACAGCACATCTCCAGTGATCGTTGTGCGGTAATCTTGGGGTCCAACTGACGCAGACTGCCTGCCGCGGCATTACGGGGATTCACAAAGGGTTTATCGCCCCGTTTCAAAGCCGCTTCGTTAAGCCGCGTAAAGCTCCGGCGGGGCATATAGATCTCCCCCCGAACCTCCAGCCGTTCGGGGTAACCAGAACCCATCAACTTGAGTGGTATCGATTCAACGGTTCTGACATTAAGGGTAATATCTTCACCGGTGCTACCATCCCCGCGGGTGGCGCCCCGTATTAATTGACCATTTTCATACAGCAAGCTGACAGCGATACCATCCAGCTTTGGCTCGCAAGCAAAGGCTAACGGGGTCTCTTCATCCAGTTTTAGGCGATCACGCAGGCGTTTTTCAAAGCTATACATATCCTCGGCCGAAAACGCATTATCCAGCGACAACATCGGCATCTCATGACGCACCTGAGTAAAGGCCGCTAGCGGTTCAGCCCCTACTCGCTGGGTCGGAGAATCCGGCGTAATCCATTCGGGGTGTTCATCTTCGAGCGCTTTCAACTGACGAAAGACCCGATCATATTCAGCGTCAGGCACCTGAGGATCATCGAGCACATAATATTGGTAGTTGTAGTGACGCAATTGATCGCGCAGCTGCTCAAGCAACTGCGTCATAGAGGTATCAGGTTTCATCGGCTTTTATCTGGGACTATCAGGCGGTTGTCGTTTTTTTCAGCTTACGCATTTCGAATTTACGAATGCGCTCACGATAATGTTCTTTGGTTTGATTACGCATAGTGGAGCGGTTCTCATCCAGCAGCACGCCGTTGAGATTAGCCGCCACCGCAGAGGCTGTGGCTAACATACATTCGTAAGCGTTCATCACATCGCGGGGTTCTTCCATGGACATAAAGAACGTCACACCACGGGTTTCAATGCTATCCATGGTGTCGATATCGAAATAGCCGGGTTCCAGCGCGTTGGTCATACTGAACTGTATCGCGCCTTTATCGATACCATCTTCATAACGATGGAATATTTTCATATCGCCATAGCGCATACCGCAGGCCAATAAAATTTGCAGCAGGTTACGGCCAGAAAAGCTTTGCTCCCCTTCCGTGGCCACCACAGAGATCACCAGCACCTTATCGGCTTCAGGAATTTTCTGCAGCGATTGACCTTTGATACCCATCGCAGCCGATTCAGCTTTATCTTGCGCTTCAGCTGTTTGCTTAATATGGCCATGATCAGCGGATGGATTTGACCTAGAGACTGTCGGCTCATCTCGGGAGGCCGCCGCGACATTAGCCGATTCATCGGTAAATAACCCCGTTAGTTCGGTTTGCTCATCATCATCGATAGCCGAAAAATGAGCGGGTTCGATGGGCGCTTCATACCTTGGTTTTGACTGAACGGATGGTTCGGCTTTTCTTAAAGGTGCGGCACGCTCTTGGTGTTCCGGCAGATCCATACTGGCCTGCTGCAACGGCTGATGATCGTCCCGTTTCGGACGCATAAGCTCGCTGACCGGGCGGGTATAATCAAATTCATGTTCGTCTTCATCAACCATGATGTCATCGCGGGTTTCGCTGCGGAAACCCTCTGGCAACGAATCGATCAGATCATCCTCTTCGACGGCGTAGGCCGCAGGGCGACGCTTATCCACTACCTCTTCGGCAGAGAACATATCATCGATATCAGGCTGATCTGTTGCTTCAACAGGTCGGACTAAGGGCGCGGTTTCTGGTTCTAATTCTACTTCTAGCTCGGCTTCTAACTCTACTTCTGGCTCTGGCTGAACAATCGATTGAATCATAGGAATATCATCGACAATATCACTATCATCAACGGTATTTATGGAATCGGTTCGCGAAGGTTCTGCTGACTCAATCTCTACAAGTGTTTCCGGCTCAGCTGTCCGTACAACCCGCACCGCAGAAACACCTTCATCCATTTCATCAAATGAAGGGCCATCATGATGGGGAGGAAAGCTATCGGCTGGCGCAAACAATGGATCTTGCTCATCCGCCACATCGGTTAGCAAGGATGGGATCTCATACTCAGGTTGTGGTTTATCAGCTGCGGGGGTCGCAAGAGGCTCTTTCGATACCTCAGGTTTATGCGCACCTAGTTTTAACTCAGGCTTTAACTCAGACTTTAATTCAGGCGCGGACTGGGCCTTTGCTGACGCTGCAGGCTGAACTTCAGGCTCGACCTTTCTCACCGGTGACAGGTCTAAGCTATTAAAACTAGGCTCAACATGGGCTTCTGCAGTACGGGCATCTGAAAAACTAGGCTCCGTCTTATCAGCGGAAGTAGTACGGCCGAACGCAGGTTCTCGGCGAGCATCCGCGCGAACGTCACCGCTCTTATTAGCATTCGTATTAGCATTCGCGATATTTGCATTAGCAACACGGGCGCCGCCACCCGGCAATTCAGGATTAAAGGAGGATTCTTCGACGACTTCGGGTAGATCGGCTAACGACTTATCGATTTTCATCTTCAGTCGATTACCGCTACCACGCATCCGGCGCCAACCATCCAATACAATCAGGAGAACAACTATCACGCCACCGATAATCAGCCATTCGCGTAATCCTAATTCCATTGCCAGATATTACCCTTATCTAATTTATATACATTGCACAGAAATACCTGTGCTGGATTTCATCAATTATTCAACGACGTGATCAATAGACAGTTCTAATATATCAACTTGTCCATGAACAGCAACAGAAGAAATGATTCCGCTCAAATCACCCGGCTGAGGCGTCGGTTGTCCTGACGCCGATATCCGCGCGACCAACTCAACGGTTTCGGCTCCCGACAGCTTCGCTTGTGGACTCATAGAGCTACTATCATCCAACACCACGGTCAACGGCAGATCAGCGACCGTCAAGCGCTTAGCCGCCAGTGGCATGCGTCCACCGACTGGACGGGCTAAGACAAACAACGTCATATCGGGCGTCACACGACTACGCAACGCGGGGTCGAGGCTCACGGACAATGTCAATTTCACCTCGGCTAATTCAGGTAGATCGGGAACCGTCTCACCTGCCGCCAACAATTTATCCCGAGCCGAACGAATACCCGACTTGAGTGAATCCGCCTGCTCATCTACCGCATTACGAAGCCCTTTCTGCCAGAATGCCATTGCCTGGCGATAGTCTTCCTTCTCGTAGGCCGCAATACCTAGCAGACCCAGTGCCGTCACTTCATAGGGATCGATCGACAGCGTTTTTTCGACTTCGTTATTAATCTGATCATTCAACTGCCCTTGATTGGCAAAAAACAGCGCTTGGGCATATTGACCATTCACACCGGCATATTGCGGTGCCTCTTCTGGTAAATATTTTAACGCGTTGCTATACCCTTCTGCTGCCGCTGGGTAGTTTTGCATGCTCATAAAGGTGTTTGCCAGCAGATACCAACCCTGAGGGTTTTCTGGTTCCTGTGCAAGACGGTTTTGCAGGGCGGTCACCGCTTCTTCAACCGTCGGTGTTTTACCATTAAATGGATCGATAGGGCCGTTGATTGCGATGGCTAAGTCACCTGAGCGCCCTTGCTCTGAATAGATAGCTAACCCCGCTGCCGGCACCAAGATTGCCAGTACAAACGCCGTGATAACGCCACGGGAGGTAATGATCAAGGGTTTACTGGATGAACTAACGGTATCATCCACGTCTTGGAGCAGGTTGCGTTCTAATTCGAGCTTCAACGAGGCAAAGTTTTCCTCATCGAGGTTGCCCGCTGCACGCTCATGATTAAGCTCGGCAAGACGCTCTTCGTAGATAGAGATATTCAGTTCGCGACGATCGACATCCGCCTGATTCTCCGCCCCAGACTGACGTCCTTGATAAACCGGATATAGAACGAATGCCACCGCCAGCAGTGAAAGCAGTGCAATACCTAACCATAACGCCGTCATTTAGTTTGTTCCTGTTTCAATAACTGATCGAGCTTTTGTTTTTCCACATCACTCAGGTTAGCCTTGGGTTTACCCGGCTCGGCCTTTTTGCGTTTGCCACTCACCAACAACACCACGACCACACCAATCAGCAGCAAACCCGCTGGCCCATACCATAGCAGATAGGTTTGCTCGGTCACCCGCGGCCGATAGAGAACAAATTCACCGTAGCGACCGACCATAAAATCAATTACCTGCTGGTCGTCAGCACCCTCTTCCAGCATGCGGTGTAACTCGTTACGCAGATCTTCGGCGATCGGCGAATTGGAATCAGCAATATTCTGATTCTGACACTTAGGGCAGCGCAACTCAGCCGCTAGCGATTGAAACCGCTCACGGGTAGCATTGTCCTTAAATTCATAAGTATCGATGGCGGCACTGGCTAACGTGCTAACACTCAGCAGTATCACCCATAAAACATGGCGGATCATCAGTTCACCTCCAGCTGTTTCATACGCTCACGCAAATCACTCCAGACCCGCTCATCGATCGCACCGATATGCTTGTAACGGATAATTCCTTGAGCATCCAACAGAAAGGTTTCCGGCGCACCATAAACCCCTAGATTTAATCCAAGTTTTCCGTCTGGATCATAAATATTCAGAGCGTAAGGATTTCTGTAATTATCCAGCCAGATCTTCGCTTTCTCGCGATCATCCTTGTAGTTAACGCCGTAGATCGTAATGCCTTCATTCTGAACCATACGGTTTAGCTGGGCATGCTCCTCTTTACAGGTCGGGCACCAGGTTGCCCAAACATTCAGCAGTGCTGGGCGCCCTTTTAGATCGGCAGCGGTAATGGTCTGTTGCTCATCGAGCAGATCAGACAAACTAAACGCAGGTACCGGCTTATTGATCAGCGGTGACGGTATGCTTTCGGTATTTTTACCAATACCGTTCCAAAGAAACAGCCCTAGTGCAACAAACAACACTAGGGGAACAATAACAATTAATCGACGCATCGTTATACCTATTGAAACACTTAATCAAGCCGCAGCCCGGGCAGCTTCCCGCCGGGCCTGTTTACGGTATCGAGGATCGGTCGCCGCCAGGAGACCACCAGCGGTCATCAGCAAGCCACCTAACCAGAGCCAGCGAACATAGGGTTTGTACTGCACCCGCACGGCCCAAGCACCATCGCCTAAGGATTCGCCCAACGCCACATAAAGATCACGGAACAAACCAGGATCGATATCCGCTTCAGTCATCACATTGCCTCGGGCAGGGTAGAAGCGTTTTTCCGGTTTTAACTCACCGTAAAAGTCGCCTTTATAAAGCACCCGTATCACCCCCACATCAGCGGTATAGTTAGGCCCCTGTTTTTTCTGTGCGCCTAAAAACTCAAACTGATAGTCACTAAAATGCAGCACATCACCCGGCGCCATTCGCAGGTCTCGTTCTTCGTTATAGATGCTAACCATCAGTGCACCCACAACCGCTACCGCGATCCCGAAGTGAGCTAGCATCATGCCCACATAGCTACGGGACATACCTGTTAAGGCTTTTTTCAGGTTACTGCGACCCGCGACCTTGCGCCAAAAATCTTTGATGCTGGTAAAGACCACCCAGAACACCAGCGTCATCACACCGGCAACCGTTAGATTAAAGCTCTCGGCATAATAGTATTGGAATAACAGCCCGGCAATCAGGCTTAATACCGCTGGCAACCATAGCTGCTGTAGCAAATAGGTCAGTGACGTTTCCCGCCACCGAGCAGCCACACCGACCCCCATCGCGCCAAGAATCAGCAACATCAAAGGAATAAACAGCGAGTTAAAATATGGCGGGCCAACCGAGATCTTACCCCACCCCATCGCATCCACAATCAATGGATAGATAGTGCCGAGCAATACCATCATCGCCGAGACGACCAAGAGGATATTATTAATCAACAGCATGGTTTCACGGGATAACAAAGCAAAGCTGGATTCACTCTTCACATTCCCCGCTTTTACCGCGTAGAGCACCAAAGAGCCACCGATGGTAATAACCAACAGCGCCAGAATAAAATAACCACGGTCGGGATCGGACGCGAACGCATGCACCGAGGTCAACACACCGGAGCGCACGAGGAAGGTGCCGAGCAGACTCAAAGAGAAGGCAAAGATCGCCAGCAATACGGTCCAACTCTTAAACACACCCCGTTTTTCGGTCACCGCCAGTGAATGCACCAGCGCCGTGCCTACTAACCAAGGCATGAAAGAAGCGTTTTCCACAGGATCCCAGAACCACCAGCCACCCCAGCCAAGCTCGTAATACGCCCACCAGCTACCCAAACCGATACCTAGGGTCAGGAAAGCCCAAGCAATACTCGTCCAAGGACGAGACCAACGGGCCCAAGCAGAATCGAGACGACCGGTAAGCAACGCAGCAATAGCGAAAGCAAAGGCGACAGAGAAGCCCACATAGCCCATATAGAGCATCGGTGGGTGAATAATCAGCCCGATATCCTGCAGCAACGGATTAAGATCGCCACCTTCCAACGGAAACGCCGGCAGATGTCGATCAAATGGGCTGGAAGTCATCAGGGTAAAGAGCGTAAAACCAACGGCCACGATCCCCATCACCCCTAACACTCGGGCAACGATCTCGATCGGCATGTTTTTACTTTTGAAGGCCACCGCCACGGTCCAACCACTGAGAATAAACACCCACAGTAGCAAGGAGCCCTCATGCCCACCCCAGACCGCACTGATCTTAAAATACCAAGGTAACAGGGTATTGGAGTTGGTGGCCACATAGACGACGGAAAAATCATCAACGACAAAGGAGTAACCCAAACAGGTAATACTGATCGCCAAAAAGAAAAACATCCCCACCGATAACGGGCGGGCATAGTTCATCATCAGCGTATTACCCATGGAAGCGCCGACCATCGGCACAACCGCCAGTAAGGCAGACATACAGAGCGCTAAAATCAGCGCGTATTGTCCTAATTCTGGAATCATAACGGCTGGGCTCCTTTAGCGCGCATCTGCTCCGGCATCTTACCGGCTTTTTCTAACGCTTCGGCGACTTCCGGTGGCATATAGTTTTCATCATGTTTCGCAAGCACTTCGACGGCTTCGAACACGCCATCACTGTTCATCTCACCCTGAGCAACGATCCCCTGCCCTTCACGGAAAAGGTCCGGCAGAATACCCGTAAAGTGAACCGTCACCTTGTTAGCAAAGTCAGTCATCTCGAAGGTCACGTCCAAGCTTTCGGTATCCCGCTTCACACTACCTTCAACCACCATGCCGCCGGCTCGGATACGGGTCCTTTCCGGCGCTTTTTGTTCGACAATATCGGTGGGCGAATAAAATAGGTTTATATTTTGGTTAAGCGCGTACATCACCAACCCGACAGCGGTGGCGGCACCAAAGACAATAAAAAGCACAATAATCAGGCGCTGTTTACGTTTAGGGTTCATGGGTTTTGTTTCTCCCTGCGCAGCCGGCGGGCTTGCTCACTAAAGATCTGACGCTTTTGCATCAGAGGATTGACGATATTGATCGCGATCACCGCCAGTGCGATCGCATAACTCAGCCAGACATAGAGGCCGTGACCGCCCATGTCGATAAATTCGGCAAATGATTCGAAACTCAAACTGATACCCTCAATTAGCCATCAAGGCGCGTACCCAACTGCTACGACGCTCACGTTGAATAATTTCATTGCGCAACCGCAGCATCATTGCTACGGCAAAGAAACAGTAAAAACCGATCACCATGACCAACAGTGGCAGCCACATTTCAGATGGCATCGCGGGACGCTCGGTCAGTGTGAAAGTAGCCGGCTGATGGAGTGTATTCCACCAATCGACGGAGTATTTAATAATCGGAATATTAACCAGCCCCACCAAGGCCAGCACCGCCGTCGACTGGGCCGCCGTGCGCTCGCTTTCAATGGCAGAATTCAGGGCAATAATCCCCAAATACAGAAAAAACAGTATCAACATCGAGGTTAGTCGTGCATCCCACACCCACCAAGAGCCCCACGTCGGTTTACCCCAGATGGCACCGGTCGCTAACGACAAGATAGCGATAGAAGCGCCAATCGGTGCACAGCATTTCGCCACCATATCGGCGATTTTCATCTTCCAGATAAGGCCGATTGCGCCCGCCACTGCCATCAGCATATAGCAGGACTGCGCCAAGATAGATGCCGGCACATGGATATAGATGATGCGGAAGCTATTGCCTTGCTGGTAGTCCGCAGGCGCAAAAGCCAACGCCCAAACCGTCCCGACCACCAAGGTCAACAATGCCGCTATCGCAAATATCGGTAGTAATTTACCGGTAATGTCATAACACCAGCGGGGAGAAGCCAGTTGATAAAACCAACGTGGCATCCACTTCTTTTCAGCCATATTTCAACCTTTCGGGGATTTACCCACTTACACTAATTCTCAATGCGGCACCTATTGCCAGCGGAGCCAACACCAAACCCAGAGACAACATGGCTCCAAGAATGGCCAAATATCCCCCTAGGGGCAGGCCTGTCACAGCACCCTGTACCGCCGCGCTACCAAAAATAAGTACCGGAATATAAAGCGGCAAAACCAGCAACGAGATCAACACGCCGCCTTTGCGTAAACCAACGGTTAGCGCGGCGCCAATCGCGCCCACCAAGCTTAAGGTTGGCGTGCCAAGCAATAGGCTCAGCACCAATCCCCACATACCATCGCTGGGTAAAAACAACATGACGCCCAGCAGCGGAGCCAAAATAGTCAAGGGCAAACCGGTTAACATCCAGTGGCCCAGCACCTTCGCCAGCACCACTAAATAGAGCGGCTGCGGGCTAAGTAAAATTTGTTCCAGAGTTCCGTCTTCAAAATCAGAACGAAACAGGCTATCCATCGATAGCAGGGTTGCCAACAACGCGGCAACCCAGACCACACCCGGCGCCACATCAGCCAAAAAAGTGGGATCGGGGCTAACCCCTAACGGAAACAGGGTCGCCACCATCAAAAAGAAAATCAGTGGGTTGACCAGATCACTCTTACGCCGATACGACAGTAGCAGTTCTCTTTTTAATGCCCCCCAAAACGGGCCATCAACTCGGCACTCGGTGATCATAGCGTCGACTTCCGGTCGATTAGGCATACTATCACTCATAAAGTTCCCGCTAATTGATCAAGATTAAGTCGGCGTATTTTATCACCCATCGCCAGCTCATGATGGGTCGTCAGAATAACGCTCCCTCCCTGCTCGGCATGGGCCATCATCAGCGCCTCTTGTGCAGCGACACCTTGTTTATCGATCGCCGTAAAGGGCTCATCCAAAATCCATAGTGGCGCTCGGCTCAGATAAAGCCGCGCCAAACTGACACGACGATTCTGCCCTGCAGACAGCGTATGACAGGGCACATCTTCATAACCGGTCAAACCCACCTGCATCAGCGCATAATCAAGTTGCTCCAGCGCCATATCGGGGTGCAGTGAGGCATACCAATGGAGGTTTTCCCGCGGTGTCAGCACCGCCTTAACGCCCGGCTGATGACCAAAATAGAGTAACGCTTCACGGTATTCCGAGGCACACTTTTCAAGATGCTCCCCTTGCCAGTAGATATCCCCCTCGAAGTGAGATGACAAGCCACTAAGAATACGCAACAAGGTGGTTTTACCACTGCCATTCTGGCCTTCTATCTGAATCACTTCACCCGCGTGCACTTCGAAGCAAAGCGCTTCAAAAAGCACTCGCTCATCCCGTTCGCAGAACAGATTCTCGATTTTCAGTCTGGGTGTGGACAACAGGGCAACCTCAAAAAAGCCACTTCAAAAAGTAAAAACGGCAATGCCTACCTTTATAATTAGCAATATCCGCCGAAAGCAAGGCATTATATACAAAATAAACAGCCGTAGTGCATAACTCGGTTAAAAGAACTATGAAGGTGTTGAGCCGGTGCAGGAAAATCGCTAATGCTTAATCCGCTGAGCATACAAAATCTGCAAAGCAGCGCGGGTAAATCGCTATCGGCCACCGAACTGGTGCGTGCTTTGCCGCTAAATACGCCAACGCAAATTAACGTTCGCCAAAGCAGCGCCGATGCTTCACGGCCTAATCAGTTTAACCTGCAAGTACAACTGGGCAGTCAGCTCTATCAATTGAAGAGTGACCAGTCACTACCGTCAGGCAGCACGGCCACACTCACGCGAACCGCCGCCGGTCAGTTGCTCCTGAGTAGCACGCCCAATCAATCTCCAGCGGCCCAGCCTAACACCCTAGGCACGCCAGCAACGAACAACCAAAACACAGCCGCCAATCAACCGCTTATCCCACTAAAGACCAGTACACAAACATCCGCGGGCACAACGGCAACGATTCCGGCCAGCGCCGCCACGCAAATCAACTCACTATTACCGCTAAACCGCCCTGTGTTGGCGACTCTGACGGTGGCCGTGCGGACAGGCGCAAGCGAGGGCAACCTTCTCGCAACGATTAATGGTCGTAGCGTGCCCCTGTCGCTCAATCAAGCACTACCCTTTGATGGTAAAGTGGTGTTGACCCGAACCTCCGATCAACAGGTTCAGATACAGCCTCTCCCTGCATCCACCCAGAACCAGAATCTCAACAATACGATCAACGACGCATTACGCTATGTGTTACCCACCCAACAACCGGTTGCCGGCAGTCTACTCAAGCTTCAGCAACTCAATAACAAAACCGGGGGCGAGAAAAGCCCTGTTAATAGTGCGATCAGCTCAATACTGAGCCTGTTTGGTGTCAAAACAAGCTCCGCGGCAGACGCTCAAACGGGGGTAAAACAAAACTTACTCAATGGCGGTCTATTTACCGAGAGCAACCTAGCGAATCCCGGTAAGCTGATCACCAGTAATGAGATGAAATATCAGCTCAATCAGCTATTACAGCAAGCGGATAAACTGCCGGAACAGGCACGACAGCAGCTACAAGATATTGTGAAAGGCTTGCTCAACCGAGTCACCAGCAACCAGTTAGAAAGCCTACAAAACACCCGCACAAACAATGACGGTGTAGAACGTTTTTTCACCCTGGACCTTCCGGTTAAAAATGGTGAACAGCTCGATAATGTCGAACTCAAAATATCCGAACACCGCCGCCAGCTCTCTGAGGATGAATGGCAACACTCATGGCGCGTCAGACTACACTTTGATCTAGAACAACAGGGCACCATTGATGCGGAACTGGTGCTGGAGGATGAACATCAGATAACCGCTCATTTTTGGTGTAGCCAAGCGGAGGTTGCAGAGGAGTTAAATGACAAACTACCCGAGTTCAATCAGCAGCTACATCAGCAGGGCTTTAGCATTCAATCAACCCATTGCAGTGAAGGTGCAGCGCCGAAAGCGATCAACCGAATCGAGCCACTAATCGATGTTACGACCTAAGCGAGCCCAAAGATGAGCAAAAAAGCAGACGAGTATCAGAAAGCCATTGCCCTGAACTACGATCATGAAGGTGCCCCAACGCTAACGGCGAAAGGACAGGGTGTGATTGCCGAGCAGATCATCCGGCTCGCCAAGGAGCATGATGTACATATCCATGAGAGCCCGGAGCTGGTTGAAGTGCTGTTACGCTTGGAACTCGGCGATGAAATTCCAGAGAGCCTGTATCGTGCCATCGCCGAAATTATTGCTTTTACCTATAAGCTAAAGAATGGGACAAATTAAAGCGAACGCTTTCTCCCGCCATAACAAGATCAACCCTGTTTATCAGGCGCCGCGATCTCTTTATGTAACAAGGCCATCAGTTCGGCTTCGGGTCGACCAATGCCGCAGTTTTTAACCAGATCATCGACATCAGCGCCCATTTCCATCAACCGAGCCGCCTGATTATAGGCCAACACGCCGGGGTCACGATTCGCTAATTCCTGCTGTTTTTCAGCGGTAATATTGAGCTGATTTTCCACATCCATCAACCGATGCCCCATGCCGATAGAACTACTCGTCAGGGCTTGAATCTCATTGCGCAGCACATTGATCAGCGCTTCATACTGTCGCTGATGCTGCTGTAACTGTCGTCGGGCATGAATCGTATATCCTACCGATACCGATGCGATCAAGGCGACTACCGCCAAGGCTAACCAGATCATCTTATCTCCTCTTCACTGATGTCGGGCCGCATTGAGGCCATCTAATAACGCGGGGATATTCATCACTGCACATTGGTGCTCCATACAGGTACCCAACAGCCAAGGCCTGGCTTGCGGGTTGTTATTCCACGTAATACTGTCTTCTTCAATCGCTTGGGAACCGATCATCGAATCGATGGTGATCGCCCAGCCGGCATCTTTAATCTTGATCAATTCAGAGTAATCCGCTTTATCGGGCTCATAACGCTCGGGAATCGTCCACATACCGGTATCGACCACCCGCACCAGCGTACCGGACTCATCATAGCTGCCTAACACCCAATCAGCACTATGATTCAAGCCCAACTTCATGGTGCTAATATCATGGGCACCCTGCAGATATTTAATCGGTAAGGCTAACCTAACCCCGTACATTTTCACCAACAGACATTGCAGTGGCTCAGCCGGTTCTGGTTCTGGTTCTGGTTCTGGTTCTGGTTCTGGTTCTGGTTCTGGTTCTGGTTCTGGTTCTGGTTCTGGTTCTGGTTCTGGTTCTGGTTCTGGTTCTGGTTCTGGTTCTGGTTCTGGTTCTGGTTCTGGTTCTGGTTCTGGTTCTGGTTGAACAGTATCAAATGACTGAGGCTGCATATCCAATGTTATTTCTAGCTCTTCCAGTGCAATATCTTCCATCTCGGGGCCTGCTTTTGGCAGATCCAACACACTAGGGGCCTCACTGATATCCGCCGCCATCGCTTGCTCTTGCGCGAGTTCCAGCTCAGCGTCGACACTGCTGGAGCTATGATCATCTTTCAGCAAGGCATCCAGATACTCTTTCACCAGTTGTTGCTGCCGGTTCAATTGCCCGTCACTCATGCTCTGCTCCGTTCCGCCAAACCGCGTAAAATACGGATATACGCCTGCACGCCCGGCATGGTTAAATCCAGCTCAGACGGTGTCACGCCCTTTGCACTCGCGGTAATAAACTTACTATCCACCGGCACTACTGATGCGGCCATATGATCAACAAATCGCTGATGCAACTCCCGTAAACAACTCACGGAGGCCGGAATCGTGCGGTCATAAAATGTGGGGATCAAGGTATAGGTCAACTGCCGTTTACGCGCCCGATTAATCATCGCAATAGTTCGCAGCATTCGCTCGAGCCCCTTCATCGCGAGAAACTCGGTTTGTACCGGTACTAACAGATGACCACAGGCAGCTAAAGCGTTGATCATCAACACACCTAACACCGGTGGACTATCGATCAGCACATAATCATAACGGTCTTTAACGAGACGTAACGCTTTAGCGATCTGTAGCCCCATGCCTTCCTGACCGCCTGATTTGCGTTCCAGTGTGGCCAGTGCTGTGGTTGCCGGTATAAGGTCGATGCCCGCGTTCGAGGTCGGCATCAACAATGGCTCCAGCAGTTTAAGATCCACCTCGCGACCGAGTTGAAACAGGTCGTATACACTGTTTTCTAACTCATCGGGGTCATATTTAAAATAACTGGTCATCGAACCGTGAGGATCTAAATCCACCAGCAGTACCCGCTGCCCGGCATCAGCTAATAGCCCAGCCAATGCAACCGCCGTCGTGGTTTTACCGACACCACCTTTCTGATTAGCAACCGCCCATACTTGCATTATTGCGGTAACTCCTGTGCCTGCGGAGAGAAGCTCTCCGGCGACGTTAATGTTTCTGTATCCAGAGGTTGAGTGGGTTCTTCGCGCTTAAAGCTAATCCGTCCCTGCTCATCCTTCACGGTTTTTATAGCTGATTCAGGCAAGCCACTTTCAGTCAAAATCGTGCTCACTGCATCCTCACTGACTTGCTCGCTACCAAAAGCCGAAACCACCCGCTGAGTTTTACGATCACGGGTGACCACGATAACAATGCGCCGATTGATTCGGCGACCAACTTCGGTGCCGTTGTCGGCTAACGGTTGATATTCTCCATAGCCGACTGCCGCCATTCGCTGCGGTGGCACGCCGTTCATCTCCAAAATTCGCACCACACCGGCAGCTCTCGCGGCGGATAGCTCCCAATTAGAGGGGTAACGATCCGATGAAATAAACTGATTATCAGTATAGCCTTCAACGTGAATAGGGTTGTCATACTGTTTGAGTATTTTCGCCACCCGTTCAAATACCGGGTCACTCGTAATCGCTGGCAACGCTCCCCCTTCGGGATAAACAAGATTGGCGCCCAACTCTAATGCCACCCAGAGGTTGTTGCTCTGTACCGCAACATGCCCGCTGCCGATCAATTTTTTAAACTGCATCTGCAACTGTTCACCGATCGCTTTCAGCGCGGCGCTATTTTCCGGTTTAGGTGGCACTATTTTAACCACCGAGGTCTCTTGATTGGCCTCACCATGGGACACCCCCACGCCGGTGGGCAACACATCCGTTGGACTACCGACCGGCGAGCTCAACACCGACTGTTGAGAAAACACACCGGCCAATGATTCGGCAACCTGCCGATATTTCTCTTCATTCACCGAAGACATGGCATACATCACCACGAATAAAGCCAACAACAATGTCAAAAAATCAGCATAGGAGATAACCCAACGCTGAGAATGTGCATCCTGTTCATCAACTCTACGCCTGGCCACCTTAAGACTCCTGCTCCAGATAGCCCTGTAGTCTTAATTGAATAATGCGCGGATTCTGGCCCTCAGCGATCGACAACAATCCTTCTAGCATCATCTCCTGAAAATAAAACCGTTTCAGCACCATCGCACGAATCTTATTAAATAGCGGCAAAAACAGTAAATTAGCAATCGCCACGCCGTAGATGGTTGCCACGAAAGCGGTGGCAATACCGGAGCCAAGATTAGCCGGATCAGCGAGGTTAGACATCACATGGATCAGCCCCAGCACCGCGCCTATAATACCCATGGTTGGCGCATAACCTCCCATACTCTCCAGCACCTTCGCCGCCTGTAAATCGCGATTTTCACGGCTAACTAACTCTGTTTCTAGGGTCAAACGGATAACATCAGAGGTGCGGCCATCCACTAGCATCTGCAGGCCGTTGCGCACAACGCTATCACTCTGCCCGGCAATCTCATCCTCCAAGGCTAATAAGCCTTTGCGACGGGCAAGCACACACCAGTTAACAATATTATTGACCCCTTCGCGGTAATCTAAATCGTCCTTACCAAACACGCTCGCCGATAGTTTGATCGCACGTGAAAGCTCCCCTGGGGATGACTGAATCAGCACCGCCGCAAAGGTACCGCCGACCACAATCAATAACGCGGGAACGTCAAAAAGCTCATCAAAACCGCCCCCTTCGAGGTAGTTACCGCCAAAAATGGCAATAACCGCCAGCAGTATGCCACTCAAACTTACGAGGTTCATCGATGCCCCCAATGGTTAAATAGCTGCCGGATGCTGTCTAGATTGAGTACCGCATCGGCTAAATCCGCTTGAATAATCGCCTTCGGCATACCAAAAATAGTACAGCTCTCTTTATCCTGCGCCCAAACCGTTGCCCCCGCATTTTTCAAAATACGCGCCCCGTCGCAACCATCTGCGCCCATCCCCGTCATGACGAGCGCCAGCGCCCTGTTCCCATAGCCTTTAGCCACCGAGGCAAAGGTAAGATCGACACTGGGTTTATACGTCATCCGCTCATCACTCGCGCGGATAATCAATTTCCCAGAGTTTGCGGGATCTAAGATCATCTGCTGTCCACCCGGTGCGAGATAAGCATGTCCAGGTTTAAGCTGATCGCCATTTTCGGCTTCTTTAATCGAGATAAGACTGAGGTCATCGAGACGCTTCGCAAAGACCGAGGTGAAAGCTTTCGGCATGTGCTGCGTCAGTAGAATAGGCACGGGAAAATCAGCGGGAATCTGCGTCAAAATAAACTGTAACGCCGCGGGGCCACCGGTAGAAGAACCGATGGTGACAATATCACACTCAGGCCAATGAACCCCATGAGCCTGCTTATCGACCCGCGACGCTCTGGGGATGGCGGTTGCACTAACGGCATGTTCTTGAGTTCTAGCGCTGATAAAAGAGGCTGGCCGTTGTTTCTGCCGCCCTAATACAAGAATTTTTTCTGCCAGAATACTTTCAATATGTGCGGATTCCTCTGAGCCTGAGCCAGACACCCAAGCCCTAGCATCTTTCTCCATGTAATCCGCTGCCCCTTGAGCTAAGGCTTCAAGGGTAACCGATGCGCTGCGACGGGTGAGCGAGGAGAGCATAATCACCTGACAAGGGCATTCATGCATGATCTGCTTTAAGGCGGTGATGCCGTCCATCTTCGGCATCTCGACATCCATGGTGATAACATCCGGCTTCAGCTGTTTAGCTTTCTCCACCGCTTCCACGCCATCTTTCGCCGTATCCACCACCGTAATATCGGGGTGATTAGCCAATATTTGCTTGATACGGTTACGAAAGAAAAATGAATCATCAACCACTAAAACTCGAACGGCCATACAGTTATCCAGTATAAGTCTGCCGAGCGTATATCATGCTCAACTAGCGTATGCCTTCAGCAGGCTGGGAATATCAATAATCAAAGCGATCCGTCCATCACCGGTAATAGTGGCGCCGGACAATCCAGGGGTTCCATGTAAAACAGAACCGAGCGGTTTAATCACCACCTCTTCTTGGCCGACAAGCTGATCAACCACAAAGGCGACCTGCATCGTACCGACATTGGTGATCACGACATGGCCATTTTCAGGCAATGGATCCTTCTCGAACCCTTTCATCAACCAGCGTTTCAAATGGAACAGCGGCATCGCTTTATCACGCACAATAATAACCTGCTGACCATCCACCATATTAATTTGGGTCAGGTCGAGGTTAAATATCTCATTCACGTTCACCAGTGGCAGCGCAAACGCTTGCTGTTCTAGTAGCACCATCAGCGTTGGCATAATAGCGAGGGTCAGCGGCACCTGTATCTCAATGCGCGACCCCATCCCCAGAGTCGAATCGACATCCAGCTTCCCGTTCAGTTGAGAGATTTTGGTTTTCACCACATCCATCCCAACACCACGGCCAGAAACATCGGAGATCTGCTCTTTGGTCGAAAATCCTGCGGCAAAGATCAGGTTATAACACTCATGATCCGTCAAGCGCGCAGCCGCTTCCTGATCAAGCATCCCCCGTTTAACCGCCAGATTTCGTAGTAGGTCTGGGTCCATACCCGCGCCATCATCCTCAATCACCAGCAGGATATGATCACCTTCCTGCTCCGCCGACAGCAAGACATGGCCTTCACGGGGTTTATCATTAGCCTCCCGTACGGCAGGCTCTTCAATACCATGATCGATAGCGTTTCTAACGAGGTGAATCAGTGGATCAGCTAGGGCTTCAACGAGGTTTTTATCCAGATCGGTATCTTCGCCCCGTAGCTCAAGATTAACTTCTTTATGCAACTGGCGAGAGAGATCTCGAACCAAACGGGGAAAACGCCCAAATACTTTTTTAACCGGCTGCATACGGGTTTTCATGACCGACATCTGCAGGTCGGCGGTCACCATATCGAGGGATGCCAAGGCTTTGGACATATCCCCATCATCGACCTCGGTACCCAATCGAACTAAACGGTTGCGCACCAACACCAGCTCACCGACCATGTTCATGATCTGATCCAGCAAACGGGTATCCACCCGTACATTACTTTCGGCGACCGGTTTATGCTGCTGCGGCTGAGATTTAGCCGCTGTGGGCGCTTGAGCATGTTCACTATCGGCTACAACCGGCGCAGTCGACGCCGGCTTTACCTGCACAACAGGGGCTACAGCGGGCGCAGCGGCAACCGCAGCAAAAGCACCTTCCCCTTTAGACTGTAGATCATCTAATAAATTTTCGAACTCATCATCCGTAATCAGCTCGCTACCGGCAGGCGTGACAGGGCTAGCCGTCACTGAAGGCGCTACCGCACCGAGCAACTGATCAAATTCCGCATCAGCACTGCTCTCTACATTACCTGCTGGGCTAACACCCGGCGCACCACCAGGGCCATGCAGTGTATCCAGTAGATTATCAAACTCATCTTCGGTAATCAGATCGGAAGTCGGTGATACAGTACCCGGTGCACCATGGGCACCGTGCAATTGATCTAACAGATCATCAAACTCTTCTTCGGTGATCAGGTCTGAGGTGGCGTCTGCGTTATTGCCCAGATCGCCCACCAACATATCGAACTCAGCACTCACCGCCGCGTCGTTATGGACGGGAGCCGGCTGTATTATTTTTTCTGCCACAACTGAAGTTTGCACCGGCGCCGCTGCCTGACCCGATGCCATTGCGTTTAAACCCGCTAACAGTTGCGGATCGACCGGATCGGGAAAACCGCCCTGTTTCACCGTTTCAAACATCGCATTGATGTTATCCAATGCCTGTAACACCAAGTCCATCAGTGTTGAGGATACCTGTAAGGCGCCATTACGTAGCTGATCAAATAAATTTTCGGCGCTATGGCAACAATCCACCATCGGATCTAACTGTAAAAAGCCAGCGCCGCCTTTGACCGTATGAAAACCGCGAAAGATAGCATTGAGTAACTCGCTATCCTCTGGGTGCTGTTCAAGATCGACCAGCTGTTCAGATAGCTGTTCGAGAATTTCCCCGGCTTCGACTAAAAAATCTTCCAGTATTTCCTGATCAACATTCAAGGACATTCGTATTACCCTTTAAAAACCGAGGCTAGACAGCAGATCATCAACATCATCCTGATTGGATGCGACCGCCCCTTCGTTACGCCCTTTCATTTGCGGCCCTTCGCCTTTGGCCTCTGAACGCTCGGCACTCGCTGATACGTCTGCCGAGGTGGCACCGGCAACAGCCTTGCTTGTCGCCAACGCTCCCAAACTATTGACTCGGGAGGCCACAGCCATCAAACCTACTAGTTTTTCTTCGATATCGGCGACCAATTGAATCACCCGCTTAATCAGCTGGCCTGTAATATCCTGATACTCTTGAGCGAGCAAGATACCCATCAGACTCTCTTTGAGGCTAGCTAAAGTAACGGAGTGATCTACCGCATAGCGACAGGCTTTTTCATACAGCGCTTCAAGTTGAGGATGATCCTGTTTCAGTGCCGCCAACTCATCAATCAGCTCTTGACGCCGCACCACATCCTGTTCGATCAAGGCCACATATCGCAGCGCATCATCAACCTGATCAATGGTTTTATGGGCGTTGGTTTCCGTCAGTTCGATAACATAGGAGAGACGTTCAGTGGCGTCTGAAATTGAAGCGATATGCTGTTTAGAATCCTGTAACAACTCGGCTGAGCTAACATCATCGGTAAAGCCAACAATGGCGTTATGGACCGCCCGCGTCAGGGTGCCCACTTCATGATAAAGCGCCCGATGGCGCATCTCATTGAGTTCTTGCACCTCATCCATTGCCTGTGGCAACTGCCCCTGATTCAGCAGATCGACTAATCGCTCTGCTCGCGTTTGCAGTTCAGCCTCAAATAGATGCTGGTCATAATACGTTTCAAAATCAGACATTAACGCCTCCTAGCCCTGTAGGCGCTCAAAGATTTTATCTATCTTTTCTTTTAGTACCGCGGCGGTAAATGGCTTAATAATATAACCGTTTACACCGGCCTGAGCCGCCATGATGATCTGGTCCCGTTTCGCCTCAGCCGTCACCATCAGGATCGGAATATGGCTCAGTGAAGGGTCAGCCCGCACGGTTTTCAACAGATCAATGCCGGACATCTTCGGCATATTCCAGTCGGTCACCAAAAAATCGATACCGCCCGACTTCAACACAGGCAACGCGGTTGCACCATCATCGGCTTCAACAATATTGGTAAATCCAAGGTCACGCAGCAGATTTTTTATAATCCGGCGCATTGTTGAGAAATCATCTACTACCAGAATTTTCATGTCTTTATTCAAGACAATCCCTCCTAACACTCTTTTAAGCGATGCGGTATTCGTTCAACCTCATCGCCACTCTTTTAAACGGCCACGTAATCGTAATGCCGCCTGACTATGTATCTGGCTCACTCGTGATTCACTCACACCAAGCACTTTACCAATCTCTTTAAGATTGAGTTCTTCATCGTAATACAGTGACAACACAAGTTTTTCACGTTCAGGCAACCCCTGTATTTCAAGGGCTATGGCCTTCATAAAATCTTTTTGTTCAAACTCTTCAGAAGGATTTGGTTCATTACTGGCAATGGTTTCGCCTGGCCCTTCATCCTGAGGCCCCGTCAATTTATCAAAACTAAACAGACGACTCTCAGATGAGTCTTTCAATAATGCATGATATTCCGTCACACTAATATCAAGTTCCGCAGCAACCTCCCCATCTTGGGCATCTCGGCCAGTACGCGACTCGATAATCTGAATAGCTTCGGAAACTCGACGACCATTACGGTGTACAGAGCGAGGCGTCCAGTCTCCACGACGGACTTCATCGATAATAGAGCCGCGAATACGAATGCCGGCATAGGTTTCAAAGCTAGCCCCTTTGCTCGCATCATATTTTTTGGCCGCTTCCAATAGCCCCACCATGCCGGCCTGAATCAGATCTTCCAGTACGACATTACTCGGTAGTCTTGCCAGTAGGTGATGAGCAATACGCTTCACCAGCGTCGTATGCTGCTCAATAACCTCCTGACTTGACTTAAACTGAAGCGGATTATACATAGAGACCATACGCTACTCTGATAATTTATTCAGGCGCCAGAAATCAAGCGCTCAACAAAGAATTCAAGGTGCCCCCGGGAGCTGGAAGGCATCGGCCAGGCGTCTACTTTCGTCGCTAGCTGTTTATAGGCCAACGCCGCTTTACTCTGCGGAAACGCTTTTAAAACAGCACGTTGCTGCTTCACTCCCTTTCTGACTGCTTCATCATAAGGGATTGAACCCAGGTATTGAAGTGTCACGTCAAGAAAGCGGTCAGTTACTGTTAATAACTTGTTATACATGTTCCGTCCTTCCTGCTCAGAACGGACCATATTGGCCAATACCCGAAAACGGGTCATTTTGTAATCACGATTCAGCAGTTTCATCAGCGCGTAGGCATCGGTAATCGACGTCGGCTCATCACAGACCACAACCACCACATCCTGAGCGGCGTTCACAAAACTCACCACCGCCTCAGAGATACCCGCAGCGGTATCGATCACCAAGATATCGAGATCATCGGCAATCTCACTGAATGCGTGGATCAGTTCCGAGTGTTCGTGGACGCTGAGAGAGGTCATCGCTTGAGTTCCGGATGCCGCCGGTACTATCCGGACATTAGTGCCAACATCGATCAGTAACTCTTGCAAACGACATTCACCGGATAACACATCGGAAATATTGCGCTTCGCTTTCACGCCCAGCAACACATCCACATTAGCCAAGCCTAGGTCGGCATCCATCAGTACCACTCGATGGCCCATCTCACCTAACGCCAGACTCATATTGACCGAGACATTGGTTTTACCGACGCCACCTTTACCACCGGTAACAGCAATCACCTTAACCGGTCGAGAACTACCCATGGCGGTTTCCTGTATGTGTTAACAAATCAGCTCTCCCAATGCTCATCTCTGGCCAACCTATCTTGCTGATGTTCATGAAATACACGGCGACTACGGCTCGCTTTCTGTGCCGTAATCACCGCTCGGCTTACCAGATCTTTTTTGTGTGCCACATCTATATCATCGGGCACCCGCTGACCATCGGTCACATAACTCACCGACAAACCATTCTCGATAACCAGATCTAACGCTTCGCCCAGATTACCGGATTCATCCAATTTACTCAGTACACAGCCACTTAAACCCAGTGGCGCATAGGTTTCATACGCACTTTCAATCACATGTCGCTGACTCGAACAGGATAACACTAATAACTTTTTCAGCCGCACAGACACATCTTCTAACATATTCAACTGTGCTTGAGTGTGCGGTTCGTGGGCGTTCATACCGGCGGTATCGATCAATACTAACCGTTTACCCCGAAGCGAACCTAACACCTCATCCAAGGAGTTGTTTTCATCCACCACCCGTACCGGCACATCGAGGATACGGCCAAAGGTTAACAACTGCTCATGGGCCGCGATACGATAGGAGTCGGTCGTCACCAGCGCCACACTTGAACTGCCGTGTTTTAAGACATAGCGCGCCGCCAGCTTGCCGATGGTGGTGGTTTTGCCCACCCCAGTCGGCCCAACGAAGGCGATCATGCCGCCACGTTCAACAAAATCCTCGCCCATCACCGGAATATGATCGCTAAACCGCGTCAGGGTTGTCCGCCAAGCATCATCAAGCTCATCCGTATCAACCACTTTAGCGGATAGCTGTCGACTCACCTGCGGCCCTAAGCCGATCCGCTCGAGGCGACGTTCCACCTTCGTGATGGCCGAGTCAGCCAACTCATGACGGGGGCGTTTAGCGACATTAGATTTCGCTCGCAGAGGCTTAGGCGGTACCGGTGCGCTTTTCGGCGTTTCATCCAGCACCGGTGCTTGGGGACGTTTAAGCAGACTTTTAAGGGACTCAATTTCTTGCTGTAACGAAAGGATAGCGTCTTGTTCACTTTCGCGAGGCGCTTCTGCTGCAGGTTTAAATTCATGCCGCTGCCGAGTGGGATCGAGTCGCGGTTCAGCTACCCGAGCGGGACGCTCTTGAACCTGAGGCGGATGCTGCTGTCGACCTTGCTGGCGACGCTTAAGGGTATCGAGGATTTCACTCAGCTCGTCGTCATCATCGTCTAGTTGGCGGTTTTTTTGCCGAGGTTCCGGTGCGCCTTCCTGAGCAGTCGCGATACGCGCTTGAACCTTACGCAACTCTTCAGCAAGATTACTCTGCAATTTAGCGGGTTGCGCCGATTCTTTACGGGCGTGCTCTACCGCCCGCTTGCGTTTAAAATCCTGTTGCGCCGCTTCGTACTCATGCTCATGGGCAGCCACGACCTCAACGCCACCCGCCACGCGATGATTAGAGACGATCACGGCATCCGGGCCGATCTCGTCCCTGACCCGTTGCATGGCCTGCCTCATATCCGGAGCAAAAAAGCGTTTAACTTTCATAACCGTCTCTATTCATTACCCAATCAAGCCTTCGCCTGATTCTGGCCACCCACTGTAGCAATAATCGTAACCCGTTTATTTTCGGGGATTTCCTGATAAGAGAGCACACTAATTTGATGCTCTCCATAGCGTACAAACTTAGCCAACAACGGCCGTATCGGCGCTGCAACCAGCAAGATTGAAGCCCGTCCAGCAATCTCTTGCTGTTGCGCCACCTCAGCCAAGGAGGTTTGCAACCGCTCAGCCATGGTCGGTTCAATCACCATGCCTTCACCGCCCTCTCCCCGCTGAACCGACCCCAGCAATAACTGTTCGAGTTGAGGATCGAGGGTAATTACCGGCAGTTCTTCATCATTACCAACAATATTCTGCACAATCATGCGCGACAAAGATATACGCACGGCGGCGGTCAACCCCTGAGGGTCCTGCGTCCGCGCTACCGCCTCGGCCAATGATTCGGTAATGGTCCTGAAATCCTTGACCGGCACCTGCTCCATCAACAGATTCTGCAGCACTTTTAACAGTGTACTCACAGAAAGCTTGCTTGGAACTAACTCTTCTACCAGTTTTGGGGATGTTTTTCCTAACATATCCAATAATTTCTGTACTTCATCATGCCCCATCAACTCATGGGAGTGGGCTTGAAGAATCTGATTCAGGTGGGTAGCGACCACCGTACCGGCATCCACCACGGTATAACCGAGGGTCTGCGCCTGCTCTTTTTGACTCTGTTCTATCCATACCGCATCGAGACCAAAAGCGGGATCTTTCACATCGATCCCTTTTAACGCCCCAAACACCTGCCCCGGGTTAATCGCTAACTCGCGATCCGGATAGACTTCAGATTCACCGACAGACACCCCCATCAAGGTAATGCGATACGCGCCAGGCATAAGATCGAGGTTATCCCGAATATGCACCGATGGAACGAGAAAACCTAAATCTTGTGACAGTTTTTTACGCACACCTTTAATTCGGTTTAATAGCTGCCCACCTTGCAGTTTATCCACCATAGGGATCAGACGATAACCCACTTCCAGCCCGATCATATCGACCGGCATTACATCATCCCAGTCCAGCTCTTTTACATCCTGATCAGGCTCTGGCTGTTTGGTCTTAGTTGTCGTCTCCTCAACCAGCGCCGCCGCCGTGGCAATATTTCGCTGATTAATAAAGTAGGCGCCAATACCCGCCGCAATAGCTAAGGATAAAAAGGCAACATGGGGCATACCAGGAATGGAGCCCATAATGAAGAGAATAGTCGCCGCCACCGCTAACGCCTTTGGCGAACCGAACAACTGGCTAATCACCTGCTGTCCCATATCCTGAGAAGAGTTCACCCGGGTAACCATAATCGCGGCAGCGGTTGATAGTAGCAATGATGGTATCTGTGCCACCAAACCATCACCGATGGTCAACAAGGAGTAATAACGGGCCGCCAACTCAAACGACAGATCATGCTGTAACATGCCGATCCCTAGCCCACCCAAGATATTGATCACCAAGATCAAGATACCGGCGACCGCATCCCCTCGGACAAACTTACTGGCACCATCCATCGAACCATAAAAGTCGGCTTCTTGCGTGACGTCCTCTCGGCGTTTTCTCGCATCGTCTTGGCTAATCAAGCCGGCATTCAGATCGGCATCGATCGCCATCTGTTTACCCGGCATAGCATCCAAGGTAAAGCGAGCACTTACTTCCGATATACGCCCGGCACCTTTGGTTACCACCACAAAGTTGATAATCACCAAAATCATGAAAACCACTAGGCCTACCACATAATTACCACCGATCACCACCTCACCAAAGGCCTCGATCACCTTACCTGCTGCATCGCCCCCCTCGTGGCCATAGAGCAACACCACCCGTGTGGACGCCACATTCAGTGCCAAGCGCATCAAGGTCGTAATTAAGAGAATGGTGGGGAAGACCGCAAAATCGAGCGGGCGCATCGAATAGACACACACCAGCAGCACAACGATCGACAGGGCGATATTAAAGGTAAACAATGTATCCAGCAGAAACGGCGGCATCGGCAGCGTAACCATGCCGAGCACCAGCAGCAGCAAAAAAGGGATACCTAGATTCCCTTTACCTACTCCACGAACATTGTTGTAGATGGCTGCTCTATCCATTACGCCCCAAACGAGATCTCGCCGCTCACAAAGCGTCAAAAAAACATCATTAAATAATTAGTTATTAGAATATTAAAAAATAGCATTAATATGAGGCTAAAAACATCAATTTTTTGACGCTTTACTCACCATAGCGCAAGAAAATGCAAGAATCCCGCCAGATACAGAGAATTTAACAAAAAAAGAGCAAAACAGAGGAAAGATTATTCATCCTGACGCAACTCATCAGGAATATCCAAATCCTGAGAAACGTCTTTCGGCGCTGGGCCTTGCTGACGTTTATAGCGCTGCAATTGGAAGACATACGCCAGAATCTCAGCCACCGCCTTAAACAATCCAGCGGGAATCTCTTCATCAACTTCGGTCGAATGATAGATCGCCCGCGCCAGTGGCGGTGCGGACAGTATCGGAATATCGTGTTTATCGGCGATCTCTCGGATCTTCAAGGCGACAAAGTCACCCCCTTTCGCCACCAGATAAGGCGCGCCACCGCCCCCTTGGTCATATTTTAACGCCACCGCATAATGGGTTGGGTTGGTAATTACCACATCCGCCTCAGGCACCGCGGACATCATCTTACGCTGGGATATTTCACGCTGTAGTTGACGAATACGCCCTTTCACCTCAGGCTTACCTTCGCTGTTCTTCATCTCATCTTTAACTTCTTGAAGGGTCATTTTCAGCTTTTGCGTATAGTCGTATATCTGAAAGGGCACATCGATCAACGAGATCAAAATCATCGTGCAACTCATCACCAAAAATGCCCAGATGACGATCTCAGTAGCATGGGACATCGCCGGAAAAACATCCTGCGAGCCCAAGGAGAATAGCGCCTGCTTCGATGCCATCAGCACCATAAATGAGAGCGACCCTACCACCAAAAATTTCGCCAATGCCTTAAATAGTTCCAACAACGCTTTCAGCGAAAACATCCGCTTAATGCCTGCCAGAGGATCGATTCGGCTAAACTTAGGCGCCATCGCCTTCATACTCACATTCCAGCCGCCCAGCGCAAGAGGCCCAACAATCGCCGCCACCAACAGCACCATAAAAAAGCCTAAGCAGGCCCGCAGCGCTTCGGATAACGAATAACCTAAATGCGCAAACATCGAAGCAGGGTCCATAACCGCCTGCCGATCAAGGCTAAAGTTATATTTCATCATCCCTGCCATTTTATCCGCTACTTCACCGCCAAACATCATCGCCGCAGCCGCAGCGGCTAACAATAAGATAGTGGTGCCTAACTCCTTCGAGCGGGCAACATCCCCCTTCTCTTTGGCGTCACGCAGCCGTTTCGACGTGGGTTCTTCGGTTTTCTCCTGACCGCTATCTTCAGCCATCTATAGCACTCCTACGCCGATAACCTCATCGAGGTAATTAAAGGCAATCGCTACAAACCGCTGATACTGACCCAAGAAACCTTCAAGGCTGACCCAAGCGATCACCAACCCTACGAGCATGGTAAATGGAAAACCGATAGCGAAGATATTCAATTGCGGGGCCGCCTTGGCCATCACGCCAAAGGCAAAGTTGATCACCAGCAGGGCCGTCACCGCCGGCAACGCCATCAATAGGGCGCTGGCTAGCATCCAACCACCCGATTTAGCCAATGCCATATACCCGGAGACCGGCATCGAACCGGCCGAAATCGGTAATACAAAAAAGCTCCGTGCCAAGGCTTCGAACATCACTAAATGCCCGTTAAATGACAAAAACAGCAACATCACCATCATCAGATATAACTGCGATAATACCACTACTGAGACACCGTTGGCCGGATCACTCACCGACGCAAAGCCAAGCCCCATCTGCGAGGAGATCAACTGCCCACCCAAGGAGAAAATCTGAAACAACACCTGAAGCACAAAGCCCATAGCCGTCCCGATGATCACCTGCTGCGCTATCAGAATATAGGCTTCCAAAGACATACCATCGACCACCGGCATCGCCGGTAGAGTTGGCAGTAACACCACGGTCATCGCTAACGCTAATCCCATACGGATGCGGACGGCCACCAGCTGGGTACCGATCATCGGAATAACCATAAAGAAAGAGGCGATACGAAAGAAAGGCAGCAAGAATTGTGCTACCCATTGTTCCAACTGAAGCGTCGTCAGTTGCAGCACAGGCTACCCCAAAAACAATGGAATATTGGCAAAGATGCTGTTGAACTGATCCATCAGCTGCCCAAGAATCCACGGTCCTGCCCACATAATGGTTAGCAAGGTCACCAACAGACGTGGCAAAAAGCTCAGAGTTTGTTCATTAATCTGCGTCGCCGCTTGAAAGGTCGACACCATCAACCCCACTAGCAACGAGGGCACCACGATAACCGCCACCAGCACCACGACCAAAAACAGGGCTTCGCCAAATAGATCAAGAACCATTCCCGGTGTCATAACATAGTCTCCAAGCTCGGCTTTACAGGAGCTTTCATCTGGATTTTAAGCAGATCAAACAACAAAACTACCCGCCAATGTCCCTATTACCATAGCCCAACCATCAACCAGTACAAATAACATAATCTTAAAAGGCAGCGAAATAATCACCGGTGACAGCATCATCATACCCATCGCCATCAAGATACTCGCCACCACTAAGTCGATCACCAAAAACGGAATAAACAGCATAAATCCGATCTGAAAGGCGGTTTTCAACTCACTGGTGACAAAGGAGGGGACCAATATCGTGAAAGGAATATCATCCGGTGTTTCCACCGCAGGGGTACGGGAGATATTCATAAAGAGATTAAGATCGGTCTCTCGGGTCTGCGCTAACATAAAGCCTCGAAACGGAATACTCGCCGCTTCCAACGCTTCTAACGAAGTGATCTCTTCATTCAGATAGGGTTGCACCGCCTGTTCATTCACATCATCCAACACCGGCGACATAATAAACAGGGTCAGGAACAGCGCTAAGCCGACTAGTATCTGATTCGAGGGAGTTTGCTGTAAACCTAACGCCTGACGCAAAATCGCAAAGACAATGATAATGCGGGCAAAGGAGGTCATCATCATCAGAATAGCGGGCAGGAAGGTCAACAGCGTCATCAGCCCCAGAATCTGGAGCGTCACACTGTAATCTGCCGTTCCATCGGCATTCGTCGTTAACGTAACCGCCGGAATACCAATATCGGCCGCCTGCGCAAAGCTAGGCAGCAAGACGCAGAAAAACGGCAATAGCCGAGCGAATAAGCGGCTCACTCGGCCTCCTTACGGCTCAGCACCTGCTGAAGCTTAGCGGCGAATTCGCTGGGCGCTGTACCGGTCTCAATCAGCGGTTGATCATAACTTTGCAATAGATTCACTCGCCCCGGCGCCACCCCCAACAATAGCTGCTGATCACCGGCCTGAACCAGCACCAGCTTTTCCCGTGTCGTCAACGGCACGGAAGCCACGACACGCAAGGCTTTATTCTGCCCCGGCAAGCCGGAATAACGCTTCAACAGCCAAGCCAATGACAAAATCAGCGCGATAACCAGAATCAAGCCCGCCGTTAACTGCATGATCGAACCACTGTTAACGGGGTCGACCATCTGACGCGGCACAACAGAAGCGGTTTTACCTTCTGTTTCGGCAGCTACAGCGAAACCGCCACCACAGCAGAGCAGCACAGCCGACCATAAGCGCAGACGCAAGCCAATCATCTTAGCTTATCTATGCGTTCCTGCGGACTGATCACATCAGTCAGCCGGATTCCGTAGCGATCATTCACCACGACAACCTCACCATGTGCCACCAGCGTACCGTTCACCAGCACATCCAACGGCTCACCGGCCACCCGATCTAGCTCGACAACCGACCCCTGATTAAGCTGCAGCAGGTTGCGAATCGAGATATCAGACCGGCCAACCTCCATGGATAACTTAACGGGGATATCAAGAATCACATCTAAGTTCGGGTTATCCAGCCTAACGCTATCATCTTTCAGCTCATCCAGATCAATGGCTTGCCCTTGCGAGGCTTCAGACTGCGCCTGTTCAGCCATCGCAGCGCCCCAATCATCAAGACCCTCTTCCTGGCCCTGCTTGTCAATATCGTCATTACTCATGAGTGATACGCTCTGTCCAACGGTTTAGTCATTTTTACTCCGGCTAATAATTTTTACCGCCAGATTCCCTCGAGATGTCCCTAGCTTACAATTAAATACCGGTACTCGTGCAGCTTTTAGTTTCAGCGTGTCGGCAATATCGATAGGAATAATATCACCCGCCTCCAGTTGCATAACATCGCGCAACTTCATTTTACGCTCGGCGATCACCAGATCTAGGTTGATCGGCGCGCCCAACATATCTTTTTTCAGTGCAGTGAGCCATTGCTCATCCAGCTCTTCCTCAGCGGGTTTATAGCCAGAGATCAGGATATCCCGTATCGGCTCCAGCATGGAATAAGGCATGGTGACATGAAACTCACCGGTACCGCCTTCCATATCGACCTGAAAGCTGCTGACCACCACCACTTCAGAGGGGTTAATCACGTTAGCCATCGCGGGATTGATTTCATGGCCGCTAATCTCAAACTTTAGCGGCATCACCGGCTCCCAAGAGCCTTCTAAATCGATAAAAAACTGCCCAATAACTTTATTAATCAGGCGAATCTCTGTGGGTGTAAACTCCCGCCCTTCAATCTTGGCATGCCGGCCATCGCCACCAAAAAAACTATCCACTAAGCGAAAAACGAGCTTAGCATCCATCACCAACAGCGCGGTGCCTCGCAAAGGCGACACCCGCAGCAAATTAATACTCGTAGGTACATAAAGCGTATGGATATAGTCGGAGTACTTCATAATCTGCACGCCGCCAACGGAGACATCGGCGTTATTGCGTAGCAGTGTAAACAGGGAGATGCGGGTATGACGGGCAAACCGTTCGTTGATCATCTCCAGCGTCGGCATCCGGCCACGAACGATCCGCTCATGGCTGGCAAGATCATAAACCTTGACCCCTTCACCCTCTTCGACAACGCTTTCTTCAGTCTCGATATCCCCATCATCCACGCCATGCAGTAGCGCGTCGATTTCATCCTGAGAAAGCAGATCTTTAACTGTCATATATGCTTATCCATCACTGCATTACAAAGCCTGTAAAGAGGATTTTCTCAACGCCGGGCTTGCCGATTTTCGCCTGCATAACCCCTTGTATCGCAGCCAAAGCGTCTTGTTGAAGCTTCACTTTGCCTTCCATCGTGCGCATTTCATCAAACGACTCACTGGAAAATAATTGATTCAACACAGAGACAATTTTTGGCATATGCTTGGTTAAGGCAGCCACCACCTCACTGTCGCGACTTTTTGCCTCGACATACAGTTGCATATAGTGGGTACGACCATCTTTACTCGGTACAACGATGGTAAAGTAAGGACTACCCTCTAAGGTTCTAATCTTGGTATATAACGCCCGCGCGGGCTTATCCGGCGCAGCCTTCTCGGCATCCGCGGAATCATCTGAACCCACCAAGAACATCGCTACCCCACCACCTATAATGGCTGCCAAGAGAACCCCAGCCACGGCGATAATAATCAGTTTTAACTTACCCAATCCCTTTTTGTTACCCTCAGTCGCCTCGCCAGCAACTGCATCTGCACTTTCATCAGCCATTATTTGCCCCACTGACTATCGACCGGAAAACCGGCAAAAGCATAAGAATACAACTCAAGCTGTAATATAACATACTGATTCAACAGCGGAAGCAAGCGAGTCAACATTCAGGCTAAGTTCGCCCTTTAGGCATAATAATCGACCAAAGAAAGGCTTTCGGTGACGGCGGATTCATCTTCACCCTCATCAACGCTACCGTTCGAATACCCCGCATAAGCAGCACTGCCCGACGGTGACCCATCACGCTGCTGACCCGATTGGTCTTCCACCGACGATTCCGACAGATTAAACCCTTGATCGGCAAACATCTCACGCAGCTTCGGCATATTTTGCTCTAATGCTTCTCGCACACTGCCGTGGGGAGTATTAAACACCACGCTGACCTGATCATTCTTCACATGCAACTTCACCTGCAACGAGCCTAGCTCCGGCGGATCAAGCTGAATTTCGGCAAACTGACCATTTTTTGACGCCATCATCATCACTCGGTCATTGACCGCCTGACTCCAACTGGGCGTACCAGGCCTAACACCCTGAGGCATTACCTGGGGTGACTCTTGAGCGGTCCGGGTCGATTTAGACGCCGCAGCGAGTGAATCGGCAAAACCGGTTAGCGAGCTTTCTTGTCGACTCTCTGAGCGGCCACTCAACTCTAGACTAGAGGCTTTATCGGTACCGGAAGACTTTAAGGACGCCCGGATGCTATCCGCTATTAACGTGCCGCTCTGAGCAACCGCCTGCCCCGTTGTTGGATCAATCACCGGCCCAGCTTGCGTAGAGGCCGCCTGACCCAATGTTTGCGCAGTCATTTCTGTTGCTACCGCACCTGTGACTGCTGAGCCTATGGCTTGCCCTGCTGCCTGTCCTGCTGCTTGCCCTGCTGCTTGCCCTGCTGCTTGCCCTGCAGCTTGTCCTGCAGCTTGTCCTACTATTTGTCCTACTATTTGTCCTGCCGTCTGATGAGCAGCTTGATTCACGGTTTGCTGAGCAGTCTGAGATGCCACAGATTGAACCAAATCACCGCTAGGCCGCACAGCTGACTGTTGAGTTAAGCCTGACAGCTCGGTTCCTATAACCGCCTCTCTAGTCTCTCGGGATGCCTGCCTATCGATAGCAGCCGCGTCGCTTTCCACCGCAACCTTTTGATCAATAACGCTAGTATCAAGCACACTGCTGACCAACGTTCCCGCGCTGACGTCCTGATGATCACCCTGCCCCTGTGCAGCCGTTATCACTGGCATAACACCTTCAGGAAAGGTCCCGTTGGTCGCTGCAATTGGTGATTCAGTCACAAAACCCGCACGTCGCCCCGTTGATACAGCAGGCGCTGCATCCGCGGGTGCAGACTCAATCGAGCTTGCTACTTTTTCAGGCACCTTCACCAAACCGCTTAATGCCGAATCAGCGCTAACCACCACACCGACATCACGATGCTGCGCAATCTGTTGTAGTGTTTGATCACCTAGCTGGGTGACATCAGGATAAGATTCAAGCTCTTTATCTAACAATCGACTTGACTGCAACCGTTGCTCAGTCATCTCTGCGGCTTCAGCCGTGACATCAGCCACCGTATCAACCACGATTTGCACACCGGATGCTCCGGCAGGCAAAGATCGACCCCCGTCCGGCAAAGGCTGTCCGCCCTGCTTTTGTTGCTCAAGCATTGCCCGCTGCTGCGCTTGCTGCATCGATTGATCGAATGACGACAAATTGCTGGCGGCTGGCGGGTTCAAATGACCCATGGATGGCGTGTCCGCGGCACTAACACCACGGTTTGATGCCGATCCAACATTTAACAATGATCCAACTCCCGTCGTCGAAAGCGTTTGATTCATGCTGCACTCCCGGGCAGATTGATAGCTAAGCATGAGAATGCACAATCAGTGCCACTTTAACGAGAAAGATTAAAGTCAGATCAACGGGGGACGAATAAGCTGTGAACGCTCATCCAATTCTTTCTGCAACTGACGATCAGCCTCTTTAGATTCCTGCCCCTTCAGCTTATCGACAAGCATCTCGACAGATTTAAAGTGCTGATAAGCACTCTGCCAATGGGCAGTCACTCTTTCTAACTGCTCGCGATCTATTCGCAAGGCGTTTTCCTGCTGCTCAACCGCCACCCGTAACTTTTGCATAAACGCCTGATGGGTATGAATCTGTCCTGGGGAGATACCGCTAGCGCCGACCTGATAGAAGTTATTGGCATAATCCGTGTAATAACCCTGCAACTGCGCCAGAGTGCCTTCCCCCTGCTGCACCTTCCCCTGCGCCTGGCTCAACCACTGGTCAGCCTGCTTGCGTTTACGCTCCGCAAGATCTAATACCACCTGCAATCGCTTTGAACGCTTCATGGTTTCGCCTGCTTATTCTTGTTGCCCATCGCAATATTCTGCTGCCCCTGCTGCACGCCGGGCATACTGGCAGGGTTAGGCGTTAGCACCATCGCTAGATCGGTTAGGCTCTTCTTAAAGGCGTAGGATTCATTGAGCCCCTGCTGCAAAAAGGCGTTCATCAGAGGCATCCGCTCGATCGCGAAATCGGTCTCGGCATCACTCCCCCGCACATAGGCACCGATTGATATAAGATCCTGATTTTGCTGAAATTTTGAATAGAGCTGTTTAAAGCCCATGGCCGCTTGCAGATGATCAGAACTCACCACCGACGGCATCGCTCGACTGATCGACTGCTCAATATCAATGGCGGGGTAATGGCCTTTTTCCGCCAAACTTCGCGACAACACAATATGCCCATCCAGAATAGCCCGGGCAGAGTCGGCGATAGGGTCTTGCTGATCATCCCCCTCGGTCAATACCGTATAGAACGCCGTGATGGAGCCGCCGCCCTGTTCGCCGTTACCGGCACGTTCCACCAACTTAGGTAGCTTGGCAAACACCGAAGGCGGATAGCCCTTAGTGGCCGGCGGCTCGCCCACGGCCAACGCAATCTCACGCTGGGCTTGGGCATAACGGGTTAACGAGTCCATCAGCAACAGGACATTCTTACCCTGCTCGCGGAAGTACTCGGCCAAGCGGGTCGACAACTGAGCCGCCCTTAAACGCATCAGCGGTGATTCATCGGCGGGCGAGGCGACCACCACGGCTCGGCGCATACCCTCTTCACCCAAGCTATGATCGATAAACTCTTTTACCTCACGACCACGTTCTCCGATCAGCCCCACCACTACAATGTCTGCTTCGGTAAAGCGGGTCATCATCCCCAGCAATACACTCTTACCCACACCACTACCGGCAAAAAGCCCCAAACGCTGTCCACGCCCTACGCTTAACAACGAATTGATCGCCCGAATACCGACATCGAGTGTCTGCTTGATAGGCTGCCGGCTCAGCGGATTAATATTGCGCCCCTGAAGTGGCACAGTGGTTTTACAGCCCAGTTCGCCGAGGCCATCCAAGGGTTTACCCACACCGTTAATGACGCGACCCAGCAACTCAAACCCCACCTGCACGTCACTACCACCAGCCATCGGGCTGACGCGGGCGCCAGGGGCCAAACCTTCTAATTGATCAACAGGCATTAAATAGAGACGGTCGCCGGAAAAGCCCACCACTTCGGCTTCCACCGGTGCGCCATGTTCAGGATAGATAAGACAGTATTCACCCATCGAAGCCTTGATACCCACCGCTTCTAGAGTCAAACCGATAAGACGCGTGACTTGTCCATGGGCTACGGGCGCTGGTATTTGATAATCCAGCCCTTTAAGACGGGATAAGCGGTTTATTAGCGGATCATTCATGGGCGTCTGATGACGGCTCAATCTCTGCCGAGACCGACGCCTCATCTTCCAACTGGGTAAGCGTCTGACGTAACTGCTTCGCGGCCGCTTCGAAACGACGTTCAACGGTGTTATCGAGTAGACCATAACCGCTAGCGACCTTACAACCACCCCGCGCCATCGTCGACTCTTCTACCAAGGACCAGCGGTCATTCAAGGCTAACAGCGGTTCTAAGGCTGGCACATCATCGGGATGTAAAATAACTTTAATATCGGCACCGGTTTGCGGCAACTGGGCTATCGCATCATCGACCGCTTTCATTATCGGCGCACTATCTAGCTCAATCTGCGCACCGATCACCGCCTCACTAAATTCGGTGATCAACTCAACCAGCAACCGTTCAAGCTCGGCCGTCATCTGCTGTAACGGTTCAGCCAGCTGCTGCTGCAATGTTTTTAGCAATGCTAACTGCGTATCGATTTCAGCACGGGCCGCCGCTAAACCCTCTTGATGACCGGCTTCCCGCCCCTCTTCAAGCCCTTTCTTTAAACCTTCATCATGGCCCTGCTGCAGACCTTCCTGATGAGCATCTTCACGAATTTTCTCGAGTTCCGACAGCTTTAAGCGGCCATCGACCTCCTCTTCAACCACCTCTTCGACCACAGGTTTAGGCTTTTGCTGCAACCCAACCACGTGACGACCTTGCACCACCGGCAACGTCCATAGTGCGGCGGCCTTCGCATCTTCTGCACGAATTCTGATGACTGTTTTATCGATCGCCTTCATCGTCATTACAGCATCTCTTCGCCGCCGCTACCCAGCATAATTTCACCTTCGTCGGCTAGACGACGCGCCACCGTCAGAATCTCTTTCTGAGCATCTTCCACTTCACTCACACGCACCGGCCCTTTCGCTTCGAGATCATCCCGCAGTAGCTCGGCCGCACGTTTAGACATATTTTTAAAGATTTTATCCTGCAACGAAGATTCCGCACCCTTCAGTGCAACCACCAAGGTATCGGTATTGATTTCACGCAGAATAACCTGAATGCCGCGGTCTTCAACCTCAGCTAAGTTATCAAAGACAAACATCATCTCAGAGATCTGATCACTCAGAGGCTCATCCACCTCACGAATTTTCTCCATCAACTCCTGTTCGATATTGCTATCGAAGTAGTTCATGATATTCGCCGTTGTCTGCAGCCCGCCTAGGCTGGCGCTCTGACTACTAGAGCCGGAGAATTGCAGTTCAAGAATATCATTCAACTCTTGTAGCGCCGACGGCTGAATCTGATCGAGCGAGGTGATACGCATCAAGATTTCAAGACGCACATTTTCATCAAAGCGTTGCAATACATGCGCCGCTTGATCGGGGTCGAGATAAGCGATGACTACCGCCTGTATCTGCGGATGCTCATAACGAATAATCTCGGCCACTTGCCGAGAGTCCATCCATTTTAAACTTTCTAACCCAGAGGTATTGGTGGTCATCAGAATACGGTCAACCAGTGTCTGCGCGCGATCATTCCCCAACGCCTGACTCAGCATCTCTTTAATGTAATGGTCGTTATTAATACCGATACTGGTCTGGTCACTAATCGCTTCCATAAAGTCAGCCATGACCGACTCAACCGCCGACTGGGGAATATTATCCAGATTACTCATGGTCAGGCCGAGCTGCTGCACCTCTTTTTGCCCCAGATAGCGCAACACTTCAGCCGCATCGCTCTCGCCCAACGAAATCAACAATACCGCGGCTTTCTGAATATTGGTCAGCTCAATGCCTGATTCTGTCACCTGATCATTCATTCTCAATCACCCACTGTCGGATCGCCTGCGCCACTTTGGCGGGATCTTCAGCGATCATGCTGCGAATCGCGTTCATCTGATACTCATAGGTTTCATTTGGCGTGGGCGCCAGCGCATTATCAATACCACTAAAGGTAACATGGTCCGGCGAGATACCACTCATATCCAAGGATTCAAGATCACCGGCCATATCCGTTTCAGTTTTAGCCTCTGCACCATCAGCCGCAGCCTTTTGGGCCGCGCTAATCGCCAAGCTCTTCATAATCGGCCGCAATACACCAAAGACCAACAGCAGCACAAACAAGCCACCGAGCACCTGCTTCACCAGATCCAGCACCCACTCCTGCTTCCAGATGGGCACTTCTTCTTCCTGATAAATCTCAGGCACAGCAAAGGGCGAATTAATCACACTCACACTATCACCCCGAACGGCCGAGTAACCCACCGCATCTTTAACCAGTATAGCCAAGCGATCGAGCTCATTCTGCTCCCAAGCGGCGCGAACCTTTTCACCGCCCTCAGGATTGGCCGTAGGAATATCATCAACCACGACAGCCACCGATAAACGATTAATCTGACCCAGCTGATGTTTGGTATAACTGATCGAGCGATCGAGTTCGTAGTTACGCGTCGCTTGCGAGCGGGCATTTTTCGGCACGGCTCGCTCGACAACGCCCTCGTTCTGAATGCCGGTCGCGCCAACTTCCGGCACTGAACTGGCCCCCGGGGGTTGATTAGACAGGGCACCCGGCACACCGGAGGCGGCTTCCTGCCCCGTGGTGCTTTCATCCAAAACCTGCTCACTGCGCAACGCAGGCAGATCTGGGTTGTAGATCTCATCGGTTTGTTCAACCGAGGTAAAATCAATATCAGCCGACACTTCCGCCCGATAACGACCCAGCCCAACCACCGGCTGCAAAATACTGTTAACCCGATTAACCAGGGTCTCTTCTATGCGACGGGTATATTCCAGCTGTTTGGCGGCCAGTACTACATCGGTATCCATATCCCGGGTATTGAGTAGACGGCCTTTTTGATCAACAACGGTAACATCTTCGCTGGATAACTCTGGGATACTGGAAGCAACCAGATTGGTAATCGCTTCCACCTGAATCGCCTCTAGGCGACGCCCCGCCACGAGATCAAGAAACACCGAAGCGGTCGGTTTGCGCTGATCACGTATAAATACCGATTGTTTTGGCAATGCCAGATGCACCCGCGCACTTCGCACCGCCAACATACTGGTCACAGTACGGGCCAACTCGCCTTCTAATCCGCGACGATAGCGGGTGGTTTCCATAAATTGGCTAGTACCCAGCCCCTGCTCTTTATCGAGCAGCTCAAAACCTACGGTGTTATCACCGTTAAAGCCTTCGGCGGCTAAGCGTAAACGGGCTTTATGCACATACTCTTCTGCCACTAGAATATTGTGGCCGGTGGAATCAAACTTATAGGGAATACCGTTGAGCTGTAGCTGCTCGATGATCGGATTAGCATCCGCGTAGGAAATATCATTATACAGCACCCGATAATCGGGTTCTTGTGACCAGAGGACAACCGCAAAGCCGATCGCAATAGTGGCGGCTAGCCCCACCATCAGACCTAACTGGCGCACCAACCCCAAGCGGTTAAAGCCAAAGGCTACCGACCCACCTGTTGCTGTTTGCACTGCTGCGTTTTCCATCTAACCGAGTACCCTGATGCTACTTCTGCACTGTATTGTGTGTTTCATTAACATTAGATCGACATTTTAATGACGTCTTCATAGGCACTAATCATCTTATTACGCACCTGAGTTAACGCCTGAAAAGACACCGAAGCCTTCTCCATGCTGATCATGACCTGATGTAGATCAACCCCCGCAGAACCCTGTTCGTAAGAAGTTGCTAAACTTTTCGCCTGCGCTTGAGCGTTATTCACGCCATCGATGGCTCCTTTAAACAGATCAGCAAAGCTTTCACCATTCTGCTCATCGGCAACCTGCCGAATCGCAGTAGGACGACTAATCTCAGAGGACATGCCCTGCTGGGCCTGCATTTTGACTTCACGCATCTGCTGTAGCACTGCGTTAATCTCTGCACGTTCAATCATACACACCTCGGAAATGGCAATATATTGACATTATAAGTTTGATCCGCCACTTAGCAAGCAACAAAACACTCTATTCGCCAATTTTATGACACAAAAACCTGTCAATTTTTAATCTCACCTTGGTATAAAGCAAAAAACGAGCCATAGGCCCGTTTATTTTTTGACAGCAAATACCTACCGAGACGCCGGCGGTTGGCCATATTTCAACCGAACATACATCAATGCCACTGTAATCGCGTCCCCCAGTGCCGTATGCCGCTCTAACATCGGAATATCCAGCTGTTTAGAGATCGTATCAAAGCGCAAATCAATATCACCGCCAACATACCGCCACTTAATAATATCGTGATACACATGGGACAACTCAATCGCCTTGCCCGGCAAACCAAAACCATAGCGTGGCCGCAGATACTTCTCTAACATGCGCACATCATAATTAACGTAATAACCAAGAATAGGCCGATTGCCGACAAAGGCTAGCACCTGCTCCAACGCCTCATCCATATCCACGCCATCGATGAGGTCCGCCGCCCGTATCTTATGTATCTTGATCGAATCGCCGGTCAAGCTCTTAGGCGGTTTCAGCTTAATATCCAGCCGTTCGCTGGTCATCACTTTGCGACCTTTGATTTTCACCGCACCAATCGAGAGTATTTCACCCTCTTTAATATTAAGACTGGTGGTCTCACAATCCAGAGACACCACTTCATCGCCATCATAAGGCTTAAACAGATGTGCATGAGGACCCTTTTTATGGTTCATGCGCTCCTTTATTTTACGAATACTTCTGGGAATAATCATTTTCCGTGTTAGCCTCCCAGGTGATATCTAAGCTCTAGGTGTTTCTTAAAACCCTTAACGATATGCATGCCATCCCTCAGCAGATCTTTTTCCATTTTATCCAGTGATGATAATTCAAGAATATTGGGCGTTTGATCGACACCGCTTTCAGATTCATCGATCCGCTTAACCTGTTGCTTCAAACGAGTTTGAATAAACAGGGCGAGCGCTTCACCTAATTCACGCCCATGCTCCGCTTTCATCTGCCCCATCTCCACCAGCGCTTCGATACGTTTAAAGGTGTTGGTTTCGAGTATTTTGAACTGCAGTGCCATGGTGCGAATACCATGCACGATGGGGAAAATACCCGCTTTCTTAACATCCAGTTCGCCTTTATCTTTCAAATTACCGAAAAAAGTGAGTGGCGTATTAAACTCAATGGCCGCTCGGGCAAAATGGGAAAAGAACACATCGTTATTTTGTAGGTGGCGTAAAAACCAGTTTCTTGAGGCCTTAAACAGCGCCACATTACCCGCCACCGGATGCGCATCTACGGCGATAGCCAGATTCATCTGCGCCTCGCCTTCGCACTGATAAGACCAGTCGCTCATCGCCTGCGTCCACTGGCCGATCGACTTAACCCAAGCCGGATTAGACACCATAATATTGCCCGGACACTTAGGAAAACCAAAGGATATCAAGGTTTCAGTAAAACGCTCCATGGTCGCCTGCATCTCTGGCCAGATCAAACCATCTCGATAGATCAGAGCATTATCCTGATCGGTCTTCATGATCTGTTCTCCACGGCCTTCACTGCCCATCACCACCAAGCAAACATGGGGCTGCATATCAGCGGGCACAATCAAACCAAACAGTTTGGCAATCACTCGCTCATTCATCGCGGCGATCAACTCCATGGCAAAACGCGCCTTAACGCCCTGCGACACCAAGGCTTTGATCAGGTCATTCAGCCCATGCGCCGCTTCATAAAGGTCTTCAACCGTCTGCGCCCGCTCGATGCGCAGGCCGATTACATGGGAGTGGCTAGAAAAATAGCTCAACACATCGGTCAGTTCAATGACGCCTGTTAGGCTACCATTATCCATCACCACAATCCGCTCGATACGCTGCTGGGTCATGGTAATCAATGCATTAAAGAGATAATCATCGGAGGTCATCGAAATCAGTCGATAGCTGGCGATACCCGCGACACCCGCGTCGAGAGACAGCTTATTGATAATCACCGCATCCAGCAGATCAGTACCCGTTACCATGCCGTAGCGATTGCCCCGCTTAACCAAAACGCAATCAGAGCGTTTTTCACGCATCAACTGAGTCGCCTCGGTGATCGTCGTGCCATCCAGTACAATCAACGGCTCTCGGATCAAGCCATCTTTAATCTGCGCCAACATAAACTCTGCCATATCCTGATCACCGCCCTCCTGGGCTTGGATTTCAGTTTTGGCAGAAAGACTTTGCTGGAAGTAATCGGCAAAGCGGCTATTGCTAGCGCAGAGATCGAGCAGTACACGGGTCGGCAGTATGTGACAGATAGTCTCATCGACAGCGATAAAATTATGGATCGCCTTACCTTTGAGGGCCGACCAACCACCGAAGTAATCTTCGTTGGTATAGTGCACATAGAGATGTTCCTGCGCGCCCTGCTCTTCGACCTCATCACTCTCGGCGACACGCCCCTTTAAGATGATATAGACACCTTCAGGCACGCTACCGGCGGCAAGAATCGTCTCACCCGACTGATAATAGCCAATATCAAGGCTTGAACTCAGTATTGCCTGCTCCTTCTCGGTGAGCAAACTGAACGGCATATTTTCTATTTTGAAAGATGTTGGCATTGTAATCTCCTCAATCCGCCGCTACTGCAAAGCGTCTGATTAAAGGGTCATAAAAACCCTTTAAGCCGAAACTTTCGCTTCATAAAACAGGTCCGATAAAAAAGGCGCGCCAACCTTCGCTGACGCGCCTTACATTTAATCAGATCTTTTCAGACCTTAGTGCGCGTGAGCTTCACCTGCACCGCGGGGTACACGAATACTCTCAACCATTTCCTGAATTTCAGCAGGTGGTGGAGGAGTCATCATGCAAACCACATAGGCAACGACGAAGTTCAGGATCATACCAACGAAGCCGAAGCCACCGGTGGAGATACCCAAGAACAGATCATCTTTCGATCCACCCATAAAGGTGAAGTAGATCATGTAAGCCATGGTAGAACCAAGACCGACGATCATACCGGCAATCGCGCCCTCTTTGTTCATGCGCTTATTGAAGATACCCATTACGATAACAGGGAACACGGAGGAGGATGCCAGACCAAAGGCCAATGCAACTACCTGTGCCACGAAGCCTGGAGGATTGATGCCGAAGTAACCCGCAATACAGATGGCCACCACTGCAGCAAGACGAGCATACATAAGCTCCTGCTTCTCACTGATATTTGGATTAACACAGGTTTTCATCAAGTCATGCGCAATCGCTGTGGAGATAACCAACAACAAGCCCGCTGCTGTCGATAGTGCTGCGGCAACCGCACCCGCTGCAACCAAGGCAATAACCCAGCTAGGTAACTGAGCGATCTCAGGGTTAGCCAATACCATGATGTCACGGTCAACATAGACTTCGGTCACGAATGGAGCACCCGGAGCCGGTGTTGGATTAACCTTAGCGTTGGTAACCGCACGCTCACCATGAATACCACGGGCTTCACCATCAAACGCTGGCTTACCACCTTCAAACGCTGAACCGGCAGCATACTGTACTTTGCCGTCACCGTTATAATCGTGCCAGCCTAACAGACCCGCATTTTCCCAGTTCTTAAACCAGGTAGGCATCTCACTGTAGGCAGTACCTACATTAGTTGCATCAGTACCGTTAATCGTTTCGATCAGGTTTACACGACCGAAACCAGCAACACCCGGAATCGTAGTGTACAGAATCGCGATAAAGATCAACGCCCAACCCGCAGAAGTACGCGCATCTTTAACACGCGGCACGGTGAAGAAACGTACGATAACGTGCGGCAGACCCGCAGTACCCGCCATCAAGGCCGCTGTCAGACAGAAGACATTGATAGTGGATTGCTGACCCGAGGTATATTCAGCGAAACCAAGGTCAACAGACAGCTTATCCAAGGTTGCCAAGACAGACATACCTGAATCCAGCGTCGCACCCAAACCAATTTGCGGCAAGAAGTGACCGGTTATCTGCATCGACATAAAGATCGCAGGCACCATGAACGCCAGAATCAGTACGCAATACTGTGCAACCTGAGTATAGGTAATACCCTTCATGCCACCCAATACGGCGTAGAAGAATACGATCGCCATACCGATAATAACACCGGTGTTGATATCAACATGCAGGTAACGGGAGAACACAATCCCCACACCACGCATCTGACCAGCAACATAGGTAAAGGAGATCACGATAGTACAGATGATGGCGATAACACGCGCCGTCTGTGAGTAATAGCGATCGCCGACAAAGTCAGGCACGGTAAACTTACCAAACTTACGCAGGTAAGGTGCCAGCAGCATCGCCAATAGCACATAGCCACCGGTCCAGCCCATTAGGTAAGCGGCACCATCACGACCAATGAACGAGACCAAGCCCGCCAAAGAGATGAACGACGCTGCAGACATCCAGTCAGCCGCCGTTGCCATACCGTTAGCGATAGGGTGTACACCACCGCCCGCCACGTAGAATTCTTTTGTTGACCCCGCACGGGCCCAAATAGCAATACCGATATAGAGCGCAAAGGAGCCCCCTATAAAGATGTATGTAAGTAGATCAAGACTCATATTAGTAATCCTCAGCTCAGCCGTTATTGTTGTTATTCATGAACGTCGTATTTTTCATCAAGCTTATTCATGCTGATTACGTACATCCAGATTAGAGCTACATATACGAAGATTGCACCCTGCTGCGCGATCCAGAAACCCAGAGGGAAACCGAAGAACGGAATTGCGTTCAATTGATCGACAAACAGGATTCCTGCTACGAAAGACACTACAAACCATACTGCGAGGTAAGTTATGATAATGCGTAGGTTTTCAGCCCAGTAGGCCGAAGCATTGTCTTGTGAAGAAGTAGACATTTGCACCATCCTTATTTTTGTTATTAAGGTTAATTAAAAGTTGTGGACTATTAGAATTTAACAAAGAGTGAAGGCAATAAAATCCCCTACTTTGGTCTGATTAAAGTGATCAAAAAGCCACCAAATCAGCCCGAGCCCACGCCCTACGCCACCTGAGGGCATTCCGGAAAAACCGTTAGAACTCAATAGACTAGACAAAGGTATAAGAGCAATAGGGTTCTTCCCTCGAGTTCGGTTACACTAGACACTTCAATAGCGTAACAACAGGCAGACCTGACGATGCTTTCTGGCGGCTCTATTATTCTTATCTCTCTAGCCTATGTGGGGCTACTCTTTGCCATTGCCTACTTTGGCGACCGCAGTGCTAAAGGACGCTCATACGCCAGCAATCCAGTAATCTACTCCCTGTCTCTGGCTATCTACTGTTCATCTTGGACGTTTTATGGCGCGGTAGGCCGAGCATCGGTCACCGGTTGGCAGTTTCTAGCCACCTATCTAGGCCCAGCCATAGTGTTTATTTTTGCTTGGCGAGTGATCGAAAAGGTCATTTTGGTCAGCAAGCAGCAGAACACCACCTCTATCGCCGATTTTATCTCCTCCCGTTACGGCAAAAGCCAGGCGCTAGCGGTGCTCGTCACCATCATCGCAGTATTTGGCACCATCCCCTATATCGCTATGCAGCTGAAAGCCGTGGCGATCAGCTATGATGCGATCGCCCCCGGCGCTACCGAAGCCCTCAGTAAAGGTAACGATACCGCCCTGTTTGTCGCTTTACTCATGGCCCTCTTTACGATTCTATTCGGCACCCGCCATATCGATGCCACCGAACACCACGAAGGCATGGTATTAGCGGTCGCGTTCGAATCGATCGTTAAGCTCACCGCCTTTATCGCTGTCGGCCTGCTGGTCACCTTTCAAATTTTTGATGGTGTACCCGATCTGATTAACCATATCCGCGCCCAACTTAACAACAACGCTAATTTCAGCAGCCCACTGAATGGCAACTTTCTTGGCAACAGTTTCCTCACCGAGATACTGCTCGCCTGTGCAGCAATACTCTGCCTACCACGTCAGTTTCACGTCACCATTGTCGAAAACACACGGGTGGAAAACCTGAAAACCGCCCGCTGGCTATTTCCGCTTTATATGCTGCTGTTATCCCTATTTGTCTTGCCGATCGCCACGGCCGGGATGACCCTATTCGCCGATACCGATATCAATGCCGATACGTTTTTATTGATGCTGCCACTGCATGTCGGCTTTGAAGATCTCGCCACCTTTGCCTTTATCGGCGGCCTATCCGCCTCCACCAGCATGGTCATTGTGGCGGCTATCTCGCTCTCCACCATGGTCTGTAACGATATTGTGATGCCTCTGTTACTAAGGGTTTCTTGGCTCAAATTATCGAAAAACAAAGACCTCGGGGCGCTGCTGCTCAAGGTTCGACGCATCACCATCATCTGCCTGATGATCATGGCCTATTTCTATTATCGGATATTAGGGGATCAAGGCACCTTAGCGTCCTTTGGCTTACTGGCCTTTGCCGCTTCGGCACAGTTTCTACCGGGATTACTCGGTGGCGTTTATTGGAAAACCGGCTCACGCTACGGCATTTTAGCGGGCCTCAGTGCTGGCTTCTTGATCTGGCTTTACACCCTCGTATTTCCCACGCTATCCAGCGCGGGGCTGCTACCGGCCTCTTTTATCGAAAACGGATTATTCGGCTACGACCTGCTGCGCCCAACACAGCTGTTCGGCATCACCGGTATGGACCCGCTCACCCACGGTACGTTCTGGAGCCTGTCGATCAATACCTTGCTCTACGTGGTGATATCTCGCTACAGCCCGCAACGACTGGTCGACCGAATTCAAGCCAGCGCCTTCGTCGATGTTTATAGTAAAAACCTTTCCGAAACCTCACGGGTGTTCAGCCATGCAACCGTGGGTGATTTGCAGATACTCACCGAACGCTTTCTCGGTATCAGCCGTACTCAACACGCCTTCACCGGCTTTGCTCTGAAGGCCGGTATCGATCCACCCCTGTCCGGCGATAAAGCCAGCTCAGAACTGATTCAATTTACCGAACGGCTACTAGCCGGCGTGATCGGTGCCTCTTCCGCACGCATTGTGCTGGCATCGACACTGCGCGGTAAGGATATGCAGATCGGCGATGTGGTTACCATCGTTGACGAAGCCTCGCAGGCACTGCGCTTTAACCGTTCGCTGCTGCAGTCCACCATTGAAAACATCACTATGGGGATTAGTGTGGTGGATCAACAGATGCGCTTAGTCGCTTGGAACCGCCGCTATATCGAGATGTTCGAATACCCCAATGGGCTGATCTGCGTTGGTCGCCCCATTGAGGAGATCTTCCGCTATAACGCTACAAACGGGGAGTATGGCGCGGGCAATATCGATCAACAGGTGAAAGATCGCCTCACGACGTTAAAAGAGGGCAAAGCGCACTCATATGAACGTCACCGTATGGATGGCTCGGTGCTTGAAGTACGCGGCAACCGTATGCCTAACGGTGGTTTCGTCAACACCTACATGGATATCACCGAGCATAAACGGGTACAGGAAGCCCTGCGTGAGAGTGAACAGAATGTGCGTACCTACACCGATAATGTGCCGGTACTGATCGCCTTTTTGGATACCGATCGTAACTTCCGCTTCGTTAACAAAGCCTATGCCACCACCTTTGGACTCGATCGGCACAATATCGCCGGCGTGAATAGCGCCAGCATTCTCAGCCCCGAAGAGTTTGAGATGCGCCTGCCCTACGTCAACAAGGTATTGCAGGGTGAACGGCAACGCTTTGAAACGAAGATCCCCTCCTCGGATGGCCACACCCGTTATGCCGAAGTCACCTATATCCCCCATATCAACGAAGCGGGCTATCAACTCGGCTATTTCACCCTTTATCAAGATATCACCGAGCGCCGTAAGGCCGAGCAACTCCTACAAGAAACCAATGAGAATCTCGAACAGCGCGTGCGGGAGCGAACCCATACATTGTCGGTGGTTAACAAAGAGCTACGTAAAGAGAACACCATCCGCGCCCTCATCGAGGATGAGCTACGCCAAGCTAAGTTTGATGCGGATGCCGCCAACCTCGGCAAAACCCGTTTCTTAGCGGCCGCTAGCCATGACCTGTTGCAACCTCTGAATGCCGCCCGCCTGTTCATCTCGGCACTCGCACAGCAGAAACATAACGAAGAGACCCAACAACTGGTCCACAACCTTGATGGCTCGCTAAAAGCCGCCGAGAGTCTGATCACCACGATCTTAGATATCTCCAAGCTGGATGCCGGTGCCTTAGAACCGAACCTTAGCCATTTCTCGATCAATGCCATGTTCGACCACCTCAGTGCTGAATTTACCGCGCTGGCGGAAGAGAAAAACCTACAGTTCGATTTTGTAAAATGCTGCCAGACCGTCCACTCCGACCAACAGCTACTACGTCGAGTGCTGCAAAACTTCTTATCCAATGCGATTCGCTACACGCAACAGGGCAAGATCATGCTTGGCTGCCGTCGCGTGGGCCGACAGTTACGTATTGAGGTGTGGGATACCGGTGTCGGTATTCCGACAGACAAACTCAAAGAGGTCTTTGAGGAGTTCCATCGCATCAACAACCCTAAGCACTCTCAGGTTGACGGCCTAGGCTTAGGGCTGGCCATCACCGAGCGTATCGCCCGGATGCTGCACCACCCGATCGATGTGCGCTCCTGGCCCAACAAAGGCACGGTCTTTAGTGTCACCGTGCCACTAGGGGATAAAACCAAAGCGGTTAAACCGCGCCCAGAAAAACGGGGTTGGATTCGCAGTAAAGGGCTCGAAGGGATTAAGGTGCTGGTGATTGATAACGAACCTAAGATTCTCGAAGGTATGGGGGCGTTATTACAGGGCTGGTCCTGCAGCGTGCTCACTGCCATCTCGGCGGCCGATGCGCAAGCCGATATTATTGCGCAAGAGTTTGTACCGGATATTATTCTCGCCGACTACCACCTCGATGAAACGCTCACCGGCGTGATGGCGCTGCAAACCTTAGCGCCATTATGGGATCATCCGATCCCTGCGGTGGTGATTACCGCCGACCGCACCGACTCGGTCAAAGAGGAGATCAACGCACATCATGCAGAGATTTTACATAAACCGATCAAACCCGCCGCACTGAGGGCGATTATCAGTAAGCTGATCACCGTGAAGCCATAAGCTTTTCACCTTAAAGTGATCGGCTCGCAATCGCTTAGGCTGTTGATGATTCGCGGCTGGCCGCTGGCGAAGAGGCAATACCAAACCGTCAACACTTACCGACCAGACACAAAAAAGCGCACTCAGGGTGCGCTTTTTAATCGAAAGACGTTTGGCTGCTTATTAACCCATTTCAGTCTTAGGTGGATCAACACACAGACGCTGTGCAGCGATAACCGCTTGAGTCCTACTATGAACACCGAGCTTACGCAAAATCGCCGTTACATGGGCTTTGATGGTCGCTTCGGAGACATTGAGGTCATAAGCGATCTGCTTATTCAGCAAACCTTCGGTTAGCATGGTGAGTACCCGAAACTGCTGCGGTGTCAGGGATGCCAAATTGGTGGCGAACTTCTGATCCTCTTCGGTTACATCCACAACCCCTTCGGCGACCTCTTCTGGCAACCACTCTTCACCTTCAAGCACCGTGGTAATCGCTTCAGCAATCACATCAAGAGGAGAGGATTTAGGGATAAAGCCAGAAGCACCATAATCTAGCGCCCGCTTCATCACCGAGGATTCTTCACTCCCCGAGACCACGACCACCGGAATACCGGGATTTTTGCCGCGCAAAAAGACCAAACCGGTAAAGCCATTGGTGCCTGGCATATGCAGATCGAGTAATACCAAATCAGCATCGGAGTGACTTTCAACCGCCGCCTGTACCGCTTCTAGGGAATCGGCTTCGACGATTTCAACGCCGGGGACAGCCTGAGTGACAGCCTGTTTCAGTGCTGCACGAAATAACGGATGATCATCCGCAATGATTATCTTCTGCGCCAGTTGCATTCAGCTAATCTCCCTCCTTACTCGTTTTCACCGATGAAAACGGGTAAATCTATCTATTTATAAGGTGTAAAACGCGACACGATAGCCGCTTGCCACCTGATGATACTAACACCACTTGTAACGCAAAACTCCCCCCCGACCTTAAAATCGGGAGGGAGTTTAATAATTGTAGCTCGAAGTCAGTGCCTTAGCACCTTTACTTACGATTCATGCGGTGTTCAATCAGATCATCAACAACCGAAGGATCAGCTAGTGTTGAGGTATCACCCAACGCAGTGAAATCATCCTCGGCAATCTTACGCAGAATACGGCGCATGATTTTACCGGAACGGGTTTTCGGCATACCTGGCGCAAATTGAATCAAATCCGGTGACGCAATCGGACCGATCTCTTTACGCACATGCAGTCGCAGCTCTTTCAGCAGCTCATCGGATTGCTCAAACCCAGACTGCAGGGTGACATACACATAGATACCCTGACCTTTGAGTTCATGTGGATAACCGACTACAGCTGCTTCAGCAACCGCGGGGTGTGCCACCAGTGCCGACTCTACTTCAGCGGTACCCATCCGGTGACCAGACACGTTGATCACATCATCCACACGGCCGGTAATCCAGTAGTAGCCATCTTCATCACGGCGAGCACCGTCACCTGTGGTGTAATAGCCCTTATACGTTGTGAAGTAGGTTTGCACAAAGCGCTCATGATCGCCCCAGATAGAACGACTCTGACCCGGCCATGAATCTTTAATTACCAAGTTACCATCGGTGGCACCTTCCAGCTCATGACCATCAGCATCCAGCAACGCAGGCTGTACACCAAAGAATGGACGGGCAGCCGCACCCGGTTTCGCTGCGGTGGCACCCGGTAGTGGCAGAATCATCATGCCGCCGGTTTCAGTCTGCCACCAAGTATCAACGATAGGGCAACGGTTCTGACCGATCACGCGGTAGTACCACTCCCATGCTTCAGGGTTAATCGGCTCGCCCACGGAACCAAGAATACGCAGGCTAGACAGATCGGAATCACCGAGCACATCTTCACCCTGCTGCATCAAGGCACGAATAGCCGTTGGTGCGGTGTAGAACTGGTTCACCTTATGTTTTTCGATCACTCGACCAAAACGGCTGTTATCCGGATAGCTAGGCACACCTTCAAACATCAGTGAGGTCGCACCATTTGCCAGTGGCCCATAAACGATATAACTATGACCGGTTACCCAGCCTACGTCGGCGGTACACCAGTAAACATCGCCATCTTTATAATCGAAGGCGTATTCATGGGTCATAGAGGCATACACCATGTAACCACCGGTCGTATGCTCCAAGCCTTTTGGCGCACCGGTAGAACCCGAGGTATACAGAATAAACATCGGCGCTTCGGCGTCCATCTCTTCAGCGGGGCAATCGCTAGAGGCATCAGCGACAAGATCTTCATACCAAACATCAACCTCGTCATTCCAAGCAACATCCTGCTCGACCCGTTTAACGACGATCACGCTTTTAACTCGGGCTTTAGCCTCGGGATGTTCCAGCGCTTTATCAACATTCAGTTTAAGCGGCACCGATTTACCGGCCCGCAGTGAATAGTTAGAGGTCACGACCACCTTAGAGTTAGCGCCTTCAATTCGGGCCGCCAACGCTTCAGGCGAGAAACCACCAAAGACAATCGAGTGCACCGCACCGATACGGGTACAGGCCAACATAGCCACCGCCGCTTCAGGAATCATCGGCATATACAGCGTGACGACATCACCCTTCTCGACGCCCTGAGCTTTCAGTGCATTCGCAAACTTACAGACACGTTCGTGGAGATCACGATAGGTGATGTTTTCAGAATCACTTGGATCATCACCTTCCCAGATAATAGCGACCTGGTCGCCACGGGTTTCGAGATGACGATCAAGACAGTTATAAGAGGCATTCAGTGTGCCATCTTCAAACCAACGGATATCAACATTATGCGGATCAAAAGAGGTGTTTTTAACTTTCGTGTAGGGTTTAAACCAATCGAGTCGTTTACCTTCGTTGCCCCAAAAGGTGTCCGGATCGTTAATCGATTGCTCATACATCGCAAGATATTTTTCATTATTGATATGCGCAGTCGCAGCCAGCTCTTCGCTAACCGGATATATTTTAGAATCGCTCATGTTGATGCCCTTAGCTTATTATTTATTCTATGCTGTGATCATGCCGAGTCATCTTCGTTCAGCATGTCTCCCTATCCCTGCTCTACCGATATTATTATTGTTTGCGGCGAGATGTTTCAACTAACGTTACCGCTAGCCCGCCTTCAGAGAAAATCAGAAAATAGCAGTCTCTCTGAAACGGTTATTATAGTGGTTAATGTTATACCTAATGGAGCCATTCCTCCTGAATTAGACATTGGTCTATCCATCACAGGCCATTAGTCGTAGAAATGGTTATCCTACACCTTTAGTATCAAAACCAGCCTCAAAACCGTCTCAAAAAACAGACTATCTCGATTCGTTACCCAAGCCCTAGCGTCTCAATCCGCTTTAAGATTAGCCTTTCAATTCAGCGTCGAGATCGATACCGGCTTCACGCATCTGCGCCAGCTTATAACGCAATGTCCGAGGGCTAATCCCCAGTTTTTCCGCCGCGTCTTTACGACTGCCGCTGGTTTCCCGCAGGGTTTCGATAATCAGTTGAAACTCATGCTGCTTCATATCATTGCCCAACTGACTCTGCTCATCGCTCGCCACGGGGGCCGCATTAATACGCCCCGCCATATCGGCGGCTTGCATACTGCCCGGTTGGATATGCAGATCGGCAGCACCAATCAATGCGCCCTGCTGTAAAATCAGCGACCGTTGCACGATATTATCCAGCTCACGCACATTGCCCGGCCAGTGGTAAGCCTGCAGCGCCCGCTGTGCATCATCGCTGAGCGATACCGAGGTACGATTCATTTTGCGAGAATACTTCGCTAGCAACCGTTGCGCCAACGGCACGATATCACCGACACGCTCCCGTAGCGGCAACCACTGCAGCGGAAATACATTTAACCGGTAGTAAAGATCTTCACGGAATTTATGCTCTGCGACAAACTCTTCTAACTTACGGTTCGTGGTCGCCAGAATGCGCACATCCAAGTTGATCACTTTACGTCCACCGACCCGCTCTACCTGCTGCTCTTGCAACACCCGTAATAACTTCGCCTGTAAACCCAAATCCATTTCGGAAATCTCATCGAGCAAAATCGTGCCGCCATTGGCCTGCTCAAACTTGCCGGGGTTACTGGTATAAGCTCCGGTAAACGCCCCTTTCTCATGGCCAAACAGGGTGGCCTCCAGCATATTTTCAGGGATCGCCGCACAGTTAATCGCCACAAAGGGCTTATCCGCCCGTGGTGAGTGCATGTGGATATACTGCGCCAACACCTCTTTACCGGTACCGCTTTCACCGGTGATCAGCACCGTGGAATCGGTTTCGGCCACCCGCCGTGCCACCTGTAACAGCTGTTTACTGCTGTTCTCTTCGGCGATAGGTTGGATGTTATCGGGCTCATTCAGGTGACTACCGGTATAACGCTTTACCACATCGATCAACGCTTCGGGGGCAAACGGCTTCATCAGATAATCCACCGCGCCACTGCGCATCGCCTCAACCGCTTTATTCACCTGGCCATATGCGGTGATCAGCATCACCGGCAAACAGGGCTGAGCCTGCTGTATTTTGCCCAGTAACTGGTGGCCATCCATGCCACCCATATTGACATCACTCACCACCATATCCACCGAGTGTTCGGCGATCACTTCAAGTGCCTGCTCGCCGGATTCGGCTTCTAAATAGTCAAAACCGGCCAGCTCTAGGGTATCCACCAGCGCCTCTCGCAGATCGGCATCATCTTCAACCACTAATATTTTCATCGTCATAAGCTATCCGGTCCTGATTGATCGCTGAGGCCACTCTGATGAGTGACGGCATGGGCTTGATCATCCATATGATAGGGGATCAGAAAGGCTGCCTGAGTCCCCACACTTGGCTGAGAGCGCAGCAGAAACTGACCATGATGCGCCTTCGCCACCACCTGAGCCACCGCCAAGCCTAGCCCCGTGCCGTGGGACTTCGTCGAATAAAACGGCTCCAACACCTTACGGCATAGCGCCGCATCCATACCCGGGCCATTATCTCGCACTTCGATACCTAAGTTATCACCCACCAACTGCGCTTCGATCACCAACTCACTGCCTTTACCGCCCGCCTGCAGTGCATTGTTGACCAAGTTCATAATCGCCCCCAGCAGGGCATCTTTATTACACTGTAGCTGCAGATCAGGCACCCGGTTGATACAGTCACAATCCGCATCCCAACTCAGTAGCGGCATATCTAGCGCATCTTCCAGTTCCCGAAACAGTTGCGCGATACTGATGCGATCGTCTAGACGGGTTTCACCCCGCGCAAAGATCAGCATATCCCGCACCTGTAACTCTAAGTTTTCCAACCGCGACTTTACCTTGCCAGCAAACTTAATACGCTGCTCTGGCCGCAACTCTGGCTTCATTAGATGTCCAGCATAGAGTAACGCGGCGGAGAGAGGGGTGCGCACCTGATGGGCCAACGAAGCCATCATCCGCCCCATCTCTGACAGCCGTTGATAGTGGGCCAGACGCCCTTGCAGTAAGCGGGTATCGGTCTGATCGGTCAACATCAACAGTTGCCCGGTTTCATTCACTAAGGTACTCGTCGACAAGCTGACACGGCGACCGCTTTTTAGTGATACCTCATGCCCATCATCGCTACGCGGGGCGAAACTACGCTGTATCACCGCCACCCAGGTTTCATGTTTGAGCGGTAAGCCCAGCAACTGCTCGGCGGCACTATTACACTCAGCCACCCGCCCTTTACTATCGATCACCACTACACCGGCGGGCAACAGATCGAGCAGGTCTTCGAGTCGTCCCGATAGGCGATCATGGGCCGCCTGTTTTTCGACACTCGCCTGCTGCGCCTGAGCCAGCTGCGCCTTTAATCGGCTGTTTTCCTGTTCTAACTGAACAAGCTTAGTCTGTGCGTCTGTCATCATCTATTTTCGCTGAATTCCATATTTACGCATCTTTTCCACCAGCGTTGTGCGGCGAATCTGCAGTAGGTCGGCGGCCCGCGCCACCACCCCGCCGGTTTTATCCAGCGCCTGAGTAATAAAGCCCTGCTCGATAGTCTCGGTATAGGCCTTCAGGTCCATCCCCTCATCCGGCAACAGCATTAACGCCTGTCCAGTCGGGTCTACCCCCTCTTCAGCGGCAACCGGCATCTTATACAGATCAGGATTCGGCTCCGCCACATGGCGAAACTTCTCCGGTAATTCATTCACCCCCACCACCGCATCGGGATAGAGAATTGCCAACCGTTCGACAAGATTGGCCAGTTCGCGGATATTGCCCGCCCAATCATGCTGCTGTAACGAGCAGATCGCCGCCGGATGAAAACGGATACGCCCAAAGCCCTCTTTCGCCACCCGTCGCGCAAACTCCTCCACCAATGGCGGAATATCCTCTATGCGGGCTCGCAGGGGCGGCATATCAATCGGAAACACATTGAGACGATAATAAAGATCTTCGCGAAAACTGCCCTCGACAATCATCTGCTCGAGATTTTTATGAGTCGCGGCAATAATCCGCACATCGCAATCGATCGTGACACTACCGCCCACCCGTTCAAAGCAGCGTTCTTGCAACACCCGCAACAGTTTCACCTGCATTGGCAATGGCATATCGCCGATCTCATCGAGAAACAGGGTGCCACCATTCGCCAACTCAAACCGCCCCGCCCGCGAACTGATCGCACCGGTAAAGGCACCCCGTTCGTGGCCGAACAACTCACTCTCTAATAGGTCCGCCGGAATAGCGCCACAGTTAACCGGCACAAAAGGCCCATTGTTGCGTTTCGAGGCCCGATGCAGGTTATTGGCAATAATCTCCTTACCCGTCCCGCTTTCGCCGGTAATCAGTACATTGACATCCCGTCCGGCCACCTGACTGATCATCTTCCGCACCAGCGCCATCGCCTCACTGTGCCCCACCATGCCTTCAAACTGGCTCGCCACGGATTTCGGTGAGAAGAGATCGGGCTGCCCAGCATATTGCAGCTGCAACTGCCGGTAGATCAGCGCACGATGCAGCATCACCGTCAGCTCGGTTAAACGGGCATCGGGGTTCAGCCGACCAATGATCTTTTCCTGCAGCGCTGCCGGCAACTGCTCTAACTCAGGCCAGGGAGAGATCGCCACCACCGGCAGCTTGTCATCCAACTGATCTAACTGCTGCATCAGTTTTTCCAGCGACACTGGCACGCGACAATGCCCCAACCAGACCACCGCCCGATCGCCCGGCGGCGTGACATTCTGCAACCAAGACACATAGTCGGTGGTGATATGGCTGATATCAGCAAAGTCTAGCCGCTTTGATAGATGGGTGCGGCTATCGGCGTCATCATCGATATAAATAATATGTAGCGGGCTACTCATAGGATTAGTCACTCTCGCTCAACAGTCATCGACTGAAAATTCAGTCCAACCCTTGAGCATAAGGCTCTAACAACAACTTTTCGTCAGGGGTCTCACAGATGCTTTCACAAACACCTGCACAATACGTCAAATTTATGACATGCAGAGGTAAAAGACAACAGATGGCAGTGATGTTTTTTTGACGCTACCATGCAATACACTACACCTCCGCCGCCTTACGGCTTACCTTGTTTGTTTTAAAAAACACACCATTCAATAAACACAACCCAAAATGGGTAATCACGCCACACCCCGTATTTAGGGGGTTTAGGTAAAAAAAACCATTTATTATCAATTTTTCTCACCGACACCCCTAAAGTTTCAAAAAACGACGCCGTTAACCCTTTCACGAAATGAATTAATAGTGAGGTAGCTAAGGCTGCCTCGGAAGCTCAAAAAGGCCGAATCAGAAGACATACACTGGTTAGGTTAAGGAGATGAGAAAATGGCACTAGGTATACAAACAAACGTTGCATCATTGAATGCCCAAAACAATCTGAGCAAGTCGCAGAGCAGTCTAGAAACGTCGCTAGAACGTCTATCGACTGGTTTACGTATCAACAGCGCAAGTGATGATGCGGCCGGTTTAGCAATCTCTGACCGTATGACCTCTCAAATCAACGGTTTAACCCAAGCAACACGTAATGCTAACGATGCTATCTCCCTGACACAAACCGCTGAAGGTGCGATGTCAGAATCCACCAACATTCTGCAGCGGATGCGTGAACTGGCTATCCAATCTGCCAACGATACTAACAGCGCATCTGATCGCGCTAACCTGCAAAAAGAAGTCTCTCAGCTACAGTCTGAATTGAACCGTATTGCCGATACCACCTCTTTTAACGGAAAAAACATTCTAGACGGCACCTTCACTTCTGCTAAGTTCCATGTCGGTGCTGAAGCTGACCAAACCATTAATGTCTCTATTGGTAGTGCTCGTGCCACTAGCATGGGTAACTACTCGTTAACTACCAATGGAACAAGCACTAAGGCAGTGGCAGCAGCAGCCACTGCGGGAGATAACTCTACAGGCGATGAAGATCTCACTATTAGCGGTCCATTAGGTTCAACATCAGCTGCTGTGGATATAGCAGCAAAAGATAGCGCTAAGACTGTTGCTGAAAAAGTGAATGCAGTTCAAAGCGACACAGGTGTAACAGCCAAAGCAATAAGCCAAGCAAAACTTTCCGGCATCTCTGCAGGCAATATTTCTCTAACACTAACAGGTGATACTACTGGTGGTGCACAGGCCATTACCGCCAACGGCGTAACAGCCACTGACGTATCTGCACTGTCAGAAGCCATCAATGCCAAAACATCAACTACCGGTATTACCGCAGAGCTATCCAGCGATAAAACATCGATCACTCTAATCAGTGCAAATGGTGATGATATTGTCATTGAAGGAGCCTCGAACGGAGTAGATACTACTGCTGTAATGTCTGTACAAGGTCTTAATGCGGATGGAACGGACTCTGGGACAGCGGCCAACCTTGTAGATGCATCAACTACAACAGCAGGAGTCGATAGTACACGTGTCGGTGGCGATGTAACCTTCTCTGCCAGCGGTACATTTAATGTTACTGCTACTGCTACTGGTGGGCTATTTGATGCAACCGCAAAGACTGCGGAACTAAATTCCGTCGCAGAAATTGATATCAGCACACAAACGGGCTCTAACGATGCTTTAGATGTGATCGATCAAGCACTAGCCTTTATTTCTGAATCTCGGGCAGACCTTGGTGCGGTGCAAAACCGCTTAGAAAGCACTATCAGCAACTTGACCAGTATTACCGAGAATGTGACTGCTGCTCGTTCTCGTATAATGGATGCTGACTTTGCCTCTGAAACTGCAAGCCTGACTAAAAACCAGATTCTGCAACAAGCGGGTACTGCGATGTTGGCTCAGGCCAATACATTGCCACAGGGCGTTCTGTCTCTGCTACAGTAAAGATAAGGCACTAATAAAAAGGGGCGGGCTTGGCCCGCCCTTTTTTTGTTAAGCCTATAGCAGCCATCAACCACCGATGTAAGGATGTACGTTATGTCTAATGATATGCAGATCACTCCTAACCAGACCACGGCAACGGCTAGCGGCACACCGTCCCAGCCAAGCAATCGCCAAGCGCCAAGCGTTCAGCAGCCAACCGAGACTGTTGAAAAGTCAGCGATTCCCGATGCTGAAACACTCGAGCAAACCGTGACTGACATTAATGACGTGATGGCTCAATTTCAGCGAACCCTGAACTTTTCAATTGACCATGACGCCGGAAAAACGATAATTAAGGTTATCGATACGTCGAATGATGAACTCATCCGTCAGATACCCTCTGAAGACTTTATCGAAATCAGCAAGCACATTGAACAGATGAACAATTTATTGTTCAGTGGGAAGGCTTAGATTGCCTTCTTTATTTCTCGCTTAGAGAAAATTAAAACGAGGTAGCTATGACCATCTCATCACCAGGTATCGGCTCCGGCCTTGATATCCAAAGCATTGTCCCCGATTTAGTGGCGGCTGAACGTGAGCCCACGCTCAATCGGTTATCCCAATCTGAAGCCACCCTACAGGCAGAACTTTCTGCGGTTGGCCTACTGAAAAGCGCACTCTCCGACTTTCAAAGCAAGTTTAGCGGCCTAAAAGATCCTTCCAGCTTCAGTAATCGCACCTCATCCTCCTCTGATACAGACATCGCAGGCTTCAGCGCCGATAATGATGCGGCGGCGGGAAGTTACTCTCTCGAAGTCACCAGTTTAGCATCGGCACAAAAGTTGGTGACTCAACAAGATTATATTGTTAGTGAAGGTACTCTCGACTTTAGTGATGCCGATGGCAGTTTCTCTGTCACCTTGGACAGCAGCAATAATGCAACCATTCAAGATGTACGTGACGCCATCAATAACGCTGACGATAATATCGGTGTAACCGCCACTATTCTCAATGTGAATGGCAATGAACGCTTAGTGTTTACCGCTAACGAATCCGGCACCGATAATGCGCTTACCATTAGCGGCACATCCACCACCGGCGACTTAGATATCTATGATTATAATTCCGGCAGCGCGACTCCCGATGCTAATGGTGATGTCGCGAGCTACTATGATCAAGTAATCACGGCAGCTGATGCAGTCTTTAGTGTTGATGGCCAATCGATGACCAGCTCAAGCAACACCATTACTGATGTTATCCCCGACGCGACGATCACTCTCAAAGACAGTAATGTTGGCGAACCCATTACGCTTTCGATCAGTGAAAATAGCAGCGCTATTAAAAACCAGATCACCACACTGGTTGATGGCTATAATGAACTGATTGCGCTTATTAATGAGCAGACCAGTTACGATGCCGATACGGGGGCAGCAGGTTCTCTGCTAGGCGATTCCTTGGTTAATACCATTGAGCGCCAGATCCGCAACACCTTAACCGACCGTATCGAAAACAGCGACAGTAATTACACCTCTTTGGCTTCTATCGGTATCACCACCACCACTGATGGCAGCCTCGAACTGGATAGCGACACCCTAGATACGGCGCTTGAAAACGATTACACCGGCGTAGCAACACTGTTTTCTGATGAAACGCAGGGCGTGGCCTTTAAAATCGATGCGATGCTAGAAAACTACTTACAAACCAGCGGCACCATCGATGGTCGAACAGACTCTATTAACGGTAAATTAGAGGATATAACAGACGAGCGAACAGCCCTTGATTATCGTAGTGCACTGCTTGAAACTCGACTATACAAGCAGTTTAACGCCATGGATTTACTGGTCGCTCAGTTAAACTCTACCGGTTCTTGGCTCACGTCAGCACTGGACAGTCTACCAGGCGTAGTTCCCCAAACTAATTAATAACGTTTATATCGCTGTTACGCTTATCTTTCGAACAGATACAACAATCCTTAAGGATCAATAAATGAAACGCAACCTTGCCTCCCAACAGTATCAAAAAGTGGGACTCAACTCGGCTTTGGCAAATGCAACACCCCACCAGCAAGTCTTAATGCTGATGAATGGCGCTCTAGGCAGTATTGCAACCGCTAAAGGCGCGATAGAGCGCCATGATATCGAACTTAAAGGCACCAGCTTGAGCAAAGCCATCTCTATTGTCGGCGGCTTACAAGCATCACTGGCTGACACTGAAGCGAATGAGATCGCACAGAATCTTGATAACCTCTATACCTATATGGCCGACACGCTGTTGAAAGCCAATATTGAATCATCGATAGAGAAGCTAGATGAAGTCACGCAACTCATGCTGGATATCAAATCGGCTTGGGAGCAGATTCCCGCTGAACACCATAATACCCAGAGTCCAGTAGAGAAATAAACATGGCTCAACTCAGCCCTGCTGCACTCAATTGGCTGCAGCAGTTTTCCGATATTGAACATCTGCAGCAAGCTATTTTCGCCGTGCTGAAAAAATATTCGGCTGGTCAACAGACGGGCGATAATCCCGATGATGAGGCTGAATTCGTTGACCTAGTCAAACAACAAGATCAACTGATTCGCCGACTCCCCTTCGATCAACTTAACGCTGAAGATGTTAGCCAATTGCAAGACAAGATAGCGCAATTACAACAGCATCATCAGACACTCACTCAAGCGATCAACCACCAAAAGCAGCGTTTGCTGAATCAATCCAGCCAAAGTAAAAAAGCAGGTCGCAGTATCAAAGCCTATCAACAGACACAAGATTTATAGTGTTGCTTGACGCCCAGCTTAAATAACGCATATGAAAAAGCCCAGTCACCTGGGCTTTTTCATATAACAACATCCCTAAAGGGACGACCTCAGTTTATATAATTAAATAAGCTAAGGCCCTGTATCTTGGCAAAACTACCGTAAGCCGCGTTTAACGCTGTTTCCTGTAACGTAAACTGACTAATAGCCTCAGCATAATCGAGATCCCGTATAGCTGACTGGGCTTCATTGGTATAAATAATATACTCACTATTGACAGATTCCTGAGCCTCTAAGGTATTGATTCGGCCACCAATACTGCCACGCACTTCAATGTTTTTATTCTCGATAGTATCGATCTGCAGTAGTGCTCGATTGACCGCCTCATTGAGCTTTTCAGAACCTAGAGAATCATTAACGGTATCTGTATCACTGAGGGCAGCACTGAGTTGATGCACCATGTTTAGTACATTCGTACGCTCAGTATCTGTTTCAAGCGTTACCGAGCCATCTGCTGGATTATCAATCTCGAGACTAACCCCTTCGAACTCAATGACATCACCCTGTTGATAACTAATATCCGTTAACGCTATCGCCGGATTACCACTAAAAACAGGATCTCCCTGCGAACCTTCCACACTATAAGTGCCTGCGGCGGTATCAAAGGAGATAATGGCAGGCCCGCGACTATCCGTAAACGCTTCAAACGTGCCGAAGTTTGTAATAACACGCTCTGAAAATTCAGCGCCACTTGCGGGTGCTAAGGTCAACTGGCTTGCTACATTCTCGAAGACATTAAAACCGGAATCGGTTGAGATAATATTGGTATTTGCCCCCACCTGTATAGAACGCGTTCCTTGATCTCCGTTATAGACGTAACTGTCTGTTGCGCCATCATAACTATAGGCCGCATCAAAACCAGCATGCCCCGAGAAAAGATACTCCCCCTGCACATCTTGAGTATTGAGCAGTCCAAAGAGTTGATTCTCTATCTCATCCAGCTCACTGACGATCAACTGACGATCATTATCACTCACCGCCCCGCTATTCGCCTGTATCGCTAGCTCTTTTATTCTGACGGTTGCTAGATTCACCGCATCTAAGGTTGTTTCTTCTAGGCTAAGACGACGACGAGATACATCAATATTGTCCTGATACTGTTCAGCTTTCGCGACCTCTTTATCCAATTTAATGAGCTGCGCCGTTCCTACTGGATCATCAGAGGGCTGTAAAATACGCTGCCCAGTGGATAACTGTTCCTGTGTTTTATACAGGCTGCTGTTGGCCGTATTAATATTCTCAGTGCTACGACTAAAGATCTGCGCAGTTGAAATTCGCATCATGTACTCCTAGAACTATAAACTTTGCAGCAGACTATCAAAGATAGTCTGCGATACCCGGATCAGCTGTGCCGATGCCTGATACGCCTGTTGATATTGCACCAGCTTAGTCGCTTCTTCATCTAGGTTAACCCCAGAGACACTGGATTGCGCACTGATACTCGTATCCAGTACCGCCTTATTCGCCTGCTGCGAGATAACTGCGGTCGCCGTTCTAGTACCTACCTTCTCAATCAAACTGCCGTACAGGTCTTGATAGGACCCTTGATCAAACAGTTTACTTTGCTGCATATTCGATAAAGCAAAGGCATTTCGGTTATCCGACACACCATCTTCGTTGAAATCAAAACTAAAGCTATCTCCCGCCTTAGGCTGATTAGCGACGGTAATACTGTAACCGTCCAACTCAATGTCATTACCCGCGATATATGTTTGATCTAATGCCCCAACGGGCACCGGACTATTTGGATCGGTCATATCATAGACGGTGTAGGTCATTTCTCCGGTAGTAGAACCAACCAAGTCATTAAAGACTATTTTAACCGGAGGAGACATCTCACCGGCTGTGGCAAAAGTCGCTGCCTTTGGGTTAGTAACGCTAACCGTTGCGACACCACTCCCTTGGTTATCAATATCAGTGCTAATACGAATCGGTGATGCCAGTGCTAGCTCCTGACCACTTTGAATAACGAGTGACAAATCTTCTGCGCCACTGGTGACCGGCTGAATAGTAAAACTATCCCCTTTCATTAAATCGGTATCGGTCTGAATGGTGACTTTAATACCATCAACAGCAAAGGATAAAAACTCACCATTTGGGTCTATGTAAACCTGATTCTGACCGACAGCATCAATACCCTCTGCAGTCGATAATGGCGCTAATGGATCATCATCAACATTATCAAGCTGATCAACACGTATCTGTTTTCCGTCACTACTGCGATACAGCGTTAACCGACCACCATCGCCGACAACTAGCTCATATTCACTTGCTTGAAGTTGATCAACATTCTGTATTTCAACCCGCGCAACATTAATATCTGACTGATTGTTACTATTGGGCGTAATGCGTTTGCGCTGTAAAAAATCGTCATTCATATCGGTAAACAGATCGCCACCGAACTCATTATTCAAATTAATACCGGCACGATGCTGCTCATTCATGCTCTCCGCTAACCCAATGGCAATAAGCCCCAACTGGTTGCGTGCATCATTTAGCGCCTCTTCCCGATATTGAATAAGGCCGCCCACCTTACCCCCAGTAATTTCACCATTGATGTTCACCGTTGCATTAGCATTGACCACCGCTAGTTCTTTTTGCGAACTATCCGTCCCTAACACGGAGACAACCTTCTCTGCAGTAGAGCCAATCACCAGTGGTTGCCCATTACCGATAAAAATACTGTATTGATCAGAGCTTTGATCAACGACCGTTACACCGACTATTTCAGAAAGCTGATTCGTGAGTTGATCTCGCTGATCCCGCATCTCATTCGTTGAGCGATTAGTCGCTTCCGCCACACTTATTTTCGCGTTAAGGTCAGCGATATTCGACGCTATTGTTGTGATCTGCCCAGCATAACTATCCATCTGCTGATTGATCGTATCGCCTTGACTCTGGATATTTGCGTCTAAGTCATTAAAGCGCTGCACCAAGGCATCAGACTGTGTAACAAAGAGTTGTCGATTGGCGGTCGAGGTCGGATCATCCACGACACTCTGTAAGGCACCAAAGTAATCATCCAATGCCGTAGAAATACTTTGCGTATCACTCGCCAATAAATTATCTAGTCGTGAAGAGAGGTCCGCATAAGCCGATGACTGATTATAGGAGGAGAGATCAGTCCAGACCTGCTGAGTAAGAAACTTATCAGTGATCCGTTCAATATCTTGTACATACACCCCACCTAAGTTTGGATGTGCAACAAGGTCTACTTGCTGACGGCTATAGCCGTCAGTATTTACGTTACTAATATTTTGACCGATAGTATTCAGCGCGGCTTGGTTTGCCTGCGCGGCCTGACTACCAATACTTAACAAATTGGACATATATAAACTCCCGGGAACACTCTATCGGCAAAGCAGGGAGCAGACAGGTTTCACCTTATAACTGCTCACTATAGCGGCCAACCCTTAACTTTCTTTAATGTTAGATCCAATACTCGTCGTGGTACTGAGCCCGGCCAGAACATCCCCATCAAAAATACGACCGATCTTCTCGGCATAGTTGGGATCTGTAGCATAACCGGCCTGCTGCAAACTATTCAGGTAACTATAAGGATCACCCGCCTGTTCCAGCGCCTGTTGATAACGCGGGCTATTACTCAAGAAATCGGCGTAATCACGAAAACTCTGTTCATAAGAGTCATATACCCGAAACGAAGCGCGTTCCTGCTGCGCGACGCCATCACGAAATTCGACGGTGCCCACCTGCGCTTTCTCGCCATCCCAACGACTATCCGCTTTAATATTAAAGAGGTTATGGCTGGTGCCATCGGGTGTTTGAATCAGATACCGTCCCCAGCCCGTTTCCAGCGCCGACTGAGCCAATAAAACCTTAGGATCAACCCCCAACTCTGCCGCCACGCTCTCGGCCAACGGCAATAGGGTTGCTACAAACTGCTCTGGGGTATCGAAGCGTCGCGGTTGTGAAGGTTCGGCTGTTGTCTGCTCCTGTGACGCAGTATCACTCACACTCACCGCTGCTACCTCAGGGGCCTCAGAGGCATCCTGTGACGCTTGCGTCGATACTTGTTCGGCTGCCTTCTCTAACGCCCGACTGTTCGCCTGTGCCTGACCCAAAATCGCAGACGCAGCCATACTGGCGGCGGTATCCACGGTTCGATTTAACATCCGTTCCGATTCGGACAGCGGTTTCAGCCGGTTCTCCTCATCATCACTCTCCAGTCGTGGATCGACATTACCACCCAACTGGCGCACCAAAATTTCGGCCAAACCGAAGCCTTTATTTTCGGCGATCTCTTTTGTCAGCTGGGTATCACCCATCTGCTGATAAAATTCCACCTGCGGACTATTGAAATAGCTATCTTCAGAAAAACTGGCATTGGCTTCACGCATGCTTTTAACCAGCATGTTCAAAAATAGCTGTTCAAACTGTTCCGCCACCGCTTGCAAGGCTTCAGGATCTTTATCCTTGGCCTGCTGACGCAACTTATTCATCTCACCTAATTCGGTGAAGAGCTGAGCATGTTGACTCGGATCGGTGTTCATCATCAGCCTCAGATAACTATCAGTTCTGCTTTAAGGGCGCCGGCTTGTCGCAGCGCTTCCAATATGGCCATCAGATCACCCGGAGCAGCCCCTACTTGGTTAACCGCCTCGACGATATCCTGCAAAGAAGCACCCGGTGAAAATTCAAACATGTGGCCACTGCCCGCATCGACCTCAATACCGGTACGCGGCGTAACAACCGTCGCACCGCCCGCTAAAGCGTTCGGTTGATCGACAGCCAGATCTTCGGTGATCGCCACCGTCATACCACCATGGGTGATAGCCACCGGTGACACACGCACGTTTTGACCGATAATAATGGTGCCGGTCCGTGAGTTAATAATCACCTTAGCCACTTCCTGCGCCGGCTGAACCTCTAGGTTTTCTAGCACCGATAGGAAAGACACCCGCTGGTTTGGGTTACGAGGGGCAGACACCCGAATCGAGGTTGCATCCATCGCCTGCGCCATACCCGGCCCTAACAAACTATTGATCTGTTCGGCGACGCGGCGCGCCGTGGTAAAGTCAGCATAGTTCAAATTCAGCACTAAGCTATCGCCCTGTGCAAATGCATTCGGCACAGTCCGCTCAACCGAAGCGCCACCGGGGATGCGTCCAACACTCGGTACATTGAGGGATAACCGCGAACCATCAGAGCCCTGCACACCAAAGCCAGACACCACCAGATTACCCTGTGCGATCGCATAGATCTGACCATCGGCCCCTTTCAACGGTGCCATAATCAGACTACCGCCCCGTAGGCTTTTAGCATCACCGATGGTCGATACTGTCACATCGATCACCTGCCCCGGCTTAGCAAAAGGCGGCAGATCAGCATGCACCGCCACCGCGGCAATGTTTTTCGAGGAAGGGTCGATACTCGGCGGAATAGCCACACCAAAGTTATTCAACATGTTGCGAAAGGTCGCCGAGGTAAACGATGTTTTATCACCGGTACCATCCAAACCCACCACTAAACCATAACCCACTAATTGGTTACTACGCACACCAGCCACCGAGGTCAGATCTTTTATGCGTTCCGCATTCGCGGTGCTACTCAACAGCAACGTTATTAAAGCGATCATCCAGAAACGATTCATCATGGTTCTCCGTATCATTCCTTAGAATGGCCACAGCGGGCCGATAAAGAATTTTGACAACCAACCCATGGAGTTGGAATCATTCAGCTCACCCGAGCCACTATAGGTAATCCGTGCATCCGCTAGCTGGGTTGAATTCACCGTATTGCTTGAGGTGATATCCTGTGGCCGAATCATGCCGCTCACACGGATATATTCATCCCCCTGATTCAGGGTTAGCCACTTCTCACCTTTCACAATCATTAGCCCATTCGGCAGCACTTCATGCACCGTCACGGTAATGTTGCCATCCAGACTATTACTCATATCGGATGAGCCTTCACCATCAAAGGCTGTTTCTGACTCTCCCGAACCAAAACTCAGCGGCTTACCCAAAATCGTTGGTTGAATGCCAAACACCGTTGGCGAGTCTATAGTTTGTGAATTTGATTTATCCACCGACGTTTTATTACTTTTCGTGGAGGAGGTGCTCTCCTCCAGCACGATAGTAATAATATCGCCCACCCGATGCGCCCGACCATCACCATACAAACTGTTACTGGTGGCAGCATTAAAGATAGAGCCGGTCACTTCCCGTGGGGCTTCCATCGCTTGGGGACGAACCGGCGCAAAGCGTGGGTTATCAGGCTTTGGCACGGCGCTAGTGCACCCCCCTAACAGGAGTACAGCGGCCAGCATAGCGAGATATAATTTCATCGGTTAACTCCTACTCAGATCAATACATTAAGGCTTATAGGTTCTGAGTCACGTAAGACAACATCTGATCGGCGGTCGAGATGACTTTCGAGTTCATCTCGTAAGCACGCTGAGTGGTGATCATATTCACGAGCTCTTCAACGGCATTGACGTTAGAACCTTCCAGCATCCCTTGGCGTAACTGTCCCGTGCCCCCTTCGCCGGGATTGGACAGAACCGGATTACCACTGGCGGCGGTTTCAAGGTAGAGGTTTTGACCATAGGACTGTAACCCCTGAGCGTTGACAAAATCAGCCAACTGAAGCTGCCCAATCTCTTGCGGGTTTGGATCTCCCTGAACAACCACACTCACAACACCATCGACCCCAACGGTCATCGACTGCACTTCGTCGGGCAGGGTCAAGCCTGGCTCGAGCAAATACCCTTCGGAGGTCACGATCTCACCATCGGAGTTCAGTTGAAACTGACCGTGCCGAGTATAGCCAGTATCGCCATTCGGCAATGCAACAGGCCAAAAGCCACGCCCTTCAATCGAGATATCAAAGGCTTCACCGGTGGTTTCTAACTCGCCTTCTTGAAACAGCTTTTGCGTACCGGCGACCCGCACCCCCGACCCCAGCTGCAAACCCGAGGGTAGTTGCGAGTCATCGGCGGTCTGAGCACCCGGTTGACGTTGAATCTGATACATCAGATCTTCAAAGACGGGACGATCTTTTTTAAAGCCAACGGTACTGACGTTTGCCAGGTTGTTGGAAATAATTTTCAGGGAGGTATCCTGCGCGCTTAAACCCGTTTTTGCTACAAAGAGGGCTCCATGCATACTTATTCTCCACCTGCGTTATTCATCATTATGCTGTCACTGAAGTGACAAAATTTGGGTGGCAGCCGAGGAGTTCTCTTCTGCCGTCTTCATCATTTTTACTTGCATCTCGAACTGACGCGCCAGATCGATGACCGAAGTGAGTTCGGATATCGAGTTCACATTGCTCGATTCCAAAAAACCGGAACGTATTTTCACATTGGCATCCGGCAACAGCGGCTGATTATTGCCGGTATGCATCATGCCATCGACCCCTTTAAACAGTTCCCCCGCATCAGGGTTAACCAGTTTAATACGATCGAGAATCGCCAATTCGCTAGCCGCATCGCCTGCAGGGCGAATAGTAATAGTGCCATCGCCGCCGATTTCCAGCTGCTCAAAGGGCGGCAACGTAATGGGAATTCCACCATTACCCATCACCTGATCACCCGAATGCGTCACCAACTGATTAAGACTATTGATCTGCAACTCGCCTTGGCGGGTATAAGCCTCATTGCCATCCGCATCGATGGTCGCTATCCAACCATCACCATCAATGGCGACATCCATCGAACGTCCAGTTTGCATCAGGGTACCGCTGGACATATTGGTGCCCGGCCGTTCAGCCATGGCGTAGACCCTGGAGTTAAAACCGTCACCTTCAACCTGCATTGCCCGCGCTTGAGCAAAGTCAGCCTTAAAGCCTGTTGTCGTCGCATTCGCCAGATTGTTCGCGTGGGCTTGTTGAGAGCGCATATTCTCGCGCGCGCCACTCATAGCCAGATACAACACTTTATCCATGGGATACCCCGTTTGCCGCCTTAACGCTAAAACGGTCAGACATTGCCGCTTTAGTGGTTTAAATTCACTAACAGATAAAATGCAATGCCTGTGCCAACCTTTCATAAAGACGTAAAAAAGGCGACCGAGGCCGCCTTATAAACAACTGAGTTATTACCCAAAATCAGATCTGGAGAATCGCCTGAGTGACGGTATTCAGCGTTTCGAGGGTTTTAGAGTTAGCCTGGAAATTACGCTGAGCTTCAATCAGGGCAACCAATTCAGTCGACAGATCAACGTTAGATTGCTCCAGAGCCGCCGAACGCAAACTACCATTCAAGCCGGTACTCGGTGGGTTCAGCAGCGCACCACCGGATGACAGGGTCGCCGTCCATTCAGTATCGCCCGATGGCTGTAAGCCCGACTGGTTTTCAAAGGTCGCAAAGGCAACCACGCCTAGGTTCTGGGTTTCGCCATTAGAGAAACTCGCCACCATCTCACCGGTTTCAGCAAAACTGACACCGATCAGATCACCCTTCGTATACCCATCCTGAGAGGATGATTTGACGATCGAAGCGGAAGCAAACTGCGTACTATCAGTCAAATCCAAATCGATCTCGGTGTCAGCGTTCGCAGGGTCGGCACCTTTAACCGTTAAGGCAGGCGCCGTTGCACCCGCAACGAAGCTGGTACCATTAACACTATCCAAAAAGCCAGTACTTGGATCAAACCCAAGCATCACCGCGCCGACTTCGCTTAGGGTATTGCTACTATCAACCGAGAAACCGGTCTCGCCAGGATCAACACTCTTACCTATATCCAGCAATTCAGTACCGTTCAGATAGGCATACATCTGATACTGGCCACGATAACTATTATCCCCGTCATAGGTGTCATCAGCATTGGCCGTTAATACCGCAATAGTTGATGCACCGGTTTCGGCTACGCTAAATCCAGTACCAATATCGCCATATTCCGCCTTGAAGCGAACATCCAACTGAAACGTACCACCCTCTTCAACCACAGTGACCGACTCGACACTTGGATTACGGTCTTTAATCTCAGCTTGCTTATCGGTAATCAGGGCGGAGATTTCATTTACGGTAGAACCGCTAGGAATACTAATCGCCACACCACCGATGTTCAGCTCAGTATCAGCATCGGGACTCCCTAATGTATAAGCCTTATTCTCATTAGCATCACGTTCAGTTTTCGTAGGGACTATATCTACTCCACCGCTATCCTGAATGAGCATGTCACCATAACTACTGTATTGAGAGTAAGTTTCAAAGCTCACCGAACCTGTACCCGCAGCAGCGGTAGCATCTTGAGTGAATGCCAGCGTCGATGTGTCGATACGCTTGTCAGTATTCTGTAACGTACTTAAATCGGCAGCCGAGGGGGTACCTGACGCATCAAAGCTAACATCAACACCACTAATATTTAAAGTAGCGGGAACACTCACATTGACCGCATAAATATCACGAACGGGACGCTGCTCAACCATATTATATTTAATGGTATTTTCATTACCCAGACTATCAAACGTTCTCACTGTGGTGCTGTAAGTAAAGCTGGCCGGCACGTCTTTATCATAGGGTGTCGTTAACAGTGTTGGATCTTCCGCATCATTAATATTGAACGATAGATCAATGTTCCCGGTTGCATTAGGCGGGCTTTCTTTCTCTGTTACCGCTAAGTTTTGCAGAGGTAAACGGTTACCTTTATCATCTAAACCATACCCCTGTAGGTACTTACCCGTTTTAGACACGATGTAACCATCTTTATCCAGCTCAAAGGCACCGGCACGGGTATAGGTAACACCCCCCTGCCCATCATCTAACTGAAAGAAACCAGCCCCATTGATCGCAAGATCAAGGTTATTACTGGTAAATTCGGTGGTACCCGCCTCAAAGTTTTGCGCGATGTCCGTGACGGTTACACCGGAGCCAGCCACATTACTTGAACCGGCCCCCACGATCGCGGAAGCATAGACATCACCAAACTCGGTACGCGAGGATTTGAAGCCAACGGTACTGGAGTTGGCAATGTTATTACCGGTTACATCAAGATCAGTCGATGCCGCTTTTAAACCTGTTATCGCAGTGCTAAAACCCGCCATAATTATCTCTCCGATTTAACCTATTCGTTTAACATCAGTAAAGTCCACTGAGCCTGCATCGGTATTCACTTTCATACCGATACCATTCTGCCCGAGCGTGACGCTATTGACGTTGTAAGCAATATAGCTAGTCGCGGTTGCGTAATTACCGTCAACCTGCGCCTCAGCGACGACGCGATAATCACCCGCAGGGCGATCACCCGCACTCCAAACAAAGTATTGATCACCGGCCGCTTGGCTACCCATCTCCACTTCATCGACAAGATTATTATTACTGTCGTAGATAGAAACCCGTAGATTTTCAGTACTCACTGGCAACTCGACGACGCCTCGAATCTCACCGGACTCAGCCACTTGCGCCATATCTGTCTTGGCGTAGATGTCCTGACCAATCATCGACGATGCCTGCAATGTCGCCTGACTCGACAGCAATGAAGCCGCCATCGTTTCCATAGTAGTGTTGAGCTTGGCGATATTTTCAACCGTACTCATGCTGGCAATCTGCTGCATGAATTCGCTGGTTTCGGCCGGGCTAGTTGGATCCTGATTCTGTAGCTGCGCGATCATCAGCTTCATGAACATCTCGCTGTCTTCACTACTACTGCTTGTCGTTGTGGTAGAACCACTCTGATTCTGCGCATTGATCTGATCGTAGATCGACTGCGTTCCTGTAACGTCGCTAACACTCATAACTTTTACCTCTCTTCAGACCTTCTGCGCTTATTGCCCCAGGGTTAGCGCTCGCTGCATCATCTGTTTTGCCGTATTCATGATCTCAGCATTAATCTGAAAAGAGCGTGACGCCGAGATCATATCCGCCATCTCTTCAACAACATTGACATTGGGGTAGTAAACATAGCCGGTCTCATCCGCCATCGGATGATCTGGGTTGTATTCCGAACGCAGAGGCGCGTCACTTTCCACAATGCCGGAAATAGCCACACCCTGCCCAGCCTGCACACCCAAGGGCGCACTCCCCGGCTGAGTGTTGGCCATCTCTTTTAGCTCAAATACGGGTTTTCGCGCACGATAGGTTTCACCGGCACTACTACTCACGCTCTCGGCATTGGCCATATTACTGGCCGTGGTATTCAGGCGCACCGTTTGTGCGCTCATGGCTGAACCCGCTATATCAAAAACATTACCCAGAGACATGATTACTCACCCTTAATCGCGCTAGTTAAGCCTTTAAATTTATTATTCAGAAACTGAAACGATGCCTGATAATCAATTGCATTTTCGGTATATCGCGCCATTTCTGCCTGCACATCCACCGTATTGCCATCCACACTCGGCTGGCTGGGTATGCGATACATTAACTCTGACGCATAGTCCGCGCTGATTAAGCCGGTGCTGTGTTCATCACTCGTACGGCTCATCTGCAAAGGCTGCTGACCACCCTGAACACCCTGTAAAACACTTTCGAAGTCGATGTCCCGAGCCTTGTAATTCGGGGTATCACTGTTGGCAATATTATTGGCCAAAATTTCGGCACGTTGAATTCTTACGCCTACGGCTTTTTCATGAATTCCCAGTGCGTTATCAAAACTAATGGCCATCGATTTGCCTCCCAGTGTTTACTTGCATAGGTATAATGCAAAACTAATACCAGAATATAAATTTCATTAAAATACAGCGAGTTAAAATCATTGCCATACCAAAGCGGCAACCGTTAACCGGATAACAGCGGCAAAGCGGCAAGACGACAGAGAGGGCGGCAAGGCAACGGATCAATCACCCGAACGCGTTACTTGCCTAAGATGGAGATAGACGTAAATCAGAAAAGGAATTTATTTAGCTTTATAGATAATGCCAGGACGGCAGTGAACCATATCAAACAGATCGTTGAGGTTCCCGATAGATTCAGACGCCCCCAGCAACAAATAACCACCGGGTTTCAGTACCTTATGAATCTTTCTCAAAATATCACTTTTGCGCTCTGTGGAAAAATAGATCAACACATTACGACAAAAAACAATATCGCAGGGACCGATACCCGGATAATCACCCAGCAGGTTCAGTTCTTTAAAGATCACCCGCTGCTTGACCTTTGGCATCAACCTCCAAACATCTTCAGCGCTGGGTTCAAAAAACCTTTTTAAGCGATCTTGAGATAACCCCCGACCCAGTGCCAGCATCTCATATTCGGCCAGCCGTGCCTGTTCAAGCACACGGGTAGAAATATCGGTGGCGATAATCTCTTCACCTAATCTAAAGGTGCCTGGATGTGCGCTCTTAAACTCATCAATGATCATACTGATCGAGTAGGGTTCTTGGCCGGTTGAACAGGCCGCCGACCAGATTTTTAATCGCTGCGAAGACGCGTTAACCGCCAGCTCCGGCAGTAGCTTATCTTTTAAAATCGCGTAGGGGTGATTATCACGAAACCAGAGTGTTTCGTTGGTGGTCATCGCATTAATGACCTGCTCTTTAAGACGGCTGTTACCCGGGTGCGCCAATACCGTCGTCAGTTGACCCAGTGAGTTATATTCGCCTTCAATAAGAATTTTGCCGAGCCGGCTTTCAACCAGATATTGCTTATGTTTTGCCAACAGAATGCCGCAAGCTTTCTCGAGAAATAGACAAAACTGATCGAACTCGGGTTGAGTGATGCTTATTTTCTTATCATTCAGCGTCATGCCCTCATGTTTCTTTGAGTGACTCACCCCTCGATTGACTCGATTCGCTTAATCACAGCATCCGCCAATTCATCTGGATTAAACTTACCGATAAAAGCATCCGCACCCACACGTTTAACCATCGCCAAATTAAAGCGTCCACTCAAAGAGCTATGTAACATAACATACAAGGACCTTAAGCGGATGTCCTCACGAATTCGTTTAACCAGTGTATAGCCATCCATCTGAGGCATCTCGATATCAGAAATAACCATGAGGAAGGTGTCGGTTAGTTTTTGCTCTTTATCGGCTAACTGCGTCAACATATCCAACGCTGCCTGACCATCATTCGCCGTCACCACATTGATATTCAGGTTCTCTAACGCTTTTTTCACCTGTGTTCGGGCAACGCTCGAATCGTCGACCACCAAAATACGGTAGCCTGACGCACTCTTTTTCACACTGTCGGTGATGGTGGTTGATTTCAGATCCGTGCTCACCGGAATTAGATCAGCCAACACCTGTTCAACATCTAGAATCTCAATTAAACCACCCTCAAACTGAACCACAGCGGTCAGGTAGTTCTTCTCTTTGGTTTCGATGGGCGGTGGACTGACCTGATCCCATTTAGCCGGTAGAATACGATCAACATTACGCACTAAGAAGGCTAAAACACGGCGGTTATACTCGGACACAATCAAGAAACAATCCAGCCGCTCCTGTGCATCAACGGGCGTACCACCAATCGCTTGAGACAGATCGATCACCGGAATGGTTTCACCGCGAATATGCGCCAGCCCCTTCAAGGCGGTTGTCTGTTTAGGAATGCCGGTTAGCTCAGGACAGGTTAGAACTTCACGGACCTTGAAGACATTGATACCATAAATTTGGTCATCATTGAGTCCGAACAAAAGCAGTTCAAGACGGTTTTGTCCCGCCATATTGGTACGTTGGTTTACAGTACTGTTTATACCTGACATGATGCTCTCTGTGCTAAGCGTTACCTGAACATTGACAACCTGATTGCAATAACAAGGTTGCAATGAGAACTTCTGGATTCAGCGTGAAAAAATATACATTCTCCACAATAATCACTCTTATAGCTATGTTAGCCGTGCCAGTAAAGGGCGCACTGGCAGAAGATTCGCTTTTAATCTCCCAACAAGCACAACAATACCTAGAAAAACAGTATCAAATTAGTCAGCCGATGGCCCGTACTATCGTCAAAGTAAAGCCTCTAGCCAAAACCCTAGAGAGACGTCATTGCAATGAACCCATCACCATTACCCACGCGCCTAGTAGAGCGAATCGCATATCCGCCAAAGCGATCTGCCATCAACCTGCGTGGACGATTTACCTATCGGCAACGGTAGAGCAATGGCTGCCGATCGTTCTTACCAGTCGAGCGTTAAGAAAAGGCACCATTTTGGGAGATTCTGATATTTATCTCAAAGCATTTGATATCAAACGCATCACATCGACCTATTTTACCAATCCCGGCGAACTCATTGGCCGAGAGCTAAAACGCTCAATTGCCGCTAACCAGGTCATCTCGCCCTCACAGGTTGAAAAAAAGCTGCTGGTCCGCAAAGGTGATGTCGTTTATATTCAAGCGAACAAAGGGCCAATGTCTGTACGGGTGACCGGCACCGCCCAACAAGACGGCTCCCTTGGTGAACAGATATCGGTTATCAACAACCGCTCAGGCAAGCGGGTTTACGCTTATGTCAAAAGCCAAGGTGTAGTCTCGGTTAATGGCCGCTAACAGCCCCTCGCGGGCCGATATATGAACTGCTATACTAAGGCCATTATTTTTATAAATACTGTTAAAGTTTCCCATCGACTCGCCGATAGCTGTATGTAGAACAGTATGAGGACCAGAAAATGGTTATTGATATCACGGGTTTAACGTCTTCTTCTCAGGCGACTAACTCTCGTGCCAAGGTAAATGAACAACCTGCAGCCGAGAGTGGCACATCGCAATCACAGACACCTGCGGCGGAATCTACACGCTCGTCTGGCGTTAGCTTGAGCGCGGCTGCACAGGCTGTGCAAAAGAGTGCGGGGGAAGTAGCTGAAGGAGGCTTCACCGTTAACGAACAGAAAGTCGCTGATCTGAAGGCCGCTATTGATAGTGGTAGTTATCAGATTGATTACGAGAGCACTGCTCGCAACCTGTTCCAGCTCGAAAGTCTGCTGGACTAATATCGGGATCACACGATTGTGACAAATCCGCTACCCTCTCTCGACCAAATAAATGCCCTGACTCTTCAGGGCATTACTTTGCTAACAACTCTCAATGAGTTGCTCGATGCCGAATATAAGGCACTGCAACAACGAGAAGTTGAGCAACTACAAACCTTGGTCGACAATAAAACAGCGGTGTTGCTCCAATTAGAAGAGAACAATCAGGCCCGTAATCAATGTTTTGGCGCGGCCGGTATCTCCCCCGATAAAGCAGGCTTAACCGACTACCAAGCCCGCTTAACCGATGCAGAAGGCTTATCATTCAAAGCTCATTGGAGTGAACTCGAGCAGATACTGCGACAGGTGAATGATAAAAACAAACGCAATGAAATAGTTATCTCGCGTAACAGCCGCAATCTGGAACAGCTGATGAACATCCTCAGAGGACAGAACCAGAAAAACACTCTCTATAATCAGAGTGGTGGAAAGGGCAACTACGCAGCGCAAAACAGCCTCGGAAAAGCCTGATTCTTTACCATTCCTGCCAGCACTAAAGCACAAACCGCACCGGTCATATTCACAGCCGAACCAGACAGCATCATTTTCATGAAGCCTCAGCATCGCCAGAAAAGATATTTCCCATCTAATCCTCGTCATCTAAAATTTGTTTGCCATAGTTAACCAACACTTGACCATCAGGCTAACGATGTGACCGATTGCGTCTAATGTGGCGACTCGATGAAGCAAGGCTAAGCAAGGCAGTGATTCCCACTTATCCCCGATGCCCCCTCTAATGAAAGCATGACTATTTGCAGCATATTAACGTTTGTATGGGGAAGACGCTTTTCCAATGCGCCCAAAACACTTAAAATGAAGCCATTTGCTCACGCCAATTCACCACTACTCAGAGCCCCATTAATGAACATTAAATATGCTATTGCCGCTGTCAGCATCAGCTTTGCAGTGACCACTACTGTACAAGCCGACATTGTGGTTTCATCCAAAATCGACACCGAAGGCGGCTTACTGGGTAATGTCATCGCCCTTGCACTAGAAGATGCCGGTTTACCGGTTGAACGTCGCTTGCAACTAGGCGCAACCCAAGTCATTCGTGAAGCACTGCTGGCTGATCAGATTGATATCTACCCAGAATACACCGGCAATGCGGCTTACTTTTTTAATGAAGCTGACAGCGACGTCTGGAAAGATGCCAAAGCGGCTCACGCGCGCGCGGCTGAATTAGATGCTGAAAAAAACCACCTGACTTGGCTAAAATCCGCACCCGCCAACAACACCTGGGCGATCGCCTTGACAGGAAAAGTCGCTGCGCAACATAAACTGACCACCATGTCAGAGTTCGGCGCTTGGGTCGCTAATGGCGGTGAAGTAAAGCTAGCGGCATCAACCGAATTTGTTTCTTCACCTGCGGTATTACCCGCAATGCAGAAAGCGTATCAGTTTAAGTTAACTCCTGATCAAACCGTGGTGTTGGCTGGCGGCGATACTGCCGCAACGATTCAAGCAGCGGCGCGTGGTACTTCCGGCGTGAATGCGGCCATGGCTTACGGTACTGACGGTGGCGTTGGTGCAACGGGCTTAGTCGTCATGGTTGACGATAAAGGTGTGCAGCCTGTTTACGAACCGGCTCCCGTGGTTCGCGATGCCGTGCTAAAAGAATACCCTTCGATCCCCGATGTGCTAAACCCGATTTTTGAAGGACTGGACATGGCGACACTGCAAAAGCTGAACGGTCGCATCCAAGTCAATGGCGAACCTGCTGAAGCAGTGGCGCGCGACTACCTGACCAAAACTGGCGTATTGGACTAATCCCAACTGTGAAATCCGTGCGAGCAGCAGAACTCAGACTATCCCTACCAGGCCTGCTGCTCGCAGCGCTCGGTTTTCTTGCCTTGCTCGCGCCGTTTATGACGTTAGCCGCCAACAGAATCGTTGCGGGTGAAGGCTTAACTGCTTGGCATCTGGCAGGGCCTGATGTCACCCTGCCAGGTTTGATCGCCATCGTTTCCGGTTTGATTCTTGGCCTGTTTGCCGCATGGCCTAAGGCACGTTTGATCGGTGCAACCCTTGGACTAGCAGGGATCGTTTGGCTACTTTCCCAGAGCGCTTCACCCTTGCTGGAAGGCGCTGGAGAGTACGCGCGGGTTTCGCCGGGATTAGGATTCTGGTGCTTATTAGCCGTGCTGATGTTAGTCATGGCCGACGCAATAACCAGCCTTTCTCCTGGCCCACGAACGCGCATTGCTTTGTTAGCATCGATGCTCGGGTTACTGGCCATCGTACTAGGCACCGGCTTGCTATCTGACCTCTCGATCATGCAAGAATACGCCAGTCGCAAAGACGCTTTTCACGCCGCGGCACTGCGCCATCTGACACTTGCCTTTGGCTCACTAGCCTCTGCTACGGCTATCGGCATTCCTCTCGGCATACTCTGCTATCACGGCCCGAGATTGCGTAAAATTGCACTTCCCGTGCTGAGCTTTCTGCAAACCATTCCATCGCTAGCGATGTTCGGCATTATGATTCCGTTGCTAGGTTGGGTGGCTAATAGCTATCCCGCCGCCAAAGCGATGGGGATTGCTGGTGTAGGATTTGCACCCGCCTTTTTAGCTTTACTGCTTTATTCCTTATTACCGGTGGTGGCCAATATGGTCGCTGGGCTGCAAAGCACGCCAGAGAAAGCACGGGATGCCGCACGGGGCATGGGAATGACAACATGGCAACTGCTGATGCGTGTTGAATTGCCGCTTGGATTGCCCGTGATTCTAGCCGGACTGCGCATTGCCTTAGTACAGAACATTGGACTCGCCGTGATTGCCGGATTGATCGGTGGCGGCGGTTTTGGCACCTTCGTATTCCAAGGCCTTAATCAAACCGCCACCGACCTGATATTACTCGGCGCATTGCCCACCGTGGCACTGGCATTGACGGCTGCCATTCTGATGGATGTGCTGGTCGAACTGACCAACCCGACTCCAAGGAAAGCATCGTGATCGAGATCGATAAGATAAGCAAAACCTATGATGGTGTAACGGCGGTAGATGAGGTTTCGATGGTGGTTGATACGGCCACGATTACCGTGATTGTGGGTACGTCTGGTTCCGGAAAAACAACTTTGCTGCGTATGATTAATCGTCTTGTCGAGCCAAGCTCCGGCGAGGTGCGCATTAACGGAGAAGCCACCCATACGGTAGCAAAAACCTCACTGAGACGGCGTATCGGCTATGCCATCCAAGGTCATGGTTTATTCCCACATTACACCGTCGCACGCAATATCGGAACCGTGCCAACACTGCTCGATTGGTCGCAAGAAAAGATCGATACCCGTGTCGATGAGTTGTTGGATCTGTTTTCAATGCAGCCAGATAAATTTCGTGATCGCTACCCTGCGGAACTATCCGGTGGGCAGCAGCAACGCGTGGGGGTGGCTAGAGCGCTAGCTTCACGTCCTGATCTATTATTGATGGATGAACCGTTTGGCGCACTCGACCCCATCATCCGAGCTCATGCTCAGAAAGATCTGCGGCATATACAGCGCACGCTGGGCTCTACGATTATGTTGGTCACTCATGATATGGAAGAAGCCATTCAACTAGGTGACCGAGTCGCGGTAATGGATGCCGGTCGACTAGTGCAATACGGCACACCTGCCGAGATTATCCAACAGCCTGCCACCGAATTTGTTGCCAAGATGGCGGGAGGTGTGGAGCGACCGCTGCGACTTTTATCTTTATATCCGGTCTCTGACATTATCGAAGAAGGGACAGCAGAGGGCGAGCCGCTAGATGCAAATACCTGCTTGCGGGATGCTCTCTCCATTTGCCTGTGGTCAGGTCGCGACGTATTGCCGGTTGTGAATGAAGGCGTGCCCGCTGGCCGCGTAACACTGGCAGCCATTCGCGCCCGCGCCGAAGGCCCGACATGAAATTGGCAATGATATTTCGGACGGCGCTGGTCGCTCTGTTGTTAGCGCTGGTGATCAAGCCTATCTGGTTTACTTGGGCGTTCGCCCCGTTGGCGCCCGAGAAAGGTCCGATCATTTACGAAAGAGCGTCCCTGCTCTCGCTGTCATTAAGTCACCTTGGTCTGGTGTCGCTGGCCTCAGTTGCAGCGACCTTAGTGGCTGTGACATTAGCTATTCTTGTTACACGACCGGCGGGCGCAGCGTTCTTACCCTTATCGCGGACCATTACCAATATGGGCCAGACATTTCCACCGGTTGCGGTATTGGCACTCGCCGTTCCCGCGCTGGGTTTTGGTACTGGGCCAACACTGGTGGCGCTGTTTTTGTATGGGCTTCTGCCAATTTTTGAGAATGCGATTACCGGCTTTTCAACCTTACCACCCGCCACGATGGAAGCGGCTCGTGGGCTGGGTTTGAGTCGCTGGCAAAGACTCATTAGAGTTGAGATACCCTTGGCGTTGCCGGTCATTCTCACTGGGATTCGGTTGTCCGTCGTGATTGCTTTGGGGACGGCAACTATCGGCTCAACCGTGGCAGCGCGGACCTTGGGCGAGGTGATTATCGCGGGCTTGTTAACCCATAACACGGCTTATGTATTGCAGGGTGGTTTGATTGTGGGGCTGTTTGCCGTACTTATTTATGATGCGCTTGTGCAGCTTGAGGCGATGCTTGTTAACAAATATTCTGCATAGTCTGATTAACGAATAATTAAATGGTGCCGGTATAGCAGGACCAAATACTGCATAGCCTCGCCCCGCTCTCTTGAAACCGGCAGATTAAGCCTGTTCAACATTGGCGGGCTATACCGGATGCTAATCCCCTCGAAAAATAACGATGCTCAAAAGTAGAATTTTTTGTCATCTATATGCATAAAGTTTTGCATGAAAAAGTCATCTAGGTCGATCAATATTGAAATTCAATCCGGCCTAAGGCATAGTAGCGCCCCTATGACCCCGTAGCTCAGCTGGATAGAGCGTTTGCCTCCTAAGCGAAAGGCCGCGCGTTCGAATCGCGCCGGGGTCACCATTTCCTCTCCATGAATATAGCCAATCCAGATATTTCTAAACGGGTTCGGCCGGTACTAAGACTCAAATAACGATTAGGGTTGTTGGCCCGCCGCTAACCGAGCATTGATCTGATCGACAACCGCCGGTAAATCGGCTACCGAGTCAATCACGTAGTGAGCCCCTGAGAGCGACATCTGACGATGAGCTTTCATCCGGATACTCTCCTGATCCTGAGTACTCAGCGCCTCCCACTGCGCTAGGCTTAAACCGTTAGCATTACCACTAATGGCCACCCCAACGGTCCACATGCCCGCGTTCAAACCTTCTTCGATACCGGTTTCAGTATCATCTACCTTGATACAGGCTTGAACTTCAAGAACACCCAGCTTATCCATCACCGCCTGTGCCATATAAGGATATGGGCGGCCTTTTGAGACTTCGGTGGCACACACATTCACATCCGCTTCATAGCCTAATTCTTTAGCAACCGCTTTAACCTGACCATACATTTCTGTGTTGTAGCCCGTATTTCCGCCTAACTGAATACCCTGCTGACGTAATTCGCTCACGGTATTAAGCCACCCTGGAATCAACTCACCACAGCGTCGAATAGACGCTAACTGCAAGGGTAAAAACTCTTCATATAGGGATTGTACGTCGTCTTCAACGGGTTCCGCCCCCGTAACCGTCTGCCACTGCTCTGCGATCTCGGGCATCGCCAGCATTTTTCGAATATGGACACTCTTTTCAGTCCCCATCGGCTCTCTTGCTTGAGCCTCGGTCGCTATCACACCATGTTTTTTAAATAGCTCTAAAAAAGCAATGATAGGCGCCCGCGACCCAAAATCGATCGTTGTGCCCGCCCAGTCACAAATCACGGCTTTCACTGGCCCGGTGTATTTTCGGGTATATTGGTAGTGGCTTGCTGTAGCTATCATCGTTGTCCTTCCTGTTTTGGCATATTCAATGTCATGCCCCATTATATGTTTCGCCGTATCGATCGACGGTTAGTTCATGCCAACCAGTAAAGCTCTGTACTGATAACCTTAATCAATCGTTCCATATCTTCAGGAAATACATGCCCTATATTGCCTATACGAAAACAGTCTGCATCTGAGACTTTGCCCGGATAAATCACAAAACCTTTGAGCTTCAGCCGTTGATAAAACTCTTCAAATTGATAAGCGGCGTCAGTCGGATTATAAAAAGTGGTGATAAAAGGTGACTGAACATCATCCTCTAACATCGTTTTGAAACCTAAAGCTCGCATGCCATCAACCAATACCTGATGGTTTTGTAAGTAACGCTGATGCCGAGCATCAACACCACCTTCCGCCGCTAGTTCAATCAACGCCTGATCGAAGGCTCTCACCGTATGAGTGGGGGATGTAAAACGCCATTTACCACCGCCCTCTTGCATGCATTTCCATTGATCATACAGATCAAGAGAAAGTGAACGGGCCATCCCTTGTGTCAGTTCTAGTGCTGAGCGTTTTGCAATGATAAAGCCGAAACCTGGTACACCTTGGATGCACTTATTTGCACTGCTAATCAAAAAATCAATATCGAGTTTTGCAACATCGATTGATACGCCACCAAAACTACTCATGGCATCAACGATCAAACAGGTATTGCTGTTTTTGACAATCTTCGCAATCTGCTCAATAGGATTAAGCCGCCCAGTCGTCGTTTCACAATGTACAACCGCAACGTGACTATAGCCGTGATCACCGGATAACTGCTGTTCAAGGGCGTCTAAATCGATAGCGCCTTGCTCACCGAAATCCCACACCTTAACGTCGATCGACAGCACATCAGCAATTTGACCTATACGCTTGCCATAAGTCCCATTAGCGAGAACTAATAACTTACCATCAGGGGGAATAACCGAACCAATAACACTCTCAACAGAGGCAGACCCACTCCCTTGCATTAATACGCAAGTGAATTCTTCAGAGGCAGCATCGCTTTCAGGCAACGCTAGCGCAACAAGCCTGTCACGAATAGCGTTAACGAGTTGATTATATTCCTGATCCCAAGTGCACCAATCTTTCATCATCGCTTGGCGTACCGTCGGGCTAGTCGATAGAGGGCCCGGTGTTAAAAGTAGATAGGGGTTATCTGGTATAGCGCTCATCAAGTATCGCCTCTGTATGGCCAATGTATTTTTCTGGTATAGACCAGATTTGAATTAAATAATATTGCTTGTTATTAGCTCAGTCAACATATGAATTAAATATTTTTTATATGTTAAAAATAATAAATTATTGGCATATACCAGAAATATATTACTTTATAAACCTTGCCTATAAGTTTTATTTATTAAAGTTAAAATGGCCAGCCCAGCGGGTAATCCCCGAAAAGTTACGTCGTTAAAAAGGAGTGTTTTCGTAATCTATACGCAGTAGGTTCTGCATAGAAAAGTCACTGTATACGGATAACCAAATCATGACGATTTTTAAGAAAGCTGAAGCAGGAACGCCTGCATCAGTGAAACCTATTATCGCTATCCGACTAAGTTAGCCTCAGAGAATAACAAAATCGCAGATTGGCTCACTCAGTTGACGGAGAAAAATACGGGTTGGGGCTTTGGGACGCGTGCGTTGAATACCTTCGCAACGTTAATGGCTTATCACTGGAAACATAAGCGGGTTTACCGCATCGACTCTGAGTTGGCATTGAGCCTAAGAATATGGCCCCGAGACGGCTAAAGAGACACAAACCTGAGCTGTTACCGCTGCGTGGTAATCAGGCATGGTCAATCGACTTCATGCACGATTCATTATCTGATGGCAGGGAGCGCCGTTTTTTAAATGTGATAGATGATGTTAAGCCTTAAGGTTTAACGGCTGACGCCGGTTTTACAAGGCCTTCGATGCGGGCTTAGATACCGGCTATACGGTCGCTTAACTTCTACTTTAAGCTCCTGTGAAATTAGCACCTACTAAAAAGGAGCGGATTATTCGCTCCCTTACACCGTTATTAACGCATTCTTAAGCGAGCACTACTTCAGTGTGCTATTCAAGAATAGCCGGTCTAAGCGTTGTTAACTTCCATGGAGATTTCCAACACATCGTGCCGCCAAAATTCTTGGTCGAATTCGACGATATTATCATGCTGGTCATAACTAGCACGGGTTAGATATAAACAGGGCGCACCGGCAACCACCTGCAACTCTTCCGCTTGAGTGCTATCCAATGGTGCGGGGTACATGTTGATAACGGTACGGCTAATTTTAATGCCGTACTGTTCTTTCAATGTTTCCGTCAAAGAACACTCTAGTGGCAGATCCAGTAGGCCAGGACACAGCACCGGATTGACATTGATATGCTCAACTAATACGGCTCGGCCATCAATCAATCTACGGCGGCGCAAGAGATAGACGGGAGCACCCACCGCAATATCCATCGTACGGTTGACCCAATCTGATGCGGCCATTTCCGTTTTCGAAAGAATAACGGTTTCCGGCACGCGGCCCTGCGCACGTACGTTATCCATAAAGCTGACACTTTTGGTGGGGTCGTAAAACAACCTCGGCGGCGAAACATACCAACCACGGCGAATAAGTCGATAAATAAGCCCTTCGGACTCAAGCTGCATAAGGGCTTGGCGTACGGTGACCCGATTAATATCATAGGCATCCTTCAAGTCTCGCTCTGAAGGAAGTTTAGTATGAGGAAGCAGTGACCCCTCTTCTATTTTTTTTGCGAGGCTATCACGTAATCGAAGGTAGTACGGAATATGCAGGTATTTCATTGAGTACATACCAGATAAGCAGGTTTTTAGTCGCACGAAGTATACGTAAAGAGATCATTACAATCAACGATCTGCTCATGTCTGGTTTATTTAAAACTTTAAATTATCAACAGACTATAATATTTTAACCTCTAATAAAAACAATTTATCCATGATAACAAACGAAATTTTAAACCCTTACTTAAAAATCTGGTATAGACCATAATTTATATTATAAAGATAACCATTTTTAAACGAATTATCTAACATCTCTAATCCTAAAAAACATCGTCGATTAACGAGTACTAACTATGAGTGTTTTGGCAGCAATACTGCTGACAATTTCTGCCTTATTTCACGCTAGCTGGAATCTGTTAGGCAAAAAGGTACACCCCTCTCCAGCATTTTTTCTAGTCGCCAACATCATGGCATGCTTATGCCTGTTACCCGTGGTCGCCATTAATCTAAATGCTTTATTGTCTATCCCTCTTACCGTTTGGGGGTTGGTCTTAATCACGGGATTTTTCCAAGCGATATACATGTGGGGGTTGGCTGGCGCTTATAAACATGGCGCAATATCCGTTGCCTACCCCTTACTTAGAGCCTCACCGGTATTGTTTATCGCCCTATTAACGGCTCTTTTAGGCCAAGGCGCCGCTTTGACAACCACCGGTATCATAGGTGTCCTGCTCGTCTCTATCGGTTGTCTGTTAATTCCTATGCCTTCCCTGCGAGGCATTCGCGTTTCGGCGTTTCTCAACCTATCCTGCTTATTTGCACTAATCGCTGCTATAGGCACTGTCGGTTATACACTGGCCGATGATAAAGCCTTATCGACCCTCAGAAACCTAGGCGACCTGCCATTAACCGTTATTGAAATTAGCTTACTGTATCTATTTTTAGAGAATTTAAGTTGTTCATTATGGTTAGCATTGATCACTATTCCACAACAAAAAAATCGCAGAGATCTGGTTGAGATCGCCCAAAAGCATCTATCGAAAGCCACTTTAACCGGATTTTCGATGACGATTACCTATGCGATTGTATTGATCAGTATGGCGTACGTAGAGAATGTTAGTTACGTCGTGGTCTTTCGTCAGCTGAGCATTCCCATAGCTGTCATGATGGGGATTGTTTTACTCAAGGAAAACGGCAGTATCCCAAAATTCGTCGGTACCATCAGCACTTTTCTCGGCATCATAATTATCAGCATCTAATGCTTATGCCCTGCCCATAGCTCTTACTTAACACAGGCTCTTACCTGACATAGACTCTCACCTAACAGAGCCTAAGACCAGTGGTAGTCTAGGCGCTGTTATAAAACCAGTGTAGTTGACAGCGATGATGATCGTCGTAAAAATAACTTAACGACTGAATAATCCCCCAAGCATCCCTTAGAAGCCACCAGCCTTATCATCTTCTTTAGATAATCATCTTAACCCGGCCAGTCTCTATTATCGTTTAAGCTTTAGTCTCAGCTAATATCACTACCAAAGGCCAATCGCCTTCCCGTTCACCTATGTTAGCTGTTAGAATCCTGCTCCCTCATTCGACGGCACAACATACAGGAGTCACCCATGTCTAAGTGTTTCTATAAAGGTACTCCCGAAATCATGGGTAACTACGGTAAAAGTGGTTATAACACCAAAGCCAAGGTAAAACTCGGTAGTGAGATCAGCCCACTATTAGTGAATGTGACGTCCGAAGCACGACAACAGGAAGTTGAGGCGCTTGCCGCTGAGCATGACTTGGTTGTTAAGGTGACAGTTGATGCCGATATTGACGAAAATATCACCGCGCTCACCGCCCTGCTTACCACGCCTAAAACCGTGCATAACGAGAAAACACCCGAGAGAAACGCCCCCTGCTCTTGTGGCAGCGGTAAGAAATTTAAAAAATGCTGTGGCTAAACGGCAGTGGTGTAAAGAGTCCAACCCATCATGATAAAAGCGCGCCAATAACCGTTAAGCTTCTCTAATCAAACTCAAAACCGTCTTCGATCTAAGCCTACAGAGCCTTCGCATAGTGATAGAAAGGCTCGGCGACACGCTTTATGCGATCACTATCTAACCGGCAGCTATTTAATCGGCAATGTTTCCATTTGGGCAAACGATTGCCAGATCATGCTCGCCACCGGCCCTAAACTATCTTCCAAGTTACGGATTAGACGCACCTCTCCCATCACACTATATTCAACATCACTCGGGGTTAAACGAATTAACTCGCCGCGTTCGAGTTCATCCGTTACCAAGTGTTCCGCCACATAACCCCAGCCTAGCCCCGCCAAGAGCAACTGTTTTACGGTAAAGCCATCCTGTGCTTTCCAGCGACGCACGCCTTTATCCAGCATTAAGCTATCAGAATCAAAACTAAAACGACTCGTCTCAATGGTGAGATGTACCTGTGACTTTAACTGTTCAGAATGGGTCACAGGACCATCAGGAAACAGCTCCGGTGCGGCCACCATGAGAATACGAAAATGCCCAATCGGCAAGGTATCAAAATCACCTGCGGCATAAAGCGTCGGCCACCAAGGACTCACCACTAAATCCGCCTGTTTATTGCGCAACATATCCAGTGCGCCAAAACGTGATTTTTCTGAAATTTTAAATTCAGTTAATGGATACTCTTGCTGGCACAGTTTCAATACTTTCAGAACCTGCGTATAGGGACAGACCTGATCAAACGCCACCCGAATGAGGGGCTCATTACCGGCACCTAAATGTTGGCCTAGGGAGTTTAGTTGATGGCTATTCAACAATAGCTCTTGAGACTTGCGATAAAACGAAAGACCCTCTTCCGTTAGACTGAGCCGATAGCTGTCGCGGTTGAGAATTTTAAAGCCATATTCATCTTCTAACTTTTTTATTGCCATCGATAGCGCCGGCTGCGTTTTATGCAGACTTTCAGCGGCTAGTTTGAGTGAGCCACACTCAACGATACGGCTAAGCATACGTAATTGCTCGAGTTTCATATAATTTTTACTTAACGTCTTAGCAAAATTTAATGAATATTATTTAAGCAGGTTTTCACCTATAGTGCACCGCTAAATTGCTGATACCCTCAGCAGTAAAATACTGTCTGTCATTCAGTGTTAAGCACTCCACAGAATTATTATCGTCGCCGCACATGTAAACCAACATCTCTGGTTTCATTCCCGGCAATATTTTTAGAGGTTTTACATGCAGGTTTTATTCCGGCCTTTTCCGATGTCTATTCTCGCATTGCTAATCATCCTGACGGGCTGTAGTGATAATGACGCGGCCGTTTCTGCACCGCAGATCATACGTCCGGCCAAGATATTTGAAGTCGCGAACCCCACTTCATCCGATATTCGCAGCTTTCCCGCAGAAGTCGAGGCGAATGCCGATTCTAAACTAGCCTTTAGAGTCAGCGGGCAGATCTCTGAAGTATTGGTCAGGCCTGGCCATGAGGTGAAAAAAGGGCAAGTACTGGCACGTCTGGACCCGACCGATTATAAGCTCACCTTGGATGACCGCCAGGCGCGTTATGAATTAGCCCATTCACAATTTGAGCGTTCAAAAACCATGCTAGGGCGAAAGCTGATTTCGCAATCTGATTTTGATGAAGCCAGTGCCGAACTAAAAGTGGCGCTAGCGTCTTACAATGTCGCAAAAAAAGAGCTGGACTATACCTACCTGCGAGCACCTTTCAGCGGTACCGTCGCGCGCGTCGATGTTGATACACATGAAAACATTCAGGCAAAGCAAACGATCTTAGTGCTACAAACTAGCGATCAGGTTGATATCACCATCCAGGTGCCTGAAAACATCGCCTCACGTGCTAAAACGAACACCGGTTATCAACCCTCCGTGGTCTTTGATACCCATCCTGACCAGAGCTTTCTGGTCAGCGTCAAAGAGTGGGACACTCAGGCAGACCCGTCGACGCTCACCTATAAAGTCGTGTTCTCCCTACCTACGCCCGAATCATTTACCGTTCTGCCGGGTATGGCCGCCAGCGTCAAAGTGGATCTATCAAAAGTCACCGACCTCAGCAGCACCCGCTTAATGCTCCCCGTTGGCGCCGTGTTTGTTGCGGAGGGTGCACCACTCTCGGATAACACCCGATATATATGGAAGTTTGACCCTGAAACACAGCAGGTTCATCAAGCAACGGTCACTGTTGGCAACATCACCCAAGAGGGCATCGTGATTAACAGCGGTATTGAACCCGGGGACCAGGTGGTCGCGGTCGGCGTCAACTTCCTTTCGGAAGGACAGAAAGTTCGCCCCTGGAACAGAGAAGGCGGCCTGTAAATGAAACTGACGGAATACTCCATCAAACGTCCCGTCACTAGCTGGATGTTTACGCTGCTGCTATTAATTGGCGGCATTATCGCTTACAACGGTTTAGGCCGACTAGAAGACCCCTCTTTCACCATTAAGCAGGCGATGATCACCACCGCCTACCCCGGCGCCTCGCCGACTCAGGTTGAAGAAGAGGTCACCTACCTGCTTGAAAATGCGGTGCAGCAACTGCCCTATGTGGATTATGTCACCTCCATCTCCTCGGCAGGCTTTTCACAGATTATCATCGAGATGAAAAGCACTTACCGGCAGAATGATCTCAAACAGATATGGGATGAGCTGCGGCGTAAGGTGACGGATATAGCAGGACAGCTTCCTCCCGGTGCGGCAACCCCCACCGTTATTGATGAGTTTGGTGATGTCTACGGGGTATTGCTGGCCGTTAATGGTGACGGCTATTCCTACGAAGAACTAAAAGACTATGTCGACTACCTTCGCCGCGAGCTAGTACTCATTGACGGCGTTGGTAAAGTCACCGTTGCAGGGGAACAGCAAGAAGAGGTCGTCGTTGAGATCTCCCGTAATAAGCTCTCGGCCCTCGGCATCCCCGCCAGCCATATTTTTGAGCTATTAGAAACTCAGAATCAGGTCTCCAACGCCGGCAGTATCAAGGTCGACAGCGAGTATATCCGTTTACACCCGACCGGCGAATTCAGTAGCGTCAAAGAACTAGAAGGGCTGTTAGTGTCCAAGTCTGGCACCTCACAACTGGTCTATCTAGGCGATGTTGCCAGCGTCAGTCGCGCCTATGCCGAAGTGCCAAACAATATTATTAATTACAACAATCATGAGGCGCTATTACTGGGTATCTCGTTTAGCACGGGCGTCAATGTCATCGATATCGGCGAAGCGATCAAACAACGCATGACCGAACTGGAATACGTTCGCCCCGTTGGTATAGAGATCAACAGTGTCTACAACCAACCGACCGAAGTCGATAATTCGATGCAGTCATTCATGCTCAGTCTGGTTGAAGCGGTCCTCATTGTTATCGCCGTGCTACTGATATTTATGGGTCTGAAGAGCGGCGTATTGATCGGTTTGATACTACTGTTAACCGTGTTTGGCAGTTTTATCTTTATGAAGATCTTTGATATTGAGCTACAGCGTATTTCGCTGGGGGCCCTGATCATTGCCCTCGGAATGCTCGTTGATAATGCCATCGTCATTACAGAGGGCATCTTAATCGGCCTGAAAAAAGGGCAAACAAAGCTTCAAGCAGCGTTGGAGATCACCCGTCAAACCAACCTCCCCTTATTAGGTGCGACGGTTATTGCGATTACCGCCTTTGCACCCATCGGCCTATCATCCGATGCCTCCGGTGAGTTTGCCGGTAGTCTGTTCTGGGTACTGTTTATATCATTGCTGCTCAGCTGGGTCACCGCGATCACCCTAACGCCCTTTTTCGCCGACCTCATGTTTAAAGAGAGCACCGTTATCCGCGATACCAATGATGCGGATGCCGAGCTATATCATGGGGTGATATTCACCGTCTACAAGGCTATTTTGCACCTCTGTATGCGTTTTCGCGTTGTCACCATCATCATGATGGTCGCCCTATTTGCCATTGCTATTGTTGGCTTTGGCCAGGTAAAACAATCCTTCTTCCCGCCCTCCAATACGCCGATGTTTTATCTGGATTACTGGCGTTATCAAGGATCAGATATTCGTGAAACACAGGCGGATATTAAATCGATTCAACGTTACCTGATGCAACAGGACCTAGTTGAACAGGTCACCAGCACTACCGGGCAAGGGGCTCCACGTTTCATGCTCACTTACGCCCCAGAAAAATCCTATGCGGCATTTGGGCAGGTCATTGTTCGGGTTCAAGATCGAGAATCATTACCCAAGGTAATGGCCGACCTGAGAGACTATATGAACAATCATTACCCTCAGGCGCAGTTTAAAGTCAAACGGATGGAGATCGGGCCATCGACCGATGCCAAAATTGAAGCCCGCTTTAGCGGCCCAGATCCCGATGAATTGCGTCGACTGGCCAGCCAAGCTATCGCCGTCTTGCAGTCAGACCCTGGGGCTCACAATATTCGTCATGACTGGCGGCAACGTAGTAAAGTCATTCGGCCTCAATTTAATGAAGCCATGGCTCGTCGAGTCGGGATCAGTAAACAGGATGTCGATCAGCTATTATTGACCACCTTCTCAGGCCAGCAAGTGGGGCTTTACCGCGAAGGTACTCGACTGTTACCAATCATCGCCCGTGCACCGAAAGATGAACGCCTAACAATCGATAGCTTGCCGGAACTTCAGATCTACAGTTCGGCAACTAACGCCTATGTGCCGATCACTCAAGTCACCAGTGGCTTTAAAACCGATTGGGAAGATTCACTCATTATCAGACGCGACCGAAAACGCACCATTACGGTGATGGCGGATCATGATGTGCTGGGGGATGAAACCGCCGCAACCCTGTTTAACCGTATTAAACCAGAGGTAGAGGCGATCCCACTACCTTCGGGGTATCAGTTGGAATGGGGGGGTGAGGATGAGTCGTCCCGTGATGCGAAAGCAGCTCTCTTTGGTGGGCTACCGCTGGGTTACCTCTGCATGTTCATCATTACGGTGCTGCTGTTTAACTCGGTTAGAGCCCCTCTGGTGATCTGGGCCACCGTCCCTCTCGCCTTAATCGGGGTATCCTTCGGTTTGCTCGTCATGGGCGCGCCATTCAGCTTTATGGCGCTTCTAGGGCTATTGAGTCTGTCGGGGATGTTGATTAAGAACGGTATCGTACTGGTGGATCAGATCAACCTAGAGCTTTCTCTGGGTAAAGACCCCTATCTAGCGGTCTTTCATTCAGCGATCAGCCGGGTGCGCCCTGTGGCAATGGCCGCCATCACCACTATTTTAGGGATGATCCCTCTATTGTTTGATGCTTTCTTTCAATCAATGGCGGTCACCATCATGTTTGGTCTAGGCTTTGCCACCATTCTGACGCTCATCGTGGTGCCGGTACTCTATACCATCTTCTACCGTATACCCCGTCCTACTCACAACAAGGTATAACGTAAAAAGCCGATAACGACATTGTCGTTATCGGCTTTTTATCTCAAACCTACTCACATCTCTAAACCTGACACGCAAAATCCGTATCTTTGTCGCGACGTGGTTATTCGATAGCCACCAGCAACTCATGGCCCACCACTTCATCAATCACGTTATACGGGATGCGATACTCTTTTTCTTCAAACTTTACGACCGCATAGTCATAGCACATCTTTAGAATGATGCAGTTAGCAACAGTGTCACCTTTAGCGACCCGGATTATATTTCGATTATGAAGAAGCATTCCAACAGCCTTTAAAATAGATTAACTGAGCCTACTGATTAGACTTGATTCTACCACCCTCTTTTCGCTAACCCTACCGGCTATACAACATAAAAGCCCTACGCGATGGCTATAATCAGCGTTAAATGTTGGTGTTACGCCACTCAAACACACGCTATCGAACAGCATAAAAGCCTACTTCAGCAAGGAACCTAACGAAGATGACGGCAACTCGGCCAACGGCATCTGACGGTATTTTTTCAGCAGTATTTTCTTCGCTTTTTGCTCTGGCGCCAACACGACCCGCTCAACGAGGTTAAGATAACGATCGACCATTTTAAGCCGCCCCTCTTGCCGCACCTTATCATTGCGAGCGGTTTCCAAAAATAGCTGAGCTAAGTTCAGAACCGCTGAATGGTTATTGAAATCAAAATCAACCGCCGCACCAAAGGACTTGATCGCCAAACCGACCTTACCCGACAAGTAATGTTTAATACCTAACCGATTGGCCTTATCACTCATATCCGGATTGATCTGTTTGACATAAACCTCTTTATTGTCCGGCACCACTGCTGTTTTTTCCAATACCGGTAGGGCTTCGCCCGACATCACCAACAGCTCACGACCAATATCAACGGGCGTATCTAGCTCTCGATTAATCAGTTTTGCATCCCGTAGAAAACGTTCTTTCTCTTTCTCATCCCCGAGATCTTCCGCCAGTTGACTACGGATAAGAAAGGCTCTTACTTCAGCATTACGATCCGATGAAAACTGTTGGCGGGCATTAATCAATAACCCATCAATCTCACGTTCAATCTGCTCACGGGCGTTATCATCACTGCTCTTCACCTCCATACGTCGCAGGTTAGCCAACTTTAGGTAAGGCTCCGCAGAGCGGTAGCAACTGTTTTTACCTAGTGAGATAGAGCGTCGATAAGCTCCCTTCGCCAGATCCATCTCTTGGGTCTGAATAGCAACACGCCCGAGTTCCATCTGTCGCGGAATACCCAGCGGGGCACGGATTGTCGCTTCCTTTAGGGTTTCGCGGGCTTGCACTAGATCGCCCATTTTTTCATGCACTTCAGCGAGCAGGTCATACGCGGCAATTAATAACGGATTATCGTTAATCAGTTCCTGTAATAACTGTTCTGCCGCGGTCAGATCATCCAAACCACAATATGCCTTACAGAGGTACAGCCCCGCTTCTTTATCCCGAGACTCCCAATAAATACTATCAAATAGCTCGCGAGCCTTTTCATACTCCCCGAGGTCAAGCAGTAGGGTGCCGCGTACTTTTTGTAGATGGTTATATTCGGGGTGTTGACGATCGATTAACGCTTCACAAATTTGCAACGCCTGATAGCGCGCACCGGATTCAATCGCCAGATCAACAGGGCGCAAGGCTTGCTTACGGCGCATAATATGATCGAGCCGAAATTTAAGTTCTTCGATAGAGAATGGTTTGGTAATCAGATCATCGGGCTGGCTATCAATGGCGTGCAGTATCACTTCCTGCGATGAATCGCTGGTCATGCATACCCATGCAGCACTGGGCTTGATAAAGCCTCTAAAGCGAGCTTCTTCAAGAATCTGGATGCCGGTGACACTGTCGCTGGCATTATGACCTAACAGAATGACATCAAAGTCATTTTGCGCAATCAGCGGTATAACTTTGTCATTGATGGTCACCGCTTTAACATTGCTGATACCCAGCTCACGCAGCATATAGTAGATCGTTGCGCGCATATTACCGCTGCTGTCGATTAACAGGACATGCTTGTCCGAATAATCGATTCGAGTATCAGTTGAGTTATTACGCACAGAGGCCACGGTTTACCTTGTTTAAAACTTAATTCAACCAAGTATAAGAGGCATGCCGTCAGGGAGGAAGGAAAAACGTACCAAAACGAGATCTAGTTTTTACTAGACTTTTTACTAGACAAAAAAAAGCACCGGTGTAGGGTGAAACACTCGGTGCTAAATACAGTTCTATGCTGTGGAGGTCATCATATCCATTTACCAGCAAAGCGTTACTGACCCAGATCAACGGCAACCTTGGTTCAGCATTTATTACCTACAACTTTTGACTAAGCGCCGCCACAATGTTATTCCAGTAAACTAACTATAAATAAAAGAATCTGATCTGCTATGACTACCGCATTTATTACTCATCATGACCAAGGTCTGCACAATATGGGGCCGGAACACCCAGATAGCCCTATTCGCCTCTTAGCGATCCAGAAAGTTTTGCAGAAAACGGGATTGATTGAGCATCTTAAACAGATGGAGTCGGTTCATGTAACCCCTGAGCAGATTCAGTTGGCCCACGCCAACCTGCACCAAAAACGACTGGAGATGAAGGTCCCCGAAGAAGGCGTCTTTTATGCAGACGAAGATACCGCGCTCTGCCCGGACTCCCTGCATGCGGCTAGCCTAGCCGCTGGATCAGCCATTCTCGCCACCAATCAAGTGCTATCAGAAAAAGTCGACAATGCATTTTGTTCCGTCCGGCCTCCCGGCCACCACGCAGAACATAATGCGGCGATGGGGTTTTGCTTTTTTAACAACGTGGCGATCGGCGCCATGCATGCACTGTTGCAACCTAATGTTAACCGCGTAGCGATTGTTGATTTTGATGTTCACCACTGCAACGGCACGGTAGATATCTTCAAAGATAAACCCGAAGTGTTGGTCTGCTCAACGTTCCAACACCCCTACTACCCAGAACGATATGCCAATATTCAACGGGACAATATCATCAACTGCCCTATTGAAGCCCATACTCGGGCATCAATCTTCCGCGAAAAATTAGAGAAATATTGGCTGCCTGCCATTCAACAGCATAAACCCGACATTCTGTTTATTTCCGCCGGCTTCGACGCCCATCATGAAGATCCAATGGGTGATTTGAATCTGACCGAAGAGGATTACCGCTGGGCCACTCAACTATTAGCCGATGCTGCTAGAACCACCTGTGGCGGCCGTATCGTCTCGGTACTGGAAGGCGGGTACAATCCCGTATCTCTCGCGTTTAGCGTACAGGCGCACTTAGAGGTCCTTGCAGGGTATTAAATGCTACCATGACTGATTCATGGCTTTTAAAATACGTTTTTCTCTTTCTGAAACATAAAAAAACCGCCCGAAGGCGGTTTTTTTTTGTAGCTGTAGGGATTAGCCCACAAACTTAATCATAACACCCGCAGCCACTGCTGAACCGATAACACCGGCAACGTTAGGCCCCATGGCATGCATCAGCAGGAAGTTTTGCGAATTCGCTTCAAGTCCCAACTTATTCGATACCCGAGCAGCCATCGGTACGGCGGATACACCCGCAGAGCCGATCAATGGGTTGATGGAATTACCACCGGCCATCTTGTTCATCACCTTGGCCATCAACACACCACAGGCAGTACCGATCCCGAAGGCGATCACACCCAGTAGCAGAATACCCAGTGTCTGCAGATCAAGGAATTTGTCAGCAGACAACTTAGAACCCACCGACAGACCCAAGAAGATAGTCACGATGTTGATCAATGCGTTCTGAGCAGTATCGCTCAAACGATCAACCACACCACACTCACGCATCAGGTTACCGAAGCAGAACATACCTAACAGTGGCGCAGCATCCGGTAGCAACAGGGCAACCAGAATCAGCAACACGATAGGGAACATGATCTTTTCAGCTTTAGAGATATGGCGTAACTGCACCATCGCAATTTTACGTTCAGCTTCCGTCGTCAGCGCACGCATAATCGGCGGCTGAATCATAGGCACTAATGCCATATACGAATAGGCTGCTACCGCAATCGCACCCAACAGATCCGGTGCCAGCAATGAGGCCACATAGATCGCTGTCGGGCCATCCGCACCACCGATAATACCGATGGCGGCTGCATCCTGAATTGTAAAGTCCATAATCCCTAAGGTCGTCAATGACACCGCACCGATCACAGTCGCAAAGATACCAAACTGCGCCGCAGCCCCGAGGAATAATGTTTTAGGATTCGCCAGTAACGGACCAAAATCGGTCATCGCCCCAACACCCATAAAGATCAGCAGAGGCGCCGCCCCTGAAGCAATCGCAACGGTATAGAAGTTATACAACATACCGTTATTAAAGCCGTGATCGTTTGCCGCATAAACCGCTGCGGTATGGGTTGCCGCGTCTGCCGCATGATAGGCGTGCGTCACGACTGCCGGATCAGCGCTGTTAATATTCAATGCAGCAGACAATGTCTGAAGCATTTCTGGGCCACCCAGATGGATCGCATTTTCAACAGCAGACATCGCCAAACCCGCTTCCGGGATATTGGCCATAATGCCGCCGAAGCCGATTGGCACTAACAACAAAGGCTCAAAGTTCTTACGAATAGCAAGAAACAGAAGCAGGAGCCCAATCAGAATCATAAAGACCTGACCCGGCGTCACATTATATATCCCTGACGCGAGCCAGAGATCCAGTAGCTTATCCATTCAGAACCGCCCTTATACTAGCGTCAGCAGACTGTCACCAACCTGTACAGTGTCGCCTTCTTTAACATCGATAGTCGAAACAGAACCGGCACGTGCCGCACGAATCTCTGTTTCCATCTTCATCGCTTCCAGAATGACCAGAACATCACCTTCTTGAACTGTCTGACCTGGAGAAACAATCACCTTCCAGATATTACCCGCCAACGGAGCCGGTACAGATTCAGCAGGGCCCGCAGCCGGTACGGCAGCAGCAGGTGCAGCGGCCGGCGCAGCAGCAGTGATATCACCACCCTCTGAAACCTGAACAACGTAGTTCTGACCGTTAACATTAATGGTGTAAGTCTGTGGACCAGTATTCTTAGGTGCAGCCATTGCTAGGGCGTCCTCTAATGTAGGTGCGGGTTCAAATGCGTCAGGGTTGCCGCGATTTTGAAGGAATTTTAGACCAATTTGTGGGAACAGTGCGTATGTCAGAACGTCGTCAATCTCGTTCTCACCGACCGCTAGGCTGATGCCTTTCTCAGTCGCCAACGCTTGCAGTTCAGTGACCAGCTTATCCATTTCGGATTCAAGCAGATCCGCCGGACGACAGGTGATCGCTTCACCACCATCAAGCACCCGAGCCTGCAGTTCGGTATTGTAAGGTGCTGGCGCTGCGCCGTATTCACCCTTCAGGATACCCTGAACTTCTTTCGAAATGGTTTTATAACGCTCGCCCATCAGGACGTTGATCACCGCTTGAGTACCCACAATCTGTGATGTCGGAGTAACCAATGGAATCAAACCGAGATCTTCACGAACCCGAGGAATCTCAGCCAGCACTTCATCAAACTTGTCAGAAGCACCTTGTTCACGCAGCTGGCTTTCCATATTGGTCAACATGCCACCCGGCACCTGAGCGACCAGAATACGGGAATCAGTACCGCGTAAAGAACCTTCAAATTTCGCGTATTTCTTCCGCACTTCACGGAAGTAAGCCGCGATCTCTTCCAGTTGTAACAGATCAAGACCCGTATCACGATCAGTTCCAGCCAGCGCTGCAACCACAGATTCAGTCGCCGTATGACCATAAGTCATCGACATAGAAGAGATAGCCGTATCAACACGGTCGATACCGGCTTCAACTGCTTTCAGAATCGTCATATCAGACAGACCGGAAGTCGCATGTGCATGCAACTGTACTTCGAGATCGGTTTGAGCTTTTAAGCGAGACACGAGATCAAAGGCATCATAAGGTGTCAGAATACCGGACATATCCTTAATCGCGATCGATTCAGCACCCATATCTTCCAGCGTTTTCGCGTACTCAACCCACATATCAATGGTATGAACAACACTCTTGGTATAAGAGATAGTGCCCTGAGCGTGCTTGCCACTTTGCTTAACCGCTTTAATCGCCGTTTCTAAGTTACGCGGGTCATTCATCGCATCGAAGATACGGAAGACATCAACACCGTTAGTCGCAGCACGTTCAACAAACTTGCTCACAACATCGTCAGCGTAGTGACGGTAACCTAAAAGGTTCTGTCCACGTAGCAGCATCTGCTGCTGTGTATTAGGCATCGCTTTTTTCAATTCGCGAATACGATCCCAAGGATCTTCGCCAATATAACGAATACAGGAATCAAACGTCGCTCCGCCCCAGCTTTCTAGGGACCAGAAACCAACTTTATCTAGTTTCTCAGCGATTGGCAGCATGTCGTCAATGCGCATGCGGGTAGCAAACAGAGACTGATGCGCGTCCCGAAGTACTACATCGGTAATGCCAAGAGGTTTTTTATCAGACATGGGTATAGGCCTTTTGTCGATTAATGCTCTTTAAATACATATATGGTTTTGGCTGCAACTCAGTGCTTACGGAACTGATGTACAGCGGCGGTCATAACGGCAACCAACTCATCATTTCCTGGCGAGGCGGCTGCTGCAACAGCGGGTTGTGGTTTTGCGGGCTGAGGTTTCGCCTCAGGCGCAAACTTGGTTACCAGCTTCGACATAAAGCCTGTTGCAAAAACCAACAGGGTCAGGAATACGAATACGAATCCCATACCAAAGACCATCAAACTCAGGCCTTCTGACATTAGATTATCCATCTAACGGGTGCTCCTTATTTTGTACGAAACCCATATGTCCGTTGCCGGCTTGTGGCCGCGTCTCCTCCTCGGAGTGAAGGATCCGGTTGCAACAGAACAGATGAACAGTTAATAAACGGCCAACAATTAAACCTGAATTATGCCTTTCAGGCAACTACTTAGAAGGTAAACAGCCGATAAAAAGTGTGGCCAACGTCTGTAAATAAACTACAAAAAACGTCTAAAATACGTCAATCGACCTACTTAGCCATTCTGCCACCAAACCCGTTTTAATCCTCTGGACGATAGACTTTAACGTTCAAATAACCCTTATCCTGTAGGTTCTGGGCATGCATCTGACTCATGACCCCTTTATCACAATACAAAAGGTATTCATGGCTAGAATCGAGATCTTGGAATTTTGTTTCAAGATCAAAGAAGGGAATAATCAGCACTTCAGCCTTGGGCATATTCAGCGGTTTACGCTCCTGCTCGCGACTATGACGAATATCGATAATTTTCTGATGCTCACCCACCCGGGTCAACGCTTCGATCGTTGTATGCACATTGATGTCTTCGACAATTTTATCGATCGCGATCACCTGAGTATTTTCCAGCGCCTGAGCCAACACATCATAATCGAAGTTAGCCTCTTCCTCTTCAACACGCTCTAACTTCGCATTCGTGGTCGGGCGGTCGGAAATAACACCGCAATACTCGGGAATATTCTTAGCGAAATCATACGCCCCGATGGTTTTGGTAATATCAATGATATCCTGTTTATCCATAGTAACGAGCGGTCGTACCACTAGCTTACTGGTTACCGAATCAATCACCTGAAGGTTAACCAAGGTCTGGCTCGAAACCTGCGCAATACTCTCACCTGTCACCAATGCAGGTAATTTCATTTTATCCGCAACTTTTTCCGCCGCACGCATCATCATACGCTTCAAAACCACCCCCATATGGGTGTGATGAACGTTCTGTAGAATTTCACCTACAACCTCATCAAACGGTACGGAAATAAACTTAACCCGTGAAGCGCTGCCATACTTCTGCCACAGATACAGTGCGATCTGCTTCACTCCCATCTCATGGGCACGCCCACCTAGATTAAAAAAGAGAAAGTGAGTTTTACTACCTCGACGCATCGTCATATAGCTGGCAACCACCGAGTCAAAACCACCGGATATCAGAGAGACTACATCTTCCTGAGTGCCTAGCGGATAACCACCAAGCCCCTTGTGCTGATGGGAGATCAAAAATAGGTGTTCATCACGAATCTCAAGTTTAACCGTCACCTCGGGATTGTGCAGATCCACCCCTTTGGTATCACAATGTTGCAGTAGGCCACCGCCGATATAGCGCTCTAGGTCTACCGATTTAAACTCATGCTTACCGCCCCGCTTGATCCGCACGACAAAGGTTTTGCCCTGTAACTGGTCAGCATAGACCTCTTTAGTAATTTGAAAAACGTCTTCAAAGCTCCCCAAAGGATACTGGTCAACTTCAAGAATATGCTGAATACCCGGCGTACAGGTCATCAAATCGATCGCCTGCTCCCTTAGCTCAACATCCGCTGACGGCAATTCAACCTCAACTCGATCCCATAACCCCCGCACCTTAATATCGTTATCAATGCGCTTCAATGTCACTTGCAGGTTAGATTGCAGACGTTGAATAAAGCGCTTACGCACAGGTTTGCTCTTAATCGTAATTTCAGGGAAGAGTTTGACAATAAATTTCATGATTTACATCTGCGCAGGGTTAAAAGGGCGGCCATTATACATTGCTAACAGAAGGGGACAAAATTCATACAGCCCGCACAGAGCCCAATAGACAAAAAGAGTGATAATCATGCGCGACGCTTAACAATATCAACGACAGCCTTGTTCACCATAAACATCAAAAGAGCCTTGTCGATAAATGACTGACGACTAAGCGTAACGATAGGTGAGCATAATGGCGTTAATAAAATCAGAAATGAAAAAAGATCGATATAATTTAAAAAGCTAAAGATATATTCGACATTCAGATAAGCAGATAAAACATTGAAGGGAATTTATGAGGATTTATAACATAGACAATCATATTAGCTGGTGCGCCCGGCACGATTCGAACGTGCGACCGCCTGGTTCGTAGCCAGGTACTCTATCCAGCTGAGCTACGGGCGCGTACAGGTAATATTTTAAAGCAGATGAAACAATCAAACAGTTGGAACAATTAAGCAGTTGAAGCTTTCACATTTATTTAGGTGGTGCGCCCGGCACGATTCGAACGTGCGACCGCCTGGTTCGTAGCCAGGTACTCTATCCAGCTGAGCTACGGGCGCTTACCTAAAAATGTTGTGCATCCATTTATTTACCATTCTTTAGAGATTATAAATAATCTTTTCAAGAAGTGGTGCGCCCGGCACGATTCGAACGTGCGACCGCCTGGTTCGTAGCCAGGTACTCTATCCAGCTGAGCTACGGGCGCTAAATGGCGGTGAGAGAGGGATTCGAACCCTCGATAGAGTTTCCCCTATACGCCCTTAGCAGGGGCGCGCCTTCAGCCACTCGGCCATCTCACCTTGACAACGGCGCGTATAATACAAGATTGATTTTCAAAAGAAAAGTCCTAATCTTGTAAAAGCGCAATTATTCGCTTTCTTGCTCTTTCTCCTTCTGAATACGCTGATAGATCTCTTCACGATGCACAGAAATATCTTTAGGCGCGTTAACACCAATGCGTACCTGATTCCCTTTAACACCTAAAACAGTCACGGTAACGTCGTCACCGACCATCAAGGTTTCACCAACACGGCGAGTAAGTATAAGCATAGAAAAATCTCCTTATTTAACAGACAAGTACTACAGACCTGACCTCTCCTGTTTGCATTATTGCAAAACAATGGGCTGCCGCAGGGTGACCTTGCGTTAAACATTATATTTGTTCAACAGTAGCCTAACTATAGACCACTGTTGGTAAGTTTATTCGCTAACTGTATCAGCTGCGTCTAGATCGAAAGCAGAATGCAAACCACGCACCGCTAATTCCAGATACTTTTCAGCAATGACCACAGAAACCTTAATCTCAGATGTTGATATCATCTGAATATTGATATTGTCACCCGCGAGCGTATCGAACATCTTACTGGCAACACCTGAATGAGAACGCATACCCACGCCAACAATAGACACCTTAGCGATCTTATTGTTCCCGCTGATCTCCCGCGCGCCCAACTCCTCCTGCACCTGCTGAAGAACCTCCTGCGCAGCAGCAAAGTCATTACGATGGACCGTAAATGTAAAGTCAGTTGTATTATCCGCCGCCACATTCTGAAGAATCATATCGACTTCAATATTCGCCCGACTAATAGGCCCCAGAATACGAGAAGCAACACCTGGAATATCTGGCACGCCCAGAACTGTCAGCTTCGCTTCATCGCGGTTAAATGCAATACCTGAGATGACCGGTTTTTCCACTGTATTGTCTTCCTCTGTTGTTATAAGCGTACCTGGACCCTCCTTAACACTATGTAGAACCCGGAGAGGCACATTATATTTACCTGCAAACTCGACCGAACGAATCTGCAAGACCTTCGAACCAAGACTGGCCATTTCCAGCATCTCTTCGAAGGTAATCTTATCCATACGTCGCGCACCCTCTACGACCCGAGGATCAGTAGTGTATACGCCATCGACGTCAGTATAGATCTGGCATTCGTCAGCTTTTAGTGCCGCCGCTAAGGCAACACCAGTCGTGTCCGAACCACCACGACCTAACGTCGTGATATTGCCGTCGGGATCGACTCCCTGAAAACCAGCCACCACAACGACGCGGCCCTGCTGTAAATCAGTACGAATCGAATCGACTTCAATGTTCTGAATCCGTGCCTTCATATGCACATCATCAGTTAAAATTTTAACCTGACCACCGGTATAAGAGCGAGCACTCACACCACGGGCTTCAAGCGCCATACACAGCAGCGCGATGGTAACCTGCTCACCCGTAGAGACCAGCACATCCATCTCACGAGGACTCGGCTTTTCTTGCATCTCTTTGGCTAGACCGATCAGGCGGTTTGTTTCACCACTCATGGCTGAAACCACCACCACAATATCATGCCCAGCTTCACGGAACCCTTTAACTTTATCGGCTACACCCTGAATACGATCAACGGTACCAACCGAGGTTCCTCCATACTTCTGTACATATAGGGCCATGCTTATCTGTTCCCTTTATCAGCCTCACGGCTGTCATAATTACAAATTTTGTTCGACTAACTGCTGTACAGTCGCCAACACCGCTGGCAGAGCTTCAGTATCGGTTCCGCCTCCCTGAGCAAAATCAGGACGACCACCACCTTTACCGCCCAATGCGGCTGTCAGGTTGCGCACAAGATCACCGGCTTTAACCTGCCCGGTCAGATCTTTTGTCACACCCGCAGCCAAACTAACCTTGCCATCGGCAATCGTTGCCAACACCACAACACCACTTCCCAGTTTATTCTTTAACTGGTCAATCGTGTCGCGCAATGCTTTGGGATCGACACCCTCTAGCTGCTCAGCCAACACTTTAATGCCTTTCACTTCAACAGCATTGCCCAACAAGTCTGCACCTTTCGCGGCAGCCAACTGGGTTTTCATCTGCTCAAGCTCTTTTTCGAGCTGACGACTCTTATCCGCCTGTTCTTGAAGTTTGGCTTCGAGCTGCGCTGCAGACTGATCAATATAAGCAAGCGCTTTAGCACCGGTCACCGCTTCAATACGGCGAACACCCGCTGCAATACCACCCTCCGAAATAATCTTCAGCAGTGCGATATCACCGGTACGGCTCGCGTGGGTTCCACCACATAGTTCGACAGAAAAACCATCGCCCATGGTCAACACCCTAACGGTCTCTTCATATTTCTCACCGAAGAGGGCAGCAGCGCCGGTTTGTTTCGCCGTTTCAAGGTCCATGATATCGGTTTGAACCAGGGTATTCAGACGGATTTGGGCATTACAGATCTGCTCGATTTGCTTCAACTCTTCCGGTTTAACCGCCTCAAAATGAGAGAAGTCAAAACGTAACCGATCAGCATCGCAGAGTGAACCTTTCTGCTGTACATGCTCACCTAATACCTGACGCAATGCTTCATGCAGTATATGGGTAGCCGAATGATTGACCGCCGTTGCCCGACGTCTCGCTTCATCTACTTGAGGCGCAACCGTATCACCCACCTGCAGACTACCACTCACCAATACACCGTGGTGCAGATGGTTTTTAGATTCTTTAGTACAGTCTTCGACTTTAAACTCAACACCCGCAGCCGTAAGCACACCGGTATCGCCCACCTGTCCACCAGACTCGCCATAGAAAGGTGTCTGATCCAGCACGACCATACCCTGATCGCCCGCATTTAATTGCGCCACTGGCTCACCATCACTAAACAGCGCAACCACGGTGGCAGAGCCATCTAGCTGGTTGTAACCGGTAAACTCCGTCTGACCTTCAAGCTGTAAGGTATCGTTATAATCAACGTTGAACTTACCCGCCGCGCGAGCACGGTTACGCTGATCTTCCATCGCTTGATCAAAACCATCCATATCGACAGTCAATTCATGCTCACGGGCGACATCGGCCGTCAAATCGACAGGGAAACCATAGGTATCATATAACTTAAAGACGGTCTCGCCCGGAATCTCGGTACCTTTCAGGTCAGCAATAACCTCTTCCAGCAAGCGCAATCCATGATCCAGCGTTTTGGCGAACTGCTCTTCCTCTTTTAACAGGATACGTTCAACCTGAGCCTGCTTCTCTTTGAGCTCAGGATAAGCATCGCCCATCTCTGCCGTTAATGCCGCCACCAGCGTATTAAAGAACGCGCCGGTTGCCCCCAGCTTATTACCATGGCGCACCGCACGGCGGATAATCCGGCGCAATACATAACCGGCACCCTCATTAGAGGGAATAACATCATCGCAGATCAAGAAAGCACAGCTACGAATATGATCCGCAATCACTCGCAAAGACTGGTTATCTGTCTCTTGGCAACCGACGGCAACCGAAGCGGCTTTCAGCAAGTTTTGAAATAGGTCTATTTCATAGTTAGAGTGAACGCCTTGCAGAACAGCTGCGATACGCTCAAGGCCCATACCGGTGTCGACGGAAGGCTTAGGCAGCGGTGCCATCACGCCATCGGCGGAACGATTGAACTGCATGAAGACGAGGTTCCAGATCTCGATATAACGATCGCCATCTTCTTCAGGGCTACCTGGAGGGCCACCCCAAACATCTGCACCGTGATCATAAAAGATTTCACTCGATGGACCACAAGGGCCTGTATCACCCATCGACCAAAAGTTATCTTCGTCCAACTTTGAAAAACGCTCTGGATCGATACCCATCTCGTCTTTCCAGATCTTTTCCGCTTCATCATCCGAGATATGTACAGTAACCCAAAGCTTCTCTTTCGGCAGTTCCAGAATCTCGGTCAAAAAATGCCAAGCAAAACGGATCGCCTCACGCTTGAAGTAATCACCAAAACTAAAATTACCCAGCATTTCAAAAAAAGTATGGTGACGCGCCGTATAACCCACATTATCTAGGTCATTGTGCTTACCGCCGGCCCGCACGCAACGTTGACTGGTCGTAGCTCGGCTATATGGGCGCTTATCGCTACCGAGAAAAACATCTTTAAACTGCACCATACCCGCATTGGTGAACATCAGGGTTGGGTCATTCGCTGGAATCAGTGAACTACTTTCAACAATTTCATGCCCCTGAGACTGGAAATATTCCAGAAAGGCCTGACGCAGTTCAGCACTTTTCATCTTTTTCATCGCTTTAATCGCTCGCAATACCTAACCGTTACATCACTGTTTCCGATACAAAACATAAACTTAGAAACAGACGTGAAAATCATTACAAAAATGGCGAAGTAGTATATAACGAGACGTTTAATTCTACGAATATTTTTATTTCGGGAGGTTTTTCTAGACGGAGGGTTTGAGCTGATTTTTAGATCTAAAAACGGAGTTACTCATGTTCAGAAGCGGCTTCGATGGCATAATTAATCTGCGCCGCATTGAAGCCCCGCTGTGACATAAAGCGCATTCGTTTACCCTTCTCTTTATAGTCAGCTGCATCTAAGACGGTCCGGTATTTACGGGCATATAGGTCCGCAGCCAGCTCGAACCAGTCAATATCAGCTTCTTCAAAGGCGCTAGCAATTAATTCACTATCGATCCCTTTACGCTGCAACTCGAAACGGATCTTGATCAACCCCTGCCCTTGCCCCACCCGCATACGTATAAAACTTTCGGTGAAGCGCTGATCTGATTGATATCCCTTGGATTCAAGCTCATCCAGCACTGAGTCAAGATCCACCGCTTCACAACGCGCTGACAACTTATCCCGCAACTCTTTACGGGAATGCTCTCGTCGAGCCAACAAACCAATGGCCGCACTTTTTGCCTCAGCTTGAGTTTCGAATACTCTCATCTTTCCACCTCAGACAAATTAACCAGAACACACAAAAAAGGAGCCATAGGGCTCCTTATTTCAAACATTACTCAAACGATTATAGATCGAGTTGAGGCTCAGCTTCTTTTTTTTCATCTTTCGCTTTCGCGACAGGCGCGACCAATAGCTTTTCACGAATCGCTGTTTCTACTTCTACAGCGATTTCTGGATGCTCTTCGAGGTATTTAGCCGCGTTTGCCTTGCCCTGACCAATCTTAGTGCCTTGATATGCATACCAAGCACCGGATTTATCGACGAAACCATGCTTAACACCCAAATCTATCACTTCACCCATATGGTAGATGCCGCGGCCATACATGATTTGGAACTCAGCTTCACGGAACGGCGGAGATACCTTGTTCTTAACAACCTTAACCCGTGTTTCGTTACCGACGATCTCATCACCCTGCTTCACCGCACCGATACGACGGATATCCAAGCGAACAGAGGCATAAAATTTAAGCGCATTACCACCGGTTGTCGTTTCTGGCGAGCCAAACATAACACCGATTTTCATTCGGATCTGGTTAATGAAAATTACCAGTGTATTGGCATTCTTCACATTACCCGTCAATTTACGCAATGCCTGAGACATCAAACGCGCTTGCAGACCCATGTGAGAGTCGCCCATCTCGCCCTCAATTTCGGCCTTAGGTGTCAAGGCAGCAACCGAGTCGATAACCAAAACATCAACCGCGTTAGAACGGACTAACATATCGGTAATTTCTAAGGCTTGCTCACCGGTATCGGGCTGAGAGACCAACATTTCATCGACATTAACGCCGAGCTTTTCAGCATAGCCCGGATCGAGTGCATGTTCTGCATCAACAAACGCACAGGTTTTACCCATTTTCTGCGCTTCAGCAATTACCTGTAGCGTTAAGGTAGTCTTACCTGATGACTCAGGCCCGTAGATTTCAACAATACGACCGGTTGGCAAACCACCTATTCCTAGAGCAATATCCAACCCTAAAGAACCTGTCGAGATGGCAGGAATCGCTTCCCGGGGATGATCTCCCATCTTCATGACGGCACCTTTACCAAATTGACGTTCAATCTGACTCAGGGCAGCATCGAGTGCTTTCTGTCTGTTTGCATCCATTGTAATGACCTATCTCTGCAGCGCAGTTAAAATACTGTATGTTTGACCAGCATTATTAACATAGCCGCTTCTGTTTGCAAGGAAAAAATATGTTTTTTTATACAGTGCTTTTACTTAATTGTTTTATAAGCCCTTTTAAGGCTTCATTCACAGCCGACAAACGAACCGCCTGCCGATCACCGTCAAACTGAAAACAACGAGCCTCTGTTGCTTGCCCTTCAAAAGCCCACCCCATCCAGACAGTTCCTACCGGTTTTTCTGGCGTTCCGCCCCCGGGACCAGCGACTCCACTGATCGACACACTCAGATCGGCCAAACTATGCTTAACGGCACCCTCAGCCATGGCAGCCACAACCGCTTCACTGACCGCACCATCACTCACAAACAACTCTTTCGGCACGCCCAGCATCTGAGTCTTCGCTTCATTACTATAGGTCACAAAACCACACTCAAACCAGTTTGAGCTACCGGCTAAAGCAGTGATTTCCTGCGCCACCCAACCTCCGGTACAGGACTCCGCCGTCGCAATTCTGACTCGATGATCCTGTGCCAACGTTGCTAACTGCACCACCAACGCCTCGGTTTCCATTTAGCCTCCTATCCTATAGTAATCACTCTCTACAATAATCCACATGAGTAAGCGACTAATAGGGTGGAGCAATCGCTTTCTAAAAACCACTTATCGACTGACACGCCCATTAATGAATATCATCAGCACTCATGAAACTGCAACAAAGAATATCACTGCTAAAGTCCCCATGCATTAATCGACCGGTTTTCATTATAGACGAACTCATAAAGGATATATCCACACCTAAAACCCAATTAAAACAAGACAACTTGCCCTCAAGAAGCAGTGTACAGAAACAGATAAACTCCAGCATCAAACTCTATCCGTATTGATGGGTAATTTTGCTACACTATGCGCTCTTTCAATGGGCGAACTGTTTACCCTGTATAAACGTTAGCGACACCCAGTACCACATAAGCAAATATACAGAGAAGCAGACGGTATAATTAGGCCAGCAGACCCCATAACACACTGTTTTATATAGATGTCACTAGAATTTAAATGATAAAAAAAATCGTTACCGCCAAAGCAGCTAAACCCGAACATACGCCAATGATGCAGCAATACCTTAAAATTAAGGCGGAGCATCCTGATCAACTGGTGTTCTATCGCATGGGTGACTTTTATGAGCTGTTCTTTGACGACGCCAAGAAAGCATCACAACTGCTCGACATTTCCCTTACCGCTCGTGGTAAATCAGCCGGTGATCCTATCCCAATGGCGGGTATTCCATACCATTCCGCCGATGGCTATATCGCTAAAATTGTTCGTGCCGGAGAATCCGTCGCTATCTGTGAGCAGGTCGGCGATCCCGCTACTAGCAAAGGGCCCGTCGAACGCAAGGTCATGCGTATTGTCACACCGGGCACACTCAGTGACGAAGCTCTGCTTGATGAACGACGCGACAGCCTGCTGATTGCCGTCAATACCGATCTACAACGCTACGGCATTGCCATTGTCGATATCAGCACCGGTCGCTTTAGCTTGCTGGAAATTAACGATGAAGATGCTCTTCACGGTGAACTCGAACGGATCAAACCGGCTGAAATACTCTTTAATGACGGCCACAATCTCGCTGAATGCCTCAAAGGCTATACCGGACTACGCCCTCAAGCCCCGTGGAATTTTGAACGGGAAACCGCCGAGCGACTACTCTGCCAACAGTTTCAGACTAAAGATCTCAGCGGCTTTGGCTGCGATCACTTACCTGTTGCACTTGGCGCCGCAGGCTGTCTGCTGCAATATGCTAAAGACACTCAACGTACCGCGCTACCCCATATCCGCCGCCTCATCCTCGAACAGCGCGATGAGAGTGTCATTCTTGATGCGGCCACCCGTAAGAACTTAGAGATAGATCAAAACCTTGCCGGCGGGCGGGAAAACACCCTTGCGTCGGTGATTGATAAGACGGCGACGGCAATGGGTAGCCGGATGCTACATCGCTGGCTTAACCGCCCTCTACGCTGTCGTAACACCCTGCAATCACGACAAGCAGCGCTACAATGGCTGATCAGCGATTATCATTTTGAACAGATATCCCCTGCACTGAAGCAGATCGGTGACATTGAACGGGTGCTGGCACGGGTGGCGTTACGCTCTGCACGGCCCCGCGATCTTGAAAGACTAAAGAACGCCTTTCAGGTATTACCAGAGATACAGGACCACCTAGCGCCCACCCAACCCCCTCGACTCAAAGCGCTTGCGGAAACCATTAGCACCTTCCCTGAGCTCAGCGAGCTTTTAAATAAAGCCGTGATTGAAAACCCGCCAGTCGTGATCCGTGATGGTGGTGTTATTGCTACCGGCTATGATGCCGAACTGGATGAACTCCGCGGTCTGAGTGAAAACGCGGGGGACTACTTGGTTCAACTTGAAACCCGTGAACGGGAACGTACCGGCATCAGCACTCTAAAAGTGGGGTACAACCGCGTACATGGCTACTTTATTGAGATAGGTAAAGCGCAGAAAGCCGATGTGCCTGCGGATTATATTCGTCGTCAAACACTCAAAAACGCCGAACGCTATATCACCCCAGAGCTAAAAACCTTTGAAGATAAGGCTTTAAGCGCTAAAAGCCGCGCCCTAAGCCGAGAAAAATCACTTTATGAAGCGCTCATAGAAACCCTAGCCGAACCTCTCGCTGAACTTCAAGATAGTGCCGCCGCGCTCGCTGAGCTCGATGTATTGTGTAACCTCGCCGAACGCGCAGACAGCCTCGATTACGTCGCCCCTACCCTGACCGATGAGCCGCAAATTCAGGTTACTGGCGGCCGCCATCCCGTGGTCGAAGATGTACTCGACGATCCTTTTGTTGCCAATAACCTAAGCCTCTCCCCTGAGCGGCAAATGCTGATTATTACCGGCCCAAACATGGGTGGTAAATCCACCTATATGCGCCAAGCAGCTCTCATCACACTATTGGCTCACATTGGCAGCTATGTCCCAGCACAGTCAGCGACTATCGGTTTAGTTGACCGTATTTTTACGCGTATGGGGTCTTCGGACGATCTAGCCGGTGGCCGTTCAACCTTTATGGTTGAGATGACGGAAACCGCCAACATTCTGCATAATGCCACGGAGCGCAGTTTAGTGCTCATGGATGAAGTTGGGCGCGGCACCAGCACCTTCGACGGGCTATCACTGGCTTGGTCTGCTGCGGAATATCTAGCCAACGAGGTCAAAGCCATGACCCTGTTTGCGACCCACTACTTTGAATTAACGGTGCTGCCAGAGCTCTGCCAAGGGGTTTTTAATGTTCACCTAACAGCGATGGAGCATCAAGATCATATCGTCTTTATGCATGAGGTTCAGGAGGGCCCTGCCAGTCAGAGCTACGGCTTACAGGTCGCACAACTGGCGGGCGTTCCCGCAAATGTTATTAGTCGTGCTCGCCAAAAGCTCATTCAACTGGAGGAAGATACCGGACAAACCGAACAACGCCGCCAGCCGCCACCGGTACAAGATGATCTATTTGTCGCGCCCCGCCCTCATCCAGCTCTGACGCAACTGAAGGCACTGGAACCGGACAACCTGACACCACGACAAGCACTCGATCTTCTCTATGTGCTCAAAAAAGAGGCTGATCGAAGCTAAAGCAAAAAGGGCACTCTAGCTCAGCTAATCGGCTGGGCCTAAAAACAAAAAACCGAGCAGATGATATGCTCGGTTTTATGAGGCCAACAATAAGATAGAGTGCACTAACCTTTCAGTAGGTCTTCACCACAAAGGCCATTGCGTTCAACAATTTCACGCAATTTACGCAGCGCTTCTACCTGTATCTGCCGTACCCGCTCTCGGGTCAGGCCGATCTCTCTGCCGACCTCTTCTAGCGTGCTCATCTCATAGCCTCTAAGACCAAATCGTCGAGACAGTACTTCAGAATGTTTTTCCGGCAACATATTCAGCCAACCTTCCAAATTACCGCTAATATTCGATTTTTGCAGCAAGGTTTCCGGGTCGGACGATTCCTCATCGGCAATGGTATCTAACAACATCTTGTCAGAATCTTTACCCACCGGCACATCGATCGATGTTACCCGCTCGTTCAAGCCAAACATCTTCTCGACATTTTCTACCGGTTTATCAACCGCTGCTGCGATCTCTTCAACCGTTGGCTCATGATCAAGCTTCTGCGCTAACTCGCGCGCGGCACGTAGATAAACATTCAGCTCTTTGACGACATGAATCGGCAACCGAATAGTACGGGTCTGATTCATAATCGCCCGCTCGATGGTCTGTCTTATCCACCAGGTCGCATAGGTTGAAAAGCGGAAGCCTCGCTCGGGATCAAATTTTTCGACCGCACGAATTAGCCCAAGGTTACCCTCTTCTATCAGATCAAGCAGTGTTAAGCCTCGGTTGATATAGCGTCGCGCAATTTTAACCACCAAGCGCAGGTTACTTTCAATCATCCGTTTACGGGAAGGCTCATCGCCTTTTAAAGACAACCGAGAGAAATAAACCTCCTCTTCGGCAGTGAGCAATGGAGAAAAGCCGATTTCGTTCAGGTATAACTGTGTCGCATCCAGCGTTTTGGCACTCAGCAGATCGTTATGGGCCATACTCCCTTTGCCCCGTCCGCTGTTGAGAAATGTGGGTTCGTCTTTCGTCTTATCAGCCAGGTCAGTCTCTTTTACATCAACTGAAACGGTCTCTAGCCCCTGCTCATTATTTTCTACATTTACCATCGTATTAATCCCGAGTAACTTCGTTATTATTACTTTTTATGAGTTACTACTTAGTGATAATGAATTAAGTGTTCATCGTTTACGCGGCAGATACAACATTGGATCAACAGGTTGGCCATCTCTGCGAATCTCAAAATGCAGCATTGTTCGGGCAGCGCCACTATTGCCAATCTCAGCAATTTTGTCGCCTGTTTTTACCTTATCATTTTCTTTCACAAGAATGCGACTGTTATGCGCATACGCACTTAGAAATTTCTGATTATGGTGAATAATAACAAGATTGCCATAACCTAATAAACCACTACCGGCATAGACCACTTCACCCGCCTCAGCCGCATACACCGGCGCACCTTTTGGGCCAGCAAAGTTAATCCCCTTATTAACCTTACCCTTACTACTGAAACGCTGAATAATCTGGCCAGACGTGGGCCAGCGCCAACTCAAGGTGCGGGCAGCAGTAGACTTGGTCGCTTTTTGAGTGCTTGTTGACGTACTTTTCTTAGTCGCTACCACAGGGGCGGCAACCACTTTTGGAGTAGTCGTTCGTTTGACCGGTTTGGTTGTTTTCGTGGGCGCGACCGCTACAGGTTTTTGACTGGGTTTAACGGAGGAAGATCTCTGCGCCGCTCGAGGAGCGGAGCCATTAAGGGACAAAACTTGACCCGGATAGATTTGATAATCAGCGCCGATATTATTACGCCGCGCCAACTGCTTAAAATCTAAGCCATAACGAAATGCGATCGAGTAAAGCGTATCACCTCGTCGCACCCGATACTGACCGGGCGACTGACTACTCACCACTTTGACCGGCTGGCGACCGCCAATGGAACGTTCATCAATCGGCGTATAACGACTGTTAGAGCCACAGGCGGACAGCATCAAAACAACGACGAATAACGCCGTGGCTGTGAAAGTATCAGCGTGAGCTCTCACCATAGTTTATTCCTTAGCTGCCTGAAAGCGCTCCATGACAACCACAATCGCAATACCAACCAGCGCCAAACCCAACGCCCAAAGCAGAAAGGATGGTTGCCCCGTAATGCTCTCGAAATGCCACGGGAGTACATTATCTTGCAATAACGGCACCTGCTCTCCGTGCCGATTAATGGTGTAAGAGAGGGTATATTTCCACGGCCACACCTTATTCAGCGAGCCCAACATAAAGCCTGATAACAATGCCAAGGTTACCTGATGATGATGGCTAAACATCCAGCTTAGCACCCGAGAAAAGCTCATAATACCGACGACACAGCCTAACATGAATAGGCTAATGAGCTGGAGATCCACCCCCTTAACTGCCGTCAAGATATGCGCATACATTCCCAGCAGTAGTAAAATAAAACTCCCAGAGATACCGGGTAAAATCATCGCACAGATGGCGATAGCACCGGAGATAAATACCATCGTCGCCGTTGGTTCAACGCTCACCGGCGCGAGACTGGTGATGAGATAAGCAATAATGGCTCCGATAATAAAACTGGAGACGAGGTTCGCATCCCATTTTTTAATATGGCTCATTACCAGCCACACCGACGCCAGAATCAAACCAAAAAAGAATGCCCATAATAAAATCGGGTAGTTGCTAAGCAGAAACAACACTCCGCCGGCTATGGTCGCGATACTGGCCACAATACCGGCGAGCAGTACAACGAGGAAGTTGCCATTGACCTGCTTCCAGAAAGCTGCCGGCCCCTGCTTAAACAGCACCCGCAACGCGGCAGGATTAAAGCTTTTAATCGTATTAATCAGTTCTTCATAGATGCCGGTAATAAACGCAATGGTACCGCCGGAAACACCGGGAACCACATCGGCAGCGCCCATCATCACGCCTTTAAAAAACAGCCCTAGAAAATCCCTAGTTGTACGCTTTGTATTCATTTAACCTTCCGTCAATCTATCTGCTCAGCGTACCGTACCACTCAAGAGCGGCACAAATTTAACCCCTTCAAGCACCGATGTTTCATACTCCGTTTCTGAGACCTTAATAACCAGTTTAAGTTGCTGGTTTTGTGTCCCACCCACCGGAATCACCAATCGTCCACCCACCGCTAACTGAATGAGTAATTCAGCGGGGACCTCTTCCGGTGCCGCAGTGACCATAATGCCATCGAAAGGGCCTCGCTCAGCCCAACCCATGCCACCGTCACTGTGTTTCAGCGAGACATTACGGATTTTCAATAACGAAAATCGCTGACGCGCTTTCTCTTGTAGAGGCTTAATCCGCTCGACACTGAACACCTTGCTAACCAATTGTGCCAGAACCGTGGTCTGATAGCCCGAACCGGTACCCACTTCGAGTACTCGTTCCAATGGACCGCCAGCTAATAGAATCTCGGTCATGCGCGCAACAATATAAGGCTGCGATATCGTTTGGTTAAATCCAATGGGCAAAGCAGTATCTTCATAGGCCCGATGGGACAGTGCCTCATCGATAAAGATATGGCGCGGCGTATTACCCATCACATCCAACACGAGCTGATCGGAAATACCCTGTTCTTTCAGCCGCTGCACCAATCTGCTGCGGGTACGCTGGGAGGTCATCCCAATCCCCTGCAACTGCAACTTATTCACTCTGCATCCTCTAACCAGTTACTCAGATTATCCATACCGGAATACTGAGTCATATCTATATTAAGGGGGGTTATCGAAACATAGCCCGATTTTACCGCAAAAAAATCAGTACCAGGGCCGCAGTCAGCCGCGACACCGGCGCCCGCAATCCAAAACCGCTGCTTACCACGAGGATCGAAGGATTCAACCGGCGCATCCGCCATCACTCGGTGACCTAAACGGGTCACATGGGTCCCCTTTATCTGATCTAACGGCAGATCTGGAACATTCACATTCAACACCGTCCGCGGCGCTAACACCAACCCACGAATATTCTTAATGAGCTGTCGCACTACCTCTGCCGCGGTATCATAATGCTGAGGGTTACTCCCTTCTAACGATACGGCAATAGGCGGCAGGTGAAGATGTCGCCCCTCCATCGCAGCCGCCACCGTGCCGGAATAGATCACATCATCACCCAGATTGCAGCCACAGTTAATCCCAGAAATCACCATATCGGGCGCATCACTGTAGATCCCAATCCCTAGATGCACACAATCGGTCGGCGTTCCATTAATACTCACAAAACCGTTTTGATGATGATGCGATTCCAGTGGACGGTCCAGTGTTAAAGAGTTACTCGCACCACTACGGTTTCGGTCAGGCGCAACCACCACTACCTCAGCATCCTGCGCTAAAATTCGCGCCAATGACTCCAAGCCTGGGGCATAAACACCATCATCATTCGATAGTAATAATTTCATTATTCAGCCTCGGGGTCCGGTTGAGCGGCTGCCGATGACACCTGTGCTAATTCACGTAACACGCTAGTCGCGAAGCTACCCGCAGGCAGGTCGAAGGCTAACAAAAACTGATCATCCGCTTCCTGCTCAATCGTTAGATGCCCAGGCATCAATCGAGTTGAGCGGCGCTCCTGATTCAGTCCTAACTTTTCTAACCCGGCCAACTGCTCCTGCCAAGGTGTTAATTGCTCTATTTCCCACGTAGCCGCATCGGCAGTACAAATAGAACGGCCTCGTCCCCACATCGCCGCCGTCAGATGCAGATCACCCGACTGCAAACGACTCAGAATCGTCTCATCTTCTGCTTCAAAGGGAAAACAACTTTGACTACCGTTGATCATCAATACATCACCGGCCATTGGCTGAGCAAAGAAAGATTGTTCTATTCGCTGGGAAACCAACTGATTAAACATATAGGAGCGTACGGCGGAGATATATAGGCCTTTCTTGTGCCGTTGCCGTTCTTTTAACTTACCCGCAATCAGTAACGCTCCCTTGGTGAGGTTACCGCCGTGATGACCAAAGCGCTGCTCACCAAAATAGTTTGGCACGCCTTGGCGAATCTCTTCCACTCGGCTCAGTAAAACAGCAGGCTCGGTCACTTGTCGTAAACGTATCTGAAAACGGTTACCGGTCAGACTGCCCAGCCTTAATTTACGCGTATGTTTAACCGATTTCAGTACCTTGATAGTATCGGTTTCAAACAACGACCAGGTTAACGGGGATCGACCGGGCATATGTACGCTAAACCACTGTTCAGTGATGGCATGGCGATCCTTCTTGCCTGCATAACCCACTTCTTTTGGGCTAACCTGACAAAAATGTGCCAACTGCCGAGCAACCCAGTCGGTATTTTCGCCCGTCTTACGGATATACAGAAACACATGATCGCCGCTGCCTTCAGGTTCAAACGACAGATCTTCTATTACTCGAAAGTCATCGGGCTCAGTTCGGATAACCGCACGACTGGCAGGCTCACCATATAAATATTGTAATTCAGTTGGAAAGTTCATTGACGCTAGGGGTTCCGTGACTGACCGCTATCGGCCGGTGGTTTTCCTGGCAACGCGGGAACCAATTGAAAGAAGGACTCGCCCTCTTTTATCATTCCCAGCTGATTTCGGGCACGCTCTTCCAGCGCCTCCAGTCCCTGCTTAAGGTCTTTAACCTCAGCATCTAACTGATGGTTGCGATTTACCAGAAGGTCATTTTCAGCCCGTTGCCGTTCGATCTCCTGCTGCAATGCCTGCACATCACCAAGATTAGCCTCGCCAAACCATAGCCGATACTGCAGTCCGATCAAACAGACCAACAGCAGCAACAAAATTGAACGAAATAAACTCCAGCGAAACACAGTTTGACAGCACTCTTATTCTATATAGTCAAAAAAGGGGGCGTTAAGCCCCCTAGTATTTCATAGATCAGTTAAAAATTAACCCTGACCCTTAATTTCTGATAAACCGTTGTAGACAGCGTCTGCACCCAGTTCTTCTTCGATCCGTAGCAAGCGGTTGTATTTCGCTACGCGATCAGAACGGCACAATGAACCGGTTTTAATCTGTCCTGCTGCTGTACCGACGGCCAGATCAGCAATGGTGGTATCTTCTGTTTCACCTGAACGGTGAGAGATAACCACGGTAAAGCCTGCATCTTTAGCCATTTTAATGGCATCCAATGTTTCAGACAAAGAACCGATCTGGTTGAATTTAATCAGGATGGAGTTACCGATGCTCTGCTCGATACCACGGCTCAGAATTTTGGTGTTCGTCACAAACAGATCATCACCGACCAACTGAATCTTATCGCCGATTTTCTTCGTCAGATACGCCCAGCCATCCCAGTCAGACTCATCCAACCCATCTTCGATCGATACAATAGGATAGTTGTCGGTCAGTGCAGCCAAGTAATCGCTGAAACCTTCGGCATCAAAGACTTTACCTTCACCTGATAGATCATACTTACCGTCTTTGTAGAACTCAGAAGCAGCACAGTCCAGCGCCAAGGTAACATCTTTACCTAGCTCATAACCGGCATTAGAGATCGCCTCTTGAATGACAACCAACGCTTCTTCATTAGAGGCCAGGTTCGGTGCAAAACCACCTTCATCACCAACAGCCGTACTCAAACCGCGAGCTTTCAATACTGCTTTTAAAGAGTGGAAGATTTCTGCGCCACACCGCAGGCCATCGGAGAACTTAGTAAAGTTAACCGGCTGAACCATGAACTCTTGAATATCAACATTGTTATCGGCGTGTTCACCACCGTTAAGGATATTCATCATTGGAACAGGCAAAGAGAACTGACCCGCCGTGCCGTTAATTTCAGCAATATGCGCGTAAAGAGGAATGCCTTTAACCAGTGCTGCTGCTTTCGCCGCTGCAAGAGACACCGCCAAAATCGCATTGGCGCCGAGGTTTTCTTTGTTTTCAGTACCATCCAGCGCCAGCATTTTATTATCCAACGCACGCTGATCGGTAACGTCCATGCCGATCAAGGCATCGCGAATCACACCGTTAACCGCGCCTACCGCTTTCAGTACGCCTTTACCGAGGTAACGGCTTTTATCACCATCACGCAGCTCCAACGCTTCACGAGATCCAGTAGAGGCACCTGAAGGCGCGCAGGCAGAACCCATCACACCGGAATCCAGGATTACATCGGCTTCAACGGTCGGGTTACCACGGGAATCAAGAACTTCACGGGCTTTAATGTCAGCAATCTGTGCCATTGACGAAACTCCAAAAATAATATGTATTCTTTATTTTTCAAGGTCAGCGTAAGTTAACGCCGCCTCAATAAAACCGCTGAACAAACCATGCCCATCCCTTGGGGTAGAGGTAAATTCAGGGTGGAACTGGCAAGCAACAAACCACGGATGATCCGGAGCCTCGACCACCTCAACCAACTCGCCATCAACAGAGCGGCCTGAGACAATCAGACCCGCTTCTTCAAGCTGTGCAACATAGTTGTTGTTCACTTCGTAACGGTGGCGATGGCGTTCTTTAATGTCGCTGGTGCCATAGGCTTGATAAGCCGTTGTGCCCTCTTTTAAGGTACAGACCTGAGCGCCTAAGCGCATAGTACCGCCGAGATCATCGGTATAGCCGCGAACCTCTTTAGCACCCTCTTCGGTCATCCATTCGGTGATTAAACCGATCAACGGCGACGCCGTATTAGCATCAAATTCAGTACTGCTAGCATCGGTAATACCAGCTACATGGCGGGCATATTCAATAACGGCTACCTGCATACCAAGACAGATACCTAAATATGGCACCTTGTTTTCTCGGGCATACTTCACTGCCGCAATTTTACCTTCGACGCCACGTTCACCAAAACCACCGGGCACCAAAATAGCGGAAACATCTTCAAGCAGATCGACACCATCACGTTCAATCTGCTCTGAATCGATATATTTGATATTTACTTTAGTACGCAGTGCAATACCGGCATGGGAGATCGCTTCAATCAGCGATTTATAAGCATCCAGCAGCTCCATATACTTGCCGACCATGGCAATCGTCACTTCACGATGCGGGTTCAGCTTGGCATCGGATACACGATCCCATTCAGAGAGGTCAGCAGACGGACATTCTAGATTAAATTGCTCAATGACAATCTGATCCAGCTTCTGCTCACTCAGCATACGCGGAATTCTGTAGATACAGTCAGCATCCGGTAACGAGATAACCGCACGCTCTTCCACGTTAGTAAACAATGAGAGTTTACGACGAGAAGAGATAGGCAGTGCGAAATCTGAACGACACACCAAGATATCAGGCTGGATACCGATAGAACGCAGCTCTTTTACCGAGTGCTGGGATGGCTTAGTCTTAATTTCACCCGCGGTGGCGATATAAGGCACGAGCGTCAGGTGCATAAACATCGCCCGACGAGCGCCTAGTTCAACTCTTAACTGGCGCACCGCTTCCATAAAGGGCAAGGACTCGATATCCCCAACGGTTCCACCGATCTCAACCAGCGCAATATCAGCATCGCCGGAGCCTTCCAGTACTCGACGCTTAATCTCATCGGTAATGTGCGGAATAACCTGAACCGTACCGCCCAGATAATCACCACGGCGCTCTTTACGCAGCACATGTTGATAGACCCGACCCGCCGTAAAGTTATTGCGTTTCGACATGGTCGTGCGGATGAAACGCTCGTAATGACCTAAGTCTAAGTCAGTTTCGGCACCATCTTCGGTCACAAAGACCTCACCATGTTGGATTGGACTCATAGTCCCTGGATCGACGTTAATATACGGATCCAGTTTCAGCATGGTGACTTTCAGCCCCCGGGCTTCAAGAATAGCTGCGAGTGAAGCGGATGCAATGCCTTTCCCCAATGAGGAAACAACACCGCCTGTGACGAAAATATATCGCGTCATGAGGAACCTGTATCTGGTCGTGAAAAGTGAGTCGCGCTGCTTAAAAAACAGCTACTAAAGATGGGGCTACAGGGTATCAGAATCGCCCTTAACAGACAATGCAGTTGGCTGCCATTTCAACGCAAAACCGCTGCCTTTTTTTTCGCTCTGCCAATTTTCGCAGACACATATTCCGGGCAGCGCAACAATCTCATCACCGACCACACAGACGGGCCACGAACGACGCTGCCAAGCAGGGATGCCTGACTCCTGAAAAAGCTTCTTTAACGAACAGGACCCACCCCGCCCTAACGGCCGACAACGATCACCGTCACGACGGTTACGGAGCGTTACCCCAGCCAAAGACTTCAAGCCACGCACTGCTGATTCACTCACCACAAGACGTCCCTGCGGGAGTTCCAGCGACGCGATCAAAGGGCGATCACCCCACTCAAGCTCGGTGTCATCAGTCTGAAGCAACAATACACCCTGATAGCGGCGAAGCTGCAGATGCCCCAGCTGCACAACCGGCTGTCGATCATCGGCGGCACCGATTAACTGCTTTATAGCCAAAAGCTGCCGCTCGCTCAGTACAACATCCGCTGCTCTACACCAAAACCGCAATAGATTATTCTGCCGAGCCGGACTCAACTGCGCTAAAGCAGAGCAATCGAGCCCATCACCTAACGCTACAGATTCGCTATCGATTATTGCTAGATCTTGATGCAACTGCTCGGATTCTCGCATAAAGCGAGCGGTGCTCGCCCAACGACGGGCAAAACGAGGCCAACGGGCTTCAAGCACAGGGATGACTTTATGGCGGAGATAGTTACGGTCGAATGATAGATCGCGATTACTCGGATCTTCTACCCATGCCAACTGCTCTGCTTGCGCCCACTGCTGCAACTGCGGTCGCGCAATATCCAGTAACGGCCGAAACAGGCTCGCCTTGCCGAATGTGCGGCGCGGTGGAATACCCGCTAATCCACGTACACCCGCCCCCCGTAGCAAACGGAACAACATCGTTTCAGCCTGATCATTCAAATGGTGAGCTAATAACAAACAATCATCGGGTTGCAGAATTTTTTCGAATACCCGATATCGAGCATCCCGCGCGGCGCGCTCCACGCTAGCTCCCTCAGGGACAACCACTTGTTCATGATAAAAGGGAAGATGGAGCGATACCGCTAATTGTCGACAGAAGTCGGTCCATTGGGATGACTGCGCTTGAAGCTGATGATCAACAGTGACCACCAATAATTGCTCAGCAGGAATAGCTCTCGCAGCCAGATGGAGTAAAACAACGGAATCTAGCCCACCACTTAACCCGATCACCCAGCGTTTAATGGTATCGGGACAGCTTTCAAGCTGATGATTAAAGTGCTGTTGAAGATCGTTCATATTAATGAATATAACAGCCTTTCAAATACTGACAGGCAAAAAAAACCGCCGGATTAACCGACGGCTTCCGTGTTACTGACTGATGCCGTAGGACATAAGCCGCTGATAACGCCGCTCAATCAACTCATCCGGCTCGATATCGCTCAACCGCTCAAGGGTTTCCATCAAGTGTTTTTTCAGGTTAGCCGCCATCAACGCATGATCTCGGTGGGCGCCGCCCAAAGGCTCATCAATAATCTGATCGACCAACCCTTGTGCATGCAGACGGTCAGAGGTTAAACCCATCGCCTTCGCCGCATCCGGCGCACGATCGGCACTCTTCCATAAAATAGAGGCACAACCTTCCGGCGAGATAACCGAATACGTAGAGTATTGCAGCATCATCAGTTCATCACAGACACCGATAGCCAATGCACCGCCTGATCCACCTTCACCAACAACCGTCGCCACAATAGGTGTATTCAAGCGAGACATCGCAGCAAGATTGAAAGCGATCGCTTCAGACTGTCCTCGCTCTTCTGCATCAATACCCGGATAAGCTCCCGGTGTGTCAATGAAGGTCAGGATAGGCATTTTAAAACGCTCAGCCATCTCCATTAGACGCAACGCTTTACGATAACCCTCTGGACGGGGCATACCGAAATTACGACGCACTTTTTCTTTAACTTCTCGCCCTTTTTGATGGCCAATGACCATCACCGGACGCCCTTCTAGCCGCGCGATACCACCGATCAAGGCGCGGTCATCGGAAAAGTGCCGATCACCATGAATCTCTTCGAATTCATCGAAGATCATGTCGACATAATCAAGGGTGTAAGGGCGCTGAGGATGACGGGCAATCTGAGAAATCTGCCATTCACTCAGGTCACTAAAAAGAGATTTCGTTAGCGTACGGCTTTTGGCCTGTAGCTTTGAGATCTCTTCCTCAATATTCAACTCATTGTCATCACCAACCAGACGTAACTCTTCAATTTTTGCTTCTAGGTCTGCAATTGGCTGTTCAAAATCCAGATAATTGGGATTCATGTATTGATATTCCGTAAGTTCGCTTCGTTCCGGCCGGGACACAGTAGCAACAGAGATCAGCCGACGCTAAAAAAGTTGGCCTAATTCTACCCCGAGTCGCGTTCAAGAACCACCCTGAATCAGTAGCGGATCCTAACTGCATCGCCGCCAAACTGATCTTTGAGTTTCAGTAATAGCTCATCTGTCGGCTGTACTTGCCAAGCCTCACCTAAACAGAGTGTGGCAGAGGCATCAACGCTCTTATAACGCAATGCAACCGGCATAGTGACTTGGCCTTTATACTTACCTAACAGCTCACCAAAAGCCTTCAGCGAGCGATCTTTCAGTTGCCCCGCATCACAATCCACCTCTATATGACGCCCATAACGAGCGCGACACTGAGTCACATCGACGACTTTGTGGCCACGAACCTTGAGCTTATCGGTACCTGAATAGCTATCGATAGTGATCTCACCTTCGATCAGCAGGATGGCATCTTTATTCAATAGCGGGCGATATTCATCATAGGCTTCGCCAAACAGAGATATCTCGATACGGGAGGTGCGATCGTCCAGTGTGACAAAACAGAGCGAATCACCTTTCTTGGTTTTCTTAACCCGCACATCCACCACTAGGCCCAGCATTTTCTGCTGCTGCCCACGTTGCGGCATTAACTCCGCAATTCGGCGTGTAATAAAGTGCGGTAGTTCGGCTTCGTATTCATCAATAGGATGCCCAGTAACATAGAGACCCAGCGTATCTTTCTCACCTTGCAGACGCTCTTTGTCGGTCCACTGGCGCAACTTCATATATTCGGCATAAGGATCGCGAGGCTGTTCGGCTTCGACTTCACCAAACAGATCGAACATGCCCGCACTCTGGTTGCGTTCAGACTGATCCGCCGCTTTAAGCGCCTCACCAATCGCCGCCCATAGCTGGGCACGATCCGGCCCAAGGTGATCCAAAGCGCCTGAACGAACCAAGGCTTCCAAAACCCGCTTATTAAGTTTTTTACTGCCCACCCGCTTACAAAAATCGAAGATATCCTTGAACTGACCACCCTCATCACGAGCGGCCACAATCGCTTCTATGGGCCCTTCACCCACGCCTTTAATCGCCCCCAAACCGTAAACAATTTCACCCTTATCGTTAACGGTGAACATATATTCACCCCAGTTAACGTCGGGTAGCACCAGAGGCAGCTTCATGGTGCGACACTCTTCGATAAAGATCACCACTTTATCGGTATTCTGCATATCAGAAGAGAGCACTGCCGCCATAAAGGGTGCAGGGTAGTGGGTTTTCAGCCAAGCGGTTTGGTATGACACCAAGGCATAAGCTGCTGAGTGAGACTTGTTAAAACCATAACCGGCAAACTTCTCTACCAGATCAAAGATGTTACCCGCCAAATCAGGGTCAATACCGTTAGCGACAGAGCCTTCTAAAAACGAGCTACGCTGCTTCTCCATCTCTTCAGGTTTTTTCTTACCCATCGCTCGACGCAGCATATCCGCGCCGCCGAGGGTATAACCCGCCATCACCTGAGCGATCTGCATAACCTGCTCTTGATACAGGATGATACCGTAAGTAGGCTCGAGCACCGGCTGAAGGCTATCTAGCTGATAATCCGCATGGGGATAAGCCAACTCAGCCTGACCATGCTTTCGCAGAATAAAGTCATCAACCATGCCTGATTGCAGCGGCCCCGGTCGGAACAAGGCCACCAAGGCGATAATATCCTCAAAGCGGTCCGGTTTTAGGCGACGAACCAAATCCTTCATACCACTGGACTCGAGCTGGAACACCGCGGTGGTTTCGGCCGATTTTAGCAATTCAAAGGTCGCGGGATCTTCTAGGTCTATTAGGGCGATATCCAGTGGTTCTTCACCGGTCTTGGCCCGAATGCGGTCAATGGTTTTCACCGCCCAATCAACGATGGTCAGGGTCCGCAGCCCCAAGAAGTCGAACTTAACCAGTCCGGCCTCCTCCACATCACTCTTATCGAATTGAGTGACTAAGCCATGACCAAATTCATCACAGTAGGTGGCCGAGAAATCGGTCAATTTGGTTGGCGCGATAACCACACCACCGGCGTGCTTACCGACGTTACGGGTCAGCCCTTCTAGCTTGAGGGCCATCTCCATAATCTCTTGCGCTTCTTCGCTGGAGTCGACGAATTCCTTCATCAATGGCTCTTCAACCAAGGCGCGGGTCAGGGTAATACCCACTTCAAACGGAATGAGTTTTGAGAGTTTATCCGCCAGACCGAACGGTTTACCCTGTACTCGCGCAACGTCACGCACCACCGCTTTAGCCGCCATGGTACCAAAGGTCACAATCTGCGATACCGCGTCACGACCATAGGTTTCCGCAACATAATCGATCACTCGATCACGGTTATCCATACAGAAGTCGATATCGAAATCGGGCATCGATACCCGCTCTGGGTTTAGGAATCGTTCGAATAGTAGATCATATTCTAGGGGGTCCAGATCGGTAATTTTCTGCGCATAGGCCACCAATGAACCTGCACCTGAACCACGGCCAGGGCCTACCGGTACGCCGTTATCCTTACCCCACTGGATGAAGTCCATTACGATCAAGAAATAGCCGGGGAAACCCATCTGGGTGATAATATCTAGTTCAAATCGTAACCGCTCTTCATAAGGTCGGCGTTTTTCCGCATATTCGGGATCATCTTTGTCCAGCAGGATTTCCAGACGCTCTTCTAAACCTTTCCAGGAAACCTCGGCAAAAAACTCATCCATGGTTACCCCTTCAGGAATAGGGTATTTCGGTAGATAATAGGTGCCTAAATCTAGCTCTACGTTACAACGTTTTGCGATCTCTACCGTATTCGCCACTGCGGAAGGAATATCACTGAACAACTCAACCATCTCTTCGGCTGAGCGTAGATACTGTTGTTCACTATAATTCTTTGGCCGATGCGGATCTTCCAGCGTGCGCCCTTGGTTGATGCAGACGCGAACCTCATGGGCTTCAAAATCCTCTGGCCGTAAAAACATCACTTCATTGGTGGCCACCAAAGGACAACCGGTCTCATGAGCTAGCTGCACTGTCGCATGGACACAGCTTTCATCTCCGGGGCGACCGGTCCGTTGAATTTCGAGATAGAAACGATCGGGAAATACCGCTTGCCATTGTGCCAATACAGCATGGGCAGAATCATTGTCGGCCAGCGCTCGGCCCACTTCACCATCTTTGGCTCCTGATAACGCGATCAACCCCTCAGAACGATCTGCAATCCAGCTGCGTTTTAGCAACGCCAGTTCCGGCTGGATATTCTGCCCTTTCTCATAGGCCAGCGAGATCAGCTCCATCAAATTCCGATAGCCTTTATCATTCATGGCTAACAACGTCATCCGATGGGGGGTATCTTCAGGATCGGTTTCATTTTCAATCCAGATATCCGCACCAAAAATTGGTTTAATACCCGCCCCAGTCGTGGCTTTAAAAAACTTAATCAAGGCAAACAGATTCACCTGATCCGTAATCGCAATAGCAGGGATTTGCTGGTCTTTCGCCACCTTAACCAGTTCTTTAATACGAACAAGTCCATCAACCAGTGAAAACTCTGTATGTAGACGCAGATGTACAAATGCCGGATCAGTCATTTCAACTCGTTTAATCAGTTATATCGGTATTTAACGCTAGCAACTCAGCCACCGGTCGAAAACTTCGACGGTGCTCAGGTAGCGGGCCTAACAGACGTAATTGTTCCATATGAAGGGCGGTCGGGTAACCTTTGTGCTTAGCAAAACCGTAACCCGGATAGCGATGATCTAATGCGACCATTTCACGATCTCGGTAGACCTTTGCCAAAATAGACGCGGCGCTGATTGCCGGCTCTTTCAGGTCACCCTTAACGATGGCCTCAGCGCCACAAGGCAACCCAGGGGGGCAACGATTACCATCAATCAGGGCAAAATCAGGTTGAATACTTAGCCCCAAAACCGCCCGTTGCATCGCCAACATGGTGGCATGCAGAATATTCAGCTGATCGATCTCTTCCGGCGTTGCCCAAGCGATCGACCAAGCTAGCGCGCGCTCCTGAATCAACGGAAACAGCAGCTCCCGCTTTTTCTCCGAGAGCTTTTTAGAATCGGTTAAACCCTCAATAGGTTTAGTGGGGTCAAGAATCACCGCCGCCGTCACGACGTTTCCTATTAATGGGCCTCGACCCACCTCATCAACGCCGGCAATCAGTCTCTCGTCAAAGGCGTTACGCACCAGCATCACCACTGAGTCGCCCACGCGACTCGAGTAACTGTACAATCGCATCGACGGCTTTTTTACTCGCATCCTGACGCAACTGCAGGTGGATCTCACTAAAACGCTGCTTCAATTCACTCTGCTCATCACTATCAAGTAACGCTTGCTCAATTGCGGGCCCCAACACCTCGGGGCGCACATCATTTTGCAGAATTTCTGGCACCAATGGCGCATCCGCCAACAAGTTTGGCAAAGAGATATATTGACTACTCACCAAACGTGACAGAATTTTATAGCTCAGAGGCGCCATACGGTAAGCAACCACCATTGGCTTCTTCAAGAGCAATGCTTCAAGGGTTGCTGTGCCCGATGCGATCAGTACCGCATCAGCCGCCGTCATCACTTCGCGGGAACGCTTTAATACCAGCACAATAGGAAGATCACTGTATTGCCGGTCAATGAGTTCACGTAAGTGATCATACCGCTCCTGATTAGCGGCAGGCATCACAAAGACTAAATCAGTATTTCGTTTCAGTAACCAACGCGCCGTATCCAAAAAAGGCTCGGCAAGATATTTAAGCTCTCCACCTCGACTACCTGGCATCAGCGCCACAATTCGCTGTCCGTGAGGCAGGTCAAGATCAGTCCGCGCAGCACTCAAATCAGGCTCCAACGGAATCATATTCGCCAAAGGATGACCGACAAACTCCACCGGCACCCCATGCCGTTGATAAAATTTCGCCTCAAACGGGAATAACGTCAGCATTAAATCGGTAGTTTTAAGTATCTTAAATACTCGCTTACTTCGCCATGCCCAAACGGAAGGACTCACGTAATGCACGGTTGGAATACCGGCTTGGCGTAACTTACCTTCGAGGTTTAGGGTGAAATCAGGGGAGTCGATACCGATAAAAACATCAGGTGGCTGCTGACCAAATTGGGTAACTAGGGATCGGCGAATACCGAGCAACTCGCGTAAACGCCCCAGCACCTCGAACAACCCCATCACCGATAAACGCTCCATCGGGAAAAGGCTGACGCAGCCTTCAGCCTGCATCAATTCACCACCGATACCTTCAATATAAATATCGGGAAAGCGTTTCTTAAGCTCAGCCAGTAAGCCAGCACCCAGAATATCGCCGGATGCTTCCCCAGCCACAATGCCAATACGCAGGGTACTCATACCCTAACGAATGATGCCTCGGGTTGAGGCTTTAAGAGAATCAGACAGCAACTTGATTTCAGGCGTTTCAAGTACCAAGGACTCAAGCTGCGAAATAGCGTCTTCAAGCTTTAACCCCTGGCGATAGATGATTTTATAAGCCCGTTTAACATTCTGAATGGCGGCCGCAGAGAAGCCACGACGACGAAGCCCCTCAGCATTAATACCGTGGGGTTTTGCACTATTACCATTCGACATAATAAAGGCCGGAATATCTTTCAGCACCACACTACCAGCGCCACACATACTATGGGAACCAATCAGGCAAAACTGATGCACCGCCGTAAAACCACCAAGAATAATAGAATCACCTAAGTGGACATGCCCAGCTAATGCACAGTTGTTCGCCAAAATATTATGATCACCCACGATACAATCATGCGCGACATGGACGTTCGCCATAAATAGATTATGACTACCAATGACGGTAATACTATTATCTTGAACAGTCCCCCGGTGAACCGTACAGCCTTCTCGAAAGACATTGTTGTCCCCGATCAGCAGCTCCGTTGGTTCACCGTTATACTTCTTATCTTGGCAGTCCTCACCGATGCTGGCGAACTGAAAGATATGATTATCCGCACCAATCTTCGTCGGCCCTTTGATAACCACATGGGAATGAATCTTGGTTCCCGGACCGACCACAACATTGGGGCCAATAACGGTCCATGGACCTACTTGAACATCATCAGCCAAGCGGGAGGATGGGTCAATAATGGCCGTGGAATGGATCAAATCTACACCTTTCTATCTGCGCAAAGAATCGTTGCGGTACTGACAACATCACCGTCAACAGTAGAGCGAACTTCAAACTTCCAGATACCGCGTTTTTCTGAAATAATTTTCGCTTCCAACTGCAACCGATCTCCGGGAACAACAGGACGTTTAAAACGTAATTTATCAGAACCTACAAAATAGTAAATAGAACCATCTTCTGGTGTTTTACCCATGGTTTTGAAACCTAGGATACCGGCAGCCTGAGCCATCGCTTCAACAATCAGAACGCCAGGCATCACAGGATAATCTGGAAAATGACCATTAAAGAAGTTTTCATTCACCGTCACGTTCTTATAGGCGACGATTGACTCACCAGGCACTAGCTCAACCACTCTGTCTACCAGAAGGAAGGGGTAACGGTGAGGTAAATATTTGCGGATCTCTTTTACATCCATCATCATTCAGGCTGACCTTAAGTATGCTACTTTACAGTTGTTCTAACTTTTTAACTCGATGAAACAGCTCGTCTAAATGACGAAATCTCACCGCATTTCGCTTCCATTGCTGATGTGACTCCATCACCGTACCGGAAGAGTACGCCCCCGCTTGCAAGATTGATTTACTAATCAAGCTCATCGCTGTGACATGGGTACCATCGGCAATCGTCAAATGTCCCGTTATCGCGCAAGCGCCGGCAATCGTACAATTTTTGCCTATGTGAGTACTACCAGCAATTGCTGTACAGCCGGCTATCGCCGTATTATCACCGATAGTCACGTTATGGGCGATCTGAATTTGATTATCCAGTATCACGCCACAACCAATCACCGTGTCATCTAAAGCACCTCGGTCGATCGTTGTGTTAGCACCCACTTCAACACGATCACCTAAGGTGACACCGCCTAACTGATGAATTTTAAGCCACTCACCATGGTTATTAGCAAAACCAAAACCGTCCGCACCAATCACTGCGCCACTATGAATCACACAATTAGCGCCGACCGTAATCTTATTGTACAGGGTTACATTGGCCGCTATACGGGTATTTTCACCGATAATACAATCAGGGCCGATAACGCTGTTTGCACCTAGGGTGACACCCGAGCCAATCACTACCCGATCACCAATCACCGCATGGGCATCAACGGATACTCCATCGCCCAACACGGCAGACTCACTAATAGTAGAGAGAGGATTAATGCCCCCTACTGAAGACTCAGACTGCTCACAAAATAAAGCCGTTGCCCGCGCATAGGCAATATAAGGATCGTCAACCACTAAAGCGATCGATCGAACCGCATCACGGTGCTCAGGCCGGACTAGCACAGCACCCGCCTGAGACGCCTGCAGCTGCGATTGGTAGCGGCCACTATGCAAAAATGACAACTGATTCTCAGCGGCTGACTGCAGCGTCCCGATACCATCGATAAGAAGTTCTGAATCAACCGTCTCGGCTCCTAGCAACACTGCTAGCTCCGAAACGGTAAAACGCCGTTTAGCCATAAAACTGCTTACTTCTTATTCAATAGTTCAATAACGCGGGACGTAATATCTAACGCAGGCTTAGCATAAAACGTTGCCTGCTTATTAAGCACCAGATCATAGCCTTCGCTATCGATCAGATCACGAATAACCGCATCCATCTTTGGCTGCATCTCTTTCAGGAATGCATCTTCACGTTGGCGCTGTTTCTGCTGTAGCGCCTGACCTAACCGCTGATACTCGCCATAGGCTTTCTGAAACTGCACTCTCTGCTGATCTTGCACCTCTTTAGATTGAGTTCCAGCACCCTTCTTAATTTTTTCCTGAATCTGTTTTACCTGAGCCTGCAGGTCTACCAACTGCTTTTGCTCACTACTGAACTCTTTTTCTAGCTTGCCGCGAAACTCAGCTGCAGCCTTACTTCCCAGTAACGCCTGCTGCGCACCCAAGATCACTATTTTTTCTGCCATGGCGTTAAAACTGAGCAGCACACCCAGAATGATTATCAGTGGTCGAAACATTTTTTTCTCCTTAGAACGTTTTACCAAGCGCAAATTCAAAGAAACGCTCTTCATCATCGTCATCAGCATTCAATGCTTTTGCTAGTGCAACCGAGATAGGCCCAATCGGTGTTATCCAACTAAAGCCAAAACCAGCTGAATAACGTAGATCATCTAGCCTAATACCACTTTCACAGTTAGTACTACCTTCTAGACAATCAGTTTGAAAGACATTACCCGCATCAAAAAACAGCAGCGTACGCATTGAATTAGAGTCTTTTACAAAGGGTACTGGGAAGATCAGTTCAGCGCTCATATCGATGGCAACATTACCACCCAAAGGATCTTCATCATCACTAGAGTCACGAGGGCCTAACGAATTAGAATCGTAGCCTCGGACTGAACTCAAACCACCGCTATAATAGTTTTTAAAGATAGGGTATTCGTTATCTCCGAGCGCACCGGCAAACGCTAAGCGCCCGCGCAAGGAGCCGATCAACCCCTCGCCATCCTCAGACAATGGGAAATAGATACGCCCTTTATATTGCTCTTTGTGATAAGACAGGTCACTACCAGGAATACCTATTTCAATCGATGCACTTTGCGAATAACCTTTGGTTGCAAAGATCTTCCGGTTCAGGTGGTTATCACTCCAACCAAGACTAACGTTGAAGATATTATATTTATCTCCTTCATTTTTGATGAAGGTTAGTACTTCAGGTGCAGTATCATCAATCGTGTTTATCTTCACCCCTTCATAGTTGAAGCCGAAGTTAAGGCGTTGATAATCATCCATGGGATAACCAAAGTTAATCCCCGCACCGAAGGTGTCAGTCGAGTAATTACTAATATTATCTTCATCGTAATCGGTCTCACGGGAGTAGATATTATAACCACGGCTCACACCATCAACGGTGTAATAAGGCTCGACATAGCTAAACTTATACTCTGTGACCGTGTCACTCTGGGTAATACCAAAACCAACACTATTACCCGAGCCGAGAAAGTTATCCTGTTCAACACTCAAGTTAAAAATGGCGCCACTGGTTTGTGAGAAGCCTACACTGGCAACAAAGTTACCGGTATTATCCTCAATAACATTGTATTCCAGGTCAACCAGGTCATCCGTGCCAGGCACAGGTTTAGTCTCAACATTAACTTCTCTAAAATAGCCCGTTTGGTCTATTTTCTGCTTAGAACGTTCAATAGCCGCCGAAGAAGCCAAGCCTCCTTCCACTTGAGTCATAGAACGTCGAGCGACTTTATCCGCTGTTTTTGTATTACCTTTAACCGACACACGGCGAACATAGGTCAGTTTACCCGGCGCAATAAAGAACTGTAGATTGACGGTATTATCATCTTGGACTTGCGGAACTGGGCTCACATTAGCAAACAGATAGCCCTTATCACCTAGTTTCCGAGTTAGCGCCTCTTGAGAGGCCGTCATTTCACGGCGAGAGAAAGTACTACCTTCAACAACGGTAATCGCATCCATCAGCTCTTGTTCATCGACCACTAGGTCACCGGCCACCGATACACCGGACACAGAAAACTTCTCCCCCTCGGTCACACTCACGGTAATAAACACATGCTTTTTATCCGGTGATAATGATACTTGCGACGAATCGATAGAGAAGTTGATATAGCCTCGGTCTAGGTAATATGAACGTAAACGCTCGAGATCACCCGATAACTTTTCCCGAGCATATTTATCCGAGTCACTGAAGAAATCCCAGAAGCCAGGCAGCTTCAGCGAGAAATCTTCTTTTAATTCCTCGTCACTAAAGACAGTATTGCCAATAATATTGATATGCTGAATGGTGGCAACCTTGCCCTCTTTGATATCGATATTCAGCGCAACGCGATTCTCCGTTAGTGGCTCAATTTCGACTTGAATATCGGCACCGTAGCGCCCCTGTCCGGCATAGAGACGTAACAGATCCTGCCGAATTTTATCCAAGGTTGCCCGCTTAAAGACGTCACCTTCACGCAGGCCGTTCTCCTTTAGACCATCCAGCAGCACTTCGTCTTCCAACACCTTATTACCCTCAAGGCGGATAAGGCTGATGGCAGGACGTTCTTGTACATTGACGATCAGAACATCACCTTCACGGGCGATCTCAATATCATCAAAATATCCGGTACGAAACACACGGCGAGTCGCTTCAGCAATATCACCCTGATCGACACTCTGGCCTGAATCAATATCGAGGTTGCGCAGCACAAGGCCTGGCTCCACCCGTTCCAGCCCTTTCAGACGTACGTCGTCTACTGTGAATGACTGTGCCGCGGCGACCGATGAGCAAAGGGCCAGGGAAAAAAGAAGTCCGAATCTGATCTTCATGAACTGGTTCTTATATTGTAAGAGAAAAATTAAAGCCGCATTAGATCATTAAAAATAGCGACGCCCATAAGCGAAAACAAAATAGCCATTCCAAGCCTTAAGCCAACCATCTGTACCTTTTCAGATACCGGCCGCCCCCTTAGCAACTCAACCGCATAATACAGCAGATGACCACCATCCAACATGGGTATAGGCAAAAGGTTAAGAATACCCAGACTAATGCTTAAATAAGCTAAAAAGCCAACAAAAGCTTCAACCCCCGAGGCAGCAGAAGCCCCCGCCACTTTAGCAATGGTTATCGGTCCACTCAAGTTTTTTACCGATAACACACCTTTAAGCATTTTCCACATAGAATCAAGCGTTAGCGTAATCATCTGCCAGCTTTTCGAAACCGCCTGCCCCATGGATTCAAATACGCCATAACGCACCTGCCGAAGCATTTCTGGCGGCCACTTGACCGCCGCCACACCCGCACCGACATAGCCAACGACGCCATTCGCTTCATCTTTATGATCCGGCGTCATGCTTAATGATAATTGCTGTCCCGCACGATCAACCTCAACCTCAAGCAACTGCCCAGGATGCTGTCGGATAATGGTCACCAACTGCACCCACTCCGACACCGGCTGATCATTTATCGCAGTCACTTTATCACCGGCCAACAAACCAGCCTTATATGCAGCACCTTCAGGCAATACCTGCCCAATCACTGCCGGATAAACGGGACGAAACGGCCGAACACCAATCGCCGTCAATGGGCTCTGGGTTTCCGGATTAAACTGCCAGCTTTGTAAATCAAGTCGATACTCTTGAGGCGCACCACTCAACCCCTGACGCGCGGTCAGCGGCACCACAGCAGATTCACCAATATAGGTTGCCAGTGCCATATTAACATCATCCCATGACCGTGTATCACGACCAGCGACCGAGACAATTTCAATACCCGGGGACAAACCAGCATGTTCAGCAATACTCTCAGCAGTAACGCTACCAATCACTGGCGCTACTTTCTCAACGCCCGAGACAAACATCGCCCAGTAAACGAGTACCGCAAAAATAAGATTGACGACAGGCCCAGCAGCGACAATCGCAATACGCTGCAACACAGGCTTACGGTTAAAGGTTTGATCCAAAAGACTAGGATCAACATCACCTTCCCGCTCATCCAACATCGACACATAACCCCCTAGTGGGATCATGGCAATAACATATTCAGTATCTAGTCGGTCGCGCCAGCGCAATAGCGGCTTACCGAAACCGACAGAAAAACGTAACACTTTGACACCACAACGCCGAGCCACCCAAAAGTGACCATACTCATGGATTGTCACCAAGATTCCGAGGGTAACAATCAGCGCCAATACGGTATTAAGAATATCCATCTTTCCCCAAAATCAACTCATCGACAACAGATGTAAGCACAGTACGAATACCGGCGCAGCGGCGGTAATACTATCGATTCGATCAAGAATCCCACCATGCCCTGGCAATAACTGACTACTATCTTTGATGCCACGATGGCGTTTCAACATACTTTCAAAAAGATCGCCAAGGACCGATGCCAATCCAGCCAGCATGGCTATCAGCAACAGATAGACTCCAAGAAGCAGATCAAGTTCAAGATAGACTATAAAACAGAGAGAGATAAGTGCACATGACGTCAGCCCACCCCATAAGCCTGCTCGGGTTTTACCAGGACTAACATTCGGCGCCAGCTTAGCTTTTCCCCAGGTTTTACCTGCAAAATAAGCCCCAATATCAGCACCCCAAACTAACAACAGCAACATCAGCAACAAAACATCGCCCTTTGGTTGATGCTGCAACGTCACTAACGCCATCCAAGTAGACGTTAACACTAACACGCCGATCAACAAGCGCTGCCAACTCGCCTGCCAACCACTGACCACGGGGTAACGCACCACCCAAAAGGCAGCCATCCACCAAAACAGTACGGCGACCCAGAGAAAACCTGAAAACTCCCCAGCAGGGGAGTAGTAGTTAAGCGTTGCCATCAATGCGGCGATCAAGGAGGTATAGGCAAGACGGGCAGTCGAGGGAATCAAGCCGGCGAGATTCGCCCACTCCCAAGCACCCAATAAAACGATACCAGCAACAAATAGCTTAAATACATCGAAGCTCGAGAGAAAAAGCCCCGCTAAAACAATCGGAGCTAACAGGACAGCCGTCCAGAATCTCTCTTTAAGCATTCTCAGCCTCTATCTGTTCACTAGTTTTACCAAAGCGTCGCTCACGGGTAGCGTAACTCTGAATCGCTGCACCCAGCGCATATTTATCGAAATCAGGCCACAGCAGATCACTAAAGAAATACTCACTGTAGGCCATCTGCCAGATAAGAAAATTACTAATCCGCTGCTCACCCGCCGTACGAATACACAGATCCGGCGCGGGCTGATCACTCAGACAGACCATCGACCCCAACAGCTCAACATCTAATTGATCCGGGGTAAATCGGCCGTCAACACAACCTTGAGCAAAACGCTGCGCCGCCTGAACGATATCCCATCGACCGCCATAATTGGCGGCAATGTTAATCAGTAGCCCAGTATTCGACGCAGTTAACTGCTCAGCTTTATCGATTTTCTTTTGTAACGAACGACTAAAAGCGCTTTTATCGCCCACAACCCGCAACTGAATATTGTGCTTGTGAAGCTTTTTAACTTCACGATCGAGAGCCAGCGCAAACAACTCCATCAACCCTTTAACTTCAAGGGGTGGCCGCTGCCAGTTTTCGCTACTAAAGGCGAACAGCGTCAACACTTCGACACCCAGTTCCGCACAGCCTTGCACGACACTGCGAACGCTATCCACCCCCGCCCGATGACCCGCAAGGCTTCCCTTGCCATGTTTTTTTGCCCATCGGTTATTACCATCCATAATGATGGCAATATGGCGGGGAACAGATCGACCCGAAGGCAAGCTGAGCTGTAGTTTTTCAGACATATCAGTTGTCGACCGCCGAAGCCGCCGACTATTCCCTATCAAATTTCCATCAAATCTGTTTCTTTATCCTGAAGCAACTTATCGACATCGGCGATAAATTTATCGGTCAGCTTTTGAATCTGATCCTCTCCACGACGGGCATCATCTTCGGTGATCTCTTTCTCTTTCAGCAGATCTTTAATATCACCGTTCGCATCACGACGAATATTCCGAATAGATACTCGGCCGTTTTCAGCCTCATGGCGCGCCTGACGAATATAGCCCTTGCGGGTTTCTTCAGTCAAAGCAGGCATAGGCACGCGAATCACCGCACCAGCGGTAGACGGATTCAAGCCCAGATCAGACTTCATAATCGCCTTTTCAATATCAGGGACTAGATTCGACTCCCATGGAGAGATCGACAGTGTACGGCCATCTTCAACACTGATATTAGCCACCTGGCTAAGAGGTACCGCAGAACCGTAGTAACTGATATGTACCGTTTCTAAAATACTTGGATGGGCACGACCCGTACGAATCTTTCTCAGATTTGTAGCTAAAGCTTCCAGGCTTTTACCCATACGATCCTGGGCATCCTGAGCGATCTCATTCAGCATATATATCTCCTACCGTCGCATTATTATCAATGACGGTTCCTTCGTCGCTGCCAACAATCAGGTTAGCCAACGCACCCGGCTTATTCATATTGAAAACCCGAACCGGCATATCATGGTCACGGGCCAAACAAATTGCAGTCAAATCCATTACACCCAACTGCTTATCTAGCGCTTCATCAAAGGTCAGATGCATATAACGCTTGGCAGACGGATCTTTCATTGGATCTGAGGTATACACACCATCAACTTTGGTGGCTTTAATCACAACATCTGCATCGATTTCGATGCCCCGCAAACAAGCGGCAGAATCGGTTGTGAAAAACGGGTTACCAGTACCCGCCGAAAAGATAACAACATCACCCTGACCTAGGTAACGGACCGCATTACGGCGATCATAATCATCAACCACGCCGCGCATCGGTATCGCAGACATCACGCGGGTTGCTATATTACAACGTTCGAGGGCATCGCGCATCGCCAATGCATTCATGACGGTTGCCAACATTCCCATATGGTCACCGGTTACCCGGTCAAGACCCGCTGCGCTTAACGCAGCACCACGGAACAGGTTACCACCACCTATTACCATGCCTATCTGAACACCTATCCCCACCAACTGACCGATTTCAAGCGCCATACGGTTCAGCACTTTTGGGTCAATCCCGAAGTTTCCTTCGCCCATTAGGGCTTCGCCACTTAATTTAAGAAGTATACGTTTGTATTTGGAATGCTTATTTGAGGCAGGCATCGGTATCGTCTCCACCCAGACTGAGTTCGCACCAGTGTAACAAGAATAAAACAGATTGCGCACCCAGAACAGGCACGCAATCTTCACAAGACTAGTATTTAGCCTTTCAGTTGTTCAGCAACTTCAGCAGCAAAGTCTTTATGCTCAACTTCGATACCTTCACCCACAACGATGCGGACGAAAGAAGAGACAGAAGCGCCAGCATCTTTCACTAGCTGACCGACTTTCACATCTGGGTTTTTAACGAATGGCTGTTCAACTAAGCTATTTTCAGCCAGGAACTTGTTGATACGACCAACAACCATTTTTTCAGCAATTTCAGCAGGTTTACTAGCCATATCAGGCTGAGCAAGAATGATCTCTTTCTCTTTAGCAACCACTTCTGCAGGCATATCGTCTTTGCTAACCACTTGTGGATTAACAGCCGTTACATGCATCGCAACATCTTTTGCCAGCTCAGCATCACCGCCCGTTAAAGCAACGACTGCAGCCAAAGTGCCAGTACCGTGTACATAAGCAGCAACGGTTTCGCCTTCAACAATCAGAACACGACGCACACTGATGTTCTCGCCGATTTTCTGAACCAGCGCATCACGCACATCCGTCAGCTCACCAGCCATCAATGCAGCAACATCATCTTGCTTATCAGCAAAGGCTTTTTCCAACACAGTGTTAGCAAAAGTCTTGAAGTTATCATCACGCGCAGCGAAATCAGTTTCAGAGTTGATTTCAACGGCAACAGCATAGCTATTGTCATCAGCCACTTTAACAACAACCATACCTTCAGCAGCGGTACGGCCTGATTTTTTAGCCGCTTTCATACCTGACGCTTTACGCAGATCTTCAATCGCTTTCTCGACATCGCCATCAGCAGCTGCCAGCGCTTTTTTACACTCCATCATGCCGAGACCGGTACGATCGCGCAGCTCTTTTACCTGCTTAGCGGAGAACTTTGCCATTTGGTTTTACCCCATCAACAATCTATTAATTCAAATTCAAAAAAAGGGGAGCAACTCAGCTCCCCTCCCGCGTGCTTGAATAATCTATCCAAACCGCTTGACAGCTTGATTACTCAGCAGCAGCTTCGTCGTTATTTTCAACTTCAACGAATTCGCTTTTGGCAACAGCATCAATGTCAGTATCGTCAGAACATGCATCAGCAACAGCTTTAACATAGATCTGGATCGCACGTAGCGCATCGTCGTTACCTGGAATAACGTAATCAACGCCATCTGGGTTACTGTTAGTATCAACGATACCGATAACCGGGATACCCAGCTTGTTAGCTTCGTTGATAGCAATACGTTCATGATCCACGTCAACAACGAACAGTGCGTCCGGTAGGCCGCCCATATCCTTGATTCCGCCGATAGACAGTTCCAATTTCTCCATCTCACGCTGACGCATCAAAGCTTCTTTCTTAGTCAGCTGAGCGAAAGTACCATCCTGGCTTTGTGATTCTAGATCACGGAAACGACGGATAGACTGACGGATAGTCTTGTAGTTAGTCAGCATACCACCCAACCAACGATGATTAACGTACGGCATATTTGCGCGAGACGCTTCTTCTTTGATGGTTTTGCTGGCAGCACGTTTAGTACCCACGAACAAGATCTTGTTCTTGTTTACTGCCATGCCTTTAACAACATCCAAAGCACCGTTCAGTGCTGGCAGAGTGTGTTCCAGGTTGATGATATGGATTTTGTTACGAGCACCGAAAATGTATTTACCCATTTTCGGATTCCAGTAACGGGTCTGGTGACCGAAGTGAACACCTGCTTTCAGCAGGTCACGCATTGTAACTTTTGCCATTATACTTTCCTAAGTTTTCTGGGTTAGACCTCCATGCACCCCATCCCCCAACCGCAAGCGGCACCCAAGGTGATGTGTCGGTAACATGTGTGGATTTATGAAACCTGTGCTTTACTAATACAGATTTCGAGCGCGACTTTATACCATAAATCACTTTTTTTTTGAAGCATAATTTACAATCTATTTATCACACTCTTTTGTTCTTAGCGGCTAAATTCGCTACAATTGCGCCACTGACAGCTGTCTCCATCACGATATCCCACGCCCCACAGGCTTACATATTTAAGGGTTAATATGAGCATCACTATCAAAACGCAGGAAGAGATCGAAAAAATGCGTGTCGCAGGCCGTCTGGCTGCGGAAGTTCTGGAAATGATCGAACCTTTCATTAAACCAGGCGTTACCACGAATGAGATCAATACGATCTGTCACGACTATATGGTCAATGAGCAGGATGTCATCCCAGCCCCGCTCAACTATCACGGTTTTCCTAAATCGATCTGCACCTCGGTTAACTACGTTGTATGCCACGGCATCCCCAACGATAAGCCGCTGAAAAATGGCGATATTATTAACCTCGACATCACCGTTATCAAAGACGGTTATCATGGCGATACCAGCAAAATGTTCTATGTTGGCAATGTAGCTCCGCACGCTCAACGCCTCTGTGAAGTCACTCTCGAATGTCTCTACAAAGGAATGGCTTTGGTAAAACCCGGCGCCCGTCTAGGCGATATTGGTCATGTGATCCAAAAACATGCTGAAGCCAACCATTACTCTGTGGTGCGTGAATACTGCGGTCACGGCATCGGCATCGGCTTTCATGAAGACCCTCAGGTGGTTCATTACGGTACACCCGGTACCGGCGTCGAACTGCTGGAAGGCATGTGCTTCACCATTGAGCCGATGATCAACGCCGGCAAGCGTCAGGTTAAAACCTTAAAACGCGATGGCTGGACAGTAGAAACCGCCGACAAACGACTTTCGGCTCAGTGGGAACACACCCTACTCGTTACCGCCGATGGCTTTGAAGCCCTGACCAAACGTAAAGACGAAACATTCTAAACTCTCTGCTGACGGGGATATCCATGTCGCACACCGCTTTTGCCGCTGATGAAACACTTTTTTCAGCCAGTGCATTTTCAGCCGCATTGGCGGAATCCAACTCACCGATACCGGTATTTAAAAATACCTTAAAGGCCGCTCAGGAGACCATGGACACCCGTTTTCGGGCGGGTGAAGATATCCGAAAATTGATCTACGGCCGCGCTTGGCTGGTCGATCAACTACTGCTGCAAGCCTGGAACCTGTTTGACTGGCCGGAGCAGAAACATTTCTGTCTAATGGCCGTTGGCGGCTACGGCCGCGGTGAGCTTCACCCCAAGTCAGACGTCGACATATTGATACTGCTCGACAACATTAGCGATGCCGAAGTACAAGATAGCATTAGCGGATTTCTCACCCTTCTCTGGGATATTAATCTTGATGTTGGCTCGAGCGTACGTACCCTTGATGAGTGCTATGAAGAAGCTAAAAACGATATCACCATCGCCACCAACCTGATCGAATCTCGCCCACTCGTCGGCAATGAAGATTTACACGTACAGATGTACCTACGGGTCACGTCAGAGGGTGCCTGGACCGATAAAGAGTTCTTCCTCGCCAAGGTCAACGAACAAAACAATCGTCACGATAAAACCAATGACACCGAATACAATCTTGAGCCAAATCTAAAAAACTCTCCCGGGGGCCTGCGGGATATGCAAACTATAGGTTGGGTCTCCAAACGCCACTTTGGCGCCACCTATATTCGCGACTTAGTCGATCATGGTTTTCTCACCGAGCTCGAGTTAGACACCCTCAACAGAGGCGAACTCTACCTTTGGACAGTTCGTTATGCGATGCATATGCTCTGTCAGCGCAGGGAAGACCGCTTACTGTTCGACCACCAGCGTAGCCTCGCTGAACTCTTTGGCTACACCGACCAGAACGGTGCCCTCGCAGTTGAGCAGTTCATGAACAAGTATTATCGGGTGGCGAAGGCCATGTCCGAATTCAACGGTATGCTGCTGCAATATTTTGACGAGGTTATCCTACGCCACGAAGAAGAGCAGGTCATTGAGCCGCTAAACAATCGCTTCAATCTACATAACGGTTTTATCCGGGTCGCTTATGAAAGCGTTTTTGAACATCATCCCTTTGCCATGCTAGAGATGTTTGTCCTGCTAGCCCAGCACCCTGAAATAAAAGGCGTTCGGGCATCCACCATTCGACTGATCCGCAATAACCGTCATCGCATTGATGACGATTTTCGTAACGATATTCGTAATACCTCGCTCTTTATGGAGCTGCTCCGACAGGATAAAGGCGTTTCCACCGAACTAAAACGGATGAACCGTTTTGGCATTCTCGGGCTTTATCTACCGGAATTCGGCGAAATTATTGGGCAGATGCAGCATGACCTATTTCATATCTATACCGTCGATGCCCATACTCTGAAAGTGATCCAGAAGATTCGAAAATTCCGCCATCAGGATCAGCGAGAGAAGTTCCCTATCGCCTATCGGATTATCAATCAGCTACCTAAGCTAGAGCTCATCTATATCGCCGGCCTCTACCACGATATCGCCAAAGGCCGCGGTGGCGACCACTCCGAGCTCGGCGCTGAAGATGCTATCGCTTTTTGCCTACGCCACCACTTGGGCAAATGGGATACTCACCTAGTACAATGGCTGGTACGCAACCATCTGCTGATGTCGATGACAGCCCAGCGTAAAGATATCTCTGATCCCGATGTTATCCTCCATTTTGCTAAGCAGGTGAGAGATATCGTCCACTTGGATTACCTTTACATCCTCACCGTCGCCGATATAAACGCCACCAACCATAGCCTATGGAATAGCTGGCGTGCCACGCTGATGCGTCAACTCTACACAGAGACCAAACGCGCCCTACGTCGTGGGCTAGAAAACCCCGTCAACAAAGATGATCGTGTCGAACAGATTCAAAATGAATCACTAGCCATTATGCAGCGCAAAGGCTATGAAGAAGAAGATGTATTGGAGTTCTGGAAACTACTGGGGAATGATTACTTCCTGAGAGAACAACCGCAACACATCGCATGGCAAACTCAAGCGGTTCTTGAACATGGTAATTCCGATCTCCCTCTGGTGATGATCCGTAAAACCTCTTATCGAGCGTTCGAAGGGGCCACCGAAATCTTTATCTACATGCCCGACCTTCCCTGCCTTTTTGCGGCCGCGGCATCAGCCCTTGATCAACTCAAACTGAACATCCAAGACGCACGCATCATGGTGGCTGATAATAATCAGGCACTCAATACTTATACGGTATTGACGGAAGATAATGAACCGCTGCCCGATGATGACGCCTTTTTAGAACAGATTCGTCAGCATCTAGTAGAGGAACTCGATGACCCTGAGGATTATCCCGACATCATTCAACGCCGCATACCTCGGCAGATGAAGCTGTTCGCCTATCCAACACAGGTCAATATGAGCACCGATCCAGCCACACAGCTCACCACCTTAGAGATTATCTCCCCTGATCGCCCCGGCCTCTTAGCGCGCCTGGGCGGCATCTTCGTTGATTTCGATATTTCAGTACGTAAAGCGAAGATCGCCAGCATCGGCGAACGGGTAGAAGATTTCTTCTTTATCTCTGATAGTGACGGCCACCCTATCAGTGATCCAGATATCTGCATCAAACTGCAGCAGGCTATCTGCCAACAACTCGACGAGTATAGCTAGTCAAACCATCTAAGCCGACTAGCGAATAAACAATAAGGAATACCCATGGACAAACAAACACAGACCGAACTCGAAGCGGCCGCTTTTCGCCGCTTAGTGAAACACCTTGATGAACGTAAAGACGTGCAAAATATCGATCTGATGATCTTGGCTGGATTTTGCCGCAACTGCTTATCCAAATGGTATAAAGCCGCCGCCGATGAGCAAGGTGTAGAACTCAGCTACGAAGCGGCCTGCGAACAGGTCTATGGTATGCCTTATAGTGACTGGAAAACGAATTACCAACAAAAGGCCACGCCAGAGCAACTCGCCGCCTACCAAGCGACTCAGAAGCCCGCATAAAGCCATCTGACGGCCTCAGCAGCTTATCCCAGCCCCTAAGTAAAAACGGCCCATAAAAAAACGCAGGCGTTTTAACCTGCGTTATTTATTCAATATCCCACCGCATACTGCCGCGTTAGTTACTGGCCTCCCAGGCCTGCTGCAACTGATTAAGATCAACTTCAAGAATAGTGGCATAAACATCGGTCTGTACCGGATAGCTTTTGACGACCCGCGCGCCGCGGATAATACCCGCAACCGCCCCCTGAAATGCATTATCTTGCAAGATCAAATCCTTTACCGATGTCGTGCCGGCGATATACTGCCCGTGCACCAAGGCGGTCAATTCCCGATAGGCATCCAGCTTAGAAGCCTTCATCGCCTGCAGTACCTTATGCTGCTGACTCTGCCCTGTCTGCAAACTGATCGGCGCATAGCCCGTCACCTGAACCCAATTAGGCTCTAACGCGGAATCGTCCACCCGCGTTGGCAGATCGGGCAGTGCTGAAACAATATCTTTAGTCGATTCAACAAAGGTTTCACAGCCATTCAGTGAAAACACCAGCAATAACGCAAAACAGATCTGCGACAGTCGTTTCATATAACCCAGTATCATTGATCACTCTCCGTGGTGCGACGCCGAGTACCGTTTTCGATAATCATCCCCTCATCCATCGCTTTGATCGGATTGTAGCCGGGCAGTACACCTTCCAGCCGAGCAATCGGGATATTGGTTTGCGACGATGCCAGAATCTGCCGCGTGGTGCTGTCCAGTACCCGGGCGTTAATAATAATGCCATCCTGATGCTGGCTATAAGTGCCGGTCAGGACAAAATGGATGCGAAAGCGATTGCGAATACTCGAGAGATTAGCCGTCGATAGCGGATCTTTTACCGTGGTATTTAAACTCACCGCACGAAAATCGACCAAGTTATAACCATGCTGCTGCAACTGAAATATAAAATTTTCACTGAGACGCTCACCGGTTGCTGTACCTGACGCCTTACTGCCAAGCGCCACAAACGGCAAAATAGCAATCGGCAATCGTTTAACGCGGTTCTCCTGCAGGCCAACATCCAACTGAACAGCCATCTTAGCCACCGCCTCACTCAGCGGATCTGCTCCCGAAGGCTGAGCATCGACCACACTCACCTCATATTGAGTCAACGCTTTTTGTGCCTCAAGATTGGCCGCCTCTGCTTCACGCATCTGCTCCAACGCTTGAGGGTCAACATGCTGCACAGTCACAGGAACCGGTTGATTCAGCACACACCCTGCTAACAGGATGGGACAAAGCAGTAAAGAATATCTCATCAACCTGACACTCAGAATTAAATATGGTTTTAAACTAACATAAATCAGATAGTTAAACAGTCCCTGCCGTATTGCAACGGGCCAATAATTTGCATACCTTAGTGTATTATCGGTCAGCCACAAAGCATGTTTAATCCTATGATACGTATCGCCGCCGTTTTACTGTTTAGCTTTCTTAGTCTTTCGCTTCATGCTGTCACCATGGAGGCCGAAGGTAGTGCATTAATATTCAATCAGGATATTGATTCAGCCCGCCAAGCCGCCATCAAAAACGCGACTCAGCAAGCCTCATTACAGGCAAGTGCGATTGTTAGCAGCACCCAAAGCATTAACCAAGGCGTCTTGAGCATCGATAACATGCAGGTCAGCACCCTCGGCATGCTCAGCAACATCGAAGTACTGGATGAAAAGATACAGGGGCGAATGCTTTGGGTTAAGGTACGCGCCGATGTCGATTTTGAAAAAGGCTGCCCTGCTGGTATTTCCGGCCACGGTTACCAAAAATCCGTTGCCGTGACCGCCTTCCCTTTGCTCTATCCACAGCAAGCCAACCTTGGCGATCTCAGTAATATACAAACAGAGCTAAGCCACATTCTTAGCAACCAGATCAACCAAAGCAGCAATCTCAAAGCCCTCAACGCGGGCATGCTTAATGTTCAAGAAAGCGCGGCCAACGCCCCTACCCGTCAACTCAGTGCGGGTGCGTTAACCACCGTATTGGGCTACACCCGCCAGCTTGATGTGCAATATATCGTCTCCGGCGTTATCCGCGATATGACAATGTACGACTCATCCGTCACCGACCCTAATCGAAATTTCCTCGTCGATCTATACAATAAAATAGATTATCGCAGCAAACGCCACCTACGCAGCTTAGCCTTGGATTTATATATTCACGACGGCTTTTCCGGAGCGTTATTATTTAGCAAACAGTACGCTACCGCGGGACGTTGGAACCTTGAGCCCGAAGCCCGCCCCCGATTTGCTAGCGCTGAATTCTGGCGACAGGATTATGGCCAACAAACGCGAACGCTGATCAATCAGGTCGCCAGCGATCTGAATGAAGAGTTACGCTGCATGCCGTTCTCGGCCCGCATCACCAAAAGCGAAGACAACTTACTTTGGTTTAATGCCGGCGCGCTGGCGGGCATCAAAGTGGGCGACAAACTCACCGTATATCGTAAATCTAATTTTTTCACCGATAACATGCGCAGTCATGTTCAGCTAACCAATACCCGTAAAACGATGACCGTCACGGAAGTACAGCCCATGTTTGCCATTGGTCGTCTAGCTGAAGATGGCACCATCGATAATATCCAACCCGACGATGTGGTTATCGCTTGGTAGATAAGCAGAGTGCCGCTATTTTTTCATGGGATAACTTAAGTACACAAAATGACACCTTTATTCTGCATCAACGGAATCGATTAAAAACAGTAACGCCGATTATCCACAGCCCGTTCAAAAACATCATAACTAGGGTCACTGAGGGCAATTCATGCCGACCTCGCATGAATATCTTTCTTGCGATATTGTCAGCTTAATCATCTAGCCGACACGCCATTGAAAACCCATTGCTATTTCACAACTTGTTAATCAGGTAACTTAATAGGCATAATCATCTATTTACTGAGAGATCATTATGATCAATCAATTACAAGAAAAGTATCAGCTATCGTTATTGTTATTACTCGGCTCGGTCGCGACGCTGGGAATCCTCCCCTTTGTGGTGATACGCTATCTTGCAGGCAATACACTCGCCTCGATGCTGGATATGATGCTGATACTGGGTATCTCAGCATTAGTCGCCTATGCTTACCGCTTCAAAAAGATCCGCATTGTCAGCGCAATAATCGCTCTATTTATAAATGCGGGCCTGCTAGTCGTTGTTATCGCCAACGGGGTCGATAGTTTTTTTTGGATTTATCCCGTCTTTGCCAGTACCTTTATTCTCGTCAAACCCATCGAAGCCCTAAGCATTAACATCATTGCCAGCATTGTGTTGATGGCATTTTCTGATGTCTTCAACTCCATCTCACTGATCTCCTATATAGTCACCATCGTCATGCTATCCATGAGCACCTTTGTTTATGCCAGCCACAGCGAGAAGCAGTTTCGCTTATTGGAAGCCCTCAATACTATCGATCCTTTAACGGGCGCCCTTAATCGGCGAGCACTGAACTCAGATATCAAGATAGCCTTAGCCAGTGCTGAACATAACGGTACAGAGCAGTTCTTAGCCATCCTCGATTTAGATTATTTTAAGGCCGTCAACGATACATATGGTCATGCGGTTGGTGATCAGGTATTACAAGATTTCGTCACCATTACGACGACTAACATTCGAAAATATGACCGGCTTTATCGGCTCGGCGGAGAAGAGTTTGTACTCTTAGTCTCCACAGCCAAAGAGCAACAACAAGCCTTTATTGACAACCTGAGAACAACCATCAAAAAAGAGTTAAAAACACCGGATGGCAAAGAGGTCACGGTCTCCTTAGGTGTAGCATCTTGGGCATCAGGAACGACCGTCGATACTTGGCTTAAACGCGCAGATGACGCACTTTATCTCGCCAAATCAGAAGGTCGTGATCGTGTCACCTACTGCGATAAATAACGCATATTGTTATCCACAATCGCTATCGATGAAACTCACCCGCCCTCTCTGGCTGATAAGTCACCTCTCTCAGTTTAACTTTCAGAGAACCTCCACCGGGTTTTGGCCATTCAATCTCATCTCCCTGAGACAGACCCAGCAAAGCACTCCCGACAGGGGCTAAGATTGATATCGTCGTGCCCGTTGTATCGACATTTTTGGGGTAAACCAGTGTGAGCTCGAACTCCTCTTGGGTCGATTCGATAATAAACTTCACAGTTGAGTTCATCGTCACGATGGTCGGCGGCATTAATTCAGGCTCCACCACATTCGCTCTAGCTAGCTCAGCTTCAAGTTCAGTAGCTCCTGCAAAACTGCCTTTCGGCAAAGATTCAATAAGATCATACAATCTATCTGCATCTAATGAGGAGATAGTAATTTCCGGCCTTGTAGTCATCTCTTTCTCAATATATTAACAATAACGTTTCACTATAAACCCCTGCCCCCTCTCACTAAGTAGAGCGGGCAAGGGTTGTTTCAAAATAAATCAAAATATTAGCTTTAGTAAGATAGCGTTCTAACTGATTGCGATAGTGAGGGATTTTTTAGTTGATCGATAACCACTTCAACAAACCTATGCTTCAACCGAAAAAGTACGCCTCAATACTTCAGTTTATTTAAACAGCATCAACGCTAAAAACGAACGCTGATTGATACTCTGATATTAGCCTGTTCCAAACTTTATACAAGCCTCAAATCTCTTCATGAAACAGCGCCCTATTAACCAAAAAAACCACCCGATGGCGGTTTTTTTATCTCGAGGTTTAGCTAATGAGTTAATGTCTCATCCAAGCGTAAAATCAGCGATATTTTCATACTTAACAAACAACGTAACATTGCTTTTACTGGCTACCGCGGATGCTCACTTCCACTCGGCGATTTATGGCTCGCCCACCAACGGTATCATTACCGGCGATAGGATAACGCTCACCATAACCCCGCGACTGCAGCCGTAAAGGCGGCACACCACCATTAGATAAATACTGAGCAACACTCGCTGCGCGCCGCTCAGACAGGGTCTGATTGGTTTCAAAAGAGCCCGTGCTATCGGTAAAGCCATCCACACTCACCACGGTTTTATCAAACTTGAGTAACACCTTGATAACCGAGTTCAATGTCGGATAGAAGCCTTGATCGATCGTATAAGCGCCAGTAGCGAAGGTCACGTTTCCAGGCATAACCAGCCGAATCGAATCACCTACCCGCTCGACGCGAACCCCAGTGCCTTCCAATTCCTGACGCAGTAGCATCTCTTGCTGATCCATGTAGTAACCGATACCACCACCCACAGCACCGCCTAACAAGGCACCCGCGATTGTCCCTTCGGTCCTCTTACCATCACCTGCTACCACATTACCTAACACGGCTCCGGCAACAGCTCCCATACCAGCACCCGTTGTGGCATTACTCGTCTTAGATTGCTGGGTGTAAGGATCCAGCGTCTGACATCCTGCAAGTGCGATAACACCCGCCAACATTATAACTTTCTTCATTATCATCCCTTGGGTATCCATAAAACAGATCAGCCGGTTTCAGATATGCCTGAGTACTGATAAGATTCATCACCATAACAACCGTTAAAACAGCCTTCTGATGCAAAACGTGCTCAGTCCGTTTTTTTAGTCGATATTAGTCGCTATATTGCCAACTAAGTTCCGCTTTAGCCAATATCGTGACTTAATTATCGTTTTTTAACCTGAATATCACCAGAGTGATACATTTTTACCCATATAGATCTGGTTTCAGGTTACAACAACTTATAGAATCGGTGTAACGCACTAAGCTAGACCCCTGTATCGCGGTCGTATCACCTAGCTCCGAGGATTATCACTTGTCTCAACTACCAGTCATTGTGGGGTTCGGCGGCATCAGCCCAGCCGGACGAAGTTCCTTTCACCATGGCTATCGCCGCCTGTTGCTCGACAAGCTAAACGATACAGACCGCAACGAGACGCTACTCGATTTGGCAACGCTAATGGGGTTAGCCAGCTACCAAGACAACCAATATCTCGATCAACAGGGCAACCCAGCATCGATTAACGACCTGTTAGATAGCATTAGGCCTCAGGTTTGTAACAGCACACTTATTCGTCGTATCGAAAAAGAGTGCTTCGATGTTCACAAAGTGACCTTCAACAAACCCGCAACATTGAACACCGATGGCGCCATCAGCTTTACCCTACGCGCCCGTCAGATGCCGAAAAACATCCCCGCTAATTGGCAGGTTAAAGCCCTTTCGGCCAGTCAAATGGAGGTTACCGTTCAGGGAGATCTCGAGGTTATCTTCCCTGACGTGAAAGAAGCGCTTGTGCAGTCAGCCGGACAGCTGCCCAACGGTTTCCAACCGGGCAAACTGTATCAGTCACGAAATCACCCACGTAATATTCAGATGACCATTTTCGGCGCTTCCGATGCCCTACAATCGGTCGGTATTCCATGGGATAAAATTGCCGCCAGCGTACGCCCCGATCAAATCGGCGTATATGCCAGCAACTCAATCGGCCAACTGGATGATCTCGGTTTTGGCGGTTTGACCAAATATCCATCCATCGGCAAACGAACCACCTCTAAGCAGATGCCTCTCGGCTACGCGCAGATGCCCGCTGACTTTATTAATGCTTACATCCTTGGCAGTGTCGGCGTCACCGGCGGTGCACTGGGTGCCTGTGCCACCTTCCTCTACAACTTACGTAACGCTGTTAATGATATTCGTGCCGGCCGCCGCAAAGTGGTCTTAGTTGGCGGTAGCGATGCCCCGGTCATTCAAGAAGTAATTGAAGGTTTTCGTTCGATGGGCGCCCTAGCAGAAGATAAAGACCTGCTCGCCCTCGATAATCTCAGCGAACTCAGTGCCGATGATTACCGCAAAGCCTGTCGCCCCTTTGGTAACAACTGCGGTTTTACCATCGCCGAATCATCACAATTTACCCTGCTAATGAGTGATGACTTAGCACTGGAGCTCGGTGCAGATATCTACGGCGCGGTACCCGAAGTGTTCGCTAACGCCGATGGCCATAAAAAATCGATCTCTGCCCCCGGTATTGGCAACTATATTACCTTAGGCAAATCCGCCGCATTAATAAGCCGCATGCTTGGCGAGGAATCACTACAGCAGCGTAGTTTTGTGCAAGCCCACGGCACCAGCACACCGCAAAACAGGGTAACGGAATCCCACGTTATTAATGAAACAGCCAAAGCCTTTGGCGTGACTAACTGGACCGTTGCCGCACTCAAATGCTACATCGGCCACTCTCAGGGTACAGCGGGGGGCGATCAACTAAATCTATCACTCGGCAGTTGGAAATACGGTTATATCCCAGGCATCGTTACGACTCCTGAATTTGCCACCGACATCCACGCCAGCAACTTGCACCTCAGCAATCAGCATATAGAGGTGGGGCCACAGGGGATGGACTCGGTGATTCTAAACTCCAAAGGGTTCGGCGGTAATAATGCTAGCGCCGTGGTATTAGCGCCTCACATCACGCAACAGATGCTGCTAAAACGTCACGGCCAAGACGCTTTCAACCGCTACCAGGATAAACTCCAAGTAACCCGTGAAGCAGCATCACAATATGATCAGGATAGTATTAAGGGCCTAACTCGGCCGATCTATCGCTATGATAATAATGTACTGACCGGCGCAGACCTTGAGATCAATAGTAACGAAATCAAACTGCCAGGTTATGCCCAAACCGTTAGTTTAGATATCGATAACCCATTTGAAGATATGAACTAAACTGAGCACGCCAAAAACACGGATGTTTAAGCGGCGACTCTAAGACTCACAATTAAATATTCAGGGTTATTCGCCCATGCGTTCCCTGACCAACGCGGATGTACGGCCACCGAAAAACGGCTAACATCCGCTTTTAGGTTTTACAGCTAAAAAGAACCAACAGAGACAATTAAAGAACTTTTAGACTAAGCATCATTATCAGTGACACGCGGACTCCATTGAGATGATCGACACTAGTAAAAAAGGTTGAAGCCAACTGGTTTAACCACGTATATACCGACACCTTTTGACACATCTTTTTAGCACACCTTAGAAGACATCAACGATAGCTTTTATAACGACAAAATCTTCGTTGACTGAGCCGATGTCACCTCAATAATCGTTTGTAACGGTTGCTGCCGAATGTGTGCAACCGTTTCAGCCACCATCGCCACCCGCTCTGGATAATTCGCCTGCCCCTGATACCCAAACAGCGGCATATCGGGACTATCGGTCTCCAATACAAAGCTGTCCAGCGGCAACTGCGCCACCAGCCTTCGCAGTTTTGTCGCACGCTCATAAGTTACCGCGCCACCAATACCCAGCTTAAAGCCCAATTTAAGATACTCAGACGCTTGCTGCTCACTACCAGAAAACCCATGCACTAAGCCGGCCCGCGCAAGCTTTAGCTGTCGCAGTTGCTTTAATACCTGATCATGAGCTTTACGCACATGAAGTAGCACCGGCTTATCAAACTGTTTCGCCAGTACTAACTGAGGCCGAAATACCGCTAATTGCGCCTCTAAATCGGCATTAGGAATAAAGAGATCTAGGCCTATTTCACCTACTGCAATCACCTCTAGATGCTGACTTAATCTCTCTTCGAGGGTATTCAGATCATCCGTATGATCACCTTGCAGAAAACAGGGGTGCAATCCTAATGCGGGATAAAGGCCGGAATAGTTAGCACAGAGGTTAAGCACTCCCTCCCAGTTATCCACCGCAACACCCGGCACGACAAAACGATCGACACCCGCCTTATGCGCGCGCGCCAGCACTGCGGTAATATCCGCAGATAGTTCAGGAAAATCGAGATGGCAGTGAGAGTCGATAAGGGTCATAACAGAAAGTATACGGCAGATAGTGACGATAACGTACTGTCAGCGACACTAACCGCAAATATAGAAACGCGCCCGAAAGGCGCGTTTTTTTAGTGCTTCTTTTTTAGTGTTCCCGGGTTGCTCGGAACTGCAGGTCAGGCCAACGCTCCTCAGTCAAACTGAGGTTAACCCGCGTCGGGGCTAGATAGGTCAACAAGCCACCGCCATCGAGCGCTAAGTGATCGCCACCTTTACGGCGGAACTCTTCGAGTTTACGTTCATCGTCACATTCCACCCAACGAGCGGTGGAGATCGTAACAGGTTCGTACATACACTCAACCTTGTACTCATCTTTGAGGCGGTAAACCACCACCTCAAACTGCAACTGCCCAACCGCCCCTAAAATCAGATCGTTTTTATTGATCGGCTGGAATAACTGCACCGCGCCCTCTTCCGATAGCTGTTGCAAACCTTTCTGCAACTGCTTCATTTTTAACGGATCTTTAGGACGCACTCGACGGAACATCTCCGGCGCAAAGTGAGGAATACCGGTAAACTTGAGGTTTTCGCCCTCGGTAAAGGTATCACCAATCTGAATTGTTCCATGGTTATGCAGGCCGATAATATCACCCGACCAGGCTTCCTCAACATTGGAGCGATCGCCCGCTAAAAAGGTGACCGCATCGGCAATTTTGACATCTTTTTTAATCCGCACATGGCGCATCTTCATGCCGCGGGTATAACTACCAGAGCAAACCCGCATAAAGGCGATACGGTCACGATGCTTTGGATCCATATTGGCTTGAATCTTAAAGACAAAGCCGGAAAACGCCTCTTCATCCGGTGCCACTGGACGAGTAAGTGTCTCCCGAGCAATGGGGGACGGCGCTAATTCAACAAAACCATCGAGCATCTCCCGCACACCGAAGTTCGACAGTGCCGTACCGAAATATACAGGCGTTTGACGGCCCGCCAGATACTCATCCTGATCATATTCATGGCTGGCACCCCGTACTAGATCGACTTCCTCAACAAAGTCATCGTACAACCCGCCTAACAGCGTTTTCGCTTCATCAGTCGCTAGCCCTTTAACCTGAATATCATCCGGAATAATGCTGCCTTGGCCCGGGGTAAAGACATGAATGGTATCGGTATAAAGGTTATACACACCGCGAAAATCTTTACCCATGCTGATCGGCCAAGTAATCGGCGCCGCCGCAATTTTCAAGACCTCTTCAATCTCATCCAGCAAATCGATCGGATCTCGAATATCTCGGTCCATCTTGTTCACAAAGGACAGAATCGGCGTATCCCGCAGACGACAAACTTCCATCAGCTTAATCGTCCGATCCTCGACACCTTTCGCTCCGTCCACTACCATCAGCGCGGAATCGACCGCGGTCAGGGTACGGTAAGTATCTTCCGAGAAATCTTCGTGCCCCGGGGTATCGAGTAGATTAACAATACGTCCGTTGTGCGGAAACTGCATAACCGATGAGGTCACCGAGATGCCCCGCTCCTGCTCCATACTCATCCAGTCGGAGGTGGCGTGACGATCAGATTTCTTCCCCTTAACGGTACCGGCCTTCTGAATCAGGTTCCCGAACAACAGGAGTTTTTCGGTAATCGTCGTTTTACCCGCATCCGGGTGAGAGATGATAGCGAAAGTCCGACGTGTCGTGACTTCCTTAGAGATACTAGACATAGAGATCCGGTTATTGTGGCAACAGCCCTGCAAAGCACACCGCAGTGACTTAAAAATAGAATGGGCGCTATTTTCGCCGATCAGCACAAAATCCACAACCGAAAGCTATTGACTCAGCCTAGATTCCTGAGAAACTGGCAGATAAAACGATCGAACAGTACTTAAGGAATATTAATGCCCAGTGTTTATCAGTTAAAAAGTGCTTTTTCAGATCGATTACGTCCGATCACTAATTACCTTGCTCACAAAGGCGTTACCGCCAATCAGGTGACGATTGCCGCCCTGCTCGGATCAATTGTACTGGCCGGCGGGCTGTATTTTATCGAAACCGACACCGCTACGCCCCTTATCTGGCTCAGCATTCCGGTATGGATGTTTATTCGGATGGCGCTGAATAATATCGATGGCATGCTCGCCCGAGAACATAATATGGCCACACCGGAAGGCGCCATTCTCAATGAAATGGGTGACGTTGTTTCCGATAGCGCGCTATTCCTCGCATTTGCCGCCCTACCTGGCGTTAATGCTCCTCTCTTGGTGATATTGACACTGCTGGCAGTGATGAGTGAGATGATCGGTGTGGTCGCGATTCAGATCGGTGCCAGCCGCCGCTATGACGGCCCTTCAGGTAAAAGTGATCGTGCCCTATTTTTCGGCGTCCTGGGATTTCTCTATGCCGTGGGCATCAACCCTGGCGGCTGGAGCACGCTCGTCTTACTGTTAATTATCGCACTCCTTTGCCTAACCATTATTAACCGCGCCAAAGCCGCATTAAAGGAAGTGAAAGACAGCGCCCCAACAGATGCCATTTAAAGCGTTTTGTCCTCGGCTGATTCGGTAGAGGAGAGGGTAATACAATATTCAGACAGCTGTTGAAATGATGCCGTGGCTGAGTTCATAAAGCCCGCCGCTGTTTCGCGCTCGGTGAGGTTTTCGCCAATAACTACATCGCAATTAAAGGGCACGAGCAATGCTTCACCTTTCGGCAAGGCTCTGCCAAGACCGTGCAACATCGCCGGCACAACAGGGATATCCGCCCGCTCTTTTATCAGATAGTAGATACCTTTTTTTAGGCGACTCATCTGTTCAGGCTTGCCGCGGCTCCCTTCGGGAAATAGCACCAGAATATCCCCTTCACTCAATGCCCTTGTGCAACCACTAAACAGCACTTCCCGATCGGCGCCACCGCTGCGATCCAGAGGAATAATACCGATGCATTTCAAGGCAATCCACGCCAGCAATCCACCGTTACCCAAGAAATAATCGGCCGCCGCAACGGGCCTCACCTTATGGATCACCGATAACGGGAAGAGACTCAACAACACTAACGTATCGAGATGGCTATTATGGTTCGCAATCACGATCGCGGGGCCTTTTTTCGGTAGGTTATCCCGCCCGATAATATTGAGCCCTAACAACAGCAGAACAACCGGTTTTACCAGCAGCGCAAAAAATAACACCTTAATAACTCTATCCATGGGACGGCTTCCGATAATTAATAGTGGCTATAGAAGAGAAAATGAAAGAATAGCGGCGCGGTGAACATCAAACTATCCATCCGATCCAAAATACCACCATGGCCCGGTATTAAGCGGCCGGTATCTTTAATCCGCAGGTCTCGCTTCACCGAGGAGATAACGACATCACCAAAGAAGCCACTGACACTGATTAACATCCCCGCAATGAATGACTCCCACCACAGCAGAGGGGTCAACAAAGGACCGATGAATCCTGAGATCAAGGTAATACTCACCACACCGCCGAGAAACCCTTCCCAGGTTTTATTAGGGCTAACCTTCGGAATAATTTTGTGTCGGCCCAGCATCTTGCCCCAAATATACTGACAAACATCGTTAAATTGCGTCATAAACAGCAAAAACAGCACCGGACCAATATAACCGGCGGCTTCATTCTGCACCGGCAGCATCAACAGGTAAGCGATATGACTGATGCAATAAACCGTCAGCATCGTGGCCCAGTGCAGAATACCCGCCGAATGGATAAACCCGCGGGTTTCGCCTAGCAGTACCATCCGCACCGGCAACAGCAGGAAAATATAGATCGGAATAAAGATAATAAACATGCCATACCAACCACTTCCCACCCAGTAATACTGTAATGGAATAGCGAGATACGCCCAGAAAATAACCCGACGATCATTTTGCCGAGTAGGCACGATAGAGAGAAACTCTTTCAGGGCAAGAAAGCTGATCAAACCAAAGAAAGCGACCGCTAGCGTCTGATTAAATAGCAGTGCCGCAAAGAGGATACCGATCATCATCCACCAAGATTGCACCCGCTGGCGTAACTCAGTGTAATCTTTTTCAGGATGACGTTGTTGCAAACGGTAACTGATCACACTACCGCTGATGAGCAGCACAATGACTAACAGCATCAGATAAAATGAGTGGATTGGAATATTAAACATAGGCCTACAAGATCCCTTTGAATGAATGAGGAAAGGCCAGCGATATCAATAAAGCACCCGCCCCGCGCAACAGTATACTGCAATCAACCGATAGCATAAGACTACCTGATGACGTCGACCCACTTAATCAACCCTATCTCATCAAGCGAGGCTTTATTCAGAGAACTTCCAGGGTTTGTCTTGAGGCACATATAAGCTCTCTTTTTTAATACAACGCTGATGGATATCGGTAGCTTCGGATAACAAAACATCCCGCCCCTCTGCCATTTTTCGACTATAAAGCGGTGTTACCCAGCCATAAAATACCGCCTCACAACGCTGAGTGGTTTGCACCCCGACAATATCTTCTTCATGCCAGTCACACTGATAACCCGCAATCGTTTTCAAGGTCTCGTGCTTGGCAGGTAGAGCATAAGGGGTTTGGCTTATGTCAATCAGCGGATGTCGTCGCACTCTTGCGATATCACCCGTTGAGAGGTAGGTATATACCGCATCAGCCGTTTCCCAACGTTCCTTTTGGTAGGGCGTATAAAGGGTTTCACCACGTTCGCGAGCCGCAGCTTCTAACATCTGCCCCGTCTCGGCGTAGTAGCGTGTCTCAGCCGTTGCTGTGACGACCTGACGAGCCTGTCTATCGGGTTGCTTATCAATCAGTCTCGTCACGTAATGATCATAGGTGATGACAAACGCCGGCACCTCCCCCGCTTCGCAGTTCAGCGGTAAATCCTCAGCATAGCTCGAGGATGCAGCCAGCCAAAAAAGGGATAGCAGAAGTGTAAAGCTGTTCCGTTTCATCATCAGACCCGTTAATAATCTGTCATCGTTATAGCAACGTTTTGTAGCGGTTAAATCAACAGAGTGCAACCGCGTTAAAGAGAGTTGGCCATAATATTTAACAATATAACCCCTCGGCCCCCTTTCAGACTAAAAACCGTGCGACAATCTGCCACATCCGTGACCTACGCCTCTTGGTTATAATTTCCCTTTCTGCCAAGCTAACGCTATGAACTACACCAGCAATACTCGCCACCAGCTGTTACAGCTAAGTTATATCCGTACGGTCACCATTTTTGGGCAGAGCGGCTTACTGCTTTACCTATTTTTTGGCCTTCATGTCAGCCTCAATTTTTGGCTCATCGCCTTTGCTTTGCTGGCGATGGCGCTACTCAACTTACTCTCCCTTTTACGGCTTAACTCGCCGCTACCCCTGACGCAGCTCGAATTTTTCTTTCAACTGGTGGCCGACATCGCCTTCTATGTCTGCCTGCTGTATCAGATGGGGGGTGTGGGCAACCCCTTTTCAGCCTTGCTACTGATTCCGCTGATTATCAGTGCCACCTCACTGCAGCGCCAATACACCTGGCTAACCGCGCTCTTTGTGACCCTCAGTTACACCCTGCTGATGCGCTTTTTTATTCCCATCACACTGCCAGATACGGGCCATCAGCATCAAGCGGCGGCATTATTAAACCTTCACTTAATCGGCATGTGGATTAATTTTATCCTGACCACCATTCTGATTACCTGGTTTGTGGTCAATATCCGCGAAAATCTGCAACGTCAGGAGCACAAGCTCAAGCAGGCTAGAGAATCCAACCTACGTAACCAGCAACTGCTATCACTCGCCACCATGGCGGCTGGCACTGCCCATGAGATGGGTACGCCACTGGCGACCATGCGCGTGCTACTGCACGAAATGAAACTTGACCATAGCGATGATAGCGAACTATTAGACGACATTGATATTCTGCAATCTCAGGTTGAAAACTGCGCCGACCGATTAAAACAGCTCGCGGAATCCGTGCGCCAGGAACAACAAGAGTCACGGGCGTTACCCGCCAAGCAGTTTTTCGACGAGATCATGGATCGCTGGCAACTCATGCGGCCGACGGCTCATTTCAATCCGCCCGTCATCCATTTAACAGGGGAGCCCACCGTCTTCAGCTCCATCCCCCTACAGCAGGCGTTTATCAATCTATTGAATAATGCGGCCGATGCGTCTGATCAACCACTACAGATCGAGGTCAGCTCGGATTCACAGCAAATACTCTTTACCATTCGTGACCAAGGGCCGGGTATCCCGCTAGAACAAGCGGAAAAGTTAGGTAGCCCGTTTATCACCACTAAGGGTAAAGGCTTAGGTATCGGGTTATTCCTGACCGCCAGCGCGCTCGACAGTTATGGCGGTGAAGTCTGCTTATTTAACCACCCTCAGGGCGGCACACTGACCGAAGTTAAACTACCGATAATCAACGAGAATCCTCAGAATGGACACTAACTCAACCGCTTTACGCTTTCTGATCGTGGATGATGACGAAACCTTCTCTCGGGTGCTAAGCCGAGCGATCAAACGACGGGGATACGAAACCGCGATTGCCGGCTCAGCAGAACAGGCACTCACAATGCTGGAGACCTTCAGGCCCGATCTAGCCACCTTAGACCTCAAAATGGATGGCGCTTCAGGTATCACCCTGATCCCCCAACTAAAAACCGTGAATCCGGATATTCGCATCCTGATACTAACCGGCTATGCCAGCATCTCTACCGCCGTTGAAGCGATTAAACTAGGCGCTACCGATTATCTAGCAAAGCCTGCGGATACGGATCAGATATTAGCCAAGCTCAAAGGCGCTGCACCGGACCCTGACGTTGAGATAGCCGATAAGCCGATGTCGGTTGGACGCTTAGAGTGGGAACATATTCAAAAGGTGCTCACCGAGCATGAGGGTAATATCTCAGCCACTGCGCGGGCTTTAGGGATGCACCGGCGCACGTTGCAACGCAAACTACAGAAGCGCCCCGTTAGAGAGGAGCACTAAGGGTTTATTATTGATCGTCGATATACTTTTTAGCATCGAAGGTGCGAATCCAATCGGGATAGAACACCATCATACCGGTCATGATAATGCCGTTAAGCAAGCCTTCCGGAAAAGCAATTAATGGCAGTATCTGTATATACTCACGATAGATTTTCTCGCCACTATAAACATCATCGATCCATAACAGAAAGCCCATACTCAGCCCCCCCGCTAAGGTTGCCGCACCGGCACCAAGAAAAGCACAGAGAAACAGATAGACAAAGAAGTTAGGAGGTAGTCGCGCCTCGACCTGTCGTAAAATAAGATAACTCAGCAGCGCTGGAATCACGATAGTACAAAGCCCATTCACGGCAAAACCATGCCAGCTTTCTTGCCCCATTAAGGTGGTGCCTAACAACGCCATACTGGCGGATAAAATCGCCAAATTCCAACCAAACATCAGCGTCAGCACAGTCACACCGAGAAAGTGGATACCTAACCCCGGCGTAATACCCGCGCGCAACTGCCACAACACGACCAATCCTACCGTCGTCCCGAGAAATAGATGCTGTAGTTGGCGATTACTAACAAGGGTCGACCAAGGCGCCGTCCAGATAGCCATGCCCAGCAGCAGAAAATAACCGGCTTGGGCAAACCAAAACCAGAAGCCCGTAATAATATCTGACGTTAAATTCATAGAAAAATCCGTTAATGAAGCCCTTATTAACCCTTATCGCTTAAACCGCCAAGACCTAAACGTTATTTTTAGGGCGACTGCCGTTTTACCGTTAACCATCGACCGCGCGCAGACCGAAGTTTAACTTATCGAAGAGTTTAGGAGATTGTTACAGCTCATTAAAACAGCATCTTCACTACCGTTAGCCGTGGGATAATAGCCTTTGCGGATACCATCCTGCTGATAGGCTAAACGGCTATACAGTTTCAGTGCCGCATGATTACCGCTGCGCACCTCTAACAAACAACGACAAATCCCCTGCCCCTCAAGCTGAGCATGTACGTACTGTAACAGTTCACCCGCCGCACCTTGACCACGACACTCAGGGTGAACGCCAATCTGCAGCAGCTCGGCTTCATCCAATACGGTCGATAACAAAGCAAAGCCTATCAACTGTTCAGCCTGCCACAGACCAAAACAGAGATAACGCTCGCCGGACAGATAGGAGGTTAATAACTTATCCGACCAAGGCGGATCAAAACAGCACGCTTCCAGTGCCGACAGTGCGGCCAAATCAGTTTCTTGCAGGGTGCGTAGATTTTGCTTATTCATCGCCCACTCGGGTGTGCAAATGGTTTAATAACGGCTGCAAATCACTCCAGACATCCCGTTTACACCCCGGCAACATCATCATCTCGGTGAGGCTAGCAGACGCCAAGGTTTTAACATCAGAGCGCAAACTGAATAACATGCCTCGCAGCTGCTCTAGCGGCTCTTCCCGCTCCAACACCATCTGTGCGGCGGCTTCACCCAACAACAGAACCGTGGCCACGGGGGATTTTTGCAGACTTTTCTTGAGCTTATGCTGCACGGTCAGACGTGCTTGTTCTGCACCCTGATCGAGGGATTTACTGGCAAACATCGGCCAAGGCAGGGTGTGATATTCACGGGCACTGCCGCCGGACAATCCTAACGAGCGGAGAATCTTATCCAAGAGGATTTGATGATGAGCATCCGCCTGACCACTATTCAATGATGCTCTAGCCGCGGCGGATACCGGGGGCAATGAGTCGATCACTAAACAGTCTTGATACAGCATAAAGGCTAATTTAAACGGTCGCTGTGGCGTCTGTACTGAAGAGACCTCATCGACGGATGAATCTTCGGACGCTGCTTCAGAGAGCGGGGCAGTCGGACGGCTAGAGGCGGTGACAGGATCGACAACCGGCAACCTGGGCTTCACTGGAGCCGAGATCGGGGCTGTTGTCGGGGCTGTTGTCGGAGCTATGATCGGGGATACAGGAGCGGGTAGCGGTACGCTTGAGGGTACAGCAGGCTTGGCCGCTTCAGCACCAAAACTGGCACTGAGTTCAGCCCGAGCTTGCTTCGCCGCTCTCGCACGATCCGCCGGATTCAGAATCGGTGCTGAATGCGGAGAATCCGTCCCGACGGCAGCCTCGCCCGATTCCGGCCAGCAGTACTCCCACACCCAGTCAGGCGTAGGTCGAGCACCCGGTAGCTGTCGACGGGGCAGCCAACTGGCAATACCCAACGTTTTCAGATACTGATTGCGCAGTGACTGCTCCATACTCTATTCCTTGTGCCCTGAGGCTAATCTCGGACTTAAACCGGACGTTAACTGGACTTCAACTGAACTTCAATTAAATGCCGATATTAAACCTGTGGATGCGCTTTTTCGACCGTCGATTCAAGCATATTCAATGCATGGATATAGGCCTTAGCTGAAGCGATAATAATATCGGTATCGGCGCCTAAACCATTGACGATACGGCCACCTTTTTCCAACCGCACGGTCACTTCGCCCTGAGAGTCTGTACCGCTGGTAATCGCATTAACCGAATACAGCTCCAATGACGCACCCGAATCGACGATCGTTTCAATCGCTTTAAAGGCCGCATCAACGGGGCCACTGCCCTCGGCTTCGGCAGTCTGCTCGGTATCATCCATCGAAACGGTCACTTTCGCCAACGGCACTTCACCCGTCTGAGAATTCACCGCCAAACTGCTGAGCTTAAACTTCTCGTAATGTGACGCACGGGTATCACTCACCAGCGCCTGTAGATCTTCATCGAAAATCTCATGCTTTTTATCGGCCAAATCTTTAAATCGAGCAAAAGCGGTATTCAACTCAGCATCGGATTCAAACGTCGTACCCAACTCCTCTAAACGAGAACGAAAGGCGCTACGGCCAGAATGTTTACCCATCACCATCTTATTGGCGTTCCAGCCAACATCTTGTGCGGTCATGATTTCGTAGGTTTCACGATGTTTCAGCACGCCATCCTGATGAATACCGGATTCATGGGCAAAAGCATTCGCCCCGACAATCGCTTTATTGGGCTGTACAGGGAAACCGGTAACACTGGAGACTAAACGGGACGCAGGAACGATCTGCGTAGCATCAATACCGGTATGTAAACCCAGCACATCCTGACGAGTACGCAGCGCCATAACGACTTCTTCGAGTGACGCATTACCCGCCCGCTCACCTAGACCATTAATAGTACATTCCACCTGCCGCGCACCGGCCGTCACCGCCGCGAGAGAGTTCGCGACCGCCAAGCCTAAGTCGTTATGACAGTGTACCGAGAAAACCGCTTTATCCGCATTGGGAATACGGCTAAGCAGTTGTGTGATGGTATGGCCGAACTCGTCTGGAACCGCATAGCCGACTGTATCGGGGATATTGATGGTGCGGGCGCCAGCATCGATAACCTTCTCGATAATACGACACATGAAATCCAGATCAGAACGGCTGGCATCTTCTAGAGAAAACTCCACATCGCTGATCAGGTTACGGGCGCGTTTAACCGCATAGACCGCCTGCTCGACAACCTTATCAGGGTCCATCTGCAACTTATATTTCATATGGATCGGCGAGGTGGCGATAAAGGTATGTATCCGCCCCGAATTAGCATTCACTAACGCTTCACCGGCGCGGTCGATATCCGCATCCAGCGCCCGAGATAGAGAACAGATAGTGCTGTCTTTAATCGTATCCGCAATCGCTTTAACCGAGGCAAAATCCCCCGGAGAGGCGATCGCAAAGCCTGCCTCAATCACATCGACCCGCATCTTTTCCAGCTGTTTAGCAATGCGTAGTTTCTCTTCACGGGTCATGGAGGCGCCGGGGCTCTGTTCGCCATCACGCAATGTTGTATCAAAAATAATTACACGGTTATTATCGGTCATGACCGGACTCCAAAACTGATTAACGACGGCGATACCCAGCGCTGTAAACAGGCGGCATTGCTAAGCCGGAAAAAGGGATCAACAGGTGGCGGAACAGAAAGTTGCAAAGGTAAAAATTTGCCGGAAAATCGGGGCCGCATCCACTATATTATCTGATTCTGACTAATATAACTTCCTGATGGCTATTTGCAACTCAATGACGTACAAATAAATGCCTGTCAGCCTCTAAATTAAAGGGATACAGCCGATGAGTAAGCGCGGTGATAATAACCAAGATTTAACCACACCTTTCGATCAGTCAGTCGACCGTCAAACCACCTCTAGTCAAAAGTGGGAAAAATACCGCGATACCGATATTTTACCTATGTGGGTGGCCGATACCGACTTCATGGCCCCGCCTGCGGTGATCGAAGCCCTACAGGCGCGGGTGGATCACGGCATATTTGGTTACACCAACACGCCGACCGAACTCAACCAGTTGGTGATTGAGCGGATGCAAACACTTTACCAATGGTCGATTAGTGAAGAGTGGCTCGTTTGGCTACCGGGGCTCGTATGCGGCCTTAACCTTGCCTGCCGCAGCGTCGGCGTGAGTCAAGATGAAGTCGCCACCGCTAAGCCGGTTTACCCTCCTTTTATGTCGGCACCCCGTTTATCTGATCGCCGCTTAATCACCGTGCCGATGATCGAACAACAGCAACGCTGGTTAATCGATTTTGATGCCCTAGAGAACGCCATCACCGACAACACTTCGCTGCTGCTCTTCTGCAACCCTCACAATCCCGGAGGCACCGTCTACCGCGCTGAAGAGTTACAACGGCTAGCGGATATCTGTATCAAACATGGGTTAACCGTCTGTTCCGATGAGATCCATTGCGACCTGATTATGGAACCCGGCCTCAAACATATCCCCTTAGGATCACTCAACCAAGAAATCGAAGCCCAAACGATCACCCTGATGGCCCCCAGTAAAACCTTTAATATTGCGGGGCTCGGCTGCTCCTTTGCCATTATCCCCGACCCACAGCGACGCAAACAGTTTCAACAGACCCGTAAAGGGATCGTGCCAGACGTTAATTTACTCGGTTATACCGCAACGATGGCGGCCTATAAAGAGGGTGGCGAATGGCATCAACAACAGCTGGATTACCTCAAGGGCAACCGCGATTATTTAATCAAAGAGATCAATCAGATACCCGGCCTACGACTCAATCCGGTCGAAGCCACCTATTTGGCATGGATCGATGTCTCTGCCGCTAAATTGGAAAACCCCGCTCACTTCTTCGAGCAAGCAGGGGTAGGGATGTCCCCAGGACGGGATTTCGGCGATGATCGCTTTATGCGACTCAATTTCGGTTGTCCGCGCAGCATGTTAATTGAAGCCGTTGACCGGATTCGCCGCGCAATGCTGAGTCACTTGCCTAGTGGATAATGCCTTCACCAAGTACACTTTGTTTTATGAGTAGAACAAGTATGATGTTTTCAATAAGCTGACGTAGCCATCTATTGGCTACGCCTAGACTTTCAAAGTTACGGCTGTTTTAAATACTCACGCAACTCCCACTACGCCGTCCTCCTTGCCATTGGCAAGATTGAGACTGAATACAACTATCACGCCCTTTGTTACTACACTGCGCAGCGTTATTTCCGTTGTTTCCGTTGTTTCCGTTGTTTCCGTTGTTTCCGTTGTTTCCGTTGTTTCCGTTATTTCCGTTGTTTCCGTTGTTTCCGTTGTTTCCGTTGTTTCCGTTGTTTCCGTTGTTTCCGTTGTTTCCGTTGTTTCCGTTATTTCCGTTATTTCCGTTGTTTCCGTTGTTTCCGTTGTTTCCGTTGTCTCCGTTGTCTCCGTTGTCTCCGTTGTCTCCGTTGTCTCCGTTGTCTCCGTTGTCTCCGTTGTCTCCGTTGTCTCCGTTGTCTCCGTTGTCTCCGTTGTCTCCGTTGTCTCCGTTGTCTCCGTTGTCTCCGTTGTCTCCGTTGTCTCCGTTGTCTCCGTTGGCATCTGTTGAACCGGTATCACCTGTTGAACCTGTTGAACCTGTTGAACCTGTTGAACCTGTTGAACCTGTTGAACCACTACCCGTACTACCACTGGTACTAACAACACTTGCTAAAGTACAGGTCAACGAAGCGCTACCGTTACCTGAAGCGCAGGAAGTAGGTAGATACTCGGCTGACACACCGGAGCCGTCAGGGGATGTGCAATCCCAGCCAATCAGATAGTTATTATTACAACGAGGCACAAACTGGAGCACATTATGATTACCCAGTTTACTAAGGTTATATTCAACACTGATAACACCGCCAGAAACACTAACCGTATCTATATAGTCGGTTTCATAATCCCCTAGATTAAGCCCCAAACCCGTGTCAGTTGCAGGGATTTCACCCGTTTGCATTAATTCATCAGCCATCCGTAGCTTGACCGGGCTTACTATACTAAACCCTTCGGACACTTTCGCTTTGGTTGTATAGCTGGTGTAAGCCGGTATCGCTATCGCAGCCAATACACCTACCACCGCTATCGCAATCAAAATCTCGATCAGCGTAAAACCGGAATGACTTTTTCTCATATATGCGCCTTTTGATAAATAAACCACTAAAACCACTGCTGGTTACTTAATGAACAGTATAGCTTAAAAGGCGCTTGTTATGGACGGGGAGACAGATCTTATGCTCACTTTGAGAGGTCAATACCCAGAAATAAAGCCAGCGATGGTGATAAATTACGAATAGGCGATAGGTGACTCATTGCGAACGAGAAAAAACCGATGATTGATACCCCTTGGCCACTCTTTTGATGGCCTTCATGACCTTTTGTGCGTTGAGCCGCAGAGACTCAACCACAAAGAGTATCAAGCCCGCTCAAAGGGCAGAGCTATCACGTCACTAATATTGCCAGTGCCTAGTGCCAACATCACTAACCGATCCAGTCCGATAGCTACGCCGGCACAGTCAGGCAGACCGCTTTGCAATGCGGCCACCAACAATGAATCGGTCGGCCTAACCGGCAGTCCCTCCGTTTGCCGCTGAAGAATATCCTGTTGAAAACGTTGGGCCTGCTCACGGCTATCCGTCAGTTCGAAATAACCATTCGCCAGCTCTACTCCGCCGATAAATAGCTCAAATCGACAGGCAACTAAGTGCCCCTCCGCATCGAGCTCCGTACGGGCTAATGCTGCCTGACTCGCAGGATAATCATAGACAAACACCGCACCTTGATCCGCCAATTGCGGTTCGATCACATGGGACATCAGCAGGTTTAACCAGTTATCGCGGTTATCATCCTCCATCTGCACCTCGATATGCTGTCGAGCAATGGCGACCAGCTCACTCACCTTGACCGATTGGAGGTCTATTTGAATATATTGCCGAAATAGATCGGCGTAGCTGATCCGTTTAAAATCACCGAGACCGATAAGGGGGCCCACCAGCGCTTCAACCTCATCCATCAACTGATGGTGATCGAACCCAGGGCGATACCACTCCAACATGGTAAATTCTGGATTATGACGCCGACCACACTCACCGTTACGAAACGCCTTGCAGATCTGGTAGATCGCCCCACTGCCGGAAGCCAGCAAACGTTTCATGGCATATTCAGGCGAACTTTGCAGATAGCGCGTTTGTTCCTGCTGGCCCGGCAACGGGTGATAACGACACTCAATGGTATCGATATAGGGGTCACTCACGGCAGCCGCTGTCATCAGCGGCGTTTCGACCTCCATCACCTGACGTTCGGCGAAAAAAGCACGAATCTGAGCTAGTATGCTGGCCCGGCGCTGCAGGTTTTCAATAGGTGCGGTTGCCCGCCAAAGTTCACTCATGGAAATCACTCGTTGATCAGGACCTAAAATGGCAGAAACTGCCGCTACTGCATCCACTACATTTGCTGATTCAAAAGAGTCTAGACATATGCAGGCTGTTCATCGCAGTTCCTGCGTGCGCCCGAGGCATACGCCGACCCAAGAGCGCCTGTACATCGCTGCTCCTGCGCATCCCTGCACCCGTGGCATACGCCGACCCAAGAACGCCTGTACATTGCCGCTCCTGCGCATCCCTGCGCCCGCGGCATACGCCGACCTAAGAGCGCCTGTACATTGCCGCTCCTGCGCATCCCTGCGCATCCCTGTGCCCACGGCATACGCCGACCCAAGAGCGCCTGTACATCGCCGCTCCTGCGCATCCCTGCGCCCGCGACATACGCCGACCCAAGAGCGCCTGTACATCGCCGCTCCTGCGCATCCCTGCGCCCGCGACATACGCCGACCCAAGAGCGCCTGTACATCGCCGCTCCTGCGCATCCCTGCGCCCGCGGCATACTGTACGTCCTGTACATAAAAACGGCAGCCTAGGCTGCCATTAATGATCCGCTGAATGCGCGATGGTTCTATTATGCGCGGGAAACGTAATCGCCGGAACGGGTATCGATCTTCAGGATATCGCCCTGCTCAATAAACAGTGGTACACGCACTACCGCACCAGACTGTAACTTAGCCGGTTTAGAGCCGCCCTGCGCCGTATCCCCTTTCAAACCGGGATCCGTTTCAACCACTTCTAGCTCCACGAAGTTAGGTGGCGTAATAGAGATAGGATTATTGTTCCAGAGTGTGACCAAACACTTATCTTGCTCTTTCAGCCACAGGTGAGCATCGCCAATCGCTGTTTTATCGGCAGCCACTTGCTCATAGCTTTGTGGGTCCATGAAATGCCACATTTCGCCATCGCAGTACAGATATTCCATATCCGTATCCATGACATCCGCCCCTTCCGCCGTTTCGTTCGACTTGAAGGTACGCTCCCAGGTACGACCGGTAATCAGGTTTTTCAGTTTAACGCGGGTAAACGCCTGTCCTTTACCTGGTTTCACGAATTCAACATCTACCATTGAACAAGGATCACCCTCGATCATCACTTTCAGGCCATTTTTAAACTGGTTGGATGGGTAATTTGCCATATTGATCTCGAAATAGATTAGACTCAGGTGATCTGTTGCCACCGCAAAATTGACACACATTCTACTTGAAAGGAGAATGCGAGCAAATTTTCCAGCGAAATTAATCCACTATGAACTCAATCATTCCGTTGCCGGACACTTGGCAGACCCTACTCAGCCAGACTTTAGAGAGTCCAGAAGCGCTGATTCGTTACCTCGATCTGCCTGAAAGCCTCTTAGAGGGGGCCAATCGCGCCCATGCCGAGTTTGCGATGCGCATTCCTCGCCCTTGGCTCGACCGTATTGAGAAAGGCAACCTTAACGATCCTCTCCTGCGACAAGTACTCCCGCTGGGCGAAGAGATGGATGATGTGCCGGGATTTACGCAGGATCCACTGGAGGAGATGCATAGCAACCCAGTAGAAGGGTTGATTCATAAATACAAGGGCCGAGTGCTGGTGATACTCACCGGCGCCTGTGCGATTAATTGCCGCTACTGCTTTCGTCGTCACTTCCCCTATGCCGACAACCGCCTCGGGCCGACGCAATGGCAAAAAATCATCGCTTATATCACCGCGGACAGCAGCATAACGGAGATTATTTTTTCCGGTGGTGATCCGCTGGTCTCCAGTGACGCCCGCTTAAAGCAGTTTATTACCGACCTCGAACAGATCCCCCATCTGACTCGCCTACGCATCCATAGCCGACTACCCGTAGTGCTACCCCAACGGATTACTGAATCTCTCACACAGGTACTGCAACAAACCCGTCTGAAGGTCGTTACCGTGATTCACAGCAATCACCCGCAAGAACTCGATGAACAGGTCGCCAACGCGGTACAACGATTACATCAGGCAGGTGTCACGGTCTTTAATCAAGCCGTGCTTCTGCGGGGTATCAATGACAGCTGCGAGATTCTCAAAGGTCTCAGCGAAAAACTATTTGATATTGGCGTACTGCCCTATTATCTGTTTACCTTTGATCCGGTCAAAGGTGCGGCCCATTTTGATATCCCCGATAGCGAAGCCAAACAGCTGTTGCAGCAGTTACAGGATCAACTCCCCGGCTACTTAGTACCCCGCCTCGCGCGGGAGATCCCCGGTCGTGGCTCTAAAACCCTGCTATCCCTCGATCAGGATTAACAGACGATGCGACAAACAGAGCGAAACCCGTTACAAACCCTGCTGCTATTTATCGTCGCTTTAGCCTTTGGTTTCGGCACCCTGATACAGATCGCCGATCAATCCAAACCGGATCAACAACTCGATATTCACTACCAATCGTTAACAACAGCGGCCGATATCATCCCGCTGACCAACCCCACCCGCGCGATTGCTTACACCTCGGTGGTCTCCTTAGATACACTGCCGGTCGCCGATAAAAAACAACGTTTTATCGCACTCCTGTTACCCGCCATCCTCATCAGCAAGCAAAAGCATCAACAACAGCGCCTAAAGCTCGACAAAATTCTAGCCAGCAAAAAACCGACCAGCCCTGAGCAAACTTGGCTGAATCAACAGATGGCCCTCTATGAAGTAACAACGCCCAGCCAACTGAAGCAGCGGATGATCAACCTACCTAACAGCTTGATACTGGCTCAAGCGGCACTCGAGACTGGCTGGGGAAGTTCGCGATTTTTTGTCCAAGCCAATAATGTGTTCGGCATCTGGTCATTCGATCCTAATGAAAAGCGGATGATGGCCAGCCAGCAACGGGAGGGGAGGAAAATATATGTGAAACGATACGATTCGCTGCTAGGCGCGATAGACGACTATTTTTTGACCCTTGGACGGGGTAGCGCATACAAAGAATTGCGACAGGCTGCCCGTAAAACCCAGAACAGCCAACAACTGATCCGTCACCTGCATCGCTATAGCGAACTGGGAGAAGATTACATTCAGCGCTTAGCTACACTGATTCGCCACAATAACTTAAAGCAGTACGACCAGTATCACTTACAGAACAAGGCATAAGCTTCAGTGACAACACCTTAGGCTGATTGATTTAACGCTAAACGCTAGCCTCAGCTGACGTTGGTAGACAACTAACGGTCATCTTCACCGCTCACCTGCTGTAACAGCTTATCTAGCGGTTCTGGGTAACCCAAACCATACCCCTGCCCATAATCGACACCAATATCACGCAACATGTCACAAATCTCGGTGTTTTCAACAAATTCAGCAATGGTCGTTTTATGCATCACATGGCCGATATCGTTGATCGATTTAACCATCGCTTGGTCCAGCTCATCATCCAAAATACCTTTCACAAACATGCCATCGATCTTCAAGTTATCCACCGGCAAGTTTTTCAAGTAGGCAAAAGAGGATAAACCACTGCCAAAATCATCTAATGAAAACTGACAACCATAGGCCTTCAGCGCATTAATAAACCGCTGTGCCTCAAGAAGATTAGCAATCGCGGCGGTTTCCGTAATCTCAAACTTCACTTTGTAAGGCAGCAGCGTAGAGCTTTCTAAATGACCGATGATCGCTTCTTTAATGCGCTGATCCCCTAAACTGCTACCCGAAAGGTTAATCGCACAGCAACCGAAATACTGACTGAACTGAGTAAAGTTGCGATCTAACCAAGCAAACGCATGGCTAACAACCCACTCATCGATCCGGCCAGCTAACTGATAACGTTCAGCGGCGGGCAGAAACGCGCCAGGCGGAATAATATTACCCTCCCGATCTTTCATCCTCAGCAGCAGTTCGACATCCGGTTTAAGCTGTGTATTTTGCAATGGCACAATCAGTTGGCCATAGAGCGTAAAACGATCCTCTTCGAGGGCCGCATTAATCTCAGAGACCCAATGCATCTCACCTTCCCGCTGGGCCAACATCTCATTACCCACGGTGTAGAGGTGCACTCTGTTACGCCCCGCATCTTTAGCGGTATAGCAGGCGGAATCAGCCTGTTTCAGCACTTCGGTTAGGTTAGCCGAGTGCTCTGTGATAGCGACAACCCCGACACTCACGCCAATATTAAATGACTGCTGTTCCCAGCAAAACTTAAACTCAGCAATCGCATCCCGCAGGCTTTCAGCCACCTCATGCGCTTTTTCCAGTGAACAGTTCAATAATAAAATACCGAACTCATCACCGCCCAAGCGGGCAAGGGTATCATTGGACCGCACCTGACTTTGCAGTATCGATGCGATCTGTCGCAGCAGTTCATCACCGGCAACATGACCACAGGTGTCGTTCACCACTTTAAACTGATCTAGATCGAGGAAGCAGAAGGCATGTTGGCAACCAGGGGCGCGCTGATGCTGAAACATCGACTGCAAACGCATCTCGAACTCTCGCCGATTGATTAGGCCGGTCAATTGATCATGGCTGGCATGATAGCTCATCTGTTCAGAGATCAAGCGATTCTCTGTCACATCCAGCAACGTCACAACATAGTTAGTCAATTGACCCATGAAGTCATAGATCGGCGCAATATTCACTTGCGCCCAGAAAAGCTCGTTGGATTTTTTCCGATTCCCTAAAATCCCGCCCCAGTCGGGCTGGTCAACGAGTCTCGGCCAGAGGTCTCGGTATGAGGTTTCACCCGGTTGTTCAAAGTGCAGCATATTGATATTTTGACCAACCACATCATCAAGCGTGAAGCCCGTCTCTTCCGTAAATCGAGGACTTGAGTATTCGATCTCACCATCAGGCCGAGTGATCAAGACCATATTAGGGCTAAACTCGACCGCCTTGGATACTTTTACCAGTTCTTGCTCGGTTCGACGACGTTCCTCAACTTCATATTGCAGCGATGCGGTTCTTTCTTTAACCAGCTGGCTAATGCGTATCGTGCTACCGGTCAAAGACAGCAGCCAGCCCCCCAACAACGCGGTGAACATCATTCCCCCTAGGAGAATAATCCAACTACTCCACTGGGAAAAATGGAATAGAAACTCAGGTTTGGCGCTGTATTTAAACAGATAAACCCGCCCACCCATCAGATATTCTTGACTCCAAGTCAGCTTTTCTGCCGCCACCGGCGATGACTCTCCCGTGGGATAGATCTGCAAAGACCCGTCGGTAATATCAAACAGTTCAAGTTCCATTTGAGTCGACTGATCAGCCCGCTCTTGTAAGACGGCACCGATAAAATCACTTATCCGATAAACGGTTGCAACAACCCCCTCCTCTGAGACGCCATCAATACCGGCATGACTGATATGCAGATACTCAACGACGCCCCACTGAGCACCTGATTCCTGAATCAACCGAAACGGCGCCGTCGCGACAGGCATGCCGAGCTCTCGTGCTTTTTCCACTGCCACTAGCGCAATAGGATTACTCGCGACATCGAAACCCAAGGCCCGTTTATTGCCATCAAACGGCTCGACATAACTGATGGGATAATAAAAGTCTCTCTCACCGGCGATCACCAGAGCCCCACTGTCATCCTTTTCGACAATACGCCCGGAGAAATTCTTGGATCTCTCATAGTTCTGTCGGTTGGCATTAGCGATTCGCGGCGTCCACTCCAGCGCCTGCAGCTCGGGGTAGCGCTGCAGTATATGTACCGTAAAATTAGAAAAGTCTTCTCTATTAATATGACTGCTGCTCAAAAAAAGACTTTGCAATGAGAAGAGCACTTCACGACCGGCTTCCAGCCGACTCTCGATATTAGAGTGCAGTTGTTCCGCCTGTTGATTAAACTTTAATCGACGTTCCTGTAGTTCGTAATTTTTAGTAATTAAAAACAACACCACAATCACCATCAACAATCCGGTCATCGGTAAAACAATGGCCATTTTTCGCGTATAAAGCGAACTCTGTCGATGGGCAAAAAGTGCGAGCAATACCGGCGCAACCACAATGGCGCCGATGCTGTCACCAATAAACCAAGTAAGCCAACCAACAAAGAAATGCTCTGCGCCAACAGCATCAAACATCAACAAGGTTATATTCGCCACTAGGCTAGAAAAAAACGATGCCAACGGGCCGATAATCAGTAAAAAACAGACAATCTGCTTATCATCGATAAGGGTTGGAAAACCACCTAATAAACGGTAAACCAGCCATACAGCCCCCACCGCTTCCAGTAAGGCCGCACTGCTCAGTAGGACCATCAACGTCAAGGACCGCAACGAAGACTCGACACTACTAGTATCAAGCCAACTGCTGGCGTAAAAGATCATAAAAGCGACAAAAAGCCCAAAACTAGCCCGATAACCCCGTAGCAAGATCGCCGTAATCGACACCCCAGCCGCAGGCCATACCGCAGACGCATCGCTCGGTGGAATCGACAATAAACCTTCTGACAGATAGGCCAGCAACAGATAAGCCATACCCGGAAATACATGGGTATAAAGCAGATCGCTAAAACGATCGAATGGTCTTATAGAAGTCGTTAGCTGTGATGACATGTCTAAATGGCGTTCTCTATAGGTGCTAGGCAATATAAAATCATAAGCGCAAAATGAAAAACATTCTGAATTGATATTGGTCTAAAACGAGTGCACTTGCAAAATAACTTTCTGAAACAGAACCTTAAGATAGCCCGCAATACCGCTTCAACTTGACCTTTTCACGGGTCGAATCATCATCGACAAGTCGACAGCGCTACTTAAAAGGGCCGAGAAATATCAAGTATCGCCATTGAAAGGCAGCTAGGAACTCATCGAATAGCGGAGCAAATAGCGGGAGGTAGGCAGGAAAGGCAGACAAATAATATACAACGAGACAGAGCGGCCCAATAATCGATGGACATCCCAGTCCACGGTGAATCTAACGTTTAGACAGAAACCAACGATCACTTAAAGAGCACACTAGCCTAAATCTGAGGGGTAACGGCTGAGCACTGCGGATGATAGGGCCTGATATTAGCGCTCATAACCGGCCGGTGTTAGGTATTTCTTGGCGGCATCACAGGGAAAGGTGTTACTGTTCCCTTCACTTCCGTAATTTTTGCAGGGCCTTGATGTTTAACTTCATCGATACGAATCACCGCCTGCATCGGAATATAGCTTCTTTCTACATCTTCAAACTGCTTCTTTAACTTCTCTTCAGTGGGATCAACGACCATAGAACCCTGACTACCAAAAATGATATTTTCTATCTCAAGAAACCCCCAAAGGTCACTTTGGTAGACATTCTGCGCATAGATCTCATAGATCTCGTTCTGATTTAGAAATTTTATTCGGTAGATCGGATCGCTTGCCATGGTTCATCATACTCACAAAAAGTTAACTGCCGTTATTATGGGGGCGCTTTAACTGATTACAAGTACTCATCGAGGCCGGTTAAAAACTATGCAGCTGGGTTGCCATAAAGTATAATTCCCGCCCTTTTCATTTCTCCAAGCCGTAAAAATAGGTGAGCCATGGCCAAGAAGCTATTCATTAAAACCCACGGATGTCAGATGAACGAATATGATTCATCGCGAATGGCCGATCTGCTGGGCGAAAGCCATGAGCTAGAGCTGACCGACAATCAGGAAGAAGCCGATGTATTGCTGCTGAACACCTGTTCGATTCGGGAAAAAGCTCAGGAAAAAGTATTTCACCAGTTAGGCCGCTGGCGCAAACTGAAAGCCAAGAATCCTAATCTAAAGATCGGTGTCGGCGGTTGCGTGGCATCACAAGAGGGTGACGCCATTCTTAAACGCGCCCCCTATGTTGATATGATCTTTGGGCCACAAACCCTGCATCGTCTGCCTGAGATGATCGATATCACCAATGCCGGCACCCATAAAAAAGGCATCGTCGACATTAGCTTCCCAGAGATCGAAAAATTCGATCATCTCCCTGCACCAAGAGTCGAGGGGGCCGAAGCCTTCGTTTCCATCATGGAAGGTTGTAGTAAATACTGTACTTTCTGCGTGGTGCCGTACACCCGTGGTGAAGAGGTTAGCCGTCCGTTAGATGACATCTTGGCCGAAGCCGTCGAGCTGTCGGAACAGGGTGTTCGCGAGGTCCATCTACTGGGGCAGAATGTGAACGCTTACCGTGGCGACACCCACGATGGTGATATTGCCGACCTAGCCGAGCTGATCCGCTGCATTGCGGCTATTGATGGTATTGACCGTATTCGTTTTACCACCTCTCATCCCGTCGAATTTAGCGATAGCTTAGTCGAGGTATACCGCGATGTGCCGGAACTGGTTAGCTTCCTCCATCTGCCGGTACAAAGTGGCTCTGATCGCATTCTAATGGCGATGAAGCGTGGTCATATGGCACTGGAATACAAATCATTGATTCGTAAAATCCGTGCGGCGCGCCCAGATATCACCCTATCATCGGACTTTATTATCGGCTTCCCCGGTGAAACTGAGGCCGACTTCGAAGCCACCATGAACCTGATTGCTGAAGTCGGCTTTGATAACTCCTACAGCTTTATCTACAGCCGCCGCCCTGGTACTCCTGCTGCCGACCTGCCGGACGATGTATCGGAAGAAACGAAAAAGCAGCGTCTGAAAATTTTACAAGACCGCATTACCCAGCAAGCACTACAGATTAGCCGCCGCATGGTCGATACGGTCCAACGTATCCTCGTGACCGACTACTCACGTAAAGACCCAGGCATGCTGCAGGGACGTACTGAAAATAACCGGGTGGTTAACTTTCGTTGCGAAAATCCAGATCAGATTGGCCACTTTGCCGATGTGCGCATCGCTGAGGTTTACACCAACTCGCTATTAGGTGAATTGGTCGGCTCCGAATTGGACGGCACACTGCAGTAAGCCGTGCCGATTTGGCCCTATACACGCGACTGTCGCGCCGCTAAATTAAACAGATTCGTTATCTTAAGGATGCATTCTTGAATACAGCGCAAACCATCCAGCTCACCTTAGAGCCGGATAATACTCAATCACTCGCTAACCTTTGCGGTCAACTCGATGAACATCTGCGCCTAATGGAACAACGTCTAGGCATAGAGATCAGTAACCGAGGTAATCATTTTAAACTGGCGGGCAAATCCAATGTGGTGCGCGCCGGTGCGAAGATGCTTGAACAGCTGTATGAAGATGCCCAACAAGGCGAACAGATCACCCCAGATCAGATTCACCTGCTGCTCCAACAATCCGGTATCGAGCAGCTCTCGGGTAGTGAACTGACCGCGCCGGTCTACCAAGCCGACATTGCGATTCAAACCCGTAAAACGCTGATTCGCCCCCGTGGACCGAATCAACAAACCTATGTCCGTACCATTCTGACCCATGATATCAATTTTGGTATCGGGCCTGCCGGCACGGGTAAAACCTATTTAGCGGTGGCTTGCGCCTGTGAAGCCTTAGAACGCGAAGAGGTCAGCCGTATCCTTCTGGTGCGCCCAGCAGTGGAAGCAGGCGAAAAACTAGGCTTTCTGCCCGGCGATCTTAGCCAGAAGGTAGACCCCTACCTGCGGCCTCTCTACGATGCCCTCTATGAGATGTTGGGCATCGAGCGTGTCAGCAAACTGATTGAACGCAATATTATCGAAGTGGCACCGCTGGCCTATATGCGCGGCCGAACCCTCAATGGCTCCTTTGTTATCCTCGATGAAAGCCAGAACACCACCCGCGAACAGATGAAGATGTTTCTGACTCGGATCGGCTTTGGCTCAACCGCGGTCATCACCGGCGACACCACACAGATCGATCTACCCAAAGGCGTCCGCTCCGGCCTGATTCATGCTAGCGAAGTCCTCAAAGACGTCAAAGGTATCGGCTTTACCCGCTTTACCGCCAAAGACGTGGTACGCCACCCATTGGTCGGACATATCGTTGAAGCCTATGATCAGTATGAACAACATCACGACGCTCAGTCGGCTAATCAACAGGGGCACCGATGACTTACTTTGTTGACCGCCAGTGTCAAATCGCCGACGAAGGCCTTCCCAGCGAAGAGCAACTCACCACCTGGGTAACAGCAGCCCTTAAAGGCCGCCTTGAGGATGCTGAACTATCGATCCGAATCGTCGACCCTGAAGAGAGCCAGACGCTGAATCATCAGTACCGCGGCAAGGATAGTTCAACCAATGTGCTATCCTTCCCATTTGAGATGCCTGAGGGCATCGAACTCGACCTACTAGGCGATCTGGTCATTTGCGCAGAGGTTGTTGCCCGCGAGGCCGAAGAGCAAAATAAGCCATTATTTAACCACTGGTGTCATATGGTCGTGCATGGAGTCTTGCATCTACTTGGATTCGACCATATAAATAACGCTGAAGCAGAAGAGATGGAACAGCTGGAGCGGGATATTCTTGCGAGTTTAGAGATACCCGACCCTTACTTAATCACTGAATAAGCCTGACACCTAACACACGGAGTACCACATGAGCGAAGAGCGATCGGGACATGGCCAAAATAATAAGTCTTGGCTAGACAAGCTCTCCCAGATTTTTTCTGACGAGCCCAAGACCCGGGAAGATCTGTTGGCCGACCTAAAAGACGCCACCGATGAAAACGTTCTAGATCAAGAAGCCTTCAGCATCATCGAAGGCGCCATGCAGGTTGCTGATCAGCAGGTGCGTGATGTCATGATCCCCCGTTCGCAGATGATTGTGGTTGAAGCTGACCAAACGCCGAAAGAGTTTCTCCCCATCATCATCTCTTCGGCCCACTCCCGCTTTCCCGTAATTGGCGAAAACCCCGATGATATTCTGGGGCTATTGCTGGTAAAAGACCTACTGCCACTTATTCTCGATGAAAACCATCTAGAAAATTTCGATATTCGGCAGTATGTGCGTAAAGCGACCTTTATTCCTGAGAGCAAACGCCTTAACGTGCTACTCAAAGAGTTTCGTGCGACCCGTACTCATATGGCCATTGTGGTCGACGAATATGCCGGTGTCTCTGGCGTCATCACTATCGAAGACGTGCTCGAACAGATTGTCGGGCAGATTGAAGATGAGCATGATGTCGAAGATGATGACGGCAATATCAAGCCGTTCGATGATAATGGCTATATCGTTAAAGCTCTGACACCGATCGAAGACTTCAACGAATTCTTCGATATTGGTATGCCGGATGATGATTTTGACACTATCGGCGGCCTCGTCACCCAAAAATTTGGTCACCTACCCCGTAAAGATGAAAGCGTTGAAATCGATGCTTTTACCTTTAAAATTCTCAGCGCAGACAACCGTCGAATCCGCCTACTTCAGGTTATTCGGTCAGAATCGGTCAAACAATAATGACAAACCGTACCTCCTTGATCGCTTGGCGGGTCTTGCTCAGCATAATAGCCGGTGCACTTGCCCCGCTATCGCTAGCACCTTTTGACTACTGGTATCTGGGAGGCGTATCGGTCGCCTTACTCTTTACACTGCTACATCACTGCTCACCCCGCGCAGGCGCTTGGCTCGGCTGGTGCTATGGCCTAGGCTTCTTCGGCAGCGGCGTTTCTTGGGTGTTTGTCAGTATTCATGAATACGGCAACGCATCAACGCTCTTAGCCGGCGCGATGACGGCTCTCTTTGTCGCCGCACTGGCTATTTTATTTGCCATACAGATATGGCTTTATACTCGCCTATATCGCAACCTCATTGGCTTTTGCGCTTTATGGATACTATTTGAATGGCTGCGTAGTTGGCTATTGACCGGCTTCCCCTGGCTTTATCTTGGCTACGGTCTAGTCGACACGCCCTTAGCGGTGTTTGCGCCTCTAGGCGGCGTATGGTTGCTCAGTCTTTATGTCGTGTTAACCGCTACCCTGCTGGTTACCTTCGTTAAACGCCTAAAACAACCTCTACAGGCAGCGACCATTCTCATGGTGCTTGGGCTGCCTTGGGTTGCCATAGAGCAGAACCAGATTCCCTCCAACTGGACAACGCCGGTAGGCGAACCCCTTAAGGTAATGGTAGTACAGGCCGATATCCCACAACAACTCAAGTGGAGCCCAAGCCAGTTAGAAACAATCTTACAAACCTATGTTAATCTGAGTCAGGACAGCGATAAGGTCGACCTATTGGTCTGGCCAGAAACCGCGATCCCCAGTTTTTACCGTACCGCGAAAACAATGCTCAGCCCGCTGATCACCTATTTAGAGAGCAACGATACCGCACTTATCAGCGGTATTCCCTCAATCTATCGTGACCCAGAAGCACCGAAAGGTCGGCGCTATACCAACAGCTTAACCCTATTTGCAGGCGGAAGCGGCAGCTACGATAAGCAACGCTTAGTACCCTTTGGTGAATATGTGCCATTGGAAAATCAACTGCGCGGCATTATCGACTTCTTCGACCTGCCGATGTCAGAATTCAGCCTTGGTGCGCCGAATCAGCCACTACTAGAAGCCGCCGGCAGTCAGATAGCGCCCTTTATCTGTTATGAAATTGCTTATCCAGAATTGGTAAGAGAGCAGAGCCTAGAAAGCGACCTGCTACTCACCGTCAGTAATGATACCTGGTTTGGCCATTCCAGCGCCCCGGCACAGCATCTACAGATCGCCCGTATGCGAGCTTTAGAAACCGGTCGTTGGCTCATTCGCTCAACCAATAACGGTATTAGTGCGCTGATCTCCCCTGAGGGTAAGATCAACACAACCATACCCGCCTATGAACAAGCGGTAATGATCGGCGAAGTTCGCCGTATGCAGGGCCTCACCCCCTATCAGGAGTGGGGCATTAAGCCGTTACAGATCGTTATCGGCTTGCTGTTATTCATCGGATTAATCACTGCCCCACGGAGCAGATTGACGCGTAAAGAGCTCTGAGCCACATTTAGGGCAGGCTTCTAAAGGACCAGTCGTGGTATGCACGACGGATTCACCACAGGCAACACAGACAAAGGTTCCCGGGGCGGCAATTTCACCGGCGGTGTATTGATCATCGCCTTCGGCTAACCGTTGTTGGAGCTCGGTGATACCGATCCGGGTTTTATCGGCTAAATCCATCAACTGGGTGGCAATGGTCTGCTCAAGGTAGTCGAGATCAAAATTCAACCAAGCCGCAATCCCCTCACCCGTTTCATGGGCGTAATAACCCAGTTGTTTCAAATCCCGCTTGAGATAGGCACTCAGAAGATCCATCTCATCGCGGGTCATATCTTCAGCCGCTAACTCTAACTCGACCGCTTCTTCAATTTTCTGCTGCAGGTAATCCCATGACCACTGTTCTGCAGACGTTAAATCCTCACGTAAACGGTTTAATACCCGATCATATTGCGCACTAAGATCTTTATCACGACTCTCTTTACTTCCCTTGTTACTCATATCACTCTCCAAAGCCGACTTAAAACTATATGTAGCATTACATATATTGTATCCTATGCAACACACTTGAAACTATCCTTTGACCGGCACCCTATAATAGCCGGTTTTTTATCATCAGAGTCAAAATGAACGAACAATATAACCCGCAGCATATTGAGCCTGAAGTCCAGAAACACTGGGTCGACAACGAGAGCTTCAAAGCCACTGAAGACCTGTCCAAAGAGAAGTTCTACTGTCTCTCCATGTTCCCCTACCCCAGTGGTCGGCTACACATGGGACACGTACGCAACTACACGATTGGCGATGTAGTTTCACGTTACCAGCGAATGCAGGGCAAAAATGTCCTACAACCGATGGGATGGGACGCTTTCGGCTTGCCTGCGGAAAACGCGGCTCTGAAGAACAAGGTCCCGCCCGCTAGCTGGACCTACGAAAACATCGATTATATGCGTACTCAGCTAAACCTGATGGGATTTGGCTATGATTGGAGTCGCGAGATTGCTACCTGCCACCCCTCTTATTATCGTTGGGAGCAATGGTTCTTTACCCGACTGATGAAAAAAGGCTTGGTCTACAAAAAAGACTCTGAAGTTAACTGGGATCCCGTTGACCAAACAGTATTGGCTAACGAACAGGTTATCGACGGTCGCGGCTGGCGCTCGGGTGCCTTGGTTGAGCGCAAAAAGATTCCTCAGTGGTTCCTGAAAATCACTGATTATGCCGATGAGTTGTTAGACGATCTTGATAAGCTCGATGAATGGCCTGAACAGGTACGCACCATGCAGCGTAACTGGATTGGCCGTTCGGAAGGGGTCGATCTCAGTTTCCATGTTGACGGCTTTGGCGCACTGGATGTGTTTACTACCCGTCCTGACACCCTCATGGGTGTAACCTATGTGGCGGTTGCTCCTGGCCATCCCCTGGTACAGCAAGCCGCGGCCGACAACCTCGAACTGGCAGCGTTTGTCGACGAATGCAAAAACATGAAAGTGGCCGAAGCCGACATGGCCACCATGGAGAAAAAGGGCTTTGCCCTGGGCATTGAAGCAACCCATCCCCTGACCGGTGAGAAAGTCCCCGTTTGGACCGCTAACTTCGTGCTGATGGACTACGGCTCCGGTGCCGTTATGTCAGTGCCTGCGCACGATCAGCGGGATTATGAGTTTGCCAAGAAATACAACTTGCCCATCAAACAGGTTGTCCGCCCAGCCGATAACCGTGAGATCGACCTCGACAAAGAAGCCTTCACCGATAAGGGCGTGCTGGTTAACTCCGGTGACTTTGATGAGCTAGAGTTCGACGTCGCCTTTAAAGCTATCTCTTCGGAACTACAGAGCAAAGGCAAGGGCAAAACCACCATTAATTATCGCCTACGCGATTGGGGCGTCTCCCGTCAGCGCTACTGGGGCACACCTATCCCTGTGATTAACTGCGATAGCTGTGGCGCCGTACCAGTCCCAGAAGATCAGTTGCCGGTTGTATTACCCGTTGATGTGACCTTCGACGGTGTTGGCTCACCGATCAAGAAGATGGATAGTTTCAAGAAAACTACCTGCCCTTCTTGTGGTGGTCCTGCCGAGCGGGAAACCGATACCTTCGACACCTTTATGGAGTCCTCTTGGTATTACGCCCGCTATGCCTGCCGCAACGCCGATACCATGCTAGAACCCGAAGCAGCCAACTACTGGCTGCCGGTGAATCAGTATATCGGTGGTATTGAGCACGCTATTTTGCATTTGCTCTATTCCCGCTTCTTCCACAAACTGATGCGCGATGAAGGCCTCGTTAACTCTGATGAGCCGATCGAACGACTACTATGCCAAGGCATGGTGCTAGCCGATACCTATTATCGCGATGATGCCAATGGCGGTAAAACTTGGATTCCGCCCACTGAAGTCAAGGTTGAACGCGACGAAAAAGGCCGAGTCACTCAGGCGGTACATATCGCCGACGGCCAACCGGTCGAATCAGCCGGCATGGGCAAGATGTCCAAGTCGAAAAACAACGGTATCGATCCTCAGGTGATGATCGACAAATACGGTGCCGATACCGTACGCCTGTTTATGATGTTTGCAGCGCCACCTGAGCAATCACTGGAATGGTCTGACTCCGGCGTTGAAGGGGCTCACCGCTTCTTACGCCGTCTCTGGAAACTCGTCTACGATCACCTGCAACATTCGGCTGATCCGGTGGCACTTAATCCAGCCAGCCTTAACGATCAACAGAAAGAGCTACGCCGTAAGACACACGAAACCATCAAAAAGGTTTCCGACGATATTGAGCGACGCCAAACCTTTAACACCGCCATCGCGGCAGTGATGGAACTAAGCAACGCCATTAGTCGGTTTGCCGATGACAGTGATCAAGGTCGAGCCGTGGTACGTGAAGCAGTCACCGCCGCCGTGCAGCTGCTTGCGCCGATTGTACCGCATATTACCCATCAACTATGGGCAGACCTCGGCAATAACAACAATCTGCTAGAAGCCCCTTGGCCTATCGTCGATGAAGATGCCTTAACGCTAGCGAATGTACAGATGGTGGTTCAGGTAAATGGCAAGGTCCGAGGTAAAATTACTCTGCCTGCTGATTCCGAAGAGAGCATCGTACTGCATACCGCGCTGGCTGATGAAGGCGTACAACGTCATATGGATGGCAAAACCATCCGTAAACAGATCGTTGTACCCAATAAGCTCGTTAACATCGTGGTAGGTTAAGGACATAAAAATGATACGCTGCCAAAGCCGGCTATCGGCTACAATCTTCTTTACTGCTTGTTGTCTGCTGCTATCGGCCTGCGGGTTTCACCTGCGCGGTAGCGCAGATATCGCCGAGCCGCTGCGGCAGCTAACCCTGAAAACCCCAGAGCGCTCCCGCAGTCAACTGGCGCCTACTCTTCGTCGGCAACTAGAAGCCAACGGCGTAAGCGTTAATAAAGGGAAAGGCTACCTGCTACAGATCGTCTCAGAGAAACGCAGTCGACGTGAAGCAACGCTAGGAGCCAACGCCGATATTGATGAATACGAATTAACCACAAAAGTGAATTTCATCGTTAGAGATCCACAGGGAGAGGTTGTCTTAGAGCGTGATATCGAAGCCGAACGTACCTATGATTACGATACGGATGCAGAGACCGCCAGCAACGCGCAGGAAGCGCAACTGTACACCGAAATGGATAAGCAACTGGCCAATCAAATACTCCGTTTATACACCCATGTACAAGCGGCGACCCCGACTCCTTAACCTTAGATATTAGGCCCTATGAAAATAAAACCGGAGCAACTTGCCAGCAAACTCAGCCAGCAGCCGGCTCCGGTTTATCTTGTTACCGGCGATGAAACCCTGCTGATTGAAGAAAGCTGTGATCTCTTACGTCAGCACCTCCATAGCATCGGTTTTAGCGAGCGGGAAACTCTCCATGTCGAAAGCGGTTTCAAGTGGGAATACCTACTCGAATGCGCTAACGCACTCTCACTGTTCGCCGAACAGAAAATCATTGAACTGCGTCTCGGCAGCCAAAAGCTTAACAAACAGTCTAGTGAAATTCTTCGGGAATACCTACAACGGCCCGCCGAAGACAATGTACTTCTCATCATCGCTAATAAGTTAGATGCCTCCGCCAAAAAAAGCGCCTGGTTCAAAGCGATTGATCAGCAAGGCATTATTGTCGAAATCTGGCCGATCGACCTGCAACAGTTACCGAATTGGATCAATCAGCGCGCCCGCCAGATCGGCTTAACGCTGGAAAATGATGCGATCCAACTGCTCTGTGAACGCATCGAGGGTAACCTACTCGCCGCGAAGCAGGAGCTCGACAAACTCAACCTGCTGTATGCAGGTCAGAATGTAACCGTCGATATGGTGATGGACAGCGTCTCGGATAGCTCCCGTTATGATATCTACGGCTTAACAGAAGCCGCCATACTGCAACAGGTACCACGCTGCACTAAGATTATTGATGTACTGCGCCAGGAAGGCACGGAAGCCTCCGTTGCTTTATGGGCTATCGCCCGCGATGTCCGTTCACTGATCGCCTTGCAGAGCGGTCTTCAAAAAGGAACCCCCTTCGATACTCTCTGTCAGCGAGAACGGATCTGGGGCAATCGTAAAAATCAGATGCGCAACGCCGCACAGCGACTCTCTAACGATCAGCTCAGTTTGATGCTGAACCGCTGCGCCGATGCCGATGCTCAGATTAAAGGCGAACCCGGCGATGCTTGGTTGACACTCACAGGTATTATCTTACAACTGGCAGGGGTTGAGCTTTCACTGGAGTATTAGCAGTGAAAAACAGCTCTCAGTTAATCGATGGGCCCTTTCCTCGCAACAATCTGTACTACCGCGCTTTCACCCTGATGGTACTTTCCTTCAGAGATATCTCTTTCCACTTCGGCCGCTACGATAAAGTCTAACCCTTTCAGCTCGTCTTCTAACTCAACTAGCGCCATCAACATCGCTTTATCTGGTGGCCCACCAACACCGGTCATCTCAAGATGACGCTCAGTGTACGCCTCTAAAATAAACACGCCGTTGTTTTTTAGCGCACCCTTCACTTGGCCATGAACCTTTTTACGTAACCATGCAGGCAAATGGGCTGCGATAGATACGATGCCATCCCACTGGTCATGACCAATATCATAATCAACCAAATCAGCAACGATGGTTGAAATACTTACCCCACTCTCATTCGCGAGTCGTTCAGCTTTCTGCAGACCAACTGACGATTGATCGACCGCCGTGACCTCATATCCCTGTTGAGCTAAGAAAACAGCATTGCGGCCTTCTCCCTCAGCAAGGCAAAGTACTCGACCACCCTTAGGAATGCGAGCATATTCAGATTTGAGAAAGTCATTTGCTTGCGTGCCATAAACAAACTCTTTATCGCTATAACGCTGATCCCACATCGGTGGTTCCTCCACGATTTAATCACAGATAAGTTAACGCAAGCACCACGGCGACCATGATTAAAGGGGGTTAAAGGATATTAGCCATATCGACAGCAGACCTATTATCCGAAGCTCTGTCTATTATCAACAGCTAAAATAAAAGAGCTTAGATATTAAAATCTACGGCTCTAAGTCCTCAGATAGGCGTCTACAAATGCTACCCCTCTAATACCAACTCAACTTTTGTTTCATGCATGATATTGTCATCCAATGGGCAGCGATGACAAACAGACTGAAAGAATGCCTCTTTTTCCTCATCACTCAGGTCTGCATCGATCTTCGCTGTGACCGTGATCGTCTGGAACCCTATCCGGTCCTCTGTCGGCTTGCCTAACAACCCTGCTGGATTCATCGTGCCTGCCACGTCAATATCAATACTCCGCATCGTAATGCGCTGCTGATTGGCTGACAAACGAGCAATACTCCCGATGCACCCAGCCAGTGAAAACAAAAACAACTCGAGGGGAGATGGACCTTTATCGGTACCACCGGCATGAACCGCTTGATCAATAATGACTTTGTGACCGCGAATATCAGCATGAACCTGACAACCCGCCCCCATCGATGCTGAAACAGAGATAACTTTGCTTGCTGACATAATAAATACCCTAGATTAACAATAACTAAATAAGAAAAATCTAATATAATTATGGCACATGTTTAGTGATGAAATGAAGGACAAAAGTGAGTTGTAACACGTTTTAATTGATACTTGCTAGCAAGCCTTTTCCAAACCATGCCACCATTGAAAACATAACCATTAACCAGTATCGGTTTATCGTAACAGGGTGTAATTGAGACAAGAGATACTTGCATGCAGCTCACAGAAAAACGTCAGCTCATTAAAATCGAAGAGGGTAAAACAGGGGGTATGCTAAAAAAAGACAAAGAGGGCTGTTAACAGCAGCCCTCTATGAAAACAGTTAACGAAGACCTATGACAGATCCGTATCATCACTTGAGGTCTGATCCACTTTATTTGACTGAGGGTCACACCAACGCCCCTCTTCACCATGATCCAGCGTTTCACGCAGGGTATAGCCACGGGTATTCGAGGTTTCAAAAAAGATTCGCGACATCATTTCGGCCAAGACACCGGTCGTAATAAATTGCAGCGAGACCACCAACAGGAATATCCCCACTAAGAATAAGGGGCGACCACCGATATCCTCTCCCAGAAATAGCTTCACACCGATCAGCCAGGTCATAATCAATGACCCAACGACGCCCATACCCAGCCCTAGATAGCCAAAGAAGTGCCCTGGGCGCGCTTTGAACTTGAGGAAGAAGAACACCACCAACAGATCAAGAATAACGCGAAAGGTACGCGATAGACCGTATTTAGACTCGCCAAATTGACGGGCATGGTGATCTACCACCGTTTCACCGATGCGTGAAGGCTTGGTGACCGAAGCGACCCACACGGGGATAAAACGGTGCATTTCGCCAAACAGACGTACCTGTTTAATCACACTGGCGCGATACACTTTTAGGCTGCAACCATAGTCATGCAAATTAACGCCGGTCACTTTGGCGATCAAACGGTTAGCCTGACGCGAGAAAAATTTGCGGGTTGATTCATCTTCCCGCTGCTTTCGCCAGCCTTGCAACATATCGAGATCGCGCTCTTCCATCTCGACAATCATCCGCTGAATATCTGCGGGATCATTTTGTAGATCGCCATCCATGGTAACAATAATTTCACCACGGGCCGCATCGATACCCGCCTGCATAGCGGCAGTCTGGCCAAAATTACGTTGCAGCTCCACGATCCGTAGGTGATCACCCCACTGATCCCGAGCTTCCGTTAAACGCCCTACTGTATTATCTGGGCTACCATCATCGACGCAGATCAGCTCCCACTTACCGGCATAATCACTAAGGCACTCATGCACCCGCTCAACCAGCGGAAATACACTGTCCTCTTCCTTATACATCGGTACGACGATCGATAATGATTTCATAAACTACCCAGATTCAGGACATAAAATTGTTGTAGGACTCTATCACAAAGTCCTTTTGATATGAAGATGAAGCCCGTATCACGGGCGTTACAGCTCATTCTATTTTTGTACTCAACGACACTTCACGGTAAAAAACTTTCGCCACTAGCCATCCAAGCCCAAAGGCAAAAAATGACATCAACAACAGAAACAGATGTAGTTGCACCGCCACTTTTAACAACGCGGAGGTATCGATAGCATAAAACTGTCCAGCTAAAACAAAGGCAGCCTCAAAGGTTCCCGAGCCGGCCACACCATGGATTGGCAGGATAGACGAAAGATCAGCCACCGCCACACTGGTAACGGCCTGCGCCAGCGTCAGCGCTGATAATTGTAAGACCACCCCAAGAAACGCCAGTAGTTTAGTCATCCAAATGGCATAGGTCGTGATCACAATCGCACCGAAGTGACCGCCACGGGTGGGTAGATCATGGAATGCCTGCGCCAATTTGGCTAACTTAGCGCTACTTGAACGCCGCAACAACCATACGGCCAATCGCTTGCCCTGATTAAACAGCAACAGACCTATCACCGTCACCAGCGCCAAACCCAATGCAGCCCAAGGGCTGAACTGCCATAGTGCAAGAATACCCGCCACCGATAGCAACGCCACCAGATCCAGTAAACGGTATAGCAGTAAATGAGAAGATGAGTTAACCACCCCAATACCGAAGTAGCGCTTAATCAGTACGGGAAAAGCCACTTCACCCGTCCGCATCGGTAGCAGGTTATTCAGCAAATTATGATTGGTACTGAGATAAAACATCTGTGGATAACGACTGCTGGGCAGTTCAAAGCTAATCTTTATGCGCAGCGCCCGCAATGCATTGCTACTGAGCGAAAGGATCACCAACATCATTAATGTGCTGCCGCTGAACCCCTGCCATGAGGTCAGTAGACTGTACCAACCGATTTGATACTCTACGACTGCCACGGTGATGAGTAGAATCACCACCGACAGCAGTAGTTTAAGCAGTTGAGCGCGGCGCATCAGCTGATTGTTTCACCTTTGGCTTGCAGGTCAGCATGATAAGAGGAACGCACCAATGGCCCACTGGCCACTTGAGAGAAGCCGAGTTCTTTAGCAACCTGAGCATACTCATCAAATTCAGCCGGCGTCACATAGCGATCGATCGGTAGATGATCACGGCTAGGTTGCAGATATTGACCAATCGTCAGCATATCCACACCATGGGCACGCAGATCTTTGAGTACATCGAAGATCTCTTCCTTGGTCTCGCCCACACCCACCATCAAACCCGACTTAGTCCGCACATCAGGGCAGCGCTGCTTGTACTTTTGCAGTAGATCCAATGACCACTGATAATCGGCACCGGGACGCACTTTACGATATAAGCGCGGCACTGTTTCCATATTATGATTAAACACATCGGGAGGCGTTTGCTGCAAAATATCCAAGGCGATATCCATCCGGCCTCGGAAATCTGGCACCAGGGTTTCAACTTGAATAGAAGGGACAGCCTTACGCGTTTCAGTAATACAACGGGCAAAGTGATCCGCACCACCATCACGCAGATCATCACGGTCTACCGAGGTAATCACCACATAGCGCAATCCCATATCAGCGATCGCTTCAGCTAACTCTAGTGGTTCATTTTCAGGTAGGGCTTTAGGACGGCCATGGGCAACATCACAGAACGGACAACGACGGGTACAGATATCGCCCATAATCATAAAGGTCGCGGTACCGTGGCTAAAGCATTCCCCTAAGTTGGGGCAGCTAGCTTCTTCACAGACCGAGGCCAATTTATGTTTACGCAGTTTATTCTTAATGCCCTGAACTTTCGGCGTTGTCCCCAAAGAGACCCGCAGCCATTCAGGTTTACGCAGAATCTGATCTCGCTCGGTAGGAATCACTTTAACAGGGATGCGGGCTACTTTTTCCGCCCCGCGCAGCTTTACACCCGCTTCAGCACGTTTTGGCTTATCGTCCGCAGCCCCTACACTTTGCACATTTACGCTATTTTCAGACATCTATACCTTCCAACGAATTAGCATTGGTGCGCTCGTTATACTCGAGTCTTGTCACCAGAATTTCTATAAGTGAATCCTTAACGGACTCCCTGTCGACATTGTCGACTAGGTTGATTAGCCGGGTCACTGCCATACCGGCATAACCACAGGGGTTTATCCGGTTAAAAGGTTCGAGATCCATATCTAAGTTAAAAGCCAGCCCGTGAAACGAGCAGCCTTTTCTCACTCGCAATCCCAGCGAGCAAATTTTTGCTTCATCGACATAAACCCCTGGGGCATCGGCCTTCGCATAAGCGGCAACACCATAGCCTTGCAGGAGCTCCACGATACTCGCTTCCATACGAGCCACTAGCTCTTTAACACCAAACTTCTTACGGCGAATATTCAACAGTAGGTAAACCACCAATTGACCGGGACCATGGTACGTCACCTGCCCACCACGATCGACCTGCACCACGGGGATATCACCGGGATTCAGTAGATGCTCCGTTTTACCTGCGTGCCCCTGGGTGAATACTGGCTGATGTTCTAGCAACCAAATCTCATCCACTGTATCAGGCGTTCGCTCTGCGGTGAACCGTTGCATGCTCTGCCAAGTAGGCAGATATTCAACCAGCCCTAAATCACGAACAACAATCTGCTCAGACAACGGCATCATATCACCATTGTCACACGGCCAGTCTCCAGCAGATCCTCATGCAAGGCTTTTAATTGCTCATGACCTGTCGCCGTAATTTTCATCCGGACCGATGTAAAGGTACCTTTGCTGCTACCCTGTAACTCGACCTTGGTGATATCTAAGTCAGGCACATGAATGCGCACAACTTCGATCACGACATCTTGAAAATCGGGTCCATCACGCCCGATCACCTTAATAGGGTAATCTGGACAAGGAAACTCAATTTTAGGCGCGGCTTGCTTTGTTTCTTCTGCCATAACTTTCTCTCAATCACTCAGCCATTCATCAGATCATTTTGATAACAGGTAAACAGCTCAAACATTCTTGCCCATAAAGGGCCTTTTTTTCCGTCAGCCACCGGCTGACCATCGATTTCGATGACCGGTACCACCGCTCGGGTTGAGCTACTCACCCACACCTCATCCGCCGCCAGCAGACGCCCATAATCGATATCGGCCTCCTGCATGCTAATACCATCCTTCGCGGCCAATTCAAGTATCAACTCTCGGGTCGTGCCACCCAAAATTTCTGAACCTCGCTTGGGTGTGTAGATAACACCGTTTTCCACCAGCATCAGATTACAGGAAGCACCTTCCGTCAGCAGGCCATCACGCATCATCAGTGCATCTTGCGCCCCTGCCTGCTTGGCCTGCTGCATCACCAAAATATTAGGCAGTAGGCCCGTGCTCTTAATATCGCAACGCCCCCAACGCAGATCCTCGGTGACGATGGCTCGAACACCCGACACAGCGTCGGGCCCAGAGCCATAAATATCCTTAATCGGATTACAACAGGCAAAGACTGTAGGCGTCATCTCGGCATCATAAACATGACTTCGACGCCCCGTATTACCTCGGCTGATCTGCAGATAAACCGACAGATTACCGCCGCCATTCAATTCAACCAGATGCGTCAGAATAGTGTTCCAGTCATCATCAGCCGTTATCTGTATCGCCCGCAGACTATATTGCAGCCGCTGTAGATGTTCATCCAGCCGGAAGCCCACCCCCTGATAAAACGGAATCACCTCGTAGACACTATCACCAAACAAAAAACCCCGGTCAAACACTGACACCTGAGCTTGATCTGCTGGGATATAATCGCCGTTCAGAAATACTGTATTCATCTTCGTTTAACGACAGATGCCCGGACTCATTAACTAAGTCCGGGCATCCATGCCTCAAAACCTATCGATTAATTGATCAGGTTATAAAAGAATAACGCGATGGCATCCCATATACGTTGCAATAAACCTGCCTCGGCAATGCTTTCCAACGCCACTACCGGCGCTTCAGCCACGACTTTATCGTCCAGCATCACTTTTAGAGTACCGAAACTTTGGCCTTTTTCGATCGGCGCCTTAATCACTTTATCCAGATCTAACACCGCCTGCAGCTGCTCACCTTCACCCCGAGGGATAGTGATCGCCATTGCATCGGTCAAACCAACCTTAAGCTGGCTCTGCTGACCCGCCCACACTTTGGTAGTTTCCAATACCTGACCGGCATCATAAAGCTTATGGGTGCGGAAATAACGGAATGAATAGGCGAGCAACTTCTGGCTTTCCTGCGCACGAGCCTCTTCGCTACTGGTGCCCATCACCACCGTAATCAGACGCATACCATCGCGCTTAGCCGACGCGACCAAACAGTAACCCGCCGCATCGGTATGGCCCGTTTTCAGACCATCAACGGAATCATCCCGCCATAACAACTTATTGCGGTTAGGTTGGCGAATTTTGTTATAGGTAAAGTACTTTTCAGAATAAACCCCATACTGTTCAGGGTAGTTTTGAATAATCGCCCGCGCGAGTAGGGCTAAATCAAACGCAGATGAGTAGTGATCATCAGCCGGCAGCCCTGTAGCATTCATGAAATGGGTATTTTCCATCCCTAATAGAGCTGCATGCTGATTCATCATATCGGCAAACGCCGCTTCACTACCGGCGATATATTCAGCCACGGCGACGCTGGCATCATTACCCGACTGAATAATGATCCCTTTTAGTAGGTCACTCAATAACACCTGAGTGCCTTCTTGAATAAACATACGTGACCCAGGTGCTCGCCAAGCCTTCACAGAGATAGGCACTAAGTCATCTTTGCTAACGTTACCTTTTGTCAGCTCACCCTCAAGGATATAGCTGGTCATCATCTTCGTCAGACTTGCGGGCGGAAAGCGCTCAGTTTCACGGCTCGCCATAATGACCTTACCGGTATCCGCATCCATAACAATATAAGCCCGCGCCGCCACCTGCGGAGGTGCCGGCGTAATTTTTGCTGCCTGCACCGGCAGAGCAAAGACACACAAAGTTAACAGAACAAAACGCATTAGCGCAGAGCGACAAACAAATTTTCTAATCATAGTGTTATAGATACTTTTTTCGGTTGCAGAAGGTCTCGATACTGCTCAGACCTGAAAACAGACTAAAGGTTCGCGAAGAATTCAGCAGTTACCGATAGTCGATCCATTTAAACGCGCCTAGTCTACCAAATGTGGCTGCAGATAGCCTGCCGCTTCGATACGTGAAACTAATTCTGCTAAATTGGCATTCAACAGAACAGGGCCAACTTGGACGCGATAGAGCGTCCGATCTGACCGCTGCAAGGGCACAATTCTAACCTGATATCCTGGCAACATGGTCTGCAGCTGCTGTTGAGCATCCAGTGCGGTGGTCTCCAAACTGAAAGCACCCACTTGCAGATAACGAGCACCTTCTGATGGTGTCGCCGTGGTTGGCGCAGGAGCAGCACTCACAACCGCCGCAGTCGAAGTACTCCAACGGCTAGGGTCGATCGCTTCAACTTCAACGTTCGCTGTGCCCTGACCCAGCATATCAAGCTTAGAGGCAGCGGCGTAAGAGAGATCAATAATCCGTCCACCATGGAATGGCCCCCGATCATTAACCCTAACAATCACCTGACGACCGTTCTTAAGGTTGGTCACCTGTACATAGCTTGGCAGAGGTAGCGACTTATGCGCCGCACTCATCGCATACATGTTATAGGTCTCGCCGTTCGAGGTCTTATGACCATGAAACTTCTTGCCATACCAAGAAGCGACACCGCGTTCTTTATAGCCGTTACCCGAGGCCATCACATGATAGGTTTTACCCAATACGGTATAAGGACTTTTATTACCTCCTCGACTCTTCGCTTCAACCCGAGGCACCGCATTGGGCACATTAGACACATCAACATTACTCGAAGGGCCGTAGTCCTGATCCACAGAATAGCGTCCCCCAGTGGAGGAACAGCCCGCCAATAGCGCAACCATTGTTAGCACTAAAAGGTTGTGGATAACTCGACTCATATTCATTAACCCGCCGTTGCTTTATGTTTTTCAGCCACCGCTTGCCCCAGCTCATAAACAGCCATGGCATATAGACGGCTATGATTGTAACGGGTAATAACATAAAAGTTATGCAGCCCAAACCAGTAATGGAACTCACCATCCATTTCCAACCGCATCAGGGTCGCCTTTTCATCAAGACTCAGATCTTTACGGGTGCGAATACCCCGCTCAGCCCATTCAGCCAATGTCAGTTCGGGCTTCAACCCGTTATTAATCCACTCTTCATCGGCTAGCTGTTGCATCACCACATTGGAGCGTACCGCTTCGCCTTTTTTCCAGCCATGGGCGCTAAAGTAATTAGCGACACTTCCGATCGCATCAACTGGGTTATTCCAGATATCTTTCTTACCATCGCCATCAAAATCGACTGCAAAACTTCTGAAGCTACTAGGGATAAATTGCCCATAGCCCATCGCACCCGCGTAGGAGCCTTTCAGGACGAAAGGATCGGCTTTTTCTTCACGCAAGAGATAAAAATACTCTTTCAACTGGCCCTGAAAAAACTTACCACGGGGCGGATAATCAAATCCTAGGGTCGACAACGCATCGATCACCCGATAGCTGCCCATATTCCGGCCATAACGGGTTTCTACACCGATGATCGCAACAATAATATGCGCTGGCACACCGTATTCTTTTTCTGCCTTCGCCAAGGCATCGCCATATTTATTCCAGAACTCAACGCCCTGTTTAATACGCGCATCCCGCAAAAAGATATTGCGGTACTCACCCCAGTTGAGGCGTTTTTCCGCCGGGCGTGAGATCGCTTTAAGAATGCTTTCCTGACGCTCAGCAGAACGCAGAATCGTTTTAATCTCTGAGGCATCAAACCCCTCTTTGGCCATATCTGAGATAAACTGCTGTGCAGCAGGGTGATCGCCATAACCATGAGCCGCCACCTGAGTGCCCCATACCAACCCGGTACAGAGCGCAACTCCGGCTAGCAAACCTGAAAATTTAGTTTTGAACATATCACCCCACCTTAATTAACCATCACTGATGGCATTGCTAAACTATTATATCGCTATCAACAGCACTCTCAGAGTATCCCGACTTTATCACAGAGTCACAACAACAAAACCGCTGAGTCATTATCTTTTGTCTTAATGCGTAATCATCTGCCGATGTGCCTGCACCGACATCAACAACCCAAAACCGGCCATCAATGTCACTATCGAGGTACCACCATAGCTAACCAACGGTAGTGGTACTCCCACCACCGGCAAGATACCCGTTACCATACCGATATTCACAAACACGTAAACAAAAAAAGTGAGCGTCACACTTCCCGCCACCAGCCGACCAAAACTGTCTTGAGCTTTGACGGCAATCACCAGCCCTCGGCTGATAATCAATAGATAGATCAGCAGCAACGCTAAGATACCGATCATACCCATCTCTTCCCCTAGCACCGCAATAATAAAATCGGTATGGCTTTCGGGGAGAAAATCCAGCTGTGACTGGGTACCCAGCATCCAGCCTTTACCCTCAAGACCACCCGATCCGATCGCGGCTTTCGACTGAATAATATTCCAACCGGCCCCGAGAGGATCGCTTTCTGGATCGAGGAAGGTCAGCACCCGCTGCTTCTGATAATCTTTCATCACCATCCACAACCCAGGTAATCCCGCGGCAGCAACGGCTAACGCACCGAAGATATAACGCCAATAAATACCCGACAGCAGTAACACAAAGATCCCCGAAGCTGCGATAAGCAATGAGGTACCCAGATCCGGCTGTTTCATGATTAACACCACCGGCACAAAAATCAGCACCAGCGAAATCACAATATGACGAAAACTCGGCGGCAGTGGCCGGTTCGCTAAATAACAGGCCACCATCAACGGCAGCACTAACTTAACCACCTCCGCCGGTTGAAAACGGAACCCCGGCAACGCTATCCATCGCTGCGCACCTTTCGCGCCAACGCCCACCAGCAAGACAGCCAATAACAATCCGAGACTAATCACATACATCGCGGGGGCCCAGCGGGCAAACAACTGCGGCCTCATCTGAGCAAAAACAGTCATCACAAACAGCCCCGCGCCCATGCGAACCGCCTGCCGGATGACATAGCCCATATCGCCACCCGATGCACTGTATAGCACCACTAAACCGAAACCACACAGAATCAAGATCAACAGCAGCAATATGCCATCTAGCCGAGTATATGACCAAAAGCCTCGGCGTCTCGCGAGGTGAGGATGCGCATCTGGCATTGTTCGTTGAAAATCAGCCATCGGTTGCTTCCCCTGTCGATAAGCTCTCGTCCGCATCCAGTTTTTTGAGTGCCATAAAGGCATCAATCACATCTCGTGCTATCGGTGCTGCGGTACTCGAACCACCGCCACCATTTTCAACAATGACCGAGACGGCAATCTCCGGCTTATCCGCCGGTGCAAACGCGAGAAATAACGCATGGTCCCGGTGCCGCTCGGCTAAACTTTCCGCATCGTAGACTGCGTCCTGCTTGATCCCGACCACCTGAGCGGTACCCGTTTTACCGGCTATTTGAAAATCCAGTCCACGACCAACCTTACGTGCGGTACCACGAGGCCCATGCACGACCGCCACCATGGCATCGATAATGCGCTGCCAGTACTCTTCATTCTTCAATTGAACATTGGGCAGTACCGCACTGGTGCCTTCAAGACCACTAATCTCAACCACGCTGCCATCAATCACTTTAGGGTCCCGTTGTTGATTGTGGGTCATCACCCCTTTCAGCATTCGTGGTTGCTTCCACTCTCCGCGATTCGCCATCACCGCCGCAGCCGTCGCCAACTGCAGTGGTGTTGTCAACATCCAGCCCTGACCAATGCTCAGGTTAAGGGTATCCCCGGAAAACCATGAGCCTCTACCGGTGCTGCGCTTCCATGCTTTGGATGGCAAAATGCCTGGCAATGCCTCCGGTAGATCTAGACTGGTCACCTGACCAAAACCAAACCGCCCGAGATAATCCGAGATAATGTCCACCCCGGTGCGGTTGGCAACATCATAAAACCACACATCACAGGATTGATAGATCGCCATATCAAGCCCCACCGTACCGTGCCCGCCACGTTTCCAATCTCGATAGCGACGACCGCCATGGGTTAAGGTATAAAAACCGGGGTCATATACCGTATGGGAGGGGCTCACAGCACCACTATCGATCACGCCTAACGCCACCATCGGTTTGATCGTAGAACCGGGAGGATACTGCCCCCGTAGCGCTCGGTTAAACAGTGGCAGATCGGGAGATTCCCGCAATGCTTTGTAAGCTTTCGTACTGATACCCGTCACAAACAGGTTCGGGTCATAACCGGGGTTACTCACCAGCGCCAAAATACCGCCGGTTTTCGGATCGATAGCCACAATGGAGGCTCGCCGCCCTTCTACTAGTTTTTCAGCAGCCTGCTGTAAACGAATATCGAGATGTAGGACAATGTCTTCCCCCGGCACCGGGTCCGTCTGCTCAAGCACCCGCATGACCCGCCCTCGGGCGTTGGTCTCAACCTTGTGATAGCCCACTTGACCATGTAAGAGAGGCTCGTAAAAACGTTCGATCCCCAACTTACCGATATAGTGGGTACCGCTATAGTTTTTCGCATCGGTGCGCTGCAGTTCTTTCTCGTTAATACGCCCAACGTAACCCAGCGCATGTACAAGACTCGCACCAAAGGGGTAATAACGAATCAAGTCCGCTTCAACCTGAACCCCCGGCAATCGCTGATAATTCACCGCAATCCGGGCGATCTCATCATCGGTCAGCCGAAAACGCAAAGGCACGGTTTCATAGGGCCGTCGACGTTGTTTCAAGCGTTTACGGAAGGATGTCAGTTCTCTATCGGTGATAGGAATGAGGCGTTGCAGTTCCGTCAACGTGGCCTCTAAATCACCCACCTTCTCTTTTAACAGCGTCACACTGTAGCTCGGGCGGTTATCGGCCAGTAAGGTACCATTACGATCGTATATCAGCCCCCGCGTCGGGGCGACCGGTTGTAACTGAATACGGTTATCATCGGACAGCGCCGCTAACTGATCATGCTGCACAACCTGCAAAAAATAGAGGCGGCCAATCAGAATACCCAGCAACAACAGCACAACCATAAAGGCGATAACTGAACGCGCTAAAAAGACCCGCCCCTCTTTGGTATGATCTTTTAGGCTATCAAAGGCTGACATTTAGGTAGTTCTTCACAGATTGATTTTCACGGATAGGTCGTAGCTGATTATTTATGATAAGGATGGCCCTGCAGAATGCTCCAAGCCCGATAGAGCTGTTCCGCAAGAAGAATGCGAACCAGCGGATGCGGCAACGTCAGCCCCGAAAGGGACCATTTCTGATTTGCCAAAGCGATACATTCAGGGGCTAGCCCGTCTGGGCCACCCACCAGCAAACTGACATTCCGACCAGACATCTGCCACTGTTCAGCCTGCTCGGCCAACTGTTCAGTACTCCAGTTTCGACCGCCAACCTCAAGTGCAATCACCTGATCACCTTTCGGTATCGCCGCCAACATCAACTCACCCTCTTGACGCTTGGCGCGGGCCAGATCGGCCCCTTTACCACGATGTCCTAGAGGGATCTCTATGATATCCAGCGAAAACTCATTCGGCAGGCGCTTCTGATACTCGCTAACCCCTTCGATGACCCAGCTAGGCATCTTGGTGCCTACGGCAATAAGGCGTATTTTCATACTAAGACAGCTGTCCTTCTTTCTGGTGCTTATAACTCAACGTTGACTAAACGGTTTCCGATTCAGTCACGCCATCAAAACCCCACAGTTTTTCTAAGTCATAGAAGCTACGCGCATCCGGCATCATGACGTGAACGACGAGATCGCCCAGATCAACTAACACCCATTCACCGGTATCCACACCTTCAATACCCAACGGCATAACACCCTGACGCTTCATCTCTTCCTGTACATGTTGTCCTATAGACATCACATGTCGCTTAGAGGTTCCGCTGGCAATCACCATCCGGTCAGTCACTGTTGATTTATTGGTGACATCAATCTCGACAATATCCCGTGCTTTCATATCATCAAGGGCTTCACGTACAGCGATGATCATCTGATCCATTTCCATTAGTAGTTATTTACCTTCAGTTGGTTGCTCATAATCATAGAGCTTGTTGTGTTTTATATAATCCCACACCGCATCCGGTATGAGGTAACGAGGCGAGAATCCTGCACGGATCAACGCTCTAATCTGTGTTGCTGAAATACCCAGCGGCGTCAGCTCACGAAAAATCACATGACCCGACGGAAACTGCAGCATCGTGTCAATATCATCCACTTCATGCTGCTGACTCAACTGCTGCATCTGATCGCAGGGCTCATAAATCCACCCCGGACGTTTGACCACCACAATATGACAAAGATTCAGAAGTTCTTGCCAGCGATCCCATTGTGGCAGAGAAAGGTAAGCATCCATACCCAGTATCATACAGATAGGCACGTTTTCGCCCAGTTCACGGCGAAAAGACTCTAGGGTTAATACCGTATAGGAAGCCTCGGCGGAGGTAACCTCTCGATCATCCGCCACCAAAGCGCGCTCATCGGCAACCGCTAAACGCACCATATCTAAACGTTGCTGACCACTACGTTCGGGCTGTTTACGATGTACTGGCGCTTTAGAGGGCATCAGGGCTACTTGCTCGACCCCTAACCACTGTTGGATTTCTAGCGCGGTGCGCAGGTGACCATTATGGATAGGATCGAAGGTCCCACCCATAAAGACCTTAACCGGTTGATTCATCACGTATTATTGACGGACATGACCATCACCAAGCACCACATATTTTTGCGAGGTTAAACCCTCCAGGCCAACCGGTCCTCGGGCATGTATTTTATCCGTTGAAATACCCACCTCAGCACCCAAGCCATACTCAAAGCCATCAGCAAAACGGGTTGAGGCATTAACCATCACCGAACTTGAATCCACTTCCCGTAAAAAGCGACGTGAAAGGGTGTAGTTTTCCGTGATGATCGAATCCGTATGATGGGAACCATAGCGATTAATGTGTTCAATCGCTTCATCCATATCATCCACCAGCTTGATCGACAGCACAGGCCCTAAATATTCGGTTTCCCAATCGATCTCGGTGGCTTCTTTAATCTCGGGCAACAGCAGGCGAGTTTTTTCACAACCGCGTAGCTCAACCCCTAGCGATTGATACTGCCCAGCTAATTCCGGCAGAATATCTTCCGCACGATCGCTATGCACTAACAGCGTTTCCATAGTGTTGCAGGTACCGTAGCGGTGGGTTTTGGCATTAATCGCCACATTAATCGCCTTAGATTTATCGGCATCCACATCGATATAGACATGACAGATGCCATCTAAGTGTTTAATTACCATCACCTTCGCATCACGGCTCACCCGTTCGATCAGGCTTTTGCCGCCACGGGGCACAATCACATCGACATATTCAGGCATGGTGATCAGTTCGCCCACCGCTTCTCGGTCGGTTGTTTTCACCACCTGAACGGTGTTTTCCGGCAGTCCTGCTGCTTTCAACCCAGCTTGGATACATTCAGCCACCGCGGTATTACTGTGAATCGCCTCAGAACCACCGCGCAAAATAGTCGCATTACCTGATTTAAGACAGAGGCTCGCCGCCTCAACCGTCACATTGGGACGGGATTCATAGATAATGCCGACGACGCCAAGCGGTACGCGCATCTTACCTACTTGGATGCCACTCGGCTGATAGTTCATATCGGTTATCGCACCGATCGGATCGGGTAAAGCGGCGACCTGACGCAAACCTTCAATCATGGTATCGATCTGAGACTGCTTTAGCTCTAGACGATCCAGCATCGCATCATCAAGGCCATTCTCACGACCCTGCGCTAGGTCTTTAGCATTCGCCGCCACCAACTGCTCACGGGATGTATCAATCGCATCCGCCATTGCCAGTAAAGCACGGTTTTTTATGCCGGTATCAGCTTTCGCGATCGCACGTGAAGCAACACGCGCCTGCTGACCCAGTTCTGCCATATACTCTTTAACGTTCATAACCTTCCCTCTCCGTCGAGACCGCGCATTATAACCTGCCCGACAGCAGGGGTCATCGACAGAGAAAGCAAAACAGTAAAAAACCCGTTTTTGCGGGGTAACTTAGCTGCTATTATCTGCAGGCTCTACTGTCCCGGGATATTTACCGTCGGAATATGGATAAACCGCAACGATTTTCAGTCACTTTCCATCAGCGCACCTGGCTGATGCTGACCATTGCCTCTATTTTATTGGTAGGCCTGCTGCTGTCTGGCCTTTACTTGTCGGTGGTCGCAGGCAAAATCGCCCAACAACAAACCCGACAACAGGGCGCTTTGCTAGGCCAACAGACCGTCACACTCATCAAACCGGCACTCATGGCCGGCGATTCGGTCAGTCTCAACGTCATCCTCAACCAACTGGTACAGCAGCCTAGCGTTGACGCCATTATCCTCACCGACCCCAAAGACCGATTATTAGGCCGGGCCGGCGATGTTAAGCATGATAATTTAATCCATCAAGAGATCCTGATTCGGCAACAGAAAGAAACTCTCGCTATCTTAGAGCTGCGCCTCAATCCAGCCTCAAATAAAGCCAATCTCAACGCAGTCCTAGTACAAGCAGCAATCCTCGCTCTGATCACCGCCATTTCAGCCCTACTCGGCTGCTGGTACTTTCTCGCCCGCTATAACCAACCCGGGGCAGAACTCAGCGAAACCACAGCGCCGCCGTTAAGTATTAACGAGCCATTGATCGATACATCAGCGCCGAATGAGGAGAACGACACTCACGCCGACGACAATGAACAACTGGTCGATTTATTAAGGCCCGCCGATGACGCCCCTCATATGCCGGATTTTGCCCCTTTCTCTGATCACAAAGAGACTCCGCAGGTCGAGCCAGGCGTAGAACCAACCCTAGAACTGACGTTGATCGAAGAGGTCGACCTAGAACCAAAGGCCAAGCCACTCAACCCACTCTTCGCAAACAGCAAGCACGAAGTTCAACTCGACCTCTATGCCTTTGAGCAGGAGTTAGAATTGATCGTCTCCGCCGAGGCAGCAGGCTATTTACTCTACCTCGACCTATCATCCGGCCACGCAGATAACTTACTCAACGAAGAGTTACAGGAACTACAGGCATACTATTATCAGATGCTCGATATGGTCGTGACTATTTATCAGGGCGAAGCAACCCGACTCGATAACGGCGACCTACAACTAGCCTTCCTCAAGCCCAATAAAGACGACGCCCACGGCATCAACGCCATCTGCGCCAGCCAGTTATTTAATCGCCTTTACAAGCTATTTAACCAACAACGGATTCTTAGTTTCCAACCAGTGCTTAACCTACATATGGCGCTCGTGCGAGGCCACTATCAAAAACTGGCACGTATGCAGGAAGAAGCACGTTATTTAACCCACAGTACCGATAGCAACGAACTCATTACCCATACAACCCTGAGCGAAGCGCCCGACTTAAAAGTCAGCTTGTTAGCTGGGGCCGATATTGTCCGTGCCGAAGAAGACAAGGTACTGATTAGATCAGTCAATGAAAACTACCAGAAACTACTGGATAAACAGGCGCGCCACCTGTTAAGTAAACTATTCCCAGCCAGCTAATCAGCGCAGAGAATCCCTGTATTGCCCAAGCAGTACAGTTTGATCCAGATTTAGTTTTACCTTGTATCTGTACCGCTTCACCCTAGCTCCCTATACTCACCCCTTTATCACTGTCAGATTTAACCTAAGGCAACATCATGCTCAATGACCTGATCATTCTTTTTATCGCAGGCTTTCTTGGCGGCATTTTAAACTCCATTGCTGGCGGCGGCAGTTTCATCACCTTTCCCGCCCTGCTGTTTGTGGGCGTTCCGCCTATCAGCGCTAACGCCACCAACACCTTTGCCTCATGCTCAGGCTATATGAGCGGTAGCTGGGCGTTTAGAAAAGACCTTGCCGAGATCAAAGATCAGCTACCCCGCTTTATCCTACTCAGTCTACTGGGTGGTATCAGCGGCGCTTGGCTACTGCTACAAACCCCAGAAGCATCTTTTGAAATGGCGGTTCCTTGGCTTCTGTTGTTTGCCACACTACTGTTTATCTTTGGCGGACAACTCAATCGCAGCCTAAGACAACTGAGCACTCGACATCGCCACGCCTCCTCTGCCGGCGCGGTACTGCTCATCATGCTGCTGTTCGGCGTTTGCCTCTATGGCGGTTTTTTTAATGCGGGCCTAGGCATTATCTCACTAAGCTATCTTGCTCTAGCCGGGCACACCGATATCAACCGGATGAATGGATTGAAGCTACTGATCTCAACCTTCGTCTCACTAATTGCCATCGTCTTGTTTGCCTATGATGGCGTCATCGCTTGGTATGAAGGCTCTATCGTTTTAGTGGGCACCGTGCTCGGTGGCTATATGGCCGCTCATCTATCACGCAGACTGCCCCAGCAACTGGTGCGCAACTTCGTTATCATCGCCAGCATCGGTATCACGCTTTACTTTTTTTATGATGCCTACCTAATCAAACCAAGCTTAGCGAGCTAACATAACGCTATAATTTGTGCTGCGCTGCGCCGCTGTCATCGGCGTCAGCGATTATTCGCGTTTATCCCAATATTGTTTGACGATCACCCACTTTAGCCACACTGACCACTCCGCTGCATTACTCTCCGTAGACCATCCTGATCACTACCCTTTATTACCTATGCCCATGCAGCTTTTACATCTACTGCTGCCCAGCAGATTCAACATCACGGCGGCCCAAACACCTTTACAGCTTCACACCAAGCACAACAGGAAGCCTACGCCAGTGGCGCATAGTGTTTAATAAACAGAAAAGGGGATAAAACGACACAACACTAATCAAATAAAGCGATCACTGCTGAGCAAAAAAACAGGGAGGTTTAAGGTCTTACGAATAATCAGGCGAACCGACAAGAGCAGCGGTTGCGAAGAGGATTAAAAAAGTAAAAAAAAGGAGCTCATCAGCGCTCCTTTTTTATCAGCTTAGAAGTCTTACTTCTTAGCAGCCATCTGTGCCTTGATCAGGTCACCGATAGTGGTAGGTCCAGCAGTCTCAACTGGCGCATCAGCAACAGCTTTGATCGCTGCTTTCTCATCTGCCTGGTCTTTCGCTTTAATAGACAGAGTGATAGAGCGGTTACGACGATCCAAGTTAACGATCTTCGCTTCAACTTCTTCGCCTACTTTCAGGACAGTAGAAGCATCTTCGATACGATCGATACTGATGTCAGACACTTTCAGGTAACCTTCGATGCCTTCAGCCAGCTCGATGTTAGCGCCTTTAGCGTCTACAGACTTAACAATACCTTTAACGATAGTGTTTTTGTCGTTGGCAGCAGCGTACTCAGAGAAAGGATCGCTTTCCAGTTGCTTGATACCCAGAGAAATACGTTCTTTCTCAGCATCAATAGACAGGATAACGGCTTCAACTTCTTCGCCTTTCTTGTATTCGCGCAGTGCAGTTTCACTATCCGCATCCCAAGAGATGTCAGACATGTGAACCAGACCGTCAAGATCATTTTCCAGACCAACGAAGATACCGAAGTCAGTAATTGTCTTGATAGTACCAGTTACTTTATCACCAGCAGCGAACTGCTCAGCAAAAGTAGACCATGGGTTAGCGATACACTGTTTCATACCTAGAGAGATACGACGACGCTTCTCATCAACATCCAGAACCATTACTTCAACTTCGTCATTCACTTGAACAACTTTAGAAGGGTGGATATTTTTGTTTGTCCAAGACATTTCAGAAACGTGGATCAGACCTTCAACGCCATCTTCGATAGACGCGAAGCAACCGTAGTCAGTCAGGTTAGTCACACGTGCAGGAACTTTAGTTCCAGCAGGGAAACGAGCCAAGATAGAAGACCAAGGATCTTCATTCAGCTGTTTCAGCCCCAGAGACAGACGGTTAGTTTCTTTATCAAACTTGATGATCTGAACAGTAATCTCATCACCCGGAGTCAGCATATCGCTAGGGTGAGAAATACGCTTCCAAGCCATGTCAGTAATGTGCAGCAGGCCGTCAACACCACCCAGATCTACGAATGCACCGTAGTTGGTCAGGTTTTTAACGTAACCTTTAACTTGCTGACCTTCTTCCAGAGTAGCCAGCAGCTCATCACGTTGAGCGCTGTTAGCTTCTTGAAGAACAGCACGACGAGATACAACGATGTTGTCGCGCTTCTGATCTAGCTTGATCAGTTTAAATTCCAGCTCTTGACCCATCAGGTGGTCAACGTTTTTAACTGGACGAACATCTACCAATGAACCTGGCAGGAATCCGTTGATTTTGTTAACAGTAACGGTGAAGCCACCCTTAACAGTACCACTGATGTAACCTTTAACAGTTTCTTCAGCTTCGAATGCAGTTTCCAGAACGCCCCAAGACTCAGCGCGTTTAGCTTTTTCACGAGACAGACGTGTTTCACCGGAACCATCTTCAACGCTTTCCAGTGTTACCTTAACCATGTCACCCACTTGAACTTCAAGTTCTTGGGCATCATTAAGGAACTGGCTGCGGGCAATAACAGCCTCAGATTTCAGGCCAGCATTTACGGTAACCCAGTCACTATCGATGTCGATAACTTCACCCATAACGAGGGTGCCTGGCACCATAGCAACGAGTTCAAGGGATTCTTCAAATAAGTCAGCAAAGCTTTCGGTCATGCTTTTTCCTATACAGCAAATCCGTAGGTAAACAGGATTCGCAGGGGGTCAACCTGTATTGTCAGTTGATACAGGGCAGTTTAATTATCTTGTGAGGTTGCACAGACTGACTAAAAAAACAACCAAACAAGAGAGGTAGGGGCAGTATTATACAGATAACTTCTGCAATAAGAAAGCAGGTAGGTGATTGCAATAGCGTTGCCGCTATCATCATCGCACACACAAACAGTACAGACCTGTATTTCGATAAACAAAAAAAAGAGCCATCGGTCATGGCTCTTTCTATTTAGACGTTATCTTCTGTTTTGAGTTTAGTTACGACTCAACTCAGCGGCTAGTCCGGTTCATCGGATGAATCCGTAGACGGCTTCACGATCACATCCAGAGAATCCACCCGTTGATAGCCCCGTGGCAGTTTATTACCTCGACGGCCACGCTCACCACGGTAATGCTCCAAATCAGACGGTTTCATCTTCAGATGCTGACGACCAGAGTTCACCTGCAGAGTATCCTGCTCAGACAGCGTCACCATCGCAATCAGTAACTCCTCCCTCGCAGCGGCTCTGGCAGATGGAATATTGATAATCTTATTCCCTTTACCACGCCCTAATTCAGGCAGGTCTTTTACTGGGAATACCAGCATACGACCTTCGTTTGTCACCGCCACCAGCAGATCACTCTCTTTGCTAGACAGGGCCATCGGCGGCATCCCCTTCGCGCCTTTCGGCAGTGTCAGGGCCGCTTTACCGGTACGGGTTTTACTGGTCATATCGGCAATTTTGGTGACAAAGCCATAACCAGCATCCGATGCCAGCAGCACTGCATCATCATCTTTACCGGCAATCGCACCATCTATCGTCGCTCCTTTCGGAAGCGTGAGCTTACCTGTCACCGGCTCACCCTGTCCTCGTGCTGATGGCAAGGTATGCGCCTCTAAGGAATAGGCACGTCCGGTACTGTCAAGCAGAATAACCGGTTGATTCATCCGTCCGAAACACGCCAACTTAAAGCCATCACCGGATTTATAGCTCAACCCCTCAGGATCGATATCATGACCTTTGGCAGAACGAATCCAACCCTGCTTGGAGATCACCGCAGTAATGGGGTCCGCCGTCAGCAGCGCTTTCTCATCCATGATTTTCGCTTCTTCACGGGCAACGATAGGTGAGCGACGATCATCACCATACTCTTTCGCATCGGCCTTCAGCTCATCACGGATCAGTTTACGCATCAGCTTTTCAGAACCCAAAATCTCTTCTAGGTAGTTGCGCTCTTCGGTGAGCTCATCAATCTCACCGCGAATTTTAATCTCTTCCAGCTTAGCCAACTGACGCAATCTGATCTCTAGAATAGCCTCGGCCTGCGTCGCGGTAATACCAAAGCGTTCGATCATCACCAGCTTAGGCTTCTCTTCGGTGCGGATAATCTCAATCACTTCATCGATATTGAGATAGGCCACCATTAAGCCTTCTAAAATATGTAACCGGGCCAGCACCTTGTCCAAGCGAAACTGCAAGCGGCGGCGTACGGTTTCTGTGCGGTACACCAACCATTCGGACAGGATCTCCTTGAGGTTTTTCACCTTAGGGCGACCATCGATACCGATCATGTTCATATTGACCCGGTAAGTACGCTCTAGGTCAGTACTGGCGAACAGGTGAGCCATCAACTGCTCAACATCGATTCGGTTTGAACGGGGTACAATTACCAAACGGGTCGGGTTTTCATGATCCGATTCATCTCGCAAATCAGATACCATCGGCAGTTTTTTCTGCTGCATCTGCTGGGCGATCTGCTCCAACACTTTCGCCCCAGACACCTGATAGGGCAGCGCAGTAATCACAATATCGCCCTGCTCTCGGCTGTAGACCGCACGCGCTCTGAGACTACCTTTGCCGGTCTCATACATCTTCTGCAGTTCTTTGCGGGGAGTGATTAGCTCAGCGTCGGTGGGCATATCCGGGCCGGGAATAATCTCACATAACTCATCGATGCTCATGCTCGGCTTCGACAGCAGCTTAATACAGGCTTGCGTAACTTCGCGAAGGTTATGGGGCGGAATGTCGGTCGCCATGCCCACCGCGATACCAGTAGTGCCGTTCAGCAGGATATTTGGCAGCCGAGCCGGCAGTGTCAGTGGCTCATCGATGGTGCCATCAAAGTTTGGCCCCCACTCAACGGTCCCCTGCGCTACCTCTTTAAGCAACACCTCGGCGTATTTCGCCAATTTAGACTCGGTATAACGCATCGCCGCGAAGGATTTCGGATCATCTGGCGAACCCCAGTTACCCTGACCATCGATCAGCGGGTAGCGATAGGAGAATGGCTGCGCCATCAACACCATCGCTTCATAGCAGGCGCTGTCACCGTGTGGGTGGAATTTACCCAACACATCACCCACGGTACGGGCCGACTTCTTATATTTTGCCGTCGACTTTAAGCCCAGTTCAGACATCGCATAGACAATGCGTCGCTGTACCGGCTTCAGACCATCGCCGATATTAGGCAATGCTCGGTCGAGGATGACGTACATGGAATAATCCAGATACGCCTTCTCGGTATATTCTTTCAGTGACAGGCGTTCAATGCCTTGATCGATATGTACTGTTCCGCTCATTTTTTATCCCGGCGCTCATCTAACTCAATAATTGCTTCAGCGTATTCATCAATATAACCGCGAGGTCATCAAGCAGCGTCACACGTCTGCCAGATTACCTTTACTTTCGAGCCACACTTTTCGGTCGGGAGAACGCTTCTTCGCTAGCAGCATATCCATCACCTCATTGGTGCCATCGCCCGGTTCGATGGTCAGCTGGACCAAACGACGGGTATCACGGGACATGGTAGTTTCACGCAGCTGTAGCGGGTTCATCTCACCCAAACCCTTGAATCGCTGCACACCGATCTTGGCATTTTTCCGCTCACCTTTAATCCGCTCAACAATGCTGTCTTTTTCATTATCATCGAGGGCATAGAAGACATCTTTGGCCACATCGATGCGATACAGCGGCGGCATCGCCACATAGACGTGTCCAGCGGCCACCAGCGGTTTAAAGTGACGCACAAAGAGGGCACACAGTAGCGTGGCAATATGCAGTCCATCGGAATCCGCATCGGCAAGGATACAGATTTTGCCGTAGCGTAAACCATCAAAGTTATCCGTGCCTGGCTCTACGCCGATAGCGATGGAGATATGGTTGACCTCCTGAGAAGCCAGCACATCATTGTGATCGACCTCCCAGGTATTGAGAATCTTCCCCCGTAGCGGCATCACCGCTTGGTATTCACGATCCCGCGCTTGCTTGGCAGAACCACCCGCCGAGTCCCCTTCCACTAAGAAGAGTTCACCCTGCATCGCATCGTTACCGGTACAGTCTGCCAGTTTACCGGGCAGCGCAGGCCCTGAGGTCACCTTCTTACGAATCACTTTTTTATTAGAGCGTAACCGCTTCTGCGCATTGCTGATGACCAATTCGGCGATCTTTTCACCGTCTTCAACATGACGGTTAAGCCACAAACTAAAGGCGTCCTTCACGGCGCCAGAAACAAAGGACGCAATTTCCCGTGAGGACAGCCGCTCTTTCGTTTGCCCTGAAAACTGCGGATCCTGCATTTTCACCGAGAGGATATAGCAGCAGCGCTCCCAAATATCTTCTGCCGAGATTTTCACGCCTCGGGGCAGCAAAGTCCGGAACTCACAGAACTCCCGCATCGCTTCCAGCAGGCCGGTACGCAAACCGTTCACATGGGTGCCACCCTGAGCGGTAGGGATCAGGTTAACGTAGCTTTCGCCGGTCAACTCGCCACCCTCTGGCAACCACTGTATTGCCACATCTAAGCCATCTCGTTCGCCCTGAAACGAGACGGTAAAGGGCTCTTCCGGCAGAGTTTCAAATACCTGAGTGGTACCTTTAAGGTAATCCACCAAGCCATCTTCGTAATACCACTCATCTTTCTCTTTAGTGGCGCCGGTGGCATCGGTGAAGGTCACCCGTAAACCCGAACACAGCACCGCTTTCGCCCGCAGCATATGCCGCAGTTTCGTTAGGTGGTATTTCGGGGTATCAAAATATTGCGGATCGGCCAGAAAGCGCACTTCGGTGCCGGTATTGCGCTGCCCGCAGCTATCGACAACCTCTAAGTCGGATACTTTTTCGCCATCGGCATAGGTCATCCGATAAACATTACCGCCTCTGCGGATGGTCACTTCCAGCAGTTTCGATAGCGCGTTCACCACCGACACACCCACCCCGTGTAGACCACCGGAGTAGTTGTAGTTTTCATTGGAGAACTTACCCCCGGCATGCAACCGGGTCAGAATCAGCTCGACACCACTCACCCCCTCTTCGGGGTGAATATCGACCGGCATTCCTCGGCCATTATCTCGGACACTCACCGCGCCATCTTTATGCAGTGTGACATCAAGCTGGGTCGCATGGCCCGCTAGCGCCTCATCCACACTGTTATCGATCACTTCCTGGGCTAGATGGTTGGGTCGGTCGGTCTCGGTATACATACCCGGACGGCGACGAACCGGGTCCAGCCCGCTCAGTACCTCAATTGCATCAGAGTTATAGGTATTACTCATCGGAAGTTTCAGTCCTTATTTCCCCTGCGGTCAGGTCAGTGACCGCGGGCAACTCAACCCGACCTTCGGCAAAAGCCAAAATCGCCGGAATAACAGATTCAAATTGATCAAAACCGTGGCATCCACCCTGCTGCACCAGCATCGGTGAATCCTTAAATTTTTCTACCGCTTGTCGATAATCCAGTGTTTCATCGCCAGCCTGGGTTAATAACAGATAACGGGCAGGGTCTTTCAGGCGAGGACAATCGATAGCCAACAGCTGATCGAGATGCTCAGCCGTCAACTCATATTGTTCATCGCTATAATAGTTATCCTGCTCACCCAGCATCTCAGCCAACAGCTCATAAGGGCGCACCGCCGGATTAATCAGCACCGCTCGCACACCATATTTTTCCGTCAACCAGGTACTGTAATAACCACCCAACGAGCTACCCACCAGCACAATGGCGCGCTCAGGATGGGCCTCTATCAGCTGTTCAAGCAACGCGATGGCGTTAGCCGGCCAATGGGGCAGCGCGGGCACAATCAACTGTTCAGCGCGTCCGGCAGCACTCATCCAGTCGACAAAAAAACGAGCTTTATAAGAATCCGGCGAACTATTAAAACCGTGAATATAGATAAACAGTGGTTGGGGCATTGATAACCTTTATTCTCTGATCTCTATCTGTATATATATACATGCTTTCGGTAAATTACCGGAGAGCGCGAAGCGATGCAACCTTAACACGCCACTCTTTTGACTCGGGTTGCGATACGCCCATCGGGATAGAGTTGCAAAAGTCGATAAGCGGGACGGGCGAGGGTCGGCTCATCTTCAAGGGTCATCAGATCACATCCGGCTTTAAACTGCACCGAACTGGATGGCGTCATCAGCACGCGAACCCCTTGATATAGTTGATCCCTCGTTTGATGCACATGCCCGTTAACAACCCCTTTAACTTGACGGTGGCCCGCCAACAGCGCCCAAAAAGCATCAGAGTTGGCTAGCATAATGGAATCTTGCCAAGCACTCTCCACCGGCACGGGGTTATGATGCAGCACTACGAGGCAGTGATAATCCTGATACCGCTGTAATTGCTGCTCCAGAAAATCTAACTCTGTCTGCGCCAACTGGCCGCTACCCTGTCCATCCGGTTGCGAGGTGCTATCTAACAGCAGGATCACCCAATCCTGTTCAACGATGGTGCGCAGGTTCATCCTGCCACCGAGCTGTAACATCAGCTCAACATCATCGTGATTTCCGGGGATCCAATAACTGGGCAGCGGTAACGCCGCCAGCCGATTTTGCAAACGACTGTAACCGTTTAAAGCGCCATGATGGACCAGGTCACCGGTCCACAGAATCAATTCGGCGTCGCCTTGCTCGAGCAGGTCATCCACGACCGCAACCAAGCTCTGCTCTACATCTCGACCTCTATAACGATGATCGGGATCATTTTGCAGGTGGCAATCGGTAATCTGCGCAACGATTAGCGGTTTCATATAAAACTCATGTAAAGCTCATGTAAAACTATAGGCGGGCTCGGCGGCCTGACCATGAGTGAGGCAGTGGCTGAGCCACTCACCTAGATACTGATTAAGCTGAGCCTTCTCATCTTTCTGGTGCATCTGCGCATTGGGATAGTTGTAAACACCCCGAAAATGACGCTTACTTTTCAGGCAGATCACCTCCGCCGCCCGCGCATCATGGTACATCCGAACAATCAGGCTAGGCGCCTCAAGCCAACGGTGATCAGAACTCTGCGAGACCAATACGGTGGTGGTATAGGTAAAACGCTCCTCAATCTGCAGGCGCACGGTACTCTGCTGCTGATGACAGCTAACCTCAAACACACGCTCATCACGCTGTTCAATATCCGGCATCAACCGCATCAGTCGCAGATAATTGGCCTCACAATCAGCCATCTGCTTTACCAGATCGGGTACATAACGTTTTTTCATTTTCTCTACGGCTCTTAAATCTACAACGTTTAAAATTTAAGTTTTAATAAACAAACCATGACGGTTAAACCCAAGGGTTGTGTTCACTAACCATGGATTAACAACCCCAACGCTGCAACAGTGTTGCTCGATTCAACTGCAACCATTGGACTGCGATGATGGTGGCAGCATTGTCTATAACCCCGTTGGCCACCAGCTCACACACTTCAGCGAAGGGTAGCACATGCACGAGAATATCCTCACCCTCCTGCGCCAAACCATGCACCCCACCGACCACTGTGCTATCCACTCGCGCACAGAGAAGATCCACATACTCATCACTGCCACCGGCACTCGGCAGATAACGGGTAATCGGCACGATACTGTGAATCTGCGCCCCCGCTTCCTCTTCCGCTTCACGCAGAGCAACATCATTCGGTGTTTCGCCGCTTTCAACAATCCCAGCCACCAACTCTAACAGCCAAGGACTATCGGCTTTACCCAGCGCCCCCACTCGAAACTGCTCGACTAAGACTAGCGCATCATTATCGGGATCAAACAGCAGTACACAGACGGCGTCGCCGCGCTGAAACTGCTCCCGCACTATCTCAATCTCGCCCCCTTCAAAGAGCGCGTGACGAATCGTGAGGCGGCGTATTTTAAAAAAACCATCACAGGTACGTTCCTGCGCAATAATCGCCGCATCCGCCGCGGCAAAGGTGGGTTGCCAGTTAGCCATCTTTTATGTCCGGTTGAAGATCCTATGAGTAAGCGTAAAGATTCAACTCTACGCCTTAATCGCCGGCGATATTAACCAAAGCCGTACTAATATAACGTGCGCCAATATAGCATGACTGGTCAGACACACTGAATAGCGCTTATAATGTTAGACGATAACGATATTCTATTTTATGCTATGAAGTACTCTACCTATACGAGGTCTATCCGCGGCTAATGTCTGAACCATCATCTCGCTTACCATCCGCCATGATACGCTACCTCCCCCTTGCTTACTGGCTAAAAGACTATCAGCGGGATGATTTTGTTAGTGATCTGATCGCCGGCATTGTGGTGGGGATCTTACTGATTCCTCAGGGTATGGCATATGCTTTCTTAGCCGGCTTACCCCCAGAATATGGTTTATATGCCGCGATTGTTCCGCTGTTTATCTACGCCTTACTCGGCTCTAGCCGAAGCCTCGCCGTAGGGCCCGTTGCCATCGCGTCACTGATGGTGGGCTCAACCATCGCCGATGCTACCGCCCGTGGGCTCGGAGACCCGGTTAACATCGCCATCAACCTTTCGTTGTTAGTCGGCGTGATTCTTATCTGTTTGCGCATACTGCGGCTCGGATCGATTGTTAACTTTATGAGCCATTCGGTCATCTCCGGCTTTACCAGCGCCGCCGCTCTCTTAATCGGCGTTAGTCAGCTGCGCCATTTAACAGGGCTTTCGATCCCCAACGATGGTTTTATCACGGATTCATTCGGCTTTTTGCTACAGCATCTTAGCAGTATCAACGTCGTCACCTTATTTCTGGGCTTACTGGGGTTATTAATACTTTGGTTTGCCAAGGCTCGACTCGCCAATCTACTCAGCCGTACAGCCTTACCCAACTGGTTGATTCAACCCATTTGCCGCGCCGGCCCCATGTTTGCCATGATTGTTGGCACTCTCTTGGTGGCAAGCCCTGGGTTAGATCAGCACTATCAGGTCGCGATTATTGGCAGCATTCCAGAAGGGCTGCCCAGCCTGCAACTTATCAGTATTGACCTACAACTGTGGCAACAACTCCTCACCCCCGCCATTCTAATCGCCCTGATCGGCTTTCTTGAAAGCGTCTCCGTCGGTACCACCTTGGCGAGCCGCGAGCGGGAACGCATCGAACCCAACAAGGAACTGATCGCTCTCGGCATGGCTAACCTTGGGGCCGCTTTCAGCGGTACCTATCCCGTGGCTGGCGGCTTCGGCCGTTCGATGGTGAACTTTGCATCCGGCGCCCGCACCACCATCGCATCACTGATCGCCGCCGTGATGGTGGCGGTAACGGTCAGCTTTTTAACGCCGCTGTTTTACTATCTACCCAAAGCGATTCTCGGCGCGGTGATCATTATGGCGGTGTTACCACTCATGGATATTCGGGCCTTCACCGATAGCTGGAAATTCAATAAGGCCGATGCGTTAACCATGTTCATCACCTTTATCGCGGTACTGACACTGGGCGTTGAGATCGGCATTCTCTGCGGGATCGCGATCTCTTTTCTACTGTTTATCTATCGCAGCAGCCAACCCCATATCGCCGTAGTTGGCCGAGTGGGCGAGAGCCAACATTTTCGCAATGTAGCACGTCATGAAGTCACCACCGATGAACATATCCTCGCCATCAGAGTCGATGAGAGCCTCTACTTTGCGAATACCCGCTTTGTGGAAGACTTTATACGTTCACAATGTGCCTCTCGGCGGGAGGTTGAACACGTCATTATGATCTGCAATGCGGTGAATTTTATCGACGCCAGCGCCTTAGAAAGTTTAGAAAATCTAACGGTACAACTGGCTTCTGAGGGGGTCACACTCCACTTAGCCGAGGTCAAAGGCCCGATTATGGATCGGCTACAAAAAACCTCCTTTCTACAACAGCTCAGCCCCGGACAGGTATTTTTTACCGCCGATGAAGCGATGCGAACCTTAATGCAGACGGGCGATAGTGAGACAAGCGCTTCATCAATAGAGCGCCATCAATGAGCGCGCATTTTTCGCCGTTGGGAAACAAACAGATAGCTGCCTTCCCGCTTTTTAGCTTCTTTTTTGGCTTGGGCAGCTAGTTCAGCCACCTCATGATAGCTCAGGCAACGATAAGGGTCCGGATGCACCACGCCACAGGATAGACTGAGCACCGGATAGAAGACCGAATCGCCTTTGCGACTCGCCGCCCAGATCCCCCCTTGTTCTAGATCTTTGGGGCTATAGAACTCACGCACAGCCTGATCAAATGCCTTCAGAATCCGTTCACAACGAAGCTGCCAGTCTTCGGTGCGAAACACCACCACAAAGTCATCGCCCCCCACATGGCCGGTAAAATTCTCACCATTGGCATGACGGGTCAGCAGTTCACCCAAGAGCTGAATCAGCCGGTCGCCCTTCACATAGCCATAATTATCATTGAAAGGCTTAAAATAATTGATATCAAAGTAGGCAACGCGAAAATTTTCCGTCTGCTTCAAGAGCCCATCGATCTCCCGATTGATCGGCACATTGCCCGGCATCAGGGTTAATGGGTTAGCATAACGGGCATTACGAATTTTCAGTTCAGTGATGTTTTTCAACAGGTCCCGTACATTACCGATCCCCTGATAGAGGCCATCTTTGGTGATCACCAGCCCTTGATGCAGATATACCGCATCCTGCTCGGTAATCAACCGCGAGACCTGTTCCAAACTGGTGTCCGACTCAATAATGATCGCTTTAGTATCCAGAATACGAGTCACCGGACGGTTTTCATACAGTGCCCGTCCATACTGGGTGGAGAACAGCTCTAGCAGATCAGAGCGATGCACCGTACCGATCGGCCGCCCCTCTTCCAGAACCGCCAAAATATCGTACAGTGGATTATCACTAAACAGCTGCGCGGTATAACCCATCTGGTCATCAAAGCTAAGCGCTGGCGCCGGGTGAATCAGCACCGCCGCCGTCTCGGCCATATCTTTTTCACTGCCAGCACGGCGCTTACGGGGCAGCCACTCTTGGCTATCACACTCCATTTTCGGCTGCTGTGTGGGCATGCCTAGATAGAACCCTTGGCCAATCGTTGCCCCCAACTCTTTTAGGGTCAGCAGCTCTGAGCGGGTTTCCACCCCCTCGACAATCACCTTCGAGCCAACACCGTTGGCGATACTGCAGATCGATTTTACAAACTGACGCTTAATCGGCTCACGATCCACATTATGGATAAAGTGACGATCAATTTTGACATAGTCTGGCTGCAGCTCCGACCAGAGTTTTAGCCCTGAATAGCCGGTACCCAGATCATCCACCGCCACCTTAAAGCCCATCTGTTTATAATAATTGATCGCTTCAAGGGTCAACCCATAGTTATCGAACGGATGCTGCTCTGAGATCTCAATAACGATAGAATCTAGCGGAATGTTCAAGGATTTGAGCCACTCAGCGGTTAATCCCTTACGGTGTTCTGGCGTCCCCAACAGCGATGCACTGACATTGAGAAAGAGCTTTCCTTCTAACTCTTGCTGCGCATAGGCTTCCAATGAAAGACGCCGACATAACAGCTCTAGCCGATGTTCCAAGCCACACGCCATCGCCGTGTTAAACAGAACCAGAGGCGAATGCAACTCACTGTTTTCCGGCCCACGAATCAGCGCTTCATGGCCCAGCACCTCACCTCGGCGTAGATCAACGATAGGCTGAAAATGAGGATATAACTGTTCCGTTTCAATCAGTTCCTGAAGTTGGGTATAACGATCGGGTATAGTCTGTGAAACGGTCATAGTCAAAGTGTCGGCAATGGCGGCTAATTCCGACTAGCTTATTAAGCCCAGGTGACAGTAAGATGACAACCGACAGGCTTTATCGCCATTCTTGTTAGCTAATTAAACCTAAGCACATCAAAAGTAGCACCCAATAATTTTATTTACAGGGATATTGAGCAGATAACACTTAAACCTATTAAGTTACACAAAATTACTTACAGGGCCTACGTTTATACTGTCGACGAAGTTTAGTAGTAATAGTTTTTATCGATATTATTCGATAATGATCTGCATTTAAGGGTCGATCATCATTTTCTTTATCATTAGTGACTGCTCTACGCAGATCCTTAAACAGTTCTTTTTGGTAAATGTTTCCTCCAACTTTTGCAATTTCACTCGCAATAGTCGTAAGTTCTTTAACCTCTCTAGTAAGCCTTCCCATCGAAATCACATCTCGAGAATCGTTAGCAGCAGTCATCCAAAAGTTAAGAGACTCATCTTCAAGAACCGCTAATTTTTCACGAAATTCTCTGACCCATTCATTGTGGCTGGCAACTCTGGTTAATTCCTTATTTTTAGTCCATTGCACAATAGCGATTATGATACTGATAGCACAAGTGAAAAGAACTAAAAACCAAGTTACGTACTGCGTTTCATCTTGCAGCAATCCAACAAAACCATCTAACCATCCGTACTCAAAATCCTCACTAGCACTAAGCATGTCTAAATCATCAGATTTATTCATACCACTACTCATTATTAGCAATCTCGTCATCTATATACTCTTGAATTTCATCAATAAGCTCTGGCTCTTCATGTGAAATAAACTTGATGCTTTTGACTAAGTCCGGCGGAATTCCCACTCGAATTAAGCCGCCAAATGCCTCTTCAAGAAAAGATGAGCCAAAGCCTTCCGTATCATCAAGATCAACTGTCATATCGCACTCTTCGCTTAGTTCTTTAATCAACCATTCCCTAAACTCCTCACCTGAGCTAGGCCCCAGTTTTTTGTATCTTGGCCCCGGACAAGGGTATCTACTAGCAACCTTTATAATCTTCATTGAATATCCACCTTTAAGGGTATAACCCACTCAACAATTGTTCCAGAAACCGACCGTTTGTGGTCTATTGTCACTTCTTTAATCATACCTTCAGTACCTTTATACATATACTTTCCATAGTTAGAAGAAATAGACATAAAGCCAGTACCTATTGAGTCAATTACTTGCTTCATATCTGTTAATCCTTTACCGCGATATGATTTTCCCGTTCTAGTACGAGACAAGCTTGAAGCTGCTTGAATATATGTAGAATCTTTTGCCTTAAAAAACTCAAATCCTAACAGATCAAAAAGCTCCTCAATTTGGGACGCTCCCTGTGTTTTTGGTAACGTGAGAGGTATGCCAACACCTTTATCACAAATAACAACCACCAATTCGGAATCTCTAATTCCAGCGAACGTCCACCATTTTGCTGTATTATCTGCTTCACAGTGAATATTATCGTCAATATATGCATGCTCTACAGAGTTGGACATAGCCTCAACAAAGCCTCGGTAAAGCTTTTTACTTGCACTTCTTTCCAATTCATTTTTTATATCTGCAATCATATCTTTAGCAAGAATAGGCTCAGAACATGCACCTGAAGTATATTTCCAGAATGTCACATCATCATATTCTTTTGTCTTTCGCGTTTCTTTTTTAAGCAAGTCATAAAACCCCACTTGCTTTAGAATGCTTTCCATCTTGGGATCTTTTGGATGATTAAATGATACAGCTCGCACACCCAACCTGCTCTTTTTAGTTATAACATCAATTTCTGCCAAAAATGACAACATCGCAGCAGCGCTGATGTACTGAGTATCAGAAAAATTAAGATAAATTCGTCTATTAGCTCTCAGAGCACAATCTCTCACATCTTCAAGGAAGGAGTTCGTAAGCTCATAATTATCTTTATGATAATAATCAATGCTACCAGGAACCCTAAAGGTAACTCTTGTGTTAGATGAATAATTATTAGAACGTGTCACTCTGTGGTGTGGAAACTTCACTTTATCTAATGACTGTTTCGCTTTTTCAAGCACTTCCCAAGAACAATGCTCACAGTTTCTTAACTTCGCTTTTAATTTGCTGCGCTTAGCCCTCAAACACTTTTTATTAACAATAGAAGCCTTAACTACAGTTTTTTTCTTCATCCTCTCCTCCTTGAAAAGTCCATATTACCACGAGATTTTATATAAGTGAGTAGCTCTTTCACCTATACAATATGAGGCTTCGTAGGAATACGACACCTTTATCAATGACTGTAAAGCTTCATGGCGACTTACGCTGAGCTTCAGGCAAAATAAGAATTACGCTGTCACAGCTCACCGCATAAACAATAGTATTATTATTGATCATATTTATACCTGACTGCCTCCAAGTAAAGAGGGTTACCTCTGCAAGGAGAAACCGCGGAGCATCTGTATCTCTTCGGGCCATATTGTTTCATCGATAGTTTCCAATACCATCGGGATACCCTGAAAACGAGCATCCGCCATAATAAAGCGAAATACCTCTAAACCGATCTCCCCCATCCCCAAGCTGTGATGGCGGTCTTTATGGCTGTCAAAGGTTGCTTTGGAATCGTTCAGGTGCATCCCCTTCAGATATTCAAACCCCACAATGCGTTCGAACTCAGCAAAAGTATGCTCGCAATCCGCACGGTCACGCAGATCATAGCCGGAAGCAAAGGTATGACAGGTATCGAGACAAACACCCACCCGACTTTTATCTTCAACTCGGTCGATGATCTGTGCCAAATGCTCAAAACGGCAACCTAGATTACTGCCCTGACCGGCGGTGTTCTCGATAACAGCCGTCACACCCTCGGTTTTATCCAACGCGATATTGATGGATTCAGCAATGGTATTAAGACAGGTCTCTTCATCCACCTTACGCAGATGACTGCCCGGGTGAAAGTTGAGATAACACAGCCCCAGTTGTGCGCAACGCTGCAGCTCATCGATGAAAGCGGCCCTCGACTTAGCCAACGGTTCAGCTTCTGGATGACCTAAATTAATAAGATAGCTGTCGTGCGGCAAAATCTGCTCTGCCTTAAAACCCAACCGTTCACAATTATCACGAAACGCTTTGATACTGGCGGCGGTAAGCGGTTTCGCCTCCCAACGGCGTTGATTTTTAGTAAACAGGGCAAAGGCATTAGCCCCCAACTTAGCCGCATTCAGTGGGGCGTTTTCAACACCACCACTGGCACTAACATGAGCGCCGACGTAATACATAGTTAACACCTTAAAGAGTTTTTGAGATCACCAGAGATGGCAGAGGGTCGTGCTTAAGGTAGATCAGCGCGCAACCGGAGCTTCCGATTGCGCAAGGGCGATAGTGATTACAGCTTGCAGCCGCCACCTAGGCAATCATCAAAATCCATACTTTCCAGCTCGGCACGTTCCGCTTGGGCGGTTTTAACACGGCTAAACATCAGTGCTTCGACACTACCATCATCACTAATACCCGCTTTTTCGAATACAGCAATCAGTGTGTTTAGCTCGTCTAGGGTAAAATCATTCATCGTTTTGCTCTCATTAAAAATAGCGGCCTTAAAGCGGCAGCAGGTGGTCAATCATTAATTGCAGGCTACGCTGCCCACGAAATTCATTCACATCTAAACGATACACAGCCCGTACTCGCTGAATGGCATCATTCGGCCAGATATCGGTATCGGCATTAAAGTGGATCGCATCGATAGCGGTTCCACTCTCGGGCTCCATCAAGACTAACTTCAGGTGGCGCTGGCCTACAATACGTTGCTGCAGCAGGGCGAACTCTCCGTCAAACAGAGGTTCTGGAAACTCGTGTCCCCAAGGGCCTGCTTCTCGCAGCAGCTCAGCCATCTCCATGGTCATCTCTGACGAGGATAAACGACCATCGGTGAGCACCGCATGTTGCAGCTGCTCTGCACTCAGCTGACGCCGCACTTCCGCATCAAACGCCTGCTGGAATAAACTGAGGTTTTCGGCGGCGATGGTCATGCCGGCAGCCATCGCGTGGCCACCAAATTTTTTCAATAATTCGGGGTGTTTAGCAGCTACCGCATCGAGGCCATCCCGAATATGGAAGCCATTAACCGAACGCGCAGAACCTTTTAATTCACCCGCATCCCCCACCGCAAATGCAACCACGGGGCGATTCAGCTTTTCTTTGATACGTGAGGCTAAAATACCGATAACCCCTTGATGCCAATCGACATCATAGAGGCATAGGCCAAAGGGCAGTTCCCCTTCAGCATCCAACTCTAGCTCTTCCAGCAAGGCGTTGGCCTGTTGCTGCATCTCTTGCTCAATCCCACGCCGCTCCTGATTCAGGCTATCAAGCTGCAAGGCAAGCTGTTGAGCCCGTTCCGGATTATTCGTTAGCAAACACTCGATACCGATCGACATATCATCCAGACGCCCAGCGGCGTTCAAACGCGGCCCCAAGGCAAAACCTAGATCGGTGGCGGTCATACGACTGCGCTGCCGTCCACTGATCTCTATCAGCGCCAGCAGACCCGGACGCGCTCGGCCCGAACGGATACGCTGCAACCCTTGATACACCAGCGTACGGTTATTCTGTTCCAGTGGTACCACATCGGCAACGGTACCCAGCGCGACCAAGTCCAGCAAAGACGCCAGATTAGGCTTGGCTAGCCCCTGTTGATCAAACCATTGCTGTTCATCCAACGCCCGTCGTAAAGCGGTCATCACATAGAAGATCACACCAACACCGCAGGTGGATTTTTCACTAAAGTGACAGTTGGGTTGATTGGGGTTCACAATGGCGCAAGCCGCTGGCAATCGCTCTCCCGGCAAGTGATGGTCGGTCACCACTACATCGATACCAAGACTGTTGGCTTTGGCAACGCCATCGACACTGGAGATACCATTATCTACCGTGATGATGAGATCCGGCTTCAACTCGGCGGCCACCTTCACAATCTCGGGGCTTAGCCCGTAACCATACTCGAACCGGTTGGGCACCAGATAACTTACCCGTTTTGCGCCCATCATCCCCAGCCCAAGCAGGCCGACCGCTGTACTAGTCGCGCCATCGCAATCGAAATCGCCCACAATCAGAATATGCTGATCCTGCTCGAGCGCTTGGATTAAACGCTTAACGGCCGCCTCCAGCCCCAACATATCCCGACCGGTTTGTAGTTGCTGCAGACTACGCCCTAACGCATCAATATCATCGAGACCACGGCTCGCATAGATACGAGCGAGTAGCGGATGAACCTGATTAAAAATCTGACTATGTGAATCTGCCTCTCGGCGACGAATGATAAGATCACTCATTAACAGGGGTACCCAAAGTAGCGGCTGGAAATAACGTATCGGTTTTATCCGTCAAATAGTAGACAGTCAAACCGATCCACTCACGCACTGCGATTGAAAGTTCATAAAGATTGCGGCCTAGATCTGCCCGCCAACTACTCAAGCCAACCGGCCGGGAGTAATAATCCACAGGATAGGGAATAACATTCCAGCCCTGCAGCCTAAAAATCCCCATCGAACGGGGCATATGATATGCCGAGGTGACCAACAACCAGCCGCGAGGGTCGTTAAGATCGATACCCGCGGGAACCATATCTTGGCTATAAATCGCATTCTCAAAGGTATTCCGCGAATCCCGCTCAAAGATTACCCGTTGATCAAGCTGCAGGGCCTTGAGCCAAGTACGCTGCACATCGGCGCCCCGAAACTCAGCCTTAAGCACCGAACCCGAGCCGCCCGTCAGAATCACCGGCACATCCTCATAACGCTGCAACAGGGGCAAAATAGCCATATTCCGCTCCGCCGCCATATTGAACTGCGGTTGTTGCCAAATCTGGCTAAGTTCCGCCTCTTCAGACCCGCCGAGCACCACTATACCGGCCACCTCGTGCGGCAGAGTAGCCGGTGATGGGAAACGCTTTTCTAGCGGTTGTAGCAGCAGATCCCCGACCGGATAAAAAGTCAGCAATAACAAACAAACCGCCGCCAGCGAAGAAAGCTTACGCCACCCCTTCAATAGCCCCAATACCAACAGTAAAACCAGAAAATTACCTGGGTTAGCTAACACCCAAAAACCTTTCGACAATTGAAAAAACAGGTCCATGCTTGTTATCCCCCAATAAAAAGCCCGTTAAGGTCAGGGACTCTAACGGGCTATTATCAATGCATCAAGCGATTAGTCGTTATGCACATGCTCGGCAACAAACTGCTGCACGGTTTTTAGTTCATTAGGCAGTACGGTGAACTGCTCTTCACGCTCAAATAGATCCGCCATATGGGCCGGTAACTGAGGCGATTCAAGCCCCGCTTTCAACACCGCTTCAGGGAATTTCACCGGATGGGCCGTCGCCAACACAATCATAGGTACGCTTGCATCGCGCTTACATTCACGCGCAGCCACCACACCGATAGCGGTATGTGGATCAAGCAGATAACCGGTTTCAGCGGCTACCGTTTTAATCATGTCGCAGGTTGCTTCATCATCACAGGCAAAGCTATCAAACAGTTCACGGACTTTTTCCCAGCGCGGCTGATCAAGCTGTACCGCTTCTGTTTTAAACTTCGCCATTAAATCGCTAATCGCTGCACCATCACGGCCATAGACATCAAACAGCAAACGCTCAAAGTTAGACGACACCATGATATCCATTGATGGTGACAAGGTATGAACCAGTTCCCCCTTACTCATATCATTGCCGGAAATCACCCGGTGCAGAATATCGTTTTTATTGGTCGCCACGACCAACTGACTGATCGGCAAGCCCATCTGCTTAGCCAGATAACCCGCAAAAATATCGCCGAAGTTACCGGTTGGCACGGAGAACGCCACATCACGATGCGGCCCACCAACAGCCAGCGATGCAGAGAAGTAATACACGATCTGGGACATAATACGCGCCCAGTTGATCGAGTTCACGGCACCTAGCTTACGTCCACCGAGGAAATCTTGATTGGCGAAGCTATCTTTGACCATCTCCTGACAGTCATCGAAGTTGCCTTCTAGGGCGATATTGAACACATTATCTTCGATAATGGTGGTCATCTGTTTGCGCTGAACTTCAGACACCCGGTTGTACGGATGCAGAATAAAGATATCCAGATGCTCACTGTGACGACAGCCTTCGATCGCCGCCGAACCGGTGTCTCCAGAAGTAGCCCCCATGATAACCAGACGCTCTTGGCGCTTGGTCAGGGCATAATCCATCAACCGACCCAGCAGCTGTAGGGCAAAATCTTTAAACGCGAGGGTTGGGCCGTGGAACAGCTCCAGCACCCACTCATTGGTACCCAGCTCTTTCAACGGCGCAACAGCGGTATGATTAAAGCCCGCATAGGTGTCATCGATCATCTTTTTCAGATCAGCATCAACGACACAATCACCCACAAACGGCTTAATAATCTTATAAGCTAACTCGTTATATGGCAGGCCCGCCCAAGAGGCAATCTCCTCTTTGCTAAAGGTTGGCAGCACTTCGGGTACATATAAACCACCATCACTCGCCAAACCGGCCAGTAATACTTCCTCAAAATTCAGCGCTGGGGCCTGGCCCCGGGTAGAGATATATTTCACGATCTAAATTCCTACGTTTGCGGTTGCCTTATAGATGCTCAACACGGATACGAGTTACCGCTTCGTTCACATCAGCCAACGCTTCAATCTTAACAATCGCTTCGTTCATCAGCTTTTCCTTCACATCCTGAGTCAGAATAATGACAGGCACTTGCTGCTGATGGGTCTCTTTCTGCACGATCGCATTAATACTAATCTCAGATTCGCTCAGAATAGAAGCAACCTTTGCCAGTACTCCTGGGCGTTCATTCACCGTCAGGCGTAGGTAATAGCCACTCACAACCTCTTCAACCGGCGAAATTGGCATCTCAGACAGACTACCCGGCTGGAAAGCCAGATGAGGTACGCGATTATCACGATCAGCTGTCAGCATCCGCACGACATCAACCACATCAGCGATCACCGCAGAGGCGGTGGGTTCTGCACCGGCACCCGCACCGTAATACATGGTCTGACCTACCGCATCACCATCGACCAACACCGCGTTCATCACGCCGTGTACATTCGCCAGCAGTGCTTTTTCAGGAATCATCGTCGGATGGACCCGCAGCTCGATACCGCTTTCGGTGCGACGACTAATACCTAAATGCTTAATCCGGTAACCCAGCTCTTCAGCATATTGCACATCGGCCGCCGTAATATTACTGATCCCTTCGGTATAGGCTTTATCAAACTGCAGTGGGATACCAAAGGCGATAGACGCAAGAATAGTCAGCTTATGCGCCGCATCAATCCCTTCCACGTCGAAGGTGGGATCCGCTTCGGCATAACCCAGCGCCTGCGCTTCGGCCAGTACATCTGCAAAATCACGGCCTTTATCGCGCATCTCGGTCAGAATAAAGTTACCGGTGCCGTTGATAATACCCGCCAACCAGTTAATTCTATTACCCGAAAGCCCTTCACGGATCGCTTTGATCACCGGAATACCGCCGGCAACGGCTGCTTCAAACGCCACCATCACGTTTTTCTTTTGGGCCGCGGCGAAGATCTCATTACCGTGCACGGCGATCAACGCTTTGTTTGCGGTCACCACATGCTTGCCGTTTTCAATAGCGGTCATCACCAGCTCAAGCGCTGTATCATAACCACCGATCAACTCAATAATAATGTCAATTTCAGGGTTGCGAGCAACCTCGAAAATATCCGCTGTAATATGGGTACCCTGGGTGTCGCAATCAGGATTTTCACGACGGGCGCCTATCGCTTCTACAACGATACTACGACCCGCACGACGGGCGATCTCTTCCGCGTTGCGCTTGAGTACATTAAACGTACCACCACCAACGGTGCCAAGACCACAGATACCAACTTTTACAGGTTTCAAACCATTACCTCACGCTATTACTAGGCTATCAGAGCGACAGACATTTCTGCGGTTAAAAAATAGGCACGCATTATAGCTAAATCCACGTCTAAGCTCTACGCAGCGCCCCACCTCAGGTTAAAAAAAATCACCTTTCCAGAAAAAGGCTATAAAAAAAGAGAGCCTAGGCTCTCTTTCATCATAACAGGATGGTAATAACCGTTTTAATGTTTACTTAACACCCAACATTCCCGCCAATTGGGCTGCAGGCATGTAGCCCGGCACCATAGTGCCATCTTCCAGCACCAACGCAGGTGTTCCGGTAACCCCCATCTGCTGACCTAATTGGTATTCATCCATCACCGGACTATCGGCACAACTGATCATCGGGATGGTTTGACCCGCTTTCGCTTTATTCATCAAGCTAACCTGATCCGCTTCATCTGCACACCAGATAGCATCCATCACCTTTTGCGTTTTTGAACCCGCACCCGCACGAGGGAAGGCTAAATAGCGCACTTCGATGCCACGCGCGGTAATATCTTCAATTTCGCCATGCAATTTACGGCAATAGAAACAATCCGTATCGGTAAACACCGTCAAATGCGCTTTTGTTTCACCTTTCGCTGGATAGACAATCATATCGTCACGCTTAAGCGCCGCTAACTGATCGACTCGGCTGGCTTTTTTACCCTCTTCCGTCAAATTAACCAGCTGACCATCCGTCTCTACCCGAAACACTTCACCAACAATAAAGTGGCTACCGGAATCATTGACGTAGAGTTTCTCACCACTGGCTAGCGTAACCTCATAGAGCCCAGGAAACGCAGCATCAGCAACGGCAACAATAGGCACCTGACTATTAAGCGAGCTCAACGCAGCACGAATCGTGGCTTCTTTATCGGCATCTGCCGCGGACACATTGAAGCTCAATAGAGCCATAGCCACCCAGGAGAAAAATATTTTGCGCATAATACCCTCTAACACCCAGGTTTCCGGGCATCTTTCATCAAAAATGTTACTTAACGGGCCCCAAAGATCAGACCCCAGCTAAAAAACTTACCCTTAAGACGCTAAAAGCACCACTTAGTTTCCAGCCTAGCCGCGAAAACTGAAAATAACCTGAAAATCTGGCATATCAGCCTCGGGGGTGGTGCTGCTTATGCAACGATTGTAAACGATGCTGAGCAATATGCGTATAGATCTGTGTGGTCGACAGGTCACTATGACCCAATAAAAGCTGCACCACCCGCAGATCGGCACCATGATTTAACAGGTGAGTCGCAAACGCATGTCGCAATACATGGGGTGAAGGTAGCTGCTCTATCCCCGCCGTTAAGCCATGGCGTTTGATACGGTGCCAAAAGGTTTGCCGCGTCATCTGCTGCCCACGACGACTAGGGAAAACAACCTCATTCTGAGAGTCATGAATCAACGCGGGACGCGCCTGCTTGATATAGCGCACCAGCCAATCAGCCGCTTCATCACCTAAGGGTACTAAGCGCTCTTTATCTCCCTTACCCACCACTCGGATGACACCTTGGCGCAGATTAATCTGCGACAGCTGTAAGCTAACTAACTCACTGACCCGCAATCCCGATGAATACAACATCTCGAGCATCGCCCGATCACGAAAGCCTAAAGCATCGCCGGTATCCGGCGCCTGCAATAACGCCTCAACATCCGCTTCACTTAAACTTTTCGGCAAGGGTCGGCCCCGCTTAGGACTATCAACTTGCAGCGTAGGATCTTCACTCAAGACCCCTTCCCTTAATTGATAACGATAAAAACCACGTAAACAGGACAGCAAACGAGCGGTAGAACTCCCTTTCATCCGCTGCCGGACACGCCAGTTAAGGTAACTCAACAGGTCGGTGCGACCCGCGACTAACAGGCCGCTTTGACGGCTATTCAACCAACACGCATAGATAGATAGATCCCGTCGATAGGAGCCGAGGGTATTCTGGCTTAGCCCTTTTTCCAGCCATAAGACATCAATATAATGTTCTATAAGTTCAGTATCGCGGGGGGAGGGATGTTCGGCGGTCATACGGCCATCGATCGACGACCCTTCAGTTGATAATTCACTCGTCACTCAGGCGGCACCTTTTACTCAGCTCACGCTAGCGCAACACTTGAAGCCCAGACAGCTTGGTTTTATTAATGGGGTAACTGGCGCTACCACGACCAACATGCTCATCGATATAGAGCATATTGCCATTAACACTTCTGAGCACGCCTTCTACTTTGCGACCATAATAGGTTTCTAGCTTTACCCAGCTGCCGACATATTGACCAATATGCTCATGGCTAACCGACTGGTAACGCTTTTCGACCCGCACTGTATCGTGACTACCACCTCGCACCGCACGTCGAATCGCTTCACGGGTTGCTTCTCGACGTCGCTCCTCTTCGGACATCTTAGGCGGTGGTTGATGCTGAGCCTTATGACCTGGCGGCGGATGTTTATCGTCAGCCCCGTGGGCACCGACAACTACCAGCAATAATATCGAGCTTAATCCGAACGATAGTCTCTTCAAAACCCCAATCCAAAGCGATAGTTTAATTAATATATCTACGGCGTATAAACAGCCACAGCACGAGAACAGATAAGCGATACTGTCTTAATTCTACTGTGAGTTCTGCAGTAGTGCGAATTTCAAACACAAAAAAGGCGACCGAGGCCGCCTTTTTATGCTCAAACCGAGTAAGTAATTACTTAGACAGTTTTTCTTTAATACGTGCAGACTTACCACTACGCTCACGCAAGTAGTACAGTTTAGCCTGACGTACGTCACCGCGACGCTTAACTTCAATGCTGTCTACAGTAGACGCGAAAGTTTGGAAAGTACGCTCAACACCAACACCGTGAGAGATTTTACGTACAGTGAACGCAGAGTTAACGCCACGGTTACGCTTACCAATCACAACACCTTCAAACGCCTGTAGACGCTGACGGGTGCCTTCAACTACTTTTACCTGAACAACAACGGTATCACCCGGTGCAAATTCTGGCACTTCTTTATTCATCTGTTCAGCTTCGATCTGCTGAATGATAGAGTTTTTGCTGCTCATCGCTCGCTCCTAAATACTAACCCTGAGACGCTTCTGTCTCACGGATAAATTCGTTTAACAATGTTTGCTGCTCTTTGTTTAACTCAAGATCTTCCAGCAGCTCAGGACGCCTTTTCCAGGTTCGCCCCAATTGCTGTTTCAGACGCCAGCGTCTGATCGATTCATGGTTACCGCCAAGCAACACATCAGGTACGGACATATCGTCAAGTTTTTCCGGTCGGGTATAGTGCGGACAATCGAGCAGTCCATCACTGAAAGAGTCTTCAGCAGCCGAGTCCTGATGGCCAAGCACACCGGGAACCAGTCGTGATACCGCATCGATCATAACCATGGCTGGTAGTTCACCACCACTGAGCACGAAATCTCCCAGTGACCACTCTTCATCGATATCGGTTTCAACAAGACGCTCGTCAATACCTTCATAGCGCCCTGCCACCAGAATCAACCGCTCTTCAGCAGCTAGCTCTTTTACTCCAGCATGATCGAGTCGGCGCCCCTGCGGTGAAAGATAGATCACTCTAGCCTTTCCACCAGCAGTCTGTTTCGCTGCCTGGATCGCGTCCCGCAGCGGCTGCACCTTCATCAACATACCGGGACCACCGCCATAAGGTCGGTCATCCACCGTACGATGCTTATCCTGTGTAAATTCTCTTGGATTCCAACACTGCACATCCAGCAAGCCGTTGCGCACTGCTCTTCCGGTAACGCCGTGACAGGTGACCGCCTCAAACATCTCCGGAAAAAGAGTAATTACACCGATCCACACCGGTTAAAACTCCGGATCCCAATCGACCCGAATCGTACCTTCTTCAAGGTTTATCTTTTTCACCACCTGATCAGGCAGATAGGGAATTAATCGCTCGCGGCGATCAATACTCTCTGCATTACCCTTCACCACCAAAACATCGTTAGATCCGGTAGCGATCAGATGACTTACCTTACCCAGCTTGTCGCCGGACTCGGTTAATACATCAAGCTTTTCCAACTGGCTCCAGTAGAAATCACCCTCTTCCAATTCAGGAAGCAGACTGCTTTCTATCGCGATATCAACGCCACAATACTGTTTCGCGAGATCCCGATCATCGACTCCGGCTAGTTTTGCAACCAACCCCTTACCATGTTTTTTACCATCCGCTATTTTGAACGGTAACCACTGACCATTGATATTCAGTAGCCATGGCGAGTAATCGAGGATGCTCTCCATCGGCTCGGTATGGGAATAAACCTTCACCCATCCCTTAACACCATAAAGTGTGGTGATGCGCCCGACGGTTGTTATATCTTCAGACGTATAGCCACTCATCACTCAAACCCGACTGATTGCTTCAATATGATTACTTAGCTTCTTTAAGAAGCTTAGCAACACGGTCAGACATCTGAGCGCCTTTAGCTACCCAGTACTCGATACGCTCTTGGTTGATGCGCAGAGTCTCTTCCTGACCCTTAGCCAGCGGGTTGAAGAAACCAACACGCTCAATAAAACGACCGTCACGCGGATTACGAGAATCAGCCACAGTCAGGTGATAGAATGGACGCTTTTTAGCGCCGCTACGAGCTAGACGAATAGTTACCATGCGTTAGGTCCCTTTATTAAGTGAGTTTTGATATCGCTCACAGTTTACAGATAACAGTCTCATTCCGACTTTTTAATAAAGCCGACGCAGACTGCACCCATTTAAAAAACAGGCCGGCATATTACGTGAATTTACCGGCCCTGTGAAGCTTTTTGATTATAAATTAGTCACACGAAAAGATGGTTACATCCGAGGGAAGCCACCAGGACCGCCCATTCCACCCATACCGCCCGGCATCATACCTTTCATGCCGCGCATCATTTTCGCCATTCCGCCTTTAGATGAAAACTTCTTCATCATTTTCGCCATCTGTTTATGTTGCTTCAGCAGACGGTTTACGTCTTGAATCTGCGTGCCTGAACCCGTTGCAATCCGCTTTTTACGTGAACCGGAGATAACATCTGGACGCTTGCGCTCATGGGGAGTCATCGAGTTGATAATAGACTCAAACTGCTTAAAGCCTTTCTCTGCACTGGACAGATCAGCGCCCTGCATCGCGCCACCCATCTGCCCCATACCCGGCAGCTTATCCATCAGCGATGCCATGCCGCCCATGTTGTTCATCTGTTCGAGCTGATCACGGAAATCTTCCAGATCAAAGCCTTTACCTTTCTGAACTTTCTTAGCTAAGCGTTCGGCTTTATCTTTATCAACCTTCTGTTCAACTTCCTCAATCAGGGAGAGCACATCCCCCATACCGAGGATTCTTGAGGCGATACGATCCGGATGGAACGGCTCAAGAGCATCAACTTTCTCACCCACACCCAAGAATTTAATCGGTTTGCCGGTGATATGACGAACCGATAGGGCAGCACCACCACGGGCATCACCATCGGTTTTGGTCAGGATCACACCGGTCAGCGGCAATACATCATTGAACGCCTTAGCCGTATTGGCGGCATCCTGACCCGTCATCGCATCGACAACGAACAGGGTTTCAACCGGATTGACCGCTGCATGCAGCGCTTTGATCTCGTCCATCATGTCGCTATCGACATGCAAACGACCGGCGGTATCGACGATCAGAACATCAAAATGCTTAATTTTGGCGTGATGAATAGCCGCATTAACGATATCGATCGGCTTCTGCTGAATATCAGAGGGAAAGAAATCAACCTCAACTTCAGCCGCCAATGTTTCCAACTGCTTGATCGCTGCGGGACGGTATACGTCGGCAGACACCACCAGCACTTTTTTCTTTTCGCGTTCGCGCAGAAAACGTGACAGTTTCGCCACAGAGGTGGTTTTACCCGCCCCCTGTAGACCGGCCATCATCACAACGGCGGGCGGCTGAGCCGCAAGGTTAAGACCTTCATTGGCCTCACCCATCACTTTTTCTAGTTCCTGCTGTACGATCTTAACAAAGACCTGCCCCGGGCTCAGGCTCTTGCTGACCTCCGTTCCTACAGCACGTTCTTTTACATTGCCAATAAACGCTTTAACAACCGGCAATGCTACATCGGCTTCCAGCAGGGCCATGCGCACTTCGCGCAGAGTCCCTTGAATATTGTCTTCGGTCAGTTTTGCCTGGCCTGTGACCGCTTTAAGCGTTTTTGCCAGACGATCCGTCAGATTCTCAAACATAGTTACGCCTTGAGGTGTTAAATCCGCTACTGTTTATGCCAGAGCCAGCTTCGAGTCTGCTCTGTGACAGTAAAATAAAGTGGGCTATTATACAGCAGCCGCGTCCTTTAGGAACCTGATAATAACGCCGCAGCGATGATTAAATAACCAGCGACCGTTAACCGCGGCGAATTGACCCCGTATCAATATTTCATCGCACTCATATTTATGACACACTTAGCCACTGCAAACTCTATGGAACTGACGAGCTACTCTTTAATGCATATTCTGCCCGCAATTATCGCCATTATCTGCTACCTGACCGCGACTGCTCTACAGTGGCAGAACGCCAACGGACGTAGTATCAATCATGTGACTATTCGCCTGATCGGTGTCGTCGCCGTCATTTCCCACGGCTTTTCCGCCTATCTTGACCTACATCGGCCGAGCGGCATTCACTTAGAGTTTTTTAGTGCGGGCTCCCTGATCGGCTGGTTAGTGGCCGGATTAGTGCTGTTAAGCTCATTGCGGCAAAAAATCGACAATCTCTTTATCGGTATTTTTCCATTAGCCGCCATCACCCTATTTTTCACCCTATTCGGGCTAGATGATGCCGTAGGCAGACACTACGATGCCGGTTTAGTGATCCATATTCTGATATCCATTCTGGCTTATAGCATTTTCACCCTAGCTGCCTTTCAAGCGGTATTGCTCGCCAAACAGGAATATCAACTTAAACACCACATCACCAAAGGCCTACTGCGCTCGCTGCCACCACTGCAAACAATGGAAGCCCTATTGTTTGAGATGATCTGGACCGGCTTGATCTTATTAACCCTCTCGCTGATCACTGGCGCTATCGTCTTCGATGATCTGTTTGCGCAGCATCTGGTACACAAAACGATTCTATCCATCTTCGCTTGGCTGCTGTACGCCACACTTTTAATAGGCCGTCATTTCTTAGGCTGGCGTAGCCATAAGGCGATTCGCTGGACCGTCGGCGGCTTCATTGTCTTAATGCTGTCATTCTTTGGCAGCAAATTTGTCGTCGAACTTCTACTATAAAGCGTCTTTTTACAACGATAATCGCCCTCGAAAACCTTTAGTTCGCTTGACAGTTTCAGGGGTTAACCCGACAATGTCGTTCCTACTAGCAACCAAAGGTTTACCGTCTTGGAAGGCGCATCGATTGAGTCCCTTATGGGACTGCTTTTTTTTCTGATTCTCTGTTCAGCTTTTTTCTCGAGTTCTGAAACAGGCATGATGTCACTCAACCGTTATCGGTTGCGGCATTTAGTCAAGAACAAGCACAGAGGAGCCATCAAGGCCAATAAGCTTTTGAAACGCCCCGACCGACTGATCGGCGTGATTCTCATCGGCAACAATTTCGTTAATATTCTGGCCTCAGCCATCGCCACGATTATCGCGGTGAAAATCTGGGGACAAGGCGGTATTTTTATCGCCACGGCAGCACTGACACTGGTGATTCTGATCTTCGCCGAAGTATCACCCAAAACCGTTGCCGCACTCCACCCAGAAAAAATCGCGTTCCCAGCCGCCTATATTCTGCAGCCTTTGCTGAAAATACTCTATCCATTGGTGTGGGTGGTCAACCTAATCACTAACAGCTTACTTAAGCTATTTGGTATTAAAGTCACCAACGGCGAGAACCACCACCTCAGCACCGAAGAGCTGCGAACGCTGGTGAATGAATCCGGCGCGGTACTGCAACAGCGCAACCAATCGATGCTACTCGGCGTACTGGAACTCGACGATGTCACCGTCACTGACATTATGATCCCGCGTAACGAAGTTGGCGGCATCGATATGGACAATGATCTAGAAGAGATTATTGATCAGCTCAGTAAAACGCCCCATACCCGTATGCCGGTTTACCGAGGCGAACTCAATAAAGTCGTCGGTATTCTACATATGCGTAATCTCGCGCAGGTTTTTCGCCAAAAAACGGTCACTAAGGCAGCAATACTGCAAGTTATCCATGAGCCTTACTTTGTGCCTGAAAGTACTCCGCTGCAAACCCAGCTACTGAACTTTCAACAGGAAAACCGACGCATCGCGTTAGTGGTTGATGAGTATGGTGATATTCAAGGTATTGTCACGCTAGAGGATATTCTCGAAGAGATCGTTGGTGAGATGTCACTCAACGGTAAAGAGGATAATCAGGATATCTATCCCCAGTCTGATGGCAGCTACTTTATTGATGGCACCGCTAACATCCGTGATGTTAACAAGTCACTCAATTGGAGCCTACCGACCGACGGCCCCAAAACGATCAACGGTTTGGTGATGGAGATTCTCGAAGCCATACCCGATGCCAATATCTGCATGCTGATCGGTGACTATCAAATCGAAACACTGCAGGTGTGCGACAACCAAATCAAAACGATTCGGGCGATGAAGCACGCTAGTGAATATGAAGAAGAGGAGGAGTAACGCCAACCTAGGCGCTATTCCGCGAGCTTTGTTTTAACGCTATTAATCTTATCGTCGATACTTTGCTCTCGATCGGTGCGGGTACCGATACGCATACTACTGCTAATCCGCACCGCACCCATCTCATGAACCACCTCATGGCAGCGTTTCACCGCGGCAAACACCTCATCCCACTCACCCTCGATGTTCGTGCCGTAACCATGCATCTGATGCGATAGACCGGCATCCTGCAACACTCGCTGACAGGCCGTCACATAAGTCGACACCGAGGTGCCCACTCCTAGAGGAATCACACATAGGTCGATCATTACCTTCATACTCATCTCCTTACGATTGTTTATCATCGGCTTCACGTTGGCGGATCAAGGCCAAGACAGCCCTCTTCTCAGCATCATCGAGAACGCCCCATTCGGCGATCTCCATGCCACTGCGGCGGCAAGCGATACAGAGGTCTTTTTCATCCAGAGCACAGACACCAATACAGGGGGAATGCACAGGGCGGGGCGAAGCATTTTCATTAGTCATATAAGTTCTATCGGATTCGGTGAGATCAACAGGACAAGTCTGGCTCAGACAGGGAGTGCTCAGGCCGGACTTTCATCGGTATACGTGCATCAAAGCCCACATTGAGCAGTTCAACCAACATGTAGGCGGTAAGCCCCCAGATGATATCCCCCTCAAATTCATAGGCGGGTACATAATGTGTCATGCCGCGAAACTTAATCTTATCAGTATGATGACGGCGATCATCGAGAAAAAAGCTCAAGGGCACCCGATGAATACGGTCTAACTCATCTAGATTAGGAATTAACTCAATATCGGCGGGTATGATGCCGACATATGGCCTAACCTGCAGCTTATGCTTTGATAAGACATCCCCCAGCGGGCCGACAATATCAACCTTAGCAGGGCACAACCCGACCTCTTCTTCCGCCTCGCGTAGGGCCGTAAACAACAGGTCTGGATCGGTAGCATCCCTTTTCCCACCGGGAAATGCGATCTCGCCACTATGGGTACTCAACAGGCGACTACGACGCGTCAGAACGACTTCTGGACCAGCAGGATTATCGGTCAGCGCAATTAACACACTGGCTTGAGGGCCAACGCCATTGAGCGTCTTCGGGGTGTGTAATGCTAATTTTTGTTTTAACTGATCAATCATGGGACTTAGAAAAATATCGGTTATCTAAAATTTAATGTCACAACATCATACCGCTGCTTTGCATGAAAGTTTAGCGTTGATCGTTTTTCATCCTTGCTGACAGATCCTATCCACTCCAGCAACCGGTATGTACATCACTGTTTAAACGCCATTAACAGCAACAATCGGCCATCAAGTCATCGACGACCAATACCTGCTTCGATTTCCACTGCTCAAAGAAAAATCCATACACCGACAGAAATTAGTCATAATTGAAGAGAATAATTGAGCCTGTAGCGGCAATTGCATTACAGTTAGCCTAGCACTAAAAAATCAGATCGATTTTCACGTTTCACTGGCCACATATATTAATCAAGGACATATTATGAATTACTGTAACCTGTGCGGATCAACCGTCCGATTTGAAATACCGCCAGGGGATAACCGTCCACGCCATATCTGCAACCAGTGTGGTGAAATTCATTATCTCAACCCAAAGATCGTCGCCGGTTGCCTGCCCGTCCATCAAGACAAGGTATTGCTATGCAAACGCGCGATTGAGCCTCGCATCGGCTTTTGGACTCTTCCCGCCGGCTTTATGGAGAACGGCGAATCAACCCGTCAAGGTGCTGCCCGCGAAACCCTCGAAGAAGCTAATGCTCGGGTGAGTGATTTACAGCTCTATACGTTAACCTCGATTGTACCGGTCAGTCAGGTGCAGATGATCTACCTTGCACAGTTAGACGACCTAAATTTCTCAGCCGGTGATGAAACCACCGACGTCCAACTGTTTTCAGAAGACGAAATCCCGTGGGATGATCTCGCTTTCCAAACCATTAGGAATGCATTAACACTCTATTTCGCCGATAGAAAAAAAGGCATATTTCCATTACACCACGTAGACTTAGCAACACCGCCTGGCCAATATATTGATAAACCGTAAACAGCCAATATAAATAGCGATCAATAGCGGCCCACTCGCTGTTATTTGACGGCGCCGATGCGGCGCACAGATGAGAATCATTAATGACCCTACTAATCACGACTTGGATTAAATTCTTCGTTCTTTTTGCACCCTTCTTTGTGGTGTCGATGTTCCTATCGCTCACCCGCGGCGATACCGTGGCGGAACGTCGCAGCACCGCGAATAAAGCCGTTTTGGCTGCGACACTCGCCGCACTGATCTTGTTTTTCTTTGGCTCCCCCCTGTTTGAGCTACTGGGCATTACCATCGACTCATTCCGTATTGGTGCAGGTATTTTGCTATTTCTCTCGGCTATCAGCCTCGTCAAAGAGGGCATACGCACCAACGCCCAGGTGCCCGATACTATCCGCGAAGACACCTCGGTCGTCCCCTTAGCGATACCCACCATTATTGGCCCCGCCACCATCGGTGCCATCTTGGTTTATGGTTCAGAACTGCACGGTGTTGAGATGCTATTTGGCCTCAGCGGTATGCTTTTAGCATTGCTATCTCTGCTCTTGCTGCTCCATATCGCCACCCGACTGGAACGCATACTGGGCAAGACCGGCCTAAACATACTCAGCAAAATTACCGGCCTCATTCTTGCTGCCATGGCCTCCGAAATAGTCCTGACGGGTATCACCGGCTTTATGAACCGCATCGGTCACTGAGCGTTATTACAGCAACAACGCAAACCCCAGCCAGTACGGGGCTTAGGCCCCTTACCCCAATGATACCCAAGCTTAATCCACAATGTTATCCACAGAATTTGTGATTAATTCTCTGTCTTTTAAGCCCTGTAATAAACAAGCTGAACAAATTTAACACACAATAATTAATACATTTAAAAACAATACGTTAACAAACTACAGCAAGGGTTACGCATACTTAATTAACAGCTTTATCAACAGGATATGTTCATAACTTATTTAGTTATAAACACACTCAAAAATCAGCCAACTGCCAGACATCATAAGCGACCTCCTCATAGGGGTGAGCCTGCTTTAATGCATCAACCGCTGCAGCTATCAGTGAGTCTTCGCATACCATCTCGACTCGCCACTCGGGTAGCTGCTCTAAGGTATTCACTCGACCCACATGGGGATGACTGCCCGGAAGAGGTCTAAATTGCCCCACCCCTTTCACCTGCCAGCAGCAACACTCATACTCTCCTATTCGGCCAGCACCGGCCATAAACACCGCTTGCTTCACCGCTTCTAGTGCCTCATCGGGAACAAAAAAAGCCAACTTATACATCTCTTAACCTCTACTGTTTTATTGCACTATCGACACGCTATTAGCCTAGGTTATAAACAAAAAAAACGGCCGATGATTACTCACCAGCCGCTTATCTTAACCCTGATTAGGCTTACAACTCTTCAACCAAACGGCGAAGGTCTTCTACCTTACGAGAGACCACTTTTTCCAGATGTTCGATCTCATCTAGCAGGTGCTGCTTCTTATCCTTAACAGTCCTTTCAGCAGTGACCAGCATTTCCAACTCATCAACCGCCCGCAAGAAATAAGGGGAGGGCTCTGTACTCGCACGGTAGGGTACAAGACCGCCTTCAACAGAAATATTGGTGTGCTTCCGCTTGAATTTGAACTTCTTGCTTTTTGTCATCCAGTCACCCTGATGACGGTGCAAGTACACCTTAAGCACATCGGTATCATTTTCAGTACGGGTGGTGAATTTTTCAATTTCATGGGGATTATCAAATCCCATCTCTTTCAAAGTCCGAAATTTCTCGGCAGACATTGGCTTACTCCATAATCCATTAGCGGAAACTCCATTGAATATAGATGAAAACACCTAGATAAGGAGCTTTTGTTAACCCCATAATGGGATCTTTTTTAAAGGTATCAATAAAAGGATATAAAAAAACCGCCTGCTGGCGGTTTTTAAAAGCCATTAATCATCGATATTAATTTTTCAGGTTAAGCACATCTTGCATATCGTACAGGCCATTCTCTTTCTCGGCCAGCCAACTTGCAGCACGTACCGCTCCTTTGGCAAAGGTCATTCGTGAACTGGCTTTATGGGTGATCTCAACGCGCTCGCCTTCAGTCGCAAACAGTACCGTATGATCCCCAACCACATCGCCTGCACGAATGGTGACGAAACCGATCTCCTCTTTGGTCCGTGCGCCTACCTGGCCTTCACGGCCATAGACAGCGCACTGACGAAGATCACGACCTAATGCATCGGCAACCACCTCTCCCATGCTCAGCGCAGTGCCCGAAGGTGCGTCAACTTTATGGTGATGATGCGCTTCAATAATCTCAACATCATAGTCATCACCCAAGGCTTTCGCCGCATCGGCTAGCAATTTAAAGCAGAGGTTAACACCCACACTCATATTGGATGCAAATACGATAGGCATCTGCTCAGCGAAGCTATTCAGTTCATTGCGCTCGGCTTCATTCAAGCCGGTCGTACCAATGACCATCGCCTTGCCATTCGCCGCACAGAGCGCCAAATTAGCTAATGTCGACTTGGGCGTTGTAAAGTCAATCAAGACATCAAAATCATCGACCACCTGTGCCAACGATCCAACGACCTCTACACCCAACTTACCAACATTAGCTACTTCACCGGCATCAGCACCAATTAAGCTACTGGTCGGCTCAACAATCGCAGCGCCCAATACGAGTCCATCAGTTGCCTGAATCGCTTCTATATTTGTTTTTCCCATACGCCCAGCGGCGCCGGTTACAGCAATTCTAATCATTCTTATTTCCTGATCTGATTCTGGGCCTTAAAATTCTGCCCCTCATGAACCTTAGCCTTTCGTTTGACTGACACTCTGGTCCATATCAAAAGCGGGCTTTTCACATTCGGGACGCCCAACGATCTTTGCTGGCACACCAACTACGGTGGTATGAGGCGGTACATCTTCGAGCACCACAGAACCTCCGCCAACCTTAGCTCCCGCACCTACTTCGATATTACCGAAAATCTTCGCACCGGCGGCAATCATAACCCCTTCGCGAATCTTAGGATGACGATCTCCCGTCTCTTTACCCGTACCACCTAAGGTGACCGACTGCAGAATAGAAACATCGTTTTCGATAACACAGGTTTCACCAACGACGATACCGGTCGCATGGTCAAACATCACCCCACAACCAATCCGTGCCGCAGGATGAATATCCACCTGAAAGACTTCACTCACACGACTCTGAATATACAGCGCCATTAAGTGACGTCCCTGCTTCCACATCCAGTGAGCGATACGATAGGCCTGTAGAGCATGAAAACCCTTTAGGTAAAGCAGCACAGTCGTAAAACTAAAAACCGCCGGATCACGAATGCGCACGGCGGTAATATCTTTACAGATACACTGGAGAATTTCGGGATCACCACTCAGCGCCTCTTCTATCAACTCACGCAGGGTGATAGCGGCCATCACCTCGTCAGACAGCTTATTGGCTAACAGGTAACTCACCGCCTCGCAGAGGCTGTTATGACGGATAATGGTGCTATGAAAAAAGCTCGCTAAAAAGGGCTCAACGATCATTTCATCACGAGCTTCTTGCTGAATCAGCTGCCACAACTCATCCGGTTGAGTGGGAAAATCACTCATGTAAGACTCCTAAAAGTCGAAGGGGCTGCAATGCAGCCCCTTGGGATATTAGGTCATATCCTCAAAAAATTTCTTAACGCTATCAAAAAAACCATGCTTCTTAGGCCCATGGTGTTTTTGGCGTTCATCCATCGCCGTTTCAAACTGCTTCAGCAACTCTTTCTGTTTGCTGTTCAGATTCACCGGCGTTTCAACAATCACCCGTACCAGCAGATCACCGACGCTTCCGCCCCGTACCGGCTTAATACCTTTGCCCCGCAGACGGAATAATTTTCCTGTCTGAGTTTCCGCTGGTATTTTCAGCTTAACACGTGACTCAAGGGTAGGCACTTCAAGCTCGCCACCCAAGGCCGCATCAATAAAGCTGATCGGTACTTCGCAGTATAGATGTTTACCATCACGTTCAAAGATAGCATGATCGCGAACATTAACCTGAACGAAGAGATCGCCCGATGGACCACCGTGTCCTCCCGCTTCACCTTCACCTGAAAGGCGAATACGATCACCGGTATCAACACCAGCAGGGATTTTAACGGATAGTTTTTTGGTTTGCTGCTTACGCCCCTGACCATGACAACTGGTACAAGGATCAGAAACCACTTGGCCTTCACCATGACAGGTTGGGCACGTTTGCTGTACAGAGAAAAATCCCTGCTGCATCCGCACCTGACCGATACCGCCACAGGTACCACAGGTTTTAGCGCTGGTACCTGGCTTAGCACCCGTTCCATCACAGACTTCACAAGCGACTAGCGTTGGTACGGTAATGGTTTTTTCGCAACCACGTACCGCCTCTTCTAGACTCAGATCCATGGTGTAACGCAGATCGGCACCACGCTGAACATGACTACGACGACCACCGTGACCTTGTTGGCCAAAAATATCGCCAAACACATCACCGAAGATATCGCCAAAGCCACCTTGACCGCCGCCAAAGCCTTGACCACCCATACCATTCTGGTCGACACCAGCATGGCCATATTGATCGTAAGCCGCTTTCTTTTGTTGATCGGACAGGACTTCGTATGCTTCATTGACCTCTTTAAAGGCCTCTTCGGCAGACTTATCATCCGGATTACGGTCCGGGTGATATTTCATCGCCATACGACGAAAGGCCTTTTTAATATCCCGGTCAGAAGCGTCACGATCAACGCCTAACACATCATAAAAATCTTTCTTCGACATAATCGGTATCGCAATCCGGTTAACTAATTCTTTACATCAGCTCAGAATAAAAACAGGACAACGCGGGACCGGCCCGCGCTGTCAATTTAAGCTTAATAGATTAAATCCGACTTACTTTTTGTCGTCGTCTTTAACTTCTTCAAACTCAGCATCTACAGCATCATCAGCAGGTTCAGCTTGGGCTTGTTCGCCCTCTTGACCTTCAGACTGTTGAGCCGCTTCAGCATACATTTTCTGAGCCAGAGCAGAGACTGCTTCAGTCAGTGCAGCTGTTTTAGTTTCGATAACTTCTTTATCGTCTTCTTTCAGCACGCCTTCCAGAGCTTCGATCGCACCGTTGATTGCTGTTTTTTCCTCTTCAGTTGCCTTATCACCAGCATCTTCTAAGGTTTTCTTAGCGGAGTGAATCATCGCATCACCCTGGTTACGGGCTTGGCTGATCTCTTCAAACTTCTTATCCGCTTCAGCATTTGCTTCAGCATCACGAATCATTTTTTCAACTTCATCATCGCTCAAACCAGAAGAGGCTTTGATAACAATAGACTGTTCTTTACCGGTCGCTTTATCTTTCGCAGACACGTTCAGAATACCGTTAGCATCGATATCGAAGGTTACTTCAACCTGCGGCATACCGCGTGGTGCTGGCGGAATATCAGCCAGGTCAAAACGACCCAGTGATTTGTTGGCAGATGCTTGCTTACGCTCACCCTGTACAACGTGGATAGTTACAGCAGACTGGTTGTCTTCAGCAGTAGAGAACACCTGAGACTTCTTAGTAGGGATCGTAGTGTTCTTCTCGATAACCGGAGTTGCAACGCCACCCATAGTTTCGATACCCAAGCTCAGTGGGGTAACATCCAGCAAGAGAACGTCTTTAACATCACCAGCCAGTACCGCAGCCTGAATAGATGCACCAATCGCAACCGCTTCATCAGGGTTAACATCTTTACGTGCTTCTTTACCGAAGAACTCTGTTACTTTCTTCTGTACCAGAGGCATACGGGTTTGACCACCGACCAAAATCACTTCATCGATATCAGCAGCAGACAGGTCAGCATCTTTCAGTGCCATACGGCAAGGCTCAAGAGAACGATCAACCAGTGCTTCAACCAGTGATTCCATTTTCGCACGGCTAATCTTAACGTTCAGGTGCTTAGGACCGGTTGCATCCGCAGTGATGTAAGGCAGGTTAACGTCAGTGCTCTGTGCAGAAGACAGCTCAACTTTCGCTTTTTCAGCACCCTCTTTCAGACGCTGCAGTGCCAGTGGATCACTGTACAGATCGATACCAGACTCTTTCTTAAATTCAGCTGCCAAATATTCGATCAGGCGTGAGTCGAAATCTTCACCACCCAAGAAAGTGTCACCGTTAGTCGCCAACACTTCAAACTGATGCTCGCCATCAACTTCAGCAATTTCGATAATAGAGATATCGAATGTACCACCACCCAAGTCGTATACAGCGATTGTTTTATCGCCTTTAGATTTGTCCATACCGTAAGCCAGTGCAGCAGCGGTTGGTTCGTTGATGATACGTTTAACATTCAGACCCGCAATCTTACCGGCATCTTTCGTTGCCTGACGCTGAGAGTCATTGAAGTAAGCCGGTACGGTGATAACCGCTTCGGTAACTTCTTCACCAAGGTAATCTTCAGCAGTTTTCTTCATCTTCTTCAGAATTTCTGCAGATACCTGTGGTGCAGCCATTTTCTTATCGTTTACCTGAACCCAGGCATCGCCGTTGTCAGCTTCGATAATTTTGTATGGCACCATTTTAATATCTTTCTGTACAACGTCATCTTTAAAACGACGGCCGATCAAACGTTTGATCGCATACAGCGTATTGTTTGGGTTAGTCACTGCCTGACGTTTAGCCGGCTGACCTACCAAGATTTCACCATCATCCGCATAAGCGATGATAGACGGGGTGGTGCGTTCACCCTCTGCGTTTTCGATAACCCGTGGCTTATCACCGTCCAATACTGCGACGCATGAGTTTGTAGTACCCAGGTCAATACCAATAATTCTACCCATCTCAATCACTCCAATCATTCTGTGCCCGATCTAGCGGGCGAAATTCTTTTTTCTTGACTAGCTATATTGGTGCATTTTTATCAGTTTCAAGGGCTGATTTATTCTGCACCTTTAGAAACAATCACCATCGCTGGACGAATCAAGCGGCCATTCAAGGTATAGCCTTTCTGCATCACCGCCATGACATGGTTAGCCGGCACATCGGGGCTTGGCACCATCGACATCGCCTGGTGCAGTTCTGCACTGAACGGTTCGCCAACAGGATTATGTTGTTCTACTTTAAACTTGCCCAAACCGGTGATGAACATATTCAGCGTCATCTCAACACCTTCGCGCAGAGCGACTACCGCTTCATCATCACTATTGGACGCTTCGATTGCCCGCTCCAAGCTGTCGACAACCGGCAGCAATTCATTGGCAAACTTATCCAACGCAAATTTATGCGCTTTCTCAACATCCATCTCAGCCCGACGACGCACATTTTGCATCTCTGCAAGCGTCCGCAGCTCCTGCTCTTTTAACTCAGCAATTTGATCCTGAGCCTGCGCCAACTGACGTTGCAGTGCGTTCACATCAACTTCTGCTGTAGCACCTTCAGTGACCGGCTCAACGGTGTCGTCAGCGGCCATGGTTTCATCAACCGCGTCAGTTGCTGTATCCGGCTGCTGATCTTCAACCTGAGTCTTATCTTCGCCTGCCATCACTTTCTCCAACCATCTGATATGTGAATAATCTGTTGTGCTTTTATATGGGGCTAAGCCAACAGGATTCAAGTGGTTATTTTTAGATTTTTTTAGCAAACCGACAGTTATTGATTGCGCTAGAGTAATTATTGGCTTATATATTAACTACTGTATAAAAACACAGGCTTGAGGCCATGCTCACTCAACTTAATATTCGCAACTACGCTATCGTCGAACAACTGGATCTAGAGCTGGAAAACGGGATGACCGTTGTCAGCGGCGAAACAGGGGCCGGCAAATCCATTATGCTCGACGCCCTAGGCCTAACCTTGGGTGATCGAGCCGATATGGGATCGGTACGCAAAGGCGCTGAACGGGCCGAGATAACCGCCAACTTTGATATCTCCGACATCCCCTCCGCTAAAGAGTGGCTCAAAAACCAAGAGCTCGATGACAGTGAGTGCATCTTACGCCGCGTCATCACCAGCGAAGGGCGTTCACGTAGTTATATTAACGGCAGCGCCTGCCCGATTAATAAAGTGCGAGAGCTGGGCGAACACCTGATCGAAATCCATGGTCAGCACGAGCATCAACGTCTGCTCAAAAAAGATCACCACCGCCACCTACTCGATGCTTATTCCGGTAAGGCTGAGCTTGCCAGCAAAACCCGTCAGCGATTCCGTCACTGGCACAGCCTCAATCACCGACTGCATCAGTTGTCGGCGCAGAATGAAGAGCAAACCGCTCGCCTACAGCTATTAAGCTATCAAGCTGAAGAGCTGGAGCAGGTTGCCTTGAGCGAAGGGGAGTACGAAAAACTCGTTGAGGAGCAAACCCGTCTTGCGAATGCGGAAGATATCCTTCAATCAGGTCAACAAATACTCCTGCTCACCAGTGACGGCGAAGAGGTCAGCTGTCTAAGTTTGCTCAATCAATGCCAAAACCTGCTCGGCAAAATGAAGGGCTCATCCCCTTCGGTGACGCAAACCATCGAGATGCTGAATAGCGCCCAGATTCAAATAGAGGAGGCATCCCAAGAGATCAGCCACTATATGGATCGGGTCGAATTGAACCCGACACGCCAGGCGAACGTCGAAGAACGGCTTAGCACCATCTTTGATCTAGCCCGCAAGCACCGTATTCAGCCAGAACAGCTGCCGCAATTCCAGCAAGATATTCAGCAAGAGCTGGAAAGCTTGAGTATGTCAGATCAGGCACTGGAAGCATTACATCAAGAAACCGAACAGGCTCGCCAAGCGTTTCTCGATAGCGCTAAACAACTGAGCAAAGCCCGTCACAAAGCGGCATTAAGCCTCAAGAAAGAGGTCAATAAACAACTACACAGCCTAGGCATGACCGCAGCCGAGTTAAGCTTGGCGCTAACACCCTATGCTAAAGATCAACTCAACGCTCACGGCCTTGAAGAAGTAGAGTTTCTGATTACCACTAACGTAGGCCAACCCCCTCGCCCACTGAACAAGATCGCCTCTGGCGGTGAACTATCGCGGATATCGCTAGCGATTCAAGTCATTACGGCTCAATCGTCTAGTACGCCAACGCTGATCTTCGACGAAGTAGATGTGGGTATCGGCGGCGCCATTGCCGAGGTCGTGGGTCGATTACTGAGACAACTCGGTGAAAACAACCAAATATTAGTGGTTACTCACCAACCTCAGGTGGCTTCACAGGGGCATCAACACCTATTTGTTAGTAAGCAAACCGTGAAAAACAAAACTATCACCCATATTGATCGCCTGACGATGGATCAGCGTGTAGGCGAAGTGGCCCGCATGCTCGGCGGCATCGATGTTACCGAAACCTCGCGAGATCATGCACGGGAAATGTTGGGCTTAGAGACCGCCTAAGAAATAACCTAATATTCAGTACACAGAGTAAGTAGCGTGCAAAACCAAAAAAACCGGCATGGCCGGTTTTTTTATAGGTTTTTTTATTTTTGCTTTTATAGATTACTTCGGTTTACAACCATCGGCACACTCACCATATAGATAAAGTGTGTGATCCGTTATTTTAAAGCCTAGTTCACGAGCGATCTCATCCTGACGGGCTTTTAAGCCGCGATCACTAAACTCCCGCACCTTACCGCATTTAACACAGACGATATGGTCATGCTGCTCATCCTGAGTCAGCTCAAACACGGAATGACCCCCTTCAAAATGATGACGGGAAACCAACCCTGCCGTTTCAAATTGAGTGAGAACGCGATAAACGGTGGCCAGCCCAACATCTTCGTTCTGTTCCAGCAGAAGTTTATAAATATCCTCCGCACTGAAATGGTCACCTTCACCAGCTTTCTCAAGAATCTGATAAATTTTTACCCGCGGCAGGGTAACCTTCAATCCTGCGTTACGTAATTCCTGATTTTCAAGTCCCATAATCTTTCTCTATGATGTTTATCTAAACGAATGTTAGACTTGCAACCTCAATTATCTGATTTTATACGCGAAAGTGGAAGTCATTTACTAATGCAAAAAGTTCTTATTAGCGTTATCGCTGCTATTTTACTATCCGGTTGCTCTGAATTCCCCGGTGTTTACAAGATCGACGTTCCACAAGGCAATGTGGTCACCCAAGAAATGGTCGACACTCTGCGTCCGGGAATGACTCAAAACCAAGTACGTTACGTACTCGGCACTCCGCTGGTCACCGATAGTTTCAACAAAAATCGTTGGGATTACATCTACCGTAACCAGTCCGGTGAAACCGGCGTCATCACTCAGCAAACGCTGACCGTGCTTTTCGATGACGAGGGTAAGCTTTCCGGTATGGCTGGAGACTTTCGTCCCGGCGGCGCACAGCAGCAATAATAACCCCCGATCTCGAACCCATAACGCCAACACTGAATCATCGCTGTTGGCGTTATTTAGCCTTTAGCCCTGCGCCTCTCGCTCGGCTTTTGCTTTAGCGGCTCGGCGTGCGCGCACCTCTTTCGGATCAGCAATGAGGGGACGATAGATCTCCACCCGCTGTTCCGGCTTGAGAATATACGTCTTCGGATTCGCAATCGCTTTACCGAAAATCCCCATAGGATCGTGCTCTATATCGATCTGCGGAAAAACATCTGTAATTCTAGACTGCACCACCGCATCATAAGCAGTACATCCCTCATCGACCTCAAGCGAGAGAATTTTTTGCTGATCCGGAAGCGCGTATGCGACTTCAACATTTATCATGTCTACCACCCTTTACGTTTAATCTAGCGGCTTAGCCGTAAATCTGATCGGCCCGACTCACAAAGGCATCGACCATCGTCACCGCCATCTGATTGAAGACCTTACTCATCGCCAAATTAGTCAATCGACCGGAAAAATCAAACTGCATGCTCAGGCTCACCTTGCAGGCTTCATCACTCAGCGCTTTAAACGTCCACTCACCGGTCAGACTTGAGAACGGCCCCTCAACCAATGCAATGCGGATGACCTTAGGCCGCTCCATCTCATTACGAGTGGTAAAGCTGTACTTAAGCCCGGCCTTCGCCACCCGCAGAGTTGCTTGCATCGTCGTGTCGGTTGATTCAATCAAGGTACTGCCCGAGCACCAAGGCAGGAACTCGGGATAACGTTCAACATCATTCACTAGGTCAAACATCTGCTCAGCCGTATGAAGCACCAGCGCACTACGATCTACCTGTGTCATGTTATGAGCCTAATTTATCGATCAGATTGAAAATAAAGATCACCGCCACCGCAATCGGCGCGATATAACGGATCATAACAGACCAGGCTACATAGACCCCAGGGGTCGTCATCGCCAACTCATCTCGGGTAATCCGTTGAGTCACAACCCAACCGGCAAATAACGCGATAAACAAGCCACCTAATGGCAAGAATATATTGGCGGTAATAAAATCTAAGAAATCAAAGATATTCATACCAAAGATTGAGACGCCGCTACCGAAGTTAAATGAGCTTAACGCTGCGATGCCCATCAACCACACCACAAAACCCAGCATGATACACACCGGGCCGCGTTTCAGGCCTAATCGCTCCACCATCCAAGCAACCCCCGGTTCCATCAGCGATATCGCCGATGTCCAAGCCGCTAACGCAACCAGAACAAAGAAGAGGAAACCAAAGACCTGACCACCCGGCATATGACCAAAAGCCACCGGCAGGGTGATAAACATCAAACCAGGGCCTGCACCGGGATCTAACGAATTAGCAAACACAATCGGGAAGATCGCCATACCCGCGACCAGCGCCACCACGGTATCTAACGCCGCAATAGTTAACACCGTACCGCCAATTGAAGCATTCTTTGGCATATATGAACCATATGCCATGATCGACCCCATCCCCAGCGACAGGGTAAAGAACGAGTGCCCTAACGCCACCAGCACCGCATGCCAAGATAACGCCGACGGATCAAAGTGAAACAGGAAGTCCAGCCCTTGGCCAAAAGCCCCCGACGACATGGAATAACCCAACAGCAACAGCAGCAGCACAAACAGCGCCGGCATCATAATTTTAGTGGCCCGCTCAAGCCCCTTATTAACGCCTCCGAGCAAGATCCACATAACCAGCACCACAAATACCGTATGCCAGATTAATAACGCCTGTGGGTCTGCCAGCAAGTCATTAAAGACTTTACCGGCTTGCTCACTACCGACCTCAAGAAACTCACCATTCGCCATGGCCGCCACGTAGGCTAACACCCAGCCGGCCACGACCGAATAAAATGAGAAGATCAAAAAGCCGGCCAACGCACCAATCCATCCCACCAACGCCCACTTCGGCGAATGATCAGCCTCAATCGCCACCTCGCGCATCGAATTAATCGGGCTTTGACGACCACGGCGCCCAACCAGCACCTCAGCCATCATAATCGGCACACCGACCGCCAAAATGCAGACCAGATACACCAACACGAATGCACCGCCACCATTTTGTCCCGCGATATAGGGGAACTTCCAGATATTACCTAGGCCAACAGCCGAACCGGTCGCTGCCATAATAAAAACCCAACGACTAGCCCATGAACCATGAATATTTTGACGATCTTTCATGTAAATCTCTTAAAGTAGACGGATATTTCAAATAATAGATGTTTACGCGTAACAGCACGGCATTGTCCATATTTTGGCCACTTAATTCAATGACTCACCCCAGGCACCCCGCAAAAAGCCCTTTTTAGCGCCCTCACCCAACGAAGCCAGCATCTTGTCACTCAATTCTCTTTCCTTGAACTGTAACGCTCTATATAATCCCGCTCCATGGCAAAGAAGAAAGCAAAACCCAGTGGCAATACCATCTGCCAGAACAAGAAAGCTCGACACGAGTATGCAATTGATACTAAGTTCGAAGCAGGACTGTCTCTCACCGGATGGGAAGTAAAAAGCCTCCGCGAAGGACGCGGCCAACTTGTAGACTCTTATGTAGTTCTGCATAACGGCGAAGCGTGGCTCGTTGGCGCCCATTTTACACCACTGAAAACCGCAGCAGCCCATGTTGTGGCTGAACCAACCCGACAGCGTAAGCTGCTCCTACATCGGCGTGAAATTGATCGCCTCATCGGAGCCGTGCAAGCTAAAGGTTTTACCTGTGTCGCGCTCGCCCTTTATTGGAAGAACGACCGAGTGAAATGTGAAATTGCGCTTGCTAAGGGTAAGAAACAGCACGACAAACGGGATACTGAAAAAGAGCGTGACTGGAACCGTCAAAAACAACGTGTTTTGGCGGCTAAATAACGCTTTATTGCGGTAAAGCTATACTCTTGCTGTAAACCGGCTATAATGCCGGCCCGTCTTACATAATTATCTAACGATGTTGCTGCAATAGAACTCTTAAGATATTGTGTGGTCGGAAATACTATGGGGGTGACTTGGCTTCGACGCCGATTGCGAACCCTTTGGTGCATGTCGTGAGTGTAGTGAATCACGTAAATCAATTACTACACAGTTATAGTTGCAAACGACGATAACTACGCTCTAGCAGCTTAAGTCTGCTTGCGCTGCTCCTTCAGGTGTCTATAACTAGAGGATTTTGCAGTGTCATTCGAGATAGAATCGCCCGGAAGCTTTGTCTCAAGACGAAGGGTTAAAACTAAAGAGGCTCGCCCTAAACGCCCTGACCTTCGGGCCGTGCTGGGTTAACTTAGTAGAAGTGTCTAAACATGTAGATCTAGAGGCAGAGGATTGGCGGACGCGGGTTCGAAACCCGCCACCTCCACCAATTTATTATAAGTCTTTGTTTTTTAACAAAATTTAGACTTATTGGAGCTTCGAGTGGCACAATGGACGAATCCGTGTGCCACTCGAGGCTTTTTTTATGTCTGCACACACAGCACATCTTTTCCGTCGTCCGTCCGGTATGTATTACATTCGCCTGACGGTCCCAAAATCCATTCTCACAACATTCGCCTTAAGCTCTCGCGATATTCGGCTATCACTCAGAACGGCCGATAAACAAGACGCAACCTCGCTCTCCTGCCTCTTGCGATACCAGTTCCCTCGTCTACTTGACAGTTTATGCCGTGACCGCTTAACTAGTCCGACGAGCAACATTACGCAGTTTGTAACGCTGAAATTCAAAGAACTCATTCTCAAGTATCACCTTAAGGACAAGGGTATGTCAGACGAGCTATCTCACCTCATTCTCCCCGACATTGAGGCCGCGGCATCACCGTCAGAATCAGAGACGGAGAAAAAGGAGCGCGAGCACTCAGTCACTGTGACAACTTATAACGAAAAACGCCGCCACGTAGCCCCAAGCAATGAGATTGTTATTGAGGTCAATGGTAACCCTGTCACCATTAATCACCCCGGTAATCCGGACTTAGAACTCGAACAAGCAACCAAAATACTTCAGCGATTCGGCGGTGGCAGTGGAAAGGGACCGGATAATCAGGACATTGAATATTCGGTTCGCTTTGTTTTCGATGCCTACATCAAAAATAAAGTGCGTACCAACCTCAAAGCCAACGCCCAAACACAGAAAGAACACATTCAAATGCTGGAAACGAGTGTCGAACTGCTAGGGCCAGACACCAACTTTTACACCCTGACATTTGATGACGCCGAAGAGCTAAGGGATAAACTGTTAGCCCTCAAGGACGGCCGGGCAAAAGACCCCGACAACGCCCCGACCATTCACCCCTCACGAGCGAAGAAACTACTTGACCGGTTTAAGCAACTGGCCAAATACGCCAAGCGCAAAAAGTACAATCCAGAAGACATTGGCGAGGATCTCGACATCGCTTTCAAGACCGAAGGTAAGTCAGATGAAGATAAGGTCTATAGCGAAGAGGATCTGCGAAAACTCTATGCGGGCTATCCTTATACACAGGTCGCGCTTAACCGTTCCAGAAACCTGTTTGATTACCATTTCTGGCTCATTCCCGTCTTGATGTACACCGGTGCACGTTTAAATGAAATCTGTCAGCTACAGGTGGGCGATATTAAACAGGAGATCCAAAAAAACAAGCACCATTCGGATGACACCCCTGCGCCCATTCACTATATCCATATCAAGAATGAATTTGATGAAGCTGGCAACAAAGTTCAAGCTGTGAAGAACAGTTCATCAAGACGCAAAGTGCCTCTTCATCAAACCCTGATTGCCCTCGGCTTTCTCGACTTTGTAGCAAAACGGAAACGAGAAGCAGGAGAGTCAAACCAGCTATTTGAAGGCCTGTATTACAGCGATAAAAATAAGTGGGCGAAGAAAGCCAGCGACTGGTTTAACGGTAATGGCAAAATGAAGTCTTACCGTGAAGAGTGCGGCATTGACCATCCCAAGCTGAAAAACCTACATACTTTTAGGCACACATTCATTGGCGCAATGACAGACTCTATTGGGGTTGAAGTCGCCTTGATTTCTCGCATCGTCGGCCATGAACTTAACCAACAAACCGCAAAGTATGGGCGCAATCAGGTATCGCTAGAGCGTTTAAAATCTGAAATTGACCAGCTTGATTATGATATCGATCTATCGCACTTGGATTACACAGCGTTCCTTGCTTATAAGCAGCGAAAAGGAAAAAGCACATAAGCTGACATGGAGGATGTGAAAGATCTCGCCACCATAGACCGGCAACGCTTATAGCCCACTGACCACATGGTAATGGCGTTGTTGTAGGTGGCACGTCTCACCACAGATAACCGGTCATCAGCGGTGCGGTTCGCAGGCTTACCAAGCACCCTTGTATCTCTCAGCGATGGATGATTAGCTATCTCCATTGCAAAGAAGTCAGTCAGTTTGGGAGCACCCTTAGCACTTTGATGCTGTGCCGTAGATTAAACCTGACTTCTTTTTTCTCCA
>NZ_RQXW01000039.1 GCF_003957515.1 Amphritea opalescens
TCAGACTGCTGAAAAAGTCCTCGTCAAATGACGAGGATTTTTTATAATAGAGCCATGTTAAAAGAACGCCCCCAAACCCAGTCCACCCTTGAGTTTGTCTGTATTGATGAGCTTGTGCCTAAAGATCATTTGTTACGTAAAATAGATCGTGTCATTGATTTTTCGTTTCTTCATGAACTTGTTCAAGATTTCTACTGCCCAAATAACGGCCGCCCAGCATTAGATCCTACCTTGATGTTTAAACTACTTTTTGTTGGGTATTTATATGGCATTCGTAGCGAACGTCAGTTGATACGGGATGTTCAGGTTAATGTTGCGTATCGATGGTTCCTAGGATTAAACCTAACAGACAAAGTACCTGATGCTTCAACGTTAAGCGCTAACCGCATCCGTCGCTTTAAAGACTCGGATATCTATCAGCAAATATTCGATGAGATTGTACTTCAAGCTGTAAAGCACAAGTTGGTCGGCGGGCACACCCTTTATACCGACTCGACACACCTCAAAGCTAACGCAAACAAAAAGCACTTTCAGAAAATCCAGGTTGAGCAGTCACGCCAAACCTACATGGATGCGTTGGATCAAGCCGTTGAAGGCGATCGGGCCGCCCATGGAAAAAAGCCTTTACCTGCACCCAAGCCGGAGGCGGAAACACGTGAAATTAAGCAGAGCGTCACTGATCCAGATAGCGGTTATATGGTGCGGGATACCAAGCCCAAAGGCTTCTTTTATCTAGATCATCGCACGGTTGATAGCCGCTGCAATATCATCACCGATGTTCATGTGACGCCGGGCAATGTACACGATGCCGTTCCTTATCTGGAGCGGTTAGACCGACAAAAACAGCGTTTTAACTTTAACCTCAGGAATGTCGGTGTTGATGCGGGATATTTTACATCTGCGGTCTGCCATGGGCTGGAAGAGCGAAACCTTTATGCCGTCATGGGCTACCGTCGTCCGACTCATCGTAAAGGATATTTCTATAAACGTCAGTATATTTATGATCCACAAAACAATGTCTACCGTTGCCCTCAAAACCACACGCTAATCTATAAAACGACCAGTCGTACAGGTTACCGTCATTACGAATCTGACGAGGCGGTTTGTAAAACGTGCCCTGAACTGAAACGCTGCACGAATAATAAAAAGTACGTTAAAACAATCACGCGTCACGTCTGGGAAGATAGCAAGGAAAGGGTAAATCAGCATCGACTGACCTCGGTAGGGAAAAGTATTTATGCCCGAAGGAAGGAGACCGTAGAGCGAAGCTTTGCGGACGCGAAAGAACTACATGGATATCGGTATGCGAGGTTTAGAGGGCGGAGTAAGGTTCAAGCACAGTGTTTGCTGACAGCAGCCGCTCAAAACATGAAGAAAATAGCCTTAATGGCGGCATAAGCTGCCTAAGAGGAGTTTTTTGATCAAAATACGCGTTATAAATGAGGCCTGAGAGGTCTTGAGGCGACTTAAAACGGCCTCAAACTATTGCCCCAGTATTTTGTTAATAAAACAGTCATGGCGCTAGAAAAGCAAAACCCCAGCAAAAATACTGGGGTTTATCAGTAACCTG
>NZ_RQXW01000040.1 GCF_003957515.1 Amphritea opalescens
GGTAATCCTCCCGAAAAATAATAGTGCTCAAAAGTAGAATTTTCTCGTAATCTATACGCAGGAGGTTCTGCATGAAAAAGTCACGTTATACCGATAGCCAAATCATGGCGATCCTAAAGCAAGCCGAAGCGGGTACGCCAGTACCCGAACTCTGTCGTGAACACGGAATGAGCTCAGCCTCATTTTATAAGTGGCGCGCGAAATACGGAGGGATGGATGCCTCGTTAATGGCTCGGCTAAAAGAGCTTGAAGATGAAAATCGACGGCTGAAGAAAATGTACGCGGAAGAGAGGCTTAAGGCCGAGATTGTTCAGGAGGCTTTGCAAAAAAAGTGGTAAAGCCGTCTCATCGTAAAGAGATGGCGCAACAGATAGTTGCAGCTAAGGGTGTCAGCATCAGGTTGGCTTGCCTATCGCTGTGCATCAGCGAAACCTGTTATCGCTATCAGCCTAAATTAGCTCCAGAGAATAGCAAAATTGCAGACTGGCTCATTCAGTTGACTGAGAAAGATACAGATTGGGGATTTGGGATGTGCTTTGACTATCTTCGCAACGTTAAAGGCTTTCGTTGGAACCATAAGCGGATTTATCGCATCTACTGTGAGCTGGCTTTGAATCTGAGAATACGGCCCCGCAGACGGCTTAAAAGGCACAAGCCTGAACCATTAAAGCAACCGTTGCGTTCAAACCAAGTATGGTCAATCGACTTCATGCATGATCAATTGTCTGACGGCAGGAAGTACCGCCTATTTAATGTTATTGATGATTATAAGCGCGAAGGCTTAGCGATTGACGCAGGCTTTTCACTACCTTCAATACGCGTTATACGGTCACTTAATCAGTTGATTGAATGGCGCGGTAAACCCTTGGTCATTCGCTGCGATAATGGTCCAGAGTTTATCAGTCATGAATTTACCGACTGGGCACTGAAGAACGGAATACGTATTGAGTACATTCAACCAGGCAACCCACAACAGAATGCGTATATTGAGCGACACAACCGCACAATAAGGTACAGCTGGGTGAGCAAACACCTATTCGAAACACTGGATGAAGTGCAAGACTATGCAACAAGCTGGTTATGGTTTTACAATCATGAGCGACCCCATAAAGCCAACGGTGGTAAACCACCGCTGATGGTCGCTTAACTTCTACTTTTAGCGCCTATTAAAAAGGGGAGGATTACC
>NZ_RQXW01000041.1 GCF_003957515.1 Amphritea opalescens
TTGCGTTAAACGCCGTGCTTTCAATGGGTTAATCAAACAGCTCGTCTTGTTTCAGTGACCGTTTCCGGTGGCTGTCTCAAGCGAGGAGGCGCATTCTACACCGGACAGGCAGGGAGTCAACAGGGGCCGCACTAAAAAGTGTTATTTTGATGAAAAACTTCAGTTTAAGGGATATTGCCTAAACTGCACATCATATTAATCTAGATAAGGTTTCATTCCATTAGAAAACAAACTGCATTAGCGATCGCACCAGCTCCCCCCTTGTTTGAGACAAGACTATATCGCTTACCAACCGAACCGGTATTTGGAACTATCACTCAGTTAGGCCTGGCCGCGTTGGTTGGTTGGTTGGTTGGTTGGTTGGTTGGTTGGTTGGTTGGTTGGTTGGTTGGTTGGTTGGTTGGTTGGTTGGTTGGTTGGTTGGTTGGTTGGTTGGTTGGTTGCTATGACAATCGAGGCAGCCAAACCGAGCAAGTTTTAGAATTAAAGCCATTAAATAAACACAACGATCCGATAAAACAATGTGACTATAACTCCATCAAAAAACAACAGCTTCCAACAACATTAAAAATAGCGAAACCAACTTTATACTTCCATATAGATAGATATGCAATAGAGCAAGAAGGCAGTCACCTCCTAGTGACATCGACCATCCTTTTACGATTTCTCTTCCCGAGAATGCCTTCCATGCATAGGCTCTCCCTGAACCTAAAAATAAATATAACTTCCTTTTTGAAATTTTCAAGAAATTTTATTACTTAGGCAATACTCGTCCGGATAAGTGTTTCAGATGATGAAACAAAGCTTTCCCAACTTCCTATAATCACCGCGAAAGAAGCGGCTGATAGGAACGAACCGCACCAGACGACTATTAAGCCCATGCGGTCCAAACCAATCGCTGCCAGAGGCAGCTCCCACAACACAAGATCTAATCTCCCTCCGTAGGAGCCCCTTCTAGGGCCGATAAACCCGAATGGTAGAGTGAGCGCACCGCCCCTAAAACCTAAACGCCAAAAACGAAAAAGCCCCGATCAAACTAATGATCGGGGCTGTCTCTTATTTGAAGCTTGGCGATGACCTACTCTCGCATGGGGAATCCCCACACTACCATTGGCGCTAAGACGTTTCACTTCCGAGTTCGGTAAGGGATCGGGTGGTTCCAT
>NZ_RQXW01000042.1 GCF_003957515.1 Amphritea opalescens
GGCTCCTTGTATGTTTAGTCTCAACGATTATTTATCATTGGTAATCGTTTCTGGGGAAGCCGCCCGCTCCTTGAAGCAGTTTTTCTGACTTCGTGTGTAGAGGGGCTCCCCACCTCATTGCTTAGTTCGAAGAGTATCATGAAGCTAGTACTAGACTTCGCATCACAAGGTTGAATCAGCATAAAGTGCGAGGTTGGGGAACCAGAAATTATTTTAGCAATTCAACATTATGGAGTCAGCTTGTGAGTACTTTTTCCGGTATTGATATCAGCGCCAGATCATTTGATCTTGTCATTAAAAATGAAGGCACTATTGGTAAAGCACAAACATTCAAACAGCATCCTGACGATTTTGAACGAGCAGCTAAAATCCTGAAGAAGAAAAAGGTAATGCTTGTTGTGATGGAAGCGACTGGGGTTTATCACTTAGATTTAGCTGTTTATCTGGTGAGGGCGGGTATTACGGTTGCGGTGATTAATCCATTGAGCAGCAAACGATTTGCTGAGTTGAAATTATCACAAATTAAGACAGACGCGGCTGATGCAGCCTTGTTAGCTGAGTATGCCGAAGTTATGAAGCCTGAACCTTGGATCCCCCCAAAAGCAGAGTACATGATGCTTAAAGATATAGGGCGGCAGATCAATCGCTTAACAAAAGATAAAGTAAAGGCCAAGAATCGGTTGCACGCGTTGCAATCTAAAAGCAGCCCTACCGTCCTGATCGAAGACTTGGAAGAGAGCATTTCCCTTTATGGGCGCCGTATTGATCGTCTATCTCAAGCAGCCTTAGAGCTTATCTTGGCTGATTCAAAACTGGCTCTTGTGTTTGAATGCATGATTGAGGCCAAAGGAATTGGTCAGAGCAGTGCTATCGCCATTCTTGCAGAATTTGTTGTACTGCCCAAAGATATGAAAGCTAAGCAGGTAACCCGCTACTGCGGCCTGGATATAAGGGTTCATCAATCGGGAACCAGTGTAAAAGGAGGTTCTCGTATCAGTAAGGCGGGAAATGCATACTTAAGATCAGCACTTTATATGCCGGCATTGTCAGCAGCCCGTCACGATGAGAATGCTCGTGAATTTAGAGAGCGACTGGTTG